>CAWCLQ010000024.1:0-35830 GCA_963796445.1 uncultured Alphaproteobacteria bacterium | reverse complement strand
CTCGGTCACTCGCCATTTTTTGTCAAATGTCCGGTGCTGGCGAAAGCGGTCACTAAGAACCAAAACAACAAATTTCCAGCGTGAATGGCGGCTTAACGCGAGACTGCAGACACTCGCAAAAATCCAGCGAGGGTCTGCTCAGAGCCCGAAGGAGACCAAGGGCAAACGCTGGGCGATGCAGCTGAGCTGAGTCAGCAATATCATAGGCGACAATGTCAGTGACTTCAGCAAAACCGCGAAATACTGGGGCCCCATTTTCGTAGCTGGTTCTGGGACCGGTGCTGAAAAGGCCCCGGTCGCCAAAAGCGAGAAGCCAAGGTTCTTGGTCATATCCTCAACTCTGCTGACCTTAGCCACGGCTGCTCCAATAACGGTGAAGTCCAGTCGCTTTTCCGTTCCCACGTTTCCGAAAATCACCTCCCCGGTATGAAGCGCGATACCAAAATCCACAGCGTCGTTTTCAACAATCTCATCGCGACGCTGGAACGCTTCTCTCGCTGCTGACAGGGCAGCAGCGCACATGTCTTCCGGGCTCCGCCGTGCGCCGTCGAAAGGGAAAATAGCCAAAAGGCCATCGCCGATGAATTTCAACACTTCTCCACCGTACTCGAGCACGGCGCCTGCCACACTGAAATAACGGTTGACAGCGGCAACGTAGTCTTCCGGCGAAAGTTGCTGGCTCAGTTCCGTTGATCGGCGCATGTCACTGTAAAACAAGGCACAGTCAATCCTTTGTAAATCGCCACGTGCTATTTGACCGCTCAGGACCGCGCGGCCGGGACGCCTTCCCAGATAGGCCTCCATCACTTCAGAGACAAAGAAATTCTCCGTCACGATACGCAAAGCGGCCATCAGAGGCATGTTGATGCGTCGAAAACCGTCTATTTCTCGGGCTGTAAAGCCCGATCGCCGCCGCGTCGCGTAAGAAACGGTAGAGCCGAGGTAATACTTTTCTATGTCGTCGATCATGACGCCCCGCCATCCGAACGGGGCGGTAAGTGCGACATATCCAGTGATGCCAGACGTAGCCAAGCGCTGTATAGCGGGTATTTTTCACGTGTTTCGGGATCGGTGAGATCATCGTGTATGAACGGCAGGTCAGAGACCACATCTGCGAGCTCCATACCCCGCAGGTGGCCCAGGATTTGGCAATCTCCTGGTTTGCCCGGTTCAGTTCTGCAAAGGGTGAATTGTAATGTTTCGCAAGACCACTGGACAGACCGGCACGAGGATAGACCGCCCAGTCTGTCCGTTTGGCATCGGCGTCCCAGGTCACATCGATGACCCCGATAATAGGATGCATGAGCAACCGACCCTGTGAAATCCGAACCACAGGAACGCCTGCCTCCACGAGCCGCGTGCCCAATCCTTCAATAAGTTCCTCAAGGCCAACATCCAGAAGAGCCACCCGTTGCAACCAGTCCGCGATGCGCTCAAACGTGTCGGACATAACGACTTCCTTTATTTCCAGATTCCACCAACTGACGGCACAAGTCACGCGGTTTCCGGCTGAACGGGAAGCCAAGCATCACCGAGTAAGGAATATCTGATCACGCAAGAAGAAAGCACTCCGCATTGGCATTCAATGACAGTTACGTCCGTAACTCGGCCGCTCGCCATTTTTTGTCAAATGTCCGATGCTGGTGAAAGCGGTCATTGACTGCCAAAATTCGAATTTCCAACGATGAAGGTCTGCTTTCGACTACACTGCAGACGGTCACCAAATTTCGGTGAATGACTGCATCGAGCGGTTGAGCCCGCCGCCCGAAGCGGACGTTTAAAGGTTGGAGCATTCTTTCGCGTTTCCGCGTCAAAGAGTGACATCTGGAACTTCACCGAGTTCCACACCAGGAAGAATGATGCGTTCGATATTCGTGTCGCTTTGATCAAGGAGCGTCCGCATGACGGATCCAATATAAGCCCGAACATCTGCCGTGGGCATCAGATCACGCCGCTCGTACAGATCGGCTTCTGAAAGACCGGGCCAACGCGTATAGACTTTACCGCCTCGTATGGCGCCCCCAGCCATCAGCATTGCGCTTGCTGTGCCGTGATCGGTGCCACCGGATCCGTTTTCGTATACCGTTCGTCCAAATTCTGTCACCGCAAGAACGGCTGTCTTGGACCAAACGTCGCCGAGACCCTGCTTCAGCGTCACAATTGTATCCGACAAGCGACCAAGCAAGTTCTGCATTGCGTTGCCTTGCCCGCGATGAGTATCCCAACCACTTAGTGAAAAACTCACAATGCGGGTATCACCGCGCATCCGCTCTGCTGCAAATTTTGCGATGGACACTTCCGGGCGGCCCTTTGCACGTACCGGCTCCACAGAGGCAGACAACGCGATCGCTTCTGCAGCCGCTTCGCGGAAAAGGGCGTCATTCTGATAGGCGTGGATCAGAAGCTCTTTCGCAGTCGCTCCCAGGTTCAGGCGCGTTTCCGGTGACCAATTCGCGACTTGCGCGGAGCCCATGAGAATGCGCAAGTGCTCGCGCCCGATGGCAAAACCTGTCTCCATTTCAATTCCAGGCGTCACTTGCAACAACCTGTTCAACCAACCGTCACGTGTACTGGCGACGCCTCTTTCCATGCCGACGCCGGCTTCGAGCATGTCCTGACCATCGAAATGGCTGCGTTGATCACGGTAGGGTGTTGATACGGCATGCGCGAACGCAAGCTCGCCTTGATGCCACAAAGGCATGAGGTCGTTTAGGCCCCAATGCAGTTTGAAGAAGCCATCTGAATCGCTAGCGTCTTCGCCAAAACTTGAGCGTAAACCAGAAAAATCTGGGTCACCAACTGGACGCAGGACGTCCAGACCATCCATAGCGCCACGCAGAATGATAACGACGAGCCGTCCCTCCCACGGGGCAGAGGCAAAGGTGACATTCGACATCAGAGGAAACGCAGCCGCAGAACAGCCGAGCGTTCCAATGCCGCGGAGAACGGATCTTCGGTCTACTGTCATACCACTACCTCCTGTTAAATTCTGCCGATGCCAGTACAAGTGCTATTCCTTCCGGCTGCGTTTCGGCCGCAGAAACGGCAAAGCGGAGAGAATCTCCGCCGAGGTCGTGGAGTGCATGCTCAAGAAAGATGCGGGGATCTCCCGCTCGTTTGCCAATTTTGTCCGCAACGGAAACGGCCCAAGATATACGGGATGCAAGGCCCTGTGGGCTGATCCAATGCGCAGGGTCCTCCGGCCAGCCGTCTGGCCCGGTCGGGCGCATGAACGGCTGACCCATTGCCGCCATAGGTCGCTCGACCAGATTACGCAGCGTTCTTGGTTCCAGCTGCATGACTTCGTCACCGCGCAGACCGACTGCGATCAGCGTCGAAGCAATGAATTCAAATGGTGTTTTCACTTTTCGAAGAGGCAGTTTAGCGGTTTCAGGATGTTCCATCAGCACCTGCGAAACCGCGCCCAAATCCCCACTGCTTTCCAGATAGGTCTGCGTCAGGTCACTTACCAAAACTTCGGGCGGCTCGCCTGTCAGAAAGTGAACTGCCAGTTTTTGCGACAGGTGGCGTGCGGTTTCACGGCGCACCGCCAGATCTTCAAGAAATGCATCGATATCAGTTATATTGGCCGCTGCCGGCGACCCGTAGGTTTCGCCCAATACTGTCTCAGCGCCTGGTTGGGCCGCACGCCGTCGAAAAATGAAGCCTCGCCTTTGATCAAAGGAGAGTCCGGTCAAAAGCTCTGCCGCCGCCCGAACGTCGTTTTGCGTGTAGCCGCTGCCCACGCCCATTGTGTGAAGCTCCAGCAACTCGCGTGCCAGATTTTCGTTCAACCCTTTTCCGGTGCGTAAGCCGACAGGCGAGTTCGGACCGATGGACTTGGCCTGATCGAGATAGAAGAGCATGGCGGGGTGGCGGATCACAGCCTTCAGCATATTCGCAAATGTGCCTGAAACATGCGGTCGAATGGTGTCATCAACAAAGCTCAGCCCTATTGCGCGAGCAACAAGGTTTCGAGGTGCAACGGTAAAGTGGTCTGCCCAGAACCAAGTCAGCCGTTCGCGGAAAGGCGAATGCGCGTGGACCACGCGGGCGAGAGATGTTGCCAGTCCGTCGTTTGCCGCCTGGCGCAGATCCTGACGTGCTTTCTTGTAGCGCTGCTCGGAACCGGGTTCATCGCGTCGCCTTGCCTTTCTGGCATCTCTGAATACGCGCCCCAGTGTGAGCGCGTTTGTCAGCGGCAGGCTGGGATATCGATTGGCACCCTCGTCTGGCGCAGAGAGTTGGCCAAGAAGATTGGCGCGGGTTGCGGGCGCAACGCGAGGTCCAAATCCGTATCCGAAGCGTATTTGCGCAACATCGGTTTCTTCCACAGCCAGCTGACCCTTCTCCAGTTTCTGAGAGTATTATACACACATCCACGCAGTTTCCGTCGCGCCGGAGTATTCTTTGGCGCAGTAAAGCGTTAAGCGACCAAGAATACTGCATTCATTTAACGCTGAGACTGAGGCGAAAGTTTGCCCTCCGTTCGAGAGGGAGATTGGATTATCGGCTGGACGCTGTTTAAGGCGTTTGGATTGCCCTGACCAATGGCAGCTTCTCTAATCGGGCGTTCGGGTCAAGTTCATTTCATCTATTTGTTTCCCGTTAACTTGGGGGATCGTTGTCTCTCATCCGGGTCAAGCTTCTCTTCGCAGTCATTGATGGCCCGGTTCGGGTGGACCGCTGCATGCATGTGTCGGATCGGTCGCGGAGCGCCCAGCTTAGTCTCGCGCTTCGAGTGGCGCAGCAGCCATTTTCGGCGTCATCCACGGACCTCGTCCGGTGAGGGACGATCCCGTCATTGATCTTTGAAGGTTCAGTTCATGCGGCACCCTCCAAAGGTCTTTGACGGAATTCGGTGTTATCGGCCCACATGCGGTGCATCACGACAGCAAAGCGCCGCGTTCACCTGCCGTGCTTCCATGCAAACAACATCAAAGCCTGCAGCGCGCAATCCACAGAATAGGTGCTGACTCATCGCACCGGCTTCAAAGTCGTTACGCAGGTCAAATGCGGACAGGTGCGCCAAGCACCGGGTGATGTCTTCGATCTCACAGGCAATCGACCGTTCAAGCAGCGCACGACCGTCACCTTCTATTACATAAACTGCCACTGAACGCAGCGACACGTCCAAACCAACATAGTAATCCATTTCGTTTTCCTCAAATTGCAGATACTTCCTGCAACTCTATCAAGAACCTGACCCTTCCATCTGGTCAGCCCGATTACTCATGCTTTGTCCGCAACTGAGACATTAGCCATCAGCGCAGCGAACGGCCGGTTTTCCGCATTGCGGCCATTGGTGCTTTGCGCCGCGAATGACGGCAGTGAGCCGAAATCAAGCAGCATGCGCAAAACGAAAGTATTTTGCTACGCTGGCGTTCAAATCTGTTCTGCGGTGCGGCAGAGATTGCGGCCATTGATGCTGTGCGAGGCAATGTCAGCACCTGTGCCGAGCGTCACACCTTACATCAACCTTGACAGAGTCTAGCTCTGCTGAGATCATTTGAAACTAAGAGACGAATACAACTAGGGACTTACATAGCTTGCGATCATTCTTAGCGGCCACATTCTTTCTGGCGATTAGCTCTTCTGTGTTGATGGCAGAAACACGCAACGCGGCAGATTACTTCGAAATCTGCCGTACTTCAGAGACCGGAGATGCGTTTGCTGCGGCCATCCTGTCAGAAAACGGATGGCAAGAAGTTTCTGTCGATTTCCAATCTGATGAGCGAGCAAGGCAGCTTTATTGGCAGGAAGGCGATGTCATAACGCCGGAATTCCTTATTTCCGTTTCTAATTTTCTAAATTCGAAATTCAGAAGTATTTCGACCCCAGAGAAAGCAGAACGGCAACTGGCGGAGTTCAACGATCCGGAATCGTTCTCGCTCGTGTCCCGCCAGTGGGCAGAAATAGAAACGAACGCGTTTTTTTTCATGCAGCAGACCTCAAACTCGCTGCGGCATCGCGCTTTTTGGGCATTTATGGGCATCCAAACAGATGTTTTTTTGCATCTTTCAGCCCGCAGGAGGACCGAAGCCTGTTCGAACTCCCATTGGTGCCGCTCAGAGCTGATGTATGGCATAATCGCGGCGCATTCTTGAACATATATGACATAGAAAACCGAGAAAACGGAAAGGAGTCTCTGGTTGCTGACTTCATCGCGATGTCCGGGCAAACCATGGAAGAGTTTCTGGGAATATCGCTCGGCAATTTCGTAACTTTCAACGCCAGATAGCGTTGAAAAGCAAAATTACCCAACCAAAAGCGAGGATTTTAAAGTGCGCAGAGCATCCTGCTTAGCCAAGTCTGTGGTATTGGCAAACTTGTTTTGGGCGGCAACTGCATTGGCGGAGTCACTTTCTCCTGGCGTCGGCCCTACCCCAGACCCGTGTGCATTTTTCTCGCCTAACCAGAAGCATGTTGATTTCTTCATAAATATGTCACTAGGGCAAAAGAAAGTGGCCGTGTCGGTGCCGAAAATCTTCCTTGAAGATCGTTGGGACCACGTAAACGAGGCCAATCATAACTCTCAACTTTTTCGGGTAACCCTGGATACCTTCGAACCCGTAAGCCGGAAACAAGCCAGCCTGCAGAATCGCAATGGCATTCACAACAGGATGACCTTTGTTGTCGGTGACAGGGTCGATCACGAAGCGCTTGACTCAAACGTACTGCGCCGGGCAGACCCGGGAACGGAGGGTTCAGCCTTCAATGAATATAAACTCGAAAGCTCCGAACACGGCTTATTCAAGGCTGTTTCGAAAGGTGACGATCCCCAAGGAGACGTCTTTTTTTCTTTAACTGATAGTGGGGTTCCCGACACGATCATATCCTGCTGGATCGTTGGAAAGGTCCCGTTCCCGGGATGTGAACAATACTTTCGAGCTGCGGGAATGGACATCAAAGTAAACTACCGTGCATTCGCGTTTGAGAACTGGCGAAAGGTACAGGACGATATTACTAGGTTTTTGTCCTGCGCCGTTGAGGCTTCCAACAATAAGGATATTTAAGTGGCACGAAATCTCACGCCCGAAGAACTTGATACACTCAGGCACCACTCCGAAGCTGGCGACCGGACAGCCTATTACACTGCTCTGGAAAGCTTCGGGAACAAGTACGGCACATTAGCTTTGGGCGTCGTCAATAATGACACTATTGCGGGAAAGACCGCAAATTTGTATTTCGTAACCCAAGCCGCAATTGAAATGGGACCAAGCCCTATTTCAAAAGAGGAACTAGCAACCATCAGCCTGCAACTGATGCAAGAGGATTCCGCCGCTCGAGAGAATGCCGGTGGAGTTGATTTATCAGTTGACGATATTCAGGCATATCACGCCTCCGTTTTTGATAGTGTAGCGAACATTTCCGTGCTGGCATGGACGCCGACTGTTGCTTTGAACGGACTGGAAACGCCAGAGGAGCGACAGAATTATTGGAATGCGCTTCTGGATCCAAGTGGTCTTGGTGGATTTGTGGACGCAGGTTTCTCCATTGCATCCACGTTGCAGCGTACAAAACATGGCCGCATGGTCGGTACGATCCGAAAGGCAGTGTTAACTATAATACTGCTGCTACATTCCCAGACAAACCGGGCGCTACCGTGTAACTGACCCATGCTATGGATATGCATGCCGAGTACATCAACCGGCCCAAGGAGCGGCCTTTTCCTTCGATGCGCCGGTCCAAAACCTTCGAAGCGCGCTGGAACTGGTCTCACTGCAGATCCAACACGCGAGGGAGGCCGACGTGTTTCTCTATCCCCGCCCCGTGCGTTCCACTCTCTCCGTGTTCAATCCGCGTACGGGGCCGTGGGCGGCAAATCCGCACCAGGCGCACCATGTCGGGTATCCCCAAAGCGTTTTCCCTGGTTAATCGTCCGGCGGTTTGGCCACTCGGCCCGATTTACCGCCGCCTTAGCGCCAACCCGCCAAGTGCGGTTAGCAAAAGAAGGCCGGTTGCCGGCAGTGGGATTGGCGCGAGTGTCGCTTCGAAATTCGCGAAGAATTCGTTGTCGTTGGTTCCGACGATCTCGGTGATGACAACCTCGTCAAACACAATAAAACCGGGGATCAGCGCGTAGCTCTCCACCGCGTCCAAACCGGGAATATTGCCGAACATGGAGGACGGTAACTGTTCGATACCGTTTTTGAAATACTGGATCTGGAACGTGCTGTTGGCGCAGGTGGTATTACAACCCTCAAGCGTCTGGGGTGTCGAAGGCTGGTAAATGCTATACTTAAATCCCGTCATCAACCCACCGCTTGCGAGCTTCGTGGAAAAGCTCTCGACCCCGCTGATTGCGAAGCCGGCGCCACCGAAGACATTGCCGACGAAGGGGCTCGAATTGCCGGGGATACTGGAGCCCGGCGCGGCGGTGACGTCAAAGCCGCCGGGATCGGTCGGCGTGGCCTCGAAAACGGTGGCCGCCATAGATGACAGGGGAAGAAGACCTAATACAAATGAAAAAACGGCTGAACGAAACATCGGATTATCCTTTACTGTGATGGTCCGGATCTTAGCACGGCGCGCGTTTTCTCAATAGCGCGTTCTTAGACCGGTCAGCGTTATCTGCCGCTGATGGCCGCGTAGCCTGAACGCCTTGCGGTCCCGCCGCTCCGCCCAAGCTGGGCCGGGATCACCGCCGCAAAGGTTTGTTTGATGAATTGACCTTTGCCACGTCGCTTGCTGAGGCGGACATCCACATCCACATCCACATCCACATCCTCGACACGACGCTGACCTTACCTACCCGGCCGCGATGGAGCGCGGCATGGTCAGCTACCCAGTTACAGGCGCGCTGACCGCGCAATGTGACCCCGATGAGAAACAGATGGTCGAACGCGCCGTGCTGAAGCTTTTGAGGCACGCAATGGGAGGCCCGACCGGCCCAAAGTTGCCATTTCTCGCTTGTTCGATTGCAGCTACGCGGCTTCCGCTTTGCCGCCATTCGCTGCAAGTGTGCGATCCTGTAGTTATCGAACTCCAGCGGTGTTGGACTATCCCGTCCTTGAGCTTCGGCGATTCTGAGGCTACCTCATCAGGATGAACCGCTTTTTGATCCTGCAACTGCGTCCAGAATCCGATGCGTCGGACGATGAATACAGTTCCATTTTGGACAAGTGCAGATTGAACCCTAATCAGACCCATCGCATTCGCGTGGATCAAGAGGATATTCCGACCGAGTTGGATGTGACTGACTACCGCGGCGTAATCGTAGGTGGCGGACCCGGCTGTATCAGCGATCCGCCGGAAGCCAAAAGCGCGCAGGAAGCACGAATTGAACGTCAAATTCTGGATCTGATGCCGCAGATTACGGAGCAAGATCACCCGTTCATGGGATGCTGCTACGGCCTTGGAATACTGGCCCACCATTTGGGCGCAAAAGTGAGCAAGGCGCACTACAGCGAGCCTGTTGGGCCAACGATCTGCTCGTTATTGCCGGAAGCGGCCGATGACCTTCTACTGGAAGGGTTGGACGAGCAGTTCGAGGTGTTTGTGGGCCATAAAGAAGCCGTGCAGAACCTTCCGAAGGGCACAACTCACCTGCTCAGTTCCAACGGTTGTCCTTTTCAAATGATCCGCCATGGCCAAAATGTCTACGCCACTCAGTTTCACCCTGAGGCGGATGCCCATGACTTCGAGCGACGCATTCGTATCTATCGAAACCACGGATATTTTCCCCCGGAAGACGCCGATCTGCTCATCAAGGCCTGTCACAAAGCCAATGTGATTGTACCAGGAGAAATCATGCGTCGGTTTGTGGAGCGGTACTTGTGAATTTCGCAAAAGGCCCATTTTTTTCCGACCCGGCCCGATGCGGGCATTCGCGTTGCCGAATACTCCATCTTGCCGTTTCTCCAGACCGGACATTGGTGCAGCGTGCCGCATATGTACTTTCCAGTTGCTGCAAAGGCTGACAATGCGGCCCTCGAGTTCTTCGGTCCGACGGACTGCACCCCTAGCATCCGGCATTTCTTCGTCAACAAGTGCCCTTTCAGCATTCTGCGCTTGGTTTGGGCCCGTTTCAGAGATCAGGACGCAGTTGACATATCTCAAAACGAGAGCGGGAATGCCGCCTATGGTTTTCCCAGAAGTCACGGGATTGCGTACTTGCGCCGCAATCGTTCGTTTTTCAGAGGTTTGGGTAACATGTCGGGTCTTGATGCATTGGATGGATTGGCATTCGAAACGGACCGAAACGGGATCATCAAGGCCATTGGTGCGAACAACTGGGATGCCTTCGCGATGGATAACGGTGCTCCCGAACTCACGTCGGACGCCGTTATTGGTCGCGATCTCTTTGGCTTCATTGAAGGCAAACAGGTTCGGGATCAAATCGGACAGATTTTGGACTGGGTCTCTCGGTATCCCAACTGGGCTTGGGTTCTGCCATTCCGGTGCGACTCCCCAAAGTGCCTGCGCAACATCCTCCAATCTCTGCGACCAATTCATTCTGACGGTGTTTGCATCGGGTTCGTCTTTCATTCCTTCCATCAGTCTTCGTGGCCACGGCCCCCGATGGGCCTGTACGATTTCAAGAGGCATCGCGAACTTTCCACACAAGAACCAAACCTTCCCGTTGTCATGATGTGTAGCTGGTGCCAGAGGGTTCAGTTTTTTCCGATTGGCGGGGCCGATTGGATGTCCGGCGAGGAGTACTATTCCAAGGGAGGGCGAAGCGAAGTGCAAGTCAGCCATGGCATGTGCGAAGAATGCCTTGAAACAAAGTTGGATCCGTTGCCAATCGACGAAGGCCGTTACGAAGATCAAAAGAGGTGATCCCGCGACATCGTCAGGGCAATGCTCCAATGCTGAACGGCGCTATTGGCTTACCAAAACGAACTACAAATCCGGCCCAGAGCTGCCTTCCGTCGAAGGCGTCGATGCTGCATCGCGGCTTCCCTTAAGCGGACATTGACCTGCAGTCGATTTCGTTGCGAAGTTCTGCATCACCAACGACCATTCGTGTGAAGATTCTTTAAGGAGACAGAAATTGACTTCAAGCGAGCAGCACAAGCACGACAAACCATGGTTTGGAAAGGCTGAGTTTTACGTGTCGGCGCTCTCGATGATTATTGCAGCCGCGGCCCTTTGGTACTCTTGGCAGGTTTCGACGACTGAACGCGAAATCAACCGAGTTGACGCCCGCATTGCCAATTTCACGGCAGTTGCCGGAACCTACTTGGAGCAAGCGAAAGTCTATGGCTGGCCTGAGTACGATAGTGATACCGGGCAATTTCTTCGAACCGTGCTTGATGAAGACAATGCGAACTATTCAACCACCGCGCTGGCCATCGCCCGCGCCGCTCAGCTATGCCGTATTGCTACGGGTGATCTTACGTCGTTGAGACTGTAAAGAAGGAAACGGGAGACGCGCTCTTTTGCGACTTGTTCCAGGAGGCGCTTCACATCGAACTGAGCAATGAAGATGAACTGGAAAGCTATCTGAGGGCGCAAACAAGTCCGGACGAACGTGGAAGCGATGCACAAGATTACCTTTACCAGATTGGCCGAGATCGATCCTGCCGAGATTGTAGCGCACATGTCCGACCCGCGTGTGGCGGAGCACATGCCTTTGCTGAATTTCAAATGGGATGAAGCTGCTGTCGCCAAATTCGTTGCCACCAAAGAGGCGTGCTGGGAACGCGATGGGCTTGGCCATTGGGCAATATTGTTTAACAACAACTATGTTGGTTGGGGTGGTTTTCAGAAAGAGCGGGACGAGTGGGATTACGGATTGGTTCTCAAGCCACAATCTTTCGGACTTGGTGCACACATTTCAAGAAAGGCAATCGAATTCGCCATTGCCGACAAGCGTATTCCTTTCGTGACGTTTCTGCTGCCTACGTCGCGTAAGAACCTCGGAGCGCTCAACCGACTTGGCGCGGTCTTTGTCGGTGAGCTGGAGTATGATGGAGCGGCCTTCCTCAAATTCCGTCTGGAAACCGAATGACTGCTTCGTCCGCAGAGCGGCCCTCGGTTCTACGCCTGGAGCAGGTCAGCATTCGGCTCAAACCAGATCTTCGAGGCAGAAGTCAACGCCGCAGTGCAGCTTCACCAAACCGGACGTTCGAGCATTGCGCAATGTTTTCACGATTTTGCTGGCGCTGTTCGAATAATGCCGCAGTCGGGTTTTAGGGTTCAGTGTTGCGTACTTGGCAGTCGTCGGCTCATAATCAAACTAGCAACTTTACCATCGAAGTGCAGGTCGCACTGAAACCAAGAACGATTGCCGATTGGGTGCTGAGTGCTATTTTTCAAAAAGAAGGTGAAAATCTTGCAGACAATTTGGCCTGTCTTACCGACAGTATTTTCGTGCCTGAAAGAGAGGATAGTATCGCTATGAAAAAGACTGAAATTTTACGACAAAGCAAATCCGATCTTTCCGCGCGCTCACAATCAAGCAGATCTGAAATTAGCGAATTTCTACAACAGGCAAAACAATTTACACCGGTGTCGAGTGCCGCTCGTGGACGGCTGATTTTCGCGCTCGATGCGACCATGAGCCGTCAGCCAACGTGGGACATGGCCTGTGCGCTTCAAGGTGAGATGTTTTCGGCTGCGGCATCCGTGGGCAATCTCTCGGTGCAGTTGGTCTACTTCCGTGGTCACGCGGAATCCCGGGCGTCGCGCTGGGTGAACAACGCAGAAAGCCTGCGCGGTTTGATGGGGAAAATCGACTGCCAAGGCGGGCTGACGCAAATCGCATCGGTCCTATTGCACGCCAAGCGGGAGACCGAGAAGAAACCATTGGCCGCATTGGTTTACGTCGGCGATTCAATGGAAGAAAACATTGATGAATTGTGCAGCCTTGCGGGCGAGTTGGGCCTGCGCGGGGTCAAGGCGTTTATGTTCCACGATGGTCGGGAAAAGCAGGCTGAAACTGCATTCCGCGAGATCGCGCGGCTGACCGGCGGGGCCTATCTGCCTTTCGACGGCAATTCGGCCACGGACCTCAAGGCGCTTCTCGCTGCTGTGGCGACATATGCAGCGGGAGGGCGAAAGGCGCTGGAAGCCGCTGGCACCGCGACGGCGAGAGCGTTGCTGGCTGATATGCGCTGATGCAACCGATCCTTGTTATTGTTGCAAGTGCGTTAGGATTTACAGTTGTATTCTGGATTGTGCGTGGTGTTCTGGGGTCAATTTTCCGCACTCAAGCGTTAAACCCACTTGGTGTCGCCCTGATCTCGACCGGCATATTGTTTTTCTTGTTTCGCTCTATTGCGATTGCGGTTCCATTGATAATCTTGGGCCTTATATTGCTGTGGCGAAAAAATGCGGGCATCGCCAGTGAGCCTGCACCGCAAACCTCGACGGTGCGTTCCGCGTATCTGGAAATGACCCTTGACCACGATAGCGGCAAGATTGACGGTCGCATACTGGTCGGGGAGCGCGAAGGTCAGTTCCTGTCAAACCTCGGGCTGGACGAACTGCTTGAGTATTACGTTGAAATTGAAACGGATGATGAAACGGTAAACCTGTTCCAAACATTTCTGGACAATGCGCATCCCGATTGGCGCGATCAACAAGAAGAGCACTCGGCGCATGGGCAGTCACAATCACCGCTTTCGAGGGAAATGAACCAAGATCAAGCCTATGAGGTACTGGGTCTTGAGCCCGATTGCACTGATGAGGATATCCGCAAGGCATATCACCGCCTCATCAAGCGTGTTCATCCTGACAGTGGCGGTACAGCTGTACTTATGGCACAAGTAACTGAAGCAAAAGATATACTTCTTGGCAGTCGCAAGTAACCTGGCCGCGCAGTTCATCATAAGGCCTCTCCAGCTCCTTTGCGCATGCTCGCAGGGTTACCCAGAGCCGCTGTTTGCAGCGCGCTGAATGAATAACCTGGATGTGGATGGGATGGATGGCGCCTGAAGCTAACCGTCGCGTTTTACGACAAAATACAGAGGTCAGTTTCTGTCATCCAACAGGGAGCAATGAGCCAAATTCCAAAGACGCGTTTGCTTGCTTCGAAACCATAATCGGCTAGATCAGCATTTATGAGAAAAACACAAAACTTATCCCAAGAGCATGTGAGCGAGATTGTTCAAATGGCGCTGTCTGATCATATCAGCTTTGCGGACATTGAGCGGGAGTACGGGCATTGGAGAGAAGACTGTCAAAGCTCTCATGCGAGACACTCTCAAGACCGGAAGCTATAAATCCTGGCGTAAGCGTGTGCGTGTTTTTGCAGACCGGCGCGCGCACTACAAATAGTCATTCCGGCCCAAAGCCACCGTCCGATCACTAATCGTGATGCTGCGGTCGCAGCCCGCATTGCCGCCGTTCGCGCAGCAGCAGACAATATTCGGATGCATCCGCCCTTATTGTACTTCGATTGAGGGCGCGGCATGGATTATTTAGTACTAAGCTTACATCGCTGCCCACCGTCGGCGTCAAGATGGTCCAGCGGGCATAGTTGGAGATGCCGAATGACCGATAGTGTTCCACGAAACATCTCGCAAGGGGCTGTACATAGGGCGATTATTTCTGGCCCGCCGGATTTCACAATTGGGCAACTGATGAATTGAATCGATGTCTCGCCGATCTCATGTCGCTCATCTTAAGGCGCAGAAATCTTTTTTGCAGCAGAACATTTCAGCTTGCCAAATTCATCGCAACAGCGACCATTTAAGGAACCCGTCGCGCACATCTGACTGCATTCAGGAAAGCGGATGCAGGCAGGCAGAAGGGACGTGACCCCCTTCGCGATCATCATTGTCAAAGGTCATAAACAGATAGATATCGATCAGCTGCTACCCTGGAACCAGGCCGCCTGAAGCAACGCTTACGGCTAACCAACGCATCGTGCGCAGGTTCGCATATTTTTTCGCCATGGATCAGGCTTGCCACAACGTCAAAGCTCTGGCAGGCTTTTACGTTGTTGCTTGGCGATGTGCTGCTCGGTCGCCTCTCACGCTACAAAAGTAATTATTGTATGTCGTAAATTTTTTTTCTACCGTCTGCGCATGCTCGTTCAGGTCTAAGCGACAGAGGCCTGAAATAATAAGTAAATCAAATACCTAGCATATAAAGATGCGCGAAATACCAAGATGTGTCATTTCGCTGAATTTGCGGGTGGTCCCAGAAATGACAACACTGCCTGCATGAAACTTAAACGAACAGAGAGGTTACTATGAAAAAAACAACAGTCTTTTTGACCGTTGCTGCGCTGCTATCGTCGGCTGCTATGGTCAATGCGGAAACGCTTCGCTGGGCTCGTGCTGGCGACGCGCTGACACTGGATCCGCATTCCCAAAACGAAGGCCCCAGCCACACTATGCGTCACCAGATGTATGAGCCGCTGATCATCCGTGACACGGACGGAAACTTTGTTCCGACACTGGCCACCGACTGGGCCCCAAGTGCTGATAACCCGAATGTGTGGGTGTTCAACCTGCGCGAAGGTGTGAAATTCCACGACGGTGCCGACTTCACGGCAGAAGATGTGGTTTTCAGCTTTGAACGTGCAAAGCAGCCGAACTCTGACATGAAAGAGCTGATCGGATCTATCACCGAAGTGCGCGCCGTCAGCGATTACGTGGTGGAGATCGAAACAGACGGTCCGAACCCGATCCTGCCCTCCAACCTGACGAACCTTTTCATGATGGACAAAGGTTGGACAGAGGCGAACAACACCGTCAACGTCCAGGACTTTGAAGGCGGCGAGATCACGTTTGCCACCACAAACGTCAACGGCACCGGTGCGTATACGCTCGTGAGCCGTGAGCCCGACGTGAAAACCGTTATGGCCCGCAACGAAAACTATTGGGGCCGCAACGACTTCCCGCTGGAAGTCAGCGAAATCGTCTACACGCCGATCCAGAACGCTGCGACCCGTGTGGCTGCGCTTTTGTCTGGCGAAGTGGATTTCTTGCAGGATATGCCGGTTCAGGATTTGGCGCGGGTCAATGATGCTGACGGTCTGGTTGTCAAGCAAGCCCCGCAGAACCGTGTGATCTTTTTCGGTATGAACCAAGGGGCTGATGACATCGAAGCTGATAACGTTGATGGCGCAAACCCATTGGCTGACGTCCGCGTTCGCAAGGCGATGTCCATGGCGATCAACCGCGATGCGATTCAACAGGTCGTTATGCGTGGTCAGTCCCAACCAGCAGGCATGATCGCCCCTCCATTCGTCAACGGCTGGACCGCTGAGATGGATGGCGAAAGCGTCACCGACATTGATGGTGCCAAGGCGCTGATGGCTGAAGCTGGTTATGAAGACGGGTTCTCAATCCGTCTGGATTGCCCGAATGACCGTTACATCAACGACGAGGCCATCTGTCAGGCTGCTGTTGGTATGTTGGGTCAGATCGGTGTGACCGTGAACCTTGATGCGATCCCGAAGGCGCAGCACTTCCCGAAAATCACCGATGGTGCGACGGACTTCTATATGCTGGGTTGGGGCGTTCCGACCTACGACTCTGAGTATATTTTCAACTTCCTCGTGCACGGTCGTGAAAGCGATATCGGTACATGGAACGGGACTGGATTTCGACAACGATGCGTTGGATGGCAAAATCAAATCGCTTGCATCCAACACAGATCTGGAGGCCCGCAACGCGGATATCGCCAGCATCTGGCGTGTGATCCAGGACGAGCAGCTCTATATCCCGATCCACCATCAGGTGCTGAACTGGGGCATGGCTGAAAACGTTGGCATCGAGGTCGATCCAGAGGATCAGCCACGCGTCAAATACTTCACCATGAAGTAACACCGCATGACGGGGCGCCCGCTTGATGCGGGCGCACCTTTTCGGCTGGATATGTGGGGCACGCTGCCTCAGATCCGGTTTCTAATCCTGTCCCAACTTGTCCAGCGGCCCCACAAGGCTTTGCCGGCAAAGCAAGGCCTTCGCGATGTTGCCGTTCATTCTCAAGCGCATTTTTCAGTCCCTTTTGGTGTTGATCATCACCGGCGCCATTGCGTTTTCAATGTTCACCTTTGTGGGTGATCCCGTTGACAACATGCTGGGTCAGGAGCGCACGATGGAAGACGTTGAACGCCTGCGCGCCCAGCTTGGGCTCGATCAACCGATCCCCGTGCAATATGTGAAATTCTTGGGCGAGGCAGTACAGGGCAATTTCGGGGTCAGCTACAGGCAAGGCCGCGACGTGTCGGAAATCATCATGGAACGCGCCCCGGCCACGCTTGAGCTGGCTGCGCTCTCTGCTATTTTTGCCATCGTCGTAGGGATCGCGCTGGGTGTGTTCACCGCGATCCGTCGCGATGGGTTTGTCGCGAATTTTATCATGTCCGCCTCGCTCATCGGGGTGTCGTTGCCAACGTTTCTGATCGGGATTTTGCTGATCTACCTGTTCTCGGTCGAACTTGGTTGGCTGCCCAGCTTTGGACGCGGTGAGGTGGTGCAAGTTGGCTGGTGGAGCACGGGTTTCTTGACTGAATCCGGCCTGAAAGCACTGATTCTGCCGTCGATCACGCTGGGCTTATACCAGATGACGTTGATCATGCGGCTTGTCCGGTCCGAGATGCTTGAGGTGCTGCGCCAAGACTACATCCGGTTTGCCCGTGCCCGTGGCCTGAGCGAACGGGTCATCAACTTTCGCCATGCCTTGAAAAACACCATGGTGCCCGTGATTACGGTGATCGGGCTTCAGCTTGGTGCGATTATCGCCTTTGCGATCATTACCGAAACCGTGTTCCAGTGGCCCGGTTTGGGCCTGTTGTTCATCAACGCAATTCAGTTCGTCGATATTCCGGTGATGGCCGCGTATCTGATGATGATTTCGGTGATGTTTGTCGTCATCAACCTGCTGGTGGATATCTTATATGCCTTCATTGATCCTCGTCTAAGGGTGGCCGCGAAATGACTGATCACCCTAATTCCGCAACCGAGGTCGTCCCGTCACGTATGCGCCGCGCGCTTGACAGTGACCTGTTCTACGCCTTCAAACGCTCCCCGGTTGCGATAGTGTCGGCGGTGGTTGCCGCTGTGTTAATCCTATCCGCGATATTTGCGCCGCTGATCGCGCCAACAAACCCGTTTGATCCGGCCTCATTGAATCTGATGAACGGCTTTACTCCGCCTATGGCCCCGAATGCATTCACCGGTGAGACGTTCTTGTTGGGCACTGACGACCAAGGCCGCGATGTGTTTTCCACCATCCTGTACGGGATGCGGATTTCGCTATTCGTGGGCTTTGCGGCTGTTTTGTTTGCCGTTGTGCTGGGCATCTTTTTAGGCCTGATTGCGGGTTATTTCGGCGGCTGGGCCGACAGTTTTATCATGCGGGCCGCTGACGTACAGTTGACGTTCCCGTCGATCTTGGTGGCGATGCTGATCTTTGGGATTGCCAAAGGGATTACGCCGGTCGAGAACCGCGACCAAATGGCAATCTGGGTTTTGATCCTTGCGATTGGCCTGTCCGATTGGGTGCAATTTGCCCGCGTCGTGCGCGGGGCCACGCTGGTGGAAAAGGGCAAAGACTACGTATCGGCGGCACGGCTGATCGGTCGGCGGCCTTATGCAATTATGTTGCGGCATATCCTGCCGAACATCCTGTCGCCTGTCTTGGTAATCGCCACGATTTCACTGGCGCTTGCTATCATCGCAGAGGCCACGCTGAGCTTTCTCGGCGTCGGCGCCCCGGCAACACAGCCGTCGTTGGGCACATTGATCCGGGTCGGCCAAGGCTTCTTGTTCTCAGGTGAATGGTGGATTCTGTTTTTCCCGGCCTGCACATTGCTTGCGCTGGCGCTGAGCGTGAACATGCTGGGCGACTGGCTGCGTGATGCATTGAATCCGAGGTTGAAATGACCGAACCCGTCCTTTCTATCCGTGACCTGACGGTCGAAATTCCGACCCGGCATGGTCTGTTCAAGCCTGTTCAAAACGTCACCTACGACATTCGCCCCGGTGAAATCCGCGGCGTGGTGGGCGAAAGTGGGGCGGGCAAGTCGATGACCGGTAATGCCGTGATTGGCCTGCTGGATTATCCGGCTCGTATCGCGTCCGGTGAAATTTGGCTCAAAGGGCGGCGTATCGACAACTTGAGCGCCGAAGAACAACGCGCCATTCGGGGCCGTGAGATCGGGATGATATTTCAAGATCCGCTGACCTCGCTCAACCCGCTGTTTACCATTGGTGAACAACTTGTTGAGACGATCCAGTTACACCTAAAGGTCTCTGCCAAAGAGGCCCGAGAGCGTGCTCTGGCACTACTGGATCGCGTGTCGATCCCGGACCCGAAGACACGGTTTGACCAATACCCGCACCAGTTTTCTGGCGGGATGCGTCAGCGTGTGGTGATCGCATTGGCGCTGTGTTCTGAGCCATCGGTTATTATTGCTGATGAACCCACAACTGCGCTTGATGTGTCGATCCAGGCCCAAGTGCTTGATCTGATCAAGGAGCTTGCCCGCGAGACCCAAGTCGGCGTTATCCTTGTCACACATGACATGGGCGTGATCGCGGATACCACCGAACAAGTGACGGTCATGTACAACGGTCAGGTTGTGGAAAATGGGTCCACCGATCAAGTCCTCAGCGCACCGAAGCATGAATACACTAAATCGCTGATTTCTGCCGTGCCGCGTCCGCAGGTCAAACTGCATCGCTTCCCGCAGGTCAGCTATGGTGGCCGTGAGACGATGTTCAAGATCGAAGACCTCGCGCGGAACTGGACCAAACCGGAACCGTCCAAGTCTGGCAAGCTGCTTGAGGTTGAGGGCATCACGAAGAAATTCCTCGAGAAATCGGCGATCCTACCGTCGTGGCGGACCTATTTCACGGCCGTAGACGAGATATCGTTCGATATCAAAGACGGTGAGGTGTTCGGTCTTGTTGGCGAAAGTGGCTCTGGCAAATCCACCGTGGCGCGGATGATCGGTACGCTGCTTGATGTGGACGGCGGCCGTATCCGGTTTGATGGCGACGATGTGACCGCGATGACGCCCGCAGAGATCGCCGGGTATCGCCGCCAAATCCAGATGATCTTTCAAGATCCGTTCTCAAGCCTCAATCCGCGAATGAAGGTCGAAAGCATCGTCGCGGAGCCGCTGTTGCATCACAAAATCCTGCCGCCTGATCAGATCAGCGGACGGGTTCAGGAATTGCTCGATCGGGTTGGTCTGACACGCGCGGCGGCTGCGAAATATCCGCATGAGTTCTCAGGCGGGCAGCGCCAACGGATATCCATCGCGCGGGCCTTGGCCACGCAGCCGCGGTTCTTGATATGTGATGAACCGACCAGTGCGTTGGATGTGTCTATTCAGGCGCAAATCCTCAACATTCTCAAAGATTTGCAAGAGCATCTCGGCCTGACGATGCTGTTTATCAGCCACGATCTGCCGGTTGTGCGCCAAATGTGTGACCGCGTTGGGGTGATGAAACAGGGCCAATTGGTTGAGGTGCAAGACACCGAAAAGCTTTTTGCAAACCCACAGCAAGACTACACAAAAAAGCTGCTCGAGCTGATGCCGCGGCTGGCACAGTTGTCAGGGTAGGCGATGGTCTGCATTACAAAGGCATGACCTCGCACGCGTGGAAAACGCGAGGCGACACCCCGGCCCACATGATGTGGATGGGCACGTTTTTGGTGCTGCAAGGTCCCGCAAAAAATTGGCTGCCCGGCCAGGATGGCTAGGGTATTTGACGCATCTGGAGGGTCGTATGACTGAAATCACAGACAACAGATTGGCGCGGTTGCGCCAGCGCATGGCCGACACAGGCACCGATCTGGTCGCCGTTGGTCCAAGCAGCCATATGCAGTGGTTGTTTGGGCTGAACCCGCATGGCGACGAACGCCCGGTCATGGCCTTGGTGACTGCGGAACAGGTGGGTGTCCTGATGCCCAAGTTGAACTCTGACGCCGCCCGCGCGCAATGCAACAGCGTCCCGTTTTATGAGTGGAGCGATACGGACGGGCCGCTTGATGCGTTGACCGCATTGCTGACCGCACTTGACGTAAAACGCCCTGGCATGAGTGTCGTTCTCGACGAAATGATGCGGGCGGATTTTACTTTTCTACTGCTTGACCAGCTTGAGGCCCCAACCCTCCGGTTTACGCAAGACACAGTGGGGCAGTTGCGGGCTGAAAAGGACGCCGATGAACACAAGCTGCTGCGCGCCTGCGCCCGCCTGAATGACACCGCGTTTGAGCTGGCGTTTGCATCGCTGCGCACGGGCATGTCCGAAAGTGATGTCAAAACCATCATCGTCGACCACTACCGCGCCCACGGAGCAGAGCCTGCGTTTTGTATCGTGGGTTTTGGACCAAACAGTGCCTTTCCGCATCACCATACCGGCCAAGATGTGTTGCAACCAGAAATGGCCGTGCTGATCGATGCCGGATGCCGATTGAACGGCTATCCATCCGATATGACACGCTGCGCGTGGTACGGCGATGCGCCTGACCCTAAGTTCATTCAAATCGCGGGTGTTGTTGAAAATGCGGTGCAGGCGGCCTTGTCGGCGGCCAAGCCCGGTGCTGCGTGCAGTGCGATTGACGGGGCCGCCCGTGGCGTAATCAAGACCGCAGGCTACGGTGCGGCGTTTCTACACCGGACCGGGCACGGTCTAGGCGTTGATGTGCACGAACCGCCTTATATGACGGCGGGCAATGAACAGGCCCTGACAGCTGGAAACGTCTTTTCGATTGAACCGGGAATTTACCTGACCGACGCCTTCGGGATCAGGCTTGAGGACATCGTGCATCTTGGGCCTGATGGGCCAGAAGTTCTGTCTGGCTTGTCGCGGCGAGTGCCGCAGATCGCACCCCGCTAGGCGTTTCTACTTTGGATTACCCAGATAATTCGCTGGTGTAGCGATACGACGGCATCCCTTTGCGGGCATTTGGCCCACGGATTACGGCCAGCGAAGATCACATCTGCAATCTCGTTGCGCGTCACGGATATGTCGGCTGGCTCTGCCGGGTATGGATGCAAAGTTGGCGCTGTACGTGCTCGATACGTGTCGTAACAGTCCATGTACAACGCGTTGAGAAAAACGGCATAGAAGCTCTAATCTACCTTTGAATGGTGGAAATATTCGCGCCTGCAGCGAAGGTCCGGAATCCGCCCTTCGTGAAGGGTGCTGCACCATTCATCAACGGGAACTATGGGCTCCCAGCGGTCATTATCTGCGCAAAGCACCAATGGCCGCAATGCGGAAAACCGGCCGTTCGCTGCGTTGGTGGCTAATGCCTCAGTTGCGGACAATGCCGCCTGATGCGTCTGCAGCGAAACCTGAACGCGAACTCTCTAGCCCAGATCGTGTCCGGGCAAAAAGTTGCAGCAACGCAATGAGCTTCCCCGAACAGGACATTTGACGCTCTCCGAACCGTAAGCCTGCAAAACGTTTGCTCGCCGCGCATGACGCAGAGGTCTCACAAGCAGGGCTTTCTAGTTATTCGCTGCAAGCCTTTGGCAGGCTCTATCTTGTGGCATCAATAGCTGGGCTCTTTTCATTTTTGGTGACATGCGGACCAAACCTTCCTAACCTTGCAGGATCTGGTTGATAAAATATTGGTCTAGAGAAGGGACCAGCATCGTTACGATAGCAATCACCGACGAGAACAATTAGTAAGTTCGATGCCTTGAGACCAGGAACAAGCAAAACGGTCAACAAACACCGAATGATTTGCAATGAACACCACTGGGAGGAACTAACCTTGTTAAACTTCAGGAATTTTTTCTGTACTGCCGTAACTGCAGCATCTGTGGCCGCCATGTCGGTTTTACCGGCGCAGGCGCAAGACTTGAAACTCCGGATGTCGGTCGAAAGTACTCCGGGTGCTTCGACCCGGCACATGCTTGGCGCGTTTCGTGACGCGCTGAAAGAGGAAATGGGAAATTCAGTCGAGATCGAGTACTTCGATAGCGGCACGTTGGGTGACGAAATCGTCCACATGCAGCAGGTCCGCACCGGGCAACTCGATGTTATTCCGATCGGGTCGGATGCCGTACAACTTGACAAGAAGTTTGCGGTCTTCGACATCCCGTTCCTATTTTCCAGCCGTGAACAGGTCTCTGAAGTGCTGGACGGCCCTATCGGTGAGGCGCTCGACCAGTCCTTTCAGGAAAATGCCGGTCTGAAAATTCTTGGATTTGGCGAGATCGGATTCCGCAACATCACCAACAATGTCCGTCCGGTCGTAACTCCGGCAGATCTTGAAGGATTGAAGCTCCGTACTCCGGGCAGCCAGACTCGCATCATGTCCTTCGAGATGCTGGGCGCGGCCCCGATCAAGATGAATATCGGCGAAGTTTATCTGGCCCTTCAACAGGGTGTAATTGATGGTCAGGAGAACCCCTTCGGGAATATTGCGAAATGGTCCTGGGACGAGGTGCAGGATTACATATCGCTGTCGCGCCACGTCTACACTCCCATCACATTCGTGATGAACAAAGCCAAATACGATTTTTTGACTGATGAGCAACGGATGCACGTCGACAACGCCGCACGCACTGCCGTTCTTTCCAGTCGTCAGTATGGCGCTGACAATGATGCGAGCCTCGAGGCGGTGATCCGCGAGAGATCGCCAGACGTCAAGTTCAACGAGATCGACGCTGCGTCATTCAAAGAGGTCGCGGGAAAGATCGGTACCGAGATCGGAAAAATTGCCGGACCGGAGTTCGCGGCCGAGTTCATCGCGGCTGCAAATCAATAAACCCAACCCACATAAAATCACGGGAAAGCCTGTTCGAAGGCTTTCCCAAATCACAATATGCAAACCGGATCGTCTCAGGCTCTTGCCGACGAAACCGTGCTAAAGTTCTTACTGGAGGCGTGATGACAGGGACTTCTCGGGAACCGTCAAAGTCGACGAATATCGATGATATAGTAGAAAAGATTGAAGCAACTGCGCGGCGTATGGAACTCTCAGATCCGGATGAAGGCCTGCCGTTTCTGGATCGGTTCATCAACAGGATCGTCGAGATTATTGGCGTTAGCGTCCTGGCTGGTATCGTGAGCGTCGTCTTTCTCAATGCGTCGTCCAGATATCTGCTGAACTACAGTTTCAGTTGGGCAGAAGAGGCGGTGCAAATGTCGATGCCATGGCTTGCCATGACAGGTGTTTTCCTGTTCGGTGCGCCGGGGCACCGTAATCCGGATCGACTTTTTCTTTGAGAAAATTCCGGCACGTATTCAACCTGCGATCGCATATGGGGGTTATACTCTGAACATCTTCATTCTGAGCTTCATGGCCTATGTCTCGCTTCAGTTCGTCATGTTCTTCGGCGGCGATGTTGCGCTCTACGCAAATATTCCTGTCGGGGTTTCGACTTCCGCCCTTGTTGCCGGAACTGCTGGTGCAGCAATGGCATATCTTGCGGTTTTTCCGCGAATGGCGTGCGCGACAGCGCACGAAAGAAAATGGGAGCACAGGAACATGACCCCTCTTGCAGGTGCCGGCGTATCCATTTTGCTTTTGTGTGGTCTGCTCGTGCTGCGAATTCCGATGCTTGTCTCGGTCGCTGCAGCCGTATTCTTCAACTACTACTTCTCAAACGCATGGATGATGACCATGCCGCAGACGATGATGTCTGGTCTGGGCAGGTTCGTTCTGATCGCACTGCCATTGTTTGTGCTCGCAGGCGGGCTGATGAATGCCGGCGGGATTTCGGGCCGTCTGTTCGAGTTCGCGCGCGCCATTGTCGGCTCGCTGCGCGGTGGTCTGGCGCATGTGAATGTGGTGACGAGCATGTTTTTTGGCGGCATGATTGGCTCCTCCACCGCCGATCTAGCGGGAACCGGCTCAATCGTAATTCCTGAAATGGAGAAAAACGGCTACCCGGCGGATTTTTCCGCGGCCCTTACGGCTTCTTCGTCCGGCATCGGTCCGATGATTCCACCAAGCTCGCCGATGATTTTGTATTCCGCAGTGACCGGCGTTTCGCTGGGTGCACTGTTTCTCGCAGGCGTTATTCCCGGCTTGCTGCTCGCCCTTAGCCAGATGCTGATTGTGTCGTATCTGGCGCGCAAACGCGGTTGGCTCCCCTACGCTGCCTTTTCGATGGATGAGGTGTTCCGGACAGGAAAACGTGCGCTTCTTTCTTTCGGGATGCCTCTGATTATCGTGGGCGGCCTTGTCCTTGGGATCTTCACGCCTTCCGAGGCTGGAGCATTTGCCGTTGTCTATGCATTGGTTCTTGCGATGTTCGTGCACCGTGTTTTGGATCTGAAGGGCCTTTACCGCGTCCTAGTGAACGCGGTCCAGATGAGTGGTGAGCTATTGATCATTGTCGGCCTTTCATTCGCGCTTGGGGCCGGGTTGACGAACGCCCGCGTCCCGGAATTCCTTGTCGAGCTTATCGAATTCGTCGTGTTCTATGACAGTGAATTTCTGCGCATTCTGGCTCTTGTCACGCTTGCAATTCTTGCAGGCATGATCCTCGATCCCTTGATACCCGTCCTGTTGCCAATCATCCTGCCAACCCTAATCACATATGACGTCGATCTCGTCCATTTCGGGGTGCTGATGGTGATAGCAGTCGTCATCGGTCAGGTGACACCGCCGATGGCTATCGCGCTTATTATCGCGGGACGAATAGCTAATGTAGATCAGATCCGTGTGTTGAAGGCGAACACGCCGTTTTTCTTCGGTATTATCGCGTTCCTGTTGTTCGCAATCGCTGTACCGGCGGTGGCAACGTGGTTACCCAACTTCATGCGAAACTAGCGATGTGGCTATTGCACCAGAAAGGCCTCCAATAGTGGAAATTAATAGGAGAAGAGACACACGTCATGTACGTACCGCATCGGTAGATTGTGAAGATCAAAGGGCCAGTGAACACCGCGTTCCCAATGCTGATCGGCATGCAGACATCGCGTATGGAGCTACCAAACGTGACGACAAGGTCCTAACCCGCTCGTTGGCTTCAGGTGTGCGTGCGCACAGGTCATCTGATTTGCGTGGCCCTTACGCACTGACGCGCGGGGATTGTGGAGCGCTTTCCACTCATCAGCTTATGGAGAAGTGCCAATGAACGGTTCGGCTGGATACATTATCGTCAGTGGGCGGTGGGACGACAATGTTGCCATCGTGGACATTGAAAAAGCGCTAATGCCCGAGAACGATGGAACGTCTAATGCCGTCATTTCGCGTCCCCGTGCCACACCTGATCTCGATATTGACGGGGACGGAGTGCCGGATGCCAGAGCAAGCGGCCAGCCCGTCACGGTGGCCGTCGATACAGCTGGGCGCAATGCATATGTCGTGTGCCATTCGGGAGACGCCACGCCGGAGGGGGCAGCAGCCTATCAGCACGGGCACCCCGGCCTGGTAACGGTTCTGGATGTCGGAGCGGCAATAGACCCGGCAAACAACGACGGCCTCGGGGCCGTAGTCGAATTCATATCAACAGGTCGCACCGGGCCGGTGGGCTGTGCGCTCACGCCGAATGGCCACCGCGTTGCTGGTCAATTGTGGGGAAGCGGAAGGAAGCGAAGATGGTGGCGACGAGGTGACGGTCATTGACGTGGCATCCCGCCAGGTCTCAGCGCGTGCGTCGTTTAAAGGTTGACCCAGCCCATCCTGCGACGAGCCCGAGCCGACATGACAGCCCCCATGAAACCTTCGGGCACTGGCCGAATCCAACCGGCATTGTGATTTCACCTCCTTTCCGGAGGGGTCGTTTTCGTTGGTAACGGCGGCTTCAGCGATGTATCTGTTCTCGATCTAAAGGCAGTCCTGTCCGGAGCACCAGATGCTGAGATCAACCGCGTCGCTGTGGAAACCGGGCCGTTCGGCATGGCGATTAGCCCTGACGGAACCCTTGTCGCGGTCGCATCGCGCGAAAGCATGTCTCGCGCTTCTGAAGGCGGCACTGTATCGATAATTGATGTGGCCCGCGCGGCAGCCGGTCGCAGCGATGCCGAAGTCGCGCGCGTTCCTGTAGGCGGAACCACGGATACCGCGCCTAGCCGTCCCTTTGGCGTTGCATTTTCACAGGATGGCAAACTTCTAATTGCGTCGTGTTTTCGCACCAATGCCATCTCGATCCTTGATGTCGATGCAGCCGTGGCGGGCCTACCAGCCGAGCGCCATCGCATATATCCGGATGCACCGGGCGGCGGTCCATCCCGGCCAAGGGGTATCGCGGTTTCTGGCCGTTATGCTTACGTGATTGGTGGAGCCAAGGGAGGGGCAGGCAGCAGCATCCTCTGGGTGATTGATATCGAAGCAGGAAAGGTATGCGGAACTGTGTGTGGGGTGGGGAATAGAATCCTATTTTCTTGCCGTTGTCCCACCAGCAATAACCTGATTTCAGGCCCTTAATGGTAAAGTCATCAAACGCGCTTCAGGCGCAACCAATGCTTGCTTAGCTGACTGCAGCGCAGTGTATTTATCGGGGCAATGTAGCCCGTCACGGCCTCTGAGACAGACTGAGTTGTTTTGCTAAGCGAGGGTTTTTGTCTCATCGTAATTCTTGAGGGGATACGAGATGAGAACGAGAACTGGGCCGAATGGATCGGCTGACAAACACGTTAAAGAGATCAAGCGCAAGACGCGCCGACAGTTTTCTGCGGAAGAGAAGATCCGGATTGTTCTGGATGGCTGCTTTCAGCAGCAGCGGGCGTTGGCCGCGGTCACGACGAATGTCTCAGTTGCGGACAAATCCGCCGTTCTAGTAGGTGTGTCAAAAGTATTTTAGGACGGTTAACCTTTTGCTTTAGCCTCAAGTGCACGTTCCGTTGTCCAAATGGATTCCGAACCTCCCCAATGGCCGCTTTTAACCTCATGGACACGAACGGAAGTCATCTGCTGCATCGTACTCCCAGCAACCTTACCGAAGGCTTTTGCAGTTCCTGAGATCAGTTGGGCCTTCTCTTCATCAGAAAAGACCCCCTCAAGCACATGGATGTCGATCAATGGCATGGTCGCAACCTCTCATCTCTATGAATGATTTCCCGATTATTGAGACTTTATCAAGCCACCCACCAAAAGTCAGCAAGGCGCTCACAGCCATTCGCTGCGATGTATACGAACGATTGATCTGCAAACGAAGCCGTCACGTCGTCTCCATCCGGTATTTGAGAAAGGTTGAACCGTCGTATTCCACCTCACCGACAAACGTTGCCCCAAGTCTTTTCAGCGCCCCTAGATTTTTGCGTGACGGCGGCAACAGAAAAGTTACGAAGGGGATGCGCTTGTCAGTAACGGCAAACTCGATTGCCTTTCTTGAGATGCGTGTGCCTAGTCCAAAAAAGTGTGGCTTGAGAACGAGGCCGTAATCCCATTCGTCTCCCTCCTTTTGAAATCCACCCCACCCAACATATTCATTGTCCAGCAGCATAGCCCAATGGCCAAGCCCATCGCGGCACCAGTATTCCTCCTTGGTGGCGACAAACTTTGCCACGGCGGCGTCATCCCATTCGAAAGTGAGAAGCGGCATGTGCGCCGCAACTCGAGGGTCAGACATGTGAGCAATAATCTCGGTCGGATCAATCTTAGGCAACCGACTGAATGTAATCTCGTGTTTCAACGGAGTTTCCATGAATTCTGATTTAACTTTTCCCGCATGTTAACATCTGCGTCCAAGCAACAGCAGATATCACACTCAGCGTTTAGATCGCCTCAATTTTTATGTCATAGATGGGCTCAATTCGGTCATTTGAGCGATTTTCTCGGGTGACTGCTAAGGTGCGATCAGCCGACATTCACGGCAAAATTTCCGAAATTCGGCAGTGAACGGCGGCTTGTGTTAAAAGCAGACGCTCACGGAAAATGGCGCTATGACCGTGATGCGGACTTAACGGCCGTTAGAAATTCTACGTCAATTACTGTTATCAATCCCAAAACAGCCCGTTGGCTTGGTTTGCATATTGGTTAGGTTTTCTGAAGTCAGCCTATCGAGCTGGACCAATTAAGCGAAAGCAATTTGAAAAGCACCAGGAACGCAGCAAAACTGCGCTAGATATTCTTCGGCAACCGCAAGATCTAAGATGACTCTGATTGCGAAATGAGCCGTTTTGGACAATGCTTGGAGAATGACTTCGCCCAGAACTGTCCATCCGACCTGCCCGAAAATCCGACCTTGCTGCACTAATCGCGCTTTACGGAGATGATGAATTAGGGGTGACGCGGGAAGCGACGGAAACAGATGAGGCCTATCAAAGCGCCTTTGACGCAATTGAGGCAGATCCTAACCATATGCTTGTGGTTGGTGAACGGGATGGAAAGATCTTCGCCACACTCTTGCTGTCCTTTCTTCCCGGCTTGTCGCGGCACGGCGCGTGGCGTGCGCAGATCGAAGCAATGCGTGTCTCGGGGGCCTCACGTGGGCAGGGCATCGGCCAAGAATTGCTTGACTGGTCGATCGAAAAGGCCCGGCAACACGGATGTACGTTGGTCCAACTGACCTCGGATCGCCGCCGCACTAATGCGCATCGGTTTTACGAACGCGCCGGGTTCGAACCCACCCATTTTGGATACAAGATGTCACTGGAGACAACATGACCGAGTTTCCCGTCTTTGACGGTCACAATGATCTTGTCCTGCGCCTGCTGCGCGGGGACATCACTGCCGACGATGTGGTGTCTGGTCTGCCGGACGGTCACATCGATAAGCCGCGTGCGCAGAAGGGTGGGTTCGGCGGCGGCATGTTCGCGATCTTCGTGCCAAGCCCCGGTGACAAAGCCTTGCGCCACTATGAGATGCGCAATCCGCCCTATGACATCCCATTGCCAGATCAGGTAAGCGAGGCCACGGCCACCGATTGGACCGAGTGCGGATTTGATGCGTTGAACGATCTGGCTACCGCCGGTGCCATCCGTATTTGCCGCACCGCGCAAGAAGTAGAAGACGCCTTGCCTGCCCCAGAGATGGCCGCCGTCATCCATATAGAAGGAGCCGAGGCGGTTGACCGCGACTTCGTGAAACTGAATGCGTGGTTTGACAGGGGCCTCCGGTCCCTAGGTCCAGTCTGGAGCCGCGACACCGTTTGGGGGCATGGTGTGCCGTTTCGCTATCCGTCCGATCCAGGCATTGGCACGGGCCTGACAGAGGCTGGCAAGGCGCTGATCCGCGAATGCAACCGTCTGAAAATCATGGTCGATCTGTCCCACCTTAACGCCAAAGGCGTCGATGACGTGGCGCGGATAACCGATGCGCCCCTGGTCGCAACTCATTCTAACGCGTGGGCGGTCTGCCCGCAGTCGCGCAACCTGACCGACCGCCAACTTTCAATGATCCGCGACAGCGATGGAATGGTTGGCATTAATTTCGCGAGTGCCTTCTTACGGCCAGACGGCCGGATGGATTCAGAGTTTGAGCTTGACATCATGCTCCGACACTTCGACCATCTGCTCGACAGCGTGGGTGAAGATCGGGTCGGCTTAGGTTCCGATTTCGACGGTGCGCTTGTCCCGGACAGTATCGGGGACTGCGCAGGACTACCCAATCTGGTCACTGCACTGCGGTCTCATGGTGTGGATGATGGCCTTATGGCCAAAATCACGCATGGGAATTGGCTAAGGGTTCTGCGGGAAACGTGGGGCAAATAATAAATACTTAACGGGGACTTACACCATGAAAAAATCATTCGTTGCAGCAGCCGTTGCATCTCTTCTGGCCGTTGGCGTTGCCGTGCCCAGCTTTGCGGAAACACCGCCGAACATGCTGGTCATTGCGAACCGAATTGACGACATCAAGACATTCGATCCCGCCGAAAGCTTTGAATTCGCAGGCGCCGACGTGAGCCGGAATGTCTATCAGAAGTTGGTCAACTTTGACCCGCTGGATCTTGATGCGGGCTACCAGCCTCAGCTTGCTGAAAGTTGGGATATTTCCGAAGACGGCATGACCATCACCTTTACCATGGCGGACGGCAATGTCTTTGCGTCCGGCAATCCGGTAACGGCCAAAGACGCTGAATTCTCGCTGCGCCGCGCCGTGACGTTGAACAAGACACCGTCTTTCATCCTAACGCAGTTCGGCTTCACGCCGGAAAACGTGGAACAGACTGTCGTGGCGCCTGATGACAAGACACTCGTTCTGACGCTTGATAAGCCTTACGCGCTGTCCTTCGTGCTGAACTGTCTGACCGCGACCATCGGCGGTATCGTCGATATGGAAACGGCGATGGCGAACGAAGTCGATGGCGACATGGGCAACGAATGGCTGCGCACGAACACAGCAGGCTCCGGCCCCTACAAGGTGGTCGATTGGAAGCCGAGCGAAAGCGTCCTAATGGACCTCAATCCCAACTACGGTGGTGACGCACCGGCAATGGAACGGGTGATTGTTCAGCACATTCAGGAAAGCGCGACCCAGCGCCTGCAGCTTGAGCGCGGCGATATTGACGTGGCGCGCAACTTGTCGCCCGAAGATGTGGCGGGGCTTGAAGGCGTTGAAGGCGTCAAAATCATCGATGAACTACGCGGCCGTTTGATGTATTTCGCGGCCAACCAGAAAAAAGATATGCTGGCCGACCCCAAGGTCATCGAAGCGCTCAAACTGGCAACAGATTACGAAGGCATGTCTGGCTCTTTCCTCAAGGGGCAGTACACCGTGCATCAGGCCTTCCTGCCGCGGACCTTCTTGGGGGCGTTGGAAGAAAAGCCCTTCGCCTACGACATGGATGCCGCCAAAGCCGCGCTTGCGGCCTCTGCATACCCGAATTGTGGCCCAATCAAAATCTCGGTCCGCGACGCGCAAGAACGTCTGGACATTGGTCAGTCACTTCAGAATACATGGGGCCAGCTTGGCTGTGACATCGAACTGATCGTCGGCACAGGTGCGCAAACGCTGGACCGGTATCGTGCGCGCGAGCATGATATCTATCTTGGTGCATGGGGCCCGGATTATCCTGACCCGAACACCAATGCGGGCACCTTCGCCTTCAACCCCGACAACTCGGATGAAGCGGGCGCAACAGGTCTTCTTGCATGGCGCAACGCTTGGGGCATTCCTGAAATGAGCGAAAAGACCCTTGCTGCCGTGGTGGAAAACGACACGGCCACTCGTGCCGAGATGTATCGCGAATTGCAGCGCGAACATCAGCAGATCAGTCCGTTTGGCGTGATGTTCCAGCAGATCGAACAGAACGGAATGGGCGCAAGCGTCGAAAACTTCGTCGCCGGTGGCGCGACAACGGCTGTCTCTTACTGGGTCATCACCAAGTAAATGGCGGATACAACACATGGCGAAGGACGGCTTGGGCCGTCCTTTCCTCCTTGGCTGAAGAAAACGCTGACGACGGCTGCCACCGTTGCAGCGACAGTCCTCGGCCTTCTCTTTGTGACCTTCATGATCGGCCGCGTGATGCCGATCGACCCGGTTCTGGCAGTGATCGGCGAACGGGCGACACAAGAACAATATAATCAGACGTTCCGCGATTTGGGTCTGGATCAGCCGCTTTTGGTGCAGTTCTGGATTTACGTCACGGACGTGCTGCAAGGCGATTTCGGCAAATCCATCCGCACTGGCCAAGACGTCACCACCGATATTGGCCGCGTGTTTCCCGCGACGCTGGAACTTGCCACGCTCGGCACCTTGTTTGGCGTCGTTCTAGGTGTACCACTGGGGGTGATCGCCGCCGTGCGCCGGGGAAGCTGGATAGACCAGCTGGCTCGCTTTGTCGGGCTCATCGGATATTCCATGCCAATCTTCTGGCTGGGACTTGTGGGGTTGCTGTTGTTTTACGGCATCCTTGGCTGGGTAGCGGGTCCTGGGCGATTAGGCATCTTTTATCAGGGCATTGTCGAACCAATCACCGGGATGCTTTTGGTCGATAGCGCCTTGCGCGGCGAATGGGCGGTGTTCCGCGACGCATTTTCGCACATCATCCTGCCAGCATCCTTGCTTGGATATTACAGCCTTGCCTATATCAGCCGCATGACGCGGTCGTTCATGCTGGAACAGCTTGGTTCGGAATACGTCACGACTGCGCGGGTCAAGGGGCTGAGCGAATGGCAATGGTCTGGGGTCATGCCTTCCGCAACATCCGCATCCAGTTGGTGACAGTGATCGCGCTGGCTTATGCTAACTTGCTCGAAGGGTCCGTCCTGACCGAGATCATCTTTGCTTGGCCGGGGCTAGGGCAATATATCACCACGTCGCTTCTGGCGAATGACATGAATTCGGTGCTGGGCGGGACCATCGTGATCGGCACGATCTTTGTCGGAATCAACATCTTTTCCGATCTACTTTACCGTTTCTTCGATCCGAGGTCCAAATGAGCACATCACAAGGTTTGCGCAACTGGCTTTTGAGCGAAGAGCCGACCTCCCGCCGACAGGCGCGGTTTGCGTCGTGGTATAAGGGATGGCTGACGCTGCGCTCGAACAAACTAACGATGTTCGGCCTTTACGTGCTGGCCTTTCTTCTCCTGTGCGCCATCTTTGCGCCGGTTCTGGCGACACATGATCCGTTTGCGCAGGACTTGGGGCAGCGCTTGCTGACGCCGGGCGAAAACGGTCACCTCTTTGGCACTGACAGTCTGGGGCGGGATATCTATTCGCGGCTACTCTATGGTGCCCGGATTTCGATCTACATTGTTTTGCTTGTGGTCATGGTCGCGCCTTTGGTGGGGCTTATCGTTGGTACCGTGTCGGGCTATGCGGGGGGCTGGATCGACGTTCTGCTGATGCGGATCACCGACATTTTCCTAGCCTTTCCTCGCCTTATCCTTGCGCTGGCCTTTGTGGCCGCGTTGGGGGCCGGGATCGAAAACGCAGTGCTCGCAATCTCGCTTACCGCATGGCCGCCTTACGCACGGATTGCGCGGGCCGAAACGCTTACAATTCGAAATTCGGACTACATCCACGCGATCAAGCTTCAGGGCGCTGGTCCCTTTCGCATTGTCACAAAGCATATCTGGCCGCTCTGCATTTCGTCTCTGGTTATCCGCGTGACGCTCGACATGGCGGGGATCATCCTGACGGCGGCAGGTCTTGGTTTCCTTGGCCTTGGCGCACAACCGCCCAGCCCGGAATGGGGTGCGATGATCTCAGAAGGGCGTAAGTACATCCTTGACTACTGGTGGGTCGCCACGATCCCGGGCATCGCGATTTTTGCCATCAGCCTTGCCTTCAACTTGCTGGGCGACGGCCTGCGCGACGTGCTTGACCCCAAAGAGGACAATTCATGACCGACGCGCCGCTTCTGGATTTGGAAAACCTTTGGGTGAAGTTCCGCACCCGCACTGGTGTTTTTGACGCTGTGCGAGGGATTTCTTTTACGCTGGGCAAAGAACGTCTTGGCATCGTCGGAGAAAGCGGTTCTGGCAAATCTATGACCGGCCGTGCCGTATTGCGCCTGATCCGCCCACCCGGCTTTATCGAGGCCGACAGGCTGGACGTGCACGGCGAAGACATCCTTTCCCTGCCGGAAAAGCGGATGCGCCAGCTGCGTGGCGGACGGGTGTCGATGATTATGCAAGACCCCAAGTTCTCGCTGAACCCTGTGATGACCGTCGGCCAACAATTGGTTGAAGCCCTGCGCGCCCACGAAAAGGTCTCTCGCAGTGAGGCACATAAACGCGCGTTAGAGGTGCTCGACGAAGTCGCGATCCGTGACCCCAAACGGGTCTTTGACCTTTATCCGCACGAGGTGTCGGGCGGCATGGGCCAACGCATCATGATCGCCATGATGCTGCTGCCAAACCCCGAGATCCTGATCGCGGATGAACCCACCTCGGCATTGGATGTGTCGGTGCAGCTACAGGTGCTCGACATCATTGACAAGCTTGTGCGCGACCGTGGCATGGGGCTGATGTTCATCAGTCACGACCTGAACCTTGTGGCCAAGTTTTGCGACCGCATCATCATCATGTACGCAGGCCGAATTGTCGAGACCTGCAAGGCAGGCGAACTGCGGAATGCACAACATCCCTATACGTTAGGTCTACTCAATTCGGTGCCCGATCTGGAACACCCGCGGGATCATCTTGAGGTGCTCAAACGCGACCCGGCTTGGCGCGAGGCCCCCTCTGTGAGTGCCCGCGTATGAGTGCTATTTCGATCAACGATCTCTGTGTCTGGTTCGGCGTCGGCGCCGAGCGGTCCTATGCCGTGCAAGATGTCAGCTTTGACGTGGCCGATGGCGAAAGCTTCGGGTTGGTCGGTGAAAGCGGGTCCGGCAAATCAACGATCCTGCGCGCCATCGCCGGGCTTGCACCCACGTGGTCAGGCAAAATGAGTGTCGCGGGCGAAACGCTCGGGCCGAAACGCAGTAAGTCGTTTTACAGCAAGGTGCAGATGGTCTTCCAAGACCCCTATGCGTCGCTTCACCCTCGCCAAACGGTAGACCGCGTATTGTCAGAGGCAATGAATCTGCACGGCGTTGAGAATATCGACACGCGCATCGGTCGCTTGCTGGATGATGTCGGCCTCGGACCAGGTTTTCGCTTTCGCTATCCGCACCAGCTGTCAGGAGGCCAACGCCAACGCGTTGCCATCGCCCGTGCGCTCGCTTGCGATCCGTCTATCCTTTTACTAGACGAACCGACCTCTGCACTAGATGTCTCGGTGCAGGCCGAAATCCTGAACCTGCTGGTCGACCTGCGGCGCGAGCACAAGCTGACCTATGTCATGGTCTCGCATGATCTGGGGGTCGTCGGCCATCTGTGCGAACGCATTGGCGTGATGAAAGATGGTCGCTTCGAAGAAGTCCTCACCGTCGACGCCATGCGCCGCTCAGAGGCCCAATCGCCCTACACGCAACACTTGTTGGAAAGCTCGATCAACTCGATTCGGTGAACTTTGCGTGGGACTACTCACCGGCATCGTCAATAGTCCGACCAGATACCTGTCGTCATTTTTGGTTTTTTAACGAATGGCGCACCTTGGTGCTTCGTGCAACGAAAGTCCGGAATCCGCCCTTCACGTCAGAGGCTGCGAGATGCATG
>CAWCLQ010000023.1:0-96157 GCA_963796445.1 uncultured Alphaproteobacteria bacterium | reverse complement strand
TTCGGCCTTTGTCGATTTGTCAAAGGCAGAGTTGGATGTGCTCGAGCGCCTGCACCAGCGCCGTCGCTCCTTCGTCGCTGGGCGCGATATGGTGCATCAGGGCCAGTCGGGTCAGGCTGCCTATATCCTGTCCGAAGGTTGGGTGTGTTCTTAACAAGCTCCAGCCTGACGGGACACGCCAGATTGTCGATTTTCAGGTACCCGGAGATTTCCTCGGCCTGCGCAGCGTGCTTTTGCGCACCTCGGACCACAGTTTCGAACCCATTGTGAAAATTGAGGCCGCCGAAGTGTTGAAGAGCGACCTTCTGGCGGCCTTCGCACAGACGCCGCGGCTTGCGACAGCCATTCTCTGGGCAGCGTCGCGGGACGAGGCAATGGTGGTCGAACACCTTGTTGGGATGGCTGGCGCGACGCGGAGGCCCGCATGGCACATTTTCTGTTGGAACTGGAATTGAGGCTGGCACTGGTGGGTATGGGAACCAAGGAAGGATACGACTGCCCACTGACCCAGTATCACCTGGCCGACCTGCTGGGGTTAAGTGCCATTCATGTGAATTGCGTCCTGCGACAGCTGCGCGAAGGGGGCTGATGACCTTTCGGGACGGTCGCGTGTCGTTCGACGACCATGCCGGGTTGGTGGAACTGGCTGAGTTTGATTAGCGTATCTGGATCAAACCGGGCCGCTCCTAAAATAAGAAGGGCCGCCGGCCATTGATCGGCGGGCGGCCCCAGTGTTCAGGTCAGACGCTAGGCATCAAGCGAGCGCGTGGGTCGCCGCATCGAGTTCCTTGTTGGTCTCGGTATCGTTCTTCGCCGTGTGTGCTGTCTCGGCCGCGCGGTAGTGCTTCAGCGCCGCGTCTTTTTTCGGACCGGACGGAGCCTTGTCCCATGTCGCCTTGACGGATTTCATCTTGTCGGCGGTTTTTGTCTGTTCGGGTCTCATTTGGAATGTCCTTTCTGGACGTTCCGAGAAATAAGAAGCGTGCCGACATGCCGACCATTTGAGGATCAACACGCCCACACGCTTCTCTGGTACTCGGAAATACACCCGCCAAACGTTCGGCGGGCACAGACTACCTAGCCGCGTTGGACCTCTGCCGCACTGACGCAGATTAGTCTGGCATGTACTCAGGATTGCATTGATTGGAGTTCGGTCTGATGACATTTCCGGCTGCAAGGTGGAAACACGCCTTCGGGCAAGGTAAAATGTCGGATGCCTGCGAAAGGCTGGTCTCAATCGACGGGGGTTTGCTGGTGCGACAGTCTCAGCCATTTTTCTTCATCGCGGAGGTATGTGGAGGCGCAGAGCGCTTTATAGATCGGCACATCAGGTTTCTCCGCTGAGACCCGATAGGTGAGAATGGCGATGTCGCCGCACTTGGTTACCCTGCGTTCGGCCATCCCAACTGACTTCCAGCCAGTCCTCTCCCGAAGATGGCTCCAGATATGGTCGCCCTGGAGAATGCCCGGCGGATAGGCAAAGATCATAACTGCGTTAGTCGCTGTCGTCGCCCGCGCGCTGTCCGCACCGCTTGTCCAGAAGTGTTCCTCCATGTCCCACAATACATCGCTTTCCGGAGGCGATAGGGTGCCGGTCTTGTGTGCAGAATGCGTCTTGTTCCTGGCGCTCTCTATGGAAAATGTCATTCGCCTGACCCCGGCGCTGCGGCAAACAGAATTTGCATCAGGACGAAAACAACTGCGAGTATCGCCCAGATTGTACCGCTGGACCCCTGACGGCCAACGGCAGCCGCAGAAGCAGCCTGCTGCAGAGAACGAGTTGGTTTGCGTTCCGGTAGCAGCAGTGTCAATTCCCGCGCTACTCGTCGATGATCACTCCCGAGTGCGGGAACGTCAAGGAACCTCGAAAGCAAAAGCCCGAGGCGCGCGCCGCAGCTTCGCGCCCCAGCGCGACAAGCTCAGCCGTTTCGTTCCAGGGATCCAGACCGAGCCGTGCCAGCGTCGAGAGGACCGTCACGGCATATCCGTTCCGGTCTTGGCCGACAGTTGCATAGAGAAAACGTTCAAAATCAGGTGGGTGCGGGTTGAGAAGACTGGTTCCAGTCATTTGTTTCATTCCTTGATTTGGGGAGAGCAATTCTCCCATTTGTTTTGATTTTAGGCGCTTGTCGCATCCGGCGCCCTTACACAGGTCAGTCCCACCACCTCTTCGCTTGTCCGCGTTCATGGCTTTGGTGGGTTGCGTGCCGATGGCGGGACTAACCTGCGTCAGCGCCTCATCAGTGAGCCTAGTATAAAAGGAGAGTAATCGTTCGACCGTACAGGCCCTTCATCAAAGGAGCCGCAGACAGTGAAGAGCGACGAATTTGCCAATAATGCTCAGGCCCAAGATGAAAGAGATGAACATGCGTTCCTCAAGTGTGAGGGTGACTTTCCAGCACCCGTTCAATCTGTGTGGGTGTCCGGGCGAGCTTCCAGCCGGGAACTACGAAGTGCTGATTTACGAAGACTTGCTCCGCGGGCATGGTTTTGAAGCCTATCAGAGAGCGGCGACCTATATGACCGTCCCCGGTAGCGGTGGTCGAGTGGGTTGGATGGAACTGCGCGTGGTAAATGAAAGCGACCTAAACGAGGCGCTGAACCGGGATCAGAGCGCGACTGAAAATAGCATATATAGCGAGGCGGCGCTTCCTCCGCAGGAGGACTTGAAATGAATACTCCCGAATGGGTGAAACCCGGCTTCTATGGTGCCGTGATCGGTGCTGTCTTTGTCGGCGTCGTCGGATTTTCGTGGGGCGGCTGGGTGACGGGCGGAACCGCAAATGACAGGGCAATGGCGATGGCTCGTGATGATGTCGTAGCATCAATGGTGCCGGTCTGTCTCGACATGGCCCAAACTGATCCAGAGCGAATGCGCAAACTGGCTACGATACGGGCCGCGTCAAGCTACCGGCGGCGCGATGCCCTCATAGATGCCGGATGGGCCACGGTGCCTGGAACCCATGCCCCGAACCGCGATATCGCGCAAGACTGCCTTGCTGCCCTTGATGTCGACGGTTCGCTCGAACGCGTGGAAAACGCGGTTGACGAGGGATGAGTTGCGCCACGCCCTGATCTTTTCCCGAGACCACCGATCTCGAACGTCGTGTGCTCGCCTATGAAAAGGTGCTTCAGGCCCTGATCGCCTATATGGCGCGTACCGAGCCGCGTTTCGTGGATCACCTCAGGGAACGTTTCGTGGAACCCTTGAACATGACGCGGCACGAACACGACTACCGAGAAACGGACGATTACGCGGAAGAGTTCATCCGCGCCGTGATGCTTCTCGGAGAAGCACGGGCGCTTCAGATCAAGGAGCCGAAAGTGATTGATGAGCAACCCGCGTTGCCGAAGGGCCAAGGACGACCGGGCCCTTTTCAGGGACGATTTGCCCGTCGGGACCGGGTTCAGGTATGCGAACGGAATGGCATCTGGGGGGTGAAGGTCGATGGCAAGTTTCGGGGCGACTACCACCAGAAGGAACACGCCTTGGCGGCTGCAGCCTTGCAGAAGTTGTCCCTGCGATGAACGACGGAGCCCAGTCGCATTTTCTCCCAGTGTTTTTAGCCAGTTTGACACACGAATGACTTCAGCTCTGCGGATGGGCCAAGCATCTCAAGCATCTATTATTCATAATTAGCATCAGAAAAGAGGCTGCCATGACCACGCTGAATTTTCCAGAAGCGATAGCCGAACTCGTTCGGCAGTTCCCTGTTTTAGACCCAGATGACCAAGAACTCGCAATAAACCAAGTTCGCGGCCTGACTGTCGTCGCCGACAAAAAAAACCCGGCGCGGGATTCTCTGTGCGACGAGATCGAATGGTTCGACAATTTTCCGGTTTGAACAGCGGCTGGGTATCATGTTGTCTGATTTCGGTCTGGAACTTGTACGACGAAAAACGGCAACGTTTTGCCTATGAAGGACGTGACAAATTGATCTCATGTTGGAAGAAGCGGTCATTTATCTAGCTCGCCAGCACCGCTCTGCAGCGAACGACCACTTCGGGGAGATACCTGCAGTGCGGCAAAACTCTCGCGTTTTTGACCGGGTGGGTCCGGAGAGTTTTGCCGCACTGGCATCAGGCGGCTTGTCCGCAACTGAGACATTAGCCACCAGCGCAGCGAACGGCCGGTTTTCCGCATTGCGGCCATTGGTGCTTTGCGCCGCGAATGACGGCAGTGCAGAGCCGACATTGAAGGTTCGGAACTTTGTTACTGCCCTCCGACTCGTTGTCAACAACACCGCTAAGAGCTGGAAATATGCCCTACTGGTCCGACGACTTATCAGAAACGCTTACCGATCATCCGCAAGTTTGCTAAGAACGCTCATGAAGATGGGAACCCGTGTAATCGTAACCTTTGGCGAAGATACTAATCTTGATCTATCACTGGGCAAGGTCATCGACTTGCGGGGCGGGTCGGAACACGGGCTGCTGATCAAAGTTCTGCATGACAACGGACAGGAAAATTGGCACCCGGAAAAGCAGGTCAGCTCACTACTTCGGTCTGTTCCCTGAAGCAAATTCCAGTGCAGCTACGGGCCCGCGCCAAAGGCCTATGTGGCCGGCACAGTGCGTCGATTTTCACTGGGCTGGGCGATTTCGCGTTTTTTGGGCCACGCGTCCCTCAAGAGATGCGTTCGGTTTTCGGCCAAGCGGGCCTCCAGGCACGCTTGAAGGTTTTTATGCCAAGCGTCCTGATTTGCACAAAAGGGCGCGGTACGGGCGCGGGTATCAGCACATCGCACCGGAAAACACCTTGTAAGTCATTGAAAATACTGGAGGCGAGTACCGGAATCGAACCGGTGTACACGGATTTGCAATCCGCTGCGTCACCACTCCGCCAACTCGCCAACCATGGTGTGAGCGCAGAGCTATCCGATTATTCGGGGTGCTGCAAGTGTCACAGGTGAGCAAAAAGACAAGTGATCTGCGTTGCCGTGTGCCCGCTTATATGCAACATCTAATTCAGATCGAATTGAACGAATGAGTTTAGCCAGATGCCAGACTTCACCGCACGCCGTACGATGATGGTAGACACACAAGTCCGCCCGTCGGATGTGACCAAGTTTCCAATTATCGACGCCATGTTGTCGATACCCAGAGAAGAGTTCGTCCCCGCCGCTCTACGCGAGGCTGCCTATATGGGGGAGAACCTTGATCTAGGTGACGGACGTGTCTTACTCGAGCCACGTACACTGGCGAAAATGCTCGACGCTCTTGACGTGTCCAACGACGAGTTGGTTCTCGATGTTGGCGCTGCCATGGGCTACTCTTCGGCAGTAATTGCAAAAATGGCTGAAGCCGTGGTTGCGGTCGAAGAAGACGAGGCGCTTTATGGCGAAGCGCAAGAGGCGCTGACAACTGCGGGTGTGGATAATGTGATCTTGCACCATGGCCCTCTTGTAGAGGGTGCTGCACAACACGGGCCCTATGATGTGATCGTGATTGAAGGTGCGGCACAGAAAGTACCTGAAGCAATTATGGACCAACTGAAAGACGGAGGGCGGATTGCATGCCTCTTTCAGGAAGGTGCATTGGGCGAGTTGCGCATCGGGTTGAAACAGGCCGGGAAAGTTTCCTGGCGGATGTCGTTTAATGCAGGTGCGGCAGTCCTTCCCGGTTTTGAAACAGAAAAGGCCTTTGAGTTCTAGTCGTTAAGGCAGGCGAGGCAATGTTCAAAAGAGAGGCACATAAGATGTCGGCAGTATTGAAGGCGGGCGCACTACAAGGTTTTGCGCGAAAGACGCTTATCTTTCTAGGCGTGACAATCACATTTGGCCTAGGGCCGGCGCACGCTGAAACACTCGCCGATGCCTTGGCGGGTGCTTACCAAAACAGCGGGCTGATTGATCAGAACCGTGCGGTACTGCGCGCTGCCGATGAAGATGTGGCGACGGCGGCCTCGGCGTTGAAGCCGGTGTTGGAGTATTCCGCGTCGATCAGCCAGGATTTTGGCGATCAACGCACTGTTTTGGGTAAATCCAACATCGACAATGCGCAGGCTGATGCGGCTTTGGTGGCAAGCCTGCTGTTGTACGATGGTGGAGCCTCGCGATTGAACACAGAAGCAGCCAAAGAAACGGTTCTTGCAACCCGCCAACAACTGGTCAGCATTGAGCAGCAAGTGCTTATTCGGGCTGTATCGGCTTATATGACCGTTTACGCACTCCGGGATTTGGTCGAGCTTCAGGAAAACAGCTTGAGGCTCTTGCAGGAAGAACTGCGCGCGGCTGAGGACCGGTTTGAAGTGGGCGAAGTGACCCGAACAGATGTTGCTCAGGCGGAGTCTAGCGTCGCATTTGCGCAAAGCGAACTGGCAACAGCGCAGGGCGATCTATTGCAAGCCGTTGAGGAATACGTCAATGTTGTAGGCCGTCAGCCAGGCCCGCTGGCGCCGCCGCCGAACCTTCCGCAATTTAATGCAAACGTTGAGACAGCGCGGGCCGGTGCCCTGCAGTCTCATCCCGATATTCTGGGAGCGCAGCACCGCGTGGCTGCGGCCGAAATCAACATACTGCGAGCAGAAGCAACACTTAATCCAACGGTTTCTGCCTTTGGATCGCTGGGCCTGAATGAAGACTTGGGCAGCAGCAACTATTCTAACGTTGGACGGTTCGGCGTTGAATTGCGCGGCCCGATTTATCAAGGTGGGGCCATTAGCTCAGGCATTCGTCGTGCTATTGCATTCCGAGATCAAGAACTTGGCAGTCTTTATGAGGTGCGCAAACAGGTGTCGCAGGACGTGGGCAGCGCTTACGCAGCGCTGGCTGCACGTCGCGCCAGCCTTGTCGCAAGTGAAGAACGGATCAGGGCCGCTGGCATCGCGTTCCGGGGCGTGCGGGAAGAAGCGTCACTGGGCGCACGGACCACGCTTGATGTGCTGGAAGCCGAACAGGATTTGCTGGACGCTGAAACGGCACGTCTGTCCGATGAAGCCAACCTATATGTGGCAGCTTACGCCGTGCTTCAGGCAACGGGGCGGCTGACGGCACAGGATTTGAACCTTGGCGTACAGATTTACGATCCTGCAGCCTACTACAATCTTGTGAAAGATGCGCCGACCGCGCGCTCTGAGCAGGGCCGCCAGTTGGACCGTGTCCTGCGATCACTGCAAAAGAACTGATATCGCGTCACGACGCTGTTGTGCCACAAGATGTTGCGCGCTACAATGAGTGCGGGATAGAGTGGTGCAGTAATGTCGAATCCAGTTGCAAATTCAGAAGTTGAAGATGTTCTTTCCTCCATCAGGCGCTTGGTCGGAGAAACAAAGCGTCCTCAACAGGTCCAGATGCAAGGCGAACAGCAGGTAGATGAAAGCGATATGCTCGTTTTAACTCCACAACTTCGGGTAGCATCGGGGCATGAGGTTCTCAAGCTGATGCCAGAGAACGCGGTCACACCGGTGGGCGAGTGGTACGAATTCGAAGAGCCGCCGCTGGATGAGCATATGAGGCTGCCATCAGAGGCGCACATCACGTCACAAGAGCCTGCTGAATTGCAACCGGAGCCCGCCGTCCAGGCGCTCAAAGAGGCCAGCGTCAAAGTAAAGCGTACCTCCAAGGCGGAGTTCATGGAGTTGAGCGCTAAGATTGCTGCGTTGGAGACCGCCATTGCAAAAACAGTCGATCAGTGGGAGCCCGACGGGACTGACAGTGATGACTATTCGGGCACCCAACCACCAGCCATGACGTGGCAGGAAAATGTCGAATTGGACGGGTTGGGAAAACCTGTTGCTCAAACCATTCAGTTCCCACAACCGACGCCCGCGCCACGCGCGCCTGTAGAGGCTGCAGAAGCTGCTTTGGAAACAGCACTTGATGAACAAGTGATTGACGAAGAGACGTTGCGCGCAATGGTTGCCGATATTGTCCGCTCAGAATTGAAAGGTGAGTTGGGAGAGCGGATCACACGCAATGTCCGCAATCTGGTGCGCCGGGAAATACACAGAGCGCTTGTTTCGCAGTCGCTGGACTGACGTCTACCGCTGCAAGCGAACGAGCAAGCTACGGTTTATGTGCAGCAGCATGAGCATGTAGAGGTTCAATGACTTTAATTTCAATGGCTTTGTCTGCGCATCCGCACTGGGGCTGGCGGGCTTTCGTCTGCCATTGCAGGCGTGACTGTGACCCTGAGGAGCCGAGCATTTGAACGCACCTGCCCATGTGTTGATCGGTGCAGCATTGTTCGGGCGGGACAAAACGAAACATGTGGTCTTGGTGGCAATGATTGGCGCACTTCTGCCGGATCTGTCACTGTACCTGATGGCAGGCACGGCGCTGTTCAAACCAAGCATTTCACCAGGAGTTGTTTTTGACGAACTCTATTTTTACGCCAGCTGACAAACCGTGTTTGCAATCGGCAATTCATTTATCATTTGGGGTGTGCTGTTGGGAGTGGCCCTATGGATGCGAAAAGACTGGTTCACAGCAATGACGGCGACCTGTTTCTGGACTTTCCGTTGCATCATGACGATGGCCGTCCGCATTTCTGGCCGCTATCCTGTTCGGTATATGAAAGCCCTGTCAGTTTTTGGGACAGGACGCACGGTACTGAAATTCCGGCACTGATTGCAGCAGGTGTCGCGTCGGTTGCGCCGATAGCACTCTGGCGTCAAAAGCTAGGTGTCGCGATGACCGTGTTCGTCGCATATTTGCGGCCGGCCGAGCTTTGGGTCGTGCGTCAGCGGTTGTTTCTTTTCATAGTAACATAGACAAAGCGCACCCCGATCAGGGATGCGCTTTTGTTCAGAACTACAGGGCTGCCTAGGCGGCTTCGGCTTGCTGCGCCGCGTTGCGTCGTTCGGATTCTTCACGTGAGAGAGCAACAGACGTACGCACGCCTTTGCCAACGAAGTCCATCAAGCCTTCGACAACCCGTTCGTTTGGGTCAATACCTGCGCAGCTAAGCACTTCGCGGCCATCGCGCGAACGGGCCCAGCGAGCGATTTGTTCGGGTCCATTGCCATATTTTTTGTCGTCTGCAATGGCATCATCCAGCGCAGCCAGTACAACAGCTGCAAACAGTTTACGTGCACGATTGCCTTGTTCGTTATTGAAGGCTGTGCCATCAACGAAATCTTTCATCTCGTCGTCCTTTCCATTATTCTTGCTCTTGTGTTTTCGGCGTGAGGTCCCTTATGGAGCAGTTTAGTCGATTCGGATACCCTCTTATCACATAGCTTATATGCAAAATTTGCATGGCTTTGATTGGGTCCCCTACGAGATATCGTTGTCTTGTCACGCTGCATACACCCAGATATAGGGGTGCTTAGTCTTTCATCAACCTTTTGACACGGTTTTGTCACATGCCAAAAATTAACGGAAACGAGATCCGGCCCGGAAACGTGCTGGAACACAATGGCGGTCTCTGGGCCGCTGTGAAGGTCGACCATGTAAAGCCCGGAAAAGGCGGGGCTTTTGCGCAAGTTGAGATGCGAAATTTGCGAAACGGCTCGAAGCTGAACGAACGCTTCCGCTCTGCCGACAAGGTGGAACGGGTACGGCTGGAGCAAAAAGACCAGCAGTTTCTGTATGAAGATGCAGGCATGTTGGTGGTCATGGACATCGAAACATATGAGCAAGTCCAGCTTCCGGCAGAACTATTGGGCGAGCGCAGACCCTTCCTCCAGGACGGTATGACCATCGTTGTCGAGTTTTATGAAGAAGAGGCGCTTAACGCAACGTTACCCCAGAAAGTCACCTGCACCATCGTGGAAACAGAGCCTGTGGTGAAGGGGCAGACGGCGGCGAACTCATTCAAACCGGCGATTCTGGATAACGGTGTCAAAGTCATGGTGCCGCCATTCGTCGGTCAGGACGAACAGATTATCGTCAATACGGAGACCATGGAGTATTCTGAACGCGCCTGATGTGGGGTGCGTTCAATGGCCCATCGGTGCGGTTTGAGAGGGCAGGAGCCTCCGGCGGGAGTTTTCTTGGCAAGATGACAAGTTTGGCAAGTTGACGGGCTGGATTTTTGCCTGGTGAGGTCAGTCTAATTTGTGAACGGTTGCGTCGCGCGCTGTCAGTGCGCCGTCTGCGCGATCAAAGCGCAGGTAGGCTAGAGCCTTATTGCCTGAGCGGCTTAGGAGGGTTCCGACCGGTTTGCCGTCTTTAGTGATCGGGTCGCCCGGTTCAGCCACGCCATCGACAGAGACGCATGCGAGCCCTTTACGCAGTTCTGTTTTGTGTTTCATGCGCGCGGTGACTTCCTGGCCGACGTAGCAGCCCTTTCTGAAATCAACGCCTGAAAGACGTTCAAACCCCACTTCAAGGATGAAGCTGTCGGAGGTGAGTTCGATACCTGTTTCCGGAATTTGGTGGGCCACGCGGAGTGCGGTCCAATCTACGGCATCGTCCGTTTGGGGTGTTTCACGATAGGCGCGCCAGCCCATTTCCGGGTGGCGGGGGTCAGCATACGCCATCGCGGGCGCGGGCCCGAGCCCGCGGTGTAGATGCAGGTTGCTTTCTTCAATGGAGACGTTTGCGCGCAGTTTATACATCGTGAGGCGCGTTTTGACGGTATCAGCGTGTGTGTCTGCGATATCGAGCAGAATATCGTCGCCCCGTTTGCTGAGAAAGAAATCCGCAATATATTTACCTTGCGGTGTCAGTATCGCGGCATAGACCAATCCGTCGTTTATTCCCTTTATGTCGTTTGTAATAAGACCCTGAAGGAACTCGCCCGCGTCCGGGCCGGACAGCTTCAATATGCGACGTTTGGTCATGGGGGACTCCTATTTCCGTTGGAACGGCATATAAACACACCAGCGCCAGTTGGAAGGGGTAGCTTCATGCGTGCACCAATTTCGGTGATTATTCCGACACTGAATGCCGAGAAGCATTTGGGGTCCTGTTTGGCGTCTTTAATGCCGGCGCTTGAGGCAGGCCTGATCCGTGAGCTTATTGTGAGCGATGGGGGATCTTCTGATGAAACCGTCGCTATGGCGAAAGAGTGGGGCGCCAATGTGATTGAAGGCACCGCGTCGCGGGGCGCACAACTGGCGCGTGGATGCCGCGCAGCAGAAGGGTTGTGGTTGTTGGTGCTTCATGCCGACACGCGTTTGCAGGATGGCTGGGTTGGCCCTGCAGTCCGGCATTTGGGCAGCGAGAAGGCAGGATGGTTCCGGTTGGCGTTTGATGATGGTGGTGTCGCCGGTGCATTGGTGGCGTCCTGGGCAAACATGCGCAGTGGCTTTGGTCTGCCCTATGGCGATCAGGGATTGTTGGTCCCAGCCGATCTTTATGAAGCGGTGGGCGGTTATCCGTCGCAGCCCTTGATGGAGGATGTGGCGCTCGCCATGGCTTTGAAAGGGCATCTGAAGCCTATCGATGCGACCGCATTCACCAGTGCCAGCAGGTACAAGCGTCAGGGATGGCTGCGGCGCGGAGCGCGCAACCTGTGGACGCTGTTTCGGTATTTCTTCGGTGCATCCCCACAGCGGTTGGCGGACAGCTACCGCACCTAGGACGTGAACAAAGCGGTCAGCCTTTGAATGATCCCCTGCGGCTCGGTGTCTTCGGGGTTTTCCTTGCTTTCTGGCGTGATCGAGCGGCTGTCAGTGACTGTTTTCCCATCCTGAAACTGCAGGCGGTAGAGGTCGGCGTATATGCCGCCACGGGCCAAAAGCTCTTCGTGGGTGCCTTCGTCGACCGCCCGTCCGCGGTCCATCACGATAATCTTGTCCGCGCCGCGCACGGTTGACAGGCGGTGGGCAATCACGAGCGTTGTGCGGCCCTTAGCGAGCTTGTCCAGCGCTTCTTGTACGACATGTTCAGATTGCGCATCCAGCGCCGACGTGGCTTCGTCCAGTAAGAGCACGGGCGTGTTGCGCAAGAGCGCGCGTGCGATCACGACCCTCTGGCGTTGTCCGCCGGATAGGGCTGATCCGCGCGGCCCGACACGCGAATCCAGCCCATTCGGCATGTTTTGCAAAAAGTCGCTGACGTGGGCTGCATCAAGAACGCCCTTGAGCTTTTCGTCGCTGACATCATCACGCCCCATCAGGATGTTTTCCCGCAGGGTTTCGTCAAACAGCAGTGCTTCTTGCGTGACGACCGAAAACAGGCTGCGCAAGTCTGGCAGTGCCATCTCAGTTGTTGCCACGCCGCCGATGCGTACCGTGCCCTTTGTCGGATCAATCAAACGGGTCAAAAGGTTGAATACCGTCGATTTACCCGCGCCCGAGGCCCCGACAAGTGCTGTTGTCTTTCCTGCTTCGGCGACCAGCGAAATTTCATCGAGGACTTCGGTGTCGCCATAGCTGAGCGACACCGCATCGAGTGTCACGTCGGGGGTGCCGGTTGGGGCAGGTTTGGGGTTTTCTGGTGATGTCAGCTTGATCGGCAACTCCATGAGTTCCTTGATGCGCTCAATCGAGGCCGATGCGATCTGAATTTGTCCGGAAACACTGGCGAGGCGGCGCATCGGATCAAAAGCAAAGCCCATCGCGGTGAAAAAGCTCATGAACTGGCCGATGGTTTTTTCGCCTGAAATGATCTCAGAGCCGCCATAAAGGATGACCGCCATAAAACCAAAGCCTGACATCAAATCCACCATTGCGGGTAGGGCGGCCGATCCAGTGACTGTCCGCATCTCTGTCTTGATGAACTTGCGTGTGGTGGTGCGGTATTGCTTGTACTGGTAGTCTTCGGCACTGTTCAGTTTGATCTGGACGATGCCGTGAAATACTTCGTCCAACTGGGTGGACAGGCTTGCGCCCAGATTTCGCGCCTCGCGCGCGCGCCTGCGAATGAATTTCTGAGCCAATACTGTCGGCAGAACGATAATCGGGACCCCGATACAGGCAAGAAGTGCCCAGATTGGATCTATGTTGATGGCGACGGCAAGTAAGACAAAGAGCCCTACAAAGTCGCGCCCCGCACTCGTGAGAACGGCCCGCCAGATTTTGTTGACTGCCCCCACGTCCCCTTGGACACGTTGTATCAGATAGCCGGGTGGGTGCTCTTGGTGGAAAGCGCCATCTTGTCTCATCATGACGGCCAGAAGGTCCATACGGACGGCTGCGGCAGTGCGCATCGCGACACGTGACAACAAAATTTTCTGTGCCACGCCCGACACAGCGCGCAGGATGAATATACCGATGACAACGGCGCCGACAACGAAAAGCATAGAGCTGTCGCCAGCGACAAAAACGCGGTCAAACATGGGTTGCATCAAATAGGCAAGCGCGCCCAGCATCGAGCCTTCGAGAAACATGAACACAAGCGCCACGGCAATCAGACCGGCATGCCTGCGAAGATAGCCGGTCCAAAGCCATTTGAACAATACGGTGGACGGCACAGGTTGGTTACGCATGATACGCCTTTTGCTGTCAGCGGATTGGTATGAACCGCACCGGTCACAGGGTGTAAGACGGTCACCACTGTAGCGCAAGTGATCTACCAATTGACGATTATTTTCTGGGCGCTAATGTTGCGCAGAAACAAAAGAACAGCCCTTATGACCCAAAAGACCAATCTGTCTGCAGGCCGCACATATCTTGCAATTCCCGGCCCTTCGGTCGTTCCCGATGCCGTTTTGCAAGCGATGCATCGCCCGGCGCCCAATATCTACGCGGGCGAGCTGCCTGACATGATGCCTGATCTTGTGAAAGACTTGCGCCGGGTCGCGCGTACACAGCACCATGTTGCGATTTATATTGGCAACGGTCACGCTACATGGGAAGCCGCGCTGTCCAACATCGTGGCACCCGGCGAAAAAGTGCTGGTCGCGGCGACGGGCAGTTTTGGACATGGTTGGGCAGAGATGGCGGTCGGGCTTGGGGCCGAGACTGAGGTGATTGATTTCGGGACAACCACCCCCCTCGACCCCATGCGGATTTCTGAGGCCCTTCAGGCGGATACTGCGCATAAAATCAAGGCCGTACTGGTCGTGCATGTCGATACATCGACGTCCCTTCGAAACGATATCCGGGGACTGCGCGCTGCTTTGGATGAAACTGGGCACCCTGCTTTGTTAGCGGTGGACTGTATTGCATCACTGGGGTGCGACGCGTTCGAGATGGACGCCTGGGGCGTCGATGTCATGGTCGCCGGATGCCAAAAGGGTTTGATGGTGCCACCGGGCATGGGGTTTGTCTTTTTTAACGATAAAGCTGCGCGCGTGCGGACTGAAATGCCGCGTGTCAGCCGGTATTGGGATTGGGCACCGCGTGCCAATCCCGAACAGTTTTTTCAATACTGGGCTGGCACGGCACCTACCCATCACATCTATGGATTGCGTCAGGCGCTGGATATGATCCATGCGGAAGGTATCGACGCAATTTGGCGACGGCATCACATCCTCGCCCGTGCAATTTGGGCTGCTGGCGAGGCATGGAGTGCGCGGGGTAGTCTCCGGCTGAATGTAGCACTGCCCGAACACCGTAGTCATGCCGTGACGTCGCTGCGCCTTGATAGTCCGCAGGCAACCGCACTGCGGGAATGGACCCAAGATGAAATTGGTCTCACACTCGGGATCGGTCTTGGCATGGCACCACCGGGTGATCCCGCGTGGCACGGTTTTTTCCGCTTAGGACACATGGGTTATGTAAACGGCCATATGGTCTTGGGCCTATTGGGCGGTATCGAAGCGGGCCTGACATCACTGGGAATAGAGCATGGCGCGGGGGCTCTGGACGCCGCTGCAGCGGTCATTGCGCAGGCTTAGTCCTGCGCAGGCTGTGTCGCATACTGCTTTCCCACCATGCGTTTTCGATGTTCCAGCCAGTTTACCCAATGATTGACGACCAAACCTACAAATACAGCGGCAACAAGCCCGTAAATCGCGAACAGAAACAACAAGATCCACGCCAGATTAACGCCAAACATCACGATACAAGCACCCGTAAAATTTGGCGCACTTCCAAGTTTGTGACCTTCCATATCACACCTCGCACGACGACATCTGCTGATTACTATAGAGCGCCGCGCTGGCGCGTCAGCTATTTTCTGCGTTCCGCACAGCGCGCGGCAGTATATCCTCCAGAAAATCAAGATCGGCAGGGGTGCCGCAACTGACCCGGATGCAACGGTCTTGGGGCGCGACGAAAGGCATCCTTACAAACAGACCTTCTGCGATCATTCCATCAAGGACTTGCTTGGCAAATGCCCCATCGCGGCCACAGTCGATGGCGACGAAATTGGCGGCGGATTTTAATGGTGTAAGGCCGCAGCCTCGGGCGATTTTTTCGATGCGTTGGCGTGATGCCGTGATCCTTGCCAGCACGGATCGAAGCCAGGTTTGATCGGCCAAGGCTGCCAACGCTCCCTCTTGTGCAGAGCGGTTCATTCCGAAGTGGTTACGGACCTTATTGAAGGCCAGGATCAGCTCCGGTGCGCCGATTGCATACCCGACCCGTGCGCCCGCAAGGCCATATGCTTTCGAGAAAGTGCGCAATCTGATGACCCGCGGATCGTCAAAACCAATTGGTAGTTCCGCACTGTGGGGCGCACATTCGATATAAGCCTCATCAAGGATCAGCAAAGTGTCTTCTGGCAGTGCCGCCATCGCCTCTGCAATCTCTGATCCGGTATGTACGCTGCCCATTGGATTGTCAGGGTTCGCGAGATAAACGAGTTTCGCACCAACGTCTTTTGCTTTTGCAAAAAGTGTGGCCGGGTCTTCAAAATCATTCTTGTATGGCACTTTGTGCAGAACACCACCGAACCCGGCGACATGATAGTTGAAGGTCGGATAGGCACCGTCAGACGTAACCACCGCATCTCCGGGTGCAACAAAGAGGCGAACCAGATAAGATAAAAGCCCGTCTATACCCTCTCCGACCATAATATGGTCCGGCGTTGTTTGCAGGTGACGCGCCAGCGCGCTGCACAGGTCGTGACTTTCGGGGTCCCCATACATCCACTGCGGCGCCTCTGCCATTGCGCGGATCGCACTTGGTGACGGGCCAAAAACATTTTCATTGGCGCCTAGACGTGCGTTGAACCTTTGACCACGTGCTCGTTCTTGCGTTTCAGGTCCGACAAACGGGACGGTTGCAGGAAGAGACTTGGCAAGTTTTGTAAGTCGAAATTCAGTCATACTGCCTGATAGAGCAAGCCGCACAGTATGGGCAAGCCCGAGGTGCCGTGACGTTTCGCTCGTAAAATTGACCATGACGAGTTTTGTAGAGATGACATAACAGGAGCCTGTCCATGACGCGCATTTGCATTACGCATAAAAACCGGATCACACATATCGCTTTGTCACGACCCGACAAGAAGAACGCTATGGACGATGAGATGATCGATGCGCTGATTGCCGCTGGACAACAGATTGATCCGTCGCAGACGCGCGTCGTCGTTTTGTCAGGAGAGGGCAGTTGTTTTTGCGCAGGGATTGATTTGTCGGGTCTGACGAAAACTATGGGTCAAAACATGACGGAACTGCTGGTGCCGCGCACCCATGGAGATGGCACGACAAATCGCTGGCAGGAGGTTGCGATGATCTGGCGCCGGTTGGAAGTACCGGTCATTGCCGCTTTGCACGGGGAAGTTTTTGGGGCAGGCCTTCAGTTGGCACTTGGGGCGGATATACGCATCGCTTGCCCTGATGCGCAGCTTGCTGTGATGGAAATGAAATGGGGGATCATTCCGGATATGGGTGGCATGGTTTTGCTTCCGCGTTTGGTACGGGACGATATCATGCGGCGTTTGGTCTACACCGCACAGCCTGTTTCGGGCATCCAAGCAGAAAAATGGGGGCTGGTGACTGAAATTGACAGCGATCCCCTGCAAGCAACAATGCGGCTTGCAGAGCAATTGAGCACAAAAGGCCCAAACGCAATGCAGGCAGCCAAACAACTATGTTCTATGGCCTATACGTCCACTGAAAACGAGATACTGTTGGCTGAATCAGAGCTTCAGGCAGCACTCATCGGTAGGCCTGAACAAATGGAGGTGGTGACCGCAAGGGTGCAGCGGCGGTCGCCGGAGTTTTGATAGCTAAGCGCCCAAGGTCCACCCTGTACCGAAGTACAGGGTGTTCCAAATGGTCCGGTCATCGGCTCCGCAGCCTGTACCGTATCTATCGGCTACGCCGTTGTAGGTTTCCAAATGGTTAAAAAAACCGCCGCCGGAGGCATAAATCAAAAAAGACAATTTTTTTTGCGCCTCCGGCGGCGGTATTTAGCACCATTTGGAATGCTTACTGAAGCTCGGCCAGGCGAGCGAGCGCTTCTTTAATTTTGGCTTCTTCTTCGCTACGAAGCGCTAGATTGGCGCGGGTTTCTTCCACGACTTCTGCGGGTGCGGAAGCAGCAAATTTTGGATTGTTCAATCGGCCGCGAAGACCGCCCAATTCTTTGGCCAGTTTTCCAAGCGTTTTCTCCAGCCGCGCTTTTTCCTCTTCGATATCGATGATATCGGCGAGTGGCAGGCCCATTGTTGCACCTGGGACGGCCAGCGCGACAGTGCCTTTTGGAAAGTGATCTGCTGTCTCTAAGGTCTCAACGCGTGCGAGCCTTTTGATCATAACCTCATTGCGGTCCCATGCGTCGTGTGCGGCTGGTTCTATTTCGGTTACCACAAGCGGAACATAGAGCCCTGCTGGCACGTGCATCTGCGCGCGGGCGGACCGGATGGCTTCAATCAGCCCGACGACCCAGTTCAATTCACGGTCGGCGTCTGTATCGACCAGATCTTGTGCGATGTAAGAAGGCCAATCGGCGTGGATCAAAGGTTTTGTACGTTCGCCAGTCTGGGCCCAAAGCTCTTCGGTTATAAAAGGCATAACAGGGTGAAGCAGGATCATGCACTGATCCAGAACCCATGCCATCGTCTCGCGTGTTTCCTGGGCGAAATCGGCATTGGCCTCGTCTTGTAAGAGAGGTTTGGATAGTTCCACATACCAGTCGCACACCTTTCCCCAGACGAAAGCGTACGACGCGCTTGCGGCATCGTTAAAGCGGTAGTTGCTTAGGGCGGCATCAATGTCTTCACGGACTTTTGCCGTTTCGCCGATGATCCACTTGTTCACGGCGGCTTGTGGGGCGGGAATGCCCGACGTTCGGGCGCCAAAAACGTCGTTCATTTCCGCAAAGCGGCAAGCATTCCAGAGCTTGGTCCCGAAATTGCGATAGCCTGCGATGCGTTGCGTAGATAACTTTAGATCCCGACCCATTGCGGCCATGGCCGTTAGGGTGAAGCGGACGGCATCTGCGCCGTATTCATCAATCAACTCCAGCGGGTCGAGCACATTACCCAAGGATTTGGACATCTTCTTGCCCTTCTCGTCGCGGACGAGGGCGTGCACGTAAACCGTGCTAAAGGGTTTTTGGCCGACGACCGCGTATTGCATCATCATCATGCGGGCGACCCAGAAGAAGATAATGTCAAAGCCGGTGACAAGCGTGGAAGTGGGGAAGTACTTTTGCAGTGCCTCGTTTTGGGCGTCAGTATCCGCGTCACCTGTCCAGCCGAGCGTGCCGATGGGCCAGAGGCCGGAGGAGAACCAGGTGTCGAGGACGTCGGGGTCACGCCAAACGGGGTAGAGTAGCGTGGTAGGGTCATTGTCCGATGCTGCATAAATTGCCAAGCCTTCGGCTAAGGCGCGGATGGCTTCTTCCTTGTCGGCGACCTCAATGATGCCAGCATGGTTGAACGGCGCGGGCAGTGTTGCGAGGTCGTCCAGGAAGCGTTCCGTCACTCCGTCGAAGTCCGATGCGCAATTTGCATGCTCGCCGGCCTGAACGAGACCGTCCATCGCCAGTTCAACGCCAATGTCGACGGCGTCCCAGTCTTCGGGCTTGCTGTCGGGTTTCAAGCCTGCGGCGACAAGGTTATCCTGCATGAAGGACATGTTCAGCCCATACCATACGGGTATCTGATGCCCCCACCAGAGCTGGCGGGAGATGCACCATGGTTCGATGTTTTCCAGCCAGTTGAAGTAAACCTTCTTGTCCTGTTCGGGGTGGATCGTGACTTCGCCTGTGCGCACCGCATCAATCGCGGGCTGTACGATTTCGGCGGTGTCGACGAACCACTGGTCCGTCAGCATCGGTTCGATGACCACTTTGGAACGGTCGCCGAAGGGCTGCATGATCTTTTTGTTCTCGACCAACGGTTCCAACAAGGGCTCGTCCATGGGCTGGAAGGCATCTTCGGGATCCACATCGGTTGCGGTCACCATAACGGCGAGACCTTCTGCAGTGATCTGCTTGACCACGGCCTTGCGGGCGTCAAAACGGTCGAGGCCACGGAGTTCGTCCGGTACGAGGTTCACGGCATCGGCTTCGGCCTCTGTCAGCGTGCTTTCGCCCTGTGCAACGCCCATCGCAATCGCCGCGGCTTCCGCGTACGGTGCGCCGTCGTCGCGCATTGAACCCTTGGTATCCATCAGACGGTAGAGGGGAATATTGCCCCGTTTGGCCACTTCGTAGTCATTAAAGTCATGCGCGCCGGTAATCTTGACCGCGCCCGAGCCGAAATCAGGGTCGGGGTATTCATCTGTGATGATTGGTATCAGACGGCGATGTTCTTTCGGACCAACCGGGATTTCACATAATTTTCCGACTATTGGCGCATAACGCTCGTCTGATGGGTGAACCGCAACCGCGCCGTCCCCCAGCATGGTTTCAGGGCGTGTCGTGGCGATTGAGATATAGTCGCGCGTCTCGCGCAGTGTCTCGTTGCCGTCTTCGTCTTTTTCGACGTATTCATAGGTCGCCCCCCCCGCAAGAGGATATTTAAAGTGCCACATGTGACCGTCGACTTCGATGTTTTCCACTTCGAGGTCGGAGATGGCGGTTTCGAAATGCGGGTCCCAGTTCACCAACCGTTTGCCGCGGTAGATCAGGCCTTTGTTGTACATATCCACGAAGACCTTGATGACCGCATCGTGGAAGTTCGGACCGTTGCCCGCATCGGGGTCACCCGGCGCGCCACCCATAGTGAAGGCTTCCCGGGACCAGTCGCAGGATGCGCCAAGCCGTTTTAGCTGCCCGATTATGGTGCCGCGGGACTTAACCTTTTGCTCCCAGACGCGGTCGAGGAATGCCTCGCGCCCCATCTCGCGCCGCGTAGGTTCTCCGTTCGCGGCCATCTCGCGTTCAGTTACCATTTGCGTGGCAATGCCTGCGTGGTCTGTGCCGGGCTGCCAAAGGGTGTCGAACCCGCGCATGCGGTGCCAGCGGATCAGTATGTCCTGCAGGGTATTGTTGAACGCGTGTCCCATGTGCAGGCTGCCGGTCACATTGGGCGGCGGGATCATGATGGAAAAGGCCTCGGCCCCGTCCTTCGCATTTGCTCCTGCTTTGAAGGCTCCTGCCTTTTCCCATGCGGCGTAAAGGCGGTCTTCCGCCTCTTTTGCATTGAATGTCTTGTCCAGCGCCATGGCCTGCGTCCTTTGTCAGCTTTGCGGGATCATCTAGCCGACGACGGCGCAAAGGGAAAGGTGGCGGCGGCGGTTTTGTAGCGCGTCAGGCAGTCACAAGCGGCACGCGCACGCCCGGTTGGATCACTTGGCTGTCGTATGGCTTGCGGGCAAAGACAGCGCGCACACGGTCTGCGAAGTGTTCGATCGGCAATGTGTCATAGGCTGGGTCAAAGCTTGACTGGTCCCAACGTTCGCAAAACGTTGCACAATCGTCGAAATAGGGGCTGTCCTTGTAGGCGTCGCGTTTGTGGGGGTCTGCGCCTACATGATGCGCATAATAAACCATCTGAAAGTCACCGTGTTTTTCGACGACCCATGTGCATTGCTCGCGTACAAAGGGGCGCAGGATAGTGGCTGCGTATTCGTCGTGATTATAGGGCGCGAAAATGTCGCCGATGTCATGTAGCAGCGCCGAGACGATCCAGTCTGTGTCCGCGCCGTCGCGTTCCGCGCGAGTGGCCGATTGTAGCGAATGCCCCAGGCGGGTGATCTGATAGCCCGACAGGCTTTCATCCAAGGACACCAGCGCTTTGAGCAAACGGTCTGCGGTGCCTTTGGTATAAGCAATCTCGTGTTCGGTGAGAAAATCGTAGTCTTCTTTTGTGCCGTCTTTCATCTGCGTAAAGCTTACACTGTCCATCATGCGTAAAGGCTCCCTTTCTTTTTGGCGCCTGACATCATGGCTTTGGCTTGGGCGGCGCGTATCTCTTCATACTGTGCCAGCGCTCGTGGCGTAAAGTTTGCCGTGGGGGCTGGAAAATCGGCAAAGTTGCCAAAGCGATCCTCGCCACGGGCCAGCAGCGCGTAATCCACGTCGGCAATCTGTTGCTTGATGTCCGGAGTGCAGTAGCGGATCACAGCGGCAATGCGCCGGTCGTCGGTGGTATTGGGGCCAGAGCCGTGAATGGTCAGGCCGTGGTGCAGGGATATCTGGCCGGGGTGGATTTCAATCGGCACCCTGTCCTCCGGCGCGACATCCACCTTCACTTCTTGCCCGCGCGACAGCAGGTTATCTTTGCTGAACGTGTCCTCATGCGGCAAGATCGCGTTCTTGTGTGAGCCTTTGACAAAGTCCATGCAGCCCGACGCAGGCGTGGCCGGAGACAGCGACAGCCAGGCAGTCACAAGACCGTCAATCGCGCCCAAGCCCCAATAGGTCAGGTCTTGGTGCATCGAGACGATCTGGCGGGTGTTGGGTTCCTTGATAAAAAACTCAACCGCGTAGATCATCACGTCAGGGCCAAGAATGCCTTCGACCACGTCCAAAATGCGAGGGTCCGCACCAATCCGATAGGCCAGCGGCATCACGCAATGCGCGTTGACGCGTTTGTAAGTGCCAAGAGGTAGCGGCAGGTCGCTGTCGAGCCATTCCGTTTCGATGGCTTCCAGTTCAGCGCGCATTTCTTGCGCCTCGGTCGCGGGCATCACTTCGAGAGGGAAAAGATAGCCGTCCTCCCAATACTGCGTTTGCTGTGCGGCTGTCAGGCGACCGTTGTCCAACGGTAGGGAATGGGGCATGGCGTCCTCCTCACATGCTGAAATGATTCCGCAGCGGATATGTCAATGCTGTTCTGTTTGCGACGTATCGCGTTCGTGCTGGCGATGGCTCTGTGCTGCGTTTGTGGCGTGTGCCGCAAGAGATGCACCCACCGCTACTGGACAAGGGCGCTTTGACCGCTAGTGTCCGCCCCAGACAGACGATCAAACACAAGGATGCGCCCGATGGAAAAGTTTGGAAAATCACAGCCGATCACACGGGTTGAGGATGTACGTTTTTTGACGGGTCATGGCCGCTATGTAGACGATATAGCACCCGATGGGGCGCTTTTCGCCTTTGTCTTTCGCGCGCCCGTCGCCCATGCGACTGTTACGAAGCTCGATGTAGAAGACGCGCGAGAAGCTGAAGGTGTGCGAGCGGTGTTGACAGCAGACGATCTGAATGCCGCCGGGGTGACCGAAAGCATGACATCCGCGCTTATCAAAAATCGGGACGGCAGCATGGGGGCCGCGCCGCGCCGTCCGCTTTTGGCCGAGGACAAGTTACGGTTTGTGGGCGAACCGGTTGCTTTTATCGTGGCCGAAACGCTGGATCAGGCGCGGGACGCCGCCGAGATGATCGAGCTTGAGTATGACGATCTGCCGGCCAAGATGGATATGGCCGCAGGTGGAGCGCCCTTGCATGACGACGCGCCTGATAATGTGGCCTTTGATTGGGGCATCGGGGACGAGGCAGCGACAGGTGCCGCGTTCGAGAAAGCCGCGCGTGTTGTCAGTCTGGAAGTGCCCGACAACCGGATCATCGTAAACTCGCTTGAACCGCGCGGCTGTTACGCCGAATGGGAAGGTGACCGTGTGCATGTTTCTTGTGGTGGCCAAGGTGTTTGGGGCCAGAAATCCGAGATCGCCAAGCTGCTGGGCCTTGAGCCTGAACAGGTCCGCGTGACGAACCCCGACATCGGTGGCGGCTTTGGCATGAAGGGGTTCCCATACCCTGAATATACGCTGGCCGCGCATGCAGCCCGGGTTGTGGGCGCGCCTGTGCGTTGGATGTCAGACCGGACAGAAGCGATGCTGACCGACAATGCTGGCCGCGATTTGACCAGCACGGCAGAATTCGCGTTCGATGCAAACAACAAAATCATCGGCTACAGGGTGAATTCGCTATGCAATCTTGGCGCTTACAACAGCATGTTTGCCCAGTTCATCCAGACCCAGCTTTTCAGCCGTATTCTCATGGGCGTATATGACGTTCAGGCCACGTGGTTGCAGGTGCAGGGCATCTATACAAACACGACCTATGTCGATGCCTACCGTGGTGCAGGACGACCCGAAGCTATATATGTGCTCGAACGTCTGATGGACCGGGCCGCACGCGAGCTTGGCATTGACCCGCTAGAGCTGCGTCGGATCAATTTCATCAAGCCGGATCAGTTCCCCTATAAGAATTCCACTGGCGAAACCTACGACGTCGGTGACTTTGACAAAGTGCTGCGCCGTGCCGAATTGGAGGCCGATCTGGCAGGCTTTGACGCGCGCAAAGCCGATGACGCGTCGCAAGGTTTGCTCAGAGGCCTTGGTCTATGTTACTATATTGAAAGTATTTTGGGCGATCCTTCTGAAAGCGCGAAGGTCGAGTTTAACGAGGACGGTACGGTGAACATTTATGTCGGCACCCAAAGCACAGGGCAGGGGCACGAAACCGTGTACCGTCAGTTCCTCAGCGACCAGACCGGTATTCCTGCGGAACAGATTTTTGTCATTCAGGGCGACAGTGATCGCATTAAACAAGGTGGCGGCACTGGTGGGTCACGGTCCGTCACGGTGCAGAACAATGCGACGCTTGCGACAGTCTCGGCCATGAAAGAAGCCTTTACCGAATTTCTGAGCGACGAAATGGGCGTACCGGCGTCCGAGATCACGTTTGACGACGAACGCTTCCGCGCAGAAGGTTCGAACCTGACACCCACCATGCTGGAAGTGGCTGAAATGGCGCGCGAGAAGGGTCGCGATGATCTTCTGACGCATGAAGAACGCAAAACCCTCGACGCCCGCAGTTTTCCCAACGGTTGCCATGTTTCAGAGGTAGTGATTGACCCTGATACAGGAGTGGTCACTGTGGATCGTTACACCGTCGTCGATGATTTTGGCAATCTTATCAACCCTATGCTGGCCGAAGGTCAAGTGCATGGCGGGGTCGCTCAGGGCATCGGTCAGGCCATCACCGAGCATGTGGTTTACTCGGATGACGGGCAACTGCTCACGGCAACGTTTATGGACTACGCCTTGCCGCGGGCCGACGGAATACCCAACATTGGTTTTACGTCAGAGCCTGTACCCTCCACGGCGAACATCATGGGGATGAAGGGCTGCGGCGAGGCAGGGACCGTCGGCGCTTTGGCGGCTGTCGCCAACGCGGTGCAAGACGCGCTGTGGGAAAGTGGGGTGCGTAAGGTTGATATGCCTTTCACACCCCTGAAGATTTGGGAGCTATTGCAGAGTGAGGCTATCGCGGCGGAATAAAGCACTTCACTGGTTGCGGCGTCGCATCTGGCGGCGTCCGGCCCGTGATTTTGGTCCCCGTCGCGGGCCGGTAACCCATGTTGTCATTCTGGACGGCACGATGTCTTCGCTTGATCCGGGTAGCGAAACAAATGCAGGCCGCACCTATGGGCTTTGTCGCGAAATGGGCGGCGCTCTATCGATATATTATGAACCAGGCCTGCAATGGACGGACTGGCGCTCTGCCCGCGATGTGATGGTGGGGCGGGGGATCAACCGCCAAATTCGGCGCGCCTACGGGTATCTCGCATCGCGGTACCGACCGGGCGATCGCATCTTTTTGATGGGGTATTCGCGCGGAGCTTATGCGGTGCGTAGTCTTGCGGGCGTGATCGACATGATGGGCCTGTTGCGCGCGCAGGTGGCGACAGAACGCAACATTCGAGATGTCTACCGCCACTACGAATGCGACCCGACAAGCGATTCAGCACAGGCTTTCAGCCGTGCAAAATGTATAGAGAACGTCGAGATCGAGATGATCGGCGTTTGGGATACAGTAAAATCTCTTGGGCTGAATATGCCTTTGCTTTGGCGCTTTAGCGTCAAAAGCCACGCATTTCACAACCATGAACTCAGCCACAACGTAAAGGCAGGCTTTCACGCGTTGGCCCTCTACGAGACGCGCGAGGCTTACAAGCCGGTCATCTGGTCCTCGCCTGACGGGTTTGCCGGACGCGTCGAGCAGATGTGGTTTCCGGGCACGCATGGTGATGTCGGCGGGCAGCTTGGTGGATTTGAAGATGCCAGACCGCTTGCCAATATCCCGCTGGTTTGGATGCTTGAGCGGGCGCAGATGGCCGGGCTGCCGCTGCCCGAAGGCTGGGCGCAACGTTTTCCCCGTGATGCGACAGCACCCATGCTGGGCACTTTCCGAGGGAACGGGCGTTTTTTCATATCGCGGCGCGCCCGCAAGGTGATGCAAGATCCGTCAGAGGTAATGCATGAAAGCGTCAGTCTGCGCGCAACGACAGCAGCGCGACCGCGGTTGATGGGACTTTTCAACCGCGCGACTTAAAAAAGCCGCCTCGTTTCAGGGCGGAAGCACGAAGCGCCGTTCGTGCGGATCAAAGCGCAACCCCTTCTGACGCGCCAGTTTTTCGAACCTGTTAACGAGACTGCGGTTGTTTAGCGGTGGCCAAACACTGCGCAGCGAGATCATGTGGTGGTTACCGAACCCATCGACCAAAATGATCTCGGCCCGTCCATCACGGTGGGTCAATGTCTGATTGTTGTCTCTGATATCGGGTACCACAATTTTGTGCTTGAAGCAGAGTTTCACAAACCTGCTGAGTGGCTCAATCGTTTTCCGAAGTTCGACAGCTTGTGCCAGTTGTTTGATCGTTGGCGCGAGGTTACCAGTTTCGTCGCAAATCGCTGCCCATAATGTGCCCCGTCTGGCGGTTGTCTCGACGAAGCCGAAAAATTGGGGAGGGGCAGGTTCACGCCGGTTGGTGCTGCCCTTTATCTGAGGCGTTCCAGGTAGCTTTCCTCTTTATTGATCACACTTTGCCAACTTGAGGGGAATAGGCATTGAAGGGCCCGCTTCAAAGGAACTTGCTGCTCTTGCCGTGTGGTATAGCGGGTGACTTTCAGCACAGAGGGCCGCACGATCCCATCGGCGTCCAGCTCGCTGTAAGACAACAAATAGATGTCCCGGTTTTTGCCGTTTGCAACTTTGAAAAGCTTGGTAAGCTCCAACGTGGGGTATTTTATCAGCGGTTTGCGTCACAGAATCGGGTGTACAGCATCGCTTCTGTATAGGCAGACCCACATAGCTGCGTATAGCAATGCTGTCGACAAGTAGGTTTTTGCCTCGCCTGATGCTTGGCTCAAGTAAGCTGCATGATGATGCAGGTGGTAGAGCCCGTTGCATAAAGCTTGTCATCTTCCGCGCCGCGTATCTCGCCGTGCGCGACACTGGTGGAGCGGCCGGCATGATCCACCCAAGCGGTGCAGTTTACCTCCATATCCAAGGGGATCGCTCGGGTGATGTTCACTTTGTATTCCAGAGTTGTGTAAACCGACCCTCTGGGCACTTTGGTCATTACGGCACAGCCAAGCGCTGAATCAAGAAGGGTGCCATACCAGCCTCCGTGTACAGCGCCACTGGGGTTCAGGGCCCCGAACTCTGGCGTGCCAGAAAAGACGGCACGACCGTCTTCAACATCGAGAAGTTTCATATTTAGCGTGCCGGCAATGGGCGCGCCCGCAAACTCGCCTGCCAGCAGGCGCTGCATAAACTCCAAACCCGTCATGGATAGGAGTTTTTCGCGCGGCAGCAATTGATCGGGCGATTGGGCGGCGTAGGTCATCGGCTTCTCCGGTTGGTTCACCGGCCCAAGGCTAGGCGATACTGATGCCGGGTCAACTAGTTATGCGACGTCCCTCACGCCGGTAACCGCTTGCGTTACGCCTAGAGCATGGCAAATTTCGCGGGTGAGGTCGGGGCGGTTCAGCGTATAAAAATGCAACATCTCTACCCCTTCGTCGACCAGATCCGAACATAGTTCGGTGCATACAGCCTTGGCCAGCAGGTCGTGCCTGTCGTCTCGTAGGGCCGCGTCGAAAGCCTGATCCAGCCAGAGCGGGACAGAGGTGCCGCAACGCTCGGCAAATTTGCGCGCATTTTTCCAATTGGTGATGGGCAGAATACCTGGGGTTATCGGTGCCGTGATACCTGCTTTGACACAAGCATCGCGGAACCTCAGAAAGGTGTCGGCCTCAAAAAAGAATTGCGTAATGGCCTCGCATGCGCCTGCGTCTATCTTTGCTTTGAGCCATTCAATATTGGCCTGTTGGCTATCAGCTTCGGGATGTTTTTCGGGGTAGGCACCGACCCGCAGTGTGAACTGGTTTGTTTGTGCCAAAGCGTCTATCAGTTCGACCGAGTTGGCGAACCCCTCGGGGTGCGCGACAAAACCGTCCGCACCATCCTGAGGATCACCGCGCAACGCGACAAGGTCTGTTACACCAGCTTTTGCAAACCGTTGTGCCACCGCCATTGTCTCGGCTTTTGATGCACCGACGCATGTTAAATGCGCGGCGACCGGCAGACCGGATGTTTTGTGCAGCGTATACGCCGCATCGTGGGTCAGATCGCGTGTGCTGCCGCCCGCGCCATATGTGACGGAGAAGAAGCGAGGCTCAAGCGGGGCCAGCGCTTGCGCTGTATCCCAGAGTTTGAACGATGCATCTATCGAACGCGGTGGAAAGACTTCAAACGAAACGAGCGGCGAGGGCATGGTCACATCCTTTTCAACTTGATCCCTTGTGTCACAGATCGGAAAGTGAGACAAATTCATAACTTTCATCTTTAATATGAGTGCAGCATGCATATTGAGTTTCGTCACCTGCGGACAATTCAAGCAATCCATGAGGCGGGCGGCTTAGCGCGTGCAGCGGACCAGCTGCACATCACGCAGTCTGCTTTAAGCCACCAGATCAAGGGATTGGAGGATCAGGCAGGGGTCGAGCTTTTCGTGCGCAGGTCCAAGCCGCTTAAGCTTTCGCCGGCAGGAATGCGGCTTTTGAAGCTAGCACAGCAGGTTTTGCCGCAGGTTCAGGCGTTGCAGGAAGAATTCACCGGGTTGCGCGCAGGCAGCACCGGGCGGATGCACATCGCGATCGAGTGCCACGCCTGCTTTGAATGGTTGTTTCCGGTACTTGAACAGTTTCGCAAGGCGTGGGGCGATGTCGATGTTGATATTCGCCCTGGTCTTGCCTTCGATGCCTTGCCCGCACTGTTGAAAGAAGAAGTGGATTTGGTGGTTTCTTCGGACCCCGAAGACTTGCCGGGCGTCGAGTTTGTGGAACTCTTTGATTATAATCCCGTTTTTGTTGCTGCGCAAAGTCATCCACTGGCGCAAAAAGACTATGTCGAAGCGGCTGATTTTCGTGGCGAGACGCTGATTACATATCCCGTCGAACGTGCGCGGCTAGATGTGTTCAGCCAATTGTTGATACCGGCCAAGGTGGAACCCGCCGCGATCCGTCAAGTCGAGCTGACGGCAGTTATTCTTTTGCTTGTGGCATCCAACCGTGGCGTTGCTGTGCTGCCCGACTGGGTGGTACGCGAGGTTAAATACTCATCCGACTACGTCACGCGGCCATTGACCAAAGACGGTATCACCCGCAGGCTTTATGCGGCGGTGCGCACAGATGATCTGGAAAAGCCGTTCATGCAGCATTTGCTAAAGCTGGCGGGTGAAGAGGCGCGAAAGCTGCAGTCACAATAAAAAGGGCGCCCGAGCGCGCCCTTTTGTGATCTGCGCGATGCCGAAGCTTAGCCCTGTTCGGCTTTTTCCGCATTATTGACCATGACTTGGTCCGTTGTCTCGCCGTCGAGATCATCCTCATCGGCCATGTTTTCGCCGTCCTCGCCATCGTCTGGTGTCTCGGTTTCTTCAAGGCCAAGTGCGGATTCGATCGCCTCGTCCGTCGGATTGGAGTCGCGGACAGCGTCGACGACTTCCTGTTCCTTTGGCGATAGTCGCAATTCGGTGTCTTCCGATACGGGCAGATCGCCTTTGTAGTGGGCGAGAAGCGCGTCCTCGGCGGCTGCTACGTCCTCGTCTGACGGAGGCTCGCTTTCCACGGTTTCGATGGCCTCATCGATTTCTTCCCGCGCCGGCGCTGGATTCTCATCGATAAAAGTCTGCGCGCCTTCAACAGCCTTGGCATCATCAACGACTTGCTGTGCGGCCACCTTCTCTTCCGGTGTGGCGGTCGTGCTTTCCAGAACTGCCTCGGCCGCTTCAACCTCGGTCGGGCTAGGGCCGCCTGCATCTACGATCGCATTGGCCGCTTCCAGAGACGCGGCCAGTTCAAGCGTTTCCTGTGCCATCGCGATGTCTGCGTTGTAGGCGTTCAAGGCCTTGGCATAGGTGTAATCTGCAACAGCCAGCGAGGCGGCAAGGCTTACCGGGCCGGTCCCTTTGGCATACTGGCCATTTGCGATATGTGCCTCCTTCGCGCGCGGGCTGGAATTGATGGCACCGTTGAGTTTGCCCAGATTGCTGGGGTGCAGGGCGCCTTTGTCCTTGAAAGCGGCGCGGTGTGCGGGCCGCGTGGAGGCTGCGGGCGCGTTTTTCGTGGGTTTGGCCGAGACGGCGCGCGTTGTGCGCTTTTGCTCTTGCTTGAAGAGCCCTGCGATCCCGTGTTTCTGCACGTTGCGCTTGAGGCTGTTGAAGTCATTCTTCACCGACTTGGCGAAGCCTTTGCCGTTTTTGCCTTTGTTGCCCTTGGCCTTGTTACCCTTGCTCGCGTTGCGGGTCTTGGAGGCTTTGTCGTGGCCTTTGCCCGAGTTGCCTTTGTCGGCGCTTTTGCCATTACCGCCTTTGTCGCCGCCGTTTCCATTTCCGCCGCCGTTGCCTTTACCGCCGCCGTTCCCATTGCCGTTTCCGTTCTTGGCATAGGCATAATCAGCCGTCGCGACGGTCATGATCGGTGCGACCACGAAGGCCGAGAGTGCGAGGGCGGAAACGCCGATGCGCAGATATTTCAACATGTGTCTGTCCCATTATTCTGGTTGCAGCCGCGCAGAGGCGGGTCTGCTTCAATTGATCTTTACCGTTATTTCCAAAGTTCCTGACAACAATGGGGCAAAGCGCGCCTCTTTCGGGCGGATTAGCTCCAATCTGCGATTTTCCGTGTGGTACTGTCGACAGCTTCGCACCAGTTGTGTGTCATTCGGCCATTTGCTGCCTGCAGAGCGACAGTGCCCTTTATCGAGCGAGTCGTGCCGCGCGCCCGCCACGGCGTTTTGTCAGCTGTCCCTGACGGGTGGGTAACTCTTCGATCACCGCGCGGCGCGCTTCGGGCGACAGTTTGGACCAGATCGTGATTTCGTCGATGGTGCGCAGACAGCCGGTGCACAGCCTGGCCTCTGGATGGATCACACAGACCTTGATGCAGGGGCTTTCGACTTCGGCCCGTTTCCAGATGTCATTGCTCATGCCTTGTCCTGTCCTGCCTTTATGACGCGGATTCGGTCCAGCGCGCCTTGAAGAATATAGCCTGCTGCGACGTGATCAATAACCTCTGCACGACGTTTTCGGGACGTATCCGCCTCAAGCAGCGCGCGCTCAGCTGCAACGGTTGAAAGGCGTTCGTCCCAAAACGTCAGAGGAATGTCCAGCCCGTCAAAATTTTCCAGATTTCGGGCGAAGGCGCGGGTCGACTGGCAGCGCGGCCCTTCGCTGCCGTCCATGTTGCGCGGCAGACCCAGTACCAGCCCACCAATGCGACGCGCATCAACGATTTCATGCAACTTGGCCGCATCCAGGGAAAACTTTTTGCGTTTGATGGTCGCCAGCGGAGTGGCCACAGAAAGGAACGTATCGCTGACCGCGACACCAATCGTTTGCGTGCCCAGATCGAGGCCAGCAAGGCCACGTCCGGGGGCGACGGCCTGTAAGAATTCAGCGGTGTCTTCGTAGATCATTCCGCAACTTGCGCTCGCTGTCCTGCGCGCAACAGCAAATCCAGTGCCCGCGTATCGTCTGCAAAGACTTCGACCGCGTTTTCATAGACTGCACGGGCTTGTCCTGTGCGCCCCAAAACCCCCAAAGCGGTGATAAGTTGTGCCCATTCTCCGGCGGGACCGCCCTCTGTCGCCAAACGCTCGGACAGACCGTCCACCATACTTTGGATCATATCCATACGCTCGCTCGGGCTTAGATCGCCCGCGGCTGCAATATCGTCAGAAGAGGGACCACGTAGTTGTTCGCGTCCCCCGCCAATCTCGGGGAGTTGATAGTTGACACCCGCACGGCGGGACAAATCTTCGATCTGCGACAGAATTGGCTGAATCCACGCGGCGTCTTCAGGGCCTTCGCGCAACAATTGATCCCAAATACGAAAGCCTGTGTCGGGGCGCCCCGTCTGGGCCAACATTAGCCCCATATAATAGCGCGCCGTGCCATTTGTGGGCTCAAGGGACAGCGCCCGGGACAGGACGGCCTCGGCCTCGGGCGACACATATCCGCCGGCCGCGACCACAAGCATGTCCGCATAGTTTATGTAATCCTGAGCCACGGCTTCTGCGCCGCGCAGCTCCACTACCTTGCCTTGTGCGCGTGCAGCGGCTGCATAATTTCCAAGGTTCGCTTCGTTCTGAGCGAGCAAGATATGACCCTGCAGATCGTCCGGACGGCTTTTGACCGTTTCGCGGAGCCGCTCAACCAAGGCAGAATAGTCGGGGCTGATGTCTGCCGGGGCGACATAGGGGGGCAGGCTGTCTTCGGCCTGTTGCTGGCTTGGCCGGTTTTCCCGCGCCTCTTCTGCCATGGCGATCCGGTCCTCAAGCGCGAGATCACCGTATCCCGGCGCGCCGAGGTTTGAGTATATCAAAAGGCTACCTGCGACCAAGGTTACGGCCAGCAATATACCGACGGCCAGTGGCGCGCCTTTTTTGGCGTCGGCTTCGATGACGTCTTCTTTAAGCGATGCGTCCGCCGACAAGATACGGCGAGAAATTTCCGCGCGCACACGGTCTGCGTCAGCCTCTTCCACGACCCCGCGCGCGAGGTCTTTTTCCACTTCGCGCAATTGATCGCGATATACCTTCAAATCATAGGCTGCCGCAGGTTCGGTTGCACCGCGTCCAGGCGCCCGCAATGCCAGTACGAACAATACGGCTACCGCGATAGAAAGGCCTGCAGAAATAATCCAAAACGTCATAACATCCCCGTGCGTGTTGGGCATACATGTAGTATGCAAACCACTGCTGCAAAAGGGTCAAAAAGCCCCGCTTGGGCCACACAGGTTGCGCGATGATGTCGCGTGTCGCAAATCTACAATAAAGTGACGCGCCGGGTATCCTCTTTTTTGACAACTGGCGCAGAACGATGGCACCACAATGCTCTGATGCGAATCCGGAGCGTGTCATGAATTCAGGGGCCTATGCGATGAAACGATATTCCGTCTTTGCCGTTGCGCGTGAAGCTGCCCGCTATCATTCGGGCTGGGAACGCGCGTGGCGCACGCCAGAGCCGAAATCGAAATACGATGTCATCATCATCGGCGCGGGCGGCCACGGGTTGGCAACGGCTTATTATCTCGGCAAACGCTTTGGCGTGAAACGGGTCGCGATCCTTGAAAAGGGCTGGCTTGGCGGCGGCAACACTGGCCGTAACACGACGATTATCCGGTCTAACTATCTGCAGGACCCGTCGGCGGCGCTTTATGAAAAATCGCGCTCGCTTTACGAGACGATGAGCCAGGACCTCAATTACAATGTTATGTTCAGCCCGCGTGGCGTCATCATGCTGGCGCAGACCCATCACGAGGTGCGCGGCTATCAGCGCACGGCACATGCAAACGCGCTGCAGGGCGTCAAAACCGAATTCATTCCGCCGACGCGCGTGAAAGAGTTGGTGCCGATCATCAACCTGAAAGGGCCGCGCTATCCGGTGCTAGGCGGGCTTTGGCAGGCGCGCGGTGGCACAGCGCGCCATGATGCGGTGGCTTGGGGCTATGCACGCGCGTGCTCGGATATGGGGATGGATGTAATCCAGCAGTGCGAAGTGACTGCGATCCGGCGTGACGGTGGCCGCGTTGTCGGTGTCGACACGACCAAAGGTTCGATTGACTGCGAAAAGCTTGGCATCGTTGTTGCGGGTAATTCCGGCCATGTGGCAGGGCTTGCGGGCTTTCGGCTGCCGATAGAAAGCGTGGCGCTTCAGGCCCTCGTGTCAGAGCCTATCAAACCCTGCATGGACGTCGTCGTGATGGCCAACACGGTGCACGGATATATGAGCCAGTCCGACAAAGGTGAAATGGTCATTGGCGGCGGCACGGATGGTTACAACAATTACACACAGCGCGGCAGCTTTCACCATATAGAAGAAACCGTGCGCGCGCTGATCGAGACCTTCCCGATGGTCAGCCGGCTTAAGATGCTGCGTCAGTGGGGCGGCATCGTCGATGTGACGGGCGACCGTTCGCCCATCTTGTCCAAAACGCCGGTGGAAAACGTCTTTATCAACTGTGGATGGGGCACGGGTGGCTTCAAGGCCACGCCGGGGTCGGGCTGGGCAATGGCCGAATTAATGCACAAGGGCCACGGGCCTCTGACAGATGATTTCGGACTGGACCGGTTCCGGGAAGGACGGTTCATTGACGAATCCGTCGCAGCAGGGGTGGCACACTGATGTCAGTCCGGGAACTGCGAGCCACCGGATCCACCACCGATGTCCGGCTTGTTGCTGTCGGCATCCGGCTTGGTGCGCGATCCGCGTGTCACCAAGTAGACCGCAACTACGATCAGCAGTACCAGCGGCAGCAACTGCAACATTGGACCGGTTTCCACGGGTCAGTTCCCGACGGTTTTCTTGCCTTCACCCGCAGCCGAGCCAAACGCGATCAGGTTGCTGATATCCACTTCGCGTCCGCCGCGTGCCGCTTTGCGTGCGGCAATCCCGCGTCGTTCCATGACCAACATTGTGATGGCGATAAGGCCAATTACACCAAAAGCGATCACGGCCATCATTTCTTTACTCATCGCATGTCCTTTACTGAGTTTTGCGCCACTATACAGCGTTTCGACCAGAAAAGCGACGACGTACAGACCGGAGCCCGCCCATGCTGATCCTGACGTGTCCCGTTTGCGGTGTGACCGCAGAAGAAACCGAATTCCACGGCGGCGGCGAAGCGCATCTCAAACGTTTTGGCCCCGGCAGTAGCGAAGAAGACTTCGAACAATACCTGTTCATGCGCGAGAACCCACGCGGGGTGCATTTTGAACGCTGGCGGCACGTCTATGGCTGCGGCAAGTGGTTTCATGCCGCACGCTGCACGACCACGCTTGAGGTTTTCGGGACTTATTCCGCACAGACGCTGGAGCCCCCAAAGGACCTCTGCGCTAAAATCAGCAAGAAACGACCTGGCTGGACCTGGAGGGATTTGTCATGAGCACACGGCTTGGCACAGGTGGACGGGTTCTCAATCGGGAAAAGCGTCTGAATTTCACGTTTAACGGAAAAACCCTTGAGGGGTTCGAGGGGGACACTCTGGCGTCTGCGCTTCTGGCCAATGATCAAATGCTGGTTGGGCGGTCGTTCAAATACCACCGCCCGCGCGGCGTGGTCGCGTCAGGCGCAGAAGAGCCGAACGGCTTGGTGAACATGGGGCAGGGCGGTCGGTTCGAGCCCAACCAACGGATCACCACGACAGAGCTTTTTGATGGGCTGCAAGCGCAAAGCCAGAACCACTGGCCGAGCCTTGAGTTCGATATCGGTGCTATCAACAGCAAACTGGCGCGGTTTTTGCCTGCTGGCTTTTACTACAAGATGTTCATCCATCCGCGTCCGTTCTGGAAGTATGTCTACGAACCGTTCATTCGGCAGTCAGCTGGCTTGGGCCAAGCGCCTAAGGAGAAAGACGACGACACCTACGAGCATTTTCACCATTTCTGCGACGTGCTGATCGTGGGTGGCGGGGTCGCGGGCCTTCAGGCCGCGCGCACAGCGGCAAAGAGTGGTGCCAAGGTGATGTTGGTTGAGCAGACACCTCATTTGGGGGGGCGCGCGGTTGTCGATGGTGGCTTGGTCGACGGGCTGCCTGTGGATAAGTTCGTGGAACAAACTGTTTCCGAATTGGAAACGATGCCCAATGTGACGCTGCGCACGCGGATGATGGGTGCAGGGATATACGATCATGGCTATGTGCTGGGTTACGAGCAGTTGCGCGATCATGCGCCCCATGCGCCCGGTCCGCGCCATCGTTTGTGGCGTATTCGCGCAGGTCATATCGTAACGGCAACAGGTGCGATTGAACGGCCTTTGTCCTTTGCGGGCAATGATATACCCGGCGTTATGCTGGCTGCAGCACTGCGGGATTACTTGGTGAATTTTGGCGTATCTGTAGGACGGCGCACTGTCGTTGTGACCAATAATGATGACGCCTACAGAACCGCTTTTGCCTTAAAAGAAGCCGGTTTGGACGTGCCTGCAATCCTTGATGCGCGTAGTTTTGATGCCCCGTCGGATGCCATGCAGCGAGCGAAGGAATTGGGGATAACGGTGCTGTCCGGTCATGCAGTGTCGAGCGTCAAAGGCGGCAAGCGCGTCGAGTCTGTCGTGGTCTGCAAACAAGACGGTGCTGGTGATAAAGTGCAGGAAATCCCCTGCGATGCGGTGGCGATGTCTGGTGGGTGGTCTCCGGTCGTGCATCTTTGGTCGCATTGCGGCGGCAAGCTGACGTGGGACACCGATCACGCGTGCTTCCGACCGGATGTGGACAAAGCGCCAACTGGTGAAACCGGGCAGGCCTTCGTGACACCGGCAGGGGCCGCGAATGGGGCATTTTCGCTGGCGGACATTCTGGAAGATGCCGACCATGCGGCCCGGTCTGCGGCTGCGGCTGTTGGTCACAAGTTACAGAAATCGAAAAGCCCACAAGCGGTTCGAGAAACAGAAGCACCCCTGATGCCTGTTTGGCTTATGCCAGCGCGGGCGGACATCACACTGCGCAGTAAGGCGTGGCTGGACTATCAGAACGATGTCAAAGTCTCGGACATCCAGCTTGCGGCCCAAGAGGGTTTTGAATTTGTGGAGCATGCCAAACGCTATACAACGCTGGGCATGGCGACGGATCAAGGAAAGCTGAGCAATATCAATGGTCTGGCCATCCTGTCTGATGCGCTCGACCGGCCGATCCCGCAAACCGGCACCACAACTTTCCGTCCGCCCTATACGCCGATCTCGATGGGGGCCATTGGCGGTGAAGCACGCGGCGAGGTATTCCAACCGCTCAGACGCACACCGATGCATGACTGGCATGACGCCCACGGTGCCGACTGGGAACCCGTTGGCCACTGGCGACGCCCGTATGCTTTTGTGCGCGCGGGCGAGCGCGTCAAGGATGCCGTGAACCGGGAGGTGATAAACACACGTCAGAACCTTGGCCTGCTGGATGCGTCAACACTGGGCAAGATCATCGTCAAAGGGCCGGACGCCGAAAAATTCATGGACATGATGTATACCAACATGATGTCCACCCTTAAGCCCGGCAAATGCCGCTACGGGCTGATGTGTTCCGAGAACGGCTTCCTCATCGATGACGGCGTTGTCGCGCGCATCGATGACGACACGTTTCTGTGCCACACCACCACGGGCGGTGCGGACCGAATCCATCAGCATATGGAAGAGTGGCTGCAAACCGAATGGTGGGACTGGAAGGTCTATGTGGCCAACGTGACCGAACAATATGCTCAGGTCGCGGTGGTGGGTCCGAACGCGCGCAAGGTATTGGAAAAACTTGGTGGTATGGATGTCTCGAAAGAGGCGCTGGGGTTCATGGAGTGGGCAGACGGGACAATTGGCGGCTTTGGGTGCCGTGTTTATCGCATCTCGTTCTCGGGTGAATTGAGCTACGAGATCGCGGTACCTGCAGGTCAGGGCCTCGCTTTTTGGCAAGCACTTATGGAGGCAGGCGAAGAGTTCGGGGTCATGCCTTATGGCACTGAATGTCTGCATATCATGCGGGCCGAAAAGGGCTTTATCATGATCGGTGACGAAACGGACGGCACTGTTATTCCGCAAGACCTTGGGCTGAGTTGGGCGATATCTAAAAAGAAAGAAGACTTTTTGGGCAAACGCGCGCAGGAACGTACCCATATGGCCGACCCAAAACGTTGGAAACTTGTAGGGCTCGAGACGCTGTCGGGTTCCGTCATTCCTGATGGCGCTTATGCAATCGGCGAGGGTAAAAACGCCAACGGCCAGCGCAATGTGATCGGCCGTGTCACATCGACTTACTATTCGCCTACGCTTGATTGTGGCATTGCCATGGGGCTGGTGTTGGACGGACCCGACCGGATGGGTGAAATCATCGAGTTTCCTGGCACTGAAGGGGCTACGTTTAAAGCGCGTATCGTAGATCAGGTGTTCTACGATAAAGAAGGGGAAAAGCAGAATGTCTAACTCTGTTACTGCTTTGAACGGAGCGTCTTTCGCAGACGGGATTGCCCGCGTGGATGAGGTGTCGTTGCAAGGCATGATCACGCTACGTGCCGATCTCAAAGACGAAGCCGTTCAAAAAGCGCTGAAACCAATAGCCGACGGCGATCTTCCTACAGTGGGAACTGCGCGCATAACCGGCGACATGGGCGTTGCGTGGATGAGCCCTGACGAGATGTTGGTGCTGTGTGACTATGCGACCGTGGACGAAACGCTGGCCCGACTGACCAAAGCGTTGGATGGGGTAAACGCACTGGCCGTTAACGTGTCAGACGCACGGGCGTCATTTCGTATCAAAGGGGATCATGCGCGCGACGCCTTGGGTAAACTTTGTCCTGTCGATTTCTCTCACGACGGTTTCACACAAGGTATGTTCAGGCGGACGCGGATGGCGCAGGTGCCCGCCGCCGTTTGGATGTATGATGACGACACACTGCAGGTGATATGTTTCCGCAGCCAGGCCCGCTATGTGTTTGATTTGCTATGTGTGGCGGCACAACCTGGCTCAGAAGTCGGGGTGTACGTCGGCGTCTGAACCTTTTTTGACGCAGTGCTCGAACGATAGTTGCGGCTTTAACCTTTGCTCTCTAGGCTTGTAGGTGTTGATAGGAGACCCTGTGTGTTGAGAGTAATTTGGTGTGGCGTGCTCGCTTTGTGTTCAATTGGGATACCGGTGCAGGTACAGGCGAAGGGGGTGCTTTATGATTGTGACATCACCGAAAAGCGGCAAGGCGTCGGTTGGATATCCGACAAAATGGCGATCGTCGTCATGCAAAACGGGCGGGTAGTTGTTTCCGACGCGGTTATTCTGCAATTCAATCGACAACCCATGCAAGTTCGCGTTGGCCGCAATACTGACCGGAAGCTAGTCATCCGCTGGACCTTGAACAACGTGGTGAATGGCAGCAACCAAACGACGCCGGCGTTTGAATATTCGGCGACGCTCAAGAAGGCGACGAACGAAATTGCCGTCTACGCCAATCCTGACGGATACCCCACCCGGTTCTCTGGAAAAGGCCGTTGTACGCTGCGGCATGGGTGAAATGCGGCGGTTATCAAAAAGAAACTGCGGTGAAAACCGCTTCTTGGCTCTTTTTGCCGCACCTGATACTTGAAGTGCGCAATGGCTGCGCTTTCTTGCAGTACAGTAGTCACAAATATCCAAGAGGGGGCCCCAATGGCTTTTGAACTTCCTGATCTTCCTTACGCTCATGACGCACTGGCGAGCAAAGGTATGTCCGCAGAAACGCTGGAGTACCACCACGACCTGCATCACAAAGCCTACGTGGACAACGGCAACAAGTTGATTTCCGGTACCGAATGGGACGGCAAATCGATGGAAGACATCATTACCGGCACATATGATGCGTCTGCGGTTGCCCAGAACGGCATCTTCAATAACATCAGCCAGCTGTGGAACCATAACCAATTCTGGGAGATGATGGGCCCAGGCGATACCGGTATGCCGGGTGAGCTTGAAAAAGCACTGACCGAGAGCTTCGGGTCGGTTGACGAATTCAAATCGCAGTTTTCGGCGGCGGGTGCGGGTCAGTTCGGTTCGGGCTGGTGCTGGCTGGTGAAAAACGCAGACGGATCGCTGGCCGTTACAAAGACAGAAAATGGTGTGAACCCATTGTGCTTTGGCCAGACAGCGCTTTTGGGCTGTGACGTATGGGAGCATTCCTACTACATCGATTTCCGCAACAAGCGTCCGGTGTACCTCAGTAACTTCCTCGATAACCTTGTGAACTGGGAAAACGTCGCTTCGCGCATGTAACGGGCGGCACGTAATGAATTGGATAAAGGCTCCGCTGTCCGGCGGGGCCTTTTTGTACTCTGTGCACTAGGTAACCGAGTGTTGGTGGGAACTGCTTAACGGGAAACACCAGCGCGGTAATCGACTGTGGCCGACATGCCCGTATTGATAGTTTTTCTGGACGCCAATGTAGTTTCCGTCGCGACGTGCTATACTGTCAAAGAATTAGGAAGGATATCGGAATGAAGTTTCTTGTCACGCCACTCGCCGTTGCTGCTTCTGTTTTTGTTGGTGCACAAGCACAAGCCCAGGATTGGAATTACACCGCTTCGATTTATCTGTTCATGGCCGAGACCAAATCCGGCATCGGTGGCCAGACGGCCACGCTTAGCTTTTCGGATGCGCTGGAAAACCTTGATATGGCGTTCATGGGTGCGTTCGAGGCGAATAACGGGCAATGGGGCTTTCTGGTCGATTACATGATGACCGATATCGGTTTTAGCGATTCAACACCGGGGGCGGTGTTCGGCGATCTAAAAGCGTCGGTCAAAACGCAGATTCTGACCGGATATGTCACGTATCGTCTCTACGATACGGGTTCTGTCAAAACAGACCTGCTCGCTGGCGCGCGTTGGTTTGATACGGACACGAAGCTGCGGCTTACGGCTGGCTTGGCACCAAGCGAGAGCCGCAGAACTTCAGATAGTTGGACAGATCCCATTTTTGGTGCCCGAACTCAGTTTGTCATGAGCGATAAATGGTCGGCCAGTGCCGCGTTTGATTACGGTGGCATAAATGATCGCGAGACGTGGCAAGTGCTGCTGACGGCAAGCTACGCGATTAATGATAACTGGCTTGCCACCTTCGGCTTTCGCCACATTGACGTCAGCAACGATAAAGATGGCCGTGACTACACATTTGAACAAACCGGGCCACTGGTCGGGGTTCAATACCGGTTCTGACCATTGCATTCTGTACCATGCGCCCGGAGGTTCGGTTGGTGCAGGTCTTTTGATTTTTGGTGAAAATGTAAGCGATGCCTAGAGGTACTCTTATCCGCTATGCTAGCACATCTTTCAGCACATCACGACAGTCTTCAGGATTCGAGACAACCGCGTAAAAGCTGTGCAGGCTATCATCGGCAAAACCTGATTGGGTCACATGGCGCAGCAGATGAATGAGCGGGTCCCAGTAGCCCTTTGTATTTAATAAAAGAACCGGTTTGTTATGCAGGCCCAACTGCCGCCACGTGAGCGCTTCAAATAGTTCATCCAAGGAACCCGCGCCACCGGGCAGCACGACCACCGCATCGCAATTCATGAACATAACCTTTTTGCGCTCGTGCATGGTTTCGGTCACGACATACGATGTCAGGTCGATTTTACCGACTTCCCACTCCACGAGATGCTGCGGGATTACGCCAAATGTTTCCGCGCCGGAGGACTGGGCACTGCGGGCAACCGCCCCCATCAAACCTACGTCACCGGCGCCATAGACAAGGCGCCAGTTCTCTTCGGCCAGAATGTGCCCCAGACGTTCTGCATGCTCCATGTAAGCCGGGTCATTTCCTGCGCGAGACCCGCAGTAGACACAGACAGATTTTTTGCGCATCGGTCAGACTTTCCTGTTTGTCTTAATGCATTTGTGAGGCGGGATGCTTTGACCCCTGATAGGGCAGTTGTTATGTAGGCTCAATGTCTGCGCCCTATTTCAAGCGCGAACCTGGGAAAAAGAGAATAGATATGTTTGGCAATGGGTCTGGCAACGGGCTGTGGATGGCCGGTGGTGTCGTCGTGCTTTTGATCGCGACGGGCGTCTATCTGTCGACGCGCGATGACGGTCTGCTGAGTGATGGAGACGCAGCCGCCGTGGTTGTGCCGTCAGCACCTGCCGTTGTGTCCGGCACGCCATTGCCCGCGCAGCCGCCCCTGGAGGTGCCTGAAACAGCACAAACTCGAGACGCTCCCGCGGCGATGCCTGATCCTCTGGATGATCGTGATACAGCGGAAGATCAAGAAGCTGCCCGCGCGCCGAGCTTTGATGAGGTGCGCGTTGATACCTCTGGTTCGATGGTCGTTGCGGGCCGCGCCGAGCCGGGCGCGCGCGTGGACGTTTTGGTTGATGGTGAGGTGGTGGCAACGTCTGACGCAGATGCGTCGGGCGCTTTCGCGGCTTTGGGTTCCTTGGACCAGAGTGCAGATGCACGGTTGCTGACGCTGCGTGTGGGCACAGGTGACGACGCTCTGGCTTCTCAGGAAGAGATTATACTGGCACCGGTTTCAGCCGCACCAGCAGTGACTGAAGAGGCTGTGGAAACTGCTGAAAACGCCGGTGATGACCCGGCGGAAGAAAGCGAAGTTTCGCAAGAAGCGTCAAGCACGGTTGATGCACCCGATACAACGGTTGCCGATGTGCAGCCCGATGTGAGTGAGCCTGCCGGGACACTGCAACAACCTGCAGCGCGTGCGGACGACGACAACACAGTCACCGCCGCCGCTAACCCGCCATCACCACCGGTGACGGAAGACACGTCAGAGATTGCAGTACTGCGGTCCGACGCGGCGGGGGTTACCTTAGTCCCGGCGCAACCACAGCCCGCGCAAAACGTCGAACTGGACACTATTGGCTATAGCGATGACGGCACGGTCCAACTGGGAGGACGCGCCGAAGCGGGCTCGGTCGAAGTGCGTGCCTATCTCAACAACCGCGCGGTTGCCCGGCTGCCGGTGGACACACAGGGCAATTGGCGTGGTGACATTCCGCAAGTGGACGCGGGCGTCTATACCCTTCGTGTGGATGCCCTGTCTGCAGATGGGACCGTTGCCAGCCGGATCGAGACGCCCTTCAAGCGCGAGGAGCCAGCAGTACTGGCGGCCGCCGTTCGTGCATCCGATGGGCCTGTGCGAGCTGTGACGGTACAGACTGGTGATACCCTTTGGGCAATTGCGCGGGAGCGCTACGGCGAAGGGTTGCTATATGTGCAAGTGTTCGAGGCAAATCGCACATCCATCCGGAACCCTGATCTGATCTATCCCGGGCAGGTGTTTGAGTTGCCTGCCGACTAAAGTGCCGCAGCGCTGGTCAAGCAGTGGCATGTGATCTAGGTACAGACCCGAGATGACAGCAGGACAGCGAATGGCAAGCGATACAGCAGCAGACCAAACTTCTGGTCCGCACCAGAAATCCATTGAAGAAGAAGAGCGTCAATCGGGTTGGCGCACGATCCGCAAGGTAACACCCTATTTGTGGCCTGCAGACAAGCCGTGGGTCCGCCACCGGGTGATCTGGGCTTTGGGGTTGCTGATCGTGGCTAAACTCGTCTCGGTTGCGACGCCGTTCTTTTATAAAGGTGCGGTCGATGCGCTGGCAGAAGAGGGTGTACCCATGCTTGCGCTTGGTGCTGTTGGCCTGACGGTAGCTTATGGCATGGCCCGTCTGTTGACGGTCGGCTTCCAGCAGTTGCGCGACTCGGTTTTTGCCAAAGTGGGCCAGAGGGCGCTTCGTATGCTCGCGTTGGAGACCTTTAACCACATTCACCGGTTGTCCATGCGGTACCACATCACTCGCAAAACCGGTGGCCTGAGCAGGATCATTGAGCGGGGCGTGAAAGGTGTCGACTTTCTGTTGCGCTTTATGCTGTTTTCTATCGGGCCGCTCATTCTCGAGCTGTTTCTTGTTGGTGTCATTCTGGCGGTTGTCTTTGATATTACGTATCTTTTGGTCGTCGCGGTCACGATTGCGCTATATGTTTGGTTCACCTTCGCGGTCACTGAATGGCGGGTAAAGCTGCGCCGCGAGATGAACGAACAAGACACGGATGCCAACCAAAAAGCGATCGACAGCCTGTTGAACTTTGAGACAGTCAAGTACTTTGGCGCCGAACATCGCGAAGCGGATCGCTACGACAGCGCGATGGAAAAATACGAAGGTGCCGCGATCAAGACCGCGCAAAGCCTCGCATTCCTGAACTTTGGCCAGTCATTCCTCATCACTATGGGCTTGATTGCCGTGATGGTCATGGCAGCGATTGGGGTGCAGAACGGTGAATTGACTGTTGGCGATTTTGTGATGGTCAATGCCTACATGCTTCAGATCACTATCCCGTTGAATTTTCTTGGGACGGTGTACCGTGAGATTCGCCAATCCCTTGTGGACATGGGCGAGATGTTCAACTTGCTCGAGCAGCCGGCAGAGGTCGTGGATGCACCGGATGCCAAACCCCTGCAGGTAACCGGTGGTCGCATCGAATTGGACAACGTCGACTTTGGCTATAACGCTGACCGCGCCATCCTGAAGGGCGTGTCCGTTGTGGCCGAGCCGGGCGAGATGGTTGCGATTTGCGGGTCAACAGGATCGGGAAAATCCACCATCGGCCGGTTATTGTTCCGGTTTTACGACGTGAATGGCGGTGCTTTGCGCATTGATGGGCAGGATGTCCGTCAGGTTACCCAAGTGAGTTTGCACAAAGCTATTGGCGTCGTCCCGCAAGACACCGTGCTGTTTAATGATACGATCCGATATAATATTGCATACGGGCGCGATGGTGCGACGCAGGCTGAGATCGAAGAGGCCGCAAAGTCGGCTCAAATCCATGACTTTATTCTTTCGCTTCCTGATGGTTACGAAACCACTGTCGGGGAACGAGGGCTCAAGCTGTCTGGTGGCGAGAAGCAGCGTGTTGGCATCGCGCGAACGCTTTTGAAAGACCCGCCCATCTTGTTGCTGGACGAGGCGACATCGGCTCTGGATTCCGAGACCGAAGCCGACATTCAGGACGCACTAATGCAGGCGGGGCGTGGCCGTACGGTGTTGGTGATTGCGCACAGGCTCAGCACCATCGCCGAAGCAGACCGCATTATCGTGTTGGAAAAAGGCGAGATCGTGGAGCAAGGCACGCATGATGACTTGTTGGCGCAAGATGGCCGGTATGCGCAACTGTGGCGTCGGCAGCAATCGGAAGAAAACGCCTGAATGCGCTGATCCGCTGCATTAGTTGCGCAGGTTTTTATCCAGCATCCGTGTCAGACCGTAGACCGCGTCCATCGCGGGTGTCGGGTGTTCAAGGTGACGAGCCAGTTCAACCAACCCGCCGAGGATTGGGTCAATCTCGATCGGGCGGCCTGCTTCGACGTCCTGTAACATGGAGGTTCTGATCGGGCCGAGCTTGCGCGTCATTGCAATACGGTCTTCTGGTTTTTCAAAGCCTTGCAGGCCGATCTTTTCCCCGACTTGCGACATCTCTTGCATCATCGTGGCGACCAGGCGCACAACAAACTCGTCCTCGTGGAGCTGCGAAAGATCCGCGCGGGCCAGTGCGGAGAGCGGGTTCATGTTAGAGTTGCCCCAAAGCTTATTCCACACGTGCCAGTGCAAGGCGTCAGTCTGCTCGGCGGGAATGCCGCCTGCTACCATCAGGTCGGCTACAGCGCTTGCGTGCTGACCAGTGCCTGCATCCCCAAGCCATACCTTTGTTGCTTTCACCAGCCGTATGCGGCCGGGGGCGGATACGTAGCTTGCTGCGTGTACGACAGACCCCACGACACGGTCGCTGGGCATCAACTGCGATAGTACCCCTGCCGGATCGACGGCTTCGATCTGCAGTCCCTTTGCTGGTCCCCCGAAGTTGTCCAGAAACCACCATGGCAGGCCATTGATCGCGGGCACGACAACAGTGTTTTCACCCATTGCCGCTTGGATCAGGGGGGCGGCACCGGGTAGGTCATGCGCTTTCAGACCCAGCAGCAGGATATCGGCTCCACGCAGTGCGGCGGGATCTTTGGTGACCTCCACTGAATAAGTTTTTTCCGTTTCTCCATCGTCGAGGCGAAGACCATGTTTCTGCAGCGCATCGTGCGACGCACCTCTTGCCAAAACAACAACCGATCCACCGCCTTCAATGCATCCGGCCGTTAGCCAGCCGCCAATAGCTCCTGCTCCGATTACTGCGACGCGCATCTGATGATCCTTCTCAAAGTTGAGGATTGGCTACCAAATGCTGTCGCGAATGCAAACAGCGAGCGTTAATCTTTCGAGATCGCCTTGCTGGTCAGCTTGTCCAATGCGGCTGTCATCATCTGGATGTACTTTGCGTCAGCAGGCAAACCGTGTGTTTCGGCCAAGGTTGCAGGGTCGTGGTACACAACGCGCACAAGTCCGTCGTCACCGAAATAGGCCAGGACGCGCAAGGGCAGGTCAAGGCCTGCAGTATGGGCGTCCTGCATTGCAGGCGTGCCAAGCTTGGGATTGCCGAAGATCAACAGTTGCGAGGCCGCGAGATCCATGTCGACTGATGCAGCACCTGCACCGTGATCCACACGGGCGAAAATCGTCGCGCCGGCACCTTTTACGGCAGCAGAAAGACGATCGATCGTGTCAGGCACCGAATAGGGGCTGGTCTTTTCGATCAGATCGGCCGCAAAACCGGCTGTGGCGCTGGAGAGAACGAGTACGGTAGCGAAGGCAAATGGGCGTAGCATGGCTTGTCTCCTTTTGATGTGGTGACATACAACCTAGCACAAGTTGCATATTTTCGCGTCACACTCCTGTGAGCCTTGTTATTCCGCCGCTTTTAAAGTTGCCTCTGACGGTAGATATGCGTCCTCTTCGTGCCAGATCAGCTCTGTTCCCGCGATCCGGCTGGCGTCTTTTTCAAGCGCCCAGTCGCGCGCTGCGCGCGATGCACGCCCCATCGACAGCTTGGCCAGCATGGTAGCGATCCAACGAACATAAGTGGTGGCCCACACGCGGATGGCAAGCATGGAAGGCGTGACGACCAGCGTAAGAACTGTTGCGATGCCAAGGCCGAAGACCACGGCAGTGGCCAGTTGTTTCCACCAGAGTGCTGTGGGGCTGTTAACCGTATACCCGCCATCAGCGAAATTGATGCTGAGCCCGAACATCATGGGCGCAAGCCCTGCCATGGTGGTAATCGTCGTCAGAAGGACCGGACGAATACGTGCTTGCGCGGTGCGGATAATCGCTTCGATCCGCGGCATGTACTGGCTGTATTCCTGATAGGTGTCGATAAGGATGATGTTGTTGTTCACGACAATTCCGGCGAGGGCGACAATGCCTGTTCCGGTCATGATGATCGAAAACGTCTGCCCCATGACCAGCATGCCGATCAGCACGCCGGTGGTGGACAGCACGACTGCGACCAAAACAAGGATTGCGTTATAAAAGCTGTTGAACTGTGCCAGCAGGATGATGAACATCAAACCCAGTGCGGCAGAGAACGCAGTTTGAAGGAAAGCCTGGCTCTCTTCTTGTTCTTCCTGGTCGCCGGTCCATTCCCAATCGATGCCTGCGGGCAAAGGCTGCGTGTTCAGCCAATCTGTCAGCACCGCGATGCGTTCGTTGGCATTGACGGGGACAAAGCGGTAATCGCCTGCATTCAGGCCGTCCTGCAGTTCTTGAATGTCCAGTTCTGCTTTGAGAATGGTGCGGTAACGCGCCTGATCTGGTGCAATGATTTCAGCATCCGTGCCGGCAGGCCGCAGCACGGCGAGAGTGACCTCCCCGGTCTCTGGACTGCCTTCGACGGAGCCCACTAGTTTAACGAGACCCGGTGCTACATCGGCTTTGACATCGAAATACCGGGTCTGATCGATCCTATTGATTTCGGCCAATTTTGGAACTGGCGTACGGGTGATGAAATTGCTTAAGGGCACCAAACCGTCGCTGGTGCGTACTTTCAGTGTATCCAGCGTGGACAGGACGCGATCCTTTTTGGGAAGGCGCACACGAATATCGATCTCTTCGTCCGAGCTTGGCACCCGCATCGTATCGAGCAAAAGCCCACGCGTGACCAATTGGACCATCGCGCCCACAATCTGAACGTCCGCGCCGTAGCGTCCGGCTTTTTCGACGTCCACATCGATTTGCCAGTCGATGCCGGGCAGGGGGCGTGTATCTTCGATCAGGGTGAGGCCAGGTGTTGCATCAAATTGGGCGCGTGCTACGGCGGCGGCTTCGGTCAATACGCCAAAGTCGTCACCCTTAAGCCGCAGATGCACGGGCTTGCCCTGCGCCGGGCCTTGGGCCACGTCTGTAATTTCCGTCCTGATGCCGGGCAGCACGCTAAGCTGTTCTGTCAGCTCTGCGATAACTATATTGCCGTCCAGGTCAGGGCGGTCTGCGCGGTTTTCCCATGGAATGGTCTCGAACTGGATTTGTCCGATCATGTCCTTTGGTGTCGCGGCGCCCGAGGAGTCCGTGTTCAAGCCGCCTTGGCCCGCAAACGAGAACGCGTTCTGGATGCCGGGGTGTGTGAGAACGATTTCTTCGGCTTGACGCACGAGGTCATCTTCTTCGTCCAGTGACAGGTTCCCACGCGCCAGAACATAGACGATGCCCTGTTCGGGCTCTGATTCAACAAAGAATTCCACCCCGTTGTTATTGTTGGAGAAAAAAATGAGCGTCGTTCCCACAAACACAAAAACAGTTCCCGCAACAGCCAGTGGCATGAATGGGTTTCCGGCGATCAGTTCAATCACGCGGCCAAAGGCTGAGCGTTCATAGCCTGATGCAATACCTTCAGGTTCAGCGCTGAAAAGGCGCGATGCGACCCAGCGCCCGGCATGTCCCATGCGCGTGAGCAAAGCAAAGCTGGCGAGCAGAGCGACCATAAAGCCGCCCAAAGCCACGGAGAACAAAGCGATAGCAGCTAGGATGTGCAGAAAGACAATCAGGAAGGTGGGTATCACCGACCCTAACAGATCAAGCCCTTCCATTACGGCAAAGCGCGCACCGATCCCTGTGAATACGGGTTGCAACAGACCCGCTGCAAACAGCATCAACGCAGCAATCGGAAACAGTGCGGCATGAAGATACCACCGCAGGTGTGCGATCGTGCTCATGTAGTCAGCCATCCAACGCTCAAGCCGCCCCGTAACGCCGCCCATCACTGGCAAATAGATGAGCGCCACAACAAGAGACGCCGACAAAACGAAGATAAGCGTTACCGGCAGCATGCCCATGAACTCTCCCGGGACACCGGGCCAGAACAGCATCGGCAGAAACGCGCAGAGCGTCGTCGCGGTAGAGGAAATGATTGGCCAGAACATGCGCTTTGCCGCCTCAACGTAAGACTGCATGGGCCCCACGCCTTCTTTCTGGCGCTTGTCGGCATATTCGACCACAACGATGGCGCCATCGACCAGCATGCCAACGGCAAGGATCAGGCCGAACATCACGATGTTGGACACCGAAATCCCCATAAGCGCGAGAAACGCAAAACACAGCAGAAAAGACGTGGGGATGGCAAAGCCTACAAGCAGTGCTGCGCGAATCCCGAGGGCTGCCAATGAAACGATCATGACAAGTGCAATCGCGGTAAACACCGATCCCAGCAACTGCTGCACCATACTGTCGACAATGCGCGATTGATCGTTTGAGGTGCCAACCTGTACTGCCGCGCTTAGTCCTTGGGGCCAGTTTTGCTGTTCGCTCGCGACAAGGTCCTTCACGATGGCGGCAGTATCGATCAGATTAAACCCTTTGCGTTTGACCACCTGCAAGGCAACCGTATTCTCTCCGTTGAACCGCGCGGTACCTTCGCGATCCTCAAAAGTCAGGTTGATCTCGGCGAGATCGCCCAGCGTCACGACACGGTCGCCGTTCGTTTTGACGGGAAGGTTATAGATATCGCGGGCTTCGTCGAAAGAAGAGGGAATCTTGACGGCAAAGGTCCCTTGGGCCGTTTCCACTTCACCAGCGGCGATAAGCTGGTTGTTGTTCTGAACGGTCGTTATCAACTCACTGGCGGTCACGTTATAAGCTTCCAGCCGCAACGGATCGATCAGCACTTCGACCATTTCGTCGCGCGATCCTGCAATGCCCGCTTCGAGAATTGCATCAATGGATTCAAGTTCATCTTGTAAGTCCTTGGCAATCCTCACCATTGTGCGCTCTGGAACGGGGCCCGTCAGGTTTACGATAATGATGGGGAACTCCGAAAAGTTGATCTCGTTGATCGAATACTGCTCGGCCCCGTCCGGGAAATCGCTCTGCGCCTTGCCCATAGCGTCGCGCACATCGGCGAGAATTTTCGTTTTGTCCCAGCCGAATTCAAACTCCAACGCAACGCCCGCGTAATTCTCAGACGCGGTGGAGCTCATGGACTTCAGACCATCAAGATCGGCAAGCTCGGTCTCCATCGGTTTGACCAGTAGCGTTTCGCTGTCAGCCGCCGAGATGCCTGGAAAGATAACTGACACGAACAGTGCCGGAATTTCGATATCCGGCTCGCCTTCTTTGGGAAGTGTTGAGTAGGAATAGCCGCCGACAAGCAGGCTAAGCACGATGAACGCAATGATCATGCGTGCGCGCCCGGCGGCCCAATCTACGATGCCAGTCATTGGCTTAGATCCCGATATGTGGGTTCGACTTGAACGCCGGCAACGACATATTCCTGTCCCAGCACGATCACATCAACCTGATCGGGCAGGCCGTCAAGCCACACACCCTGCGCGGTGTCGCGTAGCAACCGCACGGCATGAAATTCTACGATGTCGCCTTTAGCTACGGCACGGATACCCAGAACGCCGTCATCATTTAGTGTCAGCGCAGATTGTGGCAGTAAGTGCGCGGTCGCTCCTTCGCCAGAAATCAGGATTTCAGCGGTTTGACCGTCAGAGATTTCCTGGTCAGAGTTCTCGACCTCTACCTCAACGCGGAAGGTGCGGGTCGTCTCGTCAGCCGAGCGTGACAGGAAAGTGACGCGGCCGGTGATATTGCTTGTGCCGGTGACCAAGGTCGCAACGGCAGGGGCACCTACCTTGACGCGTCCCACTTCGGTTTCTGGCACAAAAGCGACAAGCTTGATCGGGTCCAGCTGGAGGACGGTTGCGCACAGCTCACCGGGCTGCAACAGCGCGCCCAGCTCTGCGGTGTCACTTTCCAAGAGACCGGCAAAGGGTGCCGCAATCGTCAATTGCTCAATATTTTTTTCAGCCGATGCAACAGACGCTTGCGCGGCTTCAATGCCAGCTTGCGCGCCGCGCAAACCCGCACGGGCAGATTCGACCCCAGCCAAAGCGGTGGCGACGTTTGCTTCCGCATTTGCAACGCGGGTTGTAGAGGCAAATCCGCCCTCGCTGAGCTTGGATGACGCGTTCTGATTGATTTGCGCTTCAGAAAGTTGCGCTCGCGACTGTTCCAGCCGCGCTTGTGCTTCGGGAACACGGGCGCGTGCTTCGTCAAGCTGCGCGCGTGCTTGCGCAAGTGCTGTGCTGCGTGCGCCTTCATCCAGACGACACAGCGTTTGGCCTGCAGCAACCTGCTGGCCTTTACGCAGTGGCTCGGAGATCACAATGGCTGACGTCTCGGATTTGACGTCCACGATACGCGCCGCACGGGTTTCACCGCGCAGCGATATGGCCGTGTCTATCGTCTGTGCCTGAGAGGTTTGCACCACGACCTTGACCAAAGTTTGCGCGGAAATCTCTGGTGTCGCAACGGAGTGCGCCGATTCGATCTCGGCTGCGTCGTCTGGCCCCGCTCCGATCAACGCAAGGCCTGCATCGCGGTCAACGATCGCGAAATAAAGGATTGCCGCCACTGCAATGGCTGCAATGATGGAAAAATAACGCATTAAAAGTGCCTCATCGTGAACCGCGTCAATTGCGGGTGCTGTCCGCCAAGCTGCCGCAGAAAGGAATTACTGCGTTTTACGCTAAACTGATCGGTTCAGATTAAAGATTTTTGTCAATTTGCGCAATGGGCCTTTATGTAGCGGGGCACTGGCTCTTGGCTTGGCGGCTTGTGCGCTGTAAGAGAACCCTCAAACGTGGCAAGGCAGGGCAGCATGAGTAACAGCGACGGTTTTATCGAAGAGGTGACAGAAGAGGTTCGCAAGGATCGCTTTTACTACCTATTGCGCCGCTACGGTTGGGTCGGCGGCATGATTGTGCTGCTGATTGTTGGTGGTGCCGCATGGTCGGAATACTCCAAGGCACAGGCCCGCGCTGCGGCAGAGGGGCTAGGGGACGAGATTCTCGCGGCCTTGGGTCAGCCGGAAACGGTCGACCGACAAGCCGGTTTGGAAGCGATTGAGCCCTCCAATCCCGGCGCTCAGGCCGTTGTTGCGATGCTCGCGGCTGCCGAAGCGCAACAGGCCGGTGATACTGATGCTGCTGTCACGGCACTCGACAGTGTTTCCGTGAATGGTGAAGTTCCTGAGATTTACCGCCAGATCGCGGCATTCAAAGCTTTGGTATTGCAAACCGACGAAATGGACGAAAACAGCAGGCGCCAACAACTAGAAGCACTTGCTGCACCGGGCGCGCCTTTAGCGCTTTTGGCGCAAGAACAGCTGGCGCTTTTGGACATCGAAAGCGGCGATACCGACGGGGCGATTGCGCGGCTGCAAAGCATCGTTGAAAACGCCAGCGTAAGCACGGACTTGCAACAACGCGCCTTACAGGTGATTGTGGCGCTGGGAGGCACACCCGAGTTGGACAACCTGCCCGGTCTTGATAACTAACTGGCACCGGATGAGAGTTGGATAATCGCTGTGCGCAAAAGATGTCGGTCGAGCGGGGCAAAATGAGACAGTACCAATTTTTGGCTCCAGCGCGGGCAGGGCGGCTTTTGTTGGCGATCTCCGCGGCATCCATAGTGCTGGCGGCTTGCTCTGAAAATGACACGATCCTGCCCGGTAAGCGCGAAGACATCCGGTCTGTTTTGCAAGGTCAGCAAGCCGAACCTGTTGCAGTTGTTGAAAACGAAGCGCGCGATATCAGGTTGCCTGCTGCCCAAGCAAACGCAGCGTGGCCGCAAGCATTCGGTTCGCCCTCTTTACGTACGGACCATGCCGCGTTGGGGACCCAGCTTACACGGATCTGGACAGCGAAAATCGGCGCAGGGGATGCGCGCAAACAGCGCATAACGGCAGCGCCGATCGTGGCGGGCGGCGTGGTCTACACGCTCGACGCTGAGGCGTTGGTCACCGCCACATCAATCTCTGGTCAGCAGGTCTGGCAGAATGATTTACGTCCTGAACGCGACCGTGGTGGTCAAGCGACGGGCGGCGGTTTGGCCTTTAATAACGGTCGGGTCTACGTGTCTTTGGGCTATGGTGTGCTGGTGGCGCTTGATGCCGCGTCCGGTTCTGAGCTTTGGCGTCAGCAATTGAACGGGACCGGATCGGGACCGCCCACGGTGTTCGATGGCTTGGTCTACCTGACAGCTGGTGATGACAGGGGTATTGCACTGACTGCTGATGAAGGCCGATTGCGGTGGACACTTCGGGCAACGCCAGACGTTACCAACGTTTTAGGCGCTCCTGCACCTGCCGTCAGCGGTGATCTGGCAGTTTTTGCTTTTGGCTCGGGCGAAGTCCAGGCGGTATTTCGCAGAGGCGGGCTGCGCCGCTGGGATGCTTCCGTACGGGGTGAACGTTTCGGGACCGCTCTGGGCAATATTGGCGATGTGACGGCCGCGCCGGTCATCGCAAACGGTCGGGTCTACGTGGGCAACCAGTCGGGGCGTCTGGTTGCGCTCAATCTGGACTCTGGTGCACGGGTCTGGACGGCAAACGAGGGTGCTGAGGGGAACATCATACCGGCAGGCGGAAGCGTGTTCTTGATTTCCGATCTGAATGAGTTGCTGCGGCTGGATGCATCGGACGGTAGCCGTATCTGGGGCGTGCAGATGGCGCGTTTCGTCAAGGATAGGCCTACGCGGCGGTCCGAGATTGTGGCGCACCATGGGCCCGTTTTGGCAGGGGGGCGATTGCATGTGGCCTCGAATGACGGCTTTTTGCGCAGCTACGATCCCAGAAGTGGTGCGTTACTGAATTCCGTAGAAGTGCCCGGCGGGGCGACATCTGAGCCTGTGGTTGCGGGCGGTGTGCTTTATGTCGTTTCGTCAAAAGGTCAATTGCACGCTTTCCGTTGATCGCAGTTTGCGCTAAAGCGCGGGCTTAGCTTTCAGGCCGGAGCCTTTGACATGTCTTTTACGCTCGCCATTGTTGGGCGCCCCAATGTGGGGAAATCCACGCTTTTTAACCGACTGGTGGGTAAGCGTCTGGCGCTGGTCGACGATCAGCCCGGTGTCACACGTGATCTGCGCGAAGGGGCAGCCCGGTTGGCTGATTTGCGGTTTACCGTCATCGACACTGCGGGCCTAGAAGAAGTCACCGATGATAGCTTGCAAGGCCGGATGCGCCGCCTGACCGAGCGCGCGGTGGATATGGCAGATATCTGCCTGTTTATGGTTGATGCGCGTGTGGGCATCACGCCTTCTGATCTGGTCTTTGCCGATATTCTGCGCAAACGCGCGGACCACGTCATCCTGGCGGCAAACAAGGCCGAAGGCGCTGCCGCAGACGCCGGCGTCATCGAAGCTTACAGCCTCGGACTGGGAGAGCCGATACGCCTTTCTGCGGAACACGGTGAAGGCCTGAATGACCTTTATACCCACCTGATGCCACTGGCCGACGCCTACGCCGAGCGTGCGGCTGAAGATGCGCCGGAAACCGATGTGACGCTTGACGAAGACGACGGCGACATGGAAGCAGAAATACCGATGCCCACCGCCAGCAAGCCATTGCAGGTGGCTGTGGTTGGGCGTCCGAATGCGGGTAAATCGACGCTTATCAATCAGATTTTGGGCGAAGACAGGCTGCTGACCGGACCAGAAGCTGGCATTACCCGAGACGCCATTTCGCTTAGAACGGAATGGGTGGGGCCCGATGGCGTCGCTGTGCCGATGCGTATATTCGACACCGCAGGCATGCGTAAAAAAGCAAAGGTGCAGGAGAAGCTGGAAAAGCTTTCTGTTGGGGACGGTTTGCGGGCCGTTAAATTCGCCGAGGTCGTCGTAGTTCTTTTGGATGCGGCGATCCCTTTCGAGCAGCAGGATTTGCGGATTGCTGACCTTGCCGAGCGTGAAGGTCGCGCGGTGGTCGTCGCCGTCAACAAGTGGGACATTGAAGATAACAAGCAAGCCAAGCTGAAAGACCTGCGCGAAAGTTTCGAGCGGCTACTGCCTCAGCTACGCGGTGCGCCTTTGGTCACCGTCTCTGCACGCACCGGGCGCGGGCTGGATCGGTTGCATACGGCAATCATGCGGGCTTACGAAGTATGGAACCGGCGCGTGACCACCGCGCAGTTGAACCGCTGGCTATCGGGTATGCTTGAGGCGCATCCGCCGCCCGCACCGCAAGGCAAGCGCATAAAGCTGCGGTATATGACGCAAGCCAAAACGCGCCCGCCGGGTTTTGTGGTCATGTGTTCGCATCCCGATAAGGTGCCGGACAGCTATAACCGCTATCTGGTAAACGGACTGCGTTTGGATTTCGACATGCCCGGCACGCCGATCCGTCTTTGGATGCGTGGCCAGAATGATGCGAACCCCTTCAAGGGGCGCAAGAAAGCGCCGCCATCAAAGTTACGTAAACACACCGATGGCCGACGTAAGAACTGAAGCTTCAGTGGGTTTTAGTTGGCGGAGCCTTTGGCCCGCCAGACGGGTAGCACCAGCGCAATAGCGCCGCCTGCGGCCAAAGCCGCCACTGTCGGATTTGTAGACGCGTTTTGCACAACTATCGCGGCAAGTGCCCATATTACGGCGATGCCGTACGCGGGGGCGCGGCGCAGCTGGTTCTGTGTGGCGGATGCGATGACCAGAGCGGCAAAGATAAAGACAAAAGCAGCGGTCTGTTCGTCAAGGTATCCATAGCCTGCTGCGATCAAACCCAGGGCCACGCAGCTTGCGGCACTTAGCCAACCTGCATAAAGAGCCACGGGTGCAAGGGCCCAGCCAGTGTCGTGTTTAGGTGCGCGAAACAAAGCGAAAAGCGCGGGGATCAGCATCGCCCAGATGAGGATCGCCGCCCACACGGGGCTTTGAATCGCAACCGGCAACCAGATGGACCCGACCGCCAGCGACACACAAAGTGGTGCGCGCATCGCATGCCAGTCCGCGTCTTCGGCACGCTTCCACATCCCGAAAACCATGCCGATCAGCAACCATGCGTAGATCAGCCCCCAGATGGCAAAAGCATATCCGGCGGGCTGTATGGCGGGGTCGTTTTGCGGGATGGGAAACTGGTCTGGCTCAAACCCTCCGAAATCAGGCACCCAAAAGGTCGAACCTGCAAACGTTAGGCATAAAACGACAGACAAAACAGCGATCAGTTTCAAGACGGGCTTCCTTTTGAGGGCCTTGCGGTGCGCAAGGATTTAAAGCGGCGTGCGGTCGTGTAACCGCATGCCCACCTTTGGTCCATAGCTCTAGAGCTCAAACCGGGAGAAGCACATGGCGATCATTGCAATATTCTGCGACGGCACTTGGAACGACAGCGACAGCAGCAATCCTACGCATGTTGCGCGGTTGGCTGTGGCTTGCGCGCAAACTGAGGATCAGAAGGTGCTTTATTTTGCCGGTGTCGGTACTGGTACGGGGATGATCAGCGATTTGGGTCGCTGGCTGAGCAAGGTGGGCGGCGGACTTTTTGGGTGGGGACTTAACCGAAACATCAAAGCTGCTTATCGGGAAGTGTGCCGTGTCTATCAACCGGGCGACAAGATCATGATCTTTGGCTTTTCGCGCGGCGCATATACGGCTCGTTCGCTGGTCGGTATGATCCGCAAATCGGGTATTCTCGCTGATCCTACGCATAAAAATATGCGCCGTGCCTTTCGGCTGTACCGCAGCCGCGGCCTGCGTAACGCGCCGGATAGCTCTCGTATTTGGGCGCAGCGTCGCCAGCTTTCGCCAAACTACGCCACCAGTGCGACAGATGTTATCCGTCGAGATGACCATAGCTATCTGGTCCGGATTGCCTATGTCGGTGTGTGGGACACAGTTGGCGCTTTGGGTATTCCAAAAAGCATTCTGGGGCGCGTCGCATCGCTATGGAACGCACGCTACGCCTTTCACGACACATCTTTGTCGGGTTTGGTAGAACAAGCCCGGCATGCTGTAGCACTTGATGAAAAACGCGTTTTGTTTGAACCAAGCCTGTGGGACAATCTGGATCAAGGCCTGTCCGGACCGGGCCTGAACCAAGGCGGTCGTGGCGCAGCGCTTTATTATCAGCAAAAATGGTTTGTTGGCAGCCATGCAGTTGTAGGTGGCTCTTCTGGACCCGAGGAACTGACCGTCGAGCCGTTGAATTGGGTATGGCATGGTGCGTCCGAGATCGGATTGATCGAAAGACCCGCGCATGGCCTGCGAGACATATCCGCCAATATGGCTGTCGATGCACCACAGCTTTACGATGTGAGTTGGCTGTATCGTCTGGCACCGTGGCTTTTGCAGTGGCGACGCGGCCCATCGCAGTCCGGCGACCTGCATGACAGCGCGCGTCTGCGTACATTGCTTATAAAGGACTACCGCCCCAAGACACTCAAGCACGTTCTTGCAGGCCTTTTTCAAGCACCCTAAAGCGCTTTGCACTTGTGAGCGGTGGGCTGCGCGGGGTAGGGACAGCGCCAGTCCTGTCAAGAAGGTGCAGCCATGGCAAAACAGTCTGAAGACGAAGTAATTGCACGGGTTGCAGCTTCTTTGGTGCGCCGTGTTGTCGGGATTGGCATGTTGGCTTTATTGGCTGTGATCGTGCTTTATGTGGCTATCGCAACACCGCCAACTTTTGGCTGGCAGATGTTCCTTATCGCGATGGGAACGGGGTCTTTGATGGTTGCAAACATCATGCGCGTTTCAACCCGGAATACGCTTGAATTGACGCGGACCGAATTGCGCGACAACGAAGGCACAGTCCTGATACGGATTGAAGAGATTACATCCATCGATCGTGGTGCATTTGCGTTCAAGCCATCGAATGGGTTCTTGCTGCGGCTTAAGACGTCGCAAAAAAGCGACTGGCGTCCCGGTCTGTGGTGGCGTGCGTCCAAGCGGATTGGCGTGGGTGGCATGACACCAATGCGCGAGACCAAGTTCATGGCCGAGATGATTGCCCTTTTGCTGGCCGAGCGTGACAACACCTGACGGACCAGACTGCCTTCACGCTGTGTTTTTCTCTTCCCGCTAGCTTTTCTTAAACTGCCTAAAAAACTGGCAATTTCAAGGGGGGGCGCCTAGGGTATCCTGAAACGCCACGGGGTCGCGTCACACGTTGCCGTGTCCTGAAACTGAAGGAAACGACTGTGCTGCAGAAAACGAACGAACCAAGCTTTCGCGAAAGCGTCGATCAGATGTTCAATCGCGCGGTGGGACTTATGGACCTGTCTCCGGGTCTTGAGGAGAAAATACGCGTCTGCAATGCTACCTATACGGTACGTTTCGGGGTGCGTCTGCGGGGCGAGATCCGAACCTTTACCGGATACCGTTCCGTCCATTCCGAACATATGGAGCCAGTGAAAGGTGGCATCCGCTTTGCGCTGGGCGTCAATCAAGACGAAGTCGAAGCGCTTGCCGCGCTGATGACGTATAAATGCGCATTGGTCGAAGCGCCGTTCGGCGGATCAAAGGGCGGTCTGTGCATCGATCCGCGCGAGTATAACCCCCAAGAGATGGAGATGATTACCCGCCGCTTTGCCTATGAGCTTATCAAACGCGACCTCATCAACCCCAGCCAGAACGTACCAGCCCCCGACATGGGAACGGGTGAGCGGGAAATGGCGTGGATTGCGGACCAGTACAAGCGCATGAACACAACCGACATCAACGGTAACGCTTGCGTTACGGGCAAGCCACCAAATGCAGGTGGCATCGCGGGCCGTGTCGAGGCGACGGGGCGCGGGGTGCAATACGCGCTGCGTGAATTCTTTCGCGATACCGAAGGCGTGGCCAAAGCGGGGCTGTCGGGCACGCTTGATGCCAAACGGGTGATCGTGCAGGGCTTGGGCAACGTGGGCTATCACGCGGCAAAATTCCTGTCCGAAGAAGATGGTTGCGCCATTGTGGGGATCGTTGAGCATGATGGCGCGCTTTATAATCCGGCCGGGCTGGACGTTGAGGCGGTGCGAACATGGATCACGAAGCACGGCGGTATTGCGGGCTATTCCGACCGTCATCAAGTCGCCGACGGTGTCACTGTCATAGAGCAGCCTTGCGATATTCTGATCCCCGCCGCACTTGAAGGGGTCATCAATCTGGACAATGTTACCCGCATTCAAGCACCGCTTATCATTGAGGCTGCAAACGGACCTGTTACTGCAGGTGCCGACGAAGTTCTGCGCGAAAAGGGTACCGTTATCATCCCTGATATGTATGCCAATGCAGGGGGCGTCACGGTCAGTTATTTTGAATGGGTTAAAAACCTCAGCCACATCCGGTTTGGGCGTATGCAGCGTCGACAGGAAGAATCGCGCCACCAGCTACTTATCAACGAACTGGAACGGCTGTCGCGCGACAAAGAGTTGAACTGGGAGCTTAGCCCGAACTTCAAAGAAAAATACCTGCGCGGCGCGGATGAGCTGGAGCTTGTACGCTCGGGTCTCGATGACACAATGCGGATCGCATACCAGTCTATGGCGCGCGTGTGGCACAGTAGGGACGACGTGCAGGACTTGCGCACGGCTGCCTATTTAGTCGCCATTGAAAAGGTCGCGGCGAGTTATCAAGCCAAGGGTCTGTGATCTGCCCTTGAACCCTAAAGGACCTGCGGGCTACTAAAAAAATGAGCATGGGAACGCAGGAGTAAATGCATGGCAGACGTAGGTTTTTCCTGTGATTGCGGCGCTCTTGAAGGGGTCTTGCATGACGTGGCCCCCGCAAATGTGTGCCATTTGATCTGCTACTGTAGAGACTGCCGCGCTTTTGCGCGCCATATGGGGCAGCTTAAGTCGCTTGAACCGGGCGGAGGATCGCCTTTGGTTCAGGTGTTACCCGCGCGTATCGAGTTGACCGCAGGGCGTGAGCATATCGCGTGCCTCAAGCTGTCGCCAAAAGGGTTGCACCGCTGGTACGCGGCCTGCTGTAAGACGCCATTGGCGAACACGGTAGCGACTTCGAAAATACCTTTGGCTGGAATGTGGCGGCACAATTTTTCCTCTATCGAGGGTTTTGGGCCCGTTGTGACATTGGGGTTTACGAAAATGGCCCAGTCGGGGGGACCGCGCAGGGACAAGGGGCTTTACCGTATGCTCGGGGGACTCGCCAAACGGTCGCTTGCCAGCTTTCTGGCCGGGGACATGCGGCGAAACCCCTTTTTCGCGGCGGACGGCATGCCCGTTGTCGCGCCGGTCGTTCTGACCAAGGCAGAACGCGCGGCTGCATATTCAGAATAGGCAGTTCGTCTTGAGTGGCGCGGGAAGCGACAAATTTCGTCGGTTTTTGGCGTAGTCTCTGGTTGGTGCTATTGCTAGGCTGTGCTGAATAGCGAGGAGCAATCGACGTGAAATTTTCTGGCCTGCGCGTTCTGAAAGAAGGCTTGACGGGGAACAAGGGGTGGGCCCCTCACTGGCGCGACCCCGAGCCGAAAACCGAATATGATGTGGTGATCGTAGGCGGTGGCGGGCACGGTCTTTCAACGGCCTACTACCTGGCCAGACATTACGGTATCACGAACGTAGCCGTGTTGGAAAAGGGCTACATAGGCAGTGGGAATATCGGGCGGAATACAACAATCGTTCGTGCGAATTATTACCTGCCGGGGAACTCCGAGTTTTACAGCCACTCTCTGAAGTTGTGGGAAGGTCTGGAAGCCGAGCTGAACTATAACGTCATGCATTCCCAACGCGGCATCATCAACTTGTTTCACTCTGACGGCCAACGTGATGCTTTTGTGCGCCGTGGTAACGCGATGCGTGCTCAAGGGGATGATGCGGTTCTGCTCGACCGCGAGGGCGTGCGGTCATACTTGCCATACCTCGATTTTGAAAACACGCGGTTCCCGATTTACGGCGGGCTTTTTCACCCGCGGGGGGGATCGGCCCGTCATGATGCTGTGGCTTGGGGGTACGCGCGCGGCGCCGATCAACGCGGCGTGGACCTGGTCCAGAACTGCGAGGTCACAGGCTTTGATATCGACGGTGGGGTGGTCAAAGGGGTGCAGACCACGCGCGGTGCCATCAAAGCAAAAAAGGTGGCCATCGTCACGGCGGGGCGGTCGGGGCAGGTCGCAGCCTTAGCAGGAATGCGCCTTCCGATTGAGAGTCATGTCTTGCAGGCCTTTGTGACAGAAGGACTAAAGCCCTGCATCGATCATGTCATCAGCTTTGGTATGGGACATTTTTATATCAGCCAGTCCGATAAGGGCGGGCTTGTGTTTGGTGGGGATCTGGATTTTTATGCCTCCTACGCGCAGCGCGGAAATCTGCCGATGGCGGAGCATGTGATGGAAGCTGGCATGACGTTGATGCCGATGATCGGAAAGGCAAAGGTGCTGCGGTCATGGGGCGGGATCATGGATATGACACCAGACGGGTCGCCCATCATCGACAAAACGCAGACTGAAGGGCTCTTTCTGGATTGCGGCTGGTGTTATGGCGGCTTCAAGGCAGTCCCGGCATCGGGTTATGCGCTTGCGCATCTGATGGCGACAGGCGAGCCGCACGAGACGGCGCGTGGTTTCAGGCTCGACCGGTTCCGCGACGGACGTGGATTGATGGATGAAGAGGGCACAGGCGCCCAGCACAATCTGCATTGATGATTGGCGGGACACATAATCGAATGATTGGGATGGATCGAACATGAGGCTGACTTGCCCGCTGTGCGGAGAGCGTGATCGTCGTGAGTTTTACTATCAGGGTGAAGCTGTGGCACTAAATCGCCCTGCACCGGATGCGGGTGACGATGCATGGCAGGAATATCTGCATTTGCGGGAAAACCCGACGGGAGAACGCCGCGACCTATGGCACCACGAGGCGGGATGTGGCGCGTGGCTTGTTGTGACGCGAAACACGTCCACCCATGCGATCCTTGATGTCGTGCTCGCGCAAGACGAGGCGACAGCGGTATGAGGATCGACGGCAAAGGCATTATTGACCGGTCTAAGAAGGTGCGGTTCCAGTTTGACGGGATCGGGCACACCGGATTTGAGGGAGACACGGTAGCGTCAGCGCTTTTGGCAAAAGGGCATCGCCTGATGGCGCGGTCTTTCAAGTACCACCGCCCGCGTGGGGTGATGACAGCCGGCAGCGAAGAGCCGAACGCGCTGGTCACGGTCGGCCATGGCGCGGCGCAAGACCCCAATGTGCGGGCCACGGTTCAGGAAATATACGACGGTCTGAAGGTGCGCAGCCAGAATGCCTGGCCGTCGCTTGGGTTCGACGTGATGGAGGTTAATGACTTCGCATCGCCGTTCCTAGGTGCCGGGTTTTACTACAAGACTTTCATGTGGCCGAGCAGTTTTTGGGAAAAGCTTTACGAGCCGGTAATCCGCCGCGCGGCAGGGCTTGGTGCGCTGAGCGGGAAATCGGTCGAGGAACGCTACGAAAAGGCCTTCGCCTTTTGCGATGTGCTGGTGATCGGGTCGGGCCCTGCGGGTTTAATGGCTGCCTTGGTGGCCGCACGTGCTGGCGCTGATGTGATCCTCGCCGAGCAGGACAGCCTTTTGGGCGGCCGTCTGCTGGCTGAAAACTTCGTGATAGATGGACAAAACAGTGCGGCTTGGGCGTCGGCGGTCGCGTCGGAACTGCGCAGCATGTCAAATGTGCGGGTCATGACGCATACATCCGTAACAGGTGCCTACGATCAGGGTACATATGGCGCGCTTGAGCGTTGGCCGGGGGCGCCGAAACCTGAACGCCCACGCGAAACATTCTGGCGGATTGCAGCGCGACAGACCGTTTTGGCTGCAGGAGCTTTGGAGCGGCAGATCGCGTTTCGTAACAACGATCGGCCCGGCATTATGACCGCGAGCGCGGTGCGGGCTTATTTGCACCGCTGGGGTGTCGCAGCGGGCCAGCGCGTGGCTGTTTTCGGCAATAGTGACGACGCTCACCGGACCGCCATTGATCTGGCGGCCGCCGGTGTCGAGGTCGTCGGCCTGATTGATCCACGCGACACCGTGACAGCCTCTGTCGGGGATTTTCCCGTTTTTGCGGGTTCGGTGGTGGAAAACACCCGTGGCCGGCAAGCCTTGCGCGAAATTACGGTGAAGACGCCAGGTGGCATCAAGCGGATTGCCGTGGATTGTCTTGCGGTCTCAGGCGGGTGGAACCCGACTGTGCATCTGACCTGTCATATGAACGGGAAACCTGTCTGGCGCGATGATATTGCCAGCTTCGTGCCGTCTGAGGGAGCTGTGCCCGGGTTGACGCCCGCAGGAGCCTGTGTGGGTGACTTCAGCACGGCCGCATGCCTCAGGTCTGGTGCCGAAGCTGCCGGCCAAGCGCTGCGCGAGATCGGCATGACCTCAAAACCGGCGGATGTTCCGGATGCCGAGGATAGTGCCTGCAATCTGCACCCGATGTGGTCTGTGCCGGGACCGGGGCGCGCATGGCTTGATTACCAAAACGACGTGACTGTCAAGGACGTGGCGCAGGCCGCGCGCGAAAACTTCCGTTCGGTCGAGCATATGAAACGCTACACCACCCAAGGCATGTCACCCGATCAGGGAAAAAACTCGAACGTTGCGGCTTTGGCGGTTTTGGCTGATGTGACTGGCCGGGGGATACCTGAGACGGGTACCACAACCTTCCGTCCGCCTTTCACACCGGTTTCAATCGCTTCTATGGGGGCAGGCGGGCAGGGTATGGGGTTCGCGCCGCGGCGCTTGACGACGTCTCACGCAGCAAGCGTAAAGAGGTCAGCACCGATGATCGAGGCAGGCTTGTGGTATCGGCCCAGTTATTTCCCCGCCCAGGGCGAAGCAACATGGCTTGAGGCCTGCAACCGCGAGGTCGCGATGGTCCGGGAAGCCGTTGGTGTATGCGATGTATCGACGCTGGGCAAGATCGATATTCAAGGGCCAGATGCGGCCGCTTTCCTAGATTTTGTCTACACCAACACGTTTTCCACGTTGAAAACCAACCGGGTCCGCTATGGCTTGATGCTACGTGAAGACGGGCATGTCATGGATGACGGGACAACGGCGCGGCTGGGCGATACGCATTTTGTGATGACAACAACAACCGCCGCCGCGGGGGCGGTGATGCGGCATCTGGAGTTTGTCCATCAGGCGCTGCGGCCCGAACTGGATGTGCGGTTCACCTCTGTCACCGAACAATGGGCGCAGTTTGCTGTGGCAGGGCCAAAGTCGCGCGACGTGTTGAACGGTCTTCTGTCCAAACCGCTGACCGATGAGGACTGGCCGTTTATGGCGTGCGGACCGGTTGAGGTTGCGGGCGTTGTGGGTCGGTTGTTCCGCATCTCGTTCTCGGGCGAACATGCGTATGAGGTCGCGGTGCCTGCACGATACGGCGCAAGCCTGTTCCAGGCACTGCTTGCAGCTGCTGCCGAACACGGCGGCGGGGCCTACGGGATGGAAGCGCTGAATGTGCTGCGCATCGAAAAAGGGCATATCACGCACGCTGAAATTCACGGCGCTGTCACGGCCTTTGATGCAGGCTTTGCGCGCATGGTCAGCGCCAAAAAGGACTGCATCGGGAAGACGATGGCGGAACGGCCGGGGTTGATGGATGAAAACCGGCAGCAGCTGGTCGGCCTGAAGCCTGTGAACAGCTCCGACGCGCTGACGGCAGGTGCGCATATCTTCGAACGCGCAGCCGCTGCCCGTCGCGTGAACGATCAAGGCTACGTGACATCGGTCGCGCACTCGCCCACGCTGGGCCACTCAATCGGTCTGGGCTTTCTGGCGCGGGGACCGGCGCGACATGGCGAAATCGTGCGCGTTGTTGATGCCGTGCGGGGGCATGATTTCCTAGCGACGGTTTGCGCGCCCGTGTTTGTTGACCCAAAGGGGGATCGTGTCCGTGGTTGAACTGAACGCTCTTACCCCGTGCTCGAATCTGGCTTTACCGGTGTCCTGCGGCCACGCTCATCTGCGCGAAGTTGAATTGGGTCCGCTGACGTCTCTGGCACCTTATAAGGATCAGCAAAAGGCGCTGTCGGATGCGTTGCAGAAAGCGCATGGGCTAGACTATCCGGCGCCGAATAAGGCGTATATTGGTAACGGTGTGCAAATCTTGTGGTTCGGACGCGATATAGCGATGCTTGCAGGTGCGTACCCCGATGCTGGTCTGCACCGATTGGCGGCGATCACGGATCAAAGCGATGCATGGGTGGCGGTTGAATTGAGCGGCCAAGCCAGCGCTGACGTTTTGGCGCGTTTGGTCCCTGTTGACGTGCGCTCAACCGTCCTTAGCAAAGGAAGCACCATAAGGTCACTGCTCGGGCATATGAGCGCCTCGATTACACCGACCGGCAGCGACACCTATTTAATCCTTGTTTTCCGGTCGATGGCCGAAACACTGGTGCATGAACTACAAGAAGCTATGGAAGCTGTCGCCGCACGAGGGTAACATACCGCAGGTATGAAACTCTGGAGGTTCCCGATGGTCCGATTTGCTGTCGCTATTTCGCTCGCTTGTCTGGCGGCGCCCGCGTTTGCCGAAGAAAATAAAGATGAAAGCTGCGGCTATCAGGGCGTCATCGCTTCCGCTATCCAGACGGCGCGTCTGGATGGGGTGCGCGAAAGGCGCGTTGAGAAGCAGATATTAGCGGACTCGCCCGCGTGGCCTGAAAGCTACAACAAGGTTATTCCGACGATTACCGGTTGGGTCTATCAGATCGACAAATCACAACTGCGAACCAATGACCTTGGGGCTATTTGGCAAGAGCAATGTGTGACCAACTGGGACGTCATTCAGCAAATGCTGCAAAACCAAAGCGGATGATATGAGCTTACCGCCCGGATTTCTGGATGAGCTGCGATCACGATCCAGCCTGACGCAAGTCGTCGGGCGAAAGGTGATGTGGGACGCGCGAAAGTCCAATCAGGGCAAGGGTGACATGTGGGCGCCATGCCCGTTTCATCAGGAAAAATCGGCGTCTTTCCACGTCGATGACCGCAAAGGGTTTTACTACTGTTTTGGCTGCCATGCGAAAGGGGATGCGATCTCTTTCGTGCGAGAGACAGAAAACGTAGGCTTTATGGAAGCGGTGGAGATTTTGGCGCGTGAGGCAGGCATGCCTATGCCCGAGCGCGACCCCCAAGCCCAGCAAAAGGCAGACAGGCGAACGCAACTGGCCGATGTTATGGAACAGGCTGTAAAGTTCTTTAAGCTGCAGCTGAATACAGCCGCAGCTGCCGAGGCGCGCACCTATCTGGAGCGAAGAGGCCTGGGCGCGTCGGTGCTGGATCGGTGGGAAATCGGCTATGCGCCAGACCAATGGCAAGCGCTTTGGGACCATTTGAAATCCAAGGATATTGATGATGATCTGATCCTCGGGGCAGGGCTGGCGAAACCGTCCTCCAAGGGTGGCAAGCCATATGACACTTTCCGTGGCCGTATCATGTATCCGATCCGCGACGCGCGTGGTCGGGCAATTGCCTTTGGCGGGCGCGCCATGGATCCAAATGACAACGCAAAGTACCTGAATTCACCCGAGACAGAGCTTTTTGACAAAGGCCGGAGCCTTTACAATCAAGGGCCCGCGCGTACGGCTGCGGGTAAGGGCAAGCCACTGATTGTTGCTGAAGGGTACATGGATGTCATTGCATTGGCCTCGGCGGGCTTTGAGGCCGCGGTGGCGCCCTTGGGTACCGCCATTACCGAAAGCCAATTGCAACTATTGTGGCGCATCGCACCAGAACCGATCATTGCACTGGACGGCGATCAGGCGGGGCTACGTGCTGCCATGCGGCTCATTGATCTTGCGTTGCCCTTGCTGGAGGCCGGGCAATCGCTACGCTTTGCGCTTATGCCTGCCGGAAAAGACCCCGATGATCTGCTGCGGGAGCAAGGGGCGGGCGCGCTTCAAAAGTTGCTTGATGAGGCAATCCCGATGGTGCAGTTGCTTTGGCGGCGCGAGACGGAGGGGCGCGTTTTTGACAGCCCTGAGCGTAAGGCGTCACTGGACAAGGCGTTGCGAGAAAAGATCATGCTTATCAAGGATCCGTCGATCCGCAGCCACTACGGGCAGGCAATTAAGGATTTACGCTGGACGCTTTTCCGTCCGCAAAAGCAGGGGGGCAGCACTGGCCCGCGCGGGACGGGCCGCTGGAAGCAGGCGCCGCAATCCGCATTAGCTTCGACCAAGGCTTCAGCCTTGGCGATGGCACAAAGTAGTGCTGTCACCGAGCATATGCGCGAAGCCGTCATTTTGGCTGCACTCGCCCTATGCCCCGAGACAACGGAAGGTTTTGAGACGGAACTGGAGCGTATGCGGTGCAGTGATCCATTCCATGCGCAGCTCCGAGATTTGATTTTGCGTTACATGTCTGCCACAGATCAGGAGCTTCAGGGCCATATTGCGCGTGATTTGGGGCCCGATACCCTTGAAAACCTCATCTCTCAGAGCCATGTCGCGATTGTGCCCTGTATCCGTACGCCCCAGAATGCCGAGATGGTCAAAATGACCGTCGCGGAAGAACTGGCGAAGCTACACGCGGCGCGGGGCCTTGATGCCGAAATAGCGGAAGCCAGCGAAGATATGGTTGGCCTCGCCGATGAAGGCATAACATGGCGGTTGTCAGAGGCCTCCAAAGCCGCACATAACGCACTCCGAAGCGGTCAAGAAGACCGCGCGGAATATGAAATTGGAAAGAACGGCGCGCGAATCAGCCGTGATGAAAGAAACGCACTGGATGCCCTTTTGGCGTCTATTAAATCGCAAAAACCGCAAGGTTAACCATTCTTGAACTGTAAACGTTGAAAAAATGATGCTTAACGGGTGGCCGAATCACCCAAAACACGAGATGATTCTCTAGCGATTCGGGCAAGCGAATCGTTTTGACCGGTAAGGAGCAGCGCATGGCCGCGAAAGATACCAACGAAGACGCAAAGCCCGATGATCAGGATGCCGGCCATTCGCTGGATATGAGTCAGGCTGCGGTTAAGAAGATGATCGCGGAAGCGCGCGAAAAAGGCTACATTACTTACGACCAGCTGAATACCGTTCTGCCACCCGATCAGGTCAGTTCCGAACAGATTGAAGACGTGATGTCGATGCTGTCGGAGATGGGTATCAACATCATCGAAGATGAAGATGCAGAGGAGGAAGAAGCCAAAGGCTCGACCGAGCTTGCCACCACAGAAGGCACGCGTGAAATAACGCTGGGTTCGGGTACTGCTGAAAAACTGGACCGAACAGACGATCCGGTACGCATGTACCTGCGCGAGATGGGTTCTGTTGAACTGCTCAGCCGTGAGGGCGAGATTGCTATCGCCAAGCGGATCGAAGCGGGCCGTAACACGATGATTTCCGGGCTTTGCGAAAGCCCGCTCACTTTTCAGGCGATCACGATCTGGCGTGACGAACTTTTGTCTGAAGATATTTTGCTGCGCGATGTGATTGACCTTGAGGCGACCTTCGGCAACCAGCTGGATGAAGATGGTGCCGTGGACGAGCCCGTCGTCTCGGCAGAGGGGACGACCGCCAAGAAAGAAGACGACAGCCCGGAGTTGGATGCGGACGGTAACCCGATTGCCACTGACGACGACGACGATGAGGACGAGCAGGCCAACATGAGCTTGGCAGCTATGGAAGCTGCGCTGAAGCCTCAGGTGCTTGAGGCGCTCGATATCATTGCTGACGATTACGCCAAGCTGAGCGAGATGCAAGACAGCCGGATTTCAGCGACGCTGAACGAGGACGGCAGTTTCGGGACAAATGACGAAGCGTTGTATCAAAAGCTGCGCGCTGAAATCGTTCTTTTGGTTAATGAACTACATTTGCATAACAACCGTATCGAAGCGTTGATCGACCAGCTTTATGGCATCAACCGTCGCATCATGCAGATCAACTCTGCGATGGTGAAACTCGCGGATCAGGCGCGTATCAACCGCCGTGAGTTTGTTGATGAATACCGTGGCTACGAGCTTGACCCCAACTGGCTTGAGCGGATGTCTGAAAAGTCGGGCCGTGGCTGGCAGATGTTCATTGAACGCTCGACCGACAAGGTAGAAGAATTACGTGCTGACATGGCGCAGGTCGGCCAATATGTGGGTCTCGATATCTCGGAATTCCGCCGGATCGTGCAGCAGGTTCAAAAGGGCGAGAAAGAAGCGCGCCAAGCCAAGAAAGAAATGGTTGAAGCCAACCTTCGCCTGGTGATTTCAATTGCAAAAAAATACACGAACCGTGGCCTGCAGTTCCTTGATCTCATTCAGGAAGGTAACATCGGCCTGATGAAGGCGGTCGATAAGTTCGAGTACCGCCGCGGGTACAAGTTCTCGACCTATGCGACATGGTGGATCCGTCAGGCGATCACGCGATCCATTGCAGATCAGGCGCGGACAATCCGTATCCCGGTGCATATGATCGAGACGATCAACAAGCTTGTCCGTACGGGCCGTCAGATGCTGCATGAAATTGGCCGCGAACCGACGCCTGAAGAACTGGCTGAGAAGCTGCAGATGCCGCTCGAGAAAGTGCGCAAGGTGATGAAAATTGCCAAAGAGCCGATCAGCCTTGAGACACCGATTGGCGATGAAGAAGACAGCCAGCTTGGCGACTTTATCGAAGACAAGAACGCGGTTCTGCCGCTGGACAGTGCCATTCAGGAAAACCTGAAAGAAACCACGACCCGCGTGCTTGCCAGCCTGACACCGCGCGAAGAACGGGTTTTGCGGATGCGCTTCGGCATCGGGATGAACACCGACCACACGCTTGAAGAGGTCGGACAACAGTTCTCGGTGACACGCGAACGTATCCGTCAGATCGAAGCGAAGGCGCTGCGTAAGCTTAAGCACCCCAGCAGGTCGCGCAAGCTGCGGTCTTTCCTCGACCAGTAATGTGCGATGATCGCACATTAATTCAAACGGCAGTGCCCATATCGGGCCTGCCGTTTTTTCGTGCCTGAAAGTGCCTTTGGGATCATGGAAATTTGCGCTAGGAAAGAGCAACACGCGACAGAAGGAGCCTTTGATGCGTTTGATATCCGCTTTGCTATTGTGCGCAGCAGTCTCATTGCCCGCCATAGCAGCGCAGGCTTACCGTTCAGTGAACTGGCTTTTCGTTGTTCCGGTAAACGCGGACACTTTTGAGGTTATCGATGATCGTGGTGAAAGTGCACGGGCGATCTGGTGCGCCGCTGCTGATTATGTGCGCGCGGCCGGCCTTGATGGGGTGCGCAAGCGCATTTACATCGTAGAGCCGCGCGGCCCCTCAAGAACTCAGGCTAACGCGATTGCTGTCATGTTTACCACAAACCCGGACGAGGAGATGGCGAAAACACCCTCGTCCTATTCCGTGTCGGTCAAGCGCAAGGGCGAAAACCTGTCCGTTGGTCACGCTTACAACTTTTGCGCCAGTTTGCTTGAAGAGTTGTTTGACCGGTTCTAAGCCCGTACCTTTATGCCCCAGATATTCGAGATAGAAACAAGCGGTCCCGGTCTATACGAGTTTACCGATCAAGTTCGCGACTGGCTGAACGGGAAAGGGGACGGACTTGCGACACTGATGGTGCAACACACATCAGCATCGCTGCTTATTCAGGAAAACGCAGACCCGGATGTGCAGACTGACTTGCACGCATTTTTTGACCGCCTTGTGCCGCATGCGAATGATCCCGCGATGTCCTATTTGCGGCATACACTGGAAGGTGCGGACGATATGCCCGCCCATATCAAGGCCAGCGTCCTGCCGGTTACATTATCCATTCCCGTCAGCAAGGGCTGTCCGATGCTGGGAACGTGGCAAGGCATTTATCTCTTCGAACATCGCGACCAACCGCATCGGCGACACATCGCTGCGCAGTTCAGTGTTGGCGGATAAGTCACGGTTTTTCCCACAAGATGTGGGATGGCATTTCCCCTCTACCCAAAACTTAGGCTGTCGCCTATAAGTGTGGATAAGTGGGGCGGTGATCCCACAACAAGAGGCAGAGACTGGAATAAGGGGGACGGCGATGCGCTGCCCGTTTTGCGGAAATATAGATACTCAGGTAAAAGACAGCCGTCCGGCAGAGGATCACGTATCGATCAGGCGGCGGCGGTTTTGCCCGGCCTGTGGTGGGCGTTTTACCACCTATGAACGCGTTCAACTGCGCGATCTGGTGGTGATAAAGTCTACCGGTAAGCGCGAGGACTTTGACCGTGACAAGCTTGAGCGTTCCATCCGGATTTCCATGCAAAAACGGCCCATCGACCCCGAGCGTATCGACCAGATGATTTCCGGTATTGTCCGCAGGCTTGAAAGTATGGGCGAAACTGACATCGGCTCAAAACAAATCGGTGAGATCGTGATGGAAGCCCTCGCGCGGATTGATACCGTAGCCTATGTGCGGTTTGCCAGTGTGTACAAGAATTTTCAGGCGGCGGATGACTTTGACAAATTTGTCAGCGAGTTGCGGCCCGATGTGCCGCCGGACGAGTGATCGGACCTGAGCGCTACATGGCGCTTGCGCTGTCGTTAGGTCGGCGCGGGCAGGGGCGTGTTTGGCCCAACCCCGCCGTAGGCTGCGTGATCGTGAGAGAAGGGCGGATTGTCGGTCGCGGCTGGACACAACCCGGCGGACGCCCTCATGCCGAAACCCAAGCGCTCGCGCAGGCGAAATCCAAAGCCCGCGGGGCCGATGTTTATGTGACGCTGGAACCCTGTGCACATCACGGTCAGACGCCGCCCTGCGCGCAGGCCTTGATTGATGAACAGGTTGGGCGCGTTTTTATAGCGATGCTGGACCCGGACCCGCGCGTAAGTGGCGCAGGGGCCCAGATGCTGGTGGATGCTGGCATTGATGTGGAAACCGGACTGTTGGAGGCGCAAGCGCTGCGCGACAACGCTGGGTTTTTGGGGCGTGTCGAGCGGGACATACCGTTTGTGACACTAAAGCTCGCCACCAGTTTTGACGGGCGCATCGCAACCGGTACAGGCGAAAGCAAGTGGATCACAGGGCCTGACGCACGTCGCGCGGTTCATGCGATGCGCGCGCGGCATGATGCGGTCATGGTCGGCGGAGGTACTGCACGCAAAGATAATCCATCATTAACGGTGCGCGACCTTGGAATTGTCCATCAACCTGTCCGGGTCGTTGTCAGCCGTCGTTTGGATGTGCCGCTACTCGGCGTCTTGGCCCGGACCGCAGATGAAATCCCGGTAGTCCTTTGCCATGGCCACGATGCAGACGCGACCCTCTTGCGCACGTGGCAAGACCTTGGTGCGACGCTACTTGACTGTGCGCAACGCGGCAGCAATCTCGATCCGTTGGACGTATTGCGACAACTTGGGCGGCACGGGCTCACGCGGGTGTTTTGCGAAGGGGGCAGCGCACTTGCGGCGTCGTTGCTCGAAGCGGATCTGGTGGATGAGCTTGTTGGTTTTAGTGCCGGTTTGGCGATTGGTGCTGAAGGATTGCCTTCTATCGGTGCGCTTGGGCTGGGCAAACTCTCGGATGCTCCGCAGTACAAGCTTGGCGAAGTACGGCAAATCGGCGCGGATATCCTGCATGTTTGGCAGCGCTTGAGCACCTGAAACCAAGCCGCTATCGCCATAGATGTGCTTTGCTGGCAAAGAGACCCTGAAGCTTGGACAACAGCCGGTTGCGTCGCCCGCGCGGTGATGTGTTTTCATGCGCGGCTAGCCACGCTGCGGCGGCTTCCACGGGGCAGGGTTTTCCTGTTTCAGGATGTATATAGCGCGGATAGTCGATCAATGTGGCGTGGACCAGCCCTTCAAGGCTTGGTTGGGCACGTCTGCGCGGCGGCACGCGAGCCAGATCACGGGTCAGGCCCCACCCTGCGTAAAATGGAATGCCAAGGGTGGTGACGGGCACCTTCCGCAGCAGTGCTTCGAAGCCCAACAGCGAGGTCATTGTCCAGACCTCGTTTACTTCATTCAAGAGGGCGTGAGGACCTGATTTTGTCGCCACGACGTGAGCCAACTCCAAGGGCACCGGTGCGCTGGTGCGCAAACCCGCTTCAACATCGGGGTGGGGTTTGTAGATCAAAATGGAATTGGGGTTCTGGTCGCGCGCGGCTTGTAAGAGAGCCGCGTTTGTTTGCACTTCGACGCTGCCATGCACCAAGGAGGCGTCATCTTCGACTTGCCCCACGACTAAAATGCGATGTCCGTCGGGAATTGGGGGCAGGGCACCCTGCAAGTTATACTTTGTAAGCCCCGTGCCGGTGATCTGCCGGATTAAGTCTTGCGCGCGGTGGTACTGATCGCTGCGTAAGGTGGCGCGTGTAGCGATCAGGTCCTCGAGATGGCTTGCCTGTGAAGGGTCGTAGTAAATTCCCTTGGGATCAACCACCACAGACAGCGGCGGGACAAGTTCAGCACCCAGACCGCGGGATCGTAGAAATCCGTCTTCGACGCGCTGTGCATCGGCGTGACCTACAGCGGCTTTGCTCGCCCAGACCATCCAAGGTCGTCCGGTTGCGCGCGCCTTGGCGGGATCATCTTCGAAGATCATTGGAACCATACTGCCGAAAGCCTTTTGCAGTGTGTCCCGTTTCCACAGACGCATGCCAGAGGCTACCCATCCGTTTCTGTCCTCGCGCCAGGCTCGGGCACGCGCCGCCAGGTTTTCAAGAGCGGTTTCAAAGCTGCAGAGCGCATCAGTGTGCGGGTCGTACCACTTGGGGTAAAGTATTGCCGCTGCCGCAAAAAGCTGCGCGCGTGTAAGGCTCCGCTGGCGCCGTTGGACGGGAAATTCATCCTGTGTCAGCCCCCAGCCTGCATAGAAGGGCGCGCCAAACACACGGGGTTTGTGGCCCGCAAAGATCGCCTCGAAGCCTAGCTGTGATGACACCGTATAGACCGCAACTGCACCCTCCATCAGTGCCCATGGGCTGACCGGCTGATCGAGCATTTCGATGTGTGCCGCGAGGTCCTGATCGGTGAAATAGCCCTCTCGGTGTCCTGCTACCGTTTCGGGATGGGTTTTGATGATGATCGGCGCGCCTGGATGCTCTTCTTGTGCAACAAACAGCATTTCAAGAAACCTGTTGCGATCTGCGCCGCTGGCTTTGACTGATGCATCCCCTTTTGTTTGGTCAATCACGAGCACGTAGCCCGGCGATGGCAGCGGGCAGGTGGGGTCTACGGCGGCGTATTTGGTCAGATGGGTCTCTTTCAACCGCTCAATTGCGCCGCGCGCGCGGTCCAGCAATGCCGTGTCATCCAAAGGGTGCGTTGCCAGCAGCTTCTCAAGATCCGACGGAGCGTCCGCTTCATAGTGCACGCCACTGGTGTCGACCACCAGACCGCAGGGAGGTTCGCCTTCACGACCCGGAAAGAGCGAGCGTAACCACGCGTCTTCGACACGTACAAGGCCCGCGCCGCGATGTTCAGCCACTGCTTCGCCGCGATGCGATGTCGGGCTGTTGCCCCAAACACCTACCAAATCATCCGCAGATGGTGCCCCGAGCTGGACGGTGTAGCCGCTGAGTTTAAGAATGCGCTTGATCCGGGGTTGGGTAAAGAAACCACCGTTATAAACGAAAAGCCGCCGATCCTGTGCGGGATCGGCGGCAATGTTGTCACGTGTGTCGTTCATCTGGCCTTAGTTGGCCAATTGGTCGATGTTTGCAAGGGGCCCGATCAGCGAGCCAAAGACAGCGGATACGGTTTTGTTCCACTGTGCAAGCGGCGCTTCAGTCACGTAGATGGTGTCGCCGTCGCGGATCACGAAATCACGCGCCTTGAACATGCCATTGGGGGCCGTCAGATCGAGAAGGTAGATCATGCGTTGGTCGCCAACGAGGTCGCCGCGTCCCAGAACCTGATTTGCAATTGCAGCTGGTTCATTGCGGAAGACAAAGACACCGGTCGCGTCTGACGTAGCCGTGACCAGTCCACCTACCTGAGCAATGGCCTCAAGCGCGGACAAGTCCTGCTTTTCAAAGCGCACGCGCGCTTGAGAACCGGTGGCGCCAAGGCTGGTGAAAGAACGTGTATCTTCTTCAACAAGAATTCGGTCACCACCACGCAAGGCGATATCCGCCTCAGGATTTGCGTATAGATCGTTGAACCATATGCGGCCTTGGGTGCCACCCCGCAAGACGGTGACCTGTGCGATTTCAGGCTCGATCGTAATGCCGCCCGCACGGGCGAGCATGGTGGACAGGGTCCGTGTCGGACGCTCGATCGGGTAGACGCCTTGCGCGCCAACAGATCCAACGAGCGATACTGTCGATCCGTCGCCCGCTTCTCGGCGCACTTCAACTTGTGGATCGGGTGTTTGCTCTTCCAGACGTTCAGTGATGATGCGCCGGATCGCTTCGGGAGAGTTGCCCGATGCTTTGATGCGTCCGGCATAGGGTACAAAGATAAAGCCCGAGCCGTCGACTTGTACGGTTTCAAGGAGCGTCGCATTCTGGGCTTCGCCCGCCAGCAAGCCGTCATCGACGTTTTCCCAGATAGTCAGACCCAGCACGTCACCGGGCTGGATCGTGTCCGAGCCGACGGCAGCTGCACTATTGAAACTCTCGGAAAACCCAAGTGCCGGCACAAAAGCAGTTGCCGCCGTAACGCGATCATTCACTTCAACAATAAAAGCGTCGCCTTCTTGTTGTACAGAACCTTTGTAGATTTCGCTTTTGTTCGGTCCTATTTTGGGCAATCCGCACGATGCGACAATGACCAGAGCGGCCATTAACGCAATGGGGCGTGCCCACCTTGACTTGAAAGGTGTCACTGCTCGGTCTCCTCGACCTATTATCTCTGCCTCAAACGGCCGGTTTTCCGGCCTTGTTTGAGGGGATCATATCCGTGATTTTGTAAAAATCCAGCTTTTCCAGAAGTTTCGCCTAATCGACGATGCGCAACTGTTGCCGAACTGCTTCGCTTTGCGGCGCGGTTTGCACGTAGGGGTCGTGCTGTGCCAGCATCATATCTGGCACCTGGCGCAGCACCTGACGCCGGCCTTTTTGCGCGTAAAAGCTGCCGGGCAGCTGGCTTGTAGCGAGAAGAAAGTCCCGAAATTGCCGATATGCCAGCTGGTCTGGGCAGGTGGGGTTGGCGTAAAATGCGGCCAGCGGCTGATCGGAGACGAGTTCGGGTTTTCCATAGACCGCGCGCCCGAATGCACGTAGCGGGATGCCCCGCCAAAGGGCTTGTTGCGCCGCGGTTGAGTTGACCGTGGTCGCAGTGCGCGCGTTGTCCAGCAACCGTGCCAGCTTGCCGCCGCGCACAAAGTGTACACGGTCGGTGATCCCGTAGCAGTGGGCCAACCGTTTCATGTCCGCGAGGATGGGTGCCCTTCCGTCTTCAAGCGGATGCGCTTTGAACACCAGATGGTGATGGGATGGGGCACCGTCGCTAAAGCCTTTCAAGACACATTCCAGAAATTCACCTTGCGTCGCAAAGGGGCCGTGCATCTGGAACGATGCGTCGTGTTCAAGCTGCAGGAGCGCCAGATGGTAGGGGAAGGTCCCCCTCTGGATGCGGCGTGTCGCGACAAACCTCTCGAGTGCATGCACCGGTATCAGCAACAGCCTTTTGAGGTAGAGCTGGAACTCTTCGGTAACCTTCAGGCTGCGGTGCGGTTTGAAGTTCGGGTAGCCACGGTTACGCGCCATGACAAACCAGTGATAAAGCGCGCCATAAAACATATGCTGGCGCAGGTCGCCCCAGTGGCTGGGCGGGACCGGTGGATCAAAGTGCCGCGTGTCACGGAGCCTCCGCATCTCATCAATTGTCAGTGTCATCAGTCGCGAATGACCGTTTGAGCCGTCACGCTCGTACGTAATCCAATAGGGCCGTAAGTACCCTTCTTCGAACACATGAATTGTCAGTCCGCGTGCCCGCGCCGCTTTGACAGCTTCGGCATGGACAGCGCGAGTGTCGCCATAAAGCACGATGTCCGTGATGCCCTTGTTTTCAAAGATATTGACTAAAATAGCGGGCCAGTCGCCGCTTAATCCGTCAAAGGGTATGTAGCTTGCAGTGTCGGGCCAGAATGCCCTGTCGCCCGCATTAAATCCGACGCGCCAAACGGACGCGCCTGCGGCTTTCAACTGCGCTGCCAGCAGTTTGAAAAAGGGGCCATGTGGACCTTGCAGAAACAAGAATGTCCGAGGCGGGTAGTGGGGCGGACGTGTCATCGTCTTTCGCTCTATCATGTGAGAGGGTTTATAAACCACTTAAAGCGGTCATAAATATGGCTTGCGAGCGGGAATGTCATAGCTGTCGGGGCTTGTCAGCAGATAGCCGCGCCGCTAGGTCACACGTGAGGCTGCAAGGCGAGGCGCTTATGTTCACTGGAATTATCACTGATATTGGCAAAATAACCGGTCTTGAAAAGGCAGGAGATTTGCGTGCACGGATCGAAACCTCTTATGACACGAGTGGCATCGAAATCGGCGCCTCCATCGCCTCTGACGGCGTGTGTCTGACTGTTGTGGATCTGGGTCCTGACTGGTACGACGTGCAGATCAGTGCGGAAACCGTCAGCAAAACAAATGTTGCGGCTTGGACGTTGGGCAAACGGGTCAATCTTGAACGGGCGTTACGTGTCGGTGACGAACTCGGTGGCCACATCGTATCTGGTCATGTAGACGGTGTCGCGGAAGTGATCGCGGTCACGGATGAAGGCGACAGCACACGCGTCACCTTGCGCGCGCCGAAAGATCTGGCGCGATTTATCGCCCCCAAAGGGTCTGTGGCGCTAAATGGTACGTCGCTGACCGTGAACGAGGTCGACGGTACGGATTTCGGCATTAACTTCATCCCGCACACCAAAGAGGTGACAACATGGGGCGAGACAGCCCTTGGCGATCAGGTCAATCTGGAGATTGATACACTGGCCCGTTACGTTGCGCGCCTTGCCGAAATGCAGGCTACCTAAGCAGACCCGTAGGCTGGCCAACAGACGCCTGCTGGGGTATCAGCCAGCGACAGCAACGAAAGGCGTGGCCGAGATGAGTTTTGAAACACCCGGACCGATCGAGACCGATCTGCGCGACCGTATTGCGCCCATTGAAGAGATCATCGAAGAAGCGCGTCAGGGCCGGATGTTCATTCTTGTGGATCACGAGGACCGAGAGAACGAAGGTGATCTGGTGATCCCCGCACAATTTGCCGATGCGGATGCGATTAACTTCATGGCGATGCATGGTCGTGGTTTGATCTGCATGCCGCTGACGGCGGAACGGATTGAAACGCTTGGATTGCCGATGATGGCGGTCAACAACTCATCACGACACGAGACTGCGTTTACCGTATCGATCGAGGCGCGCGAAGGTGTCAGCACGGGCATATCCGCAGCCGATCGTGCCCTGACGGTTGCCGTTGCGATTGATGAGACGAAGGGCCCCGCAGATATTGCCACTCCGGGACATGTATTTCCGCTGCGGGCACGCAACGGTGGTGTGCTGGTCCGGGCCGGCCATACCGAAGCTGCCGTGGACATCAGCCGTCTTGCCGGGTTGCATCCTTCAGGCGTGATCTGCGAAATCATGAAACCCGATGGAGAGATGGCTCGTTTGCCCGACCTGATGGAGATTGCAGCAGAGCATGGGTTGAAGATCGGAACCATCAGCGACCTGATCGCGTACCGGCACAAGCATGACAACCTGCTTCGCCAGCGGGACGAGCGGATGGTCACGTCCGAGTATGGTGGCGAATGGACGATGCGTATTTTTGCCGATCAAATCACTGGTACCGATCACGTTATGCTGTCCAAGGGTGATTTGACGACACCCGAGCCTGTGCTTGTGCGGACGCATGCTCTGAATGCGCTGGAAGACGTTCTGGGTCTTGGGCCAAGCGCGGTTGACGAGCTGCCGCGCGCGATGCGGATCATTGCGAAAGAGGGACGGGGAGCCGTGTTGCTTTTTCGGGAACCAAACCCAAAATTACGGCTGGAGGGCGACGAAGAAGAAGGCCCGCGCACGATCAAGCGTACCGGTGTCGGAGCTCAGATCATGTCGACGATGGGGCTGCGCGATCTCGTCTTGCTGACAGACAGCCCGCAGACCAAATATCTCGGGTTAGAGGCGTATAACCTGACCATCGTCGGCACCCGCCCGATCACAAAGGAATAGTCCATGGCTGCAAATCAGGAACACTACATTCTCCCGCGCCCCTTATTCGACAAACCGGTCAAGATCCTGATCGCCGTTGCACCTTATTACAAGGCGATTGCCGATGAACTGGTGGCAGGCGCACAAGCAGAGGTCGAGGCTGCGGGGGGCGCATGGGAACTCATCGAAGTGCCCGGCGCGCTTGAGGTGCCCACAGCGATTGGTATCGCGGAGCGGTGCAGTAACTTCGACGGTTATGTAGCACTCGGCTGTGTCATCCGTGGCGAAACCACGCACTATGAAACAGTTTGCAATGATAGCAGTCGGGCCTTGCAACTGCTTGGTCTGCAAGGTCTTTGCATCGGCAACGGCATCCTGACGGTTGAGACGATGGCACAAGCCGAAGCGCGCGCGGAAGTGGCGGGCCAGAACAAGGGCGGCGGGGCGGCCGCCGCGGCCTTGCATCTGGTATCGCTGGCCCGTAAGTGGGCGTCCGAAAGCAAGGGCATCGGGTTCAAGCCTGCAGGGCAGGACACTTTGATGGCTGGCACCACAGATGGAACGAAAACTGCATGAGCACGCTACACGGCAATCTTTCTGGAAATCAGCGCCGCAAAATGAAGTCTGCGGCACGGCTATACGCTGTTCAGGCGCTTTTCCAGATGGAGCATTCTAGCCAGACTGTTGAGGCTGTAAAACGAGAGTTTCTCGATCACAGGTTCGGTGCGACCTATGATGGTGCGGAAATGCTCGACGGTGATATAGAATTGTTCGAAGAAGTTCTGGAACGGGCGGTGAATTATCAAGCGTCCATTGACCAGATGACAGACCGTGCGTTGGTGGCGAAGTGGCCGTTGGGCCGGATTGACCCAACGCTGCGCGCGCTCTTTCGGGCGGCAGGCGGCGAATTGGGTGTGGTGTCGACGCCACCAAAGGTTGTAATAACAGAATATGTGGATGTTGCGCGCGCCTTTTTCGAAGATGGAAAAGAACCCAAATTTGTGAATGCCGTGCTGGACCATATGGCGCACGAGGCGCGACCCGAAGCGTTTTAACCTCTTGCCCCATCTAAAGCCGATACTACGTTGTCATATACCGGAAGGAACTTTGTTATGCCACGTATCGTGCGGCTGTATGTTATAAGCGCTTTGAATGGTTTCGGCATTTCACTTGCGTTTGTGGCAATGATTATCTTGTTTAACGTGGCGAACCTGCGCCATTTAATCGGCACGTCCGATATTGGCGTTATGGCGACTGTGGCTTTTTGGGTGTTGAACGGCATTGTATTCTCAGGCGTGCAGTTTGCGTGGGCTCTTAACCAGCAGATACGCGCAGAAAATGCCCGTTTGGACGACGGCAACGAATAGCCGACGTAAAAAATGCGCAAAATATTAATAAACTGCAATTACGGTAAAGAATTAGACCTTTTGCGGGCAAAGCCTCTGGACTTTTCGGCCAGAGATGCCATCTTGGTATTAAAGGAGAGCAGAGATGTTAAACGCAGTTATATCTTTTTTCCGGTCACTTTTCGCGGAACCTCAGCACGAAAAGTTGCTGATCCGTATCCCCGTTGACGAAAAGCGTAACCTATACCGTCGCCGTTGATCGGCGCTTCGGCCTTTGGTTATAGCAGATGATTGGGTGTGACGGGCCCGCAGTAACCGTTTGGTTCTGTGTTCCCGAGGACCTGTTTTTACAGGTGGGCGCCAGGTAACCAGGCCAGGGCCAGGACAGAGCCAGCTCCCTCGGATTTGCTTAAGGCCACCGGAACGTAACCGTTCACGAGAGAAGCAGAACCCGTCACCACTCTGATGTATGCCGCACTACGTGCTACGACAAGGGCAAAGCGAAAACTCTCTAAGATATATTATTGATTAATGTTCACCTATTGTTCATATTTGGCGCATGCTGAGTGAACAGTCGACTCATTTACTTCCCGGACAACTTCTGGCGCGGGGCGTCTCGCGCCTGTTGGCCAGCCACGGATTTTCGGGAATAGAGGAGTTTGTGCCAGCGCGTGGTATGCGTGTCGATGTCATGGCGCTGGGGCCGAAGGGCGAAGTATGGATCATCGAATGTAAATCTAGTCGCGCCGATTTCCTGTCAGACAACAAATGGCAATCCTATCTTGAATGGTGCGACCGTTTTTTCTGGGCTGTGGACTCTGAATTTCCCACTGATCTATTGCCTGACGGATCAGGATTGATCATGGCGGACGCCTACGGAGGCGAGATTTTGCGAATGCCGACCGATTCCAAGCTGGCACCCGCTCGGCGCCGTGTCATTACTCAAAAAATTGCTCAAACTGCGGCGCGCAGGCTTCACGCGCTGCGGGATCCAGCGATGCACGCCGCCTTGGACTAGCGTTTAGCCGGTTTTGAGCCGCGCGCGCGGGCAGCGGCCGCCATGATTTCCTCGGCTATTTCCTCGGCATCATCTGGAGAAAAGTCCATCGGAACTTCAATGCCTTCGGCTTCGACGTAAATGCGTACCATACCGGTATCGGTTGGCCCGATTTGCAAGTTTGCTTCAATGTCGCGTTCTGTGTCGATACCCATGACGTTTCTCTTTCCCAAAGTGCAGACTAGCTAAGCGGCAACGACTTGAAATGCAAGCAAAGGCGCGTTTAGATTTGAAAATGAAAAACAGTAGCCTGCGCTGCGCTATACCTGCTGACAGTGGTTGGCTTGTCGATCGCCATATTGAACTTTATCAGGACGAGTATGGCTTCGATGACAGTTTTGGTGTGTTGGTGGGCGAGATTGTTCATGATTTTTTCAGTAATTTTGACCCATCGCGCGAGGCGGGCTGGATTGCCGAAGTGGCCGGCGCCCCTGTAGGGTCGATTTTCTGTACACACCTGACGGATGAGACTGCTCAACTCAGACTGTTTTTTCTGATGAGAAAAGCCCGGGGTACCGGGCTGGGCCGTACGATGTTGCGCGCTTGCATGGATTTTGCAAAAGAAGCCGGATATCAGGATATGCGCCTATGGACGCATCGCAGTCATACCGCCGCTTGTACATTGTATCGCCGCTTTGGCTGGAAATGCGCCGAGGCAGAGGCTGCAGTGTCGTTTGGCCAGCAAGAGGTCATAGAGACTTATAGTTATCGGTTTTAACACCCTTGCAATTCATCTTTATCGCGGCTAAATCCGGCAGCGTGCCGCCTTAGCTCAGTAGGTTAGAGCGCCTGATTGTGGATCAGGAGGTCCCTGGTTCGAGCCCAGGAGGTGGTACCACTGCTTCCCAAAATGCTAACTCGATTGTCGGATCGTTCGCTATGGCCGTGAGCCCTCTCGGCCATTTACGATTGTTTTGCTCAGTCAGGTTGGTTTTACGCGCGATTACTCGCTTTCGCCGCTTTGACCGCGACCTCAGCCTCCCCGCCGATACCGCCTTGTGCGCCGCCGAGACCTTGAGAGCCGTCGCGTCCAGAGCCGTCTGCATCGGGACCGTCACCTTGCGATCCACCTCCATCAGGGCCATCGCCTCCCGAACCAGTGCTACCTCCACCAGAACTTTGCGTGCCGGAGTTGTCACCAGCCGATCCGCCAGAACCTGATCGTGTGCCGCCTGATGAGCTTTCGGTGCCACCTGTTGCTGCTGACTGGAAAGTTGCTGCTGCGCCATCGCGTTCTGAGAAACTGATCTCCAGATCGGGGCGCACATCGCTGAGACGTTCTAGCAACTCGTCTGCGTCTTCGCGTGCGCGGATTTGCTCTGTCAGTGAAACCTAAATTCCGCTGTACTGACACGGGTTATTGATATCGTTTAGTGCCGCGTCTGCTTGCGACGCACGTGTGATAACATTTTCGGCTGGGATTGCGCACTCGGCTAGTAATCCGAGGTCGACACCAGCAGCACTGCTGCAAGACGATATTGAACCACCATGTGAAAACCAAACACGCCCCAGTTTGGGACCAATTTCGAAAATGCGCGTTTCAGCCATTACAATTGACGAAGCACTTCAGCAATGACCTTGCTACAAATTGGACGTGTTTCAATATGACTTCTGCTTGCGTTTCCTGATGGCGAACAATCGGGGCGATCTGTTGTAATTGTTTTCATTCAAACGGTTAAAACGACCCGATGTCGTTAGGAATGTTCGGTGTGCGTTCTGGGTGACGTCGTGTCTTCTATCATTGAAAGACCAGCACGAAATGATTTTGAAAAGTAATTCGCGGAAATTTACCGTGTTGCTTCGAAACGTTCGGATGCGACCGGATACATTGCTTGGGTGGGCGCAAATGGCGTGCGCGCGATTGAGTGCTCATATCCGGTAGCGTTTAGTTACGGCGTGATTTCAATCGATTGTTTAAGGCTCCCAGTCACGCGATCGAAAATCAGGATCTGGTTGTCCGTTGTGACAACCGCGTACCAGTCCGGGCCTTGCGTAAAGGAAATGGCTTGCGCGCCACCTGGCAAACTCAGCGTATCGGGCAGGGGGGGCGGTACATCATAGAAGCGGATGACAATCAGCCCGATGATGAGTAAAACGCCGCCTATCATCGTTGCGGTAAGGACCGTAACCAAACGTCGCAGAAACTTCAGGTTTGCGGGCTCTTGCGTGTCCGGTTCCTGAGGCAGTTCGGGATCTTGCATGTCTGTTCGTCACATCCGGTTTCAAATCGACGCTTCACCGCCGTCGCGCCTTGATAAGGCGCTTGCGCGTGATGTGCCAGTAGAGGCGTCACTTTCTCGCACGCGGCTGGCGCGGTTAATCGACGACGGTGCCGTGTCTGTGGATGGCAGTGTCATCCGCGACCCAAAAGCGCGCGTGGCCGAGGGTGCACAAGTCGTTGTCGAAGTAGAAGAGGCGCAGGAAAGTCACATTCTACCTGAAGCTATTGCCTTAGATATCGTGCATGAAGACGCAGATTTGATCGTTGTGAATAAACCTGCCGGTATGGTCGTCCACCCCGCGCCCGGCACGCCTTCCGGGACTTTAGTGAATGCTTTGTTGGCGCATTGCGGCGATGATCTGTCGGGGGTCGGGGGAATGAAGCGACCGGGCATCGTCCACCGGATCGACAAAGAGACAAGTGGGTTGCTGGTTATCGCTAAATCGGATGCGGCACATCACGGTTTAGCCGCTCAATTCGAAGCTCACACGGTGGAGCGGTATTATAATTGTCTGGTATACGGGGTGCCGGATGCCAATGATCCGCGTTTGCGCGGGGTTAAGGGCACTCGGTTTGAGCCGGGCAATATCCTGAAGATTACCACTCAATTGGCGCGCCACCGCACTGACCGACAGCGTCAGGCCGTTTTGTTCCAAGGCGGGCGACATGCTGTGACCCGCGCGCGCACAATCGAACGGTTTGGTGCGCCAGAAGTTCTGGCCTTGATGGAATGCTGGCTGGAAACGGGCCGAACGCATCAGATCAGGGTGCATCTCGCCCATGCGGGGCACGGGTTGGTCGGGGACCCGACATATGGTGGAAAACGTAAATTACCCGCAAAAGCTCTGTCTGAAACCGCAGCGAACGCAGTCAAATGTTTCAATCGTCAGGCGCTGCATGCGGCCGTTTTGGGCTTTGTGCACCCTGTTTCGGGCGAAAACATGCGGTTTGAGGCCCCTTTACCTGCGGATATGGCTGATCTCTTGAGAATTTTGCGCAGCGAAGTGTCATAATTCGCAAACCCGCGTGAGATCAGCAGTCAGGACGTGGATTTTCCAGTGCTTTGTGGCAATATTTGCTTAACGCGGATTGTGTAGTGTTTCCGTTAACATTTTTCGGGCACGCTACTTGAACTGATCAGTTTAGACACCATATTTTATGTTAAGGCGATATACATCGGGAGGCTACACATGGCCAATTACGCAAACCTACCGGCACCAACCCCTGAAGGCGGGTTGAACCGCTACATGCAGGAAATCCGGAAATTCCCATTGTTGGAACCGGAAGAGGAATACATGCTGGCCAAGCGTTGGGTGGAAGAGCAAGACACCGAAGCGGCGCACAAGATGGTCACGTCGCACCTGCGCCTCGCCGCTAAAATTGCCATGGGTTACCGTGGTTATGGATTGCCGCAGGCCGAAGTTATTTCCGAGGCAAACGTAGGCCTGATGCAGGCTGTGAAGCGATTTGATCCCGAAAAGGGTTTTCGTCTGGCGACCTATGCGATGTGGTGGATCCGCGCCTCAATTCAGGAATATATCCTGCGTTCATGGTCGTTGGTGAAACTGGGCACGACGTCTGGCCAAAAGAAGCTGTTCTTCAATCTGCGAAAAGCCAAGAATAAAATTGGCGCGCTTGAGGATGGTGATCTGCATCCCGACAACGTTGCCCGCATCGCTACTGATCTGGGCGTGACCGAGGCTGAGGTAATCTCGATGAACCGGCGGATGTCGGGCGGGGATGCGTCACTGAACGCGACCGTCGGATCCGAAGGCGAGGGGACAATGCAGTGGCAGGACTGGCTAGAGGATGAAGACGCAGATCAGGCTAGCGACTATGAAGCGCGCAACGAACTTGAAGCGCGGCGCGAGTTGCTTGCCGACGCAATGAGCGTTCTGAACGATCGCGAGAAAGACATCCTGACCCAGCGCCGTTTGTCCGAAAAGACGGTTACGCTTGAGGATCTGAGCGAGGAATACGGCGTCAGCCGCGAACGCATCCGCCAGATCGAAGTGCGGGCTTTTGAGAAGCTGCAAAAGAAAATGCGTGATTTGGCAAAAGACAAAGGGATGATGGCGACGGCCTGAACTCTGCCGATCAATCATGCGAAAGGCCTGCGCGGTGTCACTGCGCAGGCCTTTTTTGTTGTGCTTGTAAGGTTGTGCCAGAAGCATAAACGGTTTTAGCTGCCCGTCTAACGGGGAGGCAGTTTTATGCGCGATCATGTGAACTGGGGAATATTGGGCGGATCAAACTTTGCCGCTGATCTGATGGGGCCGGCGATCCACGCGTCAAAAGGCGCGCGGCTTGCGGGGCTTGCCACCTCTAGCTCGGATAAAGCGGACAGGTTCACGGCTTTCGCGCCTGACTGTACAGTCTTTGATAGCTATGACGCGCTGCTGGCATCACCGGAAATAGACGCGGTTTACATTCCGCTGCCCAATCACCTTCACGTCGAATGGAGCCTGAAGGCGATAGCCGCTGGCAAACATGTGCTCTGTGAAAAGCCGATGACCATGCAGGCGGATGATTTTGCGCGCCTGATTGCGGCACGCGATGCTTCGGGGCTGCAAGTGGCAGAGGCATTTATGATCGTGCATCACCCGCAATTTATCCGCGCGCGGGAGGTTTTGAAAACTGGTGCGATCGGGACTTTGCGCCACGTCGACGCCGTGTTTACCTATTTCAACGACAACCCCGAGAACATCCGAAATCAAGCGGGTGCGGGCGGCGGTGGCCTACCCGATATCGGAGTTTATACCTTCGGTTCTGTGCGTTTCGTGACCGAAGAAGAACCGGATCGTGTGCCTTATGCCCGGGTCGAGTTTGAAGATGGCGTGGATACCTTCGTGCAGATGGCAGCAGAGTTCCCCACGTTCACCTATTCCGCTGTCGTGTCCATGCGCGCCTTCCCCCGGCAAGAGGTCGTCTTTCACGGCGATAAAGGTGTCATGCGACTGACGTGTCCTTTTAATTCGGACGTGCACGATCAGGCTGAAATCCATGTGGAAACAGCTGGCAAAAACGTTTGCGTGGAACGCTTTCCGGGTGTGAACCAATACGTGCTTCAGGTTGAAGCTTTTGGCGCGACACTGCGTGACAAGACACCATGGCCGTGCCCACTGGAGTTTAGCAGGGGCACGCAGCAGATGATCGATATGACGTTCGCGGCGGCGAAGGATTAATCCTCCATCGCCTCCAACTGGTCGATGAAGCCCGATATCATGCTTAGGCCCTTGTCCCAGAACGCAGGGTCCGATGCATCAAGGCCGAAGGGCGCTAAAAGCTCTTTGTGGTGCTTTGATCCGCCAGCTTTGAGCATATCGAAGTACTTGTCTTCGAAACCCTCGTCGCCTTCCGCGTAAACCGCGTATAGCGCGTTCACCAGCCCGTCCCCGAAGGCGTAGGCGTAGACATAGAAGGGCGAATGGACGAAATGCGGGATATAGGCCCAGAATGTCTCATAGCCGTCCATGAATTCAAAGGCTGGCCCAAGGCTTTCGGCCTGCACAGACATCCACAGCGCGTTGATATCGTCGGGTGTCAGTTCGCCTGTGCGCCGCGCGTCGTGCAGTTTGCACTCGAAGTCGTAAAAGGCGATCTGGCGGACAACCGTGTTTATCATGTCCTCGACCTTGCCCGCCAAGAGCACTTTGCGCTCGGCGTCGGTCTTTGCTTTTTCCAGCATCTTCTGGAACGTTAGCATTTCACCGAACACGCTGGCCGTTTCTGCAAGCGTCAGCGGTGTAGAAGACAGCATTTCCCCTTGATCGGCGGCCAAAACCTGATGCACGCCGTGCCCAAGTTCATGCGCTAGTGTCATCACATCGCGCGGTTTGCCGAGATAGTTTAGCATAACGTATGGGTGCACATTGGTGACCGTGGGGTGCGCAAAGGCGCCCGGTGCCTTGCCCGGTTTAACGCCAGCATCAATCCAGCCTTTGCGAAAGAAGGGCTCGGCGATCTCGCCCATGCGGGGGTCAAAGGCATTGTAGGCGTCCATCACCATGGACTCGGCCTGTTCCCAGCCAACGACGCGCGGGTCTTCCATTGGTAGGGGCGTGTTTCGGTCCCAAACCTGCATCGTGTCAAGGCCAAGCCATTTCCGCTTCAGCTCGTAATAGCGGTGGCTCAGCTTCGGGTAGGCGTCGACCACCGCGTTGCGTAGCGCTTCGACCACTTCTGGTTCGACCTGATTGCTCAGGTGGCGGCCAAGTTGCGGGCTTTCCATGCCACGCCAGCGGTCAATGATCTCTTTTTCCTTGGCTTGTGTGTTGTGCACACGCGCGAAGGTCTTGATGTTGTCTGCAAAGACTTCGGCCAAAGTGCGCGCGGCCATCTCCCGTTTTGCGCGGTCGGGATCGGTCAGCAGGTTCAGCGTGCCCTCAATATTGAGCATCTCGCCATCAACCTCGAATTCCAGCCCGGCAATGGTCTCGTCAAAAAGCCGTTCCCACGCGTCGCCAACAACGCCCAAATCGTGCAGGAATTTTTCCAGCTCGTCGCTCAGCTGATAGGGTTGCATGGCTCGAACGCGGTCAAATACCGGTTTGTAGCGGGCAAGGTCGGCGTTTTGGGCGTACAAAGTACCGAGATGGTCATCGGGTAGTCTGTTTATCTCCAGCGTGAAGAAAACCAGAGGGGTCGTGAAGTTGGTGATCTTCTCTTGCAGGTCAGACATGAATTTCGCGCGCTCTGCGTCGGTTGTCAGCTGATAGTACCGCAGCCCGGCAAAGGACATGATGCGTCCTGCGACCTGGTTGATTTTCTCGTTGCGCAGCACGCAATCCAGAAAAGCCGGTGCGTCAAGTGTGTCGAGCTTTCCTTCAAAGTCGGCGGCGAAGCTGGCGCAGGCTTGCTCCAGCCAGTCAAGGTCACGTTTCAGTTCAGGCGCATTCTGACCAGTATAGAGATCGTCGAGATTCCATTCGGGCAGATCGCCAAGTGGATCGCCCGAGGTAGAAGTATTTGCGTCGAATACTGGAAAGGGAAGGTGCAACATGTGGGTCCTCGCTGTTCATTTGGTCAATAGGTAGGCTGCGGGTTGGGCAGGTACAAGCCGTGAAACAGGCGGCTTGCGCCTAAAAGCCGAACAAATTGGCGGGATTGTCGACAAGGATGCGGTGGCGGGTGTCATCACCCGGGACAACGCGGTCAAAGGCATCAAGTAGGGCCGCCGCCTGAGGCATCTTGGCGTCGGCCAGCATCAGGTGCGGCCAGTCGGAGCCCCACAGACAACGTTCGGGGTTGGCTTCGATCAGAGCAGCGACCAGCGCATCAAGTTGGTCATATGGGGCGTCACACAGTCGGTACAGAGCGGACAGCTTGACCCAGACGTGCCCCTCGGCAAGCAGGGCGCAAAGCTGTGTAAATCCTTCGCTGTAGACAGAAAGATCATCGGCAGGCCACCCAATATGGTCAAACACGACGTCAACGGGCAATGCGCGGATATCGTCAGCTATCTGTGCGATATGCCTGTCTGCATGGGCGAGCATCTGAATGTGCAACCCGCGAGCAGCCAGAGCAGGAGCCATGGATTTGGCGCCTTCCCACGTCAACACGCCACCATGTACGTAATTCAACCGTACCGCGGCCATGTTCCAGTCGGTGAAAGCGTCCAATGCATTTTCCGAGGCCCCGTCTGCCAGCAGCCCGACGCCTTTGAAGCCTTCACCCATACGCCGGACGGCTTCGACTGTCACGCTGTTGTCTGTGCCATAGAGGATTGAATGAACGATCACGCCTCTGGAAAACCCCAGCGTTTCAAGTTGCTTGCGATAAAGATCAAGCCAGCCGTCTAGCGTTGGACCGGGGGCGGGGTTCTCGGCACGGCCATCCCATAGTGGAAATTCGTCTGCAGCTGCCACCACATGAACGTGAGCGTCGCAGGCCCCTTGGGGTGCGCGTCGCAGTGGCGCGTCTGGCGCGGGCGGCATTTGTGCATTCGGTTTATTGTCTTCAGCCATAGATTCTCAGCATTTCGTTCAGATCGTCCAATGTGTTCGCCTCTTGCAGCGGTTTGTCCTGCCGCCAGCGTGACATACGCGGAAACCGTAGCGCCACCCCGGATTTATGGCGCGGGCTTGCTTGTATCCCTTCAAAGGCAATTTCAAAGACATGATACGGGGTGACTTGCCGGACTGGCCCGAACCTCTGAAGCGTATTTTTGCGCACCCATGCGGTGATCTCGCGAAATTCGGCATCAGTCAGCCCTGAATAGGCCTTGGTGAAAGGCACCAGATCGTTACCGTTCCAGACCGCAAAGGTGAAGTCGGTGAAGAGGTTGGCCCGCCGCCCGTGTCCGGCTTGTGCGTATATCATCACCGCATCGATGGTCAGCGGATCGAGCTTCCATTTCCACCAATCGCCTTTTTTGCGCCCCACTAGGTAAGGGCTGGCAGCACGTTTCAGCATGACGCCTTCGGCTTGGGCCGCGCGCGCCATGCTGCGGGACTGGGCCACTGCGTCCCATGTGTCAAACTTGAGGTTGGGGGACAGTTTGACAGGCGCGTCGAGTGGCAGGTTCCGGCAAGCCTGTTCCAACGTCGCGCGCCGGTCAGCAAGGGGATGCGTTCGGATATCCTCGCCGTCCCATTCCAACAGGTCGTAGGCATAAAGAACGACCGGCGCCTCGGCTAAAAGCTTTTTGGGGACGGTTTTGCGACCGATCCGCTTTTGCAACGCGTTAAAGCTGGCCGGTGCCTCAGCGCCTTCAGGCCAGACCAGCAATTCACCGTCCAGCACCGTGCCGGAAGGCAGATAATCAAGCGCGCGCGCCAGTTCGGGAAAGCGGTCGGTCATCAATTCTTCGCCTCGCGACCAAACATAGTATTGCCCGTCGCGTAGGATCAGCTGCCCGCGTATGCCGTCCCATTTCCATTCGGCCAGCCAATCGTCCGGGGCACCAAGCGCCTCAACGTCGCCTTCCAGACCGTAGGAAAGATAGAACGGGTACGGGCGCGAGGCATCGGCCATCGGGTCATCCGCCAGTATCAACTGATGCCAGCTTGTTTCTTCTGGTGTCCAGTTCCCCATCAAACGGTGAGCCAACTCGGTTTCGGCTTGCCCTGTGGCCTTGGCCAACGCGCGGGTCATAAGTTTCTGACTGACACCCATCCGAAAACCACCAGTAATCAATTTGTTGAAAACAAAGCGCTCTGCACCGCCAAGCTGCTGCCATGCCGATGCAACAAATGCCTTGCGCGCCGCTTCATCCTGATCCGAAAGCCTGCGCAGGTTTTCGATCCAATATGACAGCCCATGATCCGTTTCGCTTGCGGTATCGGGTAAAACCAAAGCAATGGTTTCTGCCAGATCACCGACAACCGGGTAGCTTTCTTCAAACAGCCAAAGCGGAATGCCCGCCATTTCGGCGGCCCATTCCCGCAGCTTGGTTGTTGTCACCGCGCGCTTCGGCCGTTTGCCTGAGAAGAGCGCGATGGTCCAAAGCCTGTCTTGCTCGGGCGCCGCAGTGAAGTACTCGGCAAGTGCATTGGTTTTGACGGTCGTCTTGGTGCTTTGGTCGACGGCATTGAAGAGGTGCGCGAATTCCTTCATCCGGCAGCCTCATTTTCTTCATCAGATCCAAATTCTGTGGGGACCACCTGCGCATTCAGCCCAATCTCGCCCAAGTAGCGCGCAAAGATATCCGTGTAGCCGTGGGTTACATAAATGTTCTCGGCCTGCGTCGCTTTGATGGCGTCCAGCAAACCCAACCAGTCGGCGTGATCTGAGATTACGAAGCCTCGGTCGCCGGCGCGCCGCCGCCGGATGCCGCGCAATTGCATCCAGCCACTGGCAAACGCCGTCTCGCGCGGGCCAAACCGTTTGGCCCAGGTGCCGCCCAAGGCGGAAGGCGGCGCAATGACAATGGCCCCTCTGTGCGATTTTGGATCGACGTCCTTAGTCAATTGCGTCGTCTCGGGCAGTACGATGCCTTGGCCGCGCATGATGGCATTGGTGGCCTCAACCGCGCCATGCGTCAGGATCGGTCCGATGTCGGGGTTGAGCATGCGCAAAAGCCTCTGCGCCTTACCAAGCGAGTAGGCACCCAGAAAAGCTGTCTTGCCGACAGCGGCACAAGCCTGCCACCACGCGTTAACCTCATTTGCGACGACACTTTGAGGTTGCCAGCGGAACACCGGCAACCCAAAGGTGCTTTCGGTGATGAAGTGATGGCACAGCTGCGGCTCGAATGTCTCGGAAAGGCCGTCATCTTCCACCTTATAGTCGCCTGACGCGACCCAGGTTTCACCCGCCACGGTGACTTTTATCTGCGCTGATCCAGGAACGTGGCCTGCAGGATGGAACGACACATCCGCCGATCCGATGCGTATCACCTCGCCATAGCCAACACCCTGCGCCGAGACGTCGCCAAGTCGGTGTCGCATGACTGGCAATGCCTGATGCGTCGCCATGTAGGATCCATGACCGGGACGCGCATGATCCGCATGTCCATGGGTGATAAGCGCGCGATCGACAGGTCGCCACGGATCGATAAAGAAGTCCCCGGCGGCACAATAGATGCCTCGGTCTGTAAAGGTGAGCACTGGTGCATCAGACATGTCCACCAACCTAGCGGGGCTGAACCGAAAGCACAGAGCCTACCGTTGCGTCGCTTGCAAAAAAAGCTCTGTCATCGCGTCAAAAAGCGGTTCGGTTACTGCAGAACCTTCCATCAGCACTTCGTGTTCGCCATCTGGTACAAGCTCAAGCCTGCCGCCTTTCCAGTCGCTCATCCGTGTTTGGATGGGCGCCATTTCAACGATCCGTTCACTTGTTCCCAAAAGCGCGAGCGCTGGTAGGCTGGGAGAGGCGCGGTTGGCAAGATGGCGCGTTTCCAGCAAGGCTTCGCGCAGCCATACATAGCTTGGCCCCCCAAGCGTCATTTCGGGGTGGGCCATCAGTTGCTCGCGCATGATTTCGAACTGATCGGGGTCGCGGGTGAGCAAGTTGCCCTTAAAGCCATCGGTCAGCACATGGTGATCCATGCGGGTCCCCGGTGGCAAACGGTGCCCTTGTCCGACTTTGGGCATGCTGTGGCTTAGCATCCATGCCAGCGGCCTGAGGTGTGGCTTGATTTGCAAGCCCCACATCGGTGCGCTGAATACTGCGGCACGTACGGCAACCCCTTCCATCACAGCGCGTAGACCGATGGCACCTCCCATCGAATGGGCCAGTAAATAATAGGGACGCGGCAATTCAATCTTGCGGGCCACACGTATCAGTGCCGCAACATCTTTCTGGTAGTCGGTAAACTGCGTCACATGACCGATCAGCGGGTTCTCAAGCAACCGGTCCGACAAACCCTGTCCACGCCAATCAATTGCGGCACTGGCCAGTCCCCGGTGGGCGAAAGCCTTTGCGACCTGACCATATTTTTCAACAAATTCTGTCCGTCCGGGGAAGATCAGCACAGTGCCTTTGGCACCAGCCATGGCCCAATGCCCGACCCGGACACGAATATCGTCAGAAGTATGCGTCCAATGCGCAGCCCCGCCCGCCGGGCCATGTGCGATATCGCTGAAGAAGGGGGCGGGGCTAATGCTCATTAAGAAAGAGCCTGCGCGATTTGCATTGCGACACCCATATCACCGTCGACCGTCAGTTTACCCGTCATAAACGCGCTGGTCGGATCTGTCTCACCGGCGAGAATAGACACAAACGTGTCTGCATCCGCGCTCATGGTGACTTCGGCTTCTTCATCGCTCGCGCGGGCGCCTTGAGCATCGACGAAAACAGCCCCTTCGCCGAGAATGTCGAACTTGGCGGTGCCCGCGAAATCCGAACCTGCCATTTTTTCGTTCAGCTTTTCGACTGCACCGTTCACAATATCACTCATTTTTAGACCCTTTTGCCTTGATCTGTCCGCAAGCTCTGGAATTGGCTTGCACGACTGTTACATTGTTAGGCGTTATGGATGTGAAATATAAGATTTCAAACTAATCGTTACGGCACTTTTTGCTGTGATTGCATTTGTAGTGCCCGCAACGGCTCAGACCAGTGAGGCGGAGCTTTTGGCACAGTTGCAAGATGCACCCGAATCAGAGGCACCGCGTCTGGAGCGTGAGTTGACGCTGATATGGGGGAATTCCGGCTCGCCTGCGATGGATTTGCTGCTACAGCGTGGACGGGATGCACTCGAGGCCGAAGACAATAGCCGCGCAATCGAACATTTGTCCGCCCTGACGGACCATGCGCCGGACTTCGCCGAAGGCTGGCACGCGCGCGCAACTGCGTTTTTTCGCGCCGGGCTATATGGCCCTGCACTGGACGATCTTCAGCACGCTTTGACGCTGAACCCGAACAACTTCAACGCGATTTTTGGGCTGGGCGTGATGATGCAGGAGCTTGGCGATCTGCAACGCGCGGCCGATGCTTATGATCTCGTGTTGGACTTGAACCCGCATCACGAACGGGCCAAAGAGGCACGGAAAAGACTGGCCGGTCTGGGGATTGGTCAGACCCTCTGAGGGTTTAAGCAAGGAATTCGCCGTGTTGGCTGAGAAAAGGGTTGTGGCCGTTCTAGGCCCGACCAATACCGGCAAAACCACCTATGCAATTGAGCGGATGCTTGGTCATCGTACCGGTGTTATTGGCTTGCCATTGCGCCTTTTGGCCCGCGAGGTGTACGACCGTATCGTCGCGGCGCGTGGGCCGTCGGTTGTCGCACTTGTCACCGGAGAAGAGCGGATTGTGCCGCCGCGTACCCAGTATTGGGTTTGCACGGTTGAGGCGATGCCCGAGGGCATGGGGTGCGATTTTCTTGCCGTTGATGAAATCCAGCTTTGCGCGGACCCTGAACGCGGTCACGTTTTTACTGACCGTTTGTTGCGCGCGCGCGGCCTGCATGAGACGCTTTTTCTGGGTGCCGATACGATGCGCGGACCCATTCGAGACCTGATCCCCAATGCGCAGTTCATTCAGCGTGAAAGAATGTCCACTTTATCCTACATTGGTCCGAAAAAGATAAGCAGAATGAAGCCGCGCAGTGCAATTGTCTGCTTTTCGGTTGAGAATGTCTATGCGATTGCAGAGCTAATCAGGCGCCAAAAGGGCGGTGCTGCGGTGGTTATGGGCGCGCTCAGCCCTCGCACGCGCAACGCTCAGGTCGACATGTATCAGAATGGAGAGGTCGACTATCTGGTAGCAACAGATGCGATTGGCATGGGGCTCAATCTGGACGTGGATCACGTTGCATTCTCGGCGCTGAGCAAATTCGACGGACGGCGCATGCGGATGCTCGCGCCGAATGAATTGGCACAGATCGCAGGTCGTGCGGGCAGGGGGATGAAAAACGGCACCTTCGGCGTGACCGGGGAGGCGCGCGCGCTTGATGACGAAGTGGCACGCGCAATTACGGACCATCGGTTCACGCCTCTCAAGCGGCTCAACTGGCGCAACCATGCCCTCCAATTCGGGTCGATCGACCGGCTGATCCAGTCACTTGAGGCATCGCCAAGCGAAGAAATTCTCGTCCGCGCCCGGGAATCCGATGACCTGACCGTGCTCAAAGCGCTGGGGCAGGTTGCCGAAGTGGCGGCGCGCTGTACTGACGGCCCTTCGGTGCGCCTTTTGTGGGACGTTTGCCGCATCCCTGATTTTCGAGGCATCAGCCACGCTGAACATGCGAGCCTTCTGGAACAGATTTTTAACTATTTGCATCAGTTGGGTCAGATCCCCGCAGAGTGGATGGCGCGTCAGATCAATCGTATCGACAGAACCGACGGCGACATTGATGCGCTGTCCAAACGGTTGGCTTTTATCCGCACATGGACTTATGTGGCGCAACGCAAAGGCTGGACAGATGACGAAAGCCATTGGCGTGAGCAATCACGTTCTGTAGAAGACAGGTTGTCGGACGCGCTGCACGAGCGTTTGACCCAAAGATTTGTAGACCGGCGCACATCCTGCTTTTGCGCCGGCTCGGCCAGAAGGAAGCCATGGTGGCAGAAGTATCCAATACCGGCGAAGTAACCGTCGAAGGCGAATTTGTAGGCAAACTGGAAGGTTTCCGGTTCAGTCAGGACAAAAACGCCAGCGGCGCAGAAGCGAAAACCATAAAGTCAGCTGCATTGCAGGCAATGGCACCGCAATTCCATCTGCGGGCAGACCGGTTTTACAACGCGCCTGACACGGAGATTGACTTCACCGAGCAGGGTGGCCTGATGTGGGGCAAGGATGCGGTTGGCAAGCTTGTCGCCGGGGCCGATGCACTCAAACCGCAGGTCGAAGTGTTCGTGGACGACGTAGCAGGGCCTGAGGTCGCGCAAAAAGTGCAGCGCCGCTTGCAACACTTCATCGACCGTAAAATTGCAGCCCTTTTCGAGCCTTTGTTAAACCTGAGCCGTGACGAAGAGTTAACGGGGCTTGCACGCGGCTTTGCTTTCCAGATGGTCGAAGCCTTGGGTATTCTGCCCCGTGCGCAAGTCGCGGATGAGGTAAAGGCACTGGATCAGGATGCGCGCTCTGCGCTGCGCAAACACGGTATTCGGTTCGGTCAGTTTACCATTTTCTTACCGCTGCTGTTGAAACCTGCGCCGACACGGTTGCGGCTTGTGCTCTGGTCATTGACCAAGGGTTTGGACGTCTTCCCAGAAGCACCACCGCCGGGGCTCGTGACTATTCCGTTGGAAGAAGGTGCGGCAGACGGGGCTGACACAATGTCTGGCTACCGAATAGCAGGTCAACGCGCGATCCGCATTGATATGCTTGAGCGGTTGGCGGACATGTTAAGGGCGGAAAATACCGCGCGGGCTTCGAAGCCAAGGCCGATATGCTGTCCATCACCGGTATGACGCTGGAACAATTTGCCGACCTGATGCAGGGTTTGGGATACAAGGCGGAAAAAGGTGAACGGCCTAAAGTGAAAGCTGTCGTCGTGACGCCTGAAGCACCTGAACCAGCTGTTGAAAAAGCCGAAGCAACTGCTGCTGAAATCACCCAAGAACCGGTCGCGACCGAGGCAGAAACTAAGGAAGATGAACAAGCATCGGAGACGGAAGCGCGGGACATCGACGCGCCTGAGACGAAAGCACCCGACACCGAAACGCCCGAGACCGAAACGCCCGACACCGAAGTGTTTTCTACCTTTACCTGGGGTCGCAACCCGCGTGGCGGTGCCGGACAACAGCGGCGCGGTGGCGAGCGTCCACAAGGTAAGGGCAGGCCGAACCAAAAAGGCAAGCGCGGTGCTCCGAAGGGCGATAAACCTCGCGGCGGACAAAATTATTCCGCGAAACCGCCTAAAGCCGACAAGAAAATTGATCCTGATAACCCGTTTGCAGCCGCATTGATGGGGCTGAAGGACAACAAATAAGTGGCTGAAAAGCTGCGTCTTGACAAATGGCTCTGGCATGGGCGGTTCTTTAAGACACGCTCTCTCGCGGCGTCCGTTGTGGCATCCGGGACAGTGCGCGTGAACCAGGAGCGG
>CAWCLQ010000022.1:0-28657 GCA_963796445.1 uncultured Alphaproteobacteria bacterium | reverse complement strand
AGCCTCCCCGCCGATACCGCCTTGTGCGCCGCCGAGACCTTGAGAGCCGTCGCGTCCAGAGCCGTCTGCATCGGGACCGTCACCTTGCGATCCACCTCCATCAGGGCCATCGCCTCCCGAACCAGTGCTACCTCCACCAGAACTTTGCGTGCCGGAGTTGTCACCAGCCGATCCGCCAGAACCTGATCGTGTGCCGCCTGATGAGCTTTCGGTGCCACCTGTTGCTGCTGACTGGAAAGTTGCTGCTGCGCCATCGCGTTCTGAGAAACTGATCTCCAGATCGGGGCGCACATCGCTGAGACGTTCTAGCAACTCGTCTGCGTCTTCGCGTGCGCGGATTTGCTCTGTCAGTGAAACCTAAATTCCGCTGTACTGACACGGGTTATTGATATCGTTTAGCGCCGCGTCTGCTTGCGACGCACGTGTGATAACATTTTCGGCTGGGATTGCGCACTCGGCTAGTAAATCCGAGGTCGACACCAGCAGCACTGCTGCAAGACGATATTGAACCACCATGTGAAAACCAAACACGCCCCAGTTTGGGACCAATTTCGAAAATGCGCGTTTCAGCCATTACAATTGACGAAGCACTTCAGCAATGACCTTGCTACAAATTGGACGTGTTTCAATATGACTTCTGCTTGCGTTTCCTGATGGCGAACAATCGGGACGATCTGTTGTAATTGTTTTCATTCAAACGGTTAAAACGACCCGATGTCGTTAGGAATGTTCGGTGTGCGTTCTGGGTGACGTCGTGTCTTCTATCATTGAAAGACCAGCACGAAATGATTTTGAAAAGTAATTCGCGGAAATTTACCGTGTTGCTTCGAAACGTTCGGATGCGACCGGATACATTGCTTGGGTGGGCGCAAATGGCGTGCGCGCGATTGATGTGCTCATATCCGGTGGCGTTTAGTTACGGCGTGATTTCAATCGATTGTTTAAGGCTCCCAGTCACGCGATCGAAAATCAGGATCTGGTTGTCCGTTGTGACAACCGCGTACCAGTCCGGGCCTTGCGTAAAGGAAATGGCTTGCGCGCCACCTGGCAAACTCAGCGTATCGGGCAGGGGGGGCGGTACATCATAGAAGCGGATGACAATCAGCCCGATGATGAGTAAAACGCCGCCTATCATCGTTGCGGTAAGGACCGTAACCAAACGTCGCAGAAACTTCAGGTTTGCGGGCTCTTGCGTGTCCGGTTCCTGGAGGCAGTTCGGGATCTTGCATGTCTGTTCGTCACATCCGGTTTCAAATCGACGCTTCACCGCCGTCGCGCCTTGATAAGGCGCTTGCGCGTGATGTGCCAGTAGAGGCGTCACTTTCTCGCACGCGGCTGGCGCGGTTAATCGACGACGGTGCCGTGTCTGTGGATGGCAGTGTCATCCGCGACCCAAAAGCGCGCGTGGCCGAGGGTGCACAAGTCGTTGTCGAAGTAGAAGAGGCGCAGGACAGTCACATTCTACCTGAAGCTATTGCCTTAGATATCGTGCATGAAGACGCAGATTTGATCGTTGTGAATAAACCTGCCGGTATGGTCGTCCACCCCGCGCCCGGCACGCCTTCCGGGACTTTAGTGAATGCTTTGTTGGCGCATTGCGGCGATGATCTGTCGGGGGTCGGGGGAATGAAGCGACCGGGCATCGTCCACCGGATCGACAAAGAGACAAGTGGGTTGCTGGTTATCGCTAAATCGGATGCGGCACATCACGGTTTAGCCGCTCAATTCGAAGCTCACACGGTGGAGCGGTACTATAATTGTCTGGTATACGGGGTGCCGGATGCCAATGATCCGCGTTTGCGCGGGGTTAAGGGCACTCGGTTTGAGCCGGGCAATATCCTGAAGATTACCACTCAATTGGCGCGCCACCGCACTGACCGACAGCGTCAGGCCGTTTTGTTCCAAGGCGGGCGACATGCTGTGACCCGCGCGCGCACAATCGAACGGTTTGGTGCGCCAGAAGTTCTGGCCTTGATGGAATGCTGGCTGGAAACGGGCCGAACGCATCAGATCAGGGTGCATCTCGCCCATGCGGGGCACGGGTTGGTCGGGGACCCGACATATGGTGGAAAACGTAAATTACCCGCAAAAGCTCTGTCTGAAACCGCAGCGAACGCAGTCAAATGTTTCAATCGTCAGGCGCTGCATGCGGCCGTTTTGGGCTTTGTGCACCCTGTTTCGGGCGAAAACATGCGGTTTGAGGCCCCTTTACCTGCGGATATGGCTGATCTCTTGAGAATTTTGCGCAGCGAAGTGTCATAATTCGCAAACCCGCGTGAGATCAGCAGTCAGGACGTGGATTTTCCAGTGCTTTGTGGCAATATTTGCTTAACGCGGATTGTGTAGTGTTTCCGTTAACATTTTTCGGGCACGCTACTTGAACTGATCAGTTTAGACACCATATTTTATGTTAAGGCGATATACATCGGGAGGCTACACATGGCCAATTACGCAAACCTACCGGCACCAACCCCTGAAGGCGGGTTGAACCGCTACATGCAGGAAATCCGGAAATTCCCATTGTTGGAACCGGAAGAGGAATACATGCTGGCCAAGCGTTGGGTGGAAGAGCAAGACACCGAAGCGGCGCACAAGATGGTCACGTCGCACCTGCGTCTCGCCGCTAAAATTGCCATGGGTTACCGTGGTTATGGATTGCCGCAGGCCGAAGTTATTTCCGAGGCAAACGTAGGCCTGATGCAGGCTGTGAAGCGATTTGATCCCGAAAAGGGTTTTCGTCTGGCGACCTATGCGATGTGGTGCATCCGCGCCTCAATTCAGGAATATATCCTGCGTTCATGGTCGTTGGTGAAACTGGGCACGACGTCTGGCCAAAAAAAGCTGTTCTTCAATCTGCGAAAAGCCAAGAATAAAATTGGCGCGCTTGAGGATGGTGATCTGCATCCCGACAACGTTGCCCGCATCGCTACTGATCTGGGCGTGACCGAGGCTGAGGTAATCTCGATGAACCGGCGGATGTCGGGCGGGGATGCGTCACTGAACGCGACCGTCGGATCCGAAGGCGAGGGGACAATGCAGTGGCAGGACTGGCTTGAGGATGAAGACGCGGATCAGGCTAGCGACTATGAAGCGCGCAATGAACTTGAAGCGCGGCGCGAGTTGCTTGCCGACGCCATGAGCGTTCTGAACGATCGCGAGAAAGACATCCTGACCCAGCGCCGTTTGTCCGAAAAGACGGTTACGCTTGAGGATCTAAGCGAGGAATACGGCGTTAGCCGCGAACGCATCCGCCAGATCGAAGTGCGGGCTTTTGAGAAGCTGCAAAAGAAAATGCGTGATTTGGCAAAAGACAAAGGGATGATGGCGACGGCCTGAACTCTGCCGATCAATCATGCGAAAGGCCTGCGCGGTGTCACTGCGCTGGCCTTTTTTGTTGTGCTTGTAAGGTTGTGCCAGAAGCATAAACGGTTTTAGCTGCCCGTCTAACGGGGAGGCAGTTTTATGCGCGATCATGTGAACTGGGGAATATTGGGCGGATCAAACTTTGCCGCTAATCTGATGGGGCCGGCGATCCACGCGTCAAAAGGTACGCAGCTTGGGGGCTTGCCACCTCTAGCTCGGATAAAGCGGACAGGTTCACGGCTTTCGCGCCTGACTGTACAGTCTTTGATAGCTATGACGCGCTGCTGGCACCACCGGAAATAGACGCGGTTTACATTCCGCTGCCCAATCACCTTCACGTCGAATGGAGCCTGAAGGCGATAGCCGCTGGCAAACATGTGCTCTGTGAAAAGCCGATGACCATGCAGGCGGATGATTTTGCGCGCCTGATTGCGGCACGCGATGCTTCGGGGCTGCAAGTGGCAGAGGCATTTATGATCGTGCATCACCCGCAATTTATCCGCGCGCGGGAGGTTTTGAAAACTGGTGCGATCGGGACTTTGCGCCACGTCGACGCCGTGTTTACCTATTTCAACGACAACCCCGAGAACATCCGAAATCAAGCGGGTGCGGGCGGCGGTGGCCTACCCGATATCGGAGTTTATACCTTCGGTTCTGTGCGTTTCGTGACCGAAGAAGAACCGGATCGTGTGCCTTATGCCCGGGTCGAGTTTGAAGATGGCGTGGATACCTTCGTGCAGATGGCAGCAGAGTTCCCCACGTTCAGCTATTCCGCCGTCGTGTCCATGCGCGCCTTCCCCCGGCAGGAGGTCGTCTTTCACGGCGATAAAGGTGTCATGCGACTGACGTGTCCTTTTAATTCGGACGTGCACGATCAGGCTGAAATCCATGTGGAAACAGCTGGCAAAAACGTTTGCGTGGAACGCTTTCCGGGTGTGAACCAATACGTGCTTCAGGTTGAAGCTTTTGGCGCGACACTGCGTGACAAGACACCATGGCCGTGCCCACTGGAGTTTAGCAGGGGCACGCAGCAGATGATCGATATGACGTTCGCGGCGGCGAAGGATTAATCCTCCATCGCCTCCAACTGGTCGATGAAGCCCGATATCATGCTGAGGCCCTTGTCCCAGAACGCAGGGTCCGATGCATCAAGGCCGAAGGGCGCTAAAAGCTCTTTGTGGTGCTTTGATCCGCCAGCTTTGAGCATATCGAAGTACTTGTCTTCGAAACCCTCGTCGCCTTCCGCGTAAACCGCGTATAGCGCGTTCACCAGCCCGTCCCCGAAGGCGTAGGCGTAGACATAGAAGGGCGAATGGACGAAATGCGGGATATAGGCCCAGAATGTCTCATAGCCGTCCATGAATTCAAAGGCTGGCCCAAGGCTTTCGGCCTGCACAGACATCCACAGCGCGTTGATATCGTCGGGTGTCAGTTCGCCTGTGCGCCGCGCGTCGTGCAGTTTGCACTCGAAGTCGTAAAAGGCGATCTGGCGGACAACCGTGTTTATCATGTCCTCGACCTTGCCCGCCAAGAGCACTTTGCGCTCGGCGTCGGTCTTTGCTTTTTCCAGCATCTTCTGGAACGTTAGCATTTCACCGAACACGCTGGCCGTTTCTGCAAGCGTCAGCGGTGTAGAAGACAGCATTTCCCCTTGATCGGCGGCCAAAACCTGATGCACGCCGTGCCCAAGTTCATGCGCTAGTGTCATCACATCGCGCGGTTTGCCGAGATAGTTTAGCATAACGTATGGGTGCACATTGGTGACCGTGGGGTGCGCAAAGGCGCCCGGTGCCTTGCCCGGTTTAACGCCAGCATCAATCCAGCCTTTGCGAAAGAAGGGCTCGGCGATCTCGCCCATGCGGGGGTCAAAGGCATTGTAGGCGTCCATCACCATGGACTCGGCCTGTTCCCAGCCAACGACGCGCGGGTCTTCCATTGGTAGGGGCGCGTTTCGGTCCCAAACCTGCATCGTGTCAAGGCCAAGCCATTTCCGCTTCAGCTCGTAATAGCGGTGGCTCAGCTTCGGGTAGGCGTCGACCACCGCGTTGCGTAGCGCTTCGACCACTTCTGGTTCGACCTGATTGCTCAGGTGGCGGCCAAGTTGCGGGCTTTCCATGCCACGCCAGCGGTCAATGATCTCTTTTTCCTTGGCTTGTGTGTTGTGCACACGCGCGAAGGTCTTGATGTTGTCTGCAAAGACTTCGGCCAAAGTGCGCGCGGCCATCTTCCGTTTTGCGCGGTCGGGATCGGTCAGCAGGTTCAGCGTGCCCTCAATATTGAGCATCTCGCCATCAACCTCGAATTCCAGCCCGGCAATGGTCTCGTCAAAAAGCCGTTCCCACGCGTCGCCAACAACGCCCAAATCGTGCAGGAATTTTTCCAGCTCGTCGCTCAGCTGATAGGGTTGCATGGCTCGAACGCGGTCAAATACCGGTTTGTAGCGGGCAAGGTCGGCGTTTTGGGCGTACAAAGTATCGAGATGGTCATCGGGCAGTCTGTTTATCTCCAGCGTGAAGAAAACCAGAGGGGTCGTGAAGTTGGTGATCTTCTCTTGCAGGTCAGACATAAATTTCGCGCGCTCTGCGTCGGTTGTCAGCTGATAGTACCGCAGCCCGGCAAAGGACATGATGCGTCCTGCGACCTGGTTGATTTTCTCGTTGCGCAGCACGCAATCCAGAAAAGCCGGTGCGTCAAGTGTGTCGAGCTTTCCTTCAAAGTCGGCGGCGAAGCTGGCGCAGGCTTGCTCCAGCCAGTCAAGGTCACGTTTCAGTTCAGGCGCATTCTGACCAGTATAGAGATCGTCGAGATTCCATTCGGGCAGATCGCCAAGTGGATCGCCCGAGGTAGAAGTATTTGCGTCGAATACTGGAAAGGGAAGGTGCAACATGTGGGTCCTCGCTGTTCATTTGGTCAATAGGTAGGCTGCGGGTTGGGCAGGTACAAGCCGTGAAACAGGCGGCTTGCGCCTAAAAGCCGAACAAATTGGCGGGATTGTCGACAAGGATGCGGTGGCGGGTGTCATCGCCCGGGACAACGCGGTCAAAGGCATCAAGTAGGGCCGCCGCCTGAGGCATCTTGGCGTCGGCCAGCATCAGGTGCGGCCAGTCGGAGCCCCACAGACAACGTTCGGGGTTGGCTTCGATCAGAGCAGCGACCAGCGCATCAAGTTGGTCATATGGGGCGTCACACAGTCGGTACAGAGCGGACAGCTTGACCCAGACGTGCCCCTCGGCAAGCAGGGCGCAAAGCTGTGTAAATCCGTCGCTGTGGACAGAAAGATCATCGGCAGGCCACCCAATATGGTCAAACACGACGTCAACGGGCAATGCGCGGATATCGTCAGCTATCTGTGCGATATGCCTGTCTGCATGGGCGAGCATCTGAATGTGCAACCCGCGAGCAGCCAGAGCAGGAGCCATGGATTTGGCGCCTTCCCACGTCAACACGCCACCATGTACGTAATTCAACCGTACCGCCGCCATGTTCCAGTCGGTGAAAGCGTCCAATGCATTTTCCGAGGCCCCGTCTGCCAGCAGCCCGACGCCTTTGAAGCCTTCACCCATACGCCGGACGGCTTCGACTGTCACGCTATTGTTTGTGCCATAGAGGATTGAATGGACGATCACGCCTCTGGAAAACCCCAGCGTTTCAAGTTGCTTGCGATAAAGATCAAGCCAGCCGTCTAGCGTTGGACCGGGAGCGGGGTTCTCGGCACGGCCATCCCATAGTGGAAATTCGTCTGCAGCTGCCACCACATGAACGTGAGCGTCGCAGGCCCCTTGGGGTGCGCGTCGCAGTGGCGCGTCTGGCGCGGGCGGCATTTGTGCATTCGGTTTATTGTCTTCAGCCATAAATTCTCAGCATTTCGTTCAGATCGTCCAATGTGTTCGCCTCTTGCAGCGGTTTGTCCTGCCGCCAGCGTGACATACGCGGAAACCGTAGCGCCACCCCGGATTTATGGCGCGGGCTTGCTTGTATCCCTTCAAAGGCAATTTCAAAGACATGATACGGGGTGACTTGCCGGACTGGCCCGAACCTCTGAAGCGTATTTTTGCGCACCCATGCGGTGATCTCGCGAAATTCGGCATCAGTCAGCCCTGAATAGGCCTTGGTGAAAGGCACCAGATCGTTACCGTTCCAGACCGCAAAGGTGAAGTCGGTGAAGAGGTTGGCCCGCCGCCCGTGTCCGGCTTGTGCGTATATCATCACCGCATCGATGGTCAGCGGATCGAGCTTCCATTTCCACCAATCGCCTTTTTTGCGCCCCACTAGGTAAGGGCTGGCAGCACGTTTCAGCATGACGCCTTCGGCTTGGGCCGCGCGCGCCATGCTGCGGGACTGGGCCACTGCGTCCCATGTGTCAAACTTGAGGTTGGGGGACAGTTTGACAGGCGCGTCGAGTGGCAGGTTCCGGCAAGCCTGTTCCAACGTCGCGCGCCGGTCAGCAAGGGGATGCGTTCGGATATCCTCGCCGTCCCATTCCAACAGGTCGTAGGCATAAAGAACGACCGGCGCCTCGGCTAAAAGCTTTTTGGGGACGGTTTTGCGACCGATCCGCTTTTGCAACGCGTTAAAGCTGGCCGGTGCCTCAGCGCCTTCAGGCCAGACCAGCAATTCACCGTCCAGCACCGTGCCGGAAGGCAGATAATCAAGCGCGCGCGCCAGTTCGGGAAAGCGGTCGGTCATCAATTCTTCGCCTCGCGACCAAACATAGTATTGCCCGTCGCGTAGGATCAGCTGCCCGCGTATGCCGTCCCATTTCCATTCGGCCAGCCAATCGTCCGGGGCACCAAGCGCCTCAACGTCGCCTTCCAGACCGTAGGAAAGATAGAACGGGTACGGGCGCGAGGCATCGGCCATCGGGTCATCCGCCAGTATCAACTGATGCCAGCTTGTTTCTTCTGGTGTCCAGTTCCCCATCAAACGGTGAGCCAACTCGGTTTCGGCTTGCCCTGTGGCCTTGGCCAACGCGCGGGTCATAAGTTTCTGACTGACACCCATCCGAAAACCACCAGTAATCAATTTGTTGAAAACAAAGCGCTCTGCACCGCCAAGCTGCTGCCATGCCGATGCAACAAATGCCTTGCGCGCCGCTTCATCCTGATCCGAAAGCCTGCGCAGGTTTTCGATCCAATATGACAGCCCATGATCCGTTTCGCTTGCGGTATCGGGTAAAACCAAAGCAATGGTTTCTGCCAGATCACCGACAACCGGGTAGCTTTCTTCAAACAGCCAAAGCGGAATGCCCGCCATTTCGGCGGCCCATTCCCGCAGCTTGGTTGTTGTCACCGCGCGCTTGGGCCGTTTGCCTGAGAAGAGCGCGATGGTCCAAAGCCTGTCTTGCTCGGGCGCCGCAGTGAAGTACTCGGCAAGTGCATTGGTTTTGACGGTCGTCTTAGTGCTTTGGTCGACGGCATTGAAGAGGTGCGCGAATTCCTTCATCCGGCAGCCTCATTTTCTTCATCAGATCCAAATTCTGTGGGGACCACCTGCGCATTCAGCCCAATCTCGCCCAAGTAGCGCGCAAAGATATCCGTGTAGCCGTGGGTTACATAAATGTTCTCGGCCTGCGTCGCTTTGATGGCGTCCAGCAAACCCAACCAGTCGGCGTGATCTGAGATTACAAAGCCTCGGTCGCCGGCGCGCCGCCGCCGGATGCCGCGCAATTGCATCCAGCCACTGGCAAACGCCGTCTCGCGCGGGCCAAACCGTTTGGCCCAGGTGCCGCCCAAGGCGGAAGGCGGCGCAATGACAATGGCCCCTCTGTGCGATTTTGGATCGACGTCCTTAGTCAATTGCGTCGTCTCGGGCAGTACGATGCCTTGGCCGCGCATGATGGCATTGGTGGCCTCAACCGCGCCATGCGTCAGGATCGGTCCGATGTCGGGGTTGAGCATGCGCAAAAGCCTCTGCGCCTTACCAAGCGAGTAGGCACCCAGAAAAGCTGTCTTGCCGACAGCGGCACAAGCCTGCCACCACGCGTTAACCTCATTTGCGACGACACTTTGAGGTTGCCAGCGGAACACCGGCAACCCAAAGGTGCTTTCGGTGATGAAGTGATGGCACAGCTGCGGCTCGAATGTCTCGGAAAGGCCGTCATCTTCCACCTTATAGTCGCCTGACGCGACCCAGGTTTCACCCGCCACGGTGACTTTTATCTGCGCTGATCCAGGAACGTGGCCTGCAGGATGGAACGACACATCCGCCGATCCGATGCGTATCACCTCGCCATAGCCAACGCCCTGCGCCGAGACGTCGCCAAGTCGGTGTCGCATGACTGGCAATGCCTGATGCGTCGCCATGTAGGATCCATGACCGGGACGCGCATGATCCGCATGTCCATGGGTGATAAGCGCGCGATCGACAGGTCGCCACGGGTCGATAAAGAAGTCCCCGGCGGCACAATAGATGCCTCGGTCTGTAAAGGTGAGCACTGGTGCATCAGACATGTCCACCAACCTAGCGGGGCTGAACCGAAAGCACAGAGCCTACCGTTGCGTCGCTTGCAAAAAAAGCTCTGTCATCGCGTCAAAAAGCGGTTCGGTTACTGCAGAACCTTCCATCAGCACTTCGTGTTCGCCATCTGGTACAAGCTCAAGCCTGCCGCCTTTCCAGTCGCTCATCCGTGTTTGGATGGGCGCCATTTCAACGATCCGTTCGCTTGTTCCCAAAAGCGCGAGCGCTGGTAGGCTGGGAGAGGCGCGGTTGGCAAGATGGCGCGTTTCCAGCAAGGCTTCGCGCAGCCATACATAGCTTGGCCCCCCAAGCGTCATTTCGGGGTGGGCCATCAGTTGCTCGCGCATGATTTCGAACTGATCGGGGTCGCGGGTGAGCAAGTTGCCCTTAAAGCCATCGGTCAGCACATGGTGATCCATGCGGGTCCCAGGTGGCAAACGGTGCCCTTGTCCGACTTTGGGCATGCTGTGGCTTAGCATCCATGCCAGCGGCCTGAGGTGTGGCTTGATTTGCAAGCCCCACATCGGTGCGCTGAATACTGCGGCACGTACGGCAACCCCTTCCATCACAGCGCGTAGACCGATGGCACCTCCCATCGAATGGGCCAGTAAATAATAGGGACGCGGCAATTCAATCTTGCGGGCCACACGTATCAGTGCCGCAACATCTTTCTGGTAGTCGGTAAACTGCGTCACATGACCGATCAGCGGGTTCTCAAGCAACCGGTCCGACAAACCCTGTCCACGCCAATCAATTGCGGCACTGGCCAGTCCCCGGTGGGCGAAAGCCTTTGCGACCTGACCATATTTTTCAACAAATTCTGTCCGTCCGGGGAAGATCAGCACAGTGCCTTTGGCACCAGCCATGGCCCAATGCCCGACCCGGACACGAATATCGTCAGAAGTATGCGTCCAATGCGCAGCCCCGCCCGCCGGGCCATGTGCGATATCGCTGAAGAAGGGGGCGGGGCTAATGCTCATTAAGAAAGAGCCTGCGCGATTTGCATTGCGACACCCATATCACCGTCGACCGTCAGTTTACCCGTCATAAACGCGCTGGTCGGATCTGTCTCACCGGCGAGAATAGACACAAACGTGTCTGCATCCGCGCTCATGGTGACTTCGGCTTCTTCATCGCTCGCGCGGGCGCCTTGAGCATCGACGAAAACAGCCCCTTCGCCGAGAATGTCGAACTTGGCGGTGCCCGCGAAATCCGAACCTGCCATTTTTTCGTTCAGCTTTTCGACTGCACCGTTCACAATATCACTCATTTTTAGACCCTTTTGCCTTGATCTGTCCGCAAGCTCTGGAATTGGCTTGCACGACTGTTACATTGTTAGGCGTTATGGATGTGAAATATAAGATTCTCAAACTAATCGTTACGGCACTTTTTGCTGTGATTGCATTTGTAGTGCCCGCAACGGCTCAGACCAGTGAGGCGGAGCTTTTGGCACAGTTGCAAGATGCACCCAAATCAGAGGCACCGCGTCTGGAGCGTGAGTTGACGCTGATATGGGGGAATTCCGGCTCGCCTGCGATGGATTTGCTGCTACAGCGTGGACGGGATGCACTCGAGGCCGAAGACAATAGCCGCGCAATCGAACATTTGTCCGCCCTGACGGACCATGCGCCGGACTTCGCCGAAGGCTGGCACGCGCGCGCAACTGCGTTTTTTCGCGCCGGGCTATATGGCCCTGCACTGGACGATCTTCAGCATGCTTTGACGCTGAACCCGAACAACTTCAACGCGATTTTTGGGCTGGGCGTGATGATGCAGGAGCTTGGCGATCTGCAACGCGCGGCCGATGCTTATGATCTCGTGTTGGACTTGAACCCGCATCACGAACGGGCCAAAGAGGCACGGAAAAGACTGGCCGGTCTGGGGATTGGTCAGACCCTCTGAGGGTTTAAGCAAGGAATTCGCCGTGTTGGCTGAGAAAAGGGTTGTGGCCGTTCTAGGCCCGACCAATACCGGCAAAACCACTTATGCAATTGAGCGGATGCTTGGTCATCGTACCGGTGTTATTGGCTTGCCGTTGCGCCTTTTGGCCCGCGAGGTGTACGACCGTATCGTCGCGGCGCGTGGGCCGTCGGTTGTCGCACTTGTCACCGGAGAAGAGCGGATTGTGCCGCCGCGTACCCAGTATTGGGTTTGCACGGTTGAGGCGATGCCCGAGGGCATGGGGTGCGATTTTCTTGCCGTTGATGAAATCCAGCTTTGCGCGGACCCTGAACGCGGTCACGTTTTTACTGACCGTTTGTTGCGCGCGCGCGGCCTGCATGAGACGCTTTTTCTGGGTGCCGATACGATGCGCGGACCCATTCGAGACCTGATCCCCAATGCGCAGTTCATTCAGCGTGAAAGAATGTCCACTTTATCCTACATTGGTCCGAAAAAGATAAGCAGAATGAAGCCGCGCAGTGCAATTGTCTGCTTTTCGGTTGAGAATGTCTATGCGATTGCAGAGCTAATCAGGCGCCAAAAGGGCGGTGCTGCGGTGGTTATGGGCGCGCTCAGCCCTCGCACGCGCAACGCTCAGGTCGACATGTATCAGAATGGAGAGGTCGACTATCTGGTAGCAACAGATGCGATTGGCATGGGGCTCAATCTGGACGTGGATCACGTTGCATTCTCGGCGCTGAGCAAATTCGACGGACGGCGCATGCGGATGCTCGCGCCGAATGAATTGGCACAGATCGCAGGTCGTGCGGGCAGGGGGATGAAAAACGGCACCTTCGGCGTGACCGGGGAGGCGCGCGCGCTTGATGACGAAGTGGCACGCGCAATTACGGACCATCGGTTCACGCCTCTCAAGCGGCTCAACTGGCGCAACCATGCCCTCCAATTCGGGTCGATCGACCGGCTGATCCAGTCACTTGAGGCATCGCCAAGCGAAGAAATTCTGGTCCGCGCCCGGGAATCCGATGACCTGACCGTGCTCAAAGCGCTGGGGCAGGTTGCCGAAGTGGCGGCGCGCTGTACTGACGGCCCTTCGGTGCGCCTTTTGTGGGACGTTTGCCGCATCCCTGATTTTCGAGGCATCAGCCACGCTGAACATGCGAGCCTTCTGGAACAGATTTTTAACTATTTGCATCAGTTGGGTCAGATCCCCGCAGAGTGGATGGCGCGTCAGATCAATCGTATCGACAGAACCGACGGAGACATTGATGCGCTGTCCAAACGGTTGGCTTTTATCCGCACATGGACTTATGTGGCGCAACGCAAAGGCTGGACAGATGACGAAAGCCATTGGCGTGAGCAATCACGTTCTGTAGAAGACAGGTTGTCGGACGCGCTGCACGAGCGTTTGACCCAAAGATTTGTAGACCGGCGCACATCCGTGCTTTTGCGCCGGCTCGGCCAGAAGGAAGCCATGGTGGCAGAAGTATCCAATACCGGCGAAGTAACCGTCGAAGGCGAATTTGTAGGCAAACTGGAAGGTTTCCGGTTCAGTCAGGACAAAAACGCCAGCGGCGCAGAAGCGAAAACCATAAAGTCAGCTGCATTGCAGGCAATGGCACCGCAATTCCATCTGCGGGCAGACCGGTTTTACAACGCGCCTGACACGGAGATTGATTTCACCGAGCAGGGTGGCCTGATGTGGGGCAAGGATGCGGTTGGCAAGCTTGTCGCCGGGGCCGATGCACTCAAACCGCAGGTCGAAGTGTTCGTGGACGACGTAGCAGGGCCTGAGGTCGCGCAAAAAGTGCAGCGCCGCTTGCAACACTTCATCGACCGTAAAATTGCAGCCCTTTTCGAGCCTTTGTTAAACCTGAGCCGTGACGAAGAGTTAACGGGGCTTGCACGCGGCTTTGCTTTCCAGATGGTCGAAGCCTTGGGTATTCTGCCCCGTGCGCAAGTCGCGGATGAGGTAAAGGCACTGGATCAGGATGCGCGCTCTGCGCTGCGCAAACACGGTATTCGGTTCGGTCAGTTTACCATTTTCTTACCGCTGCTGTTGAAACCTGCGCCGACACGGTTGCGGCTTGTGCTCTGGTCATTGACCAAGGGTTTGGACGTCTTCCCAGAAGCACCACCGCCGGGGCTCGTGACTATTCCGTTGGAAGAAGGTGCGGCAGACGGGGCTGACACAATGTCTGGCTACCGCATAGCAGGTCAACGCGCGATCCGCATTGATATGCTTGAGCGGTTGGCGGACATGTTAAGGGCGGAAAACACCCGCGCGGGCTTCGAAGCCAAGGCCGATATGCTGTCCATCACCGGTATGACGCTGGAACAATTTGCCGACCTGATGCAGGGTTTGGGATACAAGGCGGAAAAAGGTGAACGGCCTAAAGTGAAAGCTGTCGTCGTGACGCCTGAAGCACCTGAACCAGCTGTTGAAAAAGCCGAAGCAACTGCTGCTGAAATCACCCAAGAACCGGTCGCGACCGAGGCAGAAACTAAGGAAGATGAACAAGCATCGGAGACGGAAGCGCGGGACATCGACGCGCCTGAGACGAAAGTACCCGACACCGAAACGCCCGAGACCGAAACGCCCGACACCGAAGTGTTTTATACCTTTACCTGGGGTCGCAACCCGCGTGGCGGTGCCGGACAACAGCGGCGCGGTGGCGAGCGTCCACAAGGTAAGGGCAGGCCGAACCAAAAGGGCAAGCGCGGTGCTCCGAAGGGCGATAAACCTCGCGGCGGACAAAATTATTCCGCGAAACCGCCTAAAGCCGACAAGAAAATTGATCCTGATAACCCGTTTGCAGCCGCATTGATGGGGCTGAAGGACAACAAATAAGTGGCTGAAAAGCTGCGTCTTGACAAATGGCTCTGGCATGGGCGGTTCTTTAAGACACGCTCTCTCGCGGCGTCCGTTGTGGCATCCGGGGCAGTGCGCGTGAACCAGGAGCGGGTTCAGAAACGCAGCACATTGATCGGCCCCGGTGATGTTTTGACCTTTCCCCAAGGGGATGATGTGCGCGTCATTCGCATTGAGGCTTTGGGCACCAGACGGGGACCTGCACCCGAGGCGCAAGGTCTCTATACCGATCTTTCCCCCCCTAAGCCGAAACCTCGGGAAATTACCCCGCAAAACCCGCGCTTTGAAGGAAAGGGTCGTCCAACCAAGCGAGATCGTCGCACCCTTGATCTTTCTAGAGCCCGCTCTCTTGAATGATGCTAAAGACTGTTTTAGCTACCTTTAACACCCGTAATCTCGAGAGACGCCAATGACCTACATCGTGAATGACAGTTGCATCGCGTGCAAATACACAGACTGCGTCGAAGTGTGCCCGGTGGATTGCTTTTACGAAGGCGAAAACATGTTGGTGATCCACCCGGATGAATGCATTGACTGTGGCGTTTGTGAGCCCGAATGCCCGGCGGATGCAATCCGACCTGACACTGAACCAGATATGGAAAAGTGGGTGGAGTTCAACCGCAAATACTCAGAGATGTGGCCGGTCATTATTACCAAAAAAGACCCTCTTCCCGATGCCGAATCGCGAGATGGTGAGACTGGAAAGCTCGAAAAGTATTTCTCTGAGGCACCCGGTGAAGGCGGCTAACCCAGGTGTTTCGCAGGTAAATCGAGCATTTTTAGCGGGTTATTCGCTTTTAAGTCGCTAATTTTATTTGGTTTCTGCTGCAACACTGCATGCGCCGCTTTCGCGGAGCCTAAATTTGTGATATAGTTTGATCATAAATCAACGACGGAAGTCTGTTTCCAGCATGTCCATCCTCCGGATATGCATTTCAAATCGGCATGACACACTGGATCGGTTGGCTCTCTTGCCTCTGCCTTGTGTGCTTTTGACTGTCCTATGTTTGGAAACGGCGCTGTCAGACGAGGAACACTGAATGACAAAATCGAAGAAACTTGATTTCCGCCCGAATGAATTTGTGGTCTATCCTGCGCATGGCGTGGGCCAGATATTGTCAATTGAAGAGCAGGAAGTTGCGGGCATCTCACTTGAGCTGTTTGTGATCTCGTTCGAGAAAGACAAGATGACACTGCGGGTGCCGACACATAAGGCGACGGAAATCGGGATGCGGGCACTGAGCAGCCCGGATGTTATCTCTCACGCGATGAAGACCCTGAAAGGCAAAGCTAAAGTAAAGCGTGCCATGTGGTCCCGCCGCGCGCAGGAATACGAACAGAAGATCAATTCCGGCGATCTGATCGCTATTGCGGAAGTCGTGCGTGATTTGCACCGCACTGATGATCAGCGTGAGCAGAGCTATTCAGAACGGCAGTTGTACGAAGCAGCTTTGGAGCGCTTGACCCGTGAGGTCGCGGCCGTCAGCGGTGGAGACGAGCTTGCCGCAGCGAAGCAGGTAGGTGACGTTTTGGAAAGCCGCATCGCAGCCTGATAAATGTGACAGCGAAGTTTGAAAACGCGCTCCTCGGGGCGCGTTTTTCATGTGGAGATTGTAGCAAACAGACACAAGGCTGCAATGTCACACAGTTGCTGCGTCGCGCCGATAACGTCTCCGGGCTGGCCGTTAATTTTGTTTCTCGCTAAGATTATGCATCCGCCGGTTACGATCAGGCAACATAGCAATGCTATACATGCGGCTGTGCCGACTGCGCAAAATGCGATGGCCAGGCCTACAACAATGGCTACAAACGTAATGGGCACTGCTGGCTGGCCGACACCTTGCGATAATCCCTCACTACGGGCAGGGGCCAATCTGTTCATAACCAGTGGCATGGTCGCCCGTGACAATGCTGTACGCGCGATGATGGCCGCCGGTGCGCTTGCCAAAATCGTTGCAATCGCGGACCAGCGCAAGCCTGTGACCAAGATCAACGTCAGTGTTCCATAAGATCCGATTTGGCTGTCTTTCATAATCCTCAGCCACCTTTTGGGGGTGACCCTGCATCGTGATGTGACAGGCGGGCTTGAGATTTTGCGTTGTCTGGGCGGGCGCGAAGTTGCTGCGATGGCCGGAGCAATGGCGCGTGCCCGTAGCTTGCGCATCCCTGTCGTACTGGATGGATACATTTGTTGCGCTGCGGCTGGGTGTTTGCTGAAGACGGATGCCGGTGCATTGGATCACTGCGTAGCAGGTCACCTGAGTGCTGAGGGTGCGCATGGCATGCTGTTACAACATCTTGAAAAAGAGCCGCTTTTGTCGCTGGGCTTGCGGCTGGGGGAAGCATCCGGCGGCACTTTGGCACTGGCGGTGCTTAAAGGAGCAGTCGCCTGTTTTAAGCGGAATGGCTACCTTTGCAGAAGCGGGTGTTTCGGACGGGTGATTGACCGTTCTGGCGCCACCTGCTTTCCTGAAAGCATACTGTCAGATGCATCTAAGCGTCGCGTTTATCCTGATTAGGGCGGCTTAGGATGGCTGTTTCAAGCTCCCTCTGCAGTTCTTTGGCGCGGGCGATGTATTCGGGGTTTTGGCTGACGGGACGTGCTGGGTCCCATAGTTCGGCAAGTTGGCGGACCGTCTCGCGGTCGTGTTGATAAAAGACGCGTTCCGCTTCGGCGGCTTCGTATTCGCTCAGGCCGATATTTTCGAGCACGTAGCGTCCCGCCCGCAATGAGCTGTCGAACATCTCGCGCACGATGTCGTTGGCACCCGCCTGGAACAGCCGGTACACGTAGGTCCGGTCGCGGGCGCGCGCAATGATATGAAGATCGGCACGCAGGCTGCGGGCATATTTAACCAATTTGATCGCAGCTTCTGGGTCGTCCAGCGCCACACACAACACTTTTGCCTTCTCGATCCCGGCGGCCCGCAGTATATCCGGCCTGGTCGGGTCACCTAAAAAGCCCTTATACCCAAAGCGCCGCATCACAGCGATCGTTTCCATGTCGTGATCCAAAACGACCGTTTTGAAGCCGCTCGCCTGCACCAGACGATTCACGATCTGACCAAATCGCCCGATACCGGCAATAATAACCGGGCCTTCTTCGTCGATTTCATCGTCCGGGGCTTGTTCCACGGTTTCTTCTGACCAACGGGATAGAAAATCATAGAGGATAAACAGCAATGGCGTGATCAGCATCGAAAGCGCAATCACCAGCAGCAGCGTTTCGGCGATCTCAAGTGGTATGACCTTTTGCTGAACTGAAAAGGAAGTCAGTACGAAACCGAATTCTCCCGCCTGCGCGAGCCCCAGCGCAAACAGCCAGTTGTCGCGCCCCTTCAGTTTGAAAGCACGGCCAAGGATATACAAAATGACGCCTTTCACCACGATGACAAGCAGCGCCATGGACAAGATTGCAGGCATGTCGTCAAAGAGTAGGGCGAAGTTTATACCCGCGCCGACCGTGATGAAAAAGAGCCCAAGTAAGAGGCCTTTGAATGGCTCAAGGTCGGTCTCAAGCTCGTGACGGAATTCAGAGCTGGCCAATACGACGCCGGCAAGAAATGCACCGAGCGCGGGGGAGAGGCCAACGAGCATCATCAGGAACGAAATACCGACGACGATCAAAAGCGCCAGTGCTGTGTACATCTCACGCAGACGTGCCGCGTGGATGTAGCGAAACACCGGGCGCGTAAAATAGACGCCCGCAATCACCACGGCAGCGACGGCGCCAACAGTGACAAGTGTCACGCCCCACGCGGGCAATCCGTCGACCAGTGACAGTGATTGATGGGCCTGATCGTGATAATCGGTTTTGTCGCCCAACTGAATCGATCCGTCCTCAGCAATGCGGGACGGCAGCGTGACGACAAGCAAAGGCAGGATCGCAAGGATTGGAATGACGGCGATGTCTTGTGTGAGCAAAACGGAAAATACGCTGCGCCCGCCGTTCGTCTGCATCAGGCCCTTTTCTGACAGGGTTTGCAGGACGATCGCGGTCGAACTGAGCGAGAGGCTTAGCCCGATGGCCAGGGCAACACCCAAGGGTTGGTTATACGCCATTGCGATACCGGTCAAAGCAAGCGTGCTGAGCACGACCTGCAAGCCGCCCAAGCCCAAGAGTCTGTGCCGCATATCCCAGAGCGCGCGGGGTTCAAGTTCAAGCCCGATGAGAAACAGCATCACGACAACGCCAAATTCGGCAAAGTGCTGCAAATCCTGCGTTTCCGAGCCGACAAGCCCAAGTACCGGACCGATTATAATGCCTGCCGCAAGATACCCCAGTACCGACCCAAGGCCGAGCCGCGCCGCGATCGGTACCGCGATAACCGCTGCTGCCAGGTAGACTGACGCTTGATACAGGAAACCTTCCATCAGGCTTTTCTCTCCATGGGGTTAAGTGGGTAGTGGGCCGTCTGTCTTAAGCTGGTCCATCACAATCTGGCTGTGCACCCGTGCGACAGAAGGGTGCACAAGCAATATATCTTGAATCAATCGGTTGAGGTCGGGTAAATCACTGCAATACACGCGCAAAAGATAATCCGCATCGCCAGTCATTGTCCACGCGTCTGTGATCTGCGGTGTGGTTTCCACCATACGTTTGAAGTCCCGCGATTGCTCCGCGCTGTGGGTCGCCAGATGCACTTGAACGAACCCCTGTATATGCAAGCCTAGTGCCGCTGCATCTAGACGTGCCACCTGAGCTTTGATGATGCCTTCAGCCTCAAGCCTTTGTCGTCGGCGCCCCGCCTGACTTGAAGACATGTTCAGCATCTCGCCTAACTGAGTCGCCGTGAGCTGCACGTTCTTTTGCAAAGCGGCGAGCAGTCTTTTGTCAGTATCATCCAGCAATATGCAAAACCTCATCTCTATTCACGCCAATCATGCGCGTTTTACGCAAAATTTTCGAGATTTACATTATTCTTTGCGCAAAATAGGCGTGGTCTCTTTGGTAAAAGCAAGGAAATTAAGCGTTGAGACAATCATAATCCTTAGGAGCGTTCGAAATGGGCCCTTTTCCGCATGATGCACCAAAGTCACGAATTTCTGATGAAAACCCTGCTGGAACGGATGGATTTGAGTTTGTGGAATTTGCGCATCCTGATCCGGATGCGTTGCGGGCTTTGTTTGTGCAAACGGGCTATACGCATGTGGCAACACATAAAACCAAAGCGGTCGAGTTGTGGCAACAGGGTGACATCACGTATGTCCTGAATGCTGACCCGGGCAGTTTCGCGGCGCGCTTTGTACAAGAGCATGGGCCCTGCGCACCGTCGATGGGGTGGCGTGTCGTTGATGCGGATCATGCGTTCAAGCAGGCCATTGCTAAAGGCGCGCAACCCTATGAGGGAGACGGCAAGGTATTGGATGTGCCTGCGATCATCGGGATTGGCGGGTCGCTGCTATATTTCGTAGATCAATACTACGACACAAGCCCTTATAATGACGAATATAATTGGATTACTCAGTCTAAACCTGCGGGCGTGGGGTTCTACTATCTGGATCACCTCACACATAACGTTCACAAGGGGAACATGGACAAGTGGTTCCGCTTTTACGGTGATTTGTTCAATTTCCGCGAAATCCGGTTTTTTGATATTGCAGGCAAGTACACAGGCCTTTTAAGCCGTGCACTGACATCTCCTTGCGGACGTATTCGTATTCCGATCAACGAAGATCGGGGCGAGACGGGGCAGATCGTATCCTATCTCAAAAAGTACAACGGCGAGGGCATTCAGCACATCGCAGTCGGCGCGCACGACATTTACGATAGTACAGATGAGATCGCGGCGCGTGGGGTTAAGTTCATGCCGGGTCCGCCTGATACTTACTATGCGCTAAGCCATGACAGGGTCCAGGGGCACTCCGAGCCGATTGAGCGGATGAAGGCGCATGGTATCCTTATTGACGGCGAAGGTGTCGTCGATGGTGGTGAAACCAAGATCCTGTTGCAGATATTCTCTAAAACTGTGATTGGCCCCATCTTCTTTGAGTTCATCCAGCGCAAAGGCGATGACGGCTTTGGCGAGGGTAATTTCAAAGCGCTGTTCGAAAGCATCGAGCAAGAACAAATCGACAGCGGGGAAATTGCTGCCGAATAGAGCTGTTAGCCTTTTGGCATTGTCAATACGATGGCGCGGCCACTTTTCTGGTATCTGAGTTCGCCATCGCCAATCGCAGATACGCGGCCGCCGTCTATTCTGTCGCCTACCTCGACTTTACGATATCGCCCGTTCCCAAGCCGGACCAACGCACGGCGGCTGGAGGGTTTGCCATAGACACCGATCAGGTTCACTTTTCGCAGGTTGATCGCGTTCTTAACCGTCGCCTGCCGCGAAACGGAAGCGCTTGAGGGGATTGTCGGGGCCACAGCACGGGGGGCTACGCGTACTGCGGCAACTTGTGTCGGGGCTGGGGTTGCGGCAGTTGTTTGCGCGCGGGCGACTACGGCTGCAAAGTTCAATGGTCTGACGTCAGGGCGCAAGGATACCGGCACTGCGCGTGCCGTGGCTGTTGCCAGCAGGTCTTCGTCAGGTTGGATTAAAGGCTCCGCGCCGCCTGCGTCTGCGGGCAGTAAGCTGGCCGAGGCCAATGCCGTCTCTTGTGCAGAGGCAGGGCGCAGTTGAGGCCGCAGGTCTCCTAATTCCGCGCGCGTCAGCCCGCCAAAACTCGCGCGTTCGGTTGTCTCGATCAGATTGTCAGGACGTGCTTTGGGTCGGAAGGTCGAGAGCCGCAACAGCTCTGCCAGATCCTCGCCGGGGTCATCGATGCGCAGAAGGTTGCGGGGTTGGCGCACAGGCGGCGCACCTGCGTAGATTTGGACACCATCGGGATTCACCGCACCCTGAGCTGAAGGCACGACAAAGCCCCGATCATCCAGATTGAATTTGGTTCCAGCGGGCGCGGGTGAGGCGAGCGCCAGTATTGCTGCATCCGTGTCCTGCGATTTTATAGAGGGCAACGCTACTGCATCGAAGTTGGTATTAATGGGATCGATGCTGGTCTCGTACATATTTCCCAGATCGATCAGCGGTGGTGGCGAGGGGACATCCGGGGCCACCGGCCATATGCCTGTTACCGCATAGGCTGCGCGAATTTCATCGTTTGTTCGGTCTGCTCTAGGAGTTGGGCCTGTTAGAACGGGTGTTCTCAACGCATCCAGCACGGCAGTGTCTTCGTCCGATAGTTCGCGGTCAAGCGACGCCAGCTCTACCTGTGCTTCGGCGGTCTGTGGCGCAGTTGTGTTAGCTGGCGATTTAGGCTGCTGAGGTGCTGTAAACTGAGCGGTTGGCTTTGGAGCATTCAGGAGCGTGAAGAAAGACGAGATATTCGTGCCCAGAGCGCCGCCTGCAAAAGCAATAAATCCCAGCACTGCGATGCAGGCTACTGCTGTTGCCATACCAAGCGGGCCCATGCCGCGCGACAGGCCGGTGCCCGCACGCATCCCAAAGACGGTCATCCGTTCCGATTCGTTGCGCGCGCGCGCCGTGCCGGGCGGGGGTTTTGGGTTGTCAGCGGCTGCCGGTTTCGACGTCGCAGCTTGGTAAGGCTCCGCACTTTGGGCAAATCCCGCGCCCGCTTCGGTAACGTGATCTGGTAGATCGCCGGCTTTAGTCCGGAAGGTCGGCACGCGTCGTTGACTTACGAATCCGCCTTCGGTCGCGCGTGCGTTCTCGGGGTCGGGGAGGGCGACGCTATCCGCGTCAGGAGCGTCTTGTGGTTTTGATGCCTCGGGCGGAGAGGATTCAACCTGTGCGTCGTGGGTACTAGCAAACGTTGGTTCAATCGCAAACGGTAGCCCTTCTGCAGGCCGCGCCACATAGCTGACCGGTATAAACCCTTTGTCGGCGATGAAGCTTTCCGCTTCGGCAAGGGTCACCTTGGCGACAGCGGCCACATGCGTGGTGTCCTTATCGGCTTGAAGATCGAATACGATTTCTTCCGCTGTGTAAGGTGTTGATGCTTCCAGCGCCTGCACTGCTTCGCGCTGGCGCGCTTCTGCATCCATGCCAGGTGTCGCAATGCTCAGGTATTTGATCTGGTCATCCGGCAGAATGATTTTGCATCGCAGGTCATCGCCTCCCAGCGATCTGGCCATTGTGACCAAAGCGTCCAGCTGTGCAGGCAGGTCGTCTGACGCAGGGTCAGCCCGACCCACAGTGACCCAACCTGATGGCCCGCTGTGCAGCAGGTCAATTCCGTCATGAGACAGAGAAAGCGCAAAATGTAGTTTCATACGTTGTGTGTACCCGCAAACGGTTGCGTTAAACAGAACATCGGTTGTCGGGATTAAGATAAAGCAGGTCTTTGCCGAGGGAAAGGAAAACGCGCAGCCTTCTTGTTTTCCAATGGAGAAAAAACCATGTTTTGTCCAAATGCAAAGGAGAACAAGAGGAATGAATAAGTTAATTGCGGCAGCAGTGATTCTCATTGGCTGCGCGACACCTCTTTTGGCGGAGACACAGCGGATGATTACTGTAACAGGTCAGGGCAGTGTCGAGACTGTACCCGATATGGCGAGCATCAGAATTGGTGTGACGCGCGAAGCGCGGTTGGCCGGAGAAGCGCTGGACGCAACATCAGGTGCAGTACGGGACGTTATTGCGCGTCTGGAAGAGGCCGGTATTGCTCCGCGCGATATGCAGACGCAAGGTTTGTCTTTGCAGCCTAAATGGGTGCGCCCCAACGCCGGTGATGGCGGCGAGCCGCGTATTACCGGCTTTATCGCGCGCAATTCACTTAGTATCCGCGTTCGCGAGCTGGAGGCACTTGGCGGCATTTTGAATGAAGTCGTGGAAGATGGCGCCAACACCTTCGACGGGCTGCAGTTTTCCCTAGCTGATCCTGATGCCGCAATCGCGGCGGCGCGGGCGGATGCCGTTGCAGATGCTATCGCCAAGGCGGAACAACTTGCACAGGCGGCAGGTGTGTCGTTGGGCTCGATCCAGTCCATTTCGGAAAGCGGCGGCGCGCCTCGGCCCGCTATGATGGAAATGGCTTCAGCGCGGATGGCGAATGATGTGCCGGTTGCGCAGGGCGAGGTCAGCTTGACCGCGCGCGTCACAATCGAGTTTGCGATTGCGGACTAATGACAGTTTTTAGTGAACGAACAAAGGGGCGGTTGATACCGCCCCTTTGTTTCTTCTGATGACGGTTCTCAGCTTGCTGCTTTTGAAAGCGCCTGATCGAGATCGGCGATCAAATCGTCGGGATCTTCTGTACCGATTGAAATCCGTACAACGCCGGGACCGGCACCTGCGGCCTCTTGTTGCTCTGCCGTTAGCTGACGGTGCGTGGTCGAGGCCGAGTGGATGACCAAAGACCGCGTATCCCCAAGGTTTGCCACATGGCTGAAGATTTCCAGCGCATTCACAAACTTAACGCAGGCATCATAACCACCCTTGATCGCAAAGGTGAACAAGCCGCCCGCCCCCTTGGGGCAGATTTTCTTTACGCGCTTGTTGTAGGGTGATGATTTCAGACCTGCGTAGGTCACGTATTCGACACGTGGGTCCTTTTCCAGCCACTGGGAGACGGTCTCGGCATTTTCGACGTGCCGTTCCATCCGCAGCGAAAGGGTTTCTGTGCCCATCAGCGTGTAGTGTGCTGCTTGCGGGTTCATGGTCATCCCTAGGTCGCGCAAGCCGATGGCGATGCCATGGAAGGTGAATGCCAGAGGGCCGAACGTCTCGTGAAACTTAAGGCCGTGATACGCAGGCTCGGGTGCGCTGAGGGATGGGAATTTGTCATTCGCGGACCAGTCGAACTTGCCTGAATCCACGACACATCCGCCTGTTACTGTACCATTGCCGGTCAGGTATTTGGTGGTGGAGTGCACGACCAATGTGGCCCCATGGTCGATGGGGCGGCACAGGTACGGTGTGGCCGACGTGTTATCAACGATCAGCGGTACACCTGCGGCGTCCGAGATTTTCGAGATCGCATCAAGATCGGTAATGTAGCCACCGGGGTTGGCGATGGCTTCACAGAATACAGCGCGCGTGTCGTCGTTAATGGCAGCCTTTACCGCGTCCACATCATCGAAATCTACGAAGGTACACTCCCATCCGAAGCGTTTGATCGTGTGGCTGAACTGCGTGACGGTACCGCCATATAGGCGTGTCGAGGCCACGATGTTTTTGCCCGGTGACATCAGCGGAAACAGCGCCATGATCTGTGCGGCGTGTCCTGAAGAACAGCACACAGCCCCGACTCCTCCTTCGAGCGTCGCGATCCGTTCCTGCAAGACCGCAACCGTCGGGTTGGTCAGGCGCGAATAGATAAAGCCGACTTCCTGCAGGTTGAACAACGCTGCGGCGTGATCGGCATCACGGAACACATAGGCTGTGGTTTGATAGATCGGTGTCTGCCGCGCGCCTGTTGCGGGGTCAGGACGGGCACCTGCATGGATTTGCAAGGTGTCAAAGCCATAGCTGGGGCCTTGGGGATCGGTCATCGGAATATCTCCTGCGGAATATGGGTGCGCAATGGTTAGGCTATGGGCCACGGTGGTACAAGAGCATGTACGCGCTGTCACCGCATCCAAAAGCCATTGGATTTGATCTTGTTGCGGATCTGGGCTTCGCGCTTGGGTAAGTTCGCCTGGTCAAACAGCGCGCGAACCTTGGCGCCTCGGCTCTGATAGACGTTCCTCTTGATCGGCGCATACCCCTTGAGCACTTTCTTGATCTTGTTGGGCGCGGCGACCTGCTCAAGAAACTCGATCACCTCATCACTTTCGCGCGCATAGAGCATCGGAAACATTCTGTAGTGACAGCTTACGGTGCCATCCAAATAGCCTTGGGGCAGTGTGTCACGCCCGCCGCCCAGCTTGTGGATGACCAGCGGAAGCGCGATTTGGTCGAGCCAAGGAAAAAGCTCCTGCGCGCACAACTCGATCGGCGCGTCATCTCGGATGGCTGTTGCGTATTCTTCAAACAATGTGCCGAAAACATGCGGGCATTTGTAGAAAAAGTACCCGGCATTAAAGTACAGATACCGCCGCCAGTATTCGTCAGGCTGGCTGGGGTCGAGCGAGCTTTCAAAGTCCAGCCCGAATTTGTCGTAAAGCGATTTCCAAAGTCCTGTATAGCCAGGGCCATATAGTTCAGGTTTCGGCCATGTCCCTTCACGCTTGAGAGATGCTGAAGGGCGGTCGAAATCGAAGGGTACCGATGTCAGGTCGCCGGTAATCAGCGTGTCAGTGTCAAAGAATACGAAGGGTTCATCTTTGGGCAGGGCGCGCAGCATCTCAATCTTGTTGCCATAGGGGTAGCTGCTGCCGAACAGGCGGTTCGTGAATGGGATGATGTCTGCGCCTAGTGCCTCCAGTGCCTCTCTGATCGCGTGGTTGACGATGCGGGGATCTTGCGGCCAAAGGGCCGATGGTTGCGGCTCGGCAATCAGCAAGCGGCCTGCAAAACCGGGACTTGAGTGGCGTAAGGATGCAGCAAACAGGAGCGCCTCATATGCCAGCCTGCCGTCTTGCCCTACGACAACGACATTGAAGTTTTGTACTTTTTTGCCTGCGGCGCGGGCCATGACGCTGCTCTGTGCTCACTATGATTGCTTCGCAGTATATTTGTTATCTGCGCGCAACTAAAGCGAATTGCTGGGGGGCTTCGCTTTTGTGACACGGTGCCTTAAGCAAAAGGTTAAGAAACTGATAGCGAGCACGACCAGATGACTGGACTACCTGATTTTCGACTGGAAACGCATTTTGCAAAATGGGAATTTCAAGCGCGCTACCATTTGACTGCATCGGATGCGGAAAGCATGTCGTTGCCAGACCTCTTGGCGCTCGCCTCGCCAGAGGACCGCGCAGGGTTCGAGCAGATGTGGTTGGGGTATACCGAAACCTTCGGTGCGCCTGATCTGCGCGCGGCGATTGCGGACACCTACGCACAGCAAAACGTTGAAAATATCCTTTCGTTTGCAGGTGCGAGCGAGGGCATCTTTGCCGCTAATTCGGTTTTGCTGGACAAAGACGCCCATGCGATTGTGATAACACCAAACTACCAGTCGCATGAGACGTTGCCGCTTGCCATTTGTGAGGCGACGGGCGTGCCGCTGGAGCCTGATGAAGACTGGTCTCTGGATATTGACCGCGTGGCGGCCGCCATCAGGCCGAATACCCGACTGCTAACCATGAATTTTCCGCACAACCCTACCGGTGCGATTCTGTCGCGCGATCGCTATGATGCGCTGATCGCACTGTGCCGCAAACACGGTATTTTCATTTTGCACGACGAGATTTTCAACGGTCTCGGCCCGTCTGGAACGCAACACTTGCCTTTTATTGCAGACGTATATGAGAGAGGCTTGTCGCTGGGCGTGATGTCCAAGGCCTACGGTTTGCCGGGCTTGCGTATCGGTTGGATCGCAGCACAAGACAAAGCGTTGCTGGCCCGAATGGAACGGATGAAGCATTACCTTTCGATCTGTAATTCCGGGCCAAGCGAACGGCTCGCGCTGATCGCATTGAAAAACCGTGACACGCTGCTGGCGCGCAACTGCGCAATCGTTGATGAGAATATTCTCAAGTGGGATGCATTTTTTGCGCGTCACGCGGAGTTGTTCGACTGGCAGCCACCGCAGGCGTCCTGCATGGCCTATCCCCGCTATAAGGGCAGCGACGGTGTAGAGGCCTTTGCCAAGGCGCTGGTAGAAGACAGCGGCGTGCTGGTGTTGCCTTCGTCCATTTACGCGTCCGCCCTCGGACCCGTGCCGCAGGACCGCTTTCGTATCGGCTTAGGGCGGCGCGGGCTGGACGAGGCGCTGGCCGCCTTTGACGCGCATTTGATGCACAATACCGCTTCGACTGAATAATATGTAACCGGGGGGCATTGCAGTGTCGACAGCTTGGAAAATCCTTTTGGCGCTGACTTTTGCCCGAGCGACCATGGGGGTACAGTTTCAATCCGTGCCTGCGCTATCGCTTTACCTGACTGGTGATGCAGGCATGAGTTTCATCGCACTTGGGACCTTGACCGGGGCCTATTTGCTGCCGGGTGTGGTCGTCGCCCTTGCCGGAGGTTGGCTGAGCCGCAGCCTTGGCGATGCCAAGTCCGTTCTGGGCGGGCTGATGCTGATGACACTGGGCGGTATCGCAGGTGCGGTGCTGGCGGGGTTTGAGGTGATGCTGATCGCACGGCTGGTCGCAGGTGTTGGTGCGGTATGTCTGAATGTGCTGGTTACCAAGATGGTTGCGGACTGGTTTGCAGGGCGCGATGATTTGCCGACGGCCATGGGTATTCTGGTTTCAAGCTGGCCTGCGGGCTTGGCGATTGCGGCGCTGGGTCTACCCCTTTTGGCACAACAGACCAGCTATGAGGCGGCAATGCTGCTGCCAGCGGTACTGTGTGCTGTGGCCTTTCTGACCGTCCTTATCGTCTGGCGTGCACCCGAAGGGCAACAGACCGCAAAGGTCACTCAGCCTGCGGGGCGATTGGCTGGAGCGGAATTGCTTCTTGTCGTTTTGTCAGGGCTTGTCTGGGGGGCTTACAATATCGCCTTTGTGGGAGCCATCGCGTGGATGCCGGGGCAATTGCAAAACACGGGTGCCAGTGCCGGCGTCGCCGCTGCGCTGGCCAGTTTTATCGGCTGGGCAGCGATTGTATCGGTCGCCTTCGGCGGGTGGCTCGCCATGCGGGTCAAGCGGCCTGATGGTGTCGCGCACATCAGTTTTGTGGTCAGTGCGGCACTGTTGGTTGCGGTCCCTTTTCTTGGTGCTATCGCACAGCAATCGTGGCTCATGGCACTGGTGGGACTTTCCCTTGGCCCGGCGGCAGCCATGATTATGACCTTGCCGGTCGAAGCTGCCGATGCCTCGCGGCGCGGTGCCGCAATGGGCCTGTATTTTGCGCTATACTATGCGCTGATGGGGCTGGCCCCGCCCATTCTTGGCGCCTTGCGCGATGCGACTGACACGAGTGCGGCGCCGCTTTTCGCTGCCGGCGTTCTACTGGTCGTTTCCGGGGTTCTGATGGTTCTTTTCCGACTGCTGCAGCGTAGACGCAAGGCGGTCTTGGGCGTCTAGGTTGTATTGCTTGGAAGAGAATGGTGGGC
>CAWCLQ010000021.1:0-17287 GCA_963796445.1 uncultured Alphaproteobacteria bacterium | reverse complement strand
ATCTTGATGAAAATCAATAAATTAGATGTAATTTTTGTGTAATTCTATCTATGGTAGAAATTCGGTTTTGTTTTGTGTTTTTGCTATTTTTGGTCTCAATCCAGTTTTTCAGCGCTTTTCTGCGTCTTGTTTCGACTGTCGGGGATAGCGCGACAGCTTCGGCAAACTGGTATCTTTAGACGCAAATACGAAATAGTTTTCTTCCATACGTGTGGCGCGCTCCCTCACTGCTTCAGCGGCAGAAGGACAAGCGCTGCGCGTTCAATATTATTGGACGTTTGACACGGGGACGGCCTCAGGGTCATCCAGAATGATCCTGTACCACGAGATTATGTCTTTCCAGGCGGGGGACGTGTTCAGGCCGTGACGCGTTGCGTTCCGTGCAGAGGCCTCCTTTCCGAAGCACTCTTTCGCCCAGTGCTTTTTCGGGCATTTGTCTTGTTGGCGGCGACTTGTGGATAGTGACCACTGTGAGCCACCAGTACTGCATCCTCAACAGGTTTGGCGTTGGCAGCCTTGAGACGATAGAAGTCTGCCCGCAGTCTGCGAAGTCTTTGTTCGGCTTCTGCGAGTGTTCGTGCGCCTCAAGCTTCTGCCGATTGTGCGTGTAGGCCAGCGCCAGGAGTTCGTCGGTGGAAATCCCGCGCTGCGTGAGTTGGTCGATAGCCCTTGCGGCGGGCCGGGATCGGAATGTGTCAGGTTCTCGCCAAGCTCCTTGACTCCCCTTCGGCGTCCCTCAGCTTTTTTGGGTCATTTGGCCTGTCTCGAAAGCGCCCATCGCATACTCCCGAACATCAGCTAACACCAGGGCGTCTCTCATGCGGCGATGTCGGTCTGTTTCCCACACCAGATTGACGATCTGCTCTGCAAGACTCTGTTCATATGCAGATGTCGGGTTGAGATCCATCAAAAGGGCTTGCCGAAGGTCGGCAAACTGCATCTCATCCTCGCCGGGCATCAGTCTCAGCTTTGGGATCAGGTCCAACACCTTGTGGAGGCTTTTGCCCGTTACTTCATTTTTGGGAGCTGCCATGCGAACCTCTCAGTCTCAGCCTTCCTTGCTGATCGAGACAATCCTATACCAGATGGCGTGTGTATGCCAAGATTTTGCCCGATATCTGGGGTAAACTTTGCAGGGTAACGCCGATTGAGTGAATGACTTATTGGTAAGATCGATGGCATATATGCGCATCAAAAGGGAGTTAAACGCCGTTCAGATACGCTGCTGTCTGCGGAAGTCATAAATGCCACCATGACCGCTGACGGGAGTGCAGCCTGACAGGCTGGACCAGCACGGCCGCTTTAACTGGCGAAGCAGCGTGCGATCGTGCTCAAATGTCACGCCCGAAACAATATGTCCGATCAGGCCATATTCTCACCCAAAAAAGGCTTATACTCAAAGGCTTGAGATGAGGTAGTTTGAACTCTGCACGATGAACAGCGCTGCACCCATACGACGGTCGAACATTCTGGATCGATGTATTTCCATCGATCTGGAGGTTGACCCCGATAAGGCAAGGATTTTCGCATTTGCCGCCGTTGGCCGCGATGTCGACAAAGGTGCCCTCGTCGCCAGAGGCAATGTTGGCGCGATGTTTCCCCAACTGGACGCCTACAGCCGGAGTTTCGATCACGTCATCGGGCACAATATTCTGCGCCACGACTTGCCGCACCTCGCCGCCGCCTCATCGACGTTTGCACGACTGGCAGAGGCCCCGATTGACACTCTGTGGCTCAACCCGCTGGCGTTTCCGCGCAACCCTTATCATCACCTCGTCAAGCACTACCAGGACGGCCGGCTGCAAACCGGTCACGTCAATGACCCCGAATTTGATGCGCGACTGGTGTTCGACGTTCTGCAGAACCAGATTAGCGCGTTCCAGGAGCTCAATGCGGCGTCGCCGGATGCTCTGACCGCCTATCACTACCTGTGCTGCCGGTCGCCCCACAGTGACGGGTTTGACAAGCTTTTTGCAGAGATCCGGAACGCGGAAAAACCAGACCGGGGCGCGGCAGAGAGGGCGATCCGCCGACTAATCGGATCGGAAGCATGCTCCGAGATGCTCGACCAAACGCTCAACGACCTGAATGATACCGCGCTCTGCTGGCCCATGGCCTATGCGTTGTCGTGGATTTCGGTGGCGGGGGGCGACTCGGTGATGCCACCTTGGGTCCGAGCGCAGTTCCGCGACGCATCGCGCATTGTAAAAACCCTCAGGGACTCCAATTGCGGGAACCCGGGCTGTGAATACTGCAGCAAACACAACGACCCCAAGGTGGCGTTGGAAAAGTGGTTCGGATTTGAAGATTTCCGGCCCGAACCGATCGACGAATTCGGACGACCGCTTCAAGAGCGTATCGTCGAAAGTGCGATGCGCGGGGACAGCCTCTTGGGCATTCTGCCCACGGGCACCGGCAAGTCTATCTGCTACCAAATTCCGGCTCTCTCGCGCTTTGACAAAACCGGTGCGCTGACGGTCGTCATATCGCCCCTCGTTGCCTTGATGGCGGACCAGGTGCAGGGACTGGCGCGCGCAGGCATCTCATCAGCCGTCACGATCAATGGCATGTTGTCCCTGCCAGAGCGACAGGATGCTCTGGACAGGGTGCGCATGGGCGATGCGGCCATCCTGCTGATTTCACCGGAGCAGTTGCGGAGCACCTCGGTGCGGTCTGTTCTGGCGCAGCGCGACATAGGACTTTGGGTGCTGGACGAGGCCCACTGTGTCTCCAAGTGGGGGCATGATTTCCGCCCCGACTATCGATACGTCGGCCGCTTCATCAAGGAACGCTCGGGCGAGGAGGTCGCCCCGGTCCTCTGCCTGACAGCTACGGCCAAGCCTGAAGTCGTTCAGGATATCCGAGGGCATTTTCACGAGCGTCTGGGCCTCGAGCTCATTCTGCTCGACGGCGGTGCATCCCGGTCCAATTTGAGCTTCGAGGTTCTGCCCACCCAGCGCTCTACCAAAATGGCCGATATCCTTGACCGTCTGGAGGAGCATTTGCCCACCACAGGGGCCTCCGGCGCAATCGTCTACTGTGCGACCAAACGGTCGACGGAGCGTGTGGCAGAATTTCTAAAGCAGCAAGGAATGTCGGCTGACTACTATCATGCCGGACGCACCCCCGACGAAAAGCGTGACATCCAGGAGGCCTTCCGCTCCGGTCATCTGCGTGTCATCGCTGCAACCAACGCCTTCGGCATGGGCATCGACAAACCCGACATCCGCCTCGTCGTGCACGGCGATGTGCCGGGGTCCCTGGAAAACTACTTGCAGGAAGCGGGCAGGGCGGGGCGCGATCGCAACCCTGCGCATTGCACTCTTCTCTACAATACAGAGGATGTGGACAAGCAATTTGACTTGAGCGCGCGCTCGCGTCTGGCCCGCCACGAGATTGTGGCCATCCTGAAGGCCGTGCGCCGGCTCGACAGCAAGATGCGCAAGAACGGCGAGGTCATCGCAACTTCCGGCGAAATTGTGAAAGAGGAACTGGATCGCGACTTCCAGCGCGACAGCACGACAGACGATACCCGCGTTAAAACGGCTGTTGCCTGGCTCGAAGAGGCAAAACTCCTAAGGCGCGAGGAAAACCGTGTGCAGGTCTTTCCGGCATCCTTGTTGGTAAGCGATCTCGATCAGGCCAAAGCCATTCTCGACAAAGCAGATATCACGCAAGCGCGCCGACAGCAGCTCTTAAGTGTCGTTCGGAACATTATGAGCGCGGCTCCCGAAGAGGGGATCTCGACAGATGTCCTGGCGGGGACCAGCGGCCTCTCGGCGACTGCGCTGCGCAAGGCGCTGACCGATATGGAAGCTCTTGGCATCGCCAATGACGACACGAACATCACGATCTTTGTCCATGTTGGCGTGGAGAAGGCGTCGCGCGCGCGGATTGACAAAGCGTCGAGACTGGAAGCAGATCTCATCGCCAGATTGCGGGAGGACGCGCCAGACGCCGACAGCGGTGAGCCGATGCCTCTTAATCTGGCGGCAACCAGCCAGATGCTGCGGGAAGCGGGGCATGCATCCGTTCGACCCGATATCGTTGAAGGCTTGCTGCGCGGCATGGCGCAAGACGGCCGGGATATGGAGGGCGGACGCGGAAATCTGCATATCCGAAAAGTCTCGCGCGGCAGCTTGCTGGTGCGCGTGCAGCGCCCCTGGCAGGTGGTTGAAAAGACGGCAGTGCTCCGACGTGATGGCGCGGGAAGACTTCTGTCGCATTTGGTAGGTGCTATCCCGGAAGGGGTGAGGGGCAAGGACATCCAGGTCGAAACAACATTGGGCGCTCTGCTGGCGTCGATCACCGGTGATGCAATGTTGCGCGCGGCAGTGCGCGACCCCAATAAATTGATGGATCGCGCGCTGCTGTGGCTGCACGAACAGGAGGTTGTGACACTGGGCAAGGGACTGTCGGTGTTTCGTCCCGCGATCACATTGCACCTTGCCCCCAAGGGAGGCTCGTTCACGCTTCAGAATTTCACCCCGCTCGAGGAGCACTATACCGAGCAGACCATCCAGACGCATGTCATGGCGGCCTACGCCGAGAAGGGGCTCGAACGCATCGAAGACGCCGAGAGACTGGCGGAGGACTATTTTGTTCTGGAGCGGGACGCTTTCATGCGCCGCTGGATGCCCGGCCGCGGCACAGAGTTCCGCAGGCAGGCAACGGGTAAAACCTGGCGCCGGATTGTGGATGCGCTCGGCAACAAGACACAGGAGCAGATTGTGCGCGACGACCGCGAGCAGACCAATGTGCTCGTGCTGGCGGGGCCCGGGTCCGGCAAGACCCGCGTCCTCGTGCACCGTATCGCCTATCTCGTGAAAATCAGGCGCGAAGACCCCAGTGGTATTCTGGTGCTGGCTTACAACCGGCACGCCGCTGCCGAAATACGCGAGCGCCTGCGACTTCTGATCGGAGATAGCGCGCGGTTCGTCACAGTCTCGACAATCCATTCCCTCGCGATGCGCCTGGTGGGGGCCAGCTTTGCAGGGACTGATGTGGCAGAGAACCCCGATTTCGACACGCTCCTGATGGATGCGGTCCGGCTTCTGCGCGGCGACGGTTTGGACAAGACCGCTGCTGAATCGTTGCGGAATACCCTGATTGAAGGCTACCGATGGCTGCTGGTCGACGAATATCAGGACGTGGGCCCGGAGGAGTATGCTCTGATCTCGGCGGTTGCAGGCCGCAGCCTCGATGATCCGGATCTGCGTATCAGCCTCTTCGCGGTGGGAGACGACGACCAGAACATCTACTCCTTTGCCGGTGCCTCGATCAGGCACATCCGTCAGTTCGAGCAGGACTATTCCGCCAAACCAGTCTTTCTTACAGAAAACTACCGTTCCACGGGCAACATCATTTCCGCGGCGAATGCCGTCATCGAACATGCCGCAGACAGGATGAAAACCGGGCACGACATCACGATCAACGAGGCGCGGCGCACCGCGCCGCCCGGGGGCGAGATGAAAGCCGTCGATCCGGTGGTACAGGGCCGCGTGCAAATCCTTGAATGCCCCGCGGGCAACGATGCACAGGCGATGGCTGCGATCGAAGAACTGGTGCGACTGTCACATCTGATCCCGGGGTGGACGTGGTCCAAAGCTGCCGTTATCTCGCGGGACTGGCGGAAACTCGCCCCTGTCCGCGATTTTGCCGAGGCGCTGGGCATACCGGTCGAGGTCGCGAACGAACGGCTCCCTGGGCTCTGGCGGATGCGGGAGATGCAAATGTTCATTGATGCATTGCGAACGGGTCAAACCCGCATGGTGTCGGTGGCCGATCTGACTGGACTCCTGAATAAAATACCAAGTTCCCGCTGGACCGACCGGATTGGCGAGGGATTGGGCTTGCTCGCGCGCGAGATTAACGAACGTCGTATGCCGGCGGCGGATGTCATCGAATGGTTTGCGGAGTGGGCGCGGGACGCTTGGAGTGAGCAGCGCGGTCTAAAGCTCTTGACGGCCCACCGTGCAAAGGGGCTCGAATTCGACGATGTGGTGATCCTCGACGGTGGTTGGGAGCGCCCCTCCCGAAACGAAGACCAGGATGCGCCGAGACGACTGTTCTACGTGGCTATGACCCGGGCGCGCCGCAATCTCGTCGTCATGAGCAACGACAATCACGAGTATCTGCCAACAAAATCCCCGGCGATCGTCAGCCGGACTGTCGTGCCTGATCTTTCGTCCTTCCCGGGCCCCAGACGCTATTTCCAGTCTGCAGAGGCCCGTCTGGTCGACCTGTCCTTCGGCGGCCGGCAGGGGCATAACCACCCTGTTCTGGGTGCCACTGCCGAAGCGCGGATCGGTGACCCGGTCACACTGGTGCGCGATCAAAACCGTTGGCTGTTGCGAGATGCAAAAGGTCGGCCCCTCGGGCGCATGGCAAAAAGTTTCGCGCCGCCGCCGGATAGCAAGTTCTTGCGGGGAGAGATCGCCGCCATCCTGCGCTGGCACAAGGACGACAGCGATGAGGCGTATCACTACACTCTCAGGCGGGACACATGGGAAGTCGTCATCCCCGAGTTGGTTTTTGAGGCGGTGTCAAAGAGCGGATTTTAGGACCTGTTGTTTTCGATCTAGCGACAGCGCCTGAAGCTGAGCGGAGGGCAGAACGAGACCGACGCTGAGAGCCGGCCGCGTTCTATATCGGGCAGACGCGTACACAATCCGGTCACAGGCTCTCTACTGTTCGCTGATTGCGTTGCCTCAGCGCATCGGTCGCATGCTTTTCCGAGGACATTTGACGAAGGCCGTTGCAAGACAAAACCGTCAAATTTTATTGTCATGACATGAACAGAGGGTCTTTGTCTTTTGCTATCCTTGAACGGATATTGGTCGGGTTGGCAATCGCTTTAGCCCTTTTTGCCTTTTGGGCAGCAGGCAACATTGTTCTCGACGTAGTGTTCAACATCTGACCGCCATTGTTCCTCCGGCGCTGTAGTTGAATTTTTATTGCCGAAATCAGTAACCTACACTACGGTGTGAGGTACGAGCAGGCATAAAAAATAATGGTTCAAAAACATGAGCAGCAATCCAAACATCGCGCAGCGGCCGGTGTCGGCTATGGAAAAAGCAATTTTCATCGGCTTATTTCTGGCGGGCTTGGCCTGTCTTTTCACAGCAGGCATTCTCGTTCTGAGCGCGTATATAATCGGCTAAGTCCCTGACAACCGGCCCGGTCGGAGCCCGAAGGTTCAGCTTGAAGGCGCGCATTGCGTTTCGGCTGCAAGACGGCCGTTACTGCAATAAAAGTGGACAACCGTCATTTAGATATGCGGCTGTTCGCCCTCCTGCCGAGCACCTCTCCTGAAATTAAAAAAGGCACCGGCGCAGTTCTGCACCCGATGCCTCTCGGTCTTGCGAGGTTTTGGTCGTGGCTTAGTGGTACCCGTTCACGCGTGTCTGGATGGAGTGGCACAGCGCGATGGATTTCACGACTTCAACACTGATTTTGCGGATTGTTTTGATACCTGAAAGCATGTGTCATCTCCTTCTTGTGCGACCGACATTACCTGGTGCCGCGTCGTCTGACTGTGAAGAAGGTTACATTGCTGTAATTTTTGTGGGGGTTTGCAGTCCGACGTTATCGCATTGGGCAGCAGGCCTTGTGTCAACGTACATGCCACTGCACTGCACGACGTCGTCCCGCCCTTCTGAGTGATTGTACCGACAACGGACCATGCGGCGCCTTCGTCGGGTTCTCAAGCTGAATGGGATCGGCATTTTTGCCCGACCCATTTGTAGAAAGCGCTCGTGCGCCGAAAATCTAAATGATTTGGTTTTCGAGTTAAACAACAGTGAGATCGGGGAGTAGTTTTTCGAAGTAGGCTATGGTGCGGTTCAAACCCTGCTCCAATTGAATTTCCGGTGCCCACCCGAGGGTGTTTTGCGCATGAGAGATATCCGGTTGCCTTTGCTTCGGGTCATCCTGCGGCATTGCCTCATAGATGATTTCGGATGTAGAACCTGTCAATTCGATCACTTTTTGCGCCAGTTCCAGAATGGTGAATTCCTCAGGATTGCCGAGGTTAACCGGGCCTGTGATGTCGTCACTGGAGTTCATCAGTCGAATGAAGCCCTCCACGAGATCATCGACATAGCAAAACGAGCGTGTCTGAGCCCCCTCGCCAAACACGGTGATTGGCTCCCCGCGCAAGGCCTGCACGATAAAATTCGACACAACCCGGCCATCTGCGTGGTGCATGCGGGGGCCATAGGTGTTGAAGATGCGCGCAACCTTGATCTGCAGATTGTGCTGTCGGTGATAGTCGAAGAACAGGGTCTCGGCACAACGTTTCCCCTCGTCATAACAGGACCGAATGCCGATCGGGTTCACGTTTCCCCAATAGCTCTCTGGTTGCGGGTGTACACTGGGGTCGCCGTAGACCTCGCTGGTGGATGCCTGGAAAATCTTGCAGTTGAGCCGCTTTGCCAGTCCGAGCATATTGATGGCACCGTGCACCGATGTCTTGGTCGTTTGTACAGGGTCATGCTGGTAGTGGATCGGTGATGCTGGGCACGCCAGATTATAGATCTCGTCCACTTCAATGTAGAGCGGGAAGGTTACGTCGTGGCGCATGAACTCGAAGCGCGGGTTCGTGTGTAAATGGTCGATGTTACGTTTCGAACCCGTGAAGAGGTTGTCTACACAAATCACCTCGTGCCCCTGTTCAAGTAAACTGTCTGTCAGGTGCGAGCCAAGAAAACCAGCGCCGCCAGTGACGAGAATGCGTTTGCGGCTGTCATATAGTCTGGCCATGAGATTCCTTAGAATTTTGAAAGTAATCGGGTAGATCACCTTATCCGAACGTTCGAGATGTCGCGTTTATTGTCAACGCAAATGCGGCCCCATTTAGACGTGAGGGGATAAAAAATGTTGTAAACCTGGCGCTTACTTCTCGGTTCTAAAAGGCTGTTGTCGCGTTTGACGCTTGGAGGCTCACCGCCCATCATTGTGTCACATGCACGTAAAGGCGTGTGCGTGGGTTCAGAATGTTGCTGAAAATCCCCCCTGGTCATGGTCACCTGGAAACTTGAGCAGGAGACGTCTTGCATTAACGGAAACAGACCGGGTTCCGTCCCGCACCCCAAAATTTGGCTCTGCCCTCTGCAGGCTTGCGGAGGCTTTGGATCGAGCGCATGCTGCAGGTATCCCTCAGAAATGGAGACGCGGGAATGTCACAATATGATCTGGATGGCCGTGTTGTCTTCGTCACCGGTGGTGCAACAGGTATCGGCAAGGCAACGGCGCAAGAGTGCGCTGCAAACGGCGCGCGCGTTGTCATATCCGGAAGCCGCATGTCCCGGCTTGAACCCGTCGCTGAAGAAATCTCTGCGCGTGGTGGCACAGTTCGAGCCGTCCAGTGCGATGTCACGCGCTCTGAGGACATCGCGCGGGCCATTGCTTTTACGGTCGAGGCATTCGGGCGGCTCGACGGGGCCTTCAACTCTGCGGGCATCGCGCAAAACCTATCCGACCCGTCGAGCGCCTTAACCGAAGAAGAATGGGACAGCGTGATTGCCATCAATTTAAAGGGGGTGTGGCTGTCAATGAAGCACCAGATTGCCCAGATGCTTGAGCAGGGCGACGGAGGTTCTATCGTGAATGCGTCTTCCGTCGCAGGATTGGTTGGCACACGTGTTGGGCTGGCCTATTCTGCGAGCAAGCATGGCGTGACCGGCCTGACCAAGTCAGCCGCCCTGGAACAGGCCCAGACCGGCATTCGGATCAACGCCGTTTGCCCGGGTTGGGTGGAGACGCCAATGACTAAACCGATCACAGATGCCAACCCGGACTTTCTGCAGTTGTTGATCTCTCGCCACCCGATTGGGCGCGTTGGCCAAGCGCCCGAAATTAGTGGGCTTGTCGCCTGGTTGTTGTCGGATGCGTCGAGCTTCATGACGGGTGCGGCGATACCTATGGATGGCGGGTTGACCGCCCAGTAGGGGCGCCTCGAGGTTTGTGGTGCGCCTGGAACAGGCGAGGTTTTGTGCAAGGATGGTAGCCGCAGAACGTGGTCTTCTGAGCCCGATAGAGCGGATATAGCTTGCTTAATTGTAAGTGAGGCTCTAAGTGGCCTCTTGTTACGTTACCTCTATCGATCCATCTGCTCCTCACGGCTCAGTGTCCCGATCTAGCACTGACATAGCCGACCTGCCGCATTCCGTGGGCAGCATAAAGGAGAACTACGATGGCCAATGGCACCGTAAAATGGTTTAATTCTACAAAAGGTTTTGGATTTATCGCCCCTGAAGGCGGCAGCAAAGATGTGTTTGTGCACATCTCGGCAGTTGAGCGCGCTGGCTTGACCGGCTTGAACGACGACCAGAAAGTTACTTTTGATATCGAAGTCCGGCCGCGATGGTCGCGAGAGCGCAGCCAATCTGGCCCTGGCTTAAGGCTGTTCCCCGTAAGGGGTACTGCTGACAAACATTGGCGGGTGGATCGGGGACGATGCGCCCGCTTTTAAATTCCCATGCAGAGGCTTGGGCGTTTTTCAGGCAGTCAGTTCCGCGGTACGGACTAAGTTTATCCGCTATCACGCCGGCAAACCGCCACGAGCGCAGTCATGATCCCTTGCGACACATCATCTCGTGAATTGGATATGCCCCCGCTTGGGTCGCCCGAAAACTGCGCAATTGGTCGTGCAACAATGCGGCGTGCGCGCCTCCAGCTCCCGCATCACAAAAAAGTAAGAGACAAGAATACATGAAAAACTCTGATCGAGATCGTTTTGACGGACGTCTCAAAAACGCGTCTGACGCCAAACAGAACCGGCTTGAACGCTTCAAAGCAGCAGCCGGTGACCCGGAGAGACTGGCAAAGCGCACCAGACGAGATGAAGAAAACGCCGCCCGAAAAGCAGAGCGACAGGCGAAGGCGGCAAAGCTGCTCCAGCAAAAAGAAGACCTCGAACAGCAGAAATTTCAGGATGCCAAGCGCGCAGAAGAGCAAGCCGCGTTGCGCGCAGCAGAGCTTGACGCGGAAGCTGCGGTGACTGCCGATCAAAGGATGGCGCAGACGACCGCGCTTGAAGCAGAGCGCAAGGCAGAAAGAGACCGGCGCTATGCTGCTAGACAAAACCGCAAGCGCTGATTGGGCCAAAAAAACGCCGCTCAAAGGCACTCAGAGTGCGCTGAAACACGGGCTCTATACGGCCGAGGCGACGCCGGTAAACAAACATATCCGCACCCTCCTACTGGACGGCAAGAGAATGATCGAAGATTTTTGACGCTTTTTAGTTGTTTCTCGTCCCGGACCGTTTTAACGACGCCCCGCCAATTCTACTGCGCGGCCTTGGCGCGCAGCGCCGCTCGCGCTTCTGCGGTGCTGACCAGATCGCGCAGCCAAGTGGTCACTTCAAGCGCAATGGCCGCGTCTCCGGGGTTTTGCCTGGCCACAGTGATCCCCGCCAGCCGCCACTCTCCGTCCTCCCTTACCATCACCGCGCCACCTGAATTGCCGTCTGTGACCTTGCAGTCCGACGTTATCACGTCGGGTAGCGGGCCTTGAGTCAATGTGCAGCCAAAACGCCCGTACAGGCTCCTGTCCGCACTCTTCTGATACCCGAATAGGGCCCCACTTTGGGCAAGGGGCTGGGACGCTGCCCGCAGTTTTGCCGGCGGCACTTTCTCGTTGGGGATCAGGCGGCCGAGGCGCAGTGCTGCAAGGTCCAGCCGCAGTTTGTTCTTGCCGGTTGCATAGTCCCACGCGGGGTGGCGGATGATTTTAACGACGCCGCTGCTGGCGGCAAGCCGGCTGCCATCAAGGCCCGCGGTGAATTGCAGCCTGTCCATCAAGCCGGTATTCTTTGTGGTGCAATGCGCCGCGGTAATCACGAGGTCCGGTGCGACCAGTACGCCGCTGCATTGCACGCCGCCGTCCCGCCCCTCTGAGGTAATCATACCGACCGCGGACCATGCGGCGCGCTCGTCCGGTTGCAATGCGGTCAAGCGATCAGAGGCCGATGCGTTGGAGATGCCTGCGACAAGCAGGTATCCAATGAGGGTGAGACCCCAGATTCGGTGCAGCCCTGTCCCCATCTAAGGGCACCCCTTGGGGAAAAACGCTGTGGTTCGACCGGTGAGTTTGTAGGCCAGAAGCCCAATCCATTCTTTCACGCCGATATTGAGCTGTCGAGGTGGTTGGCGAGATCCCATTTGATGTGCGCTGAACATATCTCCGCCGCGATAGTCGACGGGGTAGGGGATCAGGTTCCGCCAGCCGGCCGCGCAGAAACTGCCCAAGGCGCGGGGCATGTGAAAAGCGCTGGTCACCAGAACCCAGGGGCCCGTGCCCTGATCGGGCACCATCTCCCGCGACAGGGTGGCGTTTTCGGCGGTTGTCCGCGAGCGGCCCTCGACGATCAGCCGCTCTTCTGGAAGACCGAGACGCCGGAGGATATCCGGACCCACTTCAAAGCCGCCCGCGTTGTCGGCGTTGAAGACGAGCTTTCCACCGGAATAGAGCACCGTCGCCTCGGGAAACCTGCGCGCCAGTTCATAGGCCACGATGAGACGCTCTGCGGCATCGTTGACCTGTGCGACGTTGCCGGTGTGATCGGGCGCAATATCCTCCATGCCGCCCAGTACAATGATCCCGGCGGGTGCATTGATCTCTGGGTTCACGGGATAAGCCCGCTCAAGCGGGTTCAACACGACATTCCCGACCGGAAAAAGACCGATCAGGACTGTCACGCTCAGAGCAAAACTCAAGGTGCGGGTGGCGGCTTCGACGCGCTCGCGGCGCAGCAGAAAATAGGGCAGGACAAAGAGCAGCAGGAGCATTGTCTCCGGCCGCAGGAAGAACCAGACGGTCTTGCTGGCGATGAGGAAGAGCGTGTCCAAGCGGGGTTGTCCTCTGGATCAGTCTTTGCGTGGGTGAATGCGAATGCCGGGCGCGTCGTCTGGTGTGCCGATGAATTCGATGCCGGCGGCTTCTAGGGCAGTTTGAAGAGTGTGAATGGTGGTCGCGTTTGTCGAGGGGATACCGTCTTCGGCTTCGACTCGTTTAACTGTTCTGAGTGGCACACCAGTGTTCTCGCTGAGTTGCTGAACTGACCAACGCAAAGCGAAACGAGCAATCCTGAGTTGGTTACCGGTGACCATTGACTATTCCAAAATCGGCACTATAGTGCCATATATGGCATCAAATTCCATAATCAAACTCCAAGACTGGCGCACAGAATTCAAGCGCCTTGAGGGCGCCTACGCGCCTCAACAATGCGCACCTATTACTCCGATGTCGAGATATTCGATGCATGGTGTCAAAAAAATGATTTTTCCCCCTTTCCAGCGACCGTCGAAACGGTCTGCCGCTTTCTTGAGGACCAGGCGCCGGACCTTGCGCCCTCGACGGTGCGCCGACGCCTCTACGCGATCCGCAAGGCACACAGGCTGCTGCGCCTGGACGACCCGACCTATGACGAGGAGATCAACCTGACCTTCCGACGCATCCGGCGCGCGAAGCGCACCCGCCCGAAACAGGCCAAGGGCATGACGCGGCCGTATCTCGACAGGTTCCTCGCGGTGCAGCCAGAAGATCCCTGGGGCCTGCGGAACCGCGCCATGCTGTTGCTGGGGTACGAGTTGCTGACGCGGCGGTCGGAATTGGTGGCGCTGACGACCGGTGATCTGGAGGTTCTGGCGGACGGGACGATGCGGGTCATCATCCGGCGCAGCAAGGCGGACCCCTTCGGGCAGGGACGCATCGCCTTTACGTCGCAAAGAACGGCCATTGCCGTGCAGGAGTGGCTGGCGTGGCGGGGCCCGGAGATCACGTTTCTGTTCTGCCCGATTTATCAAGGCAGGGCGGTTGACCGCGACCTGAGTACAACGACGGTGAAGCGGCTTGTGAAGTCCGCCGCAAAGGCGGCGGGGTTGGACCCCGACGAAATAGATGCGTTCAGCGGACATTCCCTCCGGGTCGGTGCGGCGCAGGATCTGCTCTGTGCAGGGTATGATGCTGCAGCAATCATGCGGGCAGGGGGGTGGAAGTCGGTGAATATTCTGGGGCGCTATCTGGAAATGGCGGAGCACAATGTCTGGGCATAATTCTGGAAAAGGCCCGATAGCGCGCACTCAAGTAGCGAAGCGATAGTGCAAGTACCTGATAAGGCGCATCTTCGGGCATTTGCAGGGGGACCGTCTTATAAAGTGAAATAGAGACGCTTTTACCCACTCAGCGCCGCGTCAGACTTTTTTTGTTAAAACCCAGAGCAATGCTGGCGCCAACTGAAAACCGCACGTCTTCTTGCGCCACCATAGTTCCATATGGGCCGCCTCTCACAGCGAGGTAGCTGATACCTGCGCATTTTGTGTGTCCAGGCTGCAAATGTCGTTCTGATGCGCCTCCATTATTGGCACACCTTGCGCTTCGATGACCGGCAGGCGCGAGCTGCGACACGCATGCAACGAAACAACTTGGCCATTGCTCTGGCCAACAAGCTCGCGCGCATCTGAAGCCGATTTACGATCATTCCTCGCGGCGCTTCACGAATTTTCCCGCGAAAACGAAATTGATACCTTTGCAATCAACACACGCGCCAAAAAAGGTAGAATGGCTGGCGGAGCCGTATCCTTCAAAATCGAAACTCTGATCCAACTTGTGGACGGATGTCACACGAGATTTGTCAGACCGGTGGGGTGACCTGGAGTTTGCCGTGTTTAAGTAGCCTAGGGCCAGCAGCATCAACTTACAGCCACCGGTTTTACATAATAGACTTGGCCAAACTGTCAGCCAATGAACGACCTTTGATCAAAAAAAAGCACTACTTGTTTCATTTTAGCGCGTGCATTCTTCGATCGCATTTTGCAAAGCAAACTCGCTGATGATGGCGATCTTCGCGCCTTGGAGCTTGAGCTGGAGAGCTTTCTTTAACTTAGTCCCATAAGTTGGTGCTACCCAGTTTGGGCTGCTGCCCAAAACAACTAAAACGTCAGTACGCTTAGAAACCGCAGACTTTACGCGTCCACCAGCGGTCTCGATATGCTCGATAATAGCGGAGCGAGGCGAAGTACTTGAAACGCCGGTGACCACTATTTGCTGATCCCTGAGGTTGATTAATTCGTGAGAGATATCATCAAAACCAGCGGGTGTTTCAAGCGTAGCGGTGCCGTTCTGGCAATATCCGTCGCCGACCCAGCGCGCTATGCGGCTTTCAATTGTTCCACTTGCGCCTTTGTCCAGTGTGTCACAAATCGCTTGCGCTAAGCTTAGCTCGCCCTCGGTGAGGATATTATCTGCGGCGATTCCGCCAGGCGTCCGAGATCACGGACCTCGTCGAAGCGAGCGGAATCGTTTTGTAGTTTAAGTGTCTGTTCGATTGCAAATATCAAAGCTTCACGCGAGTTTTCGCGCAAGAATAGCAATTTGCTTCAATGTCATCGGCTACGTCTAGCATGTCGTAAGGTACGTCCCAACGCTCGGCACATGCGCGTATCTCTTGTGACAATGCAATTAGCTCTTCACTAGTCACTTCTTTATCGCACGAGTATACCTTCGACAAATCCGATAAGCCACGCATTTACTTTGGCCTGGTTTAATCGACCGTGGAAGTGACAGGCCGTTTCGTAAGAATTCATCAATCGATCCTCATTAAATTCCAAATTGTTTTTCTCATGGTGAAATTCAACTGCGATAGAGGTGTTAGAATTTTGTCGTGAGCAAGTCTTTTTCGCGGCTATGCAGGCTTCAGCTTCAAGAGGATTTGAAGCAGAGGTTCACGGCACCAAGAAATTAGTCGACCACTAGAAAGCTGAACCATTTCGCACGTTAGTTGTGTAGAGTCTGGCAGAGCGTCGCATATTATTTTGCCGGTCAGGCCATTGAACACCACCGGCGCAAGGCGCGCTTCTACTCAACCGTCGAATTGGTCAACGCGCTGGAACAGGAAAAGGCGCTCAGCAAGACCGGGAAGATGGCAGAGATGATGACTAAAACCGACTTGGTCATACTTGATGAACTTGGTTACCTGCCATTCAGTTCATCTGGCGGCTCGCTGCTGTTCCATCTGCTGAGCAAACTCTACGAACGCACCAGCGTCATCATCAAACCAACCTCAGCTTCTCAGAATGGGCCCAGGTCTTCGGAGATGCAAAGATGACGACCGCGCTTCTGGATCGCCTCACGCACCGCTGCCACATCCTCGAGACCGGCAACGATAGCTACCGCTTCAAAGCTAGCTCTGACGCAGCAAAGAAAACACGAAAGGAGACGCATACATTGACCGCGAAATAATCGCTGATACATAAACAAAGGTGGGTCAAATCTCGGTGAAAATACCGGGTCAGTCTCAATGCAAATTAACACATACGTACTTTTTTGGTTAGAATATGACGTTAAGTTCGGCGTTAAATCTAGTGAACGACTGCAGCTTGCTTCAACCTGAGATTTAGAAGACACATACATTGTGCTACCGATCCGAATTGATTCAAATCATTAAATCGCCATAAAAAATCCGAAAAAGACTGCTTAAAGGCGAAAATGATCAAAACTGATCGAAAAGTCACAGTCAAACCGAAGGGAACAACCCAAAATGGCAGGCCGAAACAACATCTTCGCCATTGATTTTGACGCAGTTGTGCAGGCGATCAAGGATGCCAACGAGAATTTGGCAATCAGGCATTCGGAATTAATGGCCGCCCGCGACCGAATGCCCAAAAAACTTCATACAAATGATGAGGTTGCAAAGGCCAAAAAGTTTGCCGAACACCTGAAAAAGCATATCTCCCTATGTCGTTCGACGCGACTGAGCGACACGAAACCTTTAAGAGAACTGGTTAAGCGTGTCGAAAGTTACTTTAAAGCAATGGAAGATGACGCCAAGTCAGCGCAGAAGCGGTTCGCGACGCTCTTGGCGACAAGGCTCGTCAAGTCATCAGTCCGTCACAGATGGACCAAGATAGTAACCCAATTGGCAAATCTTTTCTGCTTGATAGTAATTCTGGAGAGGTTCTCGGGAGCACTGCAACCACTCCCGCAGATCGCTCTTTGGAAACAGAAGAAATTAAAATGTCATGGGAAATCAACACCATTGATCGAGAGACAATAGACTTGGAAGCGTTACGCGAACACCTTACAAATTCAGCGCTAATAAATGCAGCACAAAAACACCTAAAAACGAATGGGCCGAACTCATTGCGGGGTGCTTCATACAAACGTGTGGCTGTTCTTTAGATCGCCAAATGAAACTTTAAAGCCAGCTTCCATTTAATCAGTGCTTTCGTTAGCCCCGGCGTCTGCTCATCGATAGTGGATTTCATTCTTTTTGAGCACGCTGAGA
>CAWCLQ010000020.1:0-123555 GCA_963796445.1 uncultured Alphaproteobacteria bacterium | reverse complement strand
CTTAGTGGAACTACAATAATGATTGGCAGTTTCGAGGCATCTGTCTTGCTTCAGCTGAATATCTAAAAGGCCTGACGAATTCCAAATTTAACTTGCTGCAGGTCATCGTCACGCAGTCTACGGCACGAACCCAAGAGGACAGGTGTTTAACCAGTGCGATGGATGTCTCTAGGTTTTTAGTCCCGTTATGTGGTGGTCTATTGAACTGTGACCATCAGAAGGATGCACTATGGGACAAATTCTTCACGCTGAATGGCGTGTAAATGTTGGAAGTTCTGAAATCCAGAAAACTTCTTGCTCACGTGACGCCGACAGCATTGAATGATTTTTTACTGTGGATACCAGAATATTCGTCGGTTAAGTTTCCTCTCATCAAGGACCGCCTAGCAAAATCTTCCGTAGGGCCTTCTGCACCAAAGTTCAAAAAGGATTTTACACATGTCGATACTCAAAAAGGGAATGCAGGGCGTTCCTGTTAAACAGCTCCAAGAAAAGCTGGGCATTGATGCTGATGGCATATTTGGATCTGGCACGGAAAAGGCGGTCCGCGACGCGCAGGCGTCTGCTGGTTTGTCAGTCGACGGGATTGCGGGGCCGGATAGGTTTACGGCGCTGGGTCTGAACGAACTTGTTCTGCTGCGGGTTGGGACGCGCGGTGACACTGTAAAGAAGCTCCAGACCGCCCTTGGCATTGATGCTGACGGAAAGTTTGGCCCGGGTACGAGAAAGCTGTGAAGGAGTTCCAGACTTCCAATGGTCTTGATGCCGACGGTCTGGCAGGGCCCGAAACTTTGGCGAAGTTGGATGCCTTTGCCGAGATGACAGAAGAAACAGTCGCGAAAGCCGCCGTACAACCTGACGAAACGGGATTTGAAAGTGAGCCAATGCCGGGACTTAATGGATCCCAAGTCGTCGCCGGCTCGACAATAGACGTTCCAGAAGAAAAGTCGGTCTGGGGTCGTGTTAAGGGTTGGTTTTCGTAGATCCAGAGTGAGAATAATCTGCTGTTGCCGATCACACAAAAATTTATCTCATACGTACGTGGTCTGATCAGACTAAGTGCCTGGATCAGTCCAGTTGACCTACCCGAGGGCCTCAGGCTCTTGACCGCTCGGCGAACAGAAACGATTGTATCCTAATCTAGGAAAAGGATGAATGTGTCTGGTTGGCTGGAAAGTTTAGTCGAAACCTACGGAACGCTTGCTGTATTCTTCGGGACCAGCATTGAAGGGGAGGCGGTCGCGATTGCCGGTGGCGTGATGGCTCACCGCGAACATCTTTCTTTCTGGCCTGTGGCCTTGGCAGCCGCCGCGGGAGGTTATCTGTCAGATATCGTAATCTACGGAATTGGACGGAAATATAAGGAGGCACCGCGACTGCGCAGCGCTCTCGGAAATCCAAGAATCGCATCACTTGTCGCGCGGCTATCTGTTAACCTGGTCCTATTTGCGCTTGTCTTCAGATTTATCCCAGGGATGCGTACCGCTGGACCTGTTGCTTTGGCGACTCTCGGGATGCAACCTATGCAATACGGCCTATTGACTGGGCTTTCATCATTGGCTTGGGGTGTGACCGGCGTCACGCTTGGCTACTTCATGGGGCATTCAATTGAGGCCATTTTTGGGAACTCCACCCAATCGAGCATGCTTTAATCGCTCCGGCGATTGTCGCCGTTCTTTTGGGCATTACAGTCTTCGTGTGGCAGCGGCAAAAGCGAAAAACCCTAATTCTTGAAAACAAACCGACGGCTTCTGAATAGGCCAATAGCTTGGCACAAGTTAATGAATCAATAATCTTGGCGACTTTATCAGTATAGCTGTTGTCCATTCGGTCACATTTTGAACGTTCTAGCCCATATACCAACCAAGCTCCGGCAAGTTCCATGGCGACGTCTCGCGGTCGAAGTTCATGCCGTAGAGCCGCCTTGCCCCGACGCTTTGTTGGGGCGTGCTACAGGGCCTCTAGTATTACGCTTCCCGCATTGAAGAAGCCTACTGCTGCTAATAGGCACAACAGACCCACAGCGGTCTTTTCTAAATTGCTCATGTTGGATTTCACACTCAATTGCCTCGTGTTGGGCTAGCTGTTACTCGCAAGATTTACCTTGGGTCAATGAGCGGTACTTTGCTTGGCAAATTGTCGCTGCAGAAATGCACCGCGGTGGAGACGTCCGACACTGGCGCAGGGAAGTCCGGTTCAGAATATGGGGCTACTTTTACGGTTTGAACTACTGCTTTCGGGAAATCCTGCTGTGCCGCCGCGAGCAACTCCCTGATACTGTCGAGCAATCAAGGTATTTTTCGCCGCGATAGCATCAGGCGGGTTTGTCCGCATGTGAGACATCTGACGCCGGCGCAGCGAATGTCCGGTCTGGATTTTAGGCTGTTTTACGACTTTGAATTTCCGGTTAGGAGAAATCGCACTGCAACGCTGCGGATCATTCCGGGGCACGATCGAGCAAACAAGTTGGATTTCGCGGCATCAGCATCGGGTGGGTTTGTCCGCAACTAGATCCTAGAAACTGCGTTTGTCGGCGTCCGCTTTGGCTGGTAATATGCATATTCATTCTGGCGAGTGCACGCTTATTGCATCGTTTCAAAGGCCACTGTAGTCGAAATTAAAGTTGAAACTTCATCAAAACTGATCCTACGCGAACGTGCGTTCACACCCAACATCCCTTCAGACACTCAAGAAACTTTCCGCAGATCATCTTGCTGATAAACGAATTTCGAAGGTTTCTTACTTTATGCGCTCGAAAGAACCTCACTCTCGTTTTCATTGAGAATTCTGTAAACGGACGCGCGACTGATGCCGAGCTGCTTTGCGATTTCGGAGGGACCGACTTCGTTCTTGCGGAGCTCAAAAACTTGCTCAGCCTTAGCTCTCGCAGTTGGCTTGCGACCTTTGTATTTCCCAGCAGCCTTGGCTTTAGCGATCCCTTCACGCTGGCGTTCCAGCATTATCTCACGCTCAAACTCTGCGATGCCACCCAATACGGTCAACATGAGCTTACCAGTCGGCGTGGCCGTATCAATGCCCATTGCCAGAATGCGCAGCGAGGCGCCCTTGTCCGCTAATGTTGCCAATACCTCCAGAAGGTGGGGAACCGAACGGGCGAGGCGATCAAAGGCGTGTCACAATGAGAGTGTCGCCCTCACGCACGAACTCAAGCGCCTCTGTCAGTTTTTTCCGAGCCGCAACGTCAACAGAAGAAACTTGCTCTTCAAAAATCTTCTCGCATTGTGCGGCAAGTAATTCGTCGCGTTGGGCTTCCAGCCCTGCAATTTGGTCAAAGGTAGAGGTTCTGGCATATCCAATAATCATAAAGCACCATTTGTTTCACAAGGCTCCAAGAGATTAGGACACATCGTGTTTCAAAAGGCAAATCGCACCCATGTGATACAGAATATTTGGGCAGGCTTTTTGTTTCACAAGACCAAGCCCTATTGGAGTCGGCGGCGGCAATCGGCCCATACCGGTCATTCACTCGTAGGACGGCATGCTGCGATGCGGCGCGTCGAACCGGACATTCGCTGCAACTGCTAAATCGGCGGATAGGCGAATTCACAGTGTGCGGGACAAAGCTACTGTTAGCGGCTGTTGCGTCAAGGTCCGCTTTAGGCAGTGGTACTAAATCTGCGGGGCAACGAATGTCCTTGGCGGTGTTTCTCTTAAACTGAATATCAGAAACGCTTTATCAAACTCTTCGCCCAAGAAATGCACAATTCAATGGCGAGGTCGATTTGTTGAAGCTTTCAAGACTAGGCATCTCTTCGCTACCCGGGCCATGCCCAAATGGGTTTCGCAATTCCGTAAAAATTGACTTGAGTGCATCCGCCTCCCATCGCTCGATAAATAGGGCCGTCCTCCTTTGCCAAATGATCCATGTAGTTATGTGCGCCTTTTTCTCGCCCATGAGACCATCCCTTTTCGCCAGAGATGATTTTTATCGTGCTTTCCAGAGCTCGGGCAGCGTACCACGCGGGATCACGTTCGCCGCCGTCTCGCCTATCTATGGCTTCTTTCATGTCAGTATCGACGTTTTTCCAGATCGGATCAGCTACCAACTTCCAAAATGGTTCCTCGGCTTCATGCAAAAACAATGCGTCTTCTGAAACTTGAATAAACCCATTGTGATAATGCAGTTTGCAACCGGCTTGGCGAAACCGAGTATTCAACTCATCGACGCGAACCTGAAAGGCCTCATTTAGTTTCTTGTTCCAAGCCCGGAGACCTATTTCCGGGTCACCCGGAATCCTAATAACTCCGCTGGGTGGACGCCTCTTGGCATTCAATTTTGCATCCAAAATCTTCTGGGGCAACTCAGCATTCGCCTTCGATACGGCTAACTCTTTATCGCGCAGTGCCACCTCAATCAGACTAAGTCGTTCTTTGATAAATGCGTCAATATCGTCGTTTCCAGTCGGGCTTTGTATCAACCAGTTTTCGCAGACAGCCAGCCAAGTATGCGAATGGGTGAAGCTTGATTGCTTCCCCTGATACATCGTTTGATAACTAAATGCCGTTTGTGAGAGTTTTTGAAGTCCAAGCTCAACCGCTATTCTATCGTGTAAGCTCTTCCAAAATGCCTTCCCAACTGAGTTTTCACTACCCTTGGAGTCTAATAAGGGTTCATGTCCTTCACCACAGAAAATGCCTGAACCAATAGGCGACTTTCTTTGGCGCTATATGCGTCCCAAATTTTACTGTTTGCATATCGAAATGCGAAAATGTCTGTAAGCAATGTAGGTTCCTGCGATTAACTACTGAGCCAAGCTGAAAGGGCCACTAATTCTCGGTTGGTAGGTCCGGTTACATTCCTAAGATCGGCTTCGCGGTGCTCAATGTCCAGTCCCGCCAATCCGTGGGCAGCATAGCTAAAGGTAGGCGTGTCTAGGGCCTCATTCCGCCGCACGTCGGTAACTCCCCAAAGCCTAACGGACGTTCGTTGCGGTGCAGAAAATTGGTAAAGAGGGCTCCGACGTAGCTGGTTGCTCCGCTTCGCAGCATCATGTTAGGGCAGCACAAATACAGGTGAATCAGCTCACGGCCCAAAGCTGTCGTCTGCTGCAGCCAGCACGAAGGTCTCCAAGGCGCAGAAAGCGAAGCTTTCAGAATACGTTGGCTTGCACCAAGTGACCTCTGCTACACCATTGCAAAGGTCGCTATAAAGAAGTCGCTGGTCAGGTACTTAGGAACCACTCAATGGACAAGATGATGAGAGTACTTGAGACGGAGATTGAGAAAATCTCCGCGCAACTTCTTACGTTCCGCATTAACAAATAAGCTCGCAGAAAAAGGAATTGAGGACAAGAAAACGATTGGCGCGATCGTGGAACACATTCTTTCTGAAGAAGATGGCGAGTACGAATGGGATGACGGCGCAGAGGAAGAGATAGTCATCGAATTGACAGATCAAGATGGCGAGGAAATCCTCAAGATTGCGAACGACTTCTTAGAAGAGGGTTTGCCAAAGCTAATACAAGAAACAATTGATGATTGCGTGACTAGCAGCTTACGAAGCTACCGCACGACTGCTGCAAAAACGCTGCATAAAATTCGAATTGAGACCAAGGGGTTTGAAAATCGTACCTTCAAACGCTGGAAGCCAGCTTTCGATCATCTTGAAATGATGTGGCAAATCGCCCAGGAGTTGGGTGAAGCACATTCAATAGATTTCGATTTAGAGAGCCCACAAGACACACACATCGTTATGGGTGCGATTTCCCAAATATTCCCGAAGGCGCTTATCGTGGCTCAGGAAATCATTTGTCTTTTGAAGGGTGGTTATCCTGATGGCGCCTTGGCAAGATGGCGGTCCTTACACGAACTTACAGTATCCGCTAGGGATATTTTAAAAGAGGGCAAAGAACCCGCGCTTAACTATATGATGAGCTTCCATTTTTCTGCACGTCGAGCGGCTCACCAACTAAATGAACGAGCACGCCGAGCGCGCTCGGATGGAGCCATTTTCAGATGAAATGCTCCTAACCTTTGACAACCGTTGTGCGGAAGCGGAAGAACAACTGGATAGGAAGTTTGATCGAGACAGAGACGGCGAATTGGCCTGCCATAAACTTGGCGCATCGGCAATTACGCTGACATAGAAAGGCATGTTGGGATGGATCATTGGAGGCCTCGGGTACAAGTGTATCCGTCCGGTGTGACTGCCCTGCCTGCGCGATGGAGTGGGTGATAGTGTCCACTATCGATAGTGGACATCTTGAGGTTGGTTATGGCGGGGAAGAAGGGTTTGAAGAAGCGTGTCTGGTCGGATGACGAGAAGCGCACGATTTGCGCGCAGACGCTGACGCCGGGCGTTTCGGTTGCACAGGTTGCGCGGCGCTATTCCATGAACGCGAACCTGATTTTCAAATGGCTGAAAGACCCTCGATTTGCCCCTGTGGAGAGTGGCGCATCTGCCGCTGAAGCCGTGGTTGAGAGCATTTTTCTCCCTGTCGAGATTGAAGCGCCACCGCTGGAGAGCGGCGGTCCTGCGCCTGCGCATGACGCAGAGGATCCCCCTTGTTGCGCCGTCAGCGCGCAGCGCGTGGACATCACCCTGTCGGATGGACGGCGTATTCTGGTGGAAGGCCCGACGGCGTTGTCTTCGGTTGTGGGCCTGATCCATGGGCTGACGGCATGATCCCGGTGCCGAGCAATACGCGGGTTTGGCTGGCCGCTGGCGTGACGGATATGCGGCGCGGGTTCAATACGCTGGCGGCGCAGACTGAAAGGGAGCTGGCCGAGGACCCGTATTCGGGACATCTGTTCGTGTTCCGTGGCCGTCGCGGGGATCTGTTGAAGATCATCTGGTGGGACACGCAAGGTGCATGCCTGTTCATGAAGCGCCTTGAGAAGGGTCGGTTTGTCTGGCCCGCTGCCAAGGATGGCAAAGTGCACCTGACGGCGGCGCAACTGTCGATGCTACTGGAAGGCATTGACTGGCGCACGCCACAACGAACATGGCGGCCAACGCAGGCCGGATAAGCCAATAAAACATGGGGTTTTGCACTTTTTCCGTTCCGTTTGAGGGGCCGAGCGGATATAAATTACCCATGCGCGAGACCTTCAAATCCCTGCCTGAAGACCCCGCCGAACTGCGGGCGGTCAGCGAGCTTTTGGCCGCTGAGGTGAAGTCGCAAGCCTATCAGATCGAGAAGCTGAAGAAGGAATTGGCGGGACATCGCAAGGCGCGTTTTGGAGCCAAATCCGAGGCCATGGATCAGCTGGCGTTTCGATCTGCAGGAAGACATTGAGATTGAAGCCGCCACCCAAAATGACGGCATCCAATGACGACGCGGATGAGACCACCCACGCCAAGCGCACCCACAATCGCGCACCGCTACCTGACCACCTTGAGCGACAAGAAGAGATCCTGTCGCCCGGTGATGCCTGCTTTGAGTGTGGCGGCGCGCTCAAGCAACTCGGCGAGGATGTGACGCAAGAGTTGGAATACGTCCCCGGTCATTTTGTCGTAAAGCGCATCGTGCGGCCCCGCATGACCTGCACCTGTTGCGAGGCCTTTGTTCAGGCCGAACTGCCGTCACGCCCGATCACCCGCGGACGCCCGGGGCCAGGTTTGCTGGCGCATGTTCTGGTCGGGAAGTATTGCGATCACCTGCCATTATATCGCCAGTCCGAGATCTACGCCCGCGAAAAGGTCAACCTGCATCGCTCCACGCTGACCGATTGGGTAGGCCGTTCCACGGCCCTGTTGGAACCTTTAGCCGCCCACATCGGCAAACTGGTGCGCGCCGGGCCTGCGCTGTTCGCGGATGACACACCCGTCAAGATGCAGGCCAAAGCCAAGGCGCAAACCGCCCGGTTGTGGAGCTACGTTCGAGATGAGCGGCCATGGTGCGGACAAGCCCCGTCTTGTGCGTGGTATCAGTTCAGCGTGGACCGTAAAGGTGAGCACCCCTCATCCCACCTCAAGGGATATAAGGGCGTGATCCATGCTGATGGATTCACCGGCTTCAACGGTTTGTTTGGGGCAGATCGCGCCAGCGAGCAGGCCTGCATGGTGCATGTGCGTCGAAAGTTCGTTGATGTTTACGAAAGCGAAGGCTCCTCCATCGCCGAAGAAGCCATCAAGCGCATCGCCGCTCTGTATGCTGTGGAAAAAGAGGCGCGCTACAAGCCCGCTGAAGACCGCGTGGCCCTGCGGCTGGCAAAGGCAAAGCCGATCTTTGACGACCTAGAGGCCTGGCTCGCGCTGCAACTCCCCAAGATATCGGGTAAATCAGCGCTGGCTGCGGCCATCCGATACGCCCTCGGCCGCATGCCCAAGGCGCGGGCATATCTCGAAAACGGTACGCTTGAGTTGGACAACAATATCTGCGAGCGATCAATCAGACCGGTGACTTTGGGGCGGAAAAATTATCTGTTCATGGGATCAAAGGGCGGCGGCGATACTGCGGCCATTGCCTACACCCTTATTGAAACCTGTCGCATGAACAAGGTCGATCCCGAAGCGTGGCTGACTTGGGTCCTCGCCCGCGTCGCAGACCACAAAATGACCCGCCTCGACGAACTCATGCCCTGGAACTGGACCCCAGAATAAGTCAACACCAGTCAGACCGGACGGATACAGAACAGGGGGTTATTGCCGGCCGCCGAAGGACAACATCCACCAGACGGGCCTCCGCAGACTGGAAATAGCGTCTGGGGCCCGGGAAGGACGAAGATTAGGCACGACAGTCCGGCTGACGATCGCAGGGGATTTTGTTGGCAAATACTCGTGATTGTCGTTCGACATCACGGCGAGACTGCGGCGCGCGCGGGTCATGGCGACGTAGAACAGCCGTCTGGGCGCATCCTGGTCCTCTTCTCGCGAGGGGCGTTCCCAGCCGCCGTCGAGGATGACCACGTCGTCGAACTCGAGCCCCTTGGCGCGGTGGGCGGTCAAGAGCTTTAAACCGCGCTGTTCGCCCCAGGAGTCGCGAGCCCATTCGGCAAACCATTCGATGATGTCGGTCGCGGGGAGCGACGTTCGTTAATCTCGCGGGCGAGCAGGCCCAGTCCTTCGCCGATCCGGTCGGTCCAGCGGGACTTGGGATTGTGTTCAGCACATCCGTCAGGTCCGCCACGGACACCATGCGGGTTTGGCCCGGTCGCAGCACGATGAAGGCTTGCATCTCGCGCATCCGCCACAGCCCCGGCAGCCGGTCGCTCGCACCATCGACCGGTATCCCGAGGCCTCGGCAAAATCGCGTACCGGGGCGAGGCGCCGCCAGTCGCGCGAGATCACGGCAGCGGACCACGTCCACCCCGGGATCAGCTGTGACAGTCGCACCAGCTCGTCGATCGCAGCCATGGCCTGGGCATCGTTGCCCGCGGGGCAGGCAAGGATTTGCACGCGGCCCTGTACCACCGGATCGAGGCTTTCATCTCGCCCCCGGGGGCGCGTTGCGCCGCGCCTTGTTGACGGTGATGTCGTGCCCGGTTTTCATCCGGTCTGCGGCGTGTTCGATCACGGCATTCGCCGCGGAAATGATGTTGCCCGTGGAGCGGTAGTTTTCGGTCAGAAAGACTGGTTTGGCGGAATAGTCCTCCTCGAACTGACGGATGTGGCGGATCGAGGCGCCGGCAAAGGCATAGATGTTCTGGTCGTCGTCTCCGACCGCGAAGAGGCTGATGCGCAGATCCGGATCATCGAGGCTGCGGCCTGCAACCGCCGAGATCAGAGCATATTCCTCCGGGCCCACGTCCTGATATTCGTCGACCAGCATCCAGCGGTAGCCCTGAATCAGCGTCTTCGCGCAACGCCTTCAGCCTCGGGCTTGTCCAGACCGTCGCCGCGCAGAAGCCGCACCGCATCCATCAGGAGCGTGTCGAAATCCGGCTTCTCTGCCACATCAGTCCCTGCAAAGCTGGCCCCGACCAGACGCATGGCGAGGGCATGGATTGTCGAGACGGTGACGAACGCGCGCTCCTCGCCGATCAGACGTCGCAGTCGCTCGCGGATCTCGGCGGCGGCGTGGCGGTTGTAGGCCAGCACCAGAATGCCGCGCGGGTCTTCGCGCCGGATCCGCACGAGATAGGCGATGCGGTGCACCAGCACGCGGGTCTTGCCGGAGCCGGGCCCGGCCAGCACGAGCACATTGGTCTGCTCGCGGTCGTCGCGCACGATCTGCTCCTGTGTCTTGTTGCCGAGCGCATCCACGATGCGGCGCCAGGCTTTACCCGTTGCCTGCCGGCGAAACTCGGTGCCGCGGCCGGGAATCCAGCGGCGCATGAAGGCGTCCCGCTCCAGCACGAAATAGTCCTCCGCCAGTCGCTCGGCCTCGTCGATGCTGTCGAGCCCCTTCTCGGCATAGGCCGCCATCACATGGGTCTGGATCGTCTGCTCGGTGTAGTGCTCTTCGAGCGGGGCGAAATGCTGAAGCGTGAACGAGCCTCCCTTGGGGGCAAGGCGCAAAGTGATCGCGGGACGAAACACCGACAGTCCCTTGCCCAGTGTCACGACCTGCTGTTCGTGCAGCCACAGCAGCGCGCGGTCCATCAATTTGTTGGGGTCGTGGACTGCCGCGCGCAGCATTGCATCGCCGGTGATCGACGCCGAGCAGCCCGCCCAGCGTTGTTTCGACCTGGATATCCTTGCCCCTCACCCCTTCCGGGATCGCACCTACCAAGTGCGACAGAAGCCTCCCCGCGCCATCACGTCGGAGCACTGCCGTCTTGTCAACGACCGGCCAGGAGCGTTGCAGGCGCACCAGCAAGCTGCCGCGCGCGACTTTTCGGACATGCAGATTTCCGCGTCCGCCCTCCATGTCCCGGCCGTCTTGCGCCATGCCGCGGAGCAAGCCTTCGACGATATCCGGTCGAACGGATGCATGCCCCGCTTCCCGCAGCATCTGGCAGGTCGCGGCCAGATTAAGCGGCATCGGCTCGCCGCTGTCGGCGTCTGGCGCGTCTTCCCGCAATCTGGCGATGAGGTCGGCTTCCAGTCTCGACGCTTTGTCAATCCGCGCTCGCGACGCCTTCTCCACGCCGACATGGACGAAGATCGTGATGTTCGTGTCGTCATTGGCGATCCCGAGCGCTTCGAGATCGGTCAGCGCCTTGCGCAGCGCCGCCGCCGAGAGGCCGCTGGCCCCCGCCAGGACATCGGTCGAGATCCCCTCTTCGGCAGGCGCGTTGATGATGTGGCGAACGATACTCAAGAGCTGCTGTCCGGCGCGCTTGCGTGATGTCGGCCTTGTCGAGAATGCTTTGGCCTGCTCGAGATCGCGCACCAGACAGTGACGCCGGGAAGACCTGCACCCGGTTCTCCTCGCGCCTGAGGAGCTTCGCCTCTTCGAGCCAGGCAACGGCCGTTTTAACCCGGGTGTCGTCGGTCGTGCTGTCGCGCTGGAACTCGCGATCCAGTTCCTCTTTCACAATTTCGCCCGACGTGGCGACGACCTCGCCGTCCTTGCGCATCCTGCTGTCGAGCCGGCGAACGGCCTTCAGGATCGCGACAATCTCGTGGCGGGCCAGACGCGAGCGCGCGCTCAAGTCAAATTGCTTGTCCACGTCCTCTGTGTTGTAGAGAAGAGCGCAATGCGCAGGGTTGCGATCGCGCCCCGCCCTGCCCGCTTCCTGCAAGTAGTTTTCCAGCGACCCCGGCACATCGCCGTGGACGACGAGGCGGATGTCGGGTTTGTCGATCCCCATGCCGAAGGCGTTGGTTGCAGCGATGACACGCAGATGACCGGAGCGGAAGGCCTCCTGGATGTCACGCTTTTCGTCGGGGGTGCGTCCGGCATGATAGTAGTCAGCCGACATTCCCTGCTGCTTTAGAAATTCTGCCACACGCTCCGTCGACCGTTTGGTTGCACAGTAGACGATTGCGCCGGAGGCCCCTGTGGTCGGCAAATGCTCCTCCAGACGGTCAAGGATATCGGCCATTTTGGTAGAGCGCTGGGTGGGCAGCACCTCGAAGCTCAAATTGGACCGGGATGCACCGCCGTCGAGCAGAATGAGCTCGAGGCCCAGACGCTCGTGAAAATGCCCTCGGATATCCTGAACGACTTCGGGCTTGGCCGTAGCTGTCAGGCAGAGGACCGGGGCGACCTCCTCGCCCGAGCGTTCCTTGATGAAGCGGCCGACGTATCGATAGTCGGGGCGGAAATCGTGCCCCCACTTGGAGACACAGTGGGCCTCGTCCAGCACCCAAAGTCCTATGTCGCGCTGCGCCAGAACAGACCGCACCGAGGTGCTCCGCAACTGCTCCGGCGAAATCAGCAGGATGGCCGCATCGCCCATGCGCACCTTGTCCAGAGCATCCTGTCGCTCGGGCAGGGACAGCATGCCATTGATCGTGACGGCTGATGAGATGCCTGCGCGCGCCAGCCCCTGCACCTGGTCCGCCATCAGGGCAACGAGCGGCGATATGACGACCGTCAGCGCACCGGTCTTGTCAAAGCGCGAGAGAGCCGGAATTTGGTAGCAGATAGACTTGCCGGTGCCGGTGGGCAGAATGCCCAAGAGGCTGTCCCCGCGCATGGCACTTTCGACGATCCGCTCTTGAAGCGGTCGCCCGAATTCGTCGATCGGTTCGGGCCGGAAATCTTCAAATCCGAACCACTTTTCCAACGCCACCTTCGGGTCGTTGTGTTTGCTGCAGTATTCACAGCCCGGGTTCCCGCAATTGGAGTCCCTGAGGGTTTTTACAATGCGCGATGCGTCGCGGAACTGCGCTCGGACCCAAGGTGGCATCACCAGAGTCACCCCCCGCCACCGAAATCCACGACAACGCATAGGCCATGGGCCAGGAAAGCGCGGTATCATTCAGGTCGTTGAGCGTTTGGTCGAGCATCTCGGAGCATGCTTCCGATCCGATTAGTCGGCGGATCGCTCTCTCTGCCGCGCCCCGGTCTGGTTTTTCCGCGTTCCGGATCTCTGCAAAAAGCTTGTCGAACCCGTCGCTACGGGGCGACCGGCAGCACAGGAAGTGATAGGCGGTCAGAGCATCCGGCGACGCCGCATTGAGCTCCTGGAACGCGCTAATCTGGTTCTGCAGAACGTCGAACACCAGTCGCGCGTCAAATTCGGGATCATTGACGTGACCGGTTTGCAGCCGGCCGTCCTGGTAGTGCTTGACGAGGTGATGATAAGGGTTGCGCGGAAACGCCAGCGGGTTGAGCCACAGAGTGTCAATCGGGGCCTCTGCCAGTCGTGCAAACGTCGATGAGGCGGCGGCGAGGTGCGGCAAGTCGTGGCGCAGAATATTGTGCCCGATGACGTGATCGAAACTCCGGCTGTAGGCGTCCAATTGGGGAAACATCGCGCCAACATTTCCTCTGGCGACGAGGGCACCTTTGTCGACATCGCGGCCAACGGCGGCAAATGCGAAAATCCTTGCCTTATCGGGGTCAACCTCCAGATCGATGGAAATACATCGATCCAGAATGTTCGACCGTCGTATGGGTGCAGCGCTGTTCATCGTGCAGAGTTCAAACTACCTCATCTCAAGCCTTTGAGTATAAGCCTTTTTTGGGTGAGAATATGGCCTGATCGGACATATTGTTTCGGGCGTGACATTTGAGCACGATCGCACGCTGCTTCGCCAGGTCAAAGCGGCCGTGCTGGTCCAGCCCACGCCCGTCAGCGGTCATGGTGGCATTTATGACTTGCGCAGACAGCAGCGTCTCTGAACGGCCACCCAGTTTCACTCCCTTTTATGCGCATATGAACATGCCCGCAAGAATGGAAAGCCGAGCAACTCTAAAGTTTCGCGTAAGCACCCTGCAACACCGCATATAGTAGCGCCGCTTGACACTACCACCATAAATTTGGTACGAGACAAGCCCACCGACAGCATAACTGGAGACCGAGGGAGCCAATTATCTGGAGGTACGTATCATGTACACTGAAAACGTTGTGACACACAGACCCGTTTCCGGACGCCCGGAATCGGCGGGGAATAAAAATAAGCCATACCGAGACCACAAACCGAACATTTCAGGGCTCCGCGACCGACCCGTCATGCGTCATATCCCGTCATATCCCCTATAGGTATCGTTTTGTCGTGAAACTGCTTGGAGCGACCCGTAGAGATGACCCGCATAGCCGTAGCCTGATACCAATGACCCGTGGAAAATGCAGTAACACAGAGAACAGGAGCACCCCATGACAGACTCAACAAAAACACAAGAAATTTTAGTTGGCCCGGATCTGCTGGATACGTTTCACGAGATGCAATTCTGGCTTGGTGAAGACGAGGCGCTGTTCAAAAGCTTGCAGGAAGAAACACTTGCAGATTTGGGACAAGGCGGCCCCTATCAACGCAGTTTGGTGGAGAACATCATACAACTGGAGTGGGAAACCAGGCGCATGAAAACTATGCGCGCCAGCCTGATCGCGGATGGAATGAAAAGACAGGCCGCCGACGCTTTTTACATGGCAGAGGTGGGACTCGAGGATGTACTCGGAAACAACCACGAAGCCCTGAAGTTTGCCGACGACCTTTTTCATAGCGACCCGGAGCGTCACGTTCCGGCACAGGAAAAGCTCGCAACGATGGGGATCAAGGATCAGGATCTGCAAGCTCGGGCGTACTGCGCAATTGTCCTACAGTTGGAATATTTCGACCGTCAGATTGCGGAGGCAGAGCCTCGACGGCGGCGCTTGCGCGACGATTTAGAGAGAGTAAAAGCGGAGGCTGCAAAAACAATTGGTAACATATTGGAGCTTGAGCAAGACACATGGTAACAGACCGCCAAAAACGTGCAAACAAGGCCAATGCGCAAAAGAGTACCGGTCCCAGGACCAGACAAGGTAAAGCCCGCTCATCGCGCAATGCAACACAGCACGGGCTCAATATGCCCCCGGACCAAGATGCGATGATCTACTGGTACAGGATCATTCTTGATGACGCTAAGGCAGTGCCTGATCTGTTTTCGGCCGATCCGAAGCATTTGGCCGCATTTCGCCTCGCCGAAACGGAAGCGCGCCGCACCCGGGCTGCCCGTGCAGAACAGACGCATCTAAAACAGATGACAGATAGAACGGTGCGCCACAGACATGCCCGGTATTCTGGCAGCGAAGATGCCGGTTTGAGCGGTTCCGCCGCGCTCGAGGCTCAGTTGGCACAGTCCGGGAATCCGCAGGCACAAGAACCGCTTGAGCTGTACGGACCCGGCCCCACCGCAAGCCGCGGTGCAGATATCAAATCCCTGAAACGGATCACCCGTTATAGACGAGAAGCTGAAGCACGCCGCCGGAAAGCACTGAAGACATGGACCGAAACATAAAAAATAAAACGAACCCAAATTCTATTTCAGGTTGAATAAATGACCTAAAAAGACCTATACCATTGATTTTAATTAATGTTTTGACGTCTATTTTTCTCTTCTCAAGACGATCCCCCAGCAAAGGCCCGATAACGCTTCCCCGGACCCCGCACCCCAGATCATGGCATCACCGTCTTCGCCTCGGCCGTATAGAGCCCGTGTTTCAGCGCACTCTGATTGTCTGTGAGCGGCGTTTTTTGGCCCAATCAGCGCTTGCGATTTTGTCTAGCAGCATAGCGTCGGTCTCGTTCCGCCTTGCGCTCCGCTTCACGCGCGGTCGTCTGCGCCATCGCTTTGATCGGCAGTCACCGCCGCTTCCGCGTCAAGCTCTGCTGCGCGCAACGCGGCTTGCTCTTCTGCGCGCTTGGCATCCTGAAATTTCTGCTGTTCGAGGTCTTCTTTTTGCTGGAGCAGCTTTGCCGCCTTCGCCTGTCGCTCTGCTTTTCGGGCGGCGTTTTCTTCATCTCGTCTGGTGCGCTTTGCCAGTCTCTCCGGGTCTACCGGCTGCTGCTTTGAAGCGTTCAAGCCGGTTCTGTTTGGCGTCAGACGCGTTTTTGAGACGTCCGTCAAAACGATCTCGATCAGAGTTTTTCATGTATTCTTGATCTCTTACTTTTTTGTGATGCGGGAGCTGGAGGCGCGCACGCCGCAGTGTTGCACGACCAATTGCGCAGTTTTCGGGCGACCCAAGCGGGGGCATATCCAATTCACGAGATGATGTGTCGCAAGGGATCATGACTGCGCTCGTGGCGGTTTGCCGGCGTGATAGCGGATAAACTTAGTCCGTACCGCGGAACTGACTGCCTGAAAAACGCCCAAGCCTCTGCATGGGAATTTAAAAGCGGGCGCATCGTCCCCGATCCACCCGCCAATGTTTGTCAGCAGTACCCCTTACGGGGAACAGCCTTAAGCCAGGGCCAGATTGGCTGCGCTCTCGCGACCATCGCAGCCGGACTCGATATCAAAAGTAACTTTCTGGTCGTCGTTCAAGCCGGTCAAGCCAGCGCGCTCAACTGCCGAGATGTGCACAAACACATCTTTGCTGCCGCCTTCAGGGGCGATAAATCCAAAACCTTTTGTAGAATTAAACCATTTTACGGTGCCATTGGCCATCGTAGTTCTCCTTTTGCTGCCCACGGAATGCGGCAGGTCGGCTATGTCAGTGCTAGATCGGGACACTGAGCCGTGAGGAGCAGATGGATCGATAGAGGTAACGTAACAAGAGGCCGCTTAGAGCCTCACGTACAATTAAGCAAGCTTTATCCGCTCTATCGGACTCAGAAGACCACGTTCTGCGGCTCCCATCCTTGCACAAAACCGCGCCTGTTCCAGGCGCACCACAAACCTCGAGGCGCCCCTACTGGGCGGTCAGCCCGCCATCCATAGGTATCGCCGTGCCCGTCATGAAGCTCGATGCATCCGACAACAACCACGCCACAAGCCCACTAATTTCGGGCGCTTGGCCAACGCGCCCAATCGGGTGGCGAGAGATCAACAACTGCAGAAAGTCCGGGTTGGCATCTGTGATCGGTTTAGTCATTGGCGTCTCCACCCACCCCGGGCAAACGGCGTTGACCCGAATGCCGGTCTGGGCCTGTTCCAGGGCGGCTGACTTGGTCAGGCCGGTCACGCCATGCTTGCTCGCAGAATAGGCCAGCCCAACACGTGTGCCAACCAATCCTGCGACGGAAGACGCATTCACGATAGAACCTCCGTCGCCCTGCTCAAGCATCTGGGCAATCTGGTGCTTCATTGACAGCCACACACCCTTTAAATTGATGGCAATCACGCTGTCCCATTCCTCTTCAGTTAAGGCGCTCGACGGGTCGGATAGGTTTTGCGCGATGCCCGCAGAGTTGAAGGCCCCGTCGAGCCGCCCGAATGCCTCGACCGTAAAAGCCACGGCCCGCGCGATGTCCTCGGAGCGCGTGACATCGCACTGGACCGCTCGAACTGTGCCACCACGCGCGGAGATTTCTTCAGCGACGGTTCAAGCCGGGACATGCGGTTTTCGGATATGACAACGCGCGCGCCGTTTGCAGCGCACTCTTGCGCCGTTGCCTTGCCGATACCTGTTGCACCACCGGTGACGAAGACAACACGGCCATCCAGATCATATTGTGACATTCCCGCGTCTCCATTTTTGAGGATACCTGCAGCATGCGCTCGATCCAAAGCCTCCGCAAGCCTGCAGAGGGCAGAGCCAAATTTTGGGTGCGAGACGGAACCCGATCTGTTTCCGTTAATGCAAGACGTCTCCTGCTCAAGCTTCCGAGTGACCATGACCAGGGGGGATTTTCAGCAACATTCTGAACCCACGCACACGCCTTTACGTGCATGTAACACAATGATGGGCGGTGAGCCTCCAAGCGTCAAACGCGACAACAGCCTTTTAGAACCGAGAAGGTAGCGACCAGGTTTACAACATTTTTTATCCCCTCACGTCTAAATGGGGCCGCATTTGCGTTGACAATAAACGCGACATCTCGAACGTTCGGACAAGTGATCTACCCGATTACTTTCAAAATTCTAAGGATTCTCATGGCCAGACTATATGACAGCCGCAAACGCATTCTCGTAACTGGCGGCGCTGGTTTTCTTGGCTCGAACCTGACAGACATTCTGCTTGACCAGGGGCATGAGGTGATTTGTGCAGACAACCTCTTCACGGGTTCGAAACGCAATATCGACCATTTACACACGAACCCGCGCTTCGAGTTCATGCGTCACGACGTAACCTTCCCTCTCTACATCGAAGTGGACGAGATCTATAATCTGGCGTGCCCAGCATCACCGATCCACTACCAGCACGACCCTGTACAAACGACAAAGACATCGGTGCACGGTGCCATCAATATGCTCGGACTGGCGAAGCGGCTCAACTGCAAGATTTTCCAAGCCTCCACCAGTGAGGTCTACGGCGACCCCAGTGTACACCCGCAACCAGAGAGCTATTGGGGCAACGTGAACCCGATCGGCATTCGCTCCTGTTATGACGAGGGGAAACGCTGCGCCGAAACCCTGTTCTTCGACTATCACCGCCAGCATAATCTGCAGATCAAGGTCGCACGCATCTTCAACACCTATGGCCCCCGCATGCACCACGCAGATGGACGGGTTGTGTCGAATTTTATCGTGCAAGCCTTGCGCGGGGAGCCAATTACCGTGTTTGGCGAGGGGGCGCAGACACGCTCATTTTGCTATGTCGATGATCTCGTGGAGGGCTTCATTCGACTGATGAACTCCAGTGACGACATCACAGGCCCGGTTAACCTCGGCAATCCTGAAGAATTCACCATTCTGGAACTGGCGCAAAAAGTGATCGAATTGACTCGTTCTAAATCCGAAATCATCTATGAGGCAATGCCGCAGGATGACCCGAAGCAAAGGCAACCGGATATCTCTCATGCGCAGAACACCCTCGGGTGGGCACCGGAGATTCTAATTGGAGCAGGGTTTGAACCGCACCATAGCCTACTTTGAAAAACTACTCCCCGATCTCACTGTTGTTTAACTGGAAAACCACAATCATTTAGATTTTCGGCGCACGAGCGCTTTCTGCAAATAGGTCGGGCAAGAATGCCGATCCCATTCAGCTTGAGAACCCGACGAACGCGCCGCGTGGTCCGTTGTCGGTATGAACACCTCAGAAGGGCCGGACGACGTCGTGCAGTGCAGTGGCATGTGCGTTGACACAAGGCCTGCTGCCCAATGCGACAACGTCGGACTGCAAACCCCCACAAAAATTACAGCAATGTAACCTTCTTCACAGTCAGGCCGCACCGCCCCTGCTAGTGTGACGCGTACAAGGAGGACGTGAGACATGCTGTCAGGTATCAAAACAATCCGCAAAATCAGTGTTGAAATCGTGAAATCCATCGCGCTGTGCCACTCCATCCAGACACGCGTGAACGGGTACCACTAAACCACGACCAAAACCTCGCAAGACCGAGAGGCATCGGGTGCAGAACTGCACCGGTGCCTTTTTTAATTTCAGGAGAGACGCCCGGCCGCATGCTCAGAAACCGAATCACTTTTCGAGGCGCCGCGTCGTATTTTGGCGGAACGGACCACAGCTTCAAGTTGCACTGTGTAGCAGGACACGGCGTGTTACTGACCTCCTAGGACCTCTCGCGGGACCTGGATACACCTTAAGTTGAGTTTTACCCAGATGTTGTGGTTGCTCTAGGACAACTGACCTGCATGTGGTATTAATCCTAGATCAAGCTTGGGAGGGCCACACACCGCAGAAAAGGACACAGAGATGCCGGACAACAGTCAAGACACTTCAAAATCAAAGAGCCGCTGAGCTCTTAAACCTGATACCAAAACGTAAACCTTTACCGGGAGAAGACCCCGTGCAACTGGAAGATCTGCACGCGGCGCTCCTTTTGGAACTCGCCCCTTCCACTCCGCTGCAACATGTTCTCGCCGAGGATTTTTTCAACATCCTGTGCGACAGCCTCGGTCACCGCCGTTATCGTGATGCGCTGATCCGCGCAGGTACACGACAGCTCTCTCAGGGCGCGTTCCACGATGGCAAAATCGGGACGTTCGATGTTTTTACAAAGAACAGTGAGGCCGAACAATTGGGGGCCGACCTTGTCGGCGAAGACGAGGCCAAACAACAACACGCCCTGTCAGAACTCACCGCGCAAGGGATCTCCATCGACGAGCTTGTCGCCAAAGCCTATACATCAGTTGCAGCGCCGGTGGCCTCCCATGAAGCAAGATTGCAGACCTCGAGACGAAGCGCCGCAAGCTCCGTGAGGACTATTATCGTCTGAAAGCCGCCGCCGCAAAACCTGTCGAGGATGCCGTCCTGATTGAGGAAACATGACCACCAGGAAGCAGGCAGCCGCCAATAAGGCCAACGCGCAAAAAAGCACCGGGCCAAAATCGGCCGCGGGCAAGGCCAAGGCGGCGCAGAATGCTGTCACGCATGGCCTGAACGGGCTGCCGGACTGGACGCAAGTGACGAGGTTCTACAGGATCATTGTCGAGGACGCAGACGCCGGCCTGACCCGAGTGCAACGGACGCGCAAACGCGGGCGGCTCTTGCTCTCGCTGAAGCGGAAGCCAGTCTACACCGTGCCGCGCAGGCCGAACGGGAGTATATTTTTGAGGAGAGTGTCAGAACGCTGCGCAAAAAGGGCACGGTACAAGAATTCGTGGAGGTGATGGCTGAACTTGATCTCGATGATGTCGACACGATCAACTTTCTGCTGACGCGCAAGACGGACCCGGAGATGATAGAAACGTTAAAGATATTGAAAAAAGCCGCTCCAAACCGACCTGCAGCACGACGCGCAAAGTTGAAGCATCTTGCGCGATACCGTCGCGAGGCCGACGCGCGCCGCAGAAAAGCGCTGCGGATCTGGATTTCTGAAGAGAAAATATCAAAAACACGAAACGAACCCAATTTCTACTATTGGTTGAATAATTTACTTAAAAATTACATCTAATTTATTGATTTATATTAATATTTTGACGTCTATTTTTCTCTGCTCAAGACGTCTCCCCCTGCAAATGCCCGATAACGCAAGACCTGCCCCTTTTACCGCTGCTCCTGTTTTCCCGTTTCCGAAACACCTGCGCAGCTATCACGGGAGCGTTCGTCGCAAGGGTCCGCTTAGACAGATGTCCTGGACCAAACACAGTGCTGTGCCATTTCCGCATGCCATCCAGAAATATTGGCCGACTATTTCGAGGGCCAGCATGATCATCGCACCATCCATAGGCAGCACAAAGCAGCTCTTACGCGGACACGGTGCGGCGTGAGTTTGTGCTTGAAGCATCAAACGCAACATGTTCCAGACGTATCATTCGTGGTGCCAATGCCGTAGAACGTCGTTGGATCTTGTTTTTCCTGCTATCGTGTTGCATCTACAAAACCGCATAGAGATAATTTTACCGTCACACCTTCCGCCCCAAAAGCATAGCTTCAATTAACGCAGGCCCCTGCAGACTGCATAACCGCAAAAAAATTGCTTTACCTATATGAAAATATCCGTTGTCACAGCCGTCTACAATCGTGCCACCACCGTGGGCGAGGCCTTGGCGTCGGTGCAGTCACAAAGCTACCAAGATATCGAACATGTGCTGCAGGACGGCGGCTCGACGGATGGAACGCTCGACATTCTTGAGCGTCATGAGGATCCGCGCATGACGCTGCTGAGTGAACGCGACGGCGGCATTTATGACGCGATAAACCGCGGCAAAGCCCGCGCGACAGGGGACGTCGTTGGCCTCATGCACTCGGACGATATGTTTGCGCATGACGGCGTTCTTGAACAGGTCGCAGACGCTTTCGCCAATCCTGACATTGATTGCGTTTACGGCGATCTACAGTATGTCGCGGCTGATGATACCACACGGGTGATCCGGCATTGGACATCTGGCGCTTATACGCGCGACCTGCTCCCCCGGGGATGGATGCCACCGCACCCGACCTTCTACATCCGCCGGTCGCTTCTGGAGCAACACGGTGCCTATGACACTTCGTTCCAGATCGCCGCGGACTATGACGCAATGCTGCGCTGGCTGTGGACGCATAACCTGCGGCCTGCCTATATCCCCGAGGTGATGGTCAAGATGCGGGTGGGTGGTGAAAGCAACCGTTCACTGGGAAGGATTGTGCAGAAAAGCCGAGAGGACTATCGTGCGCTGAGACGCAACAACGTCGGTGGCATCGGTGCCTTGGCGCAAAAAAATTTCAGCAAACTCAAGCAATTCAGATTGAAGAAACGAGACATTAAATGACGAAGACGGCGCTTATCACCGGCATCACGGGTCAGGACGGCTCTTATCTGGCGGAGTTTTTGCTGGAAAAGGGATACCACGTACATGGCATCAAACGCCGCGCGTCGCTTTTTAACACCCAGCGGATCGACCACATTTACGAGGACCCGCATGAAAGCAACCGACGGCTAAAGCTGCACTACGGAGATCTCACGGACAGCTCGAACCTGACGCGTATTCTGTCCGAAGTCCGTCCGGATGAGGTCTATAACCTCGGCGCACAGTCCCACGTCGCTGTCAGTTTTGAAGCCCCTGAATACACCGCAGATGTGGATGCGACAGGCACGTTGCGGCTGCTGGAGGCAATCCGCTTTCTGGGGTTGGAAAAGACCACGCGCTTCTATCAAGCCTCCACCTCCGAGCTTTACGGGCTGGTGCAGGAAACCCCGCAGACCGAGACCACACCCTTCCATCCGCGCAGCCCCTATGCGGTCGCCAAGATGTACGCCTATTGGATCACGGTGAACTACCGCGAGGCCTATGGGATGTATGCCTGCAACGGTATTCTCTTTAACCACGAAAGCCCGCGGCGTGGCGAAACCTTTGTGACCCGCAAAGTCACCCGCGGTCTGGCGCATATCGCGCAAGGCTTGGAAGACTGCCTTTATATGGGCAACATCGACGCGCTGCGCGACTGGGGCCATGCCAAAGACTACGTGCGGATGCAGTGGATGATGCTGCAGCAGGACGTGGCCGAGGACTTTGTCATCGCAACGGGCAAGCAATACTCGGTGCGGGAGTTTATCACCTGGGCGGCCAGTGATCTCGGGATTACGCTGAGGTTCGAAGGCCGCGGCGTGGACGAGAAAGCCATCGCGGAAACTGTAACCGGCGACAGCGCCCCTGCGGTCAAATCCGGCGATGTCATTATGCGCATCGATCCGCGCTACTTCCGACCCGCCGAGGTTGAAACACTGCTCGGTGATCCCGCCAAGGCCAAAAGCAGGCTTGGCTGGGAGCCTGAGATCACCGCGCGCGAGATGTGCGCCGAAATGGTCGAGGAAGACCTCAAATCAGCCAAACGCTACGCACTTTTGAAAGAACACGGGTTAGATCTGCCCGTGTCTCTGGAAGGTTAAGCGCGCGATGACCACATATGTAGCTGGGCATCGCGGCATGGTCGGGGGCGCCATTCTGCGCAGGCTCCAAAAAGCAGGTGTGCCGACGGTCACCCGAACGCATGCAGAACTCGACCTGACGGACCAGTCTGCGGTGCGTGACTTCATGCAAGCGAAAAGGCCCGACACGGTTATTCTGGCGGCCGCAAAAGTCGGTGGCATTCATGCCAATAACACCTACCCCGCCGCGTTCATCTACGAGAACCTGATGATGCAGGCCAATGTCATTCATCAGGCCTTTGAGGCAGGAGTTCAACGGCTTCTCTTTCTTGGCTCGTCTTGCATTTACCCCAAGCTGGCCGCGCAGCCGATGCGCGAAGACGCGCTGCTGACCGGCACGCTGGAGCCGACCAACGAGCCCTACGCCATCGCCAAGATCGCCGGCATCAAGCTGTGCGAAAGCTATAACCGGCAGTATGATGTTGATTACCGATCGGTCATGCCGACGAACCTGTATGGGCCCGGTGACAACTTCCACCCCGAAAACAGCCATGTGTTGCCCGCGCTGATGCGCCGCTTCCACGAGGCCGCTCAAGCGGGCACCCAAGAGGTCACCGTCTGGGGCTCCGGCACGCCGATGCGGGAATTTTTGCATGTGGATGACATGGCGGAAGCGTCGTTGTTCGTCCTGAACCTCGACAAAGCAACCTACGACCGTGAAACCGACCCGATGCTCAGCCACATCAACGTGGGCTCTGGCACCGACGTCACCATCCGCGAACTGGCAGAAACGATTGCCGAGGTCACAGGCTTCAAGGGCCGACTGACCTTTGACGCCAGCAAACCCGATGGCACCCCGCGCAAACTCATGGACATCAGCCGCCTCGCCCGCATGGGATGGACCGCCAAAACACCGCTCACAGACGGGATACAACAGACTTATGACTGGTTTTTGAAGCAGGAAGAGAACGCACTGCGGTCCGCTTGAAGATGCGGTCACCGCACACCATGAGTGCGGATTGAAGCCGAGCTTGCGCACATCGCTCACAGGTCCGGAAAAGTTTCAAAAAAGTTTCAAGAGTGTAACCTTCTTCACAGTCAGCCGGCGCAGCACAGGGTAGTGTCGTTGGCATAAGGAGGATGAGAAACATGCTTTATAGTATCAAAACAATCCGCAAAATCAGTGTAGAAGTCGTGAAATCCATCGCGCTGTGCCACTCTATCCAGACACGCGTGAACGGATACCACTAAAGCACGACCAAAACCTCGCAAGACCGGAAGGCATCGGGTGCATGTTTGCACCGGTGCCTTTTTTTCGCGAGGAGCCCGCGAGAGGCAAGCAAAAATATCCGTCTTACCGATGACACTTTCAGCAGAGCAACTGTGCTGCGGTCAATTAGTGCATGCGTGCTTGGACGATGTAAGCTTCGACATTCGTCTCTCCAAGCGCTCGAAGAGCTTCAAGCCTGTGCAGGCCCTCAATGAGAATGTAGCCATCGCCATCAATCCGCACCTGGATTGGCGTTTTTTGGCCTGTCTCAATCATATCTTCGGCAATACGCTCAAGCTTCGTTTCGTCCAGCGTCCGCGCGCGTTTGGCAGGGATCCGAACTTTATCAATTGAAACGCTAAGCTTTTCCAACATCGATCGACAATGGACGAATTGCCAGGGTTTAGCCAGCCTTGTTTTTAAGGGGGGTCAGAACATGCAAAGCCAATCTGCTTGGAAAGCATGCTTTAGAGGCCGACTTTAAGATCGAAATGCTAAGCGGCAGCTACGGTCAGCGTTGGATATTCACGCCTTAATAAGGGCTAGTGATCCAAAACCGTTAGCTTTTTCATGCTGGTTTACCAGAAGACGCGACACGGCAAAGAAGTTCTTTAATAGAAGGGTACTTGCAATTACCCGCTATAAGCGCCATGTGTATAGCGCGACGTTACCTCTATCGACCTCACTGCTCCTTACGGCTCAGTCTTTCGATCTTGTACTGACCTAGCCGATATGCCGCATCCTGCGGGCATTTAAAAAAAGGAGAACGACGATGGCTACTGGCACCGTCAAATGGTTTAACTCGACTAAAGGTTTTGGATTTATTGCGCCCGATGGCGGCAGCAAAGATGTGTTTGTACATATCTCTGCCGTTGAGCGTGCGGGCCTGACCGGCCTTGCGGACGATCAAAAAGTCACTTTTGACATTGAAGCTGGCCGTGATGGCCGCGAAAGTGCTGCCAACATCGCGTTGGCTTAAGCTACCCACCCTGTTTTAAGGGTGTGGAATAGATGATTTGAACGGGCGGATCGGTTACGAGACGCCCGTTTTTTAGTGTAAGCACTGCGCAAGTGTTGGTCATCGAATAACGCAGGTCTTTGACAAGGACCTGGTAAGACAGCCTGCGCGAAACGGCAGTTTCCGGTGCACCTGCGAAATCATCGAAATGACGATTCCCTCAAGGAGGATACCCCATGCCAAAACCTACCGAAGACTCCCTTTTCAAATTCTCAAAACCAGTTGCCGAGACGGCCATGGACAAGACGACGCGGATCGTGCGTGAAATCTCTGATGGCGAAGCGGAACAGCGACAGGTCAAAATGGCGCGTTTGCGCAAAGCGCGTCTTGAGAGAGATGCACACACACCAATAGAAACAAAGTCACCAACACGCCGCAGCGCAAAAAAACAGGCGGTGACCAAAGCTGGTCAATAAACAGCAATTCAACGCCTTTGAGACGGAAAAGAAATTGCCTTTGGTCATTCTGTTTCCCCAGACAGCAAATATCGCAATACCAAGACAGCTGCTGCGGCGGGGCTGACGATCTCTGAGGGGCGGCTATATGTGGTGTTCATCAAAACCCCGCATCTGGTACAACCTGAGAGCCACCATGCGCGTCTTTATCGCCTTTATCGTCGCCCTTTTTGTCTCACTGGTCGCGGGTTGTGTGCACATACCCTCGCAACAAGATGACATACTGGTCATCGGCGATTTAGTCATGGCGTGGAATCGAGCAGAGGGCAGAGATGTTGGCAGCGTGATCGGCGCCAAACTCAACAGACCCGTTCTTAACCGTGCCGCCTTTGGCGCACAAATCCGCGCGAATAGCTTTGCCAGGCTTCTCGGCCTCAGCATCCCTGCCCAACTACCGCCGGGGCGTTGGAACTGGGTCGTGGCAAATGGCGGGGCAAATGATCTTGGGTTTACCTGTGGATGCACGAATTGCGACGATGCAATCGACACTTTAATTTCCGGAGATGGTCAGACAGGCTATATCCCTGATTTAATTACACAAGCCCTTGCGCAGAATGCTCAAGTCCTTTGGCTTGGATACTATCGGGCGCCCGAAACAACATCCTTCGAAGGATGTCGCCCCGGTCTGGTTGAGATCGAGCGGCGAATTGCATGGCTTGCCGGATCAGACGACCGCGTCTTTTTTCTGGACGCCGAGACCTTTTTTAATCCGCTTAAGCCCGCGCTTTTGGACCGTGACAAAACCCATCCATCGGTCGAGGGATCAGCCTTGATTGGTCGGAAAATTGTAGAAGTCATTGAAGACAACGCACGCGACTGAGTGTTGCATCGAATTGGCATGGGGGCCGCAGGCATCAGAACCGGCTACTAAACCTCAAGTGAAGCTCCAAACCGCCGTCTATTCCGGCTCGATCCAGATCAAAGCTTTGACAGTTCAAACCCAAATGCACCTCTGCGCCTCTTACCTGGTGATTTTCTGTAACAGCAAATAGCACGCCTTCGACATTCACGCTCGACAGACTGTGATCGGAGACTGATGTCCGGTTTACATCGTACAAACGACCGGTGCACAGAACTTCCATCTCGCGCGGTTGCAGTGCCCCGTGAACTTGCAGCGCTTGTCCGGCTGTATCGAATGCGGCCTCCAGCGTCCGCCCCCTGTAGGTATAGCAGGAAGGATATGCGCCGTTTTTATACGCACAATCCACACAGCCAGATATACCCGGTTCAACAAACTCCGCTGCCAGAGGCAATGGCAACACACCTACTTCACCATCAAACGCGACGCCCGCCATATACATCCAGCTGCTGGGCAGGTTGCCCGCTTCGTCCTCTGCGATGGCCTTTATGTAAAATCGCATAGGCATAAACCCTCGGGCAAGTCATAGCTGACTTCAAACAGCATATCCCAAAATGCACCAAATCCATTTTCATACCCCTCGCCCCCGAACTGGCCTGTAAAGTTCAAACCGATACTGAGGTTCACGGTGGGGGAGGCTTCGAACCGCGCGCCAAATAAAAGCGGATTGTTGACGTCGCGTGCGCCCCCCATATCGCCTAGAAACGTATCGAGGCGCCATGGCCCCAGCCAAGACAACCAAGTGTTCTGGGATTTCTTCTCATGCTCCAACGCGCCATAGAGCGAAGGTAGCGGGTGGGCATTGATACCGAGAATAAGAGAGGTATGCCGGGATGGCCGACAGCGTCGTGCCACCTGCCCAAATCCTAGTTGCCACCCAGCCGCTGAAAACTCGATCTTGCTGTGGTCAAGCCGCAGTTCTTGCTCATCTCGATCATCGTCCGTAGCCGTCAGAGACAGTGAGTATTCAAAGTTTGACATGCGGCCGACTGCTCCCGCAGAGACCGCACCACGCCTATACTCTTGCGCAAATTCTCCCATCGTCAGTAATTCGCGGGAAAAAATAATCAGCCCCAGCGAACACCTGCGTATCCTGAGCCGAACCCGCTGCAGGCCAGTTGATCAATAATGCAAATCTAAAAACACCGACCCGTTACATCTGCGGCCCTGTTTCAACACTCTTGCACGGAAATATTTTATATCAAATCTATAATAATTGTATATCAAGCGCATCGCACACAACAGCTTGGCCCCGACCAAGTTTTTCTCATAGGAACGACATAAAGCCTGTTTTGAACCCGTATCAACCATCCCCACGCTTCATGGGCATGCTTGGGTCATAAGTAGCAAAGCACTGCCGTCAGTCCCAACTCGGTTCCGCGACCCGGATGGGCTCCCCCGCGGCTTCCAGATCTAAGCCCGCAGCCAAGAGTATATCTTCGCGATAATCCGGAGCAATCAACTGAACGCCAACAGGCTGGCCATGTATTTCGCCTGTGGCAACTGAAAGACAGGGCACACCGATCACGGGCAGCGCCCTTTGTGTGAGTTGCGCTTCAAAGACTTTGGCGAAAGCGTCCTCTGACTGCACATCCAACTGTTGAACGAAGGGCAATTCCCCTGACACGGGGCAGATAACAATCGGATAGTCACGCAAGAACACTGCCCATTCCCTGACCAATCCGGCGCGCGCTTGCAGCGCCTTCATTAAACTATCGAGATTGATATCTCCGACATCTTTCAACATCTGGGCAAACACAAACTGCGCATCCGGGTCTGCCTCTTGGCGCATGAGATCTTTTGCACTGAACAGTGTTTCTGCCATCCAAAGCTGCGCATTTATCTCTGCTGCAGGCCGCAGCGGCGGACAGTCTACCTCGTCAATGGTCCAACCCGCCGCTTTGAGCTTGTCTGCGGCATCAATCAAAGCCGCGCGGACCTGTTCTGCCACATGCATGCCGTCCGGAGCGACGACAAGTGCTGCCCGCTTCGGGAAGTCCTGCTGCCCAAGAGGGGCCGGCACATACCAGGGGTCGCGCGGATCGGGCGCTGCCATGGCCGTCAGCGAGATTGCGATGTCTGAGATGCTGCGCGCAATAGGACCGGAAACAGCCATAAGCTGCGCGCCGATATATCGCTCCGCAGCGCTCGAGTTATACGCGGGGACCCGACCAAGAGAAGGCCGCAATCCATGCAGGCCGCACGCATAGGCAGGAAACCGGATGGACCCTGCGATATCGGTACCGTGACCCAAGGCACAAATGCCCGCAGCAACTGCTGCGGCTGCACCGCCGGAAGACCCACCCGGCGTTACGTCTTTGTTGCGCGGGTTCAGTGTTTGCCCATGCAGGCTGTTCTTCGTAAACCATCGCAATGAGAATGCAGGTGTATTCGTTCGTCCGATAATCACGCCCCCCGCCTTGCGAATATTCGACACCACCGGGCTGTCATCTTGCGCCACCTGGTTTTCGAGCAGGCGCAAGCCGTTGGTGGTCGCATATCCCTCCTGATCCACATTGACCTTGATTGTCACGGGGACACCGCACAAACTGCCCGCATCCTCACCGCGAGCGATGGCTTCGTCGACCTTTCGGGCAGCCTGCAGTGCGTCCTCGCGGCAGTCCTGGACTACAGCGTTGATCTTGGGGTTTACGGCGTCGAGGCGTGTCAGATGTGCGCTGGCAACTTCAGTTGCAGAAACCTGTTTTGATCGTACTGCCGCCGCGATCTCACTCGCTGTCATCTGCCAGATTGGACCCATTGCGCTTCTCCTTGTCGACTATTGAACGTGCGTGGGGTCACGTTCGCATCACATGCGTTGAAAGTCGACGTTGCCTTGGAAAGGACGACAGCAGGCACAATAAATGCAGCGTTCGGTTTTGCACCACTAGATTGATTTTGGTGCCGCAGTTGGCCCCGTAACCACTTCAAAATCAGCGAACGCCTGTTTCACACGCGAAACAACGCAGACGGCATCACTAAGGGCCTTCTGGCGTCAAACTAGATAAAGATCAACGACTTACCCGATCAGATACGCGCTCAGAACGAGAATACCCGCAGTGAAAAGACAGGCCAGGCCCGCCAGAAATAAACCGATGAAAACCGTTTTTTCGATAACAGACACCGGCCGTGGCACGATGTTTGGATTGCTGCTCATGTTTTTGAACCATTTTTTTTACCTGCTCGTAAGGCACATCCTAGTGGAGAGTGACGATTTCGGCAACAAAAACTCGGGCCGCGCAAGCAACGAGAACGATAGGGGGTCAGGCACTAAACAAAGCGTCAAGAACGATACTGCCCGCTGCAAAGAAGGCAACGAGGGCCAAGGCGACAGCCAAGCCAACCAATATCCGTTCTAGGATAGCAAAGGACAAATAGCCTCTCTTCATTCAATAAGAATAAAATTTAACAGTCGTGCTTTGCAACGCACTGCGCCGGGCAATGCCCAAAAGGGCGCGCGACCGATGCACTAAGGCAACGCACGCGGTGGAATGTGAAGAGCTATCGACCGTGTTGCGAACCAGTCTGTTCAATAGACGGGCGATCCGGCCGGCACATACTGGCCGAGAGATGCGCAGTACAGATCATGCCGGCCGGGAGTTGACCAAACCCGTGACGGGCACTCGTAAAAGACCAGAACCGTAGGAGGGTTCTCGGTACTAAATTTACCTAGCGTCCGGATCGGGACAACCCAAAATTGCAGGTATGATAAATTTTAGCGGGCTTTGAGACAGAACTGTTGCCTGCAGGACCCAAACGAAATACCGGCGTGCAAATGCACGGATCCGTCCATCAAAACGCATCAATGGCCTTCACACCGCTGTGCAGAAGGCTGCGCATATACTTGTTTAAGGCTTTGGCCTTTGCCGAATGCAGCTCGGTTTCAGTGTGTTTGTCGGTGCCTATCGGCGCGCCAAAGGCTTTGCAATAACGTTTGTTTTCTGGGTTCCGACTTGCCTACACGAACGCCCCATGCGACGGCTATGCTGTTTCGCATCTTGGAGGTTTCCACCAATGGACGCAAAATCCACGCCGCACTGACTTAGGTGGCGCATGACAGGTGATCTTTCAAACAAGCTTTCAAGTCGCATGCAAACCGCGCCAAATGCTTGTAGGAAACCTATCTTCCCATTGCGCAAGGTGCAGTTCCAGAAGCAGCTTCAATTGCGACCGCAACCAAGGCACCGAGGTGAGAAGCAAAAGTACTTTCACCGCTGACCACAGCATTTGCAGACCAAAACCATTTTTTGCTAGAAAAAACCATCAACTACATTGCACGTTTTAATGACACAAATTACCCCGTAAATTTATGTTTTTATTGTTATATTTGAGTGCTCAAATCTTCCCTGCGGTTTGTTGCGCATTTCGTTTAGATCTTTGCCTGACCACGACAATGGGTTCTCGTCGCTGGCAAAGGCAACACACTTTGATGGGGCACACGCAATTTCTACGGCTATATACTGCCACTTCATCACACATTCATCATGATCCGGTGCCTTGAAGGATGTCAGAAGTCGGCGCTCTGAAACAAATCGTTCAATCGCCAGTTTTTCAGTGCCTGATGTGAACAGGTCCAATAGGGTGATTCAACTCGCCCTGCTGTAGAAACCCCCAAGTGTCTGCATGCTCGAACGCGGCGTGCTCGATAGCATTGAAAACATCTGTCATCCGGTTTGCATACGCGGCAAACACCATAGCTCTGAATTCCCTGGAGACCGCCAAAATATCGTTGAACGTCTTTTCGGGGATCAAAACTGCTTCGATGTCGGTCTCTGCGATGCCCTCTGCCGCATGGCCAGTTTCCACGAAAGAACACGTCGGCACCAAGATGCAGCCTTTGACTGCATTAACGCGGCAGAGCAGGACTTCGCTGCCCATGTCGGACACAGACTGGACCCGCATGGCACCAGAGACCAGCAACAAAAAGGGCTGGACCGGCTTTCCCATGTCAAAAATACTGGCACCCCGTTCGAAATAAACGGAGCTCGTGTGACTTGAAAGCAAATTGGTCAGCTCTGGCGACAGGCCGTAAAAGCTTGGAATACTGTTTGTCAAAATGGTTTGCCTCGAAACTACTTTTTTCAGTTTCGTTGGAAAATACCCCGGCCCAACCGCTTCCAATTGATTTTTGTCAAAAATAAAGATGTACATCAGACACAAGCATACGCCACATGAAACGGAACGCCCAAGCGCACAACCACAGCAGGCGTCCAGCTTTGGGCGATAAACACGTTGCAGGCACTCTCTGCCCCCTCACTTGACGCGCCTCGGGAATGCTCCAAAGTTGCGCTGTTAAACTTGTTAGAACCCTGTGTTTCAGAGACACGGAGGTTTCGAGCAAGCCTGCTCAGCAAGTGTACAGTCACAGCGCGTGGTGCGACGGCGCTAAAGAGCGCCACTAGCACTTGCCGGTTTTCCACTCCGTCTGTGCGGCAAGGGCTTCTGTGCCCATTTGCAGTAGTTTGCCCGTTTCAGCCTGATACTCCGCCACCGCTTTTTGCACGAAAGCCGCCTGAACATGTTGAAGATCAGCAGCGGTTTTACAGTTCAGGATTGCGTGTTGGGCTTTGACAGCCTCCCTGATGCGCTCGGCTATGAAGCTTGCGACCTCCGCGCCCATGTCACTGATGGCTTCCATACACACGCCCCCCCAAACCCATCATGCTGCCCAAATTTGCCCGTTGAAGGTTGGCCATTTTATCAGCTGGTTTTGCAGTGTCAGAGCTGGATGTGGCCCTTATTGAAGATGTATTGCCCATTCGAGTTCCTCGAATCCGAGACATTTTTGCCCAATTGTGCGCCCCGATGTGCGTGGCCGGTTGATATTGCTCAATACTCACATTTGAATTGCGCTGATACGGTAACAGAACTTCCAAAACAGGGCGATACAGGTGTTTGAAGAAGCGCGGCAAAAAGGTCTGACACCCCGTGACGTGCTGGCGGCGCGTGCCCAATATGGCTGGAACGAATTACCAACCGTGAAGCAGACAGGGCCATGGCGGGTTTTTTTACGGCAGTTCTCCAGTTTTCTAGTGTTGATCCTGATTGTTGCCGCTGTTGTCGCGCTGGTCCTTGGTGAAAAGGTGGATGCGGCGACAATTGGTTTAGTGGTCTTGCTGAACGCCGGTCTGGGGTTCGTACAAGAGTGGAAAGCCGAGACAGCGCTTAGTGCTTTACGTAAGCTGATGTCGCCACAAGCGATGGTACTGCGAGATGGCCAGGAACAGGTTGTTCCAGCGAAAGAAATCGTACCGGGGGACATTCTGGTTCTGTCACCAGGAGACAGGGTGGCAGCAGATGCCACCCTAATCCGATCTGCCGAACTTGCGGTTGACGAAAGCGTTCTTACCGGGGAATCCGTAACAGTTGCCAAGAGCCTTGATGCGGGTGACTCTCAGATCTTTGCAGGCACATCCGTAACAGCCGGGCGCGCAGAGGCGCAGGTCACTGCAACAGGCGCGCGCACCGAGTTTGGGAAAATTGCGGTGCTCACCGGCTCTGTTGAAGCCAAAATCACCAACCTGCAGGTAAAGCTCGGTCATCTCGCTCGACAACTTGGCATTGCCGCACTTTTTTTAGCATCGGGCGTGGCTGTGCTCGGGCTGGCGGTAGGTCGTGACGTGATCGAGATGGTCATGACAGGCCTTTCGCTGTCCGTGGCGATGGTGCCTGAAGGGCTACCAGCGGTGGTAACGATTACACTTGCATTGGGCGCGACAGCAATGGTTCGGCAAAAGGCGCTGGCGCGTCGTTTGCAAGCTGTTGAGACATTGGGGGCCGCATCCGTCATTTGCACGGACAAAACCGGGACTTTGACCGAAAACAAGATGACCGCAACGCATATCTGGACTCTGGAGCATGACTACAATGTGACGGGTACGGGCTATGATCCAGCGGGGCACATTGCGCTGAAGGGGGCACGGGTGCGCGCGGCAGATGATGAGGTTCTGAAAGCCGTGTTACAAGCCGGACTGTACTGCAGCCATGCCCGGCTCACACAGCTGGATGGGCACTGGCATATGACCGGTGCACCGACCGAAGGGGCGCTTATCACGCTTGGGTACAAAGGGTGGTGTGATTTGCCCGACGATCGCGGGCTGCTGGCCGAAATTCCATTCAGCAGTGCGCGCAAACGCATGAGCGTTTTGTACCGGTCGAACACCGAATGCATGGTGCTGACCAAGGGCGCACCCGAACAAGTGCTTGAAATATGTACTCAGGTGATGACGCAGGACGGCGTTCGCACAATGAACGGAGCAGACCAGGATCGGATTTCGGCAGCCTATGCGCAGCTCGCTCAGCAAGGATTGCGCATCATTGCGATGGCGTGCCGCCCAGCGCCGGATGAACAGATCGTAGAGGGGTCCATGACGTTCCTGGGGCTTGTTGGTCTCATTGACCCGCCGCGTGCGGAAGTTGCGGATGCCATTGCCATGGCGCGGGCTGCAGGCATCAAGGTTGTCATGATTACCGGTGACAGCCCGATTACCGCCGGAGCTATCGCGAAACAGTTGTCCTTGGGTGTGTCACGGGAACTGACAGGGCACGATCTGGACGCATTGGATGATGACGCACTTTCCGCAGTTTTGCAGGGTGACGTTCTTTTTGCCCGGACCAAGCCCGAACAAAAAATGCGCATCGTTTCCGCCTTGCAAGCACAAGGGCAGATCGTTGCGATGACCGGCGACGGGGTAAATGACGCGCCCGCCCTTCGACAAGCCGATATCGGGGTTTCAATGGGCATCAGAGGCACCGATGTCGCGCGGGATGCTTCCGATCTCGTTCTGCTTGACGACAACTTTGCCACGATCGTTCGTGCCATCCGTGAAGGCCGCCGCCAGTTTGCGAATGTACAAAAGTTTGTCCGCTACCTGTTGTCATCAAACGCGGGCGAAGTCATTGCGCTGGTTGTGAACATCGCCATTGGCGGGCCGCTGGTGTTCCTCGCCACTCAAATCTTGTGGATGAATCTTGTGACTGATGGCGTGACAGCCGTAGCGCTTGGCTTGGAAAAGTCGGAACCAGATCAGATGCAGCAAGCTCCGCGCGATAAAGAAACGGCGATTTTGGGAACCAATGGCATTGTGACCATCGTCTTGCTGGGCACATACACCGGGCTGTCCAGCCTGTGGATATTCTTTCATCTGATGGATCAAGGGGTGGATTTGGCGAGAACCACAGGTTTCACGGCCATGGTGGTTTTTGAAAAAGTCAGCGTTTTCGCATTCCGGTCGTTGCATCTTCCCGGATGGCGCATCGGATGGTTCAGCAATCCGTTCTTGCTGGCAGCCCTCGCCTTGACGATTGGCGCGCAGGTGCTCGCCATCTATTGGGCCCCGTTACAGACCATGTTGCGCACCGTGCCTATGGGGGTAGATCAATGGTTACTGATCGGTCTGTTCGCCTTACCAATCATCATCCTGCCTGAGGTTCTCAAAACGCTGCGCCTTAAGGGTCAACGCACATAGTAGTAGGCCGCGAGGCTTGCCAGAAAGGTGACAAGCACAAGGATTGAATCCAAGCCGAAGACACCGATTTTTGGCTTTCGCCGCACGATCAGCCCGGTCAGATAGATCGCTGTAACGGCCAGACCAAACGCCAGAGCCAAGCTGACGGTCTGGGACGTCTGCTGAAGAATGGGGCCGCTGCGGAAAAGAATATCTGCAGGAAAAACCAGCACAAGCATGATCAAATTGCTGCCGAAAATATTGGAAATGGCCATTGTGTAGGCGCCGATACGCACAGCGGCGATACTGGTCGTAAGCTCCGGCAGCGATGTCGCTGCCGCCAATAATGTCACCCCGATAAAACCGGTTCCAAGGCCGGATTGGTCTGCAATTCTATCGGCAAAGAGCACCAACAAAAGACCAAACAACAAAATCGCCGCACAGGCTGCAACCGATTGCCAGATCAATGAGGCATCAGTCGCCTGCGTTAACCCCGTAGGCGCGGGGAATGCAAGCGGGTCGGGATCTGGTAGATCAACGGGGACCCAGTCACTTCTGTTGTCATATTTACGAAGCAACCAGATGGCCCCAACGTAAAATACCGCAATGCAAACGCTTCCCAAACCGACCCCACCAATTACAAACGTCTCCCCGAGGCTTGTGATGATCAACGCCAAAGAGAGCAATAAAACGAGTAGCGTTGCCTCAAGTGCGTGTGTGGCATTGCGTGGATAATTCGTGATGGGCCCGCGCGCCCAAAAGTCTGACATGGCTAAAATGGCCGTTTGCAAAGTGATTCCCCCGAACAGATTGTTGAGAACAAGGTCACGCGCCTGCCCCACCGCTGCGGTGAGTGTTGTCGCGACTTCAGGTAAGGATGTTGCGAGTGACAGAAACAACAATCCAACCAGAGACTTCGCAAGCTTGTACCGATCCGCAAGACTATCCGCCATATAGGCCAGCCGCGCTCCGGCGATCCAGATCACCGTCGCGCAGAGCACAAAACACAAGGTACTTTGAAGTAGGGTGGTGGCGGGAATTTGCATAGCAAATGAATAGCAAACAAGCCAAACTGCCCTTTGACATCGCTCAATAGCATTTAGCGTGAACGGTACAGGCTGTGTGCATGACACAGGGTGGCATCACAGTCTTAAGGCTCATGCCGGTTGCTGTTTCGGTTGCCCCATTCTGCAAAAAGAGCGAACACCAGAAGCTTTTGCAAAGGCTGGTCCTTCGTCCTGCCTTACAACTTTTTACCGGCACCGTGCGTGTTGACTGTTGCAGACAGTAATTTTCACTCAGCTCATGATCTATGGGAAGCGCCGTCCTTCCCCATACGGTTTGAGGCATATCAATCAGTCCGCAAAAAGCTTTGCTATCTTGGTGAAAAACGATGAGTTCGTCATGTTCGGAAATGCTGTAAAAATCTTTTCACTCAACAAGTTTGATATCAAGGTCGACCCCAGTTGGCTGCTCTTGGCCGCGCTCATTACATGGAGCTTGTCCCGCCAGTATTTCCCGCATGTCCTGCCCGGAGCGGATGCGACGCTGTATCTGACGATCGCCATTTTGGCGATGCTGGGTCTCTTTGCATCGCTGTTGCTGCACGAGCTGGCTCATTCTGTCGTGGCACGCCATTTCGGAGTACAGATTAAGAGCATTACACTGTTTTTGTTTGGCGGCGTGGCTGAGCTTGAACAAGAACCAACCTCAGCCCGCGTAGAATTCTGGATCGCAGTTGCAGGCCCTGCGATGTCACTGTGTCTTGCCTTTGCGTTCTGGATACTCAAGCACTTTGCCGCTTCGTCAGGCAGCCCCATGGCACCGGTTGAGCTTCTTTCCTATCTTGCAATCGTCAATCTGGTGCTCGCTTTGTTCAATCTTATTCCTGCCTTTCCATTGGATGGTGGCCGTGTTTTGCGCGCGATATTATGGCACAAAACAGGTGATATATTGGGCGCGACCCGGACAGCGGCACGCTCGGGTACGTTTCTAGCGTATCTGCTGATGAGCATGGGGGTGATAACCCTGTTCCAAGGCGCAATGGCATCAGGCATGTGGCAAATCATGATCGGTACGTTCGTTCTGCTCGCATCGCGCGCGAGCTATACTCAGGAGCTCGCGAAAACGGCTTTCGAAGGCCGGGCGGTAGAAGCCTTGATGACCCGAAACCCGGTCACTGTCAGCCCAGACATAATGCTGTCTGATTTTGTGAACCAAATCATGCTACAGGCGCATGTAACTTTTGTCCCCGTAACTGAAAACGACGTTTTGCTCGGTCACATTGATGCATCAGTTCTTGCCAGTATTGAACGTGAAAACTGGGCCACCACGCGGGTCGGTGATGTATTTGTGGGTTTGGACACCGACATCATGATTGGCGCAGACATGCCGGTTCAGGATTTGCTTGAACAAATCACGGCCACAGGACGCCGCAAATTCATGGTAGTATCCGATCATGATCTTTTGGGGGTAATCACCCTATCCGATCTGACCCAGTATTTGCATGCACGCGAACAAGGCCAGCAGATACGACAGGCATCGCGCTGACAATAATCAATGCTGGCAGACTTCTTGGACGTTTCCGTTCAGCCAGCGGCCCACAACACCGGCAAAGCAAAGCGCGCACATTTCGCCGCGGTCGTGCCTTTGGCACACCGGACAAGCGCTACCTACGACGCACCACGTTACGCTTGGCTTTTCCGATCTGAATACCACTGCACGGGCTTACACGGCGATCAAATCCCCAAGATGGCTTTCAACCGCGTCCATTGGTTGGTTTGATAGATCCTTTGGCAGTTCTCCTACAATCGCGCCATGTAGCGCGTTGCCAGTATACGAACGCAGCAAGCCAAGCATATGGGGTCCGGCAATCAGGATCAGCCTATCGAACCGTTTTGCGGACAGCGCTTTCGACAAATCGTGAATAATGATCTTGGCGAACTTGGCGTCGACCACATCCTGTGGATCTGTTTGATCCACCGCAGCACGCCCGGGTCCCGCGATACTGTGGCCTACACCCGCGCTGTCTTGTGGCACACCTGCCTCGGGCGCGGCCCAGGTTTGTTGATGCAACTCGGCCAGCCCCTTACCCGGCCCGCGATGTTCCAAAACCTTGGCGGACCTTGTATTCGCCAAGACGACCCACGTTACCACTGGTTTCATTGTAAACTCCATCTTTGGTCGTGGCAGTTTGTCATAAACAACCCCCAGACCCGTTGATGAAAATCAATCGACCACTGAAGGTGTGACGCGCGGCTTTAGCGGATCAACAAAAAAACCTAGCCACCATACAGCATCTTAAAATATGCGTATTTGTCCCCGCCAGATCAGTGAATGTGAAACGCTCCGCCCGCCACAAACGGCGCTGCGATTTTAGGCCCGTTTTCCGGGCGACACTGAGGGATCGTTAATTGTTATGTCACATGCAAGCGTATAGCCAACACCGCGCACGGTCTTGATGATTTTCGGGTTTGAAGGGTCGCGTTCGATTTTCTTGCGCAAGCGCGCTATCTGGTTATCGATCGTTCGGTCCAGCGGGTTCCAATCTATGCCACCTATGTGGCTCATCAGTTGGTCGCGCGACAGCACGCGCTTGGGGCGCTCCAAAAACACGGTCAGCAGTTTGAAGTCACCGCTGGTCAACACGCATTCCCGATTGTTTCGATCCATCAGGTGAAGTTCGTCCGGAATTGCCGTCATTCCGTCAAAACAATAGTGACGGCTGCGTTTTGTGTCTTGCGGCTCTGGCGCGGCATGCTCTTGTGGTTGCACAGCTGCATGGTCTTTTGTCCGCCGCAAGACACTGCGAATACGCGCCGTGACTTCGCGCACATGAAATGGCTTGGTGATATAGTCATCTGCACCAACCTCTAGCCCCACAATACGGTCGATCACGTCGTCCTTGCCCGTGACCATTATAATCGGCACGTTAGAGGTACGTCGAATGTCACGCGCCAGATCGACCCCGTTTTCCTTGCCCAAATGGATATCTAAAGTGATGAGCGAGATATGACCTTGAGACAACGCCTGATGCACACCATCGGCCGCTTCCGCTTCTTGCACCGCAAATCCATCACTCTCCAGCACATTGCGCAAAAGGGTTCGGATTTTCGGGTCATCATCCACGATTAAGACGGTCTGCTCAGTCAAATTGGCCTCTTTCTCTGCCTCACATACCAGATCGCAGTTCCGGTACAAAGGGGTAGCTCAGCGTCGTCGTTTCGGGGATTACATAATGATACAAAAAGATTCGTATTCACAATAATGCATATTACAATCGGCATTCAAGTTGGCCCCAACATGAAAAGGGAGGCTAGCCGATGTACGTCACGATTCCCACAGAACACCATTTTGACACCCCCTACCCCGCCGCGATCTGCCGCGCGCCAACAACCGCCGAAACACGTCTGAAACCCGGCGCGTATCTCTACCTTGAGGGGGACGAGGTTGAATGGCTATACCAAATTACCAGCGGCGTTGTCCGTTTGACGCGGCTGCTGTCAGATGGCCGTAGACAAGTCATCGCTTTTGGCTACCCCGGCGACATTATCGGCTTTCCCGCCGATGGGCTGCATCACACAGATTGCGAAAGTCTGACTGAAGCGCGTTTGCAACCCTACCGCCGTGCACATCTTGAAAGCGGCGAAGGTGATCCCGCCCTTCACAGCGCACTATTACAAGCAGCGCTGCGCGAGATCAGCGCGATGCAAGATCACTTCATGATGCTCGGGCGCAAGTCGGCGGTGGAAAAGCTGGCGTCATTCCTGTGCGTCCTGTCTGAGCGCGTTGGCGTCAGCGTGGGCGACCATATGCAATTCACCCTGCCAATGAGCCGATCCGACATCGCTGATTTTCTGGGTCTGACCACGGAAACCGTCAGCCGGACGTTTACGCAACTCAGAAAAAGCAAGATTATAGCGATCGAAAACAGCTATTCCATTACAATTCAGAGGCCGACGGCGCTGTTGAGCCTGTCGCAAGGTGATCGGGACTAACCCTTAGGAACTTGTAACTAACATCGTAAGGCCGCGCGTGGATCGCGCGGCCTTTTCTTATGGGTCATGGTGCGGTCCAAATGTCGCGAAGGTCTGCGGGCAAGCAGGCACGCACGTCTTCAATCTCGCCTCGGCTCAGTCGCGCATTCAGTAAATCGAACACGCATTTGATATCTTCGCGCCCACGATATTCTTCCGTGTCCGCCATTTGTTCATCAATGTAGGCGATAAATTCATATTCATGACGCTCTTTGATTGGAGTGCGTTTGGGCACCCAGCCCTCGAAGAAGAAACCGCGCACAAGCACCGGCAATTGTGCCGAAAACTGTGCCAATTCGTCGACGGGCAAATGGTCGCGTATGTGATGCATGGTAACTCTCATCAGCCGCAACGCGCTGCGTTTTGACGACCAGTCCAGCCGTCCTGTCAGTTCATTTACCCAGTCATGTGCCAGATGCACACTATGCTCGATCACGTCCAAACCTTCAGATCCCACTTTGATTTTCCTTTCCACGCTCAGTCTTTAATTGGTTTCATATCCATATCGAGGGCAACACTAGGATTGCCGGCAATCCACTGGAAAAGCCCACGGCTGATTGCGCCGACACCCAGCAGAACCAACGTGAAGTTGGCGACCCATCCAACAAAAGGAATGAAGTTCAACAGCCCGATAAAGATGAGAGCTGCCGCAAAAACCAGCAACCGCGCGGCGTTGCCGGGATCATCTTCGCCGCAAAAAGCGGACCAGACCCGCATAGCCACCCCGTATGCCCCCAACGCGTATCCAAGGGTCCAGAAAACAATAATTGAGAGCACCACAACGGGAACGAATGGTATGCCCACGATTGTAAGAGCGGTAATCGGCACCATCCCGAACAGCATCGAAAGACCAATTACTCCCAAAAGTATTGTCTGCCCCGGCGCATCGGCAATGCTGTGGCGCAATCGTGCAAGACGTTTGGGCATGAAACCCAAAATTACAGCGCCCAGAACCACAAAAAACAAAAGCGAAATAACAAAGCTGAAAAACAGTGACGCGAATGTCGGCAGAGCAGGCATTTCCTTACCGATCCTGTCCCATTCACCCCAAACCTCACGGCCTGAAAGAGCTTGGAACACAACACGGTCAGCGGGGGCGACACGGTCGGGAACCGCCAACTTTTCCGCCGCGGAATAGGTGAACGTACCATTAATCTGCGCATTAGGGCCAAACGTAAGCGACTGCGCCAGAATGCGCGCATCCCCTATAACTGTGGCGTTCAGGATCACGTCGCGGCCGGTCGCTATAAGCGCACCTTCGACGGGCCCCTCGATGATTATGGAGTTGCCAAAAAGCCGCGCGTTGCCGCGTGTTTCAGCGCCCTTTTCGGTCCGCAGCGAAAAACCAACCGCTGTCAGGTCTTCCGCAACAGTGCCGCGCATGATGACTGTCGCACCGGCGGCGTAAAGATCACCCTTAGCATCGGCACTGATCGATATATCAAAGCCCGACACGTGCAGATCACCGCCAGTAGAGCCGCGTGCATCCACGGTGCGGCCCGCCAAGAATGCGTCACCGCCTGAGTGAACTGTCTCGCTCACCTGGGCACCTGCCACAAAAGTATCGCCGCCATGCAATAAAGACGCGCTATCGGCAAACGCCGTACCACAGCATCCAAAAGTGAAAGCAAAGGCCATTGCTTTTATGATCTTGTGCATCCGGACGCTCCTTTCTGCAGCTTGCGCCGGAACAGTCTAAGTCGGAAGCAGGCGAGTTGATTGACGGAAATCAATTGGAAAACTGCGTGGTTTGCTAAGTCACAAGTGGCACAGACAGGTGTGCTTCATTTGAAAAAGAAACTGGTTGTGACCCACGAGAGGAAGGACCTACAAAATGAGCCCGAAAACAATTCTGATCTGTCTGACCACACCGGACCACGCGGAAACCTTGATGAAAGTGGCGGTTCCCTTGGCGCGAAAACACGGCGCGCATCTCACAGGGCTGCACACCATTGAAGCGCTTGTAGTCTACCCCGGGATCGCGATGCATGTGCCTGACAGTGCCTTCGCCGCTTTCAACCAGAGTCAAAAAGAAGAGGCGGCAGCGATCAAAAAGGTGTTCTCTCAATACACCAAAAACGAAGACTTCATCAGTGAATTCCGGCTGGTCCGTGCAGAATCCGAGACCGCATCAGAGCGCATGATTGAAAGTGCCCGCGCGGCAGATCTGGTTATTATGGCGCATGAGGATACAGATAGTGACCGGTACGACCAACGCCATGCACAAACGCATGTCATACGTGAAAGTGGCCGACCCGTGATCGTGGTGCCGCTGGACTATGACGGCCCCGAGATCGGCCAGAACATTGTTTTGGGATGGAGCGACACCAGAGAAGCCGCGCGTGCAGCGCATGACCTGTTAGGCGTTGCTGATGCCGGCGCACAGCTTACGGTCTTGCGCGTTGGGAATACTGCAAGAGAGGCTACAAAAGACACAACCGCCATCGATATGACCGAAATGTTTGCCCGTCACGGGGTTAAGCCCACGCTGGAGCACAGGAATACTGCTGGCCAAAGCGTGTCAGAAGTACTGGACAGCGTCGCCTTCGAAAAAGGGGCTGATTTGATTGTAACCGGTGCCTTCGGGCACTCGAAGACATACGATCTTTTCATCGGGGCAACCAGCTATGGTCTGCTACGGAACCAAAAGATACCGGTTTTGTTCAGCACGTAGTTTGAGACGTGGGTCGGGATGCGCGCCGCATGTGAGACCGATTTCAGGTCAGAACAATTTTTGTAGAACCCCGGAAATCTTTGGCCCGACGCCTGCCATTCGCAAGCCGTTTTTCGTCAAAGTAGCAACGGCTCGGCCGGTGCGTCGTTGATCTTTATCAGTCAGTCCTATCAGTTACTGTGCAATTTTCCCTTGAACCGCCCCGGTTAAAAGCCGGGCGCCCCGAAGAACGGAGACCACCATGAACAGCCGAACAATCCTTTACGTGATGAACACGCAAACATCTGACCAAGAGATCTCTGGTATCGTAGAGAGGGCGGCAAAGCAGAATGACCATCTGCTTTGCCTGCTTGTTGACGCGGGACCGCCGCTGCCGACTTATGCTTATGGCGTGCCGCCCTATGGGTCGGTTAGTATCCCCGAAGATTGGGTGGAGATCGTCAGAGAGGCTGAACGTCGGCAGAACGCCCGTGTAGATGAGGTCGAGAAGTTTCTCGCCAAGAGCAATGCGTCCGGTCAGGTGCTGGCGACACTGACGGCAACAATGGATGCCAAGCACTATGTCGCGCAATGCGCGCGTGTCAGCGATGAAGCAATTCTGGCAGACAGTCTAAGGGATGCGCCGGAGTTCTTGCGCGAGGCCGCATCCGGCATTCTGTTTCATTCGCCAATCGGCTTTCAGATCAACTTTGCAGCAGACAAGACGCCCGCCTGTGTTTTTGTAGCATGGGACAGTAGCGAAGCGGCCTCGGCTGCTGTGCATGCGGCGCTTCCATATCTGACAGCGGCTGCAGAAGTTGTCATAGGCTGCATTGATCCGGTCATGCACGCGGATCGGGATGGCCAAGACCCGGGTACCGATGTCGCAAATTGGCTAAGCCACCATGGATGTCGCGTGACGGTGTCACAGTTCCCCAGCGGCGGCCGCCCGGTTTCTGAATGCATCATTGACCACGCGCGGGAAGTCGGCGCCGAATTGGTCGTGATGGGCGCCTATGGCCGTGCAAGAGTGGTCCAGACAGTTTTGGGCGGCACCACGCGCTCGATGATGGAGCAAACCGACCTGCCCGTTTTCCTAGCACATTAGGGGCAATGCGAAGCGGCGTTTTTCCCTGTGGCCCGATACGCTAAACAGGGAAACTCCCGTTATCAAACGGGTCAGATGCAGGGTCTTCCACCGGAGTTGAAGGTTCGGGAACCTCAGGACTGTCAGGCGGCACTGCAGGGTCTGCCGGCTGCGGGGACTCTGGCGTGGGCGGCTCGGGTTTTGGATCAGCGGGCTTTGGCACTTCGTCCGGCGTTTTGTTCGGAGATGTGTCTGTTGTATGCTTTTTCATTTTTTGTCCTTTCCTGACTTTGCGCCAAGGTGCGGCATTCTTGGGCAGAAGGATTGACGCGCATCAATCACCACACTTACATTTTGCACGCTTCGGGCCTTGCACAACTTTTCAGCGGGATATCTGCTGATGTGACCGCAGCAGACACGCGCAAGTTTTATGGCGGCCTGCATTGCGAACAAAACCTTCGCATTTCAGGCGGTGTCAGAAACTGGTCGCCCCCACCAGCCCTTAGCCGTAACCCCTTGTTTCACCGGCTCGCTAAGTGCGATCAACAAAATTGCGATGGAAAAGAGGCACCAGATCGCAGGCATCTCGTTAGGATTGCTTGTCAGATTTGCAGCCAGAACCGGCCCTGCCAATGCATGCATTAAAACAAACCGCCACGCGCCGTAGGCCAAAGGGAGAAGGAACGCGGCAATCATGTAGGTAGGAAAGCCTGAAACAACCCCAAAAAAGCGTTCAAACGGTACCATGAACCCATTGTAAGGGACATCCCAAGCGATGTGCCAGTCGCCCGCTACTGTGCACCAGGCGTTGGCACAGAGCGGGCTGCCCGGCAAACACGCTCCAAACGCTGCAACCGGGGCGATCTGTGCCAACATGACGAGCGTTGAAACCGCGCATGCGCCGTAAACCCCACGTTGAACACGGCGTTTCACAGCCGCTGGTACCAGTTCCATCGCAAAGGCATTTATAAAGAACGGCTGTATAGCGATGTGTAAGTAAGACAGGATCGTGACGGTGCGGTTAGATGTGGTGCCGCACTGATCCAAAGTTGCGTATCCCCAAACCTGAAGTGCCTCCATCAGAGAAAAGAACCCCAGCGTGCACCAGATGGCGGGCGCTGCACCGCGACGGTATGTGATTACAGTTGCAACCACCCCAAGTCCGGTCATCGCAACCGATGCCTCAGCGCTCCAGCACATTTGTTTCTCCTTTGTCAGATTAGACTAACCGGGTGCTTTTCCGCCCGATTGACACGTATCAATCGCATCCGACCCAAGCCTGCCAAACTCAGGCAGGAACAATAATTGGATGCATTCCATGCCGCGTGAGAGCCCTCAAAAAGCGGCCTTGCCAAAAGGCCTGCCCGCCCAAAAACTACGTCTGACCTGTGATCCTGCGCAACTGGGGTTCGAGACAACCGAGCAGCTCAAGCCGTTGCGTGGTTTTGTGGGTCAGGACCGTGCAATCGACGCCATCAAACTCTCGGCCGGAACCACTCAGAAAGACTTCAACTTGTATGTTCTGGGCCGCGAAGGAACGGGGCGCCACACTGCTGTTGCGCGTCTGCTTTCACAAGCCGCAAAGCAGCGGCCAGTGCCGTGTGACTGGATTTACGTCAACAATTTTGACGCGCCCCACCAGCCACATGCCATAAAAATGCGCCCCGGCACTGCAGCAGTCTTGAAACAGGCGATGCAGCGCTTGGTTGACGACTTGGCCAACGAAATACCCGCTCTTTTTGAGTCCGAGGAATACCAGACGCAACGTCGTGCAATCGAAGAAGAATTCGGCCAAAGGCACGAAGAACCGATCGCCGAGTTTTCTGAACAGGCCGCAGCGGCAGAAGTCGCTTTGCTGCGCACCCCCATGGGCTTCATGCTATCGGCGATTGTAGACGGCAAGCCTATCAAGCCCGAAACATATGAGGCACTGTCACCTGAGCAGCAGGAGGAAATAGACGCCAAGATAGAGATACTCCAGAATAAATTGTCAGACATCCTTAAACAGGGCCCCGAATTAGAGAAAGAGCACAGGCAAAGGGTTGAAACCCTCCACGCAGCGATGGCAGAGCGCGCAGTATCGGCAAGGGTACGCGAGATCGAAAAGGACTTTGACGAAAACAGGCGTGTCCTTGAATATCTGGACCTTGTTCGTGTCGATATGATCTCGAATGCTGAGCTGTTTCTGATGCCCGCGGAAGACAGGAACGACGGCCCTTTTCCAGACGTGATCCGCAAATACCATCAGGACGCCCGTTTCGACAGATATGCGGTGAACATCATGGTGTCCCACGATGCAACGCCGTCCTGTGCGCCCGTTATTACGGAAGATTTGCCCTCGCTTGACCATCTGACCGGCCGGATCGATCATGTGTCAGAGATGGGGACGCTTTCGACCAACTTCAGCCTGGTCAAACCGGGCGCCTTGCATCGTGCGAATGGCGGGTACCTGATACTGGATGCCCGCAGGATATTGTCCGAGCCATACGCTTGGGATGCGCTGAAACGCTGTTTGCAGAGCGGTCAGATATCGATCACGTCTTTAGCCGAACGCCTTAGCTTATCCTCGACAGTGACGCTCGAGCCCGATCCTATTCCGCTCGACGTGCGGATCATTCTGATCGGCAACCGAAGGCTTTGCATGCTGTTAGAGCTTCTTGATCCGGAGTTCGGTCAGCTTTTCAAAATTCAGGCTGACTTTGAAGACGATCTCCCACGCTCAGCCAGGAACATGCGGGCCCTCGCGCGGATCGTGGCGGATTGTGCTGGCAATTACGACCTTCGCCCGATGAGCGCGGTCGCGATGGCCCGATTGCTGGACCATGGCGTAAGACTTGCTGACGATTCCAAAAAATTCACGCTGGAACTGGGGGCGCTTGCCGACGTTATGCGTGAGGCGGACTTTTATGCGGCGGGCCAAAAGAGCGACCGGATTTCGGCCGATCATATCGAGCAGGCCATCAGCCAAGCCGAGCACCGCGCATCCCGGATCAAAGAACGGATGCAGGAAGCTATTTCGCGCAAAACCGTTCTGATTGATACAGATGGTCATGCTGTCGGGCAGATCAACGGGTTAGCGGTTCTGGGGTACGGAAAAACCCGTTTCGGGCGGCCGTCCCGCATCACGGCCCGCGTGCGGATGGGGTCCGGCAAACTGGTTGATATCGAACGTGAAGTCGACTTGGGTGGACCTTTCCACTCAAAAGGTGTTCTGATCCTGGGCAGCTATCTGGCATCTCACTACGCGCTTGATGTGCCGATGTCACTGCATGCGAGCCTTGTGTTCGAACAAAGCTATGGGGGCATAGATGGCGATAGTGCCTCGTCGGCGGAGCTATATGCGTTGCTGTCTGCGCTTTCAGGGGTACCGATACGGCAAGGATTGGCTGTGACTGGCTCTGTGAACCAGAACGGAGAGGTGCAAGCCATAGGCGGCGTAAACGAAAAAATTGAAGGTTTTTTCGATATCTGCGCCGACCGCGGCCTAACAGGAAAGCAGGGTGTTCTGATCCCTCATGCAAATATCTCTCACCTGATGGTGCGCCCGGACATCGTCAAAGCAGTTGCTGCGGGCACCTTTCGCGTGATCCCGATCAAAACGATTAACCAGGGTATTCAAGCGCTCACCGGTATCTCTGCCGGTCAACGTGGCAGCGACGGGCAATTCCCGAAAAATACTCTGAACCATCGCGTTGAAGCACAACTGCGGGCCTTCGCGGACACGCGTCGACAATTTGGGATGCAGATGGCCAAGCCACAAAACGGAGAGCTGTCATGATGGCTGCGGCGAGCCACCTTGATCTGCGCATCCTCGTCGGAGCAGGATCATTTACCGACGCGGCTGCGGCGCTAAGGATAATCGAAGGATTTCCAAGTTCCCTTTTTTCCGGGCTTGGTGGATTATTCATCGAAGAAACAGATATGTTCACAGCCTGCCAGATGCCACATCAACAAGTCGTATTGCCAAGTGGTATCAGGACATTGGCACCGACAGTGGCGCAAATAAAACTACTGTTGCGCGCCGACGCGCGCGCCTTCGAGCGCGCAGTTTCGAAGACCGCCCAAACGGCCAATGCAGGCTGGGCTTTTGCCGAAGATCGGGGCGATCTGATTGCCACATCCTTGCGTGCAGCCAAAGGGTGGGATGTGCTTTTGATGGGGTACCGGCGGGTTCACCCAAAAACCGGTAAAGTCGTCGTGCTCAAGGATGAGAACACTTCAGGTGATACGATGGATACTGTCGCTGACAGACTATCGGACAAGTTTTCAGCGGACCGCGTTGCCTTATCGGTCGCGCCACTGACCAAGACCGCCCAAAGCACTAGATGCCGTCGGTTTGAAACGCTAGACGACTGTTTGCATGCGATTGCCCGAATGAACAGTCTGGTTGTGCTTTTGGACTTGGACCAGGGGCCTGTCCACAGCGCAAGTGACCTTGCTCGGGTTATAGGCGCTGCCCGTTGTCCAGTGATGGTGTTTGGCGCGCAATCGCAAGCCACCGCTGACGAGATACTCAGCACGGCAATGCTAAGCCTGCCCGTTGAGAAGGGAGTTTAGTGCAATTGCGTCGAGTATTTCTGGGCCCTGTAGGTCTTGTGTGTCTCTATTTGGCAGTCGTATCCCTGCCTGTCTTGCTCGCTTGGTTTCTGGGGATGGAACCACGTTCCTTTCGCAATGAAATCGCATCGGGATTGGGCCTTTTGGCTTTTTCTATGATCCTGTCAGAGTTCGTGCTGTCTGGTCGTTTCCGGATTATCTCGGGCGAGGTCGGGTTGGACATCACTATACGTTTTCACCAACTGGCTGCGCGCACTGCTCTTGTCTTCGCGCTCTTGCATCCCTTTATGTATCAATGGCTGCCGGGGCCGCCGCGCCCTTGGGATCCAACGCGTCAACTGACGCTCACCACCGATTTTTCTGCACTTTGGAGTGGCATCGCAGCCTTTCTGTTGCTCCCAGCCTTCATCGCAGTATCGATGAAACATGACGATCTGGAGTATCGCTACGAAGTATGGCGCTTTATGCACGGGTTGGGTGCATTGCTGATCGCGGGCTTGCTTTTGCATCACGCCTTACAAGCAGGCCGCTACAGTGCAGACCCCATGCTGGTCTGGATGTGGGGCACGATGACCGTGATCGCCGTATTTTCACTGATCGCCGTCTATGTGCTAAAGCCTGTGTATCAAATCGCACACAGATGGCGCGTCACGGCGGTCGACCGTCTCTCCCCTCGACAATGGGGACTAACCATAGCACCAGACGGGCATACTGGTCTTGAGTATAAAGCAGGGCAATTCGTCTGGCTCAACATCGGTCACACGCCTTTTTCATTGAACGAGAACCCTTTTTCGATCAGTTCGGCCCCAAGTGGAGGCGCTGCATTGAGTTTTGTCATTAAGGAACTTGGCGACTTCACATCACATCTGGACCAGATCGAAGTTGGTGACAAAGCCTACCTCGACGGCCCCCACGGCACACTAACCCTGGAGGGCAGGACCGAACCTGGTGTTGCCCTGATCGCAGGAGGTGTCGGCGTGGCACCAATGCTGAGTATTTTGCGCGAAATGCAATTGCGTGAAGATCCGCGCAAAGCTCTTCTGATCTATGGCAACCGCGCCGAGGAACAGATTGTTTTCCGTGATGAACTGGACGCCTTATCAGACGCGGGTGACCTCGAAGTCATCCATGTCTTGCACGAACCGCCGCACGACTGGACCGGAAAGCGCGGTTTTGTTGATGGCGCATTGATCAACGAAGTGTTCGACACATCTCAGTTTGACACCTGGCTTTTCGTACTGTGCGGTCCGCCTGCAATGATGACAGGAGTTGAAAGAACGCTTTTGCAGCGCGGGGTTGAGGCGAACCGGATTCTGTTGGAGAAATTTCAATATGATTAAATGGTTCTGGCATCAAACTCAGGAGCGACGGATCTGGTGGACAGTCACGCTGACCGGCGCGTTGCTGGTACTTTTGACGGTATCCTTCGCGCTGCGGTAAGGAGTGCAACGATCGAACTACCGTCGGCCTCCGTGCGGCAGCGGCTACGATCCCGCACGCTGCTTCCTGGCCTCCTTCTCAACCGCTGATTGTTGACAAAAATCAACGCAACCACTGCAATATCGTACTAAACTATAAGGCATTGTAGTAGCGATTTCAGGTGTTCTGCGCCCCCAAGCAATGGCTTAATTGCTTGGGGCGTAATTGCGCACTGCGCAAGGCCATGGCGGTTCATTTGCCAACATCCAAAATCCAGCTTTGCTCCCGACCGATACCCGGCGTAGGTGGCCGCGTGTTGGTACTGGCCAAGTGCGGTGAAACTTTCTAAAACTGAACGCGCTATATCGAACACCAGAAGACACACTGATGGCACGACAGGCTAAGAAGCCATCTACAGAGGCGTCTGCGAAAACGCCGTCAGAACCCACGACGAAAGCGAAGATATCCGAGACCAACACGGTTTCGGCCAAAATCCCTGTGGTTGGTCTTGGTGCCTCTGCCGGTGGAGTGCAGGCGTTTACGGATTTCTTTGAAGCGTTGCCCGATAAGACCGGCATGGCCTTCGTCGCAATCCATCACGTTGATCCCGATCATAAAAACCTGATGGCCGATCTTCTTGCGAAACATTCCAAAATGACCGTCGCATTGGCACAAGAGGGCACGCCAATCGCGCCGGATCATGTCTATATCATTCCGCCAAACGCTTTTTTAGCATCGAAAAGGGTGCGCGACGCCTCACCGAACCTACGGAACGGCGGAGAATGCGGTTGCCGTCATTCTACCTGGGACAGGTGGGGATGGCACAGCAGGAATACGCAGCGTCAAGAAAAGTGGTGGTATAATTCTGGTGCAGGACCCCAAGGAAGCCGCACACGACGGAATGCCCCGCAGCACGAATTCGTCAGGAGCGGTCGATCATATTTTGCCGGTCGCAAAAATGCCCAAGGGCATTGCCCGACTACACGGCACATCCGTTTATCGCGCAGGGACGCACCATAAAGGTTTGAGGTGACAATGCGCGTGGCGCGTTGCCCCAGATCATCGCAGTCCTCAAAGCGCACACCCCAATCAACTTTGAGTACTACAAGAAGGCACGCTACTGCGCCGGACAGAACGGCGCATGGCCCTGCGCCACATGGAAAGTTCAACCGATTACATGAGCTTACTTAGGGATTCACCCGATGGGGCAGAAAAGCTGTGCGCAGACTTGCTGATCTGCGTGATATCGTTTTTCCGTGACGCAGAAGCGTTCACCTATCTGGCCGATCATGTCATTCGCGATCTGGTTCTGAATTGTGCATCAGGTCAGCCGATCCGCATCTGGGTACCTGCCTGTGCCACCGGAGAGGAAGCTTATTCACTGGCAATGCTGTTAATTGAAAAAATTCAGACTTTGCGCAAACGCGTCAAAATCCGGTTTTTGCATCCAATGTGGCCGAACAAGCCTTGGCAATAGTACGTGCCGGTGTGTATCCCGACGCCATTGTAGGCGATCTATCATCCGAACGGCTCAGACGTTTTTTCGACGAGGAAGACCATTCTTATCGCGTCAAACCAGAATTGCGCGATGCCGTCGTCTTTGACAACCAGAATATTCTGGCCGATGCGCCGTTGTCGAAACGCGACCTGATTTTGTGCCGGAATCTGTTGATTTACCTGAACGCTGAGGCGCAGGAACGGGTCATCCAGATGTTCCACTTTGCACTGAATGATGACGGTTTGCTGTTTCTTGGGTTGGCAGCGTACCCGTCACAATAGGCGCCTCCGCGATGGAAGTGGACGGGGTAAAACTGGTTCTTGTCACCTTTGTCGATTAACCGGTCAACAAAGCAGACACCGTCTCTGACGCAGATGCCAAAGACAGCGCTCACCACTGGAACAATAGCTGGACACCACGCGCCATGAGTTACAAAATACCATTCGGGGATGCGAACGCTCGACCGAGGTATTAAAGGCAGCGAACCAAGAGGCGATGTCGATGAACGAAGAATTCCAATCGACCAATGAGCAGCTGGAGACATCCAAGGAAGAACTGCACTCGCTGAACGAAAAGCTGACAACGCTTAACATTCAACTTCAACAAAAGATCGAAGACGAACGCCGTCTAACCGACGATCTGAACAACCTACTATCGAGTTCCGGGATCGCCACTTTATTTCTGGACCGCGATTTGCAGATCATGCGGTTCACCCCATCCACCCGCGATTTGTTCAATGTAGTCGCAAAAGATGTGGGCCGGCCCTTCAGCGACATCACCGGGAAAATTTGTGACCCCGCTTTGCTTGCGGATGCGGCGTCGGTTCTGGAGAATTTAAAGCCGATCGAGGCGCAAGTGCAGGCGGAAGACAACAAATGGTTTATCCGACGCATCTTGCCCTACCAAACACAGGATAGGAAAATCGAAGGTGTGGTCATTACCTTCTCTGATGTGACCGAGTTGAAAGTGCTGGAACAAGCCTCGCAGGTGGCGCAAAAGTTTGCAGAAGCCATTGTCGGCACAGTGCGCGAACCGATGCTGGTGCTGAACAAGGATCTGCACGTGGTCAAGGCCAGCCGGTCCTTTCTGACAACCTTTCGGACAACACCCGAAGATACCGAAGGCAAGGCGCTATATGAGTTGCAAGACGGCCAGTGGGCCCAGTCTGCGTTCCGTAACCTTCTGGAAAAAATCTTGCCCGATAAAACCATTGTCAAAGATCACGAGATCACTGTCGACCTGGGCAATGAAGACACCCGGTCAATGCTGGTGAACGCCCGCGCCGTACTAGACGATAGCCACGGCAGTAAATTCATTCTGCTTGCCTTGGAAGATGTCACCGACCAGATCGAAATAGCGCATGGGTTGAAAGACCGCGAAGCGCGGCTCAGTGCCATTCTTGATGCGGCCCCCGAGGCGATTATCACGATTAACGAAACTGGCGTTGTGACCAGTTACAGCCCTGCGGCAAAGACTATTCTTGGTTTTAGATCAGACGAGGTGGTGGGCCAGAATGTGAAAATGTTGATGCCTGCACCACATCAAGAAAAGCATGACGATTACATGTCACGCTACATTGAAACTGGCGAGAAAAGGATCATCGGCATCGGGCGCGAGATGAGCGCGCGCCACAAGGATGGATCGGATGTGCCGATCAGGTTGACCGTTGCCGAATGGTGGATAGACGGTGAACGCAATTTCACCGGAATCATACATGATCTGACGGAGGATATGAAAAGCCGCGACGCGTTGCAGCGCGCACAAAAGATGGAGGCAGTTGGTCAGCTTACCGGCGGGTTGGCGCATGACTTCAACAACCTGCTTACGGTGATTATCGGCAATCTGGAACTGCTTGAAATGCAGCTTGGTGAGTTTCCGAAGAAAGAGCTGTTGACCGAAGCGCTGGAAGCTTCAGATCTTGGCGCAAAACTGACCACGCAACTGCTGGCCTTTTCTCGCAAACAGGCGCTTGATCCCACCGTTATCTCGTTGAACGAACTTGTGCTGTCGATCACACCGCTTTTGATCCGGACGCTTGGCGATGACATATTTGTCGATACCAGTCTTGCAGATGATCTGAAGCAGACGCTAACCGACCCCGGTCAGGTCGAAAACGCCATTCTGAACCTCGCCATTAACGCGCGCGATGCGATGCCCGAAGGTGGCTCTCTTACGATTGAAACAAGAAACGTCGTTCTCGATGCAGACTATGCTGCGACCCAAGTGGATGTCGAGCCGGGTGCCTATGCCGCGTTGTCCGTCACCGATACCGGGCTTGGCATGTCTGGCGACGTAATTGCGCACGCATTCGAGCCATTTTTCACGACCAAAGGTGTTGGCGCGGGGTCTGGCCTCGGCCTCAGCATGGTCTATGGATTCGCCAAGCAATCGGGCGGCCATGTCGCAATCTATAGCGAGGAAGGCGTGGGCACCACAGTCACGTTGTATCTGCCGCCCTCCCCAACAGACCAACCAGATACAGAGCCACCCACTGAGAACGGTATTCCACCATCTCGAAACGAAACCATTCTGGTTGTCGAAGATGATGCGCGTGTCCAGCGGTTGACAGTAACCCGGTTGGAAAATCTAGGCTACAAAACACTGGCGGCTGAAAACGGACCTGCCGCGTTGGCAATTCTGCGCAGCAACACTGAGATCAATCTTGTGCTTTCCGATGTGGTGATGCCGGGAGGAATGACCGGGTTTGATGTGGCGGATGAGGCGCTTCAGATCAACCCGGCGCTTAAGATCCTACTTGCTACCGGGTATGCAAGCGGTGCTGAAATCGGTAGGGTGGAGGATAGCAAACGCCACCCCGTTCTGCGTAAGCCTTACAGCCTGAATGACCTAGGCGCGGCACTGCGGGGCTTGCTCGACTAGCATCCTTTGCCATCGCAAATGAACGGGTGCCGCGGGTACCCACACGTTTCTGGTAGCACCATGAATTGTGCAACGCATAGAATATATGCAGGCTGCGTATAGTTCTGTTTTACAAGACCTTGCGGGATTTTTTTGTCATTCCACCTCTTTGGAAATGCGGTCTGCCGTCAGAAAATCTCTGACGGTCAAACAGGTTGGAAACACTGTTTTTACCAGATGCAAACAACACATCGCTGACAAACGACTGCCTTTTTATCCGCACATTCTGAGAAGAATATTAAAAATGAATTAAAAGGCAGATTTTCTGTCCAGAACGCAACCTTGGCAATCGGACGAGACCAGTGAACCATATGCTAGCGGGAAATAACTTCGCTGACGCAGAGGATTTAACCGTCGGAACAGAGCTTCTGAACGGTCAGTTTCTGATTCAGTCAAGGCTACGCAGCGGCGGTTTCGGCGTGACCTACATTGCGCGCGACAGTCTGGCACGGCAAGTGGTTGTCAAAGAGTGTTTCCCCTCAGGACTGTGCACCCGCAAAGGAACAAAGGTCTATCCTGCATCGGAGAAGGCCGCCGGGGATTTTCACGCCATCAAATCGCAATTTATCCGTGAGGCACGGCAACTCGCTAAACTGGTTCACCCCGGCATTGTCGCCGTGCATCAAGTATTTGAAGAAAACAACACTGCATACATGGCGTTGGACAAGATCAACGGCATGGATTTCGTGACCGTCTCTGAAGAACGGCCAGAGCTGCTTACTAAAGACTGCTTGCACAGTGCTCTACAGCAATGCTTGACCGCAATTGGCTTTATCCACCAAAATCACGTGCTACATCGTGACGTGTCCCCCGACAACATCATGATCGACGACAACGGTCACGTAACTCTGATTGATTTTGGAGCCTCAAAAGAGCACGCGGATCAGTCGCGCCCTGCTATGTTCGCCGTAAAAGACGGGTATTCGCCCTACGAATTCTACACTCCCAAAAGCAAACATGACTTTGCCAGCGATTTCTACGCGCTCGGGGCCACATTCCACTACCTTGTGACGGGCACTCCTCCGCCCGACAGTTTGGCACGTCTAAAAGCGTTGACCGGCGGTAAAGCCGATCCCTATAAACCGCTTGTCGAGGGCGAATGGCCTTTTGACTACAATATTTTGGTAACAATCGACCGTGCGCTGAAAATGCGGCAGCGCAACCGTTACCAGTCAGCAGCACAATGGCTTGAAGACCTCGAAGCGCAGCCGAAGAAGCATCCTCTTCCACGCGCAATGGTCAGGTTTGATCCTAACCTGGAAAACGAAATCGCCCGGATCGTAGAGATCACAAACACCCAGATGGGCGGTAACGGTACAGGCGGCGAGCTGACTGTACGAAACCGAACGCGGGTCAAGAAGGATGCACCACCAGAAAAGAAACCGTTGGTAGACATTTTTGGCAATCCGATCAACGACTTCGACCGCTGGCAACGCGATCAAGAAACAGAAATTGAACGGCGCGCTTCCGCCTCGAGCGGATCCACCTCCAACTCCGACCAAATCAATCCAACAACCGGGCGCGCGGGGAAACTGATCTCGCGGCTAATACACCGTTGTTTTTCTAGAAATCATGGCGCTGATAGTGCCCCGTCAAATTCCTGAGGAGACACCAGATGAGATTTATTCGCGACATCATCAAAGAGAAACGCGCCAGCAGGCCCATTGATCCAAATGGCACCGAAGCAGGTACGGCGCTAGATGCACCGGTAGAACCGCTCGTGTTGAATTCACCGACATTCGATGATGCAGACGAAGCGCGCCAGAACCCGCTCGGGGAAACACCTCCCCCTCTCGATACCCAAGAGGCATTCATGGCGAAAAGCACCGCCAGCGACGACGACGAGCTTGCCGCCTATGAAGATTATGACGACGACGATGACGAAGTTCAGTCATTGCTCGATTCCATCGACCGCGAACGCCTTGCCAGTGTCGCCGCGACAATGGGCGATAGTAAAGATGCTGCTAAGTCCAACGCCAAGCACGACTTTGTCGAAGAAAACCAAATAGAAGATGAGCCAGCGGGCGACGACATCGAAGACTACCTGAATATGCCAGACCCATTCGACAAACTGCGGGAAACACTGCAAGCAGAGCCAGTAGCATCGAAAACTGTCAGCCCGATGCGTAGCGTCGCACATTCAGCAGTCAAAAAGCCAGTTGAACCAGAGCCCGTCGAAGCCGCCGAGCCAGAGCCCGTCGCCACAGAAGAACCTTTTGACACGATGACACCCTTGGCAGACGCAATGGACGCGCCGATGCAAATGCCATCGCCTGCAAAAGGGCGCGGATCAGGTCGATCAGGTCGGGTGAAGACACGTCTGCTCGGATTTTCAGCAGGCGCAATCGAACGCAACGACCCATTCGAGAAGAAATCCAGCTCCGGCAGCAGTTTCCCTGTAGGCTGGCTGGTCGTCGTCTCGGAAATGGGACGCGGCGCTTCATTTGCTCTTCAAGACGGTGTGACATGCGTTGGACGCGGCACGGATCAGACTGTCTGTCTGAACTTTGGTGACAATAGTATCTCGCGCGACAACCATGTCTCGATCGCGTTCGATTCAGAGCAGAACAAGTTCTTCATCGGCCACAGCGGCAAGACAAACATGGTACGCGTCAACAATATTCCGTTGCTCAGCACCGAAGAGCTTAAAGACAAAGACCTTATCCGTCTTGGTGAGACAACTTTGCGGTTCATCGCATTCTGCGCGGATGATTTCAGCTGGACACAGTCCGAAGAACAGGTCGCCAAACATGCCTGAGACCGTGAAATACAACTATGACGCGGCGCCCGCGATCAGCGTGGGTCAGCGCGATCAGCAAGAAGATGCAGTTGCCATCGACTTTGCTGATGGTGCTGACATCGGGTTTATCGTGCTTGCCGATGGGATGGGTGGACACCTTGCGGGTGAGATCGCCAGCAAGATTGTTGTCACGGAAATTTTTAGCGAACTCAAAATGTTGGCCGATGATCCGGTCGAAATGGAAGACAACATCGGCGGGATTTTGAAGCGCGCCGTCGTTGAGGCTAACAAATGCGTCGGAGATGTAGCAGAAGAACAGACCCAGATGCATGGTATGGGGTCGACACTGGTTGCTCCGGTCATCTTTGGAAACCGGCTATACTGGGTTTCTGTCGGCGACTCTCCTCTTTACCTGTTCCGCGGCAGCAGACTGTTCCGTCTCAATGAAGAACATTCTCTTGCCAGCCGCATGGACAAGATGGTCGCACGTGGCGAGATGGCGCAAGAAGATGCGCAGCAACATCCCGATCGCAGCTGTCTGACATCTGTCCTGATCGGCAAGAGTATACCAGAGATCGACTGCCGTGATACGCCGATCGAATTGCGTGACAACGACATCCTGATTGCGGCCAGCGATGGCCTTCAATTCATCGGAGAACAGGAAATCGCTCGCGTCGTATTTGAAACACGAAATCAGCCAAGCGCTGATATCGGCTCGAGGTTGCTGCAATCCATCGTCGAATTGGATGATCCAGAACAAGACAACGTTTCATTGTGCATTCTGAAAGTGGCCGACCGGACCAAGAGCACAGAAGAGGTGTTTGTACCAAACGGATATGTTGGCCCCGAACCAGACGAACTGCGGAGACAAGAAAGATGACACGCACTGCAGATTCTCAAAGTACAATACAGCGCCTTGAGGAGGCTGTCGGGGACCGGCAGTTGACCGGCGAGCTTTTGAACGTTGGGAAAAAGTTGCTGTCGCATCTGAAAAAGACGACCCAAGTTACCATTATCGGATATCCCGGCGTCGGCAAGTCCAGCCTGATGAGGATGATGCTTGGGTCGGAAAACCTGCCTGATCTGGTTGGCGTAACTGTCTTTGAACTGCGCAATGGCACATCCGAAAGTGTGCGCTATGAAACCGACAATGGTATCGGAACCGAGCATCAAGGCCGTGCGAGCCAACATGATTTACCCGCTGCTGTTTTCCGTGTGATCCAGACAATGCCTCTGCCGGAGCTTGGCGAAATGGCACTGGCTGAGGTCAATTTGACTGCCGCTCCGGAAATGCAAGCCCGTGCTATGCACTGGGCCATGGAGACAACGGATATCACGATCTGGTGCTCGCAGGACTTTAACGCCCGTGAACAAGCCACGTGGGCGCAGTTTTCTGAAGAACTGAAAGACCACAGCTTTCTAGCACTGACGAAAGCGGACCAGTTGCAGATGAAAGGCACTTTGCGCGCTTTGACCGAACGGTTTGAAGCAGACTGTGCAGAGGAATTTCTGGGGCTGTTCCCTGTCGCCACGAAACAGGCGATCGCTGCCCGTTCCGGTGAATCTATCGACGAAGGCAGATGGGCGGCAAGCGGCGGCAAAGCGCTGTTTGACAGCGTTCTGAACCACATAGATACCGGTCGCAAAGCAGACTTGGACTATGTTCAGATGCTCTTGGCGCATGTCAGCCCGAAAGACCCAAAAGAGACAAGGCACGTTAGCGAAGCTGCGACAACCGAACCGGTCGCCAAAGAGGTTTCGGACATCGAACCGATGAAGCGCCACGAGGCACTGGATACCGCTTTGACCATTCTGCAGGATTGCGCAGATGAGATGGTCTCGACCAGTGCAGCAGCTCCACAACCGAAGGAATTACTGGCCCATTCTGCACAAGCAGCCCAGGCGCTTGCCACCTTGTTGATGGATGCACGCAGCGACGACGCGCAGATCAACGCGATGCGTGAAGATGTACTGGAAAGTGAACAAGTCATCATGTTGCTTCAACTTGAAGGCACAGACACAGCCGCACGCGATGCGGTCAGTGCCTTGTTGCAACTCAAAAAGGAAATGTCGGAGGTGGCCTTCGCATGACCCGTATTGCCCGTAACCCATCCGCGTCAAAGCAGGGCGCTATAAAAATAAACAGGTAGTAGTATGAATATTGAGACAGAAATCCCCTATGATGAACCGACCGATGTTCTTGCACAGCCAAGATTTTTAAAGGCAGGGCTGGAACCGCTTGAGGCTTTTGCCGAACGGGTCGAGATGGTCGAGGATGCATTGGACGCCCTCGAAGAGCTGACCGGCGCTGCTGCGTCACGCGCCGTCACGCGTCTTATCAAGGAACTTGACGCATTCGAGCCATCAGTGACTTTCCTGGGACAGGTAAAGTCCGGCAAAACAACGCTCGTAAATTCCATGGCGGGATGGTCGGATCTGTTGCCTGCGGATGTAAATCCATGGACATCGGTCATCACCTCGCTCCACCTAAGCCCAGGCACCGAGAAGAAAGACATCAGTGCACGCTTCCAAATGATGGAAGAAGACGAATGGGACCGGTTAGTGCAAAAAGGCGGCCGTTTGGGCGAACTTGCCGGACGCGCGGGTTCAGACAGCGAACTCAACAACATCCGCGAGCAGATCGAGGCGCTGCGCGATAAATCCCGCCGACGTCTGGGCCGTAAATTCGAGCTTTTGCTGGGACAGGAGCACGACTACGGGTACTTCGACAAAAATCTGCTGGAACGGTACATTTGCATCGGTGACGATTTCTATGACGAAGAAGAGACGCCGGCGGATGTTGAAAATCAAGGGCGTTTTGCCGACATTACCCGGTCGGCCGATCTGTTTTTGTGCAGCAACAGCAAACCGTTTCGGATGTGCCTGCGCGACACGCCGGGCGTAAATGATACCTTCATGATGCGCGAGCAGGTGACGATCAACGCCGTGCGCGCCAGCAAACTATGTGTTGTTGTTCTGTCAGCGCATCAAGCATTGACGTCAGTCGATATGGCACTGATCCGCATGATATCGAGCTTGCAGTCCAGAGATGTCATTATCTTTGTAAACCGGATCGACGAATTGAGCGACCCGGCCGTACAGATTCCGGAAATCGAAAACAGCATCCGGCAGGTCTTGGCCGACCATAAAGGTCCGGAGGATGCGCAGATCGTTTTTGGCAGTGCGTATTGGGCGAATATGGTTCTCGCCGATGACATAAAAAGTATCCACAGCGCCAGCACAGATGCGCTGATGCAATGGGCTGACGAAAAGGATGATGTTCAGTTACGCGACTGCCCACCAGAAGAAATCATCTGGCATATGTCTGGCATGCCCGAGCTTAACCGCTGCATCTCCGAGCGGATCGTCAAAAAGCTAGGCGATCCCACGCTGACCAGAATTGCCTCTTCGGCGATCAGCATTGCCAGCGGCCAGCAGGCCGCCAACAAAGTGCGCGTTGAGGGCGATCATAAGCAACTCACGATGAGCATGCACGAAGTGCGCGGCGAGCTTACAAAGCTGGCCGAACGGCACCGCGCCGAATTGGCGGAAAAAACAGGCGAGATCATTCAAAGCTATCGTGCACGCGCCGACCGCGCGCACATCAACTTTATCGAACGCGCCACACATTCGCTTATCACGCACCTTGAAAGCAAGGGCGACACCAAAGTCTGGAGCTATGACCCGACGGGTCTGCGGATGTTGTTAAAATCTGCCTATTCAGTCTTTGCAGTCCGCGCACAGCGTTCTGCAAAGGACCACTATGAAACCGCGGTCGTTGATATTGCCCAGCTATACTATAACGCGTTCGGCACTGCGGTTGATGGCATCGAGCTTAATGTGCCCGAAGTGCAGGAATTTCCGGCACCGGTTACAATTGCTCAAACCATCGCGCTTGATTTCAATGACAGCTGGTGGGTGTCGTGGTGGCGCCGCACGCGCGGATACAAAGCCTTTGCCAAGCAGTTTCATGATTTGGTCTCAGCCGAGACCGAAGACTTCATGAACCAGCTCAAAACCGTTCAGACATCTCAGATTCAAGAGCAATTGACCGAAACACTGGACGCCTTCTTTGAACAGAACCGCGACATCATGATTGAGATCAGCAGTTCGACCGGTGACGCCGATGGGTTGCAGCGGATTTGCCTTGGAAAAGAAGAAAGCAAAAGGCTGGAGCAGATTGACGGCGTAATTGCCAACCTCAAGCACTACTCAGCCGAGACAAAATGGGAAGGACAACCCAATGGATGACGAATACATGATCGAGGAGACAGCCCCTCAAGAAGCGGTGAAGCCGCGTCTGGTGTTGATGGGTGAATTCAGCGCGGGCAAAAGCACGCTGACGAACATTATCCTCGACAGCCAACCCCTGCCGATGAAAGTGACCGCAACGCGTCTGCCGCCCGTGCAGATTTCGTATGGAGCGCCTGCCGCGTTTGCTGTTGGTCTGGACGGCACCAAAACGGCGATCGCTCTCGACAGTCTCGAAAACGTCTGTATGGACGAAACCGCGATGATCGAAGTGCATATGGAAGCCGAAGCGCTAGAGCTATGCGATATTTTGGATATGCCGGGTATTTCAGATCCCAACATGCCGCCGGAGATGTGGGAAAATGTGATCTCCTCACGTGACTGCGTAATATGGTGCACCCATGCGACCCAGGCATGGCGTCAATCCGAAGCCGCGATTTGGAACATCCTGCGCCCGCAAAGTTCAGGCACAAACCTGTTGTTGATTACGCAGTTCGACAAATTGCAGAATGATCGTGACAAGATGCGTGTCAGAAAACGCGTTGAGAAAGAAACCGAAGGCCTGTTTGATGCCATCTACCCTGTATCGCTTTTGTCAGCCCTTCGCGCTGGCGAAGACGAGACGATTTGGCAAGAAAGCGGCGTTGCTGCTTTTTCCGAACATGTAATCCGTGTGTTGAGCGGCGATGACGCGCCAAGTGCGGAAACCTCTTTTGCCCCCACACCGGTGCACGGCAAGGATCTACGGCACCCGTCCGTTATGCCCGAGCCTGAAGAAGTGACCGAAACAGAGCCGCGCATCATGCCACGCCGTGTGGCAAGCGGTGCTGGTACGAACGTGCGCAGGCGCTCGGCTCCACAAGATATCGCCGGCTTTGGAGGATAAATTTTTTGTTTAGGTTTCGACACGGACAATTGACGACTTTACGCGGGACTGCTCGACCGCGCGAAGAAGAATTGTCCGTGTCGATTATGTTTAAAAGGTACCTGGAATGACGATACAAACACATCTTGACGCGCTTCGGCAAAAGACAGCGGGCTGTCAACTAACAGCATTTGGGGATTTATCCTCCAAGCTGATCTTACGCTCAAGCTCTGCCGCACATTGCCCGCGCGAAGTGCTTGATAGCCTTTGCGCCAAGGCAGTCACCTGCTTTTCCATTCTCGATAGCGATACCGCTGCAGAATTGACCAAAAATGGTCACTACGGCCAGACAGCTATCATGTTTACGCCGGGGCAGTCTTTTGTATTTGGCCGTCCTGATCTTGCGGCTGATGACGTGACCTGTGCCGTGATCGACAGCGCTCAGGACGTGGAACAGGCCTTGCATACAATCCGTGACACCGTGTCCAAAATTGGGGAGAACGGCAGGTGACATCAGCGAATTTATCATCTCAGGAAAGCACAGGCGAAACGGTAAACCTCAAAGAGGTATTACATAGGTTTTCGACAAAATCCGCATGGCTTGCCGCTGAGCGGCAAACACTGCCGGAAGCGCCCCGTGCTCAATTGGAAGTACTGCTGCGCGAGATCAGCGAAACGGTTTTGCCGCGCCGCATTGAACTGACGGCCAAGGGTGAAACGCTGGCTACTCTTACTGTGTCGAGCCGCCGCTTATATGCGATCACCAGCCCTAAACAGGATCAGTCTTTTGCACCCGATGCAGACGCCAGAGTTTTCGCAGCACAGCTACTTGAGCTATCAAAACGCGCAACTGCACTGACAACCCGGACCATCGATGATCCGTCACAGATTTCCGATACAGGAAACAGTTGTTCTGTCTCGGCGCTGCGCGGCGCGCTTGTAATCGATGACCGACCTTGCGATATCGCGCATCTTGCAGATTTGCTGGAAGCAACTGCTTTGGCGCAAATGACGTGGAGCAGCGATCCGGCCAAGCACGTATTTTCGGGCGCAGAGGCATGGCATCCCTTATTGCAATCTCACGCTGAACGATTGACTGGTGAACTTTCAGGCTCCAAAACCGCCAAATTCCAAGCAGCGCAAGATGCAACAGGTGTCGCTATCCCGATTTCTGAGGATAAAGTTCTTATCGTCGCCTGTAAGGACACGCTGGGAATTGCCTCGGTCTGTCCTATTGAAGAGGGCTTGAAAGCAATCAGCGCATGGCAGATTTCAGACATCTGAAGCCTGTCGGGTCCTGTTCAGCACGGGGCTCATCAAGCTAAAGTATCTGCGAAACCTCTTCCACAAGCGATCTGACTTCGGCAGCGGCAACACTATTTTTCTGGCTTTCAATGGCACCAAGCCCCTGCCCAAGGGATTCCGCAAATAAAATCCGGTTTCCAAGGCTGGTCTTCAGCACGTCCGCTTCAAGTTCGCTCACAGCCTGCACGACCTCAGCACCGAGCCGTGTGCCCGAGCGTGTTCGGTTCATCACGATACAGGCACGCTTGCTTGCGCGGTCTGCCAGATCAAGGACATCTTGCGTAGCCCAAATATCGACGTGGCTGGCAGAAAGCGGCACAAGCACCAGATCGGCAGCGCGCAGGGCCGGCCTGAGGTCGCTATCTGCTTTTGGCGGGGTGTCTACGATCACAAAATCCACCTGAGAGCTAAGCGACCTTAGCTCATAGTTGATGCCCCATGCGGTAGCTGTTGAGAATCGCAGGTTCGGGTCATCGCCGTAGGTTTCAACCCGTTTCATGAACCATTTTCCCAAGCTGCCTTGCGGGTCTGTGTCCAGAAGTGCGACCGATTTTCCTTGCGCCAGCAACGCAGTGGCCAGATTAACGGTGACGGTTGTTTTACCGGAACCGCCCTTTTGCTGTGCGACTGTGATGATGCGTCCAGTCATATAAAACTCTTTCTGAGTCTGTTTTTCTGCAGCGCAGCATACATGACTTAAGAATGAATAGCGAGTTTGACTTGCGCATTTTGCCATATTGAATGGCATATTGCCTGTTTTGAGCGCCTTTATGCCTGCAAAGCCGCCGTCAGGACCGCATCTGCATCGAATGGCAGGCGCCGCAAACGCAACCCGGTAGCCGCATAAACGCCATTTGCAATCGCAGCAACTGTGGGTCCGGGGCTGGCTTCACCCGCGCCGACCGACCGCTCGTGCTCTGACCCGATGATCGTGACGTCAATGGTTGGCACGTTGTCAAACCGCAGCACCGGATAGCTGTCCCAATCGAGACTTTCGCGCCCGTCACGCCCCCAAACGACCTGCTCATACAACGCCCAGCTTGCCCCCTGCAGCACGCCGCCCTCAAGTTGGGCTGCCAGACCATCAGGGTCCACAACACGGCCTGCGTCGGCAACAAGGCGCACATGGTTCAACAGAACTGCGCCTGTGTCTGCCACAGCCAAATCCACCGCGACTGCCACACGGGTCATTGCATTTTTATACTGCGCATAGGCGATCCCGCGCCCCATCCCGTCAGGGCATGGGTCAGCCGCTTTCAGAATGTCGCTCAGTTTCTCTAGAACTGCGCTGGCACGGGGGTCGTCCAGATGACGCAGTCTGTAGGCAATCGGGTCCTGACCGGCCGCGCATGCGCATTCATCCATCATGCTCTCGATTGCCAACACATTGGCTGGCGCACCCAGACAGCGCAGTGCCGAGGGTCTAAGAGGAAGATCGGGCACCAACGCTTTGACCAGACGCTTTTCTGAAAACCGGTAGATCGGATCGAGGTTTCGGTGCAGTCCAGCGTGTCGGTTCATATTGGGTTCGGGCACAAATCGCGGCACATCACAATCGCGCGCGGCATTTGCAGCAAGGCGTGCTGGGCCAGCCCTGTTGGCACCTGCACGGGGACGTCCGCGATGAGTGTCCCCGCGCGTCTCCATCCACAGATGTGAAATGTCCCCTGCTGCGTTTTTGTGTGCTTCTACCCTAACCGCCATCGCCGTGCTTACAGGCTCGCGCCCATGTTCGTCCGTCCGCGAATACTTTAACAGGATGGGCGTGTCAGGGTGTGCCTTGGCAACAAGTGCGGCTTCAAAAGCTGCATCGTCCGCTGCATTGTGCCCATAACACCCCGATCCCGGCACATGCTCTAACACAACGTGCTCAGGCGCCATCCCCAGGCTGTCGGCGATGCTGTCGCGCAGAAAGTAGATACCTTGGCTATGGGTCAGGATTTCCAGCTTTCCACCTGAAAAAGTTGCTAATGCGGCCGACGGCCCAAGCGCCCCGTGCAGTGTGTATGGCCGTTCGAAAACCTCTGCATAGGCGGGCGCATCCAATTGCATCGGAACATCTACTGCCGGATCAGGTTTACCATCTATAACGGCAAAGCGTTGTGCTTCCTTGCCAGCCATAATGTCGAATATATCGCCGGTTGGCAGCCCTGCGCCGATGTCCCAATCGCAAGCATTGCCCAATGCAGTTGCCGCACGCACCACGGACCATTCATCTGGCCCCGCGACGGCCAGAAAGGAGCCATCGCGCACAACAGACATCCCCTTTTGCGAGAGCCGCGAAATGACGTCCTGATCCACCTCTTTCAGGACAGCATCAGTCTTGGGCGGGCAAACAATACGCGCATGCAGCATCCCCGGCATTTCGAGATCATGCACATAGACAAAACGCCCCGTTACCATAGCATCCAGACCACGCGGGAGCATGTCAGCCAGAGGTGCCGAGAGGTCGCGCGCCGGCGCCGCTGGATCGATGGCCAAATCAGCAGGCAGTTCTGACAGCAGATCAAGAACAGCAATCTTCTTGTTGGTGGCACGGTGCGTGATATTGCCGTCTTCCAAAACCAGCGCATCTGTTTGCGCCTCAAGCTGTTCTGCCGCCCGCGCCATCATCCATTCCCGGGCTGTGGCGCAGGCCAGACGTTGCGCTGCACCAGACTGCTCGATTGAATTGCTACCCGATGTGATCCCTTCATCCGGGGAGCGGTCCGTGCGCACAGCGGCTACGTCAATATTGGCAACTGGGACCGAAAGCTCTTCGGTCGCAATCCGGACCAGTGCGGTGGAAATACGCTGCCCAAGGTCGACCTTGCCCGTCCTCAAGAGCAAACACCCGCGTTCCACGCGGATCCAATCAGTCACAAGCGTGTAGGCGTCGATGCTCACGTTTTGGGTCCCAGAACCGCCTCCGCGGCTTGTAAAACCCTTGGGTGGCTACCGCATCTGCAAAGGTGGCCCGTTAGAGCATCTTTCAGGCTGTCCCGTTCGGCGGTCGTTTTTGCACGCGCCAAGGCGGTGACCTTGACGACAAGACCGGCAGTACAATAGCCACATTGGGCGGCACGCGCCGATTTAAATGCTTCCTGAACGCGGCGCCCGTCTTCGGTATCTGCCAGGCCCTCAACAGTCGTGATCTCTTGATCTGCAAAGACCGCAACAGGGGTGACACAGCTTTGTACGGCCTGCCCCTCCACCAGAACAGTGCAGGCGCCGCATTGTTCGAGCCCGCAGCCGATTTTCGTGCCTTTGAGCTGTAATTCATTCCGCAACACGTAGGCCAGCGGTGTGTCAGGGTCAGAGACAACCTGCACCTCATGGCCATTGACCGACAGACTTAGCACGGCGCAACTTTCTCCCATGTCACGTCAAGGTCTACATCCGCCGACGAAAACAAGTTCATCACGGGGCAACGGTATTCAACATTCCGGCGCAGACGATCAAGCCGTTCGTCGCTTTCTTCTGTGTGGATACGGATGCGCATTTTAACCGACGTAAAGTAGGGCCGAACGCCTTGCACACCACGGCTCCCACGCTGGTCAACTTCGCCATCCGCTTCGATATCCACGGCGGAATAGTCGAACTTCATCGCCTCCGCACAGCGGTTGATGATGACACCCTCGCAGCCGCATAGTGACGATAGCGTCATCTCAAGCGGCGTCGGGCCTGTGTTGCTTTCTTTCTCGTCAGTGATGACAACATGATCGCGCACCATCATTACCGAGCGTGTTGACGCCTCGTTTCGCATGGTCACGCGGCGGATTCCAATAGCTTTTTTGTTGGGATCGACGCTTGGTGGCAGAAGGTCGGCTGATTGGTCGTTCATATTTTCAACTCCAGAATATCGAGACCGCTCACACGGTCTAGCAAATAGATGCGGCCATCCTCGCCCACATCAACGTCGTTTGATTGAGGTGCCATACCGCCCGGTCCACGGTTCGGCATGAAGTACGCAACCTCTTCGGGAAGCAAAGGATCGGCCAGATCCAGCACGCGCAAACCGCCCGCGAACCATGTGCAATAGACCAGTGTGCTGTCGAGCTTTTCGCGGAACTGGTGTGCGCCAAAACGCACACCTTCTTCGCCGATGAATGGGCAGGCGCGCTCGGACAGGTCCCACGCGGCAACCGGTTCCATGTTTTCAATATCAGTTACATCCATTACCCAGACGAAGCCATGCAAGCGCCCGGGCTGGTGCGCGTGTTCTTCGTCAATGGCTACAGCATAACGGCGACCGTTAATCGCTTGTTCCAACGGCATGACCGTATGTGTGGGCTCGGGGATGGCTTTTGGCCAGACATAGCTCCCGATCTGCTGCGGCTTGGAAATGTCTGACGCATCAAGCACCCGAAGCCCTGCGTGCCAGACGGCAGCCCAGAATTCATCACCCACCCGCATCGCGTGATGCAGGCGGTGGCTATAGCCAACACCTGTTGGGGTCTCACCAGCGGCCACATGTTGGCCTGGCATGTGCCATCGCGACACTTCTGTCGGGTTTGATGGGTCCGCGAGATCGTAAATCACAAGTATGTTGCCCACATAGCCTTCCATCTCGGTTGAGATGTAGGCGTAGTTTTCATCCATATCGAAACGGTGCGTACCGAACCCATGCGTCTTGACGTAAGACAACAGTTTAGGCGCTGTCTTGTCCGAAATGTCCCAGACGCGAAACCCACCACCGTCATATCCGCGTTCGCGCGCGGCATCTAGATCGGGGATATCTGCAAGCGTCACACCAATCTCGTCGGCAATTTCGGCGTCGGTTTTACCGGCGTCACGCAACGCAGGTATTTTGTCGCCCTTGCGCAAAAAGTGCCGCCGGTCCTGCTCAACGTTGGTTATCATAATGTCACCGGCAACGCGTACCTTATGGGTATGCGACCATTCCGGCGGCTCTATTTGCGACACCACCTTGGGTGCTGCCGGGTCAGAGATGTCAATAATCGAAGTGCCGTGTGGCGGTTTCATGTGGCCCACGTATGCATAGTTACCTTGCACCACGACCTGTCCGCCACCCGGGATCTCCAGACGGCCCAGATGGCGCACGTTACGCGACAATGGGACGTCATATTCAACTTTCATCTTCATGGTTGTACCAGTTCCTTTTTCTTACGGCGGCGGTCAAAGACAATAGGCAAGACAAGCGAGACTACCAAAGCCACCCAGAGAATATTGCCCAGCGTTGACGAGAAGAGCACCATGATGTCACCTTCAGATTTCTTGAGCGCGCGCAGGAAATAAGTCTCGAGCAGCGGGCCCAAAATCACACCGATGAGGATAGCAGCCACGTGATAGCCTGTGCGTCTTGCAATGTAGCCAATCACACCAAACGCTAGCGCGAGATACATATCAAACATGTACTCCCTCGGGACGAAAGCGCCGACCAATGTGAAAGAGATAATCATCGGGGCCAGATAGATCGTTGGCACCATCGTCACACGGCTCATGTAGCGTGATAGCGGAATGATCGTCAGGATCATAAGACAGTACGAAACTGCCATTGCCATAAACATGCCGTACCCGACTTTTGGATCCTGCTGGAACAGCGACGGACCAAAGCTGACGCCGTGGTATTGCATCACGACCAGCATGATGGCCGCGGTTGCACCACCCGGAATACCCAAGACCAACAGCGGTACTAAGGTTCCAGAAGTCACGCCGTTGTTAGCACTTTCAGGTGCAATCAGACCTTCGATATGACCGGTCCCGTATTTTTCCGGCGTTTTGGAGAATGTGCGCGATTGCTGGTAGGCCACAAAGCTGGCGATGGACGCTCCTGCGCCGGGGATTACCCCGATGATGAGCCCAATGATGGATGTCCAGCAAATGTGCACCCAGCGGGTAAGCGCATCACGTACCCCCTCAAAAGTCGCAGCCCACGATGGGTTCTCCATCGCCGCCTGCCCCTTCTTGGTCAGGATCACGCGCTTTTCGATAATGATGAAGGCCTCCGACACCGCAAACAAGCCGACAAGCGCGGGGATCAGCGGAATACCGTCGTAAAGCTCCAGAAAACCCATTGTGCCGCGCGGTGTTGCATAAACCACATCGGTTCCAATAGCGCCCAGCATCAGGCCAAAGAAACCCGCAATCAACCCCTTGAGCATATCCTGCGCCGCAATGGATGCGATCAGGGATATGCCGAAAAGCATGATGACGATCATCTCGACAGAATGCATGTAAAAGCCCACACGGGCGAGCAGCGGCATCGCGGCCAAAGCAATAATGGTCGTCAGCAACCCACCCAGTGACGACGCTACAAAGGAAATTGCCAGCGCCTGCTGACCGCGTCCCTGTTTCGTCATTGGATACCCGTCCAGCGGCGTCGCCGCAGCCCCCGCCGTTCCCGGTATGTTGACCAGAATGGCCGGAATTCCTGCTCCCATACGGGCCGCGCAGTAAAGCGATACCATAAAGACAAGGCCCATCTGCAAGTCCATTGCCAAGGTCAGTGGCATGAGGATGATGATGGTGTTGGCCGCCGAAAACCCCGGAATGCCACCCACGATGAGGCCCAAAAAGATTGTGGGAATGATTACCCACCAGTAGCCGATTGTCTCAAGAAAGACCGTCGCTAAAAGAGCTGTCGTATCACCCATTTGCCATCACCGCTTTCATGGTCTCTTCAAACCAGCCACGCGGAAAGCGTGTGTCAAAGGCCCAAATGAATACAGCCCAACCACCAAGTGCCATGACAGCAGAAGCGACTGTTACTAGGCCCAGACGCTTGAAACTGCCAAGGATCGCCATGCTGAGCCACAAAAACAGGAATGCCGTCAGCGTGAAGCCGAGATCATCAATCAACCAGCAAAACCCGACTGTTGTGAATAGCAACGCCACACGCCCTGTGCGGATGTCCTCAAAATTCACGAGGCTGGTAAAGGTAAAACGCCCCTCACCACGCTTGTACTGCCCGGCAACCTTGAAGAAATACAGCGCACAGATGAACAGCAAAACGCCACCAATGGAAAATGCACTGACTTGTGCAGTCCATGGCGAATTCCAGATTGTGGAAAAGTAGTAGAGCGTGAAAATCACCGCCAGAGTGGGGATCACGAGGTCTGCGCCCAGATGTTTGGGCGCGCGGTTTGGATCATCAGCCATAAGGTTTCCTGCGACGTCGCTAAGCTTGAAGGTTAGGGCGCGCGCCGGCCCCCGAAGCGAGGCCCGGCGCGCATGTGTTTTGGCTTATGCGCCTGTCAAAAGCGGCTTGTAGCGCGCGCCAAGCTCCAACATGTCCTTGACGAACTGACCACACTCTTCCACGCCACCTTGGTTGAGATATTCGGGCGTGCCACGCGCCGCGACATACGACTCCAGCAGTGCGGGGTCTTCAAACGTCTCGTTGAAGGTACGGACCAACGTCTCGAAACGGTCAGGGTACGCATCTGCCGCGGCCCTGTGGATGCCGAATGCACGTGACGAAAGCATTTCAGGCAACTCCATGTCGAAGGCATCATTGATGTTTTGCGCGTTGTCCAGCGCATCCCCAACCTTGTTTTCGCCAAAGACCAACACGGTTTTCACGCTGTCGCCCGCCGAGATCACAGAACCTGAAGTCAGCACCGAGAAATCCACCTCGCCGGTTACCGCGCCGGCAACTGTGTTTTTACCACCGGACAGCGGGATCAGGTTAAACTTGGCGCCAGTCGCTTCGCCCAAAGCCAGAATGCCGATGGACGCGGGATGCGCCATGCGGCTTGTGCCAACTGTCAGAGTCCGTTTTTTGCCTTCTTCGACAATCTGTTCGATTGACTGCAGCGGGCTTTCGGCACCTACAAAAGCGCAACCCGGGTCTGTGTCGACACGACCGAAATAGAAATAGTCTTCGATATTGAACGTTGGCGCTTGGACGGCCCAGTTCAGCACCTCGGGTCCCATATTACCAAAGATCAGATTGTAGGCGTCAGGCTCGGCCTTGCCCATGTAAATCTCGTAGCCAACTCGTCCGGACGCACCGGGATAGAAACCGGGCTCGAAATCTGCCCCCAGCTTTTCTTTCCAGATGCTTGAGAACGCGCGAAAGTTACGATCCGCGCCGCCGCCTTCGCGTGTCGGGATGTAAACCGAAAGGTTGCGCTCAGGAAAGCTGGACGCGCGCAAAATGCCGGGTGTCGCCAAGCTGATCGCAGAGGCCGCAAGCCCGGTACCCAGAAGCGTCCGGCGGTTCATTTTCAGTTCTTTCATTTCAATATTCCTCCCTATTGAATTCAAATTCCGTTGCACCGTCTTTTTCTTTTTTCGTATAGGCTGGGCGCGGTCACCTATAAGATATGTCAAAATGCCCGCTAACCGGACGCGATGTTCGTGACGCCCGACCATATCAGTCGCAGCGCCAATAGCGTCAGCACCGCATTGAGCAGCATCACAAAGCGCTTTTCGTCAATCTTTGTAAGAATATGACGCCCCACGACTGTGCCGGCAAAACCAGCCGCAATCAAAAGAGCGACAAAGCCAATCCACTGCGCAAATGCGAACCCCAAAAAGCCGAAGACGATAATTTTCAGTGCATGCTGAATTGTCATCAAGGCAGCATGGGTCGCAACATGTCCCATTCGGTCAAGGCCTTGCGCCTTCACAAATGTCGCCACAAAAGGCCCCGTGCCGCCAAAAAACATAGTCAGAAAACTGGAAAACACACCTGTGATGCCCGCCGAGTTCCGCATGAATGCAGGCGGTCTGAAAAACACGGACCAAAGAATAAAAGCGCCAACACCAAGCTGGATCGCCCCTGCAGGTAATTGCACAACCATTGAACCGCCGATGCTTACTCCAATGATGGCACCGACAACAAATGCAGGCAACACCGCGCGATGCACATGTGCAAGCAAGATCGACAAACGCCCCGCGTTTGAGCCAAGCTGCACAAAGCCATGTACTGGTATCAGTGCGGTGGCAGGCAAAAGCACCGCCATAACCGCAAGCATAACCGCACCACCACCAATCCCAAAGGCAACTGTCATAAGCGACGTAACAAAGCTGAGTGCTGCGAGCGTGGCCGCGATTGGCCAGCCAAGACCCGCATGAACGAGATCAGCGCTCATCTGACAGCCTCCGGGAAAAGCTCTTCGGGGGAAACATGGCGCGCTGCCAGATATTGCTCAGATGAATAGCGACAGGCGGTTTCCAGTTCCGCGCGATTGGCCGCAAAGCCGTAGGGCCAGTAGTCTGCACCCATTGTATCACGCACGGTTTCCATAGCCTCGTTCAGCCAGGGCAAAGACAAGCGGTTCGCCGAACCCAGCCAGACCGCGCGCAAACGGTCCAGTGCAAGGTCGCGTGCCTGCTCGAACCCAGTCAACAGCTTGATCGCCAGGTCAGGCTGCGCCTCGATCAACGAAGTGCGCACAGCAATCAGATGCATAATCGGAAAAAAGCCGGTCCTGGCGTGGTATTCACGCTCTGCCGCGCCGAAATCTGGAATAATACGGACAATGCGGCTGTCTTTGTCCAAAAAAGCTTTGGGCGGATTTGGTGCCAAAAGCCCATCAATTTCTCCTGCAAGAAGCAACTCCTGCAAGGTTTCACCGTCTTTGATCGGCTCAACCCGCATACCCTCGGGCAAATCCAGCGCCAGCCGCTCGTGGCGCACACCAGCATCCAAAGCGCCTGTGCGCCACAGAACCTTCGCGGGATCGACACCATGTTCGTCAGCCATTAACCCGCGCATCCAAAGGGCAGCTGTCATCTGGTATTCCGGCACGCCTACGCGCTTTCCAGCAAGATCCGCGAGAGTATTGATGCCGGACCCGCTGCGCGCGTAGAAACCGCTATGGCGAAATGCGCGGCTTACAAATGCAGGTATCGCTGTATACGCGCTTTGTCCCCGCGACACTTGCAGAATATAGCTTGAGATCGACAGCTCGGTGATGTCGAAACGCGCCTCTTGCACCGCAATCGGAAATAGTTTTCCTGTGGGCAAGATATGGCTTTCGAACTCGATACCCGGCACGCTGACACGACCGTCATGCAGTGGCATGCAGCGATCGTGATCCCATGTGGCCAACGTGAGCTTCATGCACCAATTCCCCGAACAACGGCGGTCGGGCACATTCTGTCAACAACACTCGCACTGCCATCCAAGCGGTTGGCCACATACAGTGCGCGATGCGCTGTCACATAAGTTTTTTTGGTCAAGAACATGTACTCCTCCCCTGGTGCACGTGATACGATTTTCCGCGCAGACGCGCGGCTCTACTCCTCCTCAAAAAGACGTTTGGACACCGAAATAAGATGGCTGCGCATGGCTTCCTGTGCCGCCGCTCTGTCGCGCCGCTCAATGGCTGCAGCAATTCTTTCATGTTCCGCAAAGCTTGAGTGCCCGGGCGCAGGACGAGATGTCTCGCGTGTCACAACGCCAAATGCAACGGCGCGGCGCACACGGTTCAACTGATCGAACAAACCAACCAGCAATTCATTGTCGGATGCCTCTGCGATTGCACGATGAAAAGTATCATCTTGCGTCTCGTAGTCATCCCAGCTGTTAGCGGCGCTGGCCCGGTCCAAGGCAATGCGCATGCGCCGGACCGATTCTGCCGACGCGTTCAAGGCAGCCTCCCCCGCCAATGCGGGTTCGATACACAAACGGGCGCGCACCATACGCAAGGGTGTAATCTGACGCGCTACATCTAGCGTCCAATCAGAAGCACCTTCTGCCGCAACCGAACTCTCACGCGAAATGAAAGTTCCCTTGCCCACATGCCGCCAGATCACACCTTCTCGCTCTAGCGCATCAAATGCGCGCCGCAGCGCCCCGCGTGGCACATCCAACGCACCAATCAACTGCCGCTCTGCCGGAAGACGGTCGCCGGGCTGAAAGTCGCCTTGCTCAATGAACTCACGCACACGGTCGATAATGTCAGCGTCATCCGGTGCCCGATAAATCGGCATATTGGTTCGATATTGGTTATCCAATGTGTTCATACCCTCTAGAAATAGCCGAAAAATGCGATTAATCAATATATATTTATCAGCGACTAAGAATTGGTTCGTATTGATTTCTGAATTGGTCCATTATAAAGAAACTTTAGAAATAAGAGAACAGGGAGACTCCAATGTCCGATTTCGTTATCCCCACGCCACCGACGGTAACCGTGCCGGTTGCCAGTGGCGGGGCTTTTCCAGTGCGCCGCGTCTACTGCATTGGGCGCAACTACGCGGCACATGCAGTAGAAATGGGACATGACCCGGATCGAGAGCCCCCGTTCTTCTTTCAGAAAAACCCGGATGATCTGAATACCACGGGTACGTTTCCTTACCCACCGCAAAGCAACGACGTCCATCACGAGGCCGAGGTTGCCGTATTCCTTAAATCTGGCGGCACTAACATCCCGCTGGATAAAGCGCTGGACCATGTCTACGGCTATGCGCTGTCTCTCGACATGACGAGACGCGATTTACAAGGTGTCGCTAAAAAGATGGGCCGCCCATGGGAGATTGGCAAAGCTTTCGAAGCATCAGCACCGGTCGGCCCCATCCACACAGTAGAAGAAGTTGGTCACCTGTCCGACGGCAAGCTTGAGTTCAAGGTCAATGGGGAGACAAAACAATCCGGTGACCTGAACCAGATGATATGGAAAGTACCTGAAATGATTTCCTACCTGTCCGAATACTACACGCTCGCTCCGGGCGACGTCATCCTTTCAGGCACACCTGCTGGCGTTGGCCCGGTACACAAAGGGGATGAGATGACCATCTCTGTTGAAGGTCTGGGTGAAATGACCGTGACCGTTACTTAGGTTCCAAACACTAATTGAGACAAACAAGGGACGGGCGCAGACCCGTCCCTTGTGTTTGGGACCGAAAGCTAAGCGTTACAGGAATTTAACGGCACCCGCGCGATCGCATCGCGGCCAAACTCCGCCTGGACCTCCAAACCGCGCCCTACGATCATTGCTTTGGCACCCTCGATTTCCGCACCTGACACCATCGTTTCGCTAGACCCGCGCGTATCGTCCACGTCGATTGTAAACACAATACTTGCCCCCGACACCAATTCGACAATTGAAAGTGTCAAAACGTTATCGCCATCTTTTACTTCGGGAATGCTCGACAAATACTCCTGACCCGAGACCAGCTCCAAAGGCTGGAATACGGAAACCCCGGCCCCTGCTCCGGTTACATCAAATATCAGCCCGGCTGCAGACGCGCCAAGATCAAGCGTAACATCAACCGCTCCCAACGGGCATGGCCCTTCATTGGTAATAATAAAGCTGTCTTTCGGCGCGCTTTCACTAAACCGCACCGTTACATCGGCAAAGGACGGCGCAGCAATAGCCAGCGCCACAAAGAAAAGAAGAGCAAATTTCACGATTACCTCCAATGGTTCAGTTAAGGACATAGGTCGCCTGCTCTTGTTGAACAGCAACAAGCACAAAACGGTTGACTGAAAAATGAATTCAGAACTAGGGTCGCGGCAAGTACTGTACAGAAGTGTCCAGTTATTTCTCTGTCCGTTCGGGAGGGCCTTTTATGAAATCTCATTATCGTGTCGTTGTGATTGGCGGCGGCGTCGTGGGCGCATCTGTGCTTTATCATCTGGCCAAGCTGGGCTGGACCGACGTTTGCCTGATCGAACGATCCGTTCTGACGGCTGGATCAAGCTGGCACGCAGCAGGCGGCATTCATGCGCTGAACGCCGATCCCAATATTGCACAGCTTCAAGCATATACCATCGATCTGCTTAGCGAGATCGAGAAGGAAAGCGGCCAGAACATCGGGCTGCATATGACTGGCGGCCTGACAATGGCTGGAACACCCGACCGCTGGGAGTGGCTTCAGTCGGCTTACCGCACCTTCCAGTCGATCGGGATCGATGACTGCCGCCTTGTCACTGTTGAAGAAGCACTTGAACTGAATCCCATCATGTCAGGCGATGGTCTATTGGGTGGGATGTGGGCCGACCGCGAAGGCTATATCGACACAACCGGCACCGTCCACGCTTACGCTGGTGCCGCCAAAAAGCGAGGCGCTACCGTGATCGAGCACAACCGCGTGCTTGAGCTGAACCAGACCCTGGAAGGCTGGGAGGTGGTGACCGAAAAAGGCACGATCAATTGTGAGCATGTGGTCAACGCTGCTGGCCTTTGGGCCAAACAAGTCGGGCGCATGGCAGGTATTGAACTGCCTGTATCACCGCTCAACCACCATTACCTGATCTCGGACACCATCCCGCAACTCGAAGAATTGAATTTTGAAGTCCCCATGACCGTAGATCTTGAGGGCTTCACCTATCTGCGGCAGGATCAGAAAGGCGTTCTGCTGGGCATCTACGAGATCAACCACCAGCACTGGATGATGGATGGCGCGCCTTGGGAATACGGGTTCGAACTGCAGCAAGAAGACCCCGACCGGATCGAACACGAGTTGACCCTCGGGTTTGAACGCTACCCCTGCCTGCAAGAAGTTGGCGTCAAAACGTGGGTCAACGGCGCCTTCACCTTCTCGCCCGATGGGAACCCGTTGGTTGGGCCGGTACGGGGCAAACGCGGCTACTGGTCTGCCTGTGCGGTCATGGCCGGATTTTTGCAAGGCGGCGGCGTCGGTAAGTCACTGGCGGAATGGATGATCCACGGCGCCCCGGAGGCTGATGTCTATGGCATGGACGTAGCCCGCTACGGCATCTGGGCCGAGAACAAGCAGTACATCAAGGAAACCACAGGCCAGTTCTACACCCGCCGCTTCGTGATGACATACCCTAACGAACAACTCCCCGCAGGCCGTCCACTTAAAACGGCTGGCGCTCATGCTGATATGTCAGCGGCAGGATGTCAGTGGGGTCAAAGCTGGGATCTGGAAGTGCCTTTGTACTTCGCCGAACCCGGTTTCGAAGAAATCCCGTCGCTGAAACGCTCAAACGCACACCCCATCGTCGCCGAGGAATGCCGCGCTGTCCGCGACAGCGTAGGTTTACTAGACATCACCGGCTTTTCCCGTTTCGAAGTCACCGGACCAAATGCGGAACAATGGCTTGATCAAATCATGGCCTCGAAACTCCCAGGTCCCGGCCGCGCGAAACTCGCGCCGATGCTGGCGGAAGACGGGCGGCTCAAGGGCGATCTCACAGTCTTCAATTGGGGTCCCGATGCTTCAGGACACAGGTCGTGGTGGATCATGGGCAGCTACTATCTACGCCAATGGCATGCGCGCTGGTTTGATGACCATATGATCGACGGCGTGACCGTCCGCGATCTGGGCGAAGATACCTCGGGTTTCTCACTTGCCGGACCTGCATCTTTGAAGGTCATCGAAAAGCTTACGGACGGGCCGATTGGTGATCTGAAGTTCATGGGCTGCGGGAAATTCGACATTGGTCTCTTGCGCTGCAAGGTCGGACGGCTGTCTGTCGCAGGTGAGCTAGGGTACGAAATCCACTGTCGCGCGGGAGACCACGCAACCTTGCGGCACACGCTGCTGCAAGCCGGTGCCGACCTTGGCATTCGCGAATACGGTTTCAGCGCGTTGCTGTCTTTGCGGCTGGAGAAATCCTTTGGAATCTGGAACGCTGAATTTACCCAAGGGTATACAGCGGGTATGACCGGCATGGACCGCTGGATCGATTGGGACAAGGATTTCGTCGGCAAAGCAGCAGCACTTGCTGAACGGGATGGCAATGGACCTGCCCAAAAACTGGTAACGCTTGAGATCGATGCTGACGGCGCGGACGCCAGTGGATACGAACCGATCTGGGCCCAAGGCAAACAAGTCGGCTTTGTTACCTCTGGCGGATATGGGCACACCACCCGAAAGTCGCTGGCGATGGCGCTGGTGGACCAAGCCCAATGCGCCCCCGGCACCGAGCTCAGCGTGCACGTGGTCGGCGTCGAGCGACCAGCGAAGGTGATCGCTCCGTCGCCCTATGACCCTAAAGGCAAGAGCATGCGTGGATGAGCACGCCACACACCAAACGGCGCACAGGCAAACGGCGCGGCGGCGGGGCGGATCCAGCCCCGCTGCGTAACGTCAACTACCGCAATTTGCGCAACCCTTTTCCGCCGATGGACGTTTTCTCGGCTGACCGGATCGCGGCGATGCATGAGACGTCGTTGCGCACACTCGAAGAGTTGGGCGTGAAAGTCTTGCTCCCCGAAGCGATCGAGGTTTTCAGAAAAGCCGGTGCGCACATTGAAGACCAGATGGTCTATATCGGACGCGACATTATAGAAGCAGCGCTTGCTTCTGCGCCCAAATCAATCACCGGACGGGCTGGTACGCGTCACCGCGATGTCTTGCTGGAACTTGGCACTTTGGTCTTCCAACCGGGCGCAGGCGCACCACATGCCACGGATCTTGAACGCGGTCGCCGCCCCGGATCAGCGCGAGACTTCCGCGAATACACGCAGCTTTGTCACCATTTCGATGTCTTTCAGATGATGTCCCCGTCAGTTGAACCACAGGACGTACCGACCCCTCTGCGCCACTATTTCACTACCGAAGTCCAGATGACCCTCACGGACAAGTTTCCGTTCATTTTCGCGCGCGGGACGCCACAATCGATGGATTGCTTTGAAATGATGCGGGATTTTCGCGGTGTATCGGATGACGAATTCATCGCAAACCCTTATTGCTATACGATCATCAACACCAACAGCCCCCGCACGCTGGATGTTCCAATGGCGCAAGGGCTTATCGACTTTGCCCGCCTTGGGCAGCTGTCGATTGTGACGCCGTTCACGCTCATGGGCGCGATGGCACCGATCACTGTGGCGGGCGCAATTACCCTCAGCCACGCCGAAGCCTTGGCCGGTATTGCGCTCACTCAGCTCGTCAGACCCGGCGCGCCGGTATGCTACGGCACATTTACGTCAAACGTGGATATGAAATCGGGTGCCCCTGCTTTTGGAACGCCTGCGCACTTTCAAGCCTCACTCGCGGCGGGTCAGCTTGCGCGTCTTATTGGCTTGCCATGGCGGTCCGCGGCGGGCTCGGCTTCGAACATAAATGACGTACAAGCCGCCAATGAAAATCAAATGGGGCTGTGGGGATGCCTGTTGGCAGGGGCCACGGTCATCATCCACTCTGCCGGATGGCTCGAAGGGGGCCTAAGCGTTTCCTACGAAAAGATCATAACCGATGCAGAGGTGTTGAATATGATCGCAGAGCTTTGCGCTGGCACACAGGCAGGGGATGACGAGATCGGTTTTGAGAACGCATTGTCACAGGTCGCCCCGAGCGGCCACTTCTTTGACGCGCCTCAGACGATGAAACGCTACAATACCGCATTCTACGAACCGATCGTTCATGACTATGCAAATTTTGGCACATGGACCGATCGCGGTGCGCAAGATGCCAACACGCGCGCCACCAAAGTCTGGCAAGACATCCTGGCCGCCGATGTGCGCCCGCAAGTTGACCAAGACCGCCTAGAGGCTTTGCAGTCGTTCATCGTCAAACGCACAGCCGAAGGCGGCGCACCTCCGGAAAGCTGACATGTCCCAACCTGTGCTACATCGCGACAACCCAGAAAACGAGCCTCTGGTCGGCAACATCAAAGTTACCCGAGAAGACTGGTTGAACCTTGCCCTGACGGCACTGGTCAGTGACGGTGTCGAAGGCGTCAAAATACAGGCGTTGGGCAGTGCACTCGGAGTCTCAAGATCCAGTTTCTACTGGTACTTCAAGTCCCGTCAGGACTTGCTCGATGCGTTGCTGGATCACTGGCAGGCAACCAATACCAACGCTTTGGTCAAAATGGCCGAAGCACCGGCCCAGACAATCACTCAAGCGGTCGGCAACGTCTTTCGATGCGTGATCAACCCTGCCCTGTTTGACACAAAGCTTGATTTTGCCATTCGTGACTGGGCGCGCCGCTCAGACAAGGTACGCGGCATCCTCAACGCTTCTGACACCCGGCGCCTGGATGCGCTGGAGGCCATGTTTGAACGCTTTGACTATCCACCGCTAGAGGCTGTGGCGCGCGCTCGTATCCTGTATTACATGCAAATTGGCTATGATGACGCGCAACTGAACGAGCCAATGGAAATTCGCAACAAACTTGTTCCCGCCTATTTGATTGGGTTTACCGGCCAAACGCCCACAGATGACGAGGTTGCAGCACTGCGAGCTTATGCGAGTGCGATGGACGGCTAGCAAATAGGCAGTTTTCTCGAAAAATGAGGAAATATCTGCCGCAAATATGCACATAGTGTCGTAGTTGACCTGACAAAAAACGAACTATCTGGTTTAGTTGTTGCCTACCCACAATGAAATGACCCTGACCATGCTTCGCCCCTTCGCCCTTATGGGCCACTTAATCGCTGTTTTCACTGCATTCGCTGTTTTATTGCCAACGAGCGCTACCGCGCAGGGCAGGCCCGCATCGGTTGGCGTTGAAGCCGTTGAAATACAACGCATTGCTGAAACTGTGCCGCTATTTGCGGAAGTCGTCACCTCGCGCGAAGGTACAATCGCCAGCAGGATTAGCGGCACTGTGGACCAAGTCCTGGTGCTGGAGGGGGCGGTCGTCGAAAAAGGTGACCTGCTGGTTCAGATGGATACCGAATTGCTTGATATTCTGGCGCGTCAGGCAGAAGCACGCCTTTCCGAAGCGCGCGCAGGCATCACCATTGCTGAATTGAGCCTCGCGAGAGCGACCAATGCACTTGCCCGTATCGAAGGCTTGCGCGACACTGCGTCCTTTTCGACAAGCCGCTTCGACGACGCGCAAAGTGATTTCTTCCAAACTCAAGGCGTGCTCGCTGAAGCCGAAGCGCGCGTGAAAACCGCCGAAGCAACACTGGCCGAGACGCGCTACCAACTGGACCGTGCAGAAATTACAGCACCTTTTCCGGGCATTGTTCTGGAAGTGAACACCAACCCCGGCGAATTCATCTCATCGGGCGCTCCGGTTGTTTCCCTGCTCGACATCCAGGCAATCGAGATCGAGGCAAGCGTTCCGTCACGGTATGTTGGCGTTCTTGCTCCCGGCCTGAATGTCGAGGGCTACACCGAAAACAACGACCCGCTGGATCTTGAAGTACGTGTGATCCTACCGATCGAAAACACTTCAACCCGCACGCGGCCTGTGCGGTTTACGTCCCTACAGCTTGCGGACTTGGATCAACTGGCAATCGGACAATCCATCACCGTGAATGTTCCGATCTCTGATCCCCGCGACGTGCTCTCGGTGCCAAAAGACGCCCTGGTTCAAGCCCGTGGCGGATGGACTGTGTATGTGAATGCCGAAGGTAAGGCGCAACCGCGCACAGTGCAGATCGGTGTGGCACTGGGCGACCGCTTTGAAGTACTCGATGGGCTTGAAGAAGGCGATGTCGTGGTCACACGAGGTAACGAACGGCTTCGTCCAGGGCAGGATATCGCGCCAATGGGCGCGGGTAATTAGGGGCGTTTGACATGGATTTCATTCGTTTTTCAATTGAACGCCCAGTCGCCGTTATCGCGGCGGTTATCATGGCGGTGCTTTTTGGATTGATCGCGGTCAGCCGAATTCCTATCCAGCTGGCGCCTGATGTTCGCAAGCCCATCGTTGTGATCCAAACCGACTGGCCCGGCGCTGCCCCGTCCGAAGTCGAACGCGAAATCGTTAATCCCCAGGAAGAGGCCCTTCGCGGTCTCGAAGGCCTGGACATCATGACCTCGCGGGCGCGCACAGGCGAAGCCGAGGTGACGCTGGAATTCGGTGTCGGGACCGACATGGCGCAGTCCTTGCTTTTGGTGTCGAACAGGTTGGACCGCGTCGGTGACTACCCCGACGAGGCCGGAGAGCCGAAGCTTGACACGTCCGGCTCTGACGACAGCCCAATTGCGTGGATTTTGCTGACTGCAGAAGAAGGCAACACCCGCAGCATGCCCACCTATGGCGACTTCGTCGAGGATATCATTCAGGACCGGATCGAACGGATCGAAGGCGTGTCGGCGGTCAATGTGTTCGGTGGCGTGACCCGCGAATTGCAGGTTGTTGTAGACCCGCGCAGGCTGGCGCGATTTGACCTGACAGTCCCCGAAGTGGTGCGCATATTGCGCAACGAAAACATCTCTTTGTCGGCGGGTGACGTGGAAGAAGGCAAACGCCGTTATGTGGTGCGCGCCGAAGGAAACCTGAACACCGTGGCCGCAATCGAGGCAGTGGTGCTGCGGTCAGGTTTCGGCTCTGGCGGGTCGGGCCGCGTCCGCGTGGGCGACGTTGCGAACGTGGCCTTTGCCTTTCAGGAATCCACTTCGCGGTTGCGGTTCCGGGGCGAACCCGGCCTTGCCTTCAACATCGTTCGCGAACCCGGTGCCAACGTCATCGAGACAATGGAATTGGTGCAAGAAGTGCTTGCAGAGCTGCGGGAAGGCCCCGTTGCCGATGCGGGTCTGAAGATGCGACAGGCCTATGACGAGACGATTTACATCAATGGCGCAATCAAGCTTGTTACACAGAATATCTGGATCGGCGGTGCGCTCGCCGCAATTGTACTGCTGGCATTTTTGCGCAGCCCACGTGCGACCCTTGTCGTCTCATTGGCCATTCCCGTCAGCATCGTGGCCACATTTGTGGCTATGGCAGCCACGGGGCGAACGCTGAATGTGATCTCGCTGGCTGGCATTGCTTTTGCGGTCGGCATGATCGTCGATGCCGCGATCGTTGTTCTTGAAAATATCTATCGATTACGCGAGGAAGGTAAGTCGCGCCGCGAGGCCGCCTATCTTGGCGCAAAACAGGTCTGGGGGGCGATCCTTGTGTCCGCCTTGACGACCGTGCTGGTCTTTGTGCCGATCCTCATTATGCAGCTTGAGGCAGGGCAACTATTCAGGGACATCGCTGTTGCGATCTCGGTGTCGGTGCTGTTGTCGCTGGTTGTGGCGGTCACGGTTATCCCCGCGCTGGCGAGCCGCTTGCTTACGAAAGGCGAGCAGAAAAAGGTTAACATCTGGGGGCTGGACCATCTGGCCCGTGGGTTTCACAGGTTGGTCATGGCCTACGTGCGGATGACCGTCCGGTTCCGCGCCTTAGGGCTGTTGATGGTTGCCGTTATAGCTGGTGGGGCGGCCATTGCGACCATCACTTTCCTTCCTCGGCTGGAATACCTGCCAGAAGGCAACCGAAACCTTGTCTTTGGGCTTATCATCCCACCGCCCGGGTACAATCTGGACACGACCCAGACGATTGCAGAACGGATCGAAACCGTCGCCAAACCGCTCTGGGAAGCGAACCCCGCGACCGAAACCGAAGACGGCACCCCAACGATTGACAACTTCTTTTTCGTGGCGCGACCCGGTGCCACATTCGTAGGTGCGTCTGCGGTTGACGGCACCCGTGCAGGGGATTTGATCCCCGTCTTGTCGCAACCTATTTTCGCAGAACCGGGCACCTTCGGCTTCATGACGCAGCCGTCGCTTTTCGGGCGTGGCGTGGGTGGCGGCCGGACGATTGAGTTGAACATTTCCGGACAAGACCTCGAGGATATCCTCTCTGTTGCAGGACAGGCCGCAGGGACCATTTCACAATTGCTGCCGCGTTCCGAAGGGCACCAGTTCCGCCCGATACCCGGGCTTGAGCTTGGCGCACCAGAGGTACGGCTCATGCCGGACCGAATGCGACTGGCGGATGCTGGCCTCACGACGTCAGATCTGGCGACTACTGTGGATGCATTTAACGACGGTCTGCGCATCGCCGAGATCACCGTGGGCGCAGAACGGATAAATTTGATGCTAAAGGGTGATCCGGGATTGCAGCTTGAACAACGCACGCAAGACATCGGCAACTACCCCGTGGTGACACCATCAGGTCAGATCGTTCCGGTATCGGCCTTGGCTGACGTGGTCGTGACCGCAGGGCCGACCGAGATCAGGCACCGTGACCGTTTACGCACCGTTACGCTTGAAGTCCGCCCTTCGGATAATCTTCCGCTGGAAGCCGCAGTTGAACTGCTTGAAACCGAAGTTGTGCAGGTGCTGGAAGAACGCGGCCTGCCAAACGGTGTGCGCGTCACCGTATCGGGAACGGCTGATCAGCTTAGCCAGACATGGGAAGCGATCCAGATCAATCTGGCCGTGGCGCTTATCATTGTCTTTCTGGTGATGGCCATCCTGTTTGAGAGTTTCGTACTGCCCTTGGTGATCCTGATCTCGGTGCCTGTCGCCGCGGCTGGCGGCGTGGGCGGTTTGGCGCTGCTAAATACGTTCCAGACGCAACCCTTGGACATGCTGACGCTTTTGGGGTTCATCATTCTGGTGGGCATTGTGGTGAATAATGCGATCCTGATCGTGCACCAGACGCTGTATCATCTGCGCGATGAAGGGATGGCACCGATAGATGCGATCGAAGAGGCGACACGCAATAGGATCCGCCCGATCTTTATGTCTACGCTGACATCGGTTTTCGGCATGCTGCCGCTGGTCGTTTTCCCCGGCGAAGGATCCGAGCTTTACCGTGGCTTGGGTGCGGTTGTTGTGGGCGGTCTGTCGATGTCGGCGTTTCTGACGTTGTTGACCGTGCCACCGCTGCTGCGGCTTTGCGTCAGAGCGCCAGTTGAGGACGACGAAAAGCTGGGAAGCCCCGCACCAGCAGAATGATCACTTGCGCCAATGCGTCGGCACGATGATGAGCGCGCCGACTGATGCAGCAATCGCGTTGATCCCGGGACTGCGAAAACCAATCCCGAACATCAGGGTTACAAAATACATCAAAAAGGCACCGCCCACGCAGATGATAATGCTTTGTACATAGCCGTTGTGGGTAAACGCTGACCGTTCCGACGCGTAGCCCACAATACCCGCAATCACGATCGTACCAATCAGAACTGGAAACATCAGTCAGGCCCTCCAAAAGTATCCCCTGTTTGAAGCGGCCAGCCGTTCAGAAACGTGGCCGCATCCTGCGCGCCTTTTCCAGCCCGCTGTATCTGTAGCACCTCGATGCTGCCCGACCCACAGGCGATACGGAAAGGATCAACAAGCACGGACCCCGGCGGCCCGGAACCGTCGCTAAGGCGTGACGCCACAAGCTTGATGCGGGTATCGTTCTGCATTGTCCAGGCGCCCGGAAAAGGCGAAAGCCCACGGATCAGCCGGTCGACGGTCTCTGCGGGCTGGGTCCAGTCAATGCGTGCCTCTGATTTCTCGATTTTTGCGGCATAGGTCACTCCGTCATCGGGCTGTGGCTCTGGTGTCAGAGTGTCCAGCTTTGCAGAACGTCGATGATCTCGCGCGCGCCAAGCACACTCAGCCGGTCATGCAGTCCCGCTGTTGTTTCCTGGGGGCCAATCTCAATCACCGCGCGTTGCAAGACGGGGCCTGTATCAAGGCCCGCATCCATTTGCATGATGCAAACCCCGGTCTGATGGTCCCCTGAAAGGATCGCACGGTGTATCGGAGCAGCCCCACGCCAGCGCGGTAACAGACTGGCGTGAATGTTCAGGCAACCACGGGTGGGCGCATCCAGAATGGCTTGTGGCAGGATCAGGCCATAAGCAACGACGACAGCCACATCGGCCTGTAATTGCGCAAAAGCCGCCTGCTCATCTTCCGATTTGAGCGACACCGGATGGCGCACGGGCAACCCCAAAGCATCGGCCCGCGCATGAACAGGTGTGGGCCGGTCCTTTTTGCCGCGCCCTGCAGGGCGTGGCGGCTGGCAATAGACGCAGGCGATCTCGTGCCCGGCGTCTACCAAAGCATCCAGCACTGGCACCGAAAAGTCGGGCGTTCCCATGAAAACAATGCGCATTACGTCTGCAGCTTGCGCGCGCGGCGCAAAAGCATGTCTCGTTTTACTTTACTGAGGCGGTCGAAATACATCTTACCTTTCAGGTGGTCGATCTGATGTTGAACGCTGGTCGCTTCCAGGCCGACGAAGTCGCGTCGCACGTACATGCCGTTCTCGTCCATATAGCGCACCGCTACCCCGCGTGGTCTTTTCACTTTGGCAAAGACCCCTGGCAAATTCGGGCTGGCTTCTTCGTGTTCGTTCATAATGGACGAGGCATCAAGCACAGTGGGGTTTGCCATCCGAATGCGCCTGTCGCGTTTGTCAGATGCATCCACTACAGCAAGCTGCATCATTATACCGATCTGCGGTGCTGCGAGCCCAACACCCGGCATCGCATCCATTGTGTCAATCATGTCATCCCAGATCTGCCTGACGGCGTCTGTGATCTCGGGCACCTCATCCGCTGATGTGCGCAAACGGGTATCGGGCCACCGCAAGAAAGGTTGTACGGTCAAACCGGCACCCCTTCGTAGGCTTCAAGCACCGAGGCGCGTGTGTCAGCATCAAGCCTGTCAAGCGTAACGACCCCATCGAGGTGGTCTATTTCGTGCTGCACACAGGCGGCCGAAAACCCGGTAAAGCGTTGTTCACATGCCTCACCGTTCAAGTCCTGCCAGCGGACCTCGACCCATGTGGGTCGTGCAATGGATGTCATGATACCGGGGATAGACAGGCAACCCTCTTCCATTTCCGAGAGCTCCACATCAGCTGAAATGATTTGTGGATCGATGAAAACTTCAGGGGTGCGCACGTCGTCTTTCCACGTTGCGTCCATCACAAACATTCGCTTGAGCACGCCGACCTGCGGTGCAGCCAGCCCGCGCCCGGGTGCGGCATACATCGTATCGAACATGTCAGATGCAAGCACGCGGATATCTTCCGTCACCTGCCCAACAGGCGCGCAAGCCATACTCAGCCGAGGATCAGGCCAACGCAGGATTTCGAGAACGCTCATGTACGGGCCAGCTCGCGCTTGAACTTGACCATCTTACGCGTGATGATCTGGCGCTTGAGCGGTTTGAGGTAATCGATGAAAAGCTTTCCATCCAAATGATCGATCTCATGTTGGACGCAGGTCGCCCACAGGTCGGTAAAAACTTCTGACTTCTCATTGCCGTCACGGTCCATCCATCGCACTTCAACTTCGGACGGGCGGGTCACATCCGCGAATTGCTCGGGAATGGACAAACACCCCTCTTCATAGACGTTCTGTTCGTCGGAAGACGCAATGACCTGCGGGTTGAACATAACCAAAGGACGCGGCTTTTCGTCCTGGTTTTTGATACAGTCCAAAACGATCACACGCTGCAAAACGCCCACTTGCGGGGCCGCAAGCCCGATACCCGGCGCTTCGTACATCGTTTCAAGCATATCGTCCGCCAGTGTTCGCAATTCATCACTGATGTCGTTGACAGGCTCAGAGGCTTTTTTCAGCCGTGGGTCGGGGTGCAGGATAATATTTCGTTTCATGCGCATTCATGTAGGTCATGCACTGATCCTGTGCAACAGAACTTGGGCTTGCCCCTGCTGCGTTTCCCGTTAGCTTGCAGCAAAATTCCAAGCAAGAGGCCTTCATGTCATTCAATGATCCAATCAACCGCCGCGGCACGCACTCTACCAAGTGGGACTTGATGGAAAAGCTCTATGACGTGCCGGCAGACGACGGGCTGGCCATGTGGACGGCAGATAGTGATTACGCAACGGCGCCTTGCGTCATTGAAGCGGTCCGGCGCGCGGCAGATCATGGTGTTTTCGGGTACACGACTATCCACGACGACTACCTGAACGCAATTCAGTGGTGGATGCGCACCCGCCACAACTGGGAGATCGACACATCTTGGATTCTCACCTCGCAAGGACTCGGGAATGCTATAGCGCTGTGTCTGGACGTCTGGACCGACCCCGGCGCACGGGTCGTTACATTTAACCCTGTGTACCATGAATTCCGTCTCAAGATCGAAAAGGCTGGCCGCGAGGTCGTTGCCTGCCCGCTGAAGCGCGCGGACGATACCTACGAGCTTGATCTTGAAGATGCGCAGTCACGTCTGGATGGCACTGAGCAGATGTTGATCTGGTGCTCGCCTCAAAACCCGTCGGGCCGCATCTGGACAACGCAAGAGTTGCGACAGGTTGCCGACTTTGCCGCGCGCAACGATCTGATCCTTGTGTCAGACGAAATCCATCACGATCTGGTCTACCCCGGCAACACCTTTGTGCCGATGCATATTGCAGCACCTGAAGCCACCGAACGCCTTGTCTTGCTGACGGCCGCCTCAAAGACTTTCAACATTGCGGGTCAGCGCACCGGCAATTTGATTATCCCCGACCCCAAGCTGCGCGCAGATATGCAAAAGCGGCTGAATACACTGGATTACAAGCCGGCATCGCTAGGTGTTACGATGATAACTGCCGCTTATTCGCCAGAAGGGGCCGCGTGGGTGGACGCGCAGATGGAGCACCTCGACGGCAATCGCAAAACTTTTGACGCCGCCATTGCATCGATCCCCGGTGCGTATTCGATGCCGCTTCAGTCGACATATCTGGCTTGGGTCGATTTTTCAGGCACAGGCATGAGCTACGACGAGATACTGCGCCGTGTGCGCGCGTCCGCGCATATCGCGCCCAGCGACGGCCCCAGTTTTGGACCCGGAGGAGAGACTTTCCTAAGGTTCAACCTTGCGACGCAGCGCACGCGGATAGAAGAGGCATGCGCACGCCTCAAAGAGGCGTTTTCAGACCTGCAGTAGGCAGTCTTCAGCGCGGAAACTTTTCTATTAGACCGACCGGCGCGTGGTCCAGTATCTCAAAGTCCACCGCCGGTTTCTCGCAAACAGCAGTAGCGCGTTTGAACTCATAGCGCCGCTCGCCGCCCTCTTCTTCACTTGTCACGATCAAGCACTGAAAGAGGTGGATGCTTCCGTCGTACAAGTCGACGAAGCCACGCAGTGCGGGCGCGTCGGCCTCTAACGCAAAGCCAGTTTTCCACATGCGCAACACAGGCAGCACCTTGGTGCCCAAGTTGACACGCAACCGAGACGATTTTTTCATCGCCTCAATTCGCGCAGTGTCCAAACCATCTTGAATTTCTTTGGAAAAAACAGTTTCCACGGCAACAAACTCCTAACATCCCCTGCATTAACCAAAGGCTGAAACCGGCTGAAATGCAAGCATAGTTTAGCCATGTTTTCGCCGCACTTAAGCCATCGATGTGCATTGATGCAGTGGTGATGCGCGCCTTAAACACTATGCGAAACAGACGTGCAAGACTACGTATGTCTCATGAAACAAGGGAGTTTGACATGGGCCTTTTGGTAGACGGCGTTTGGAAAGACCAGTGGTACGATACAAAATCTACCGGAGGCAAATTCAAACGCCAAGATGCGAAATTTCGCAATTGGATCACCGCAGACGGGTCTGCGGGCCCCTCGGGCGATGACGGCTTTAAGGCCGATTCGGGCCGCTATCATCTCTACGTAAGCTATGCGTGCCCTTGGGCGCACCGTGCATTGATCTTTCGGGCGCTTAAAGGTTTGGAACCACATATCGGCGTTTCGGCAGTGCATCCGGATATGTTGTCAGAGGGGTGGACCTTTGACCTCGACGACAATGGGGCAACAGGCGATACGCTTTATGGCTCGGGTTTCGCCCGCGACATCTACACCCGCGCTGACGCTAAATTTACCGGGCGGGTCACGGTGCCGATCCTTTGGGATAAAGAACGCAAAACCATCGTCTCCAATGAAAGCTCCGAGATTATCCGGATGTTCAACAGCGCGTTCAACCTGATCACAGGCAACAACGACGACTACTGGCCAGAAGAGATGCGTGAAGAGATCGCCCCAGTGAACGACCGCATCTACGACACGCTGAACAACGGTGTCTACAAGTCAGGATTTGCCACAACACAAGAGGCATATGACGCCGCCGTTGTCCCCTTGTTTGAAACGCTGGACTGGATTGAAGCCCGTCTGTCAAAAGGGCGCTATCTGATGGGCGACACACTGACCGAAGCCGACTGGCGTTTGTTTACAACGCTTGTCCGCTTTGATCTCGTGTATCACCTGCATTTCAAGTGCAACAAAAAACGAATTATCGATTACCGAAATATCTGGGGGTACACGCGCGAGCTGTTCCAGATACCGGGGGTTGCCGACACCGTGAACTTTGACCACATCGTGCGGCATTACCACTATAGTCACGAAAGCATCAATCCAAACCGGATCATCCCTATAAATCCGGATCTGGACTTCATGGCACCGCACGGTCGCGGGTGACGCTTGACAAGACTGCGGGCAAAGGGCGCCCGTTGAAAGAATGGAATGCGCCAAAGGTGCTCTGTTGGATCACGTCCAACGCAGAGCTTGGCGTCTACGCTGGGCCGTAATGTTCAACCATTGCTGCCAGATCTTCTGGCGGGGTCGCAGTTTGGACGAAAGCACAGGCATTAGGCGCAAAAGAAAAAATGGAACCGTCCGAAAAGAACGAGGTGTTCGTCACAAAAATGATTTGTGCGTCCGGCAAGCGGTAGCTTGCATAGTCCGCCACAGCCAGCGCCGACCCTTCAGCAAGCACGATGTTTAGGATCAGGACATCTGCGTCCCATACCCTTAAACGACTAATCGCATCATTCTGCGTTCGGCAGTGCTTTACCCGCATCCCAAAACGCTCAAGGTACCCAGACCATATCTTAGCTAGGCCGGTCTCGCTTTCTACGATCAATACATTCATCGATTTCCACCCCCAAGTGTGGCGCTCTGACTGCTGGCACACCCCCTTCGTGTGCTCCAAAGATTAAGAAAGTGTTAAAACTTTGGTAACCAAGGTAACGGTTCGATTAAGACCCGCATATCCGGCTGGTTTCCGCCGTCATCAATGGATTGCAGTAGCAGAACATGCTCAAGAACATGTGAAAAGAGTGGACTGTTGACCGGTATTCAAAGGGATCACGGCGGTGGCATCGATGCCGCAAGAGCAGCTTTCGGGGCCCAGCGAATCGGTTGGGCCGACCTGTCGACCGGCACGAACCCTGTGCCCTATACGGTACCTGCATTTAACCAGGATGTGTGGACAGCCCTTCCCGATACGTCGGCAATGTCCAAGCTTTGCGCTGCGGCGCGGCGGTTCTGGTATATACCGCCCGACGCCGCAATTGTCGCCGCACCTGGTGCATCAGCCATTATCGCACAGATACCCACCCTACACACGCGTGGCTGCGTGCATATTCCCGCCCCCACCTACAACGAACACACAGCAGCCTTTGAGATGCATAGCTGGCAGACCGGTTATCCGAACCATTCCAGCGCACAAGTCGTGGTTCACCCGAACAATCCCACAGGTACGCTCTAGTCGGCAAATGCACTGCCCGTCGCCAGCCCCGCGCTCACCGTTATTGACGAGAGCTTTTGCGACGTTTGTCCCGAAAGATCGCTCTTCGCGTTATCAAAGCGCATGGGAACGCTGATACTCAAAACCTTTGGTAGGTTCTGCGGGTTAGCGGGCATCTGCTCGGGGTTTGCGATCGGTGACCCTGCTCTTGTTGACCAACTGCAAGCACGTCTTGGCCCGTGGGCCGTTTTCCGGCCCTGCGCTGCGCGTGGGTGCTGCCGCACTGAGCGATCCGTCTTGGGCCGTGCGAACACGGCGACGGCTGGTCCGTGACAGTGACCGGCGTGCCGCGTGGACTCAGCCGCTGTATGGCAAACGCGGTTGGCAAGACATCACATCTGGGCGCGGGTCTTTCCGTATCATCCAAAGTGGCTCAGGCTTAGCCTGCCGCATCCTCTGCACTGGGCGCAGCTTGAGGCAGCACTTGCATGACCACTGCTTTGTTTTGCTCTGCGCGTTGCTGCTTGATGCGATGCTTGCCGAACCGGGTTGGTTGTGGTCTCGGGTATCGCATCCCCCAGTCTTGATGGGTCGTCTTATCGGCTGGATGGACCGGCGATTTAATCCAGGTAGCGCGCGCCGCATGAAAGGCGTGGCCTGCCTTATAGCCCTTGTCTTTATAGGCGTTGGAACGCGCTGGCTGCTCTCTTTGGCAGGACCAATCTTTGAAATAAGATCTGCCGCTATACTGCTGGCACAAAGGTCTTTGGTCGATCACGTTGCGGCCGTCGCCACAGGTCTGCGGCAGTCGCTTGCCGAAGGGCGCGCACAGGTCGCCATGATCGTAAGTCGTGCCACCTCACAAATGAACGAAAGCGCGGTCGCACGCGCCGCCATCGAAAGCGCTGCGGAAAACCTCTCGGACGGGGTGATTTCGCCAGCGTTCTGGTTTCTCGTAGGCGGGCTGCGCGGTGTTGGTTGCTTATAAATGCATTAACACCGCCGATAGCATGATCGGCTACCGCACCCCACGGCACCAAGCCTTCGGATGGGCGGCGGCACGCACTGACGATTTGGTCAATTTGATCCCTGCGCGGCGTACCGCTCTGTTTATCTCTGTGGTCCATGCACGATTTGACATTCGCGCACTGCGACGTGACGCCGGTCTGCACCGTTCCCCAATGCAGGTTGGCCCGAAGCGGCCATGGTGCGTAGTCTTGGGATCGCCCTTGCTGGTCCGCGGGCCTACGACGGTGGCATGCATGAACTTCCTTGGGTCAGTGGTGATGCCCGCCAGCAGCTCAGCCCTATAGACATCGACGCCAGTATCGTCATTTTATGGAAAGCATGGGGCGTTATGTTCGTTCTATGTGCCCTAATCGGGTTTTTGATCGTCTAAACCGGAGAACAATTATGCGCCATTTCTGTTTTGCCCTCGTCCTCAGCCTTTTGATTGCGCCGGTTTCGGTACAGGCTGCATGTGGTGGAAGCTTTCAAAGCTTTGTACAGGCTATGAAAGCTGAAGCCGTTCAAAAGGGGCACGACAAGGCCGCAGTTGACCGTTTCTTTTCCGGCGTCCGCCAAAGCCAGAGCGTACTGCGTGCCGACCGCAATCAAGGGATGTTCCAACGCCCCTTCATCGACTTTTCCAACAACCTGATCTCGGATGCGCGCCTTAGAAAAGGACAGCAACTTGGCCGTGACTATGATGCGGTTTTTGACGCGATTGATCGCCGCTATGGCGTTTCCCGCGGTGTTTTGCTGGCGTTTTGGGCGTTTGAGACGGCCTACGGAACGTATCAGGGCGATTTCAACACTGCCAATGCGCTTGTGACACTAGCGCATGATTGCCGGCGGCCCAACTTGTTCCGCCCGCAGGTCTTTGCCGCCGTTGAGCTTTATGAACGTGGAGATTTTGATCCACGCACCACCACAGGCGCTTGGGCCGGAGAGATCGGGATGGTGCAGATGTTGCCGCGCGACATTCTGGAAAACGGGCAGGATGCAGATGGCGACGGGCATGTCAGGCTCAAAACCTCCGCGCCTGATGCGCTTGTCTCGGGTGCCGCGATGCTTGCCGATTTTGGGTGGCGCGCAGGCCAGCCTTGGTTACAGGAGGTACGTGTGCCTGCCACCCTCGATTGGTCCCAAAGTGGTATTCACATCGCGAAACCAGTCAGCCAATGGGCGGCGCAAGGTGTTACTGCACGTAGCGGAAGCCTGCCGAAAGGTGTAAAAGCTTCTTTGATCCTACCCCAGGGTCACAAGGGCCCTGCGTTCCTCACATACCCGAATTTCAATGTGTATTTCGACTGGAACCAGAGCTTTACCTATGTGGTAACAGCAGCCTATTTCGCCACACTGATTGAAGGCGCCCCTAAGATGGACAGAGGTGCGCCTGAAAAAGGCCTTAACGGCGATCAGATGGTTTCATTACAAAAGAAGCTGAGCGCACGGGGGCATGATGTCGGAAAAGCCGATGGTATTCTGGGGTCCAAAACGCGTATCGCAGTTCAGAAAGAACAAAAACGGCTTGGCCTGCCGGCCGACGCATGGCCAACACGCGCCCTGCTGTCCGGGCTTTAAAAACGTACGCGCGGTTTACCAATTTTAAGGTCATCGCCCGTATTTCTAATGCTGAAACACACATTCAGGTAGATTTCTAAACTGACCCTGCGCTGGCCCTTGCCGCGCGGGGTCGTCTTTATTCGGCGACCCGCACCGGAAACCTCAGACCCTTTTCGGTCAGCAGAATAATCCGGTCGCCGTTTTCCACGTAGCGGTCACACCGCGAAAACCCGTTCCGGTATGAAATGCACACGGTGCCATCTTGGGCAATTTCATACTGCCCATAAGCCGCATCACCTGACGCGTAAGTGTAAGAGTATGACCCACCCACCGAATACTTTGAGCGACCATCATCGTAAAAAACGAGTGTATGACCGGCGGTCAGTGTTTTCACTTCGTCGCGCGACAAGACTCTGTCGCTGTCGCGTACGGCCCAGTCCGCAGACCACAGCATGGTGGGCAAGCAGGTAACCAACATCGTAAGAAACTTCTTCATATCCCAACTTTAGGGAGTAACTGCCAAGTGTCTTCACACGTTTAAGTGATGACGCAGCGAAATCTGTAGCCGACCCACCTACCCCGTCAGGCTACGAGAGTTTCGGCCTTTTTCAGATCGACCGATACCAATTGGCTTACACCTTGTTCTGCCATGGTCACACCAAACAGACGGTCCATCCGCGCCATGGTCACCGCATGGTGCGTAATGATCAAAAACCGTGTCTCGGTTTGGCGGCACATCTCATCGAGCAAATCACAAAACCGCGTGACGTTCGCATCGTCCAGCGGCGCATCCACCTCGTCCAAAACGCAAATCGGCGCTGGATTTGCTAAGAACACCGCAAAGATCAGCGCCATCGCCGTCAACGTTTGCTCACCACCCGATAGCAGGCTCAGCGTGCTGAGCTTTTTGCCTGGTGGTTGGCACATGATCTCCAGTCCGGCTTCGAGCGGGTCTTCACTCTCGACCATCACTAGGTTTGCTTCACCCCCGCCGAACAAATGAGTAAAGAGCATCGAGAAGTTGGAATTAACCTGCTCGAACGCGGTTAGCAAACGTTCGCGTCCCTCGCGGTTCAGGCTCGCAATCCCGCCACGCAGCGTCTTGATAGCTTCTTCCAGATCGGCCTTTTCCTTGCAAAGGGTATCATGCTCGACCTGAACCTCCTGCGCGTCCTCTTCGGCGCGCAAGTTCACCGCCCCCAAAGCATCGCGCTGACGCTTGAGCCTGTTTACATCGGCCTCAAGTCCATCCGCCCGTGGCATGTCGTCAGGCACCACGTCTAATTGCGCCAACAACTGGCTGGGCGTGAGCTGGTTTTCATCTGCAATGCGCTCAGCCGCCAAAGCCACCGTTTCGCGTGCAGCTTCACTACGCGCTTCCGCACCCGCTCGGGCCTCGCGCGCATCCGATGCCAATCGCTCTGCTTCACGCTCAGCCGTTGTGGCCTCGCGCAACGTCGCTTCCGCTTTGGACAGCTTGTCCGTTGCCTCTGCCTTGCGCGCATCAGCTGTGTTGATCGCTTCGGTGAGTTCTTCACGTTTTGCCGCGATCTCTGTGGGCAGTGCGCTTGCCTGGTCAAGCTCCTCCTCAGCGGCAGTTTTGCGCTCGACCAGTTCGGCACTGCGCTTTTCCGCAGTATCCAGACGATGACGCCAACCGCTGACTTCCTTGGCAACTTCTTGCGCGCGTTTCATGCGCGCCTCGCCTTCGCGGCGCAATTCATCATGTGCAGACCGGTGCGAAATCATTGTGATCCGGGCCGCTTCAACCGCCATGCGCACAGCTTCAACTTGCGCGCGCGCATCTGCCAGATCACCCAGTTCTGCCAAGGCGCGTTCGGCTTCTTTGCAGGTTGTCCGTGCGGCCATCGCCTCTTCTTCGTGGCGCGCAACGGCAAGCCCTAAAGATTCCAATCGACCCTCGCACAGGTTACGGTCCGCTTCTGACCGGCTGAGAGCACGACCCGCTTCGGCGACAAGCCGGTCGGCAGCCCGGCGCGCATCCCGCGCCATGGCGTCGGCCGTGGTCAATTGGGCCAGCTGTGCGGTCAAAGCATCATGTGCCGCTCGTGCGCCATCAGCCTTGCCGGTTGCCTGCTCCATGGCCTGCTTGAGTTCTTCCAGACGGTTCAGTTGTTGCAAACGCAGGGCAGCAGCCGATGGTGCATCCTCGGCCCAAGCACGATATCCGTCCCACCGCCACAAATCGCCCTCGGTCGAGACAAGCCTTTGTCCAGGCTTAAGGTCGGGCTGCAAACGCGGGCCATCATCAGAATCAACCAAACCGATCTGGCTCATCCGGCGCACCAATACATCCGGCACCGAGACATGCAGCGTCAGCGGGGTCACACCCTGCGGCAAGGGTTGATCGGAACCGTATGCTGGCAAAACGGCCCATCCCGAAGGGCCGTCCGCTTCAACCTGCGGGGCACGCAAATCATCGGCGAGTGCGGCACCAAGGGCTTTTTCGAACCCGTGGCTGACCTGCAGCCGGTCCAGAATTTGCCCACCTTCAGCAGTGTCACGTTCCAATAGCTTGGCCAACGCACCGACTTCGGCCCGCAGCGCGTTTAGCTCTCCCTCGGCCTCAGACCGATGAGCGCGCGCCTCTGTTTCACGGGCTTGCGTATCGACGCGCGCCTCATCAGCCTCGGCCAACGCCTTGTCCGCGTCGGCTGCCGTAACAACCGCTTTGGCTTCGGCGGATTGGGCCATTTCAAAGTCATCGCGCGCTTTGGCCAGTGCCGCCTCTGAAACCGAAACGGACTGGCGCGCTTTCACCGCCTCGCCTTCGGCTTTTGCTTGCGTTTTCCTGCTGTCTTCCAGAAGCCGTTGCGCCGATGCATGGCGCGCCGCCAGACGGGCCACATCCTCAGTCTGTTCGGACATATTCTCTTCACGCAACTGGAGGATGGCCGCCGCGTCCCGCGCGGCTTCAGCAGCATCGGCCAATGCGTCGTCATGCCCTTCAGACGCCTTGGCAAGCTCGCGCGCTTCCCATTCAAGACGCTCGATTGTTTCACCTGCATCGCGGTTCAAACCGCTCTCGCGGTCAATGTCGCGCGCCAGCTGCGCAATACGCGCTGTCAGGGTTTCGATCATAGCCTGTGCGCGGGTTTCCTGATCGCTGAGTGTGTCGCGTTGAACTGCTAGACGCTGAACCACTGCCGACGCGATCGCCTCTTCTTCGCGCAGTGGCGGCAGCGCTTCCTCGGCAGCGGCGCGCGCTTTACCAGCGCCTTGGACAGCAGTTTCAGCCTGTGCTGCGACTGATACCTGTTTGCGCAGGGCTTCCTCTGCGGTAGCGCGGGCTTCATCAGCTTCGCGCCACCGACGGTACAGCAACATGCCCTCCGCCCGCCGCAAGTCATTTCCGATCTCGCGATAGCGAGCCGCCTGCCGTGCCTGCCGCGCAAGCTGCGCCAACTGGGTTGCAAGCTGTTCTATCACGTCATCTACGCGGGCGAGGTTTGTCTCTGCACCTTTCAGCTTTAGCTCTGCCTCGTGCCTACGTTGGTACAGACCCGAGATACCCGCCGCCTCTTCCAATATGCGCCGACGGCTCTTTGGTTTTGCATTGATAAGCTCGGCAATCTGCCCCTGCCGCACCAACGCTGGTGAATGCGCACCAGTGGATGCATCCGCAAAAAGCATCTGAACATCACGCGCCCGCACGTCTTTGGGTCCTACTTTGTAAGCACTACCGACGTCGCGCGTGATACGCCGAACAATTTCTAATGAATCGCTGTCATTGAAACCTGCTGGAGCAAGACGTTCTGTATTATCGATATGCAGTGCCACTTCGGCAAAGTTGCGTGCAGGACGCGTGGCGGCCCCTGCAAAAATTACGTCTTCCATGCCACCGCCACGCATCGCGGTTGGCCGGTTCTCCCCCATGACCCATCGCAAAGCTTCCAGCAAATTGGATTTGCCGCAGCCATTGGGCCCAACGACACCGGTCAGACCATCGGCAATGATTAAGTCCGTTGGATCCACAAAGCTTTTAAAGCCGGTCAGTCTGAGTTTCGAAAACCGCACGAAGGATGCCCGTTGATTCTTATAGAGTGTAAACTTGAGGTCTGTGGCCCCCTTCTGTCAACTGAGCGGCCCTACAATCTGCGCCTCATCCGGACTTATCCACAAGATATTGACGCGATTGCTTGTTGTCACGCCTGCCGGTCAACGTGTTTGGAAGGATCAAATAGGGTCGATGTTGCAATCATAGTCTTCCATCAGCACGACATCCGGGTCACCTGTCGCACGGTCGATGACAACGCAATCATAAACCTCTGTCCCGGCAGGCAAGGGGTTGGGGTGGACTGAATTGCACGCCAAAATGCCAACGATTTGCGCCGGATCCCCCCGCACTTCGACAACTTCACACCCTGAGACAATGCGCATGGCACGAGCGGCCTGAACGGCGACATTCTGAAAGCGCGGGGCAAACCGCAGAGAAATCCTGTTTGCCTCCGCTAGACCGTTTCTGACGCGTATATCAAACACAACGCCTTCAATGGTCATGCGCTTTGGCGGCACACCCGCGAAATACGGACTTGCCGCGTGGCAAGCCGCCAGAAAGAGACACAACACGGAATAGCCAAGAAACCGCAACATACCCAAGTGTGAACGATATCGGTTAACGACCAGTTACCGAATAGCGATTGCCGCCCCGACATTTTGGTCATATATTTTTACCAAATAGGAGAATTTGATGCCATTCCGCCCTGTTGAAACTGAAAAACTCTCCACCGCTGTTGTACGTCAGATCGAAGAACTCATTCTGCGCGGTATCCTTCAACCGGGCCAGCGATTGCCCGCAGAACGGGCTTTGGCAGACAGACTGTCCGTCTCTCGCCCAAGCCTTCGAGACGCCATCAGCCAGCTACAGGACCAAGGTCTTTTGGTCGCCAAAGCAAGCGCGGGAATCTACGTCGCAGATGTCTTGGGGTCAGCCTTCTCTCCTGCATTGGTCGAACTGTTCTCAAGACATGAGGAAGCCCTGTTCGACTACTTGTCGTTCCGACGCGATATGGAGGGGATGGCAGCAGAGCGGGCCGCGCGCCTTGCATCAGACACCGATCTACAGGTCGTACAGGCGGTTTTTGACAAAATGGAAGCGGCACATGGTAAACAAAATGCAGCAGAAGAAGCGCAGCTTGATGCCGATTTCCACATGTCCATTTTCGAAGCGAGCCACAACGTTGTGATGCTACATATGATGAGGTCGATGTATCAGTTGCTACGCGAAGGCGTTTTTTACAACCGCAATGTCATCTTCAAACAACAAACCAAACGTGCTGTGCTGCTTGACCAGCACAGGGCAATCAATACGGGCCTGCAAGCCAGAAATCCTCAAGCTGCTCGCAAAGCGGTTGAGACGCATCTTGATTTCATCGAGAGCTCGCTGCGTGACGATGTGCGCACAGCTGGGCAAGAAGTGATCGCCAAGCAAAGGCTCGACAGCGTGAGCGAAGGCGTCAGCTGAAGGGTCCAGCATCGCGACGGGCGACTAAACGTAAAAAAGACCGGGCAGGCCGGTCTCTTTCAGAAAATATATGTCAGTGTTTAGTGTAGTTTTGCGTCTACTTCAGCAATGGCTGTATCGATCAGCGAGTTGCTTTCTGCGGCAGTCATCTGCTTGGCGATGACTTCCCGCGCAGCAGCTATTGCAACGGTGATCGATTGGTCACGCACCTCTTTGATTGCTGCAGCTTGCGCGTTTGCAATCTGATCTTCGGCAGCCGCAATACGACGCGCCAAGGACACTTCAAGATCTGCACGGGCCTGTTCAGCGGCAATGGTCGCCTCTTCTTTCGCGGCAGATACGATCCGATCTGCCTGGTCCTGTACCTCGCGCTGCTTACGCTCATAGCTTGCCAACAGCGTTTGTGCTTCTTCACGCAGCGCACGTGCTTCGTTAAGCTCGGATTCAATGCCTTCTGCACGACCATCGAGCATTTTGCCGATCATCCCTGGGACTTTGAAGTAAACCAAAATACCGATGAAAACGACCAAACCCAAGAATACGACGAAATCCGTATTCGCAAGCGAAATGCCTTTGCCGGCGGCCCATGCGGGGCTTGCGGCGACCAGCGATACTGCAAAGATCGAAAGGCTTGTGTAAGTACGCATGTCTTTTATCCTTTCAACCGTGCATCAACTGCCGCGCTGATGGATTTGGCGTCAGCGCGGCCGCCCATGGCTGCGACGATCTCCTGCGCGGTATCTTTCGCAACCTGTTCAACGGCAGTGGCCGCGCCAGCGCGCACCTCGGCGATTGCCTTTTCCGATTCCGCCGCTTTCGCTGCAATCTCGGCGTCGGCTTTGGCGATGGCTGCGTTCAGATCGGTTTGAATTTCTGCTTTTGCTTCCGCGACGATCCGGTGCGCTTCGGCCCGTGCGTCGACCAGTGCTTTGTCATATGCCGCTTCAGCTTCTTGCGCTCTGACCTTCAGATCTTCGGCAGCGGCGACGTCGTTTGTGATCGTACCTTGCCGTTCAGCAAGAATGCCCGCAATGCGTGGCAATGCGACCTTGGACAATACCATATAGATTACGACCAGCGTGATAACCAACCAGAAGATCTGATTGCCCCACGTGGAAAAATCCAGCTGCGGCATGCCGGGTGCGGCGGCCGCGGCGTCAGCGCCATTTGTTTCGGTTGCCATTTTACTCTCCTGCAAGAAACGGGCTGCGATAGTACTGAGCCATTACATCGGGCAGCGCATCCATGGAAGCGCCGCCCGACCGTAAGGATTGTTGTCTGTCTTTAAGTCTTAGACAGCGAACATCAGCAGCAGAGCGACGAGGAAGGCGAAGATGCCCAGAGCCTCGGCGAACGCGATGCCGATGAAGAGTGTTGCTGTCTGCGATGCAGCAGCGGATGGGTTGCGCAGAGCGCCTGCAAGATAGTTGCCAGCAACGTTACCAACCCCGATTGCGGCTGCGCCGGAACCGATTGCTGCCAGACCTGCGCCGATGTGTGCGAGTTCGCCTTCCATGTGAATTCTCCTTACGATTGGAAGTTGAGTAGATGACCGGACAACTGTCCGAATTAGTGATGAGGGTGCAATGCGTCTTTCAGATAAACGCATGTCAGAATGGTAAACACGTAGGCCTGAATGAAGGACACAAGGACCTCCAGGCCGTACATCGCAGTAATCCCCAGGATCGCGACTGGGCTTACCGCTGTTAGTGCCGCAAAGCCTGCGAACACTTTTATCACCGCGTGGCCCGCCATAACGTTGCCTGCCAGACGAATGGAGTGGCTAACGGGGCGGACGAAGTAAGAAATGACCTCAATGATTGCCAGAACAGGGCGTAGCGGCAGCGGTGCCGATGCCACCCAAAACAGACTAAGGAACGCGGTGCCGTTTTTGACGAAACCAAGGATCGTTACGGTCACGAACACGGCCAGCGCCAAGACGACAGTTACAGCAAAGTGCGATGTGGGCGTGAAGGACGTCGGGATAAGGCCGAGGAAGTTCGCGCACACAATAAACATGAACAGCGTCATTATGTAGGGAAAGAACTTCAGCCCCTCTTTGCCGCAGATGTCCTCGACCATCTTGTAAATGAAGCCATAGGCCAGTTCTGCTACAGATTGTGACCGCGATGGCACAACCGCCCGCTTCGAGCTTCCGACAACCAGCAACAGGATGACTGCCACGATCGACAGGCCCATCCACATTGCCGTGTTGGTGGGCGTGTACCATGTCACGTCACCGCCAAAGAGCGGCTTGATGATGAACTGGTCCATCGGGTGGAATACCAGGCCGCCCTCTTCTCCGCCGTGCGCTTCTGTTGCCATTTCAGGCCCCCTCGTCTCGATCTGTGGCCTCTTCAGCCAGCTTCTTCTCTTGGATCTCTTGGGCAGATCGGAGCATCGTCTTCACCCCGGCCGCAAGACCCAGCATCGTAAACAGCACCATGAATATCGGCAGCGTACCAAACAGGTAATCCAGCCCGTATCCCATGCCAAAACCGATCCCAAGACCGGCCACAAGTTCGATCACCATCCGCCATGCCAGTTGCGCCTGCGAATAGTGCTCATCCGATCGGGGCTTCGGTCCTTGCGACTTCTTGGCCGCCTCGATCCGTGCCTCGAGCTGCTTCAGCTGCTCTTGTTGGTCAGAATCTGGCACTGGCAAAAGCCCCTTTCAGAGTTACTGATGTGCTACGGTGCAGCGCGGCATGAGTCAACAGGACACAGCACACCAAGCCAGAGATCATAAAACGTTGTTTTTAATTGGATAAAAACTCTTTTCAGTCAGGAGGGTCACCCTGTCGCATGCATCAATCAGGTCAAATCCGATCAAATCCCTTATTCAACCATTTGGTTGACGATTGAAGCGCGAGCATGCACAGCATTTGGAATGAAAAAAGATTTGGATCAGGTGTTTTCGGCTCTGGCGGACCCCACACGGCGCGCCATTCTGACCATGCTGCTTGAAGATGATATGGCTGTCACTGATGTGGCCGAGCCATTCGAGATGTCATTGGCAGCCATTTCAAAGCACCTAACTGTTTTAACGCACGCTGGACTTATCAGTCAGGAAAAACGTGGGCGCGTGAAGTGGTGCAAGCTAGAGCCGGACGCCTTGAAAGACGCATCAGTCTGGATGCAAAGCTTTGGCCAGTTTGAACCGGTGAACCTTGAAGCCTTCGAGCGGTTTCTGGAAACCGAATTGCCTGCGAGCAAAACGTCCGGCTAGCGGTGTGCGTCTTCGTCCCGTAGCAAAAGCGCCAATGCCAGCATGGTAAGAACCACGCCCCCCCAGACCCACGCTGATGGCAGCGCCTTGCCTTGCGCGGTTTCCCAGACGATCACCCAGCTTGGCACCAGATAGGTATAAGCCATGACTTTCGCCGAAGGAAGGCGCAGCGTGGCGGTTTGCAACAACCAGACGCTCGCCGCCGAGGCGAACACCGTAACGTAGCCCAAAGTAAGCCAGACCATCGGCGGCAGTGTGCTCCACGATGTGGCGACCAGATCGCGTGCGCCGAAGACAGAAAGAACGATACCGCCGCCCAAGAGTGTACCGAACGTAAAGACAAGCACCGGCTCGCCCCGGTTCAGCTTTCGAACCAGTGGCGTGTAGACCGCGTGACAGATACAGCCGACAAAGTAGATCGTCTCACCGCGACCAATCTCAAATGCGCGGAGTGCGGCAAGGTCTGCCCGAAAGATAACCCACACCGCCCCACAGGCACCTATTGCCAGCGCAAGTGCCATACGAGGTGTTGTGACCTGACGCAGCAGCATCCAGCCAAAGAAGGCACTGATTACGGGGGTCAGGGTAAAGACAGCCGCCGCGCTGACCGGCTCTGCCGTTTTAAGGCCCTCGAACATCAAGACGAAGTAGGCGCCAAACAAGCCCCCCAAGACGCCGTACCGCCAACTCGCCCGGAACGCATCCCGCGGGATACCTGCCCCGGCCACAAGCGCCAGACCGATAAGCCCCGCCGCCAGCCAGAAGCGCACAGCATTTAACGCCAAAGGTGCGATATCGTTGGCGACCTGCGCGCCCAAAGAAAAGGACCCCGCAACCAATGCCGAAAACAGCAGCATCGCGGCATGCCCCCACAGACGGGGGGTCAATTTTTCCATTCTTTGGCAGAGGCCTTTAGAAAACTCAGGAAAGTCTGCACCTTGGTGGTCCGGTGTAAATCAACATGGGTGACGATCCACAGTGGACCGCTCCATTCATCTTGGTGCGGGTAGACTTCAATCAACTCTGGGTGGAGATCAGCCTCGAACGCTGGCAAAAACCCGATGCCCGCCCCAGCAAGAATGGCGGCGCGCATCGTACGCATGTCAGTGCTGCGAAAAGTGAGGTTCGCGGCCGGTACATTGCGCCGCAACCACTGCTCGAACGGGGCCCGGCTATCGTCCGAATCGTGTGCGACGAAACGATGATTTTCAAAATCCTCCACCCCGCTCGGCAGCCCGTGTTTGGCAACATAGATCGGGCTCGCGTAAAGACCCATGCGATGGTTATGGAATTCCTGCACCACATTGTCGGGCTGATCCGGCACGGTGCCAGCGCGGATCGCGATATGCGCCTCGCCGTATTCCAGACGAAACAAACGTTCACCCGTCAGATAGCGCACAACCACGTCCGGATACTGTTCCTGGAAAGCCATGAGCAAAGGTGCCATGCGCGATGCAATATCAATAAGCGACGTGACAACCAGATCGCCTGATACCTCGTTGCCACGGCCCTTGATACGACCCGCCAACTGGTTGAACTGGTCATCCGTCGCTTGTGCCACTCGCAAAAGGTCTTGCCCTGCTTCGGTCGCGGTATAGCCCCGCGCGTGGCGCTGAAACAACTTGACCCCCAAGCGGTTTTCCAACGCATCAATGTGACGGATAACTGTCGCATGGTGGACGCCCAATACTTCGGCAGCCCCGCTCACTGTACCCATGCGCGCCACTTGAAAGGCTGTCTTGATCTCGTCCCAATTGTCCATCTACACCTCGTTTGACCTGACATGTACGATCATACCAGCCCTGATGGTGATCCCGCCTCAGCACTCCGGCACTTGCGAAGGGGTGCTTTCGCATCACAAAATCAAGTTTCGTTCAAGCCACAGTTACCAGATTCTAAGTATTAATCCGTCATTTGCATTTTTGCACACAACCCGTTCAAACTGCAACGTTGTGTTCTAATTTGCAAAGTATATTTCTTTTGGCAGGCACTATTTTAACCATAAGGAAATCCAGAATGTCACATACTGTTTTGCACATTGATGCATCCGCACGCCTTGCAGGATCGACCTCTCGCGATCTTTCCGCTCGGATCGCCAATAAGATGGGCACCAACATCATCCGCCGCGATCTCACCGATGGTATTCCACAAATTGACGAAACATGGGTGAACGCAAATTTCACACCCGCAGATAGCCGCAGTGAAGCACAGTCCGCAGCCCTTGAACTGTCGGACACGCTGATCGAAGAGATTAAAGCCGCTGATCTGCTTGTGATTGGTGTCCCGATCTACAACTTCGGCGTTCCAGCGTCGCTCAAAGCCTGGGTAGACCAGATCGCCCGCGCTGGTGTGACTTTTAAATATACCGAAAACGGACCTGTGGGTCTTCTGGAAGGAAAACGGGCTATTATCGCGATCGCCTCTGGCGGCACGCCTGTAGGCTCTGACATCGACTTTGCCTCCGGCTACATGCGCCACATCATGGGCTTTATCGGCATCACGGATGTGCAGATCGTTTCAGCCGACCAGATGATGATCGACGCGGATGCTGCCATAAACAAAGCCACCTCGCAGATAGATGCTCTCGCGGCCTGACGGCGGCACGAGCCACCCTCAAACCGCTCGCGCACAGCCGCGAGCGGGACTAAACTCCGCAGCATAACTTTGAGCCTTCAACAGACGGATGTCAGACAGATGTATGCGGCACTGCCACGATCAACCGTAGCGAGCCCATTCCAGACTGAACTTTTGCCAAAGTGAACCCGAACTCATGCGATCAAGAGAAACAAAATCGGCGAGCTTCTAGGCATCTTGGCCAGATTCGGTTCTAGCTTTTGGGCGCTGATGAGAATGGGACGGTTTTATTGCGGGAATAGTTGAAACTGCTGAGAAGTTCTTTGAGGCCTGTGAAGCGGGCAAAGGTTGGGATGGCTGCGCAAGGTATTGTACGAACAACGCCAGCTTTACCGCTGAGGCCGTGGCCTTGGAGGAAATCAAGACCGTTGAAGGCTATTGCGATTGGATGCATGCACTTTACGATCGTGTCTCAGACGTCTCATACGAGAGAAATGGTTTCGCACTGGACCAGCCTCGGAGCGTGGTGATGGCTTTTGGCGTCTTCAAGGGCACGCCAATCGGCGAAGGCGCGCAGATTAGCTTTTCGACCAACTATGTCTACTCGATGGAGTTCCAGGAAGAAAAGATCGCACACATCACGAAGATCTGGAACGATACATACTGAAACCGACGGAAAGCGAAAGACGACGGACGTGGCTCCAACAGATGCAGAACGGAGGCTTCGTCCGAAGGATGTATGTGTAAAAACCCCTGTGCTTTTGCCGGATGATGGTCTGATTTCCGTATTCGATGCGGAGGTTGTTCATGACGCAGGTTATTGCAGGTCTGGACCGTCAGCAGACGATGGTACTGGCTGAACATCTGGAGGATTATGTCGACGAGAGCCGCCCTGTCCATGCCATCGATGCGTTTGTCGATGTTCGTGATCCCGCAGGGCCTGGCTTCACTACGCAGCCTGCTGTCACGGGTCGCCCCGGTTCTCCTCCGGGGGGGGATGCTGCGGCTTTATATCTGCGGATATCTCAACCAGGTCCAGTCGTCGCGGCGGTTGGCGCGCGACTGCGGCCGCAATCTGGAACTCATCCGGTTGACGGGACGGTTGAAGCCTGACTTCAAGACAATCTCGGAGTTCAGGAAGGACAACGGGCCTGCGATCCGCAAAGTTTGCCAACAATTTGTGACCCTGTGTCGCAACATGGACCTGCTCGATGCGGATGACGGTCGCTATCGTTTCCGCCGGTCCCGGAAGTGGACGAGAGGGCCTCAGCAACGGTCGTGATGGTCAGCAACGACGCCCCGGCACGAGTGATGGGCGATGCCGCCACTGAAGCGGTCGCGCCCGGCACAAGCATCAAGATCAGTGACGCTGCTGGCACCACACGACCATCGGAAACACACTCCGTGTTCCAATAAAATGCAGAGGCCGTCAGAACGGTAGTTGACGGCATTTGCTGGCAGTGGGTCCGCAGCGGCGCAATCGCAGCCGTCACTCCGGGTTGAAGTTAACATGCGCCACATCGGGATCAATGAACGCGCCGACGGCCAATTTGTCGTCACGTTTGACCAGCAGCCCGGCACCGTTTTGGATCGTGCCGGGATCGCAGAGCATCTTGCCGACTTCAGGCCGCAGCATCCGGTGAACTTTGCATCCGCATCCGGTCACGAACATCGGATGACGGTGGCTGAATAGGCATGACGCGCGGCAAACAGGACGACATGGCCATCCATTGTGACGCGTCCGGTGCAGCACGCCAAGTCGATGCCCAACGCATTGCCGACTTACGGGCCGCCGGTCTGACCACTGCGGCTGCAAAACTAGAAGGGGCGATCAAACGTGACAAAGCGAACATAGCGATCCGCCGGTGGTGGAATGACTACAACGAAACGGACCCGGACAGGCCCGTGGCAGCCGCCACAGTCGATCTGGCGCTGCAACAGGCGGGCCGGTGATGGACCTGAATGACCGCGCACCCGCCAGCATCCGCCCAGCCGCCATGACGGTGCGTGGGATGCTCAACAGCGGCCTTGTCCGGCAGTTCGACGCCCATGGTGGCGCAGGTGCCAAAGATATCCTTCTGAGGATTGCCGACGAACTGGATGCGGCTGCGACCGAAAAAGGCCTGATCGAAGATGGCGACCTTGACGCACTGAAGGATTTACTAGGCTGATGGACGACGCGCACGACCACCATGCAGACATCGCGGACTTCTACGTTGACGCCCTGACCGAAGCCTTGGCACCGGTCCGCGCCTCCGTCTGGGCGAACCCTGTCAAGGAAAATGGTAGCGTTTGGAGATTTTCGGCCGCTGCTGATATGCGTGTATTTCTGTCGTTCGACGTTTGTGTGTCGAGCGATCCACATCGGTCGTGGACAGTTGTCGATGCACTTTGTCGGCCCGAAGGTGCTCACCTTGTTCAGCTGCGTCGCAGAGCATTGCCCGCATACGTTGTCCGAGAATAAGCGCATAAATATCAGCCATGTACCGTCCCATCTGTCCACCCCACTGCGGGAGTTACACGATGACCGGGAACTTGGTCAACTTGTCCAACAGTTCGCCCGTGGCAGTTATATCCACGGCGCGTCACATAACCAATCACCGGGCGTTTCCTAAGTTCGCCCGATGCCCGCCACGCCCCTCTGAACGGGCAAGCGGTAGCACCACCCCGGATCGCCCGACAGGCAGACATGCCCCGGATCGGTCCTTTTTTTGTGCACACCACCCGCACACAAAAATACCTAATACTATGATATTATTGGATTTACGGCACCATCCATCATTGCCAGTTTTCCCGTTCCCATTAAATTGGCAACGGCTATTCTGCGGACATCAAGACCAAACAGTTCTGTCTTATCTCGCCATAGACGGACGACTCTGAACTTCCGACAAGAACACATCAAACCGCGACGGGATTGCTGATGCTGGCGAGTAAAGGTAGGGCCGGATTGGTGTCTCTAGGACCTGCGGTCACCGCGGCTGATCTGGACATGGCGCAGGGTGGGATCGGCCGATTTACCCGAATGCAGACATGGCGCAACTGGGTGTTTGAACGTCAACTTTGGTGTGCTCACCGCCGCCCCCAGGTCACCGTTGCGGAGCTAAGCCCGTTTTGATGGCTTGAGCTGCTGCGGTGTAGCCACCGGTGGCCCCATCCACAAAATGCACATGATCGTCCGTCAGGATGGACGGTACAATGCATGTCATCATTGCTTCGGTTTGGGAGTGCAGACCAAAGCGAATGACGCCGTCCCTCTCACCTTTCTCAAGTAAGATGCGCAGTCTTTCTTCGATCAGAGCGTCGCAGTCTATTGTCATTTTCAAACCGTCTTCGAATTTGCGAAAGTCTGCATTGTTTCCGACCACACGGCGGTACCTTCGTGCATCAAACCCACCAATTTTGAGACCTGTCTTGATAAGAAACCAAGCAATGAAGCTTTCAAATAAGGCTTTTCGCTTTGCCGCGCCAATAGATCCGTCCCCGCGTTGCGCATGCGCTTCTAATCCTGCTCCTGCCGGTGGCCACTGCACGGGCGGCCCTCGTTCTTCTGCCGGGTGACCTGAGCCTGCAAGACCGCTTATCAACTCTAAAACGCTGCGCGCCACTTTCGAAAAATCAGAACCCGAACCGCTTTCGACCGGAAGAATGACGACGGATAGAATGATGCCATTTCTGTTGGGCATGTGGCTCCACCGGCACGATAGGCCTGTGAGATCGGGCCGACTTCCTTTGGGGGCTTCGGCAACACGATGTGCACCAGCTTTCATCTTGGCTTCCGCCCAAGTGAGGCCGCCACCAGAAAACATTGCATAGTCCACGCCTTCAGCCACTTTGAAACGCGCAACTGTCACGTCCAGTCCAGCTTTACGTACGTCTGACACACACACCATTCCAACACGCAAACCCATTTCAAATTCTTCACGTGCCCATACCTGGACGGTCGCCAAGGCTTTTTCAGCACGGTCTTTCCATTGCGCTGGCACAGCAAAGGCTGCTCCGTCCCCGCCAAAAATAAATGGAAAAGCCGCCCCGTCATGAGCATTGATTTGTGCGGAAATCACCGCTGCCGCAACCATGTTAACTGTCTTGTAGCGCCCTTCGGACACGTGTCGCGTAGAGCCCACGATATCAGATGTTCCGACCCACCAATCTTCCGGCAATGGCGCATAAATGTCGGGGTTAGAAAACTGTGCAAAATCACTGTGGCAGGGAACAGTTGCGTAAAACTCAATGCTGGATGCTGTGCTCTTCATCTTGCGCAGGTAATCGCATTTTTCCCGTTTGCCCAAACGAATTGTATCGACATACATGAATTAGGCTACTGTCTGTTCTATTGGTTTGGTGCTAAATGCTGGACAGCATGCATTTTGCTGCGCGTTAGAAACATAAAGTTGTGCATTAACCACGCACAACACCCTTATGAAAATATTTGTTTTCCTGAAAGAAATAGACTTCGTTACCCTTTTGAATAAATCCACTATTCCTTTGCCTCATTGACCATTCGTGACAACGCGTGGGGTTTTGGCATAGTTCTTCGGGAGAGCGATAATTCGGGGTTTCGCTGAAGCCCTCTAATACGTTCCGGCGTTCGTATAAAACTGTCCCGAGATTGACTTGAATCGGTTTGGTCCCCAATCGGGTATGGCTTCTTTGGGCTCGGAATAGACCTTCGTTGAACTTCAGTGGGTGTGAGTTTCGCGGGCGAAGCAGATTTTTAGAAAGCGACGCAATAGCCTTGAGCTTCAATGGCCAGCAATTGGAGCAAGACTTGCGATAGTGTTACAGGCACGCCTCAACATGATGGGAAAGACATTCAAGGAGGCGGCCGCAATGCGAGCAGTGTTTGGCGCTTTGTTTGCAGTTGTTTTGAACACCCTTTCCGCGTTTGCAATGTCACCCGAGGCACAAAAGTTGATCGACCGGGCAGCAGCTGAGTGCCGTTCATTCCAAAATGGCGAGTTCGATGTGGGTGATGCAGTTACCGAGATAGAACTTGCCTCACGATTTGGTAAGGTAACAGCGGAGCTAGTTGATGAAAGCAAATATGCCTGCTCTTCCGCTGTTTCGCTCTACTGCGGTACAGGTGGGTGTATGCTGAACCTGATAGTCGACGGGACAGTCAGAGCATGGCAGGCAACCGGTTGAAGACTTTTCGACTGCGGCCTCGATCCGGGTTCTCTTGGTCGGTCGGGATGGCGGTTGGTGCGGCGGTGCCGGCGCCGAGGTCGGCGTGTGGCCGCCTCATGATGGGGTAAGAAGGATGGCCTGGTTTAATCTTTCAGGCGCCCTTGCTGCAAACGCAGCTGGATCTGCAGTCATTCGCTGCGCTCTGCTCTAATGACTGCTGTGGGGACGAAGCCGATATCCAACGAACTTGCTTTACTAGCTATCCGCAGCGCCCAATGCACCTGCAATAATCTGTGCACCTTCATGCTGCATCATCGCCGTGGCAAGTGCCACTGTCACTTCGGTGTGTGTGTGTTCCGTTGCGGGGCCAAATTCGTTCATCACCATCGATCTAGCGATGTGAAGGTAAGCCTCCGCCCTGCTTTGTGAAACTTTCATTATTTCTACCATCTTTTCTGAAGACATCTTTAGCTTCTCCCACTATTGCCGTTTCGTTTTAATGACTTCCATCGAACGTGGACCGTTCATATTGTGTATCGGTCTACTTTGGAATCCAAGCAGTCAACCGCGTTATAACAAATCAAGGATTGATCCAAGGAGCTCGCGGTTTTTACCCCGAGAGCGGACGCTGGCGAAAAATCACCCTACTTCCGCTATTCGGACGAAGCCTTCGTTCGACTAACTGACACAACACTATGGCTGGGTCTAAATCATTAACCATTTTTCATTTTCACCTCGGTCAATAACTGTGCTTCGCGCGGTCTTAGAATATAAGGCTGTCGCATAATCCTCACGATTGATGAATGTAGGTACCCGGGGCGGGACCGTATTTTGGCATTTTACGCTTTGTTGCGCCAAGAGGTCGCGCGGGAATGTCTTCGCCACTTTTGTCATGTAGCCAGTCCCGCCACTCCACCCACCAAGACCCGGACTTCTGCTCTTGTCGTGCAAGCCAGTCATCAGGGCCAATATAGAGCGCGCCATTGGGCCGGTGTGACATACTATAATGTCCCCGTATTGCCGCCGGTTCGTTGATAATGCCACTGTTGTGACCACCACTTGTAAGCGCAAAGGTCAGATCGCAATCTGTGAACAGTTTTGTCTTGTACACCGATTTCCAAGGCGCGATGTGGTCGGTCTCGGTAGCCACGACGAACATCGGCGCAGAGATATCCTTCAAAGCGATCACCCGACCTTCTACCGCAAAACGGCCCGCGGATAGGCGGTTTTCCAGAAAGAGCCCGCGCAGGTATTCTGAGTGCATCCTGGCAGGCATTCGCGTCGTATCCGATAGCCAAACGGTCACATTCGTCGGTAAATCCTCAACTCCTAAAAAGTATCTCCGGATATTCCTGGAATAGATCAAGTCTTCTGCCCGAATGGTCGAAAAAGCGCGCGCCATCTGTGGCCTGTCTAGATATCCCTGATCCCACATCACGTCCTCGAGGAACGCGACTTGACTTTCATCGAGAAACAAAAGCAACTCACCAGCTTCGGCAAAATCTACCTGAGCGGCCATGAGCGTGATCGAAGCTAGGCGCTCATCTTCGTCGCGAGCCATGGTTGCTGCTGCAATGGCAAGGATCGTACCGCCGAGACAATAACCGACGGCATGCACCTGTTGTTTTGGCACAATCGCTTGCACCTGATCGAGCGCTTCCATGACCCCGACCTTGCGATAGTCTTCTAAGGATAAGTCGGACTGGTCGGACGTTGGGTTACACCAAGATATCATGAAGACAGTAAAACCCTGTTTCACAAGGTAATTCACCATCGAATTGTACGGCGATAAATCCAGAATATAGTACTTCATGATCCACGCTGGAACAAAAAGCACAGGTTCGGCTCGCACCTGTTCCGTCTGCGGCGCGTACTGGATCAATTCGAAGAGTTCGTTTCGAAATACGACTTCACCCGGAGTGCAAGCCAGTTCTTCGCCTATCCTGTATCCCTCGGGCGGCGCCTCATGCGTCTGGGTAAGCGTGTTATGCAGATCATGCGCAAAATGTGTGGCGCCCGCAGTAAGGTTTGCCCCGCCGCGTTTGAACGTTTCCTCGATGATCTCAGGGTTCAGCCAAGGAAAGTTTGACGGTGACATCAGATCCAGTGACTGCCTCGCCAGAAACCGCGTCCGGTCGGCGTCCTCTGGTTGCAGACCTGGCAAGTGGTCGGTTGCCACCTCCCACCAGTCCTGTGCCGCAAGAAATGCCTGCTTCCAATACGCAAAAGGGGGCGTTCCCCAAGAAGGATGTTCAAACCTGTGATCGGTTTTTCTTGGCTTGAACGGCGGTTCCGCATCGTTGTTCACGCCAGCACTGTACGCCACTAATTTCAACAGGTTTTGCCGGGCATGCTCCGCCAGTTCCAGTTGGCGCCCCGGAGACTGGCCCAAATGGTGCGCCCAATCCCAATAGGCTTGAATGAATGCGTGAGTCGAAACACCACCACTGGCTCTGGCCAGGGCCGCGCGCAACCCTCGGTCGAGCGCCTGATAAGGACGCTTGCGCCCTGCGTCTGCCTCGGGAGGCTTATTTGATCGAACTGTCAGCGGTTTTGCCACGGAGTGTTCAATTCCTTCGGAGACTTTGGTCATAGGACGACCTCCAGTTAATGACAGCTACGCCTGCCAGGTTGTGACCGTCGTAGTCGCGCAGGGTGTTCACCATTGCTGCCCGTGCTTGGCATTTTTCCACATCGGCAGGCGGTCGATATGCACCTGACGGCTGATTTCTTCAAAGGTCGGTATTTCTCGCTGTGCATTGTTCGCCGAAATTCCAACGCCCGCTCCCGCGCCTGATTGAGCGTCACGACATCCTCACCGCACAATCCAGCGCCGCGCGCCGAAGGGTCAACGACCAGATACAGCCCCGCGCCATCGCCATGTAGCCCAGGCGGAAAATCCTCAACGAGCCTCTTTGTCAGCTTGCCGTACAAGGCTGAATTTCAAAAATATCACGATATATAACACCCAACGAAAACATACGTGTGTATCTGATTGAAAGCTAGACAAATGTCACACGCGGGTTTTCACTAAAGAATGATGGCGTATTGCACCTAAATGGGATCGGATGAAACGTCGTGAAATATGGTAGTGGCGCAGGGAACGCGACTAACATCCAACGTTCTCTGACATTCCCAGTTTCACCGATTCACCCGCTTGCATCTGCATAGACTGTCCGCATGCCGCGCACCATCGCCGGTGTCTTTTTGGTCGAAGCAGTTGTTTGCGGCAAAGTGCTCAAACCTTCTCTGTGCCAGGGCGAGGCCGTCGTTCGAAATCTTGCAGTATCCGACCGAACCTTGGCCGTTCAGCCCGATTGGTCAAGAAACGCTTGCGCGGCCTCCCGGGTCTCAAAGATGTGTGGGGACGCACCGGAGAGGGTTTCGCCCAGCTTCAGCCGCATAAATGCTGAACCAGAGTAACGTGTAACCGTACGGTAGAACTGGCCCTCCAAGTCTGCGACCATTTCGGCATATTCCTTGGCAATCTCATCGTCGAGCTGGAAACCGTCATAATTCACTACAACGTCAACCTTGTCTGACAGCGAGCCGCACACTTCAATCAGATGGTTCCGGATCTGCTCGATTTCTTCCAGCGAACGGATCCGCATCTTTTCGAAATTGATGAACAGGCGACCCCTTGCAGCGTCCAGCGCAATTCTGTCTGGCAGATCGAGGTGTAAAAGCTCGCGCTTGAGGTCCATTGGCTCGGCCTGAAAGATGCGCGCGTCCATTTCGCGAACTTCCTCGATGATCGGCCTGAAACCCATCTGATTGATAATGTCGCGTTCAATATCCACCCCAGGGGCTATTTCAATCAGTTGAAGGCCCTCCGGACCCAACCGAAACACGCATCGCTCGGTAACGTAGAGTACCGGCTGCCGCAATCGTGCGGCGCGCTTACCAGAGAATGTTACCTGTTCCACATTTTCCAGAAATTTCCGAGATGCACCTTCAGCCTCGATTTTGAGCCGTCCATTGTTGATGCCGACATTGACGCCCTTGGCCGTAAAAGTCCCGGCGAAGACGAGCGACTTCGCGTTTTGACTGATGTTGATGAAACCACCGGCGCCAGCCAGGCGGGAACCAAACCGCGAGACATTCACGTTTCCCGTCCTGTCAGCTTGGGCAAGGCCGAGGCAGGCCATATCTAAGCCTCCCCCATCATAGAAATCAAATTGCGCGTTCTGCGGTATAACGGCGTCAACATCGACTGCTGCCCCAAAATCCAGACCCGAAGCTGGTTGGCCTCCAATAACGCCAGGCTCCGCAGTGAGGGTCACATGATCCAGCAGGCCCTCTTCAGCAGCAACGGCGGCCACGCCCTCGGGCATGCCGATGCCGAGATTGATCACTCCATTGACCGGGAGTTCGACGGCACATCTCCGTGCGATGACTTTTCGTGCATCTAGAGGCATTGCTGGAATTTCGCCGTCCGGTGGTCGTATGCGATTGGTGAACGCGTGAGAAAAGGCCGTGCGGTAAGTTTGCATGTGCAATTCAGGCGGTGCAACGACCACAGCGTCGACCAGAATGCCGGGGATTTGAACCTCTCTCGGCGGAAGGCTCCGACCGCGCGCAAGACGTTCGACCTGTACAATGACAACCCCACCCGCATTCTTTACCGCCATGGCTTGGGCGAGATTGTCTATAACGAGCGCCTCACGTTCCATCGTGATATTGCCGGTCTCGTCCGCCGTGGTGCCGCGCAACAATGCGACCGTGAGCTTTGGAGCGGGATAGAAGAGAAAATCCTCGCCGCGGCGGGTCATCAGTTCGACCTGCGGTTCCACCGAAATGTCATTTATTGCACCGCCGCCGTTTCGAGGATCAACGAAAGTTTCCAGCCCAACCTTGGTAATCATGCCCGGTTTGCCCGCCGCAATGTCACGGAAGAGTTGGCTGATACATCCTTGCGGAAGGTTCCATCCCTCTATTTTTCCCTCGACGGCTAAGGCTGCCAACTTTGGAATGAGGCCCCAATGCCCACCGACCACGCGCTTGAGAAGCCCCTCATGGCCGAGATGATTTAAACCGCGTTCGCCACCATCGCCCTGCCCCGCCGCAAACACCAAGGACAGGTTCTTTGGGTGACCAGTCTCCAAAAATCGCTCTTCCACCGCCGCAAGGAGCGCATCCGGGACGCCAATTCCAACGAAACCAGAGGTCGTTAGCACGTCCCCATCTTTGATCAAGGTGGCCGCATCCCTTCCCGAAATTACTTTTCTACGCATGCATCCCTCCTTCTCGTAGGTATGCTGATCCTCTGTGGCAGGCTTGTCCAGAGTTCAGAAGAGCAAGATCAATAAGCGATGTGGACGAAACCACACTGGCGTCTCAAGCAAATTTCTTCTGAAAGGTCTACCGACCAGCGAGTTTCCTCGGGCAGTGCAGCTTCAATGACCACTACAGGCAAGGCCTACGCAGTGGCTGGAAACATACCGGGCCTTCATATCCATCGTCTCTCGCTTTTCTTCATTTACTTCACGAAGACGAACGACTGCTTCTGCAACCTTGTTTAGCAATGCGTTATAGTCAAAGCTGGTAAACTTTCTTTGCTGTAACACCATGCGGCCACCGATCATAACGCTGTCCACGGCACTGGAATCCTCGCAGTTTATAATCTGGTTCGCCGCGTCGTTCAGCGGTACGAAATTCACATTCGATGGTGCTATCAGACGAATTCGAACTAATCTCAGTGTGCTGCCAATTCCGTGAACCAATCCGGAACAAAGCTGGCGCCACTCGGCTAGAGCGGCAGTTCTGCTGAGCTGAAAGTGTTTCTGTTGTAGAATGCGCGCTCAAGGTTGAAGTGGTTATGGACGGAGGAGTGAACGGTGGCGAATTTTTGCAGACATCGCATTTGCCGAAACCGGAGCATAGCCAGTTCTCGTCGTCAAAACGGCAAATGGGAACACGCGGCCCGATTATTACGCCAGCGTCCCGTTTCATGCTTTGACAGGGTGCCAATGACTTACATCGCTGCGCCGCAAGACCGTAGTTTGTCCGTCATGATGATCTCTGGTTGGCATTGTCGCTTCATTCATTTTCTGAGGAATTTCAATACTGCATTTCGATCTCGACGCTTTGTGACGTAGCTGTCGAGCACCTCGCCCTCATGATCGACCGCCCGCCTCAGGTAGTGCGTCTCACCATTGATCTTTACGAAAACCTCGTCCACATGCCACTACCAGTTCGAATAAGATTGCATCCGACTAACCCTGTTTCTGCGGATCTCTGCCGCAAACATCGGACCAAATCTGTTCCACCAGACCCGCACAACTTCGTGGCTGACATCGATCCCGCGCTCATGCAGCAGATTTTCTACATTCCGATGTGACAGCGGGTATCGAACATACATCATCACGGCAAGACAGATAATCTCCGGGCTGATTTTGAAGTATCGGAATGGGGAGCGATTTGTAATCTCGAAAAGCTACAAAACCACACTGCCCGCCTCAAGCAACTTTGCTCTGACAAAACCCCGCTGGGTGTTGGAAGAGTGTGTTCGGCCGTTTCACCTTCTCATTCGACGCGATCGGTTTCTATGATTGCATTTAGGGCGTACGCCTCACCTGTTTGTTTCTGACACTCCTTGCAGTGGCAAGCAATGCACAAACGTCGGAGCTGAAGCCAAATGATATGTAAGTTGACCGCATCCACAGGTTCCCGTGAGCCTCTTTTTTCTGTTAACACTTGTTCTGCACTACTCCACAAATTCATAGTGCTTGATTGATCTGGCCTCGACTAATTCAGCTTCAGCAGGGTCAATATGCGGCGATTGGTAATCGTCGCCTACAAAAGCTTTTAGCGATGCAAGGTCCCTCCAAACCATGACGAAGCTGAATTCTCTTGGGCTGTCCGGGCGTGGGGCTCCTGGTAAAACTTGAACAATTCCGTCGGTACCTTTCATCAAAGGTATTGCCGTTTCATGGAAGAATTTGCTGAATTCCTCCACTTTGCCTTGCCTGGCAGTTACTTGAAATATGCGCATGATCATGCTGCGTCCCTCCATGTAGTCGGGTCCTTAGCTGTATGATCGCCTCGAAGGCGTACTTATCATACAAAGAAACGAATGTCGCGGACTAGGCTCGATGCAGTAATGCGCTGCACGGCGGCGCGATATGGCCGTCTGAGCGATTGCGGTTGCGATTGATGGCAGCCGGTTCAAAGCTTTGAATGGCCAAGGCCAAGCATGATACGCGCGGCAAGCTGCGTCAGAAACTGGCTGAGATCGACAAGGCAATCGCGCGCTATCTGGGTGAGTTGGATCGCGCTGACGAAGTGTTTGAGCAGACCGGCGCGGTGCTGCCAGAGGCCCGCATGGAACGCAGCCTGAGGACGCTGGGACATTTACAAAAGGAGGCGCTGCGTTACCGGTCCGTCGAACACCGCATGGATGAGACCGGCAAGACGCAAGTCTCTTTGACGGATCCTGATGCCCGCGCGATGGCAACCACAGCGGACGAGGTCATGACGACAGATCAGCTCACAGCAATCGCGGACATAGGTTATTACAGAGACGAGGAGATCGTCGCAGGCGAAGAGGACAACGATGTCATGTCGTCAAACGAAGCCTGCTGACAAAGTCGGCGGCGAGGGTCGTCGACGAAGGCTGACTTCACCTGTGACAACGACCTCGATGTCCATGTCTGCCCCGCAGGCGAGAACCTGACCTACAGGTTCACCGGCCCACAAGACGGCAAAGCCGTCAGAACGTATTGGTCGGGTGCCTGCGCCGATTGCGTCATCACAAGAACAAATGCACGACCGGCAAGGAACGGCGCGTTCGTCGATGGGAGAAAGAGGATAGTCCAGACCGGGTTCAGGACCGGTGGGATGCAGACCCGACCCGATTGGCGGTTCGCAGTATGACCGTTGCGCATCCATACGGTACCATCAAGACATGGAGGGGGGCCACGCACTTCAAAATGAGACGGCTAAAAAATGTTGCCCCCGAGAGGGCGCTGCATGTGCTGGCTTACAATATGACCCGTGTGATGAAGATCATCGGCATTCCGGCGATGATCGACGCAATGAAGGCGCAAGAGGCCTCGCTTCCCCCGAAATCCGTGCCACATTGTTCAATCCGTCCCAGAGGGACACCGCCAGCCCCAAAAGCCATCGTACCCGCCGAAAGAACGGCCCCACGCCAAAACGCATACAAACGCCGAAACCTCACATCAACCACGCCACGAACAGAGGTTCCGCGCAAACTCCAGACTTTGCCTCCTCGAACCTCGCTGCGGTCGCAACCAATGTCCTCTTTTCTTGCTGCGACGCAGGTGATGGCTTCGGCCTCTTTCTTGCTGCATTTGCCAAGGTGAATGCCGGATCACTTCCGCATTGGGCTCTGTCCGGTCGACCAAACTTAGCTCAGGGATGGCCGGTCATGGATGGCGAACGGCCTATGCCGCCCGCCACTTTCTTTCAGACGTCGATCCGTTCGGCGAGAACTCAACGCGTTTTCAAGCTCCACACCGAGATACCGGACAGTGCTGTCGACCTTGGTATGGCCGAGCAGCAATTGCACTGCGCGGAGATTGCCGGTCTTGCGATAAATCTCCGACGCTTTAGTGCGGCGCAACGAATTGGTGCCGTATCCGCTTGGTTCGAGGTCCATCGCGGTAACCCAATCACGCACAAGCCGCCCGTATTGCGGCGTCGAGATGTGCGGACGATCATGAAAGCGACTTGGAAACATAAATGCGCACCGAAGCTTCTCGGGGGTGTTCACCCGACTGGCAACCGAGTCTCGTATGTTCTCAGAGAGTTTGAACTGGACCGGCTTTCCGGTTTTGCTTTGAATGACCGTTACACGCTCCTTGACGCGTTCGGAGCTGACCAGATCCTTCGCTGAAAGCCTAACGAGATTGCATCCACGCAACTTGCTGTCGATGGCCACGTTGAATAGTGCCAGATCGCGCATGTTCCCGACGAGTTCGAGCCGCGCTCGGATCGCCCAAACTTGTTTCGGAAGCAGAGGTCGTTTCTGGCCGATGATCCGGCCCTTGTTCCAGGCCCGACGTTTTGGCGTGGTTGCAAGAAGTTGTACTCTAGGCATGTTTTGCCCTCCAACCCACCCTCCAGGCCCAGACATCAGCACCGCGCTGATGAGCTATTTTACCAGTTCGGTTGAAAGTCGGCTTGCGGGAAGCCGCCGATAAGCGGATTGCTGCGCCAGCGGTAGGCTAGATAGAGCCCAGAGCCGCCGAATTGAAAACGTGTGCTTCGCCGGTGCTGCATGTCCATCGCTCTGTCCGATGACAAAAAACGCGGTAACGCAGCAAGAAAAGCGGCCGTTCGTTGTTTGCCCAGCTAAGTTCGAAAGGCCTATGACCGACTTGCGGACGAAGCAGGCACTCACTCAGCCAAATGACGGTGACAGAGACTTCGAAACAGGAATAGAAGATCAACTTAGACGATACTGTGCCAAAAATATCCCATATAATTTTATCTTGCTCGGTAGTTTTCACTGTGTTTTGGCTTTGAGCGGTAAAAAGCTCAGTATTTCATCAAAAATAAAAAGAGCAGTGTACAGCGGCATCCCTATGCAAAATGGCGAACTCGGACGATTTCGGACTGGGCGCTTTTGATCTTTTGATGTTGTCAGGCATGCTTTTCAGAGCGGAGGCATTTGGAAATGCTAAATAAAGTCATAGGGCGAGAAGACTATTGGGCCGATGTGTATTTTGCCCAACACCTCGAAGCAGCTTTGCCGCCACCTTCACAATTTGCAGCATTTGTGGCCCAAGAAATCGAACTTGATTTAAGATTTTAGATATGGGCTGTGGAAATGGACGAGACAGTCTGTTCTTTGCTACCCTAGGCTTTAAAGTTTTTTTCACTTGTTCAATCTGAAGATGCCATTCGACTGGTCCGGTAAAAAGCCAAAGATCTTGGAAATCATAACCTTGTGTGTGCCGCTGGGAGCGTCGCAGAACCTCTTTTGCAAAATGTCTTGCGAAACTGCAAAGAAAGCAGTGTTTGCGTTTATGCGCGTTTTTTTCTGCATGCCATTTCCGAAGCTGAGCAGGCCATTTTCTTTGAAACCCTTGCCAAATGGTTGAAGACCGGGGACAAGATTGCCTTCGAATATCGAACAATCGCGGATCAGTTTCTGGAAAAGACCGCGCCTCCGCATTATCGCCGATACCAACCAGCAAGCCATGTGAATTCTGCGCTGGAATACCTTGGTTTTTAAGTTGTGTATGAACGAGAAGGTCAGGGATTTGCCAAGTTCGGTGCTGAGGACGCTATTGTAGCTCGTGCAATTTTTGAGAAGGGTCCTTCAAGTGAGCAAGCCTTTGGCGAGCCGACAAAAGTTTGAAGAGCTTCGCGACTACATTCTGGACCACTTCGACAATGACAGATCATTTTCTAGACCACGCAAGATACAAGCAGCGCTGATTGGGCACCATGACAACGCGTGGGGTACAGAATGGATGGAAGTTCTCATACTTTTTAATTGCTTCCGCCGCGCCAAGCCCACGCGCACACACGGAGCCTTGGCAAAATTGAAAGCGAAGCGTAAGAAGGCCGGCCAGTCGGTCGAGTTTGAAACATTCATGGACCGTGTCACTAAGATGCTGTTGCCAGATTTCATTACGCCGCACGGATACAACAGAACTTTTTCTGAATTGAATTCTCAGAAAATCTTCAATTCTATGGGTGAGGCGGTAGCCCCCTTGGCGGTTTTCGGGCGGCCGCTTTTCTTGTATGCGGGTTCGCTTTTGGGGCTGAAGCGTAGTGGCAAACTCATTGGACATGACGACGATATTGATATTGGAATTTATCTTGGTGACTACCCGGACAACGAAGTGCCAGAGCTTTGGTTGTCGTATAAAAAAGAGCTTGCTGCGGCTGACTTATTGACCCCAAGTGAAATTGAACGAAACAGTATCAGTTTTAAACTGAAAACAAGTCTTCCAATAGACATTGATCTTTTCCCAGCATGGACGCACCGAGGAAAGCTCAGCGTTTATCCGTACTCGGCCAGTGCACTTGCCGCCAACTGCCTTTTGCCGCTGCAGACTTTTTATCAAGATCCTCTGATGCTTCCGGCAAAGCCAGAGGTCCTACTCGAGCAAAGCTATGGAGAGAATTGGCGGAACTCCAGATCCGTTTTTTCATCTTAACTGGCGCCAAAAAAAGCGGATTTTTCATCAATTAGCGACGTGGGATTTCAAGTTGCAAAACGCTGATGAAACCCAATAAGTGGCCTGCGCAAATGATTTTGAATAGCGACTTTTGGGCTCACAGCCGACTTGCGGCGACGCGGCGTGTTGCATCCGAAGCCAGTCCCGAAAGCAGACATAACCCAAATAGAGATGATCCCGCCTTTGCGGCGGCTTAGCCCACTGAACTGACATTCAACTCACGGAAGCTGTCTCTCGAAAAATCGCTACTGACCGACGGCTGTGAGCCCAGAGCGGCCGGATTGAAATTACGGGCTTCGCACATCCAGCGAACTAATAGCTTTCGCTGATCCGAGAGCCGCGCTACATAGCATCTACACACGCATCGTTACACCCATGTATCGCCTGCGTTCACCACCGGTTCCCGCATGACGGCGACAACGGCAAAGTCTAGCGAGAACCGGCTTGACCAAGAGACTTGATAGTTGAGTAAAACCGAGGCAATTCGGCAGAAAAGTCAACAATTTGAGGGTTGTGCTTCAATGATTTTGCTAATGTCCTATGTAAAACATGACTGATAATCCAAACATGACGCAGAACATCAAGTCCTTTTTTATAGTTGGTGCGCCCCGCTGCGGCACGACCGCGATGGCACGATATCTTGGAAAACATCCCAACATCTGTTTCGCGAAACCCAAGGAAACGCACTATTTTCTGTTCTCACGACCGGACCTAAGCCCGGAAGCCCAGCGTCAACAGTTTCTGGATGCCTACTTCCCGAACTTATCTAGCGAGACGCTGATGATCGGCGAAGGCGCTGTTTCAACCCTGTATTCAAAGGACGCGCTTCAGCGGATTTTGAATAGTTTCGAGTCGCCAAAATTCATTGTTATGCTGCGCGACCCCGTCGAGTTGATCCGATCATATCACGCGCGCCTGCTGCACTTGCGGCAGGAAAATGAAGAGGATTTGCCCACAGCATGGGGTCTTCAAGAAGAGCGCTCACATGGGCGACACATCCCACGCAACTGCCAGGATCCACGTGTCTTGCAATATCGCGAAATCGCGCGACTTGGATTCTACTCCCGTCAATTGCTAGACTTGGTTGGCGCTGAAAACTGCATGCCTTTGTTTTTTGATGATTTCTTGGACGATACTTTGTCCTCTTATAAGAATGTCCTGCAGTTTCTGGATATTCCCTATGATGGGCGTGTTGAGTTCAAGCGGGTAAACTCTGCCAGCAAATACAAAAGCGGCCTGTTGCAAAGTATTTATTCAGGCCCCTTACTGCGACCCGTCGCCAATCAGTTGCTAAGGAACCCGATCCGAGCGGCGCAGTTACAGCGCGGGCTGCGTAAACTTCGAAAGAAGGTCAAGCGGATCAATGCCGTTGATGCGACCCCATTGCCATTGGATCCGGTATTCGCGGCTGAATTGCGTGAGAGATTTGCGGATGACCTAAAAGTATTGGGCCGCACCTTTGACAGGGATTTGACCAACTGGGCGACCGGATGAACAAATGCATCAAAGTCTAGAAAGTCGGCACAAAAAAACCTTCGTATGTAATGTCCCCACAGCATTTCCAATGCGACGGTAAATGTTGTTATGGCCGATGCCATTTGTGTCGCAAAGCGCCAATACCGGCCGCTGGCGCAGATGCAGTAAAGGTCCGGAGAGTCCGCGTCTGAATTGTTGGAACCGCCTGCGGCGAAAGTGCGGTTTGAAGGTTGTGGCTCAGCCGGGCTTTGAATGACCGCTCCGGCGACTTTGGCTGCAACGCAGTGGCGCGCGTGCCGCACCAGCGAAGCGATGCTGCGTCAGCAATAGCAGCGTGAGCAAAAGGCGGCTCCGTCCGCAGTGTGTGAGTTCATGCGCCATGCAG
>CAWCLQ010000019.1:0-22258 GCA_963796445.1 uncultured Alphaproteobacteria bacterium | reverse complement strand
TCCTGTGATATTTGTCACCACAGGCACACAACTCCCCTTCCCCCGTCTCATCAAGACAATGACCCTCGCAGCAGAAGAGCTAGGCGAACGTGTTGTTGCTCAAGTAGGGCCAGACAAGACCCCCTACCCCAATCTCGAGTGTATCCACCAGCTCAACCCCGCAGAGTTCAAGGCACTCTTTAATGAGGCCCGGGGTTGTCGTAGCCCATGCCGGTATCGGCACAATGCTCTCGGCAAAAGCAGCTCAAAAACCTCTTATCATTTTTCCGAGGCGCCATGCACTTGCAGAGCACAGAAATGACCACCAGCTTGCCACCGCAAAACAGGTCGTAAAAATCCCGGGAATTTATGTTGCATGGACAGACGCAGAACTCGTGGACTTCCTCAAACAGGATAAACTCATGCCTGCAAAAACAGATCTTGGACCACATGCGGATGCTTTACTGCACAGGCTCAAAACCTTCATAGACGCATAAAGTGTAGCCTGAAGACGGGTCGGGCATTTGCAATGTTCTGTCTTAGGTCTGCTGAAAATCTCACGCAAAGACTGACAGCCCAGACGTATGTATTTAGAATTGTAACTAAATAAGAACTCTAATGCTTTGTTGATTTACAGCACATTAAGCGGACTCGGCCATGGTCTCCACGAGAGCAACCAGATTTGAGGTCACGATGCACATTCCACTTACAAGGCACGAGATAGCTGATTTTTTAGAAACAACCTCAGTAGAAGTTGAACACCTCTGGGCATCAGGCAAACTCAAACGGTCGCAATATAACGATATACGCCCAATCGCTGCCTTGGCACAAAGCTCAATTTTTGACGTGGCAGAGTACACATTGGCCTCTGACCATCTGTTCCTTTCGCTTGCACCTGCAGAAGCCGCTATGTGGACCCTCTACCTATGCGAACTTTGCGAATGTGAAGACTGGGACGAATGGACACAACAGGATCGTGCAGAAAATATTCTCGCTTGTGCCGCAGATGACGGGCTGGCGAACATTGAGGACATGAATGCTGCAAGAACCGCTGCAACAGTTATCATGACACACACCACGCTTATGAATATCTGCCAGAAAAATAATAGATAACGATGACTTAAAAGTACGCCATTCCCGGCACATTATTCTCCTTCGAAGCCAATACCCAAAGCCGTGTACAAAGCGATAACTTCCGTTGCATATGCACGGATCGCAAAGGCAAGCGTTGAGCTTGCAGCCGTTACTGCCCGCTCGGCATCAAGCAGATCAATCACCGTGACCGTCCCGTCATTTGTATAGACTTCCTGCGACAGTTCCAGCGCCTCACGGTTGAGCCTCAGGGACGTTTGGGCAGCCTCCACCTCCTGACGCACACTGCGGACCGCCATCAGAGAGGTTTCCACATCCGCGACAGACGTCAGCACGAGCGGCTCCATTGCAGATAGGCCTGCGCTGCACGAGAGCTGTTGACATCCACCTGTGCCGCAAGCCCCGGCTGGTTGAAGACGGGGATATTGAGCCCGATCCCAGCGCCCCTTGTACTCCCCAGACTACCCTCCAACGGGGCGAGATATACCGCTCAGTGTCAAACTCGGATAGCGCGCAGCCTCCGCTGCATTCACTTCCGATACGGCCGCCGCATAGTTCCGCTCCGCAGCCCTTATGTCGGGCCGCCGGCGCAGCAAATCGGCCGGAACACCAATCTCTGCAATCGTCGCCGGGTAAGGTTGTTCTCCGGCATACCGCAAATCCACATCAAGGTTTTGCGGAACGGTTCCCAGTAGCGTCGCAATCCTGTTCTCCTGGCGTTTGATATCAGACGACAGCCCCGGTATTTCCGCCCGGGTCTCTGCAACAAGCGCTTCAAACCTGATTTCATCAAGCCGTGTCGCCGCTCCTTCCTGCAATAACGAACGCGTTGCTTCCAGCGATGCATTGCGCGACTTCAGGTCTTGCATACGGAACACAAGAGCTTGCTGGAAAAACCGAAGATCGACATAGGCCAGCATCACCTCTGAGGCCACGGCAAGTTGCGCATCCTTCAGATTGAACTGCGCCGCCTCAAGTCGTTCCAAAGCAGCATCTGCTTCACGGCGCTCCCGCCCGAACGGGTCAAGGTTCAAAGACAGGTCTGCTCCAGCCGTATCAACGTATTGCGCGCATTCGCATCCAGAGTTGCGCTGCCACTCACTGTGTTTCCTTCGCGCCGCGCAATCGCCCGCGCCTCGGTAACGCGCTCGCCCGCTTCCTTTAAATCAAGGTTCTCTGTCTGAACGCGAGCCACAAGGTTGTTCAGCAACGGATCATTGAACAGACGCCACCACTGCGCCGTCTCCTGCGCTGACAGGCACCGGTGCCAACAAGGCGTAGCGGTCAGGTAGATCGTAATCAGGTTCGCTGTATTCAACGAAGTTCAGGCAGCCCATCAGCACCGACGATGCCATAAAGACACTCGCCAGCCGCGCACCACGTATGGCTTTTTGAGCCACCATCACGCCGCTCCTTGCAAAACTCTGCCTCAATTGCCGCCTTATGAGTTCATACGAACTCTGACGATCTAACGCTGTGATATTACAGATGCGCAGAAAAAATGCGCCCACCTTCCAGACCAACCTCCAAAACAAGTTAAAAACTGTGTCCTAAAGGTGCCACAGACAAAACAGGATCATCAGGCCTTATAGCCCCGAAAGATACGTCCCATAAGCGTTCTTGGCGTATTTCTCCACTTCCCGCTGAAGCTTATCTTGATCTACACATCGCATCTGTATATTCATATGTATATCCAAGTGAGAGACAATATGCCCAAAGTTAAAATCCGCAAGGTAGGCAATTCTGCTGTCGTGACACTCAGCTCTGAAATGCTGGCGATGATAGACGCAAAAGAAGGCGATAGTCTGTTCGCCGTTCGCACCGACGATGGCGGCTTAAAACTGATGACCGAAAACCCAGAACTTCAGAAAGCTCTCGCCGCAGCAGAGATCGTCATGGACGAAAACCGTGATCTTCTTCAAGCGCTGGCATGAACAAATGGGTCTGGGTCCCGATTGCTGCCCTTCACATCGTGCACGACCGACAAATCGCACGGCATGGTGGCGCCCCGGGTATGCGCGATCCCGCTCTCCTCGAAATGGGATGCACGCGCGCCCTTAATCTGGCCGCCTACAGCACCCCAGATGTTTTTGACATCGCGGCAGCCTACGCCTTTGGCATCGCCAAAGCACATGCGTTTATTGACGGCAACAAACGCACAGCATTCGTCGCCACCTTCACATTCCTGCGTCTCAACAACTTCCCGCGCAGACCAGATCCAGGGATCGGCGTGCGCATGATGGAGGATCTTGCAACATGGCATATCCAGGAAGCAGAATTCGCGGCGTGGCTTCGAACCCTTGAACCTTCAGATATGTAGGAGCTGCTACATAACATCCGGTTTTCAAACGTCGCCATAGATGCTCCACTATCGCGCTCCGGTAGGGCCAGTGCTCTCCGCCTCAACGGCAGTCAGCTTGCGCCTCCGCCACAAACCTTGGACACCTTCAATACAAGTACTCAAGTCGCAGCGATCTCACTCAAATCAGTATCAGCGCCCCAAGTACTCCTGATCTGAACCATCGCGGCCTCATAGTCAATCACGCAAACGAACCAGAGCCTCCGTTGCTCAAGCCGCTCTTATGCCCCATTTTATATGACGACGGACACAGCAGTCCCTGAAAGACAATGTAGTGGCAAATGAATGGTTTAGCGAAGATGAGGTCGATATGCCGGTCTAGATTGTCGCTTGGTTGTCCGCGTTTCCTATCGCGCCTCTGCTTCTGTCTTCAGGGGGAAGCAGGGGACATTTTCCGCACCAGACTTCGGCAACCAAGATCGGCAGCACTTATCGGCAAAACCTTGCCTTCAGTAACCAAAACATACTAGATAGAAAGAACTTTTCGCACATCTGAGATCGGCAAAAATGTTGGAAACACCTGGTAGGATCGAACCCTGTTTCTTTGAGGAGCACATACCCACCGAACTGGCGGACCTCACGGTCGAAATCCAGCGCGGGGCAACTCGGCTGGGGCAGGGGCTGCATCCGGATAGCGCAGCTGAGCTGGCCGACCTCGTTCGGGTGATGAACTGCTACTACTCAAATCTGATCGAAGGTCACAACACAAGGCCGCGAGATATCGAACGTGCCCTTGCCGGTGCCGAGCTTGAAGAAGAAACCCGCCCCCTCGCCCTGGAAGCGCGCGCGCATGTTATCGTCCAGCGTGCCATAGACGAAATGCACCGGGCTGGCACCCTGCCCCGGCCCACATCGGTCGAATTTCTCACTTGGGTGCACAAGGCTTTCTACGACGAAATGCCCGACGAATTCCGTGTTATAGAACACCCGGACGGAACGCAGGAACCAATCATTCCCGGTCACATGCGGCAAGAGGGGGATCAGGAAGTCACCGTCGGACGCCACCTGCCCCCGTCCTCGTCCCGCGTCGCGGCCTTCATGGATCATTTCGACAAGCGGTTCCAGATCGCGGCAGGTTCGGCCAGTGGGAGGATCATCACGATCGCCTCGGCGCATCATCGGTTGAACTACATTCACCCATTTCCGGACGGGAACGGGCGCGTCAGCCGCCTGATGTCACATGCCATGGCACTCACCGCTGGTATTAGCGGAGAGGGGCTGTGGTCTGTGTCCCGTGGTCTTGCGCGTGGACTGACGGACCGCGGGGAATACAAGCGGATGATGGATCTTGCTGACAGCCCACGACGCGGGGACCGCGACGGGCGGGGTTACCTGTCCGAGGCTGCGCTGAAGACATATTGCGAATGGTTCCTGAAGGTTGCGTTGGATCAGATCACCTTCTCTGCAAGGTTGTTTGATCTCGGTGGATTGGAGAAGCGTTACCGGCGTCTGGTCGAAGACACGATCGACGACAGGCGCGCGCCCGATCTGATTTCCGCTGTTTTGCGCCACGGCGAACTGGACCGCGGGGATGCACAGATCGTGCTCAAGACCTCTGAGCGCACGGCCCGCAATACTCTGAAACAGCTTACCACAGCAGGTTTCCTGACCTCTCCTTCCCCGAAAACCCCGGTCCGCCTCGCTTTCCCCTTGGACTATCGGGAAAGGCTCTTCCCAAATCTGTTCGCGGATGCGGATCTGCCTGCTTGACGCATCAGCACCACCAAATGTTCAGTAGCTGCACCACCCTTCGCGCAATAGCGACCAGCACGGCCAGTCATTCTGACAGCCCTGCATCCTCCAGCTGCTCCCGATCCGGCAGATCGCGCAAGCTCTCCAACCCGAAGGCGACGAGGAACTGCTCGGTGGTGACGAAGGTGTAGGGCGCACCCCGGCGGGGAGACCTTGGCCCGGTCCCGATCAGCCTACGCGCATGCAGCCGCCCGATCAGGTCGCGGCTGATCTCCTTGCCGAAGATGTCCTTCAGCCCGTCGCGGGTGATCGGCTGGTGGTAGGCGATGGCGGCCAGAACCGCGACATCGAACTCACTCAGGTCCAGAAGCTGGTCCCCGACATCCGCCGCGGCGCGGATCGCGGGCGCGTAGGCGGCTCGCGTCCGGAGCATCCACCCATCAGCGACCTGGGCCACTTCGAACGCCCGCCCCTCAAGATCGGCGGCGAGGTCCTCGACCAGCAGGTCGACCGAGGCCCCCTGCCCCACGACCCGCGCCAGATCCTCGCGCGGCACCGGCGACGCGCAGGCAAAGAGCACCGCCTCGATCCGGCGCATCCATTCCCGCCAGCGCAGCTCGGGCGGCAGGTCCGCCAGCTCGCGGTCAAGCTCTGGTTCGGATCTGATCCTTCGCCATCGCTCAAACCCCGTACAGCCGGAAGGTGTCGCGCCCGGTCAATTCGCGCACCGCGCCGAGGTCCACCAGCCGGTCGCAGAGCCGCCGCGCGGCGCGATCCGGCAAAGGCAAGCGCAGACGGCGCCACCGCATCGCGGGTCAGGAACATCGCAACCGCCTCCCCTGCCCCTTTCGCCCGCAGTTTCGGCGCGACCGCTTTCAGCCGCGCCGCCCGACGCGACAGGTCTGTGGCCATGCCGCACGCCTCGGTCGCCGAGACGATCACCGCGCGATGGCAGGCCAGCCGCAGGTCCATCCCCCGCTTGCGCAGGTCCGCGCGTTTGAGCCCGGCGGCCAGCAGCGGCACGAGGATGAGCCCACCCAAGAGCCTGCGCCAGAGCCGCATCCGCAAGGATCAGCGCCGGCACCTCGCCGCGCGGGATGCCTCGTCAGAACGGTTTCCAGAACTGTCGCGGCGCGCGTGACCGGCGCCCCCTGCCCCGCATCCAGCCACACGGCGATCTGCTCGGCGCAACGGCCGGCAAGGCCCGTGCAACGCCTTGACCGAAACCGGTCGCTCCACCGCGCGCCGCCACGACAGATAGACCTCGCCCGCCGGTCCGGGCAGATCGCCGGGGCGCAGCAGATGCACCGCATCGCGCAACTCCGCCGCCCGTCTCCGGCCGGCCGGCAAACGTGACACGAGGCCTCCGCCGCGCGCAGCGCCAGCCGATCCCGCAACAAGGCGTGGGGGACGTCTGTCGTGCGCCAACACAAGATGCAGGTGGCCAGCGCCGCCCCTGACAAAAACGCCACATCTTCAAGGGTTTCGGCCCGCGCGGAGGTGACCCAGGACGGCATCCGGGGTATGGTCTCAGGCCGTCAGGAAGGGGCGTTGGCTGACAGTTCATGCCGCAACACTACCTCAGCACGGCGCTTTTCATCCACAATATAGTGTAACAAAACCGCCCCACCTTGATGGCTCTTCTTTATGTCCAATAAGTTTGCCTTATCGGACATAAAGAGATATGCTCAGCGGCATGTCGGAAAACCACGAGAAATCACACTCAGAGCCGCCAAACGGGTCCCTCCCTCAACGAGGACGACGAGAGAGAAGCATCTCCCGAGTGAGGCTCTGACACTCCCCTCCTCTGTGGCGGGCTCCGGCACGCTTGATCGATTGGTGGACACCGCGCGCGACTATGCCCGGGCCGCACACTCCGAAAACACCAATAAGGCCTATGCCAAGGACTGGAAGCACTTTGGGCGCTGGTGCCGGAAGAAAGGTGCCGAGCCCCTGCCCCCCTCGCCCGAAATGATTGGGCTCTATCTGGCGGATCTGGCGGCACCAGATGACAGGGCGTCCGCGATGATCGGTCACGACAATCGAACGGCGCCTCTCCGGCCTTGCCTGGCATTACCAGCAACGCGGCTTCACCCTCGATCGCAAGAACCGCCACATCGCCACCGTGCTGGCCGGGATCAAACGCAAACACGCGCGACCACCGGTGCAGAAAGAGGCGATCCTGCGCGACGACATTCTGGCGATGGTGGCCACCCTGCCCTACGACCTGCGGGGCTGCGGGATCGGGCGATCCTGCTTTTGGGCTATGCCGGTGGCCTGCGCCGGTCTGAAATCGTCAGCCTCGATGTTCACAAGGATGACACGCCGGACAGTGGCGGCTGGATCGAGATCATGGACGAAGGCGCGCTGCTCACGCTCAATGCCAAGACCGGCTGGCGCGAGGTCGAGATTGGCCGCGGATCGTAGGATCAAACCTGCCCTGTCCATGCGCTGGAACAGTGGCTGCACTTCGCCAAGATCGACTTTGGGCCGGTCTTCGTGCGCACCTCACGGGATGGCAAGAAGGCGCTTGAGGCGCGGCTTGAGCGACAAGCATGTCGCGCGCCTGATCAAACATACGGTGCTGGACGCCGGCATCCGGTCCGACCTGCCCGAGAAAGAACGCCTCGCGCTGTTCTCCGGCCATAGCCTGCGCGCCGGTCTCGCCAGCTCGGCCGAAGTCGACGAGCGCTATGTCCAGAAGCAGCTCGGGCATGCCTCCGCCGAAATGACCCGCCGCTATCAACGCCGCAGCGACCGGTTCCGCGTGAACCTGACAAAGGCCGCGGGTCTTTAGTCCAAGCGGTCATCAATCGGTCGTTTAGTAACGATACCTGAAACTGCAAACGGCCCGTTTTCATGCCCCTGATAGGCGCCCGCGTTTCGACAGAGGATCAGACCCCCCTGCCCCAGCCTCTGAGGCCCTGCAATCTGCGGGATGCGTCGAGATCTTTGAAGAGCACGCCTCAGGCGGCAATCGTGCGCGGCCGGTGCTTGCCCGCGTGCTGGAGCGCATCAGCAAGAGGCCGACACGCTGGTTGTCGTTCGGATCGACCGGCTTGCGCGGTCTCTGTCACATCTGCTGGAGGTGATCGAACGGCTGGAGGCCAAGGGGGCGTTCTTTCGTTCCATTCAGGACCCGATCGACACCGGATCCCCGCAAGGCAAGTTCACGCTGCAGGTTCTGGGCGCCGCGGCCGAGTTCGAGCGCGCGCTGATCCGGGAACGCACCAAGGCGGGGCTGGCGAGCGCCCGTACCAAGGGCCGGGTCGGCGGGAACCCGGGCCTACGCGCCCGCGATCCAGCCGCGCTACGCAAGGTGCGGCTCGCGCGGCAAGACGGCTACATGGAGCGGCTGAACGAGACGGCTCAGGACTGGGTGCCACATGTCCGACGACTTCGACCCGATATGGCCTGGGAAGATGTGCTGCGGATCATCAATGGCCCCCTGCCCGACGACCGCCACTGGACGCAAAGCCGCCTTCTGCGCGCTGTGAAAGCCTATGTGCGCGACGGGTTTCTGCCCAATGAAGTGCTTGGTCGCGCTGGAAGACGCCAAACCGACGACCGCCTGCCCGCGATTGTCGCTGGCATCAAGGGCGCGGACCCTGACATCACGCTCCAGGCGATCTGTGACCGGCTGGAATCCATGCGCGAACGCACCCCGCGTGGACGCGCCAGCTGGCAGCCGTCGTCCGTGAGGATGCTGCTGGAACGCGCGGAGAAGTTGGGCTTGCTGAAGTGCGCGCAATAAACACAACCTTGCAAATCTTCCAACTCATGGAACGATTGCAAGGTTGCAGCCCATTTTCTGGTCAGGTGAATGGATTGACGACGCGCAACTGATCTTCGACCAGCAATCCGTCGTGCATATCTTCGCTCCACAAAGTCGTGCATCCAGCAATAAGAGCGGCCGACACAATCATCGCGTCATAGACCGAAAGCTGGTATTTTTCTGCCAAAGCTCGGCCCACAAGATGGGTTTGCACAGACAGGTCCTCGACTGGACACAAGGATTGGACCCCTGCGAGAAAAGCGCCGGTCTCCTCCCAACTGAGACCGGCTTTCCTCCGGCAATTGACCATCGCTTCGTTCAGGACCTGCACACTGATCCGCGGCCCCTGCCCCAGGATGTCTTCCGCCCGATCCGCCTTTGGGCCGTCGTCAAGAAGGTAAAGGACGACATTTGTATCCGCGAATTCAGCGCTCATGCGCAGCGTCGCGGCTCAGGCGTGCTTCCTTGGATAGCTTTCCGCGAAACCGCCTTAGCCCTTGCAGGACTTCATCGGCGCGAGGTTGGCGCTGGACAAGCAAAGTACCGTCGTCCTTTATCAGATCGATTTGGTCACCCTCTTTGAGACCAAGTTCGCGCACAAGATCGGCAGGCAGCCGGACCGCGAGCGAATTCCCCCATTTTGCAACTTGCATGGTGTCGTTCCTCCAAGTGGATATACGATCCTATATGTATATCATCCTGCCGCAATTGCCAAGATCAGCATTCGACGACGACGGCGAACGGGCTTGTGTTTCGACGGTGAGCTCACACAAGATGTGGAAAAAACTTGCGCGAATCCGACTCTTACGGCAATAGTCACGGAAACGAGGCAAAAAACGTCAATAACCGTGAACACGCCAAAGATGCGTAGCGCGGATCGAGAGGGCAGATGAACAAGACTTTCGTGCATCAGGACCTGAACGCGGTCATCCGCCAGCATTCCGAGTGGCTGGCCAACCAGCTGCATTCGCAACGCGAGAGCCTGTTTCCCCCTGACGCCACAAAGGAAATGCGCAAATTCACCTCCGGCGAGGCGGCGGCGCTTCTTGGTGTGAACGACTCATACCTGCGCAAAATCAACCTTGATGGCAAGGGCCCTTCGCCTGAACTGACGGCCGGCAATCGTCGCCTGTATTCCGCGCAGGACATTCAGGCCCTGCGTGTCCTGCTGGAAAAGACCGCGCGCAAGCCTGGAGACTATATCCCCGGACGGCGTGACGGCGATCACCTGCAAGTCATCGGTGTGATGAACTTCAAGGGTGGCTCGGGCAAAACGACGACTTCGGCACACCTTGCACAACGGCTGGCCTTGCGCGGTTATCGCGTCCTGGGCATTGATCTTGATCCGCAGGCCTCATTCACGGCGTTACATGGCGTACAGCCCGAATTCGATCTGACAGATGGCGGCACGCTCTATGACGCGATCCGCTATGACGACCCAGAGCCGATCCGCGCCGTCATCCGCAAGACCTATATCCCGAACCTCGACCTGATCCCGGGCAATCTGGAACTGATGGAGTTCGAACACGAAACGCCGCGTGCTCTTTCACAAGGCAACGCAGGCCTGTTCTTTTTCCGCGTGAAAGAGGCGTTGGCGCAGGTTGACGGCGATTACGACGTTGTGGTCATCGACTGCCCGCCGCAACTGGGCTTTCTCACCATGTCCGCACTTTCTGCCGCCACCGGCGTGCTGGTCACAATTCATCCGGAAATGCTCGACGTGATGTCGATGTCGCAATTTCTGCGCATGACGGCTGATCTGATGGACGTGATCGCCGAAAGCGGTGCGGACATGTCCCACGACTGGATGCGCTATGCGCTGACACGCTATGAACCTCAGGATGCACCACAAAACCGGATCGTCGCCTTTCTGCGCACCATGTATGGCGATGCGGTACTCAACTCGCCAATGCTCAAATCCACGGCGATCTCCGATGCAGGTCTGACAAAGCAAACCCTATACGAAGTCGAGCGGAGCGCCTTTACCCGTACGACCTACGATCGCGCCCTTGAAAGCCTGAACGCGCTGAACGACGAAGTCGCTGATCTTATTCAGAAAACGTGGGGGCGGTCATGACGAGTGGCAAGAAAAAACGGATGTCGATGCTCGACAATCTCGCGGCAGCCGGTAGCCCGGCCCCTGCCCCTCAGGCTGGCGCCGTTACCCCTATGATGACGTCCAACCGCGCCCTGCGCTCGGCCCGTGATGCGGTCGATTTACATCATGTCTGGGAACTCGACCCGGCCAGTATCGTCGACGACCGAATGGCCGACCGGCTTGATCCGGCGGATGTGCATGATCTGCGCGCCGCAATCGAGGCGAATGGTCAGACCGTACCAATTCTTGTGCGTCGGCACCCGTCAGAGACGGACCGCTATCTGCTCGTCTATGGTCGCCGCCGTCTCGAGGCGATCCGCCAGTCCGACAAGGTCGCCAAGGTGCGCGCACTGGTCGCCAATCTGGATGATGACAGCGCCCTGCGTGCGCAGATTTCCGAAAACATGGCGCGCCGCGATTTGTCCTTCATTGAAAAGGCGATTTTTGCGCAAGAACTCGTATCGTCAGGCTTTGGAAATCAATCACAGGTTGCAGAAATTCTGACCGTGACCAAATCTTCGGTGTCCATGGCCATCGCCATCGCCGACATGGTCGGTACAGACCTCATCCGCGCCATCGGTGCCGCACACGGCATCGGCCGACCCCGGTGGGAGGCCATGGGCCGTGCCATCGCGGACAACGGCCTGGATCGGGGCAGCCTGATCCGCCTTGCTGAGGAAACCCATGGCAAGGCCGATGTAGCCATGGTGATTGATGCCGCACCTGCGACCGACGACCCCTCTGTGCAGGCGTTCGAGGCCGTGTCGAAGGTTGTCGCAAGGTTAGTCAAACCGGCCAAGGCCCCCTCCCCTTCTGCTGCATCCAGTCAACCGCTCAGGATTGGGGGCAAACGTGGCGGCACGCTCAAACGCACCGCCAAAGGGATCTCGATCGAGTTGCAGAATAGTAAGTTTGCCGACTGGGTAGAGTTTGAAGCTGATGATTTGATTGAAGAACTTCACGAACGCTGGAAGCAGCGTTCAGAAGACTGAGGAAGAGCAGAAACCAAAAACAGGAGGCACGAAAAAGCCAAAGAAAAGGTCCCGCAAAGCGACCGCCCTACGAGACCCTGACTTGTTCTTAGCACTCTCAAGTTAGTCTCGGACGCCGTTTTTCGCAAGTCTTAAGTGATTCGCGGACCCTGATTTCTTTGTCTTCGTGAATGTAAAATGGACTACACCCCCGTAACGCCTTTCAGGCGACCCATAAATGCTGCCATTCTGCACTATCAGGCAGCGGCGCAACAGAACCTCCCGCCTTCCGGCGTCAACAAATGGGAAGCACTTCGCGAACTCGCCGCTGCCCGTATCGCCTTCGGCTTGTCCGACCGTGATTTGAGCGTGCTTCAGGCATTGGTCAGTTTCCATCAGGCCACGATCGTTGGCGGGAACCATAGTGAAACTGTCGTGCATCCGTCCAACAAGGCTATTTGTGAGCGCCTGAACGGCATGCCCTGCTCGACCATGCGGCGGCATCTGGCGAACTTGGTGCAAACCGGCTTCGTCGTGCGTCGCGACAGTCCCAATGGCAAGCGTTACGCGCGCCGGTATGGCAACGAAAAGATTGCTTTCGGCTTCGATCTGGCCCCCCTCGCCCAACGCTTCGTCGAAGTGTGCGAAGCCGCAGAGGCTGTCCGTGCTGCGGAGGAGCGCTACAAGCGGCTTAGATCCACTGTAAGCCTCATGCGCCGTGATCTAGCGGGTCTCGTCGACTACGGCCGCTCTCTGCGCCCTGACCGCGCCATCTGGGACCAGGCGTCCGACCTATGCGTCCTGACGGCGCGTGACCTTCGCCGCAAGCTCGACTTTGCAGAGTTGCAGCAGATCGAATTTGCTTTGTCCGAAGCCCTCAACGCCATTAGGGACCTGTTGGAACCAATGCAATCACAAGATATGAGCACCAATGAAGTCACAAATGAGCAGCACCATCAGAATTCAAATAAAAAGTCTTATGATTTTGAACCACGCTTAGAAAAAGCGCAGGGCGAGGGCAGCGCCTCCGATCCGGCGACAGCACTGGTTGCAGAGGGTAGCATTGATGAGCCTGTCTCGGTCGACAACAATCTACCTAGAATACCCCTCGGTCTCGTTTTGGCCGCTTGCTCTGAATACCGAACTTACGCTGAACTACCTGTGCGCCACTGGCATGATCTAGTAAGGGTTGCCGATGTAATAAGACCTATGATGGGCATCTCTCCTTCAGCGTGGGATGAGGCCAAACAGTACATGGGCCCGGAAGAGGCATCGGTGGTCATCTTGGCAATGTTGGAACGCTTCGGCGACATCCGGTCACCTGGTGGGTATTTACGGTCGCTGTCTGCAAAGGCTGCGCTCGGTGAATTCTCCTGTGGTCCCATGATCATGGCCCTTATGAGAAAGGACGCTGCATGAAAAGTTCACAGCTGTGAACTGCGTCTTGTTTCGTCGCGCAGAAGACAGGTTCACAGCTGTGAACTCATTGCTTAGGGGATCCGTCCACTTTCTCCCTGGGCGCGCTTTCCTGCGCAGAGCGCGGACTAACGAAAATCACACAGTCAGGTCACCATCTCCAAAGACGTTTGGAAAGAGCCGCTCTCGATAATCCAACGGAAACGCCAAACGAACGGGCGTCTTCGGCGAGACGGAAGTCAGGTATCCGGCGGCGGTGAGTTTGCTCAGCGTATTGCGTGCCGTACGCTCGGACGTCTTGAGCACAATCTGCGCGTCACCACGTTCCAGTGCACCATGCCGAAGAACGGCCGAAATCAAATCGGGTGCGCGTTTGTCATCGATGGTATCCGCAACAAGACGACGATAGCGCTGGTCCAGTCCGCCGAGATCGAACAGCTTTGCCGAGAACGTGATCTGGTCGAGCGTCACTTTCAGGAACCATTCGCTGAACGTTTTCAATGCCGCCTCTGAAAGATTGCCGCGCCCGTCCCGATCTCCTCGTCGGGGACTATCCGCGAGATCCATCATCCGTTTGTACTCACCCCGATCGGTCAGCCCACGCGATACGGACCAGAGCCCTTGACCGCCGATCCCTGCTGTGAGGGCCATGGCATGAGACATCAGTCTGCTGACAAGGCCGTTGCCATCCGGAAAAGGGTGGATGTACTTCAGCCGGTGATGTGCAGACGCGATCGCAATGATCCGTCCACTCGAGGACCGCGCCGCAATTTGAAATCGTTTGTCAAAGTGATCCATGAATGCTGCGACGCGCGACGATGAAGGAGGTAGGTGGCGCCCGACCGTAACTTCCCGATCATCGTCCTGGCGCATGCGTCCTGGAACGATGGGCTCTTGTGTGCCATCGGGATGTTCGATGACCCGAAACTCGTCAGGCATCTCGTCGTAGAAGCTCTTATGGACCCAAGTCAGGAATTCGACAGATGTGGGGCAGGGCAGGATGCCCTTGCGATGCATCTCGTCGATGGCCCGTTGAACGATGACGTGCGCCCGGGCCTCAAGGGCGAGAGAGCGGGTTTCCTCTTCAAGCTCGGCACCAGCCAGCGCCCTTTCGATGTCGCGGGGGCGTGTGTTGTGTCCTTCGATCAGGTTGGAGTAGTAACAGTTCATCAGGCATTGCCAAGTTGTTTTCAAAGGGTTTCCTGGATAGGATCGCTGAATGAAGGTACCATCAACAATGCCGCGCCTGAAAGGTTATCGCTTTCCGCGCGAGATCGTTTCTTATGCAATTTGGGCATACCATCGCTTTGCGCTCAGTACGGCGGATGTTGAGGATCTGTTGGCGGAACGCGGCGTCATCGTGAGCCGTGAGGCCATTCGGCTTTGGATTAACAGGTTTGGAACGCATTTTGCCGCTTGTATCCGACGGGACCGGCCTCGGCCAAACGACAAGTGGCATCTGGACGAGGTCGTAATCCCAATTGGCGGCGTAAACCACTGGCTCTGGAGGGCAGTTGATGCCCATGGTGATGCCCTTGATATTCTGGTTCAGACACGCCGTAACGCCAAAGCGGCCAAACGCTTCTTGACAAAGCTGATCGCACAATATGGCCAGCCGAGGGTGATCATCACCGACAAACTGCGCAGCTATATAAAGCCTATCGCACGCCAAGCATCAGGGGCCGATCACCGGGACCACAAGGGGCTTAACAATCGAATAGAATGCAGCCACAGGCCGACGCGGCGGCGAGAGAAAATCATCGGGCGCTTCAAGTCACCCAGCCAGGCGCAACTTTTCCTTGCAGCCCATGACCAAATCAACACAATTTTCAAACCCCGCCGCTACCGTCTCACCGCTCCGTCCTATCGTCATGCACGAGCAGATGCGTTCAGCCTCTGGCACGGCTATGCAGTCGAAATCGCCGCGTGACGGGCGCCGGTCAGGCTGAATTCGGGTGCCTGAAAACAACTTGGCAGTGCCCAACTTACTCCTGTAACCTGTAATCGCTCAGAAACTGAGCAAGCGGCGGGCGTGGTGCCCAATGCGCCACCGGAGGAGCAAATTGATAGGGAGTTGGAAGATTGGGTGGCTGAAACGCGCAAGAAACGCGGGGCTGCCCTCGATCTGCCGACAGTCATGCAAGCCTGTCCTGAGTTTGCGTCCTGGGCGCGCAATATGGGCGGATATCTAAAAGATTGGGGTGATCTGCACCGTGTCGCGGGGCTGTTGAGGCCGATGATCGGCGTCTCAGAGCACGCCTGGAACCTTGCGCAGGACCGGCTTGGGCCTCAAATCGCGACAGCAGCGCTGGTTCTCACGTTCGAAAAGCATTGTGCAGGCGAAGTCGCATCTCCAGGTGGATATCTGCGTGGAATTGTCCAAAAGGCTGGGGCAGGGGAGCTACATCTCGAGCGCAGTTTCTATGGTCGGTTAAGCGGACAGGCGGCATGATGGGATGGGGCAGCAGTTTCTCCTACGTTTAGAGGTCCAGAGGGGTATGCGGAGATTGCCGCCCGTATTCTCCGCATAATGTGCGGTGATTAATGTTGTTTTGCCAAGATTACGCGGTATAATCTCCGCAAGGAATGCGTAAAATATGACCTACATTCACGAACTCCCTGATTGGCCGCGGTTTACTTGGGACAAGGCCGAGCTGTCTTCACAACTTGCCGCGGTCCGCCACCGACAAGGCAAGCTCTTGGGACGCATGGAAGGCCTTGGCTTTGATCTTCGCAACGAAGCGATGTTGCAAACTCTCACCAGTGATGTCGTCAAGAGCAGCGAGATCGAAGGCGAGACGCTCGACAAGGATCAGGTTCGGTCGTCCATCGCAAAACGGCTGGGGCTCGAAATCGGCGGGCTGATCCCGTCTGATCGCCATGTCGATGGGGTCGTCGAGATGATGCTGGACGCGACGCAAGCTTATGACCAACCACTGGACGCAGAGCGTTTGTTTGGCTGGCATGCCGCCCTTTTCCCAACCGGGCGAAGCGGAATGACCCGGATCACCGTGGGGCAGTGGCGGATCGGCCCTATGGAGGTTGTTTCAGGACCTATGGGTCGTGAACGCGTGCATTTTGAAGCGCCGGAAGCAGCACGGCTTGATACAGAGATGGTGCGGTTTCTGACCTGGTTCAATCAGGTCCCTGACACGGATCCCGTTGTTCATGCCGCAATTGCACATCTGTGGTTCGTCACGATCCACCCCTTTGACGATGGCAATGGGCGCATTGCGCGTGCGATCGCGGATATGGCGTTGGCGCGATCCGAACGCAGTTCACAGCGGTTTTACAGCATGTCTACCCAAATCCGCCAGGAGCGGAGCGCCTATTACGATATGCTCGAGACGACGCAGAAGGGGGGCTTGATGTCACAAATTGGCTCAATTGGTTCCTCAATTGCCTAAACTGTGCATTTGATGGCGCAGAGATCATTTTGGAGGCTGTGTTTCAAAAGGCGCGGTTCTGGGAGATATACGGAACGGCCAACATCAACGACCGCCAGCGGGACATGCTGAACCGCCTTCTGGATGGGTTCGAAGGAAAACTCACGACGTCGAAATATGCGAAGATCGAGAAGTGCTCGCAAGACACTGCATATCGCGACATCCTCGACCTGATCGACTTGGGAGCGCTTGAGAAAGATGAAGCTGGTGGACGTAGTACCAGCTATTCCCGGACAACGAAGTAAAGGGTCTTGTCGTATCTGGTGCTCAGGACAAGGTCCGCAAGGGCGAGAAGTCCTCCATGGTGGTCAATTACGGTCAGAACCGGCAAGGCGACTCCTTTGTTGAACACGAAAACGTTCACTGAAATGTCTCACCAGGTTGTACCTTGCGTCCCATTACCCATTTCCCTGAAAAATGAGGAGATCCCTATGGAAACCAGCTCATACTGCTGTTCTGACAAGAAGCGGTCATCCGCAAAGTGAATCAATCCCCGGGTGGCTCGGTGTGCTGGATATCGCCGGTCGGAAATTCCTCGTACAGGGGTGGATCAAGATCCAATCAGTGCGCGAAGCGAAATTATCTCTGGAATTCTCACGACGCATGGGCGGTGTCCGACTGATTGACGAGGCAACTCTGGTTGCGCATCCGGATAAGCGGTGCTCGGGTGAGCCAGATTTGTTTGGCAAAGCCAAACTCGCGGAACGTGAGTGGGCGATTGGCGCCTGGATGTCTCGGGATCAAAACGGGGAGAAAACACTCAATCTAAAACTCGTCGCGCGCGGGGAGGAGGGCTCTCTCCTCAAGGAGCTTGTGCCTAATGCCCGGCCGAGACCACGGGCAGATGTCAGACTACCCGCGCGGCCACGGCCGATGTGATGAGAATATTCGGAACTGAAACTGTTGCATGATAGTGCCCTCTCTTAGATGAAGTGAACGCCAAGGAACAATTCTGAGAAGAATTTGCCGACGTAAATGACGACGGCGATTTCATGGGCGCGGTGGAAGACCGTCTGGCAGTGTTTTAGCATGATGAGATTTCCTTCTTTTGGGCGCCCTTTCTCTCATGTTAATCGTTTAATATCAATATGTTATATAGATATTTGTGACCTCTTCTGAGAGTGTTGCAGACTTGCACTTTTATCTTTTCCGAACGCGCCCCACCTAAAAAGATAAAAACCGGGGCGGCTCAGGTCAAAAAAGAGAGAAAGCTTGTGTCCTGCAAGCTGCCCGCCATTTCCCTCACGTTAGCAAGATGTGTTGGTAGCCTCTGCTGCCACGCGGGAAGGGCACGAATATGAAACAAAACATGAAAAATGAGACGCGGCAACTGGGTCTTAAAATACCCGCAGGTGCCTATGACGACCTTGCACGACGGGCACGGGTCCGGGGCATGTCGACGACCACGCTGGCACGATGGATTTGCTCGACCAGATCGGGCACGCGGGAGAAGCGGTGATCCGCAAGCCGCGCCGACGGGGCGTTGTCCATCCGCTTCCGTCCGAATTGCGTGCCGGGATCGCGCTTTTGCGGGAACTGCAGTTGATCCGTTCCCGATTGGAGTGCTTGTGTCCTGAGCCGTCGAAACGCCTCTCGGCTATGAGTACTTCTAGCGACGACATCGCAGATACACTCCGCGAGGCGCGGAACATTTTCCGGCAGGTGCTGCAAACGATTGCGGGAGCTGCCAGATGATCATCAAGTCCTCGCGGATACCTACGCGCCGAACGGCCGCCATCTCGCGCTATCTGGCGGCCGAATGCGATACAGAGACTGTGTCCTGGCTCCGGGGTGAGCGGGATAGCATCGGGCTCATGGGGCTGGCAGCCAGAACGGCCGGGAAAGTTTACGGCGTGCGGCACATGGTGATTGCGCCGGAAATCGCGATGGATGATACGGAGCTGGACCAAATTCTGGCTGCCATCCAAACCGAATACAGCCTTTCAGAGTTGTCTCTGGGTCAGGCTTGTTTGGTCGAACACCACAAACCGCGCGCGGGGCAGGGTAGGGGGGCGCCGCACTTTCACCTTGCTGTGCCGGAATTCGATTTAGAAACCGAGCGCGTCATGGACAGTCGCTTCACACGCATTCGCGATGAAAAACTCGCGCGCCTCCTGGAGCTTCGGTTGGGACATCCGTTGCGGGTCGGACGCTTCAACCCTGAGGTTTATACGGCTCTTGCACAAGAGCAGCCAGACTTGGATCTTGCACCGTTTGAACGGGCCCTGCGGGCCGCTGCCGCAGACATGTATGGATCGCCAGAGGCATGGCGACAGGTTCGCGCGAGGGCGGCCTTCACGACACGCCAGCATCGGCAGCATCAGCGTCGGCTTGAGCGTGCCGCCCGGCGAACAGGTTTCGACACGCGCGCCGGGAGCCTGCCAAGCGTGCGGGCTCAGATACGGTCCTGGGCGCAGGGCATGTCCGCAGAAGAGCTTGCCGCCACAATGCAGACGGCCGGGTATCGTTTCCGACGGGCAGGGCATGGTGAGGCCTGGATCGTTTCCGGTGCCGGCGTCGATCTGGGCCTGTTTCACCGGTTGGCAGGCATCCCGAAAGAGGCCTCTCGGGTGATGGCGGCGGCGTCGCAGGCCCCGGAGCGCATCGCTCCGGTGGGAGCGGATGCGCCTGGCCTGATGTGAGGTTAGGCGGTGGCAGAGACCTCATCACCTTGTTTCGACATGTGGTCCGCTGTCTGACCGTTTCCGGCCGCTGCCTCCTTCAGAAGTGAGGACAGCTGATCCTGTGTCAGCTGCCGTTGGTCAAGCAGCGCATCGGCGATACGCAGTACCAAAGCGTGGTTTGCCTTGAGGAGCATCTGTGCTTTTTGCAATGCCCGATCCAGCCGTTTCGAGACACAGGCCCGAACGTCAGGGTCGGTGAGCAGGTCCGGCAGGCTGTCGTGATCGACAGGCCGCCACAGGAGCCCACCGCTGCCCAGTCCAAGCTGCGCCTCAACCCGCGCCGCAAGCAGGGTGGCCTGCGCAAGATCGCTGTCTTTGTCGCCACCGGCCCCGGATGAGGCTGATCCCAGCACGACCGTTTCCGCGGCGCGGCCTCCAAGCATCGCAACCAGGCGCGCTTCAAGAACGGGCTCGGTCGGATAACCTGGTGCATAGGCGACAGAGTTGCGCCTGCCGCGGACCTCGTGTTTGGCGAGCGATACCCTCAGATGTTCGATTCTGGAGAAAGGAATGTGCGCGCGTCGCAGATCCGTTTTGATCGTTTCAATCATGGATGGGTTGGTGGCAACTTCACGCAATTGCTTTGCTCGCATCTGGCGACCGCTATGAAGAAATCCTTGGTCCTCCTCCAGGCTTTTTGCCTTCAATTCCAAACCGCCATTCTCAGCCCACTTAATGATATCTTTGGCGCGGGCGCGCCATGTTCGAAGAAGTTCATAGGCTGCGAATATCCACATCTGGGATTGGGCGTTTAGAAACATGGTTTCCGGAGGTGTTTTGTCGGTCCGAAAATATTCCTGCAGAATGTGATGTTCGACCCCCATGATGAATTGGTCGACAACGGTCAGGTTGGTGACCTGTAGGCCCAGATGCATCTCGCCCCCCAGAAGCTCGAGAGAGCGAAGCGCTGTTGTCAGTTCGTCTGGTGTGATATCGGTATGCGAGCGAAAACTTGGATCCTGATCAGCGATATAGTCGTCATAATGCTCTTCATCCGTCATCTCTTAGCCTGCCAATTCTCGTGCGGTCTGAACTGGCATGAAGAGACGGAGAGGTTGATCGGGTAGGGGAAGGAACCCGAATTCCTCATAGTATTTTTTGCGTCTGGCGACAGTATCGATATCGCCATCATCGAAAACGTCCAAGATGATGACACACGTTCCAATTTCTTGGGAAACTCGAGCAATCCGGCTCAGAGCATCAGCAACCAGAGCGCCGCCGATACCGTTTCCTTGCTGGGTTTCATCGACTCCGATCATCGCAATGAATGCAGCTGGGAGTAGTCCGTGCTTTCCCGCCTTTTTCTGGTAGACTTCTGGCATGTCTTTGACAGCGGCAGCGTGCATGTTGATACCGTAAAATCCGACAATGCTGCTATCGGCATCGATAACGACCCAGATACGGACGACATCAGCTTTGCTACCTTTTTTCGCGGTCAGCTTCAGGTAGTTGTCAATTTGGGGAACACCACATGAAAAAGCCGCTCGATCGTGTGTCTTTGGATCGAACGGCTGAATTGTGAATGGTGGTTGATCTTTGGTCTTACTCGGCATTCGCAATGAGTTTCTTGCGCAGTGCAAACGCATCAACCAAACGCTTGGTCGGTTTGGGCGGGTTGTCCAAAGCGTCGAAAAACGCTTTCCTGTCCGCCTCACTTTCAATCACTGTAACTTTGTGTGCTTCAATCGTCGATTGGGCAGCATTGTAAGCTGCACTCACGACAAAAGAACTGACGTCGACACCATTCAGTGTCGCTGCACGGTTAATCGTGTCCTTCACAGATGGTTGTGTGCGGGCCTCCAGGCGAGCGCTTTTGGGCTCGTCGACCGCCACCGTGGTGTCTCGAAACGCCAACATTGTAGTCTCCTTTCAGCTTCAGGCTCGATTTGATCAAGCCTCTTGATGGTTCACTTCGCACTCTTTGTACGGGAAATAGGCGTACATGTCAAGTGTACGGTGATTAGCCGTACACATATCTCAAGCGCTTTGCAACATGTCCCGCACTGAAATTCTCTCGATCAGTTGAGAGAATTTCTTATAGTCGCCGTGTTCCTTCTGCCAACGGCCTGCAACGATCGACACGTGAACGCCAGCTTCTTCGCTAGCATTTTCAATTTGCTCAGTGCTTGCAAACTTGTTTTTACAAACTCTGGCATGCTTTGACGGGACGAGGCAGTTTTTGGCAAGCGAGTCCGCCTGCGCTTCAATCTCATCATCTGTTTCGATGTCCAGCTCATCAAAGAAAACATGATCAGAAGACGAAAGAATATCAAAGTGTTTTGCGATATGAGCGAGCTCATGAAGAAGCGTGAACCAGAAATTGTCGGTTCTGTCATGGCGCAAGGTTAGACCAATCACAGGTGTCCTCCCATTTAGGAGCATAACAGCCCCGTCAAGAAATGTGCCAGGCAGGACAGGCAAAATGACCACAATGACTTCGTGCTTTGAGAGTTCATTGACAGCTCTTAAAGGTCCTTGAGGATGCGTGCTTAACTGAGCGATGGATCTAAGAAACTGCTTATTGATGGCGGAACTGGTGAACTCACCAATTGGCGGGTTTCGCATCGCTTTCGTGAGAACGGCACCTTGCCAGATCAACAAAGCATTTTGATCCGTCTTGCCACTAGCGCGCTGAGTCCGAGTCTTTCTGTTTAGTCTTGGAACATATTGCTGGCCGAAGGCCGATTTTAGAAAATCGCTGATATCTGCTAGTTTCAAATCGAAGCCGAACTCCTTCAACTTAGTC
>CAWCLQ010000018.1:0-9159 GCA_963796445.1 uncultured Alphaproteobacteria bacterium | reverse complement strand
CCCGACAGGCGTGATAGGCTCGGAAATGCCACACGAACGCCGGACGTGGGGCGACGTAATCGGCACAGAGGATGCCGCCGTCTGGACCTACGCGGAGGCTGTGAGCACCTGCAGCGGTTGGGCATGGACACGCACTTGGCTACCTGCCGAGACCCGGCAGCGCCCTTGTGGTCGGGATCTGGACAACTGCGTAACGATGGGGGCCGTGATCGATCCTGGGCGCAGGAGATCACTCACCTGGACTACACCTATGCCGAGATCAGCACCAGCGGAACAGGTATCCGCATCCTGATGGCCCGCGAGGCAGGTGACGACGCGCTAGCAGTGGCGAGGCCAATGGCGCGGGGTTCTTTGCCGATGGGGGCCGTGGTGCCGTCCTGACCTTCAATGAGCTGCCAACCGGCGGTTCGAGCGCATCACGCCCGCCACCGCCCTCAAACGCGCCGTATTGGACCGCAAGGGCCATACAGAGGGCGCAGGTACATCCACCATTGAAACGGATGTTACACTGGACGAACTGCGGACCGTACTGGCGCATATCCCCAACGATGGACGTTGCGTTACGACGATTGGATCAAGGTTGGCTATGTCATCAAGTCCGTGGCCGACAATGACGAGGGCAAGGCGCTCTGGCTGAATGGTCCGGCAGTTTCCGGAGAAGCCACCGAGAAGCCCGACAGGATGTGGGACGCGGTCTCAAACGTCCAGCGGGGCCGTCACGCTCGGCACCCTCATCCATATGGCCCGAAAGGCCCACGGCGGACAGACACCTCTTCAGTGGACGCTATGGTCCGTGATCGGGCCTTTCGGGCCGTTGTGGGTTTGATGCCGCCGGTGCAGAGCCTGCAGATGCCAGCCTGGATGGCGGAGGGTCGCAGTGGTCCTGTCGTCGAGGTGCTGCCAGCGACAGCACCGTCACTGCCCACATTCGAGCCGTTGGGCATCGTGGACCCCGCGTCTGTGGAACGCACCGACTTCCTTATACGGCGACTTCTATGCACGTGGCTATACCAGCCTGACCATCGCGCAGCCCAAAGTCGGCAAGTCGCACCTCGTCTTGAGTGAGGCGATGGACATGGCCAGCGGAGGGGCCATGGGCGGCTTCAGGGACCGCATTGCGAGGCAGCGTACTCTACTTCAACGCCGAGGACAGCGACAACGTCCTGAGAGGCCGCTACCTCGCCAACTGCCTGCGGAAGAAAATCGACCAGTATAGTCTTTCAAGACCGGCTCTATCTGCAGTCCGGCATCCAGTGGCCCGAAATGTTCTTCATGACTGGCGAACTGGTCATCAATGAGGCGGTGTTTGGCGCATCTGGCGAAATTTGTTGCCGACCGTCAGATCGATGTGATCATCTTCGACCCACTGCAGGACATGTCCCACGCCGACGAGACCAATGAGGCCTTCCGCCTGCTCGGACAAAGGCTCAGCCGCTTTGCCTCTGAGAGTAAGGTCGCCATCGGACTGGTACACCACACGCGAAAAGTCGCGGCTGGCATGTCGGCCACCATTGATGATGCGAGGGGTGGATCGGCCCTTCGCGGCACGTCACGTTTCAATCGGGTCCTTGTGCCGATGCGCAGGCCGAGGCCACCGAGGCCGGTGTGGACGATCCGCGCCTCTACTTCCGCATCGGTGATGTCGAGAGCAACCTCGCGCCACCGTCCAGCGCCCGCAACCAATGGTATCGCAAGCTGGGCGAGCGACTGCCGAACGGTGAGTCAGTGGGACTGATCGAACCTTGGGAGTGGCCCAACGCAACCGACCTCGTTACGCACGACATGCTGGTGGCGTGCATGGATGCGCTGGAGGAGCTTGCCCCTGATCTGCGCCGCCACAGTTCACAGTCACCCGGCTGGTTTGGACGAACCGTTGGGCGCGTTTGCGGGATCGATCTGCCAGAGAGTTGTCGCGGCGAGGAGTTCAACAGGGCCAGCGCCCGCATAAAAGCCATCCTCAGAGCTTGGGAAGAGAACCGCTGGATCGGTAAAACGGAGGAAAAGGTGGGCACCGCCAAACGGGATGCAGTGATCTACAAGCTCGGGAGCATCGATCCTAGAGATGAATAGCTGCATTGCAAGCGCACCTCCGCACCTTGGGCCGCACCTTTCAGACAAGGTGCGCAACGGTGGTGGTGGAGCACCCGTAAACCGCCCCGTTTGGGGCTGGTTGGAGGGGTGTGAGCGCTCTGCGCGCACCACCTCTCTAGGGGGTGTGGGGGGTGGTGCGGCATCAATAACCAATGGCTTTTCTAAGATCACCAAACCGACATAACCAAACCGATGCGAATGAGGGCGGTTTCGCACGGCATTTCTGCGCACCTTTCAGACAGAGTTGCGGAATGTTCTGAAGAGATACAGAGGTGCACTGCAATGCAAAAGATGGAAATACACTAAACTGCCGGATGATCCGAAGCGTATATTGATGCTGAGTGCAGCGAAGGTCTGCTCGTCCCTGGAACCCAAGTTGACCAATGCTGCGTTCCGCTCAAATGTCAGCAATGCGCAGATAGCGGGCTTTGCAAAGTTTGGCCAGTTTCCCGACAGCGGACGTTCATGCTGAAGGCGGCGAAGGTTCAGGTTTCCGCCGTTGTTGATCAATGCTGTAAGATTGACGAAAGTCGGCTCCACGGAAGCCCATTGCAGACCCGAAGCTCAATTTTTTGGCAACTTAAGAAAGCACCAATAACGTCCGCGAAACTGTCCGAGATTTCTAGTTTTCGAGCCATTCATCGAAAACAATTTCTATGTCTTCCGCTCGTCGCATTCGCCTTTGATCTTCTGATATAACCAAATATCAGGTGCATGGAGAGCAAGGATAAGCCTGCGCCTAAATGAGGATCCTTGGAAGTCGCCTTGCTAATAATCTTAGACTTGGATTTGTTCTCATGAATAGGGGCGGAAGGTGCTGATATTGAGAAAGTTCTAGCTGCAAACTCAATCAAGCCCATTGCATCTGGGAAGACCGAAATCTTATCAAAGTATCCAATTCGCTGCTTGAATTCACCGCCAGCAACTATGTAATTGTACTGCATTCCAGTGATAAAAGGAAACCTTGTCAACATGACCTCCAATGAATATGGGTCGTTGGGATTTATTTTACAAAGTTCTTGCATCCAGTATTCTGAGTTCACGGCTGGATCTTGCCTCCTTTGCAACTCGAAGGGATAGCTCAAATTTGAAAGTAATTGATCGAATGGATTGCGTATCGCTGTTACAAATTTAACTCCAGACAAGTCAAAGCCGCTTGATCTGGACCACTCATAAACTTCGCTGACAGTAAAATGGCCTGCCAGATAATCAAACTCTTCAGCATCTTTCGCCTGAAGGTTTTTCAGATCTCCTCGCGGCAGCCAAGCACCAAGAAGATTAATTTCGATGAATTTAGAGAAGCTACTACCGGCGGTCTTTGGGATATGAACAAAAATCAACTTCACTCGATACAATCCCTTAATGACATCGCTCATGTATCAGAAGCGAATTCAAGTAAAAAACTGTAGAAGGCCCAAAAGTTTCGGTCAACCGACATTCCCCAACTAGATCTTATTCCGCTCCACAATGCCGCCGACTTGCGCACTGGTCAGGTTTATCCGACGAGCGCTTCACTTGCCTCAAGCGCGCATACCGCGAGAGCGGTTTCGTCCCTGTCTGCTTGTCGGTCACTCAACAGCAGCATCACGAAGGTCTGCTCTGGCCAGCCCCGCCGATTTTGCGCCACGTCCGCATTGGGCTGACTGCGGTCAACTGACAGTTTCTGTCGAGAACTTCGATCTGGCCGAACTCATTTAGCGGCAGCTCTGCGCAGGAAGCGGAGTTTGCAAAGTTTGGGCCGTTTCCCGACAGCGGCCTTTCGTGCAGCGCGCGGCGAATGCCGGTTGAGAGCCCATTCCTACGGATGCTGCGACCTGCATCAAGGTCTAAGAATACTGGAAGCTGCCCTTGAGTTTCGCCATGTGCACTATGTCTGCAACGTGAAATCGCTCTATGTCGCGCTCAGTCGGGTGGTAGGTGGTTGTGCGAATTGGCGAGATTTGAAGTGCTTCGAATTCACCGTGACGTAAGGGCTCCACGAGGCCTGTAGCGGTGCATGGCAATTTGTCCCACGGCGCAGCGATCAAGGTTGCGGTGATTTCACGGTCGGCTTGGGGTAGAGGGCAACAATAGCCTCAGCGCTCCGGTCTGGGACCATATTTCGAGAAACGAGGGATTCAACAAACACTGAAAGCCATTCGTAGCGTTCGTTTGCTTCTTCCCAACTCAGTCGTTGGCTCATTTCCGATGGCTGAGATCGCAAAGAGATGACCGTCAAACTCAAAATGGGTCGTGAACCATCATAGGTGTCGCCTTTCGAACAGACACGCAAAGAGCACTGCGTACTTTTCCAGCCATACTTTTGGGCCCGTTAGAGATGTTTGAGCGTCGAATCCCGAATGGCTACGTCATGCACCCGCACCATCAGTGCGGGGTTTTGCGACCCTTGCCGCATTTGAGGCAGTTGCACGTGGCATCCTGATTTCCGTCTTTCCGGTTGCGATGTACGACGCGCTCCAGGACGCGGCTCTGATCAGTTCGATTTATTTCGTGATCGGTATCATCTCATTGCTGATCGGGCTTCTCGTTCCCTTTCTCAATCGCTGGATACCGAGGCGATGGATGTATGGCATCGGGGCGATGGGGTTCGTCATTGGATCGGGCCTTGCAACATTGGGCTCACCAGAGATGATCGTTCTGGGGCTTGTCCTGAACTCGCTGGCCACGGTCGTGACCTTTGTCTGTTTCAACGCCTATGTGCTGGATTACATCGCGCGGATCGAATTGGGGAAATGCGAAACGCTGCGCATGTTCTACTCGGCCCTGGGATGGACCGTTGGTCCGATGCTGGGCGTGCTGTTGTGGGAATGGTGGAGGCCCGCCCCGTTCGTGATTTCGGGCGTGGCGGCGGCAACCATGCTGGGAGCGTTTATCTTTCTGCGGCTGGGGAACGGCAAACAGATCACCCGGGCGCAGACGTGCACCTGTCAATCCGCTGGCATTTCTAGGGCGTTTCTTGCGCCAACCCCGCCTGATCGCTGGTTGGCTCTTTGCGGTTATCCGCTCCTGCGGCTGGTGGGCCTATGTTGTCTATCTGCCCATTTTTGCCGTCGAAAATGGTCTTGGAGATACGCTGGGCGGGACGCTTTTGTCGATCACGAATGCTGCACTGTTTTTGTCGCCGGTGATGCTGAGATGGATGCAGAAACACTCCGTGCGCAGTTCGGTTCAAACCGGGTTCATGGCCTGCGCCTGTCTGTTCTGTGCCGCCAGTCTGGTTTCTGCAGCCCCGTCTGCAACAGTCGGCTTGCTCTTTGTCGGCAGTTTCTTTCTGATCCTCTTGGATATTTGTGCCGGACTGCCGTTCCTGATGGCCGTCAAACCATCGGAACGCACCGAAATGTCGGCCGTCTACTCATCTTACCGGGATGTCTCCGGCATCCTGACACCAGGCGCGGCATGGCTGATCCTATTGGCCGCCCCGATATCGGGCATTTTTGCCGCTGCAGGTGTGGCAAGCCTGCTGGCTTGGGGGATTGCCGGGCGGCTGCATCCGCGTCTGGGCGAAAACCGTATGAAGCCAGTGAAACCATTGCAAATAGAGCAGCGGATCCTTTTTCATGAGACCTGAGGCCGGTCGCCAATTGTGCCCTTTTCCTGATGCTAGCGGAATCGCTCCCTTCGACTTCCCTTGTCGCGGCTCGAAAACAGCGAGGCTCGCGGAACGCCGATGCTGAAACGTGCGATGTCGCCGAAATAATCTTGACAAGATGCGGGTTCTAGCAACTGTCATTCTGAGTAAATCCTAAAAAGTAGAGAAAGCCAAATGCAAGTAAGTGTTCGCGACAACAATGTTGATCAAGCTCTTCGAGTGTTGAAAAAAAACTACAGAGCGAAGGCGTCTTCCGAGAAATGAAGCTAAAGCAACATTTCGAAAAACCTTCTGAAAAAAAGGCACGGGAGAAAGCTGAAGCAATCCGTCGTGCCCGCAAACTGGCGCGGAAAAAACTAGAGCGCGAAGCGTAACCCTACGTTCTTCTATCTACCGAAACTTGGGGCCGTGCGCCCAGACAGTCAAAGAATTGCGGGTCCCGCGTGTCACTGGCGTCACTTGATGCAGATGAAAACTTGGGAAAATAGTGATGGATCCCTGCGTCCGGTTTGCAGCGACAACATGCGCGCCCGGCATAACTTCCAGATCACCACCATCATAGCTGCCGGGTTTGCAAAGCTGCGCGACCAAGGTCAGTTTTCGTTTACGTGCCATTGGGCCATCACCAATATCGGAATGCCACGTAAAATGACCGGAATCCGACGCATCGTAGCTGGCAACCTGCGGGCTCTCCGCAAATTCGCTGAGATCAAAATCGAACCAGTTTCGGTTTGCGGTTCGGACTACTTCGATTAGCCGCTCCATGACCCACCCCATGCTGTCAACCTCATCCAGCCAAACGAGCTTTGCACGGCGCAGATTATGATCCCGGTTGTGACCAACAAGCAAAGCATCGCTGGCTGGAGCTGACGCCACGACGTTGAGGATTGTGTTGCATTCAGCTTGGGTGAAACCATCAACAATAGAATGTACGTTCACCTGCTAAGTTCCTTGTCCAAGATTGTACTCGATACTGCGGGTCATTTTGCACGCCATGCTGATCCATTTTCGACCAAAGCGCGGGAATGCGACTTAAATCTAAAGCGGCACGCTGCCTTTTGAGGGGGGTAGTGTTCAGTCGAGACCTATGAAGTGCCGCCAATTTGAATGCCCTCGAGAGCAACAAGGCGCAATTAGGGGTTCAGAGAATGAATTTATAGCTGCCTGCGCAGTCAGGACAGTTTATGTACCCCTACAAAACCTCTGATGCCGCAACGCGCCGTAAAAACCGAGCATTCGTACGCACTGTATCCATCAAAAGGTAGTCAATGTCATATTGCGCGACAATCCCCACAAAATATTTACGATCAGTCTATTGTACTCGATCTCGGCGATAGCCACTTATCTCGGCGAGTGCCAATGGGTTTCTAAGCACGCCATCCACCCCCGTAAATCTTGAAAGGCAGCATTGCTATGTTGTTTACCCCACTCCACGACCGGGTTTTGGTTCGTCTCATTGAAAGTGACGAAAAGACATCAGGCGGTCTGATTATCCCCGATACTGCCAAGGAAAAACCACAAGAAGGCGAAGTGGTATCTGTTGGCGCAGGTGCAAAGGACGATGCTGGCGCACGGATCGCCATGGACGTCAAAGCTGGCGATAAGATTTTGTTCGGCAAATGGTCCGGAACAGAAATCAAGATCGATGGCGAGGAACTGATGATCATGAAGGAGAGCGACATTCTCGGCATTATGGCCTGAACGACGCTGCAACTTTCACATAATTTTCAATTAGGAATACCGATATGTCTGCAAAAGACGTAAAATTTGGCACGGACTCCCGTGACCGCATGCTCCGGGGCGTCAATACGCTCGCCAACGCTGTAAAAGTCACCCTTGGCCCCAAGGGGCGCAATGTAGTGATCGACAAATCCTTTGGTGCACCACGTATCACCAAAGACGGCGTCACAGTCGCTAAGGAAATTCAACTGTCCGACCCGTTTGAGAACATGGGCGCACAATTGGTCAAAGATGTTGCTTCCCGCACCAATGACGAAGCCGGTGACGGCACAACGACTGCAACCGTTCTTGCGCAGGCCATTGTCAAAGAAGGCATGAAGTCAGTAGCTGCGGGTATGAACCCGATGGACCTGAAGCGCGGCATCGACAAAGCGGTTACAGCCGTTGTTGCCGAAGTCAAAACCATGTCCCGACCTGTAGGCGACACCGCTGAGATCGCCAAAGTCGGCACCATTTCCGCCAATGGCGAAGTCGCCATCGGTCAACAGATCGCGGACGCGATGGCAAAGGTCGGCAACGAAGGCGTCATTACTGTCGAAGAGAACAAGGGCCTGGAGACGGAGACCGAAGTGGTCGAGGGCATGCAGTTTGATCGTGGCTACCTCAGCCCGTACTTTGTTACGGACCCAACCAAGATGACCGCAAACCTGGAAGATTGCGTCATTCTGCTTCATGAGAAAAAGCTGACATCATTGGCACCTATGGTGCCTTTGCTTGAGGCTGTTATGCAGGCAGATAAGCAGCTTTTGGTTATCGCTGAAGACATTGATGGCGAAGCACTCGCAACGCTTGTGGTGAACAAACTCCGGGGTGGCCTCAAAGTAGCCGGTGTCAAAGCGCCTGGGTTTGGGGATCGTCGCAAAGCAATGTTGGAAGATCTTGCAATCTTGACCGGCGGCCAAGTGATTTCTGAGGAATTGGGGATCAAGCTGGAGAGTGTCACGATGGACATGCTTGGCGACGCGAAGAAGATCACAATTACCAAAGACACAACAACTGTGATCGACGGGGCGGGTGACAAGGACGCAATTGCTGCGCGGGTTAATCAGATCCGTGCATTGATCGAAGATACGACCTCAGACTACGACAAAGAAAAACTGCAAGAACGGCTCGCAAAACTTGCCGGTGGCGTTGCTGTGATCAAAGTCGGTGGCGCAACTGAGATCGAAGTTAAGGAGCGTAAAGACCGTGTCGATGACGCTCTGAACGCAACACGTGCTGCTGTCGAAGAAGGTGTTGTACCGGGCGGCGGTGTCGCACTGGTGCATGCTGGTAAAGTCCTCGAAGGTCTCAAAGGAGACAACGCGGATCAGGCGGCTGGTATCGCGATCATTCGCAAGGCACTTCAAGCGCCTCTACGCCAGATTGCCGAGAATGCTGGTGTCGATGGATCGGTCGTTGCTGGCAAGATCGTCGAGAATTCCAGCAAGACGTTTGGCTACGACGCACAGTCAGAGCAATACGGCGACATGTTGAAGGCCGGTGTTATCGATCCGACCAAAGTCGTTCGGATAGCACTTGAGTATGCTGCATCTGTTGCAGGCTTGCTGATCACGACCGAAGCGATGGTTGCGGACAAACCTACGGCAGCAAACAGCAGTGGCATGCCTGATATGGGCGGTATGGGTGGTATGGGCGGCATGATGTAAATTACGACCTACCGGCCCGCAGGTAAATGCTTGTGGGCCAACCTATGTTTTCAATGCACGGGCGATTTTGAAGTCAATCCTGCTCAG
>CAWCLQ010000017.1:0-250848 GCA_963796445.1 uncultured Alphaproteobacteria bacterium | reverse complement strand
CGGACCCTAGAGGATTCGAACCTCTGGCCTCTGCCTTCGGAGGGCAGCGCTCTATCCAGCTGAGCTAAGGGTCCACGTGCAGGGGTATAGACGGCAGGCCCCTGCCCTGCAATTGTAAAAAACGTGGTTTCTAGGCGAAAAGCTCATGTGCAAGTTCCAAGGCGTCAACAAGTACATCAACCTCGTCCTTGGTGTTGTATAGTCCGAAAGACGCGCGGCAGGTGGCGGTCAGGCCCATGTGCTCCATCAAAGGGCCAACGCAATGCTGGCCCGCGCGAACAGCTACGCCCTTTTTGTCGAGGATGGTCGAGATATCATGCGCGTGGGCGGCCCCGTCCAGCGTAAAGCTGAAAATGGCGCCTTTGTCCGCCGTTGTCCCCTGAATTTGCAACCAGTTCAAACCGCCAAGACGTTCAGCGGTATAATCGCGCAGGGTATCTTCGTGGGCTGCAATGTTGTGCATGCCAAGCTGCATCATATAGTCCAATGCCACACCAAAGCCGATGGTTTGAACGATCCCCGGCGTGCCCGCTTCGAATTTCATCGGCGGATCATTGTATATCACCCCATCTTTGCTCACTTCTTTAATCATGTCGCCGCCGCCGATGAAGGGGCGCATTTCAGCCATTCTGTCGGCCTTGACATAGATCGCGCCAGATCCCGATGGTCCATAAAGCTTATGGCCTGTTATCGCATAAAAATCACACCCAATATCCTGCATATCGACGGGCTGGTGCACAGCCGCCTGCGATCCATCGACAAGTACCGGTACGCCGCGCGCGTGGGCCGCCTCAGTAATGGATTTCACATCAACGCGTGTGCCCAACACGTTGGAAAGATGCGTAATTGCCACCAGTCTGGTTTTAGGCCCAATGGCATCAATCACCGCCTGCGGATCAAGTGCACCCGTACTGTCGACATCTACCCATTTCAGCACGACGCCCTGCCGTTCCCGCAAAAAATGCCAGGGCACGATGTTAGCATGGTGTTCCATCACGGACAGAACGATCTCGTCGCCGGCTTCCATACGCGGCATGGCCCAGCCATAAGCGACCATATTGATGCCCTCGGTGGTGCCGGAATTCAGGACAATCTCATCCTCGGAGGCTGCATTCAGAAAACGGGCAATCACACCGCGAACGCTTTCGTATTTTTCTGTCGCGAGATTGGACAGGAAATGCAGCCCGCGGTGCACGTTGGCGTATTCATTGCTATAGGCGTTGGTGATCGCATCAATAACCACCTGCGGTTTTTGCGCCGACGCACCATTGTCCAGATATACCAGCGGTTTGCCGTTAACCTCCCGGCTCAGGATCGGAAAGTCATTGCGGATTTCTGCGACATTATACATTCAAGGGCACTCCCAATGCGGACACGCCAATTAAAGACAACAAAAAGCTCATCCCCACGATCAGCGCGAGTGCTGCCACAACGAGCACGACAACGCCGCGCACAATTGAGTCCAGGTGAAGGCCAATGCTGATAAAGTTAACGAACATCCAAATCGTGGCGACCGCGATTATCAAAACCAAAAAGCTGGCCAGTATTGGTGCTAGTAGTAACATGACCAGCACGGCACCCTGAGCGACCGCGCGCATGGCTTGCAGCCAGAGGAGCAAGACCATCAGATCTTCGATGCGTCCGCGCCCACCCAACATCCGGCCTGTCCAGTAAATTGCATGTACGGTCGCGATAAATCCGCCCGCTGCAAGGATGAAATATATGAACGGATTGCCGACAATCGCGTTCAAGGGGGCGGGTACGGGCAGAATGATATTCGACACGGTGGACAGTATCGTGATTATCACGCTTACCAGCGCAATCGCGGTCCACATCGCTTCTTTCGACAGGTCCCAACCCAAAATAATATCAGCCGCCTCGCGCGGATCGCGCAGCGTCAGGATAAACAGTTCCGGTAAAGTGGTTGTGCGCGTCATGAGCCCTCGGTGCGTTCTGCTGCAATGAGCCCGGCTAACCAGAACCAAATGAAGAATGCAAACCACAAAAAGCCAACGGCTTGCAACTCAATCCCGGGTCCGACAAAACCTGCGACCAATCCATTGAGCAACATCAGTGGAGAAGACGCCAATAGGGCCCAAAAAAGCGCAAGACGGGCACCATAAGGCGTGCCGTGCCCTTTAAAGAGCTTTGCCAGAAGGTGGCTGAGTGCGGCGACACAATAAAGCACAAGCGGTGCGATAAAGACCCACGCCATCAGTGTGGCCCCCATCAACATATCGAAATCTTCGCCAGTGATATGGGCTTCGCGGGCAAGTCTTGGCATCTGAGCGATGAACACCACAAGGCACCCCGCCATCAGATATGCCAATGCACGCTCTTCCCGTTGGCCCGACGCCAAAAGGCCGGTCACAACGCGACCGGGCCCTCTGTACGTGGCGGCGATATTGCGGGTCACCGCCATTAGCTTCGGTGACGCTCCAACCAGCCCGACAGACGATCTACGATCTCATCGCGCAGCGCGCTGTCCTCAATCTCGTCCACGGCTTCAGCCAGAAATGCGAGTGTCAAAAGATCAGTCGCCTGCCCCTCTGGTACACCGCGCGAACGCAGGTAGAACAAGGCCTCTTCATCTATCGCACCTGATGTAGAACCATGCGAGCAGGCCACATCATCCGCGTAAATCTCAAGCTCGGGCTTGGCGAGAAACTGGCTGTCTCCATCCAGAAGCAAAGACTGGCTGATTTGATACCCGTCTGTCTTTTGCGCGCCTGCTTTTACAAGGATTTTGCCTTGGAAAACGCCGGTTGCGCCATTGCGCAGCACTTTTTTGAAGACCTGACGACTTTCGCAATTCACGGCGTCATGCGTCACGAACACGGTATCATCATGGTGGAAGTCACCGTCACCAACACAAGCACCCGCGACGTGTGCCATCGCATCGTCGCCTGTCAGTTCGATAATGCATTCGTTGCGCGTCATGACACCGTTGGCCGTCAGCGTGAAGGATTTGAACACGCTTTCGGTGCCCAGACGGGCAAAGATGTGCGTCGCTGCGCGGCGTTCATGGTCGCGGCCTTGCGCCCGCACGTGATGAAAAATGCCGGTGTCGGCAATGTCTACTTCCATCACCTTGTTAAAGCGCGCCGCGGCAGGGCCGTTTTCAAGAACAGTCACTTCGGCACCTGCATCAACACGGATGACATGATGCAAGATCGCGTCGGACGTCTCGGACCGGTGGTGGTATTGCAGGCTGATGGGCTTTGACGCTTTGCCTGTGACATGGATCAGAACGCCATCCGTCGCAAAGGCCGTGTTCAAAGCGGCCAATGGGCGTTGAACAGGATCTTGGCCCTTTGTTTCAAGTTTACCGTACAGATCACGTGCCCAATGAATGTCAGAGGTCGTGGTCGCCAGACGTTCAATGCTGACCCCTTCAAGGCTCAGATCATCCGAGGCTTCCTCATCGAACACACCATCCACAAAAACGATTTTGACACGGTCGCTATCACCGAATATCGGCGCATCATCATTGTGAAACAGAGCGGCCGGAACAGCACCCACCTGCGTTAGCGTGTCGGGGCGCGTATATTTCCAGTATTCGTCGCGACGATCGGGAAGCCCCATGGTCTGGACGCGCGTCAAAGCGTCTTTGCGCGCGGCTTCCGACCAACCGCCGGTCGGCATGTCCAGAGACGCAAGCCGTGCTTGGGTTGTTGTGAGTTGATGTGCTGCTTCGGCCATTACGCCACCTCTGCCAGAATATCGCCATAGCCGTTGTTTTCGACTTCCAGCGCCAGTTCCGGCCCACCGGTTTTCACGATGCGACCATTCGCCATAATGTGCACAACGTCCGGTTTAATGTGGTCCAGCAGACGTTGGTAGTGCGTGATGACCAGAAAACCGCGCCCCTCACTACGCAGCGCGTTCACGCCTTCCGCGACGAGTTTCATCGCGTCCACGTCCAGCCCGGAATCTGTCTCATCTAAGATGCACATTTTCGGCTCAAGCATTGCCATCTGCAGGATTTCATTGCGCTTTTTCTCACCACCTGAGAATCCGACGTTTACAGGACGCTTCAGCATATCTGCGTCGATTTTCAGCTCTTTCGCCTTCGCGCGGACAACTTTCAGAAACTCGGCTGCTGACATTTCGTCTTCACCGCGTGCTTTGCGCTGCGCGTTCACCGCTGTGCGGAGGAACGTCATGTTGCCAACCCCGGGAATTTCGACGGGATACTGGAACGCCAGAAAAAGACCGGCAGCTGCGCGCTCTTCCGGCTCCATGTCCAACAGGTCCGCACCTTCAAGCGACGCCTCACCTGAAGTGACCTCATAGCCGTCTTTGCCGGACAGTACATAAGACAGTGTGGATTTGCCCGATCCATTCGGACCCATAATCGCATGCACCTTACCGGCCTCAATCTCAAGATCGACGCCTTTCAGGATTTCCTTGTCTTCTTCTTCCAGCTTGACCTGAAGGTTCTTGATGCTCAGCATGTTGTTTTCCCTTTATATCCTGGCGCGAATGCGCCTTTATCTTGAGCGCCCTACGGCGTGTTCTTAAAGTTTATGAGCTGATTGTTACGGCTGTGCCGGAAACCGATACCATGAGCATTGAATCGCCCACGACCTCGTAGTCCAGATCAACGCCAACCACGGCATTGGCACCCATCATGGCGGCGCGCTCTTCCAGTTCGCGCATGGCTTCGTCACGCGCGTCCTTCAGTTTTGTCTCATATGCACCGGACCGGCCCCCGACGATGTCGGTCACTCCCGCGAAAAAATCCCGAACGATATTGGCACCCATGATCGCCTCGCCCACGACGATGCCCTTGTAGGCGGTGATCGTGTGGCCTTCGATGCTATTGGTGGTGGTTAGTATCACTGGTGGCTCCCGTTGTTACTTTCGATCGGTGCAAGTCCGCGTCGTGCTGGCGACACAAACAAAAACACTCTTGCCGCTCCAAACATCATCGCCCCGCCCAGTGCGGCTGCCGCCATTAGGTCAGGCAAGAAGAACCAAGCAGCAGCGCCACCAATCACGGCGCCGAGCAAAACAGCAACCATGATCGCTCCGGCAACACCGGATCTTGCTGGCGGTTCTTGTGGCGGCAGTTCAGGACCTACTTGTTTCTGAGGTGATTGGTCTGGCATGGATTAACCCACTGACCCCTCAAGAGAAATCGCCACCAGCTGTTGCGCTTCCATGGCAAACTCCATTGGCAGGGCCTGCAGCACGTCTTTGCAGAAGCCGTTGACCACCAGCGCCACGGCCTCTTCTTCGTCCATACCCCGCGAGCGGCAGTAAAACAGCTGGTCGTCGTCCACCTTAGAGGTTGTCGCCTCATGCTCTACGCGGCTCGAGTTATTTTTGACCTCGATGTAGGGCACCGTGTGCGCGCCGCACTTGTCGCCGATCAGCAAGCTGTCGCACTGTGTATAGTTACGCGAGTCCTTTGCTTTAGGGTGCATGGAGACCAACCCGCGGTAGGTGTTCTGCGCCTTACCCGCCGAAATACCCTTGGAGACGATCCGCGATTTGGTGTTCTTGCCCAAGTGGATCATCTTGGTGCCAGTGTCGGCCTGCTGCATGTTGTTGGCGATGGCGATCGAGTAGAACTCGCCCTGGCTGTCGTCGCCACGCAGGATACACGACGGGTATTTCCACGTCACGGCCGATCCGGTTTCAACCTGCGTCCACATCACTTTGGCACGGTCACCACGGCAATCGGCACGCTTTGTTACGAAATTATAGATGCCACCTTTGCCGTTCTCGTCACCGGGGTACCAGTTTTGAACGGTCGAGTATTTCACCTCGGCGTCTTCTTCGATGATGATTTCAACGACAGCCGCGTGCAACTGTGCGATATCACGCTGCGGGGCGGTGCAGCCTTCGAGATACGAGACGTATGACCCTTTATCGGCGATAATCAAAGTACGCTCAAACTGGCCAGTGTTCTCCGCGTTGATGCGGAAATATGTGCTCAGTTCCATCGGGCAGCGCACTCCCGGCGGCACGTAAACGAACGACCCGTCGGAGAAGACGGCCGAGTTCAGCGTGGCGTAGTAGTTGTCGGACACGGGCACGACGGTCCCGAGATACTTTTTGACCAGTTCCGGGTGCTCTTTGATTGCCTCGGAGATCGAGCAAAAGATCACACCCGCCTTTTTTAATTCTTCCTGAAAGGTCGTGCCGACTGACACCGAGTCAAAAACCGCATCGACAGCAACCTTGCGCGGCGCGTCGGTCAGATCCTCGGCACCTTCGACACCGGCCAAGATCATTTGTTCTTTCAGCGGAATGCCCAGCTTGTCATATGTTGCCAGCAGCTTGGGGTCGACCTCATCCAGGGATTTTGGCTTTACTTCCATGGACTTGGGGCGCGCGTAATAATACTGATCCTGAAAGTCGATCTCAGGATAGTCAACCATCGCCCACTTGGGTTCTTTCTTTTCCAGCCAACGCTCATAGGCGGCCAGACGCCATTCAGTCATCCACTCGGGTTCTTCATTCTTTTCAGAGATCAGGCGCACGATGTCTGGACCAAGGCCCTTTGGCGCGTATTCCATCTCGATATCTGTGGACCAGCCGTATTTGTACTTGCCACCAACCTCACGCACCGCGTCCACGGTTTCTTGATCGACGCCCTCTTTTACCTGGACTTCTGTATCAACCGGTTGATCAAGTGCTGTCATGTCTCTCTCCAAATATCAGGCCGCGCGGGCACGGAATTTTTGTTCTTTCTCCAACCAGGCCTGCGCGAACCGCAACACCTGATCTTCTGTTGTCTCCAGCCCCAAGGATACGCGTATTGCGCAGCTTGCGGTCGCATCGTCAAAGCCCATCGCGCGCAACACGGAACTTGCGCGTACCTTCCCGCTGGAACAGGCAGAGCCTGCGCTGATGGCAAAACCAGCGAGATCCATCTGAATGACCTGCGCCTCGCCTTTCCAGCTCGGGGTGACCATGCATAACGTGTTAGGCAGCCGATTAGCATCTATTCCGACAAAAATAGTTGTCTTTGCCTCCGCTGCAAGGGCGTTTTCTAAAATCTTTCTAAGTTCTTTGATGTGGTCCCATCGACCTGCCTCGAAATCGCGCTTTGCAGCGGCGGCGGCCGCGCCGAATCCTGCGATGCCGGTCAGGTTTTCGGTGCCGGAGCGCCGTCCCATTTCCTGCCCGCCACCCAGAGACAACGCGGCAATATCAACCCCTTGCCGCACGATCAAAGCGCCGATCCCTTTGGGACCACCAAGTTTGTGCGCAGACAGTATCGCCAAATCCGCGCCGGAGGTTTGAAAGTCGAAAGCAATGCGGCCAACGGCCTGCGTTACATCCACCATCAGCAGATCACCGTCGGTCATGGCGTCGTACCACGTGCCGTCTTGCTGTTTTGGCAAGGGGGTGATGATCCCAGTTTCGGAGTTTGCCAAGCCCATGGCAAGCACCTGACGCGGTAACGTTGTGGTGTTGTTGTGTATTCCGGCGTAGGCCAAAAGCGCATCATGCGCAGTCGGGTCGACCTTAATCGAGTAATGTGCCGATAGAGAGCCCAACACGCATGCCGCTTCAGTCGCGCCGCTGGTAAAAACGACTTCGGACGGCGAACACCCGACGAGCGCTGCCACGTCACGGCGCGCGTTCTCGATCAAGGACTTCGCAGCGCGCCCTTCCGCATGCACGGATGACGGATTACCCACGATATCCATAGCAGCAATCATCGCCTGCCGCGCTTCCATGCGCAGCGGGTTTGTTGCGTTGTAATCCAGATAAACGCGGTCCATTTTTTCCTGTTTCCTAAACGGTCTTGATCGAATGTGTTTTTCAGGCGTCGGCAGGTTCTTCGTCTACGATTGCAAACAGGCTTGGAACCGCCGGACAAGGTGCCAATTCGTTTGCGACAACATCCGACAGTCTGGTCTGGTGCAAAAACACGTAGACATGCGCGCTCAGGCTTTCCCAAAGCCGATTGGTCAACGATTGCGCGCGGCTGCCCGATTCTCCGCCTGAAGCGCCCGCGCCTTTGTGCATCGCGTCCACGGTTTCATCGACAGCCGCCAGAATGTCGACAACGCGAATATCCGAAGGTCGCTTTGCCAACCGGTAGCCGCCACCGGGGCCGCGTACGGACGTCACCAGATCTGCGCGGCGAAGTTTGACAAACAACTGCTCCAGATACGGCAATGAGATCGATTGCCGCTGCGCAATGTCTCCAAGTGATACAAGGTCATGTTCCGGCTGCAGCGCTATATCTGCCAGAGCCACCATCGCATATCGCCCTTTCGTAGACAGCTTCATGCCCGCCCCCTGTCGCACTACCCGCCAACTGATTGACGCGGCCCGCGTAAATGCCTAAGTCCATGGTTCGCGGAGCCAGTTAATTTCCGCGCAAGATTTAGAACCGTTCTAAGGTGCCTGAGTGAACTCGTCAAGAATTCCATAGGGACCTACGACTCATACACAGGAATGCTCATGCCTGAGGTCATTTTCCCCGGACCCGAAGGCCGCCTTGAAGGCCGCTATCACCCGCAAAAAGAACGTGATGCTCCGATTGCGATCATCTTGCATCCGCACCCGCAGTTCGGGGGCACCATGAACCATGTGATTGTGCACCGCATGCATTATGCGTTCTACAACATGGGCTTCACCGTGCTGCGCTTTAACTTCCGGGGTGTCGGACGTAGCCAGGGCGAATACGATCAGGGTATCGGCGAGCTGTCTGATGCGGCTTCAGCGCTCGATTATCTGCAGTCTATGAACAACAACTCCAAGCATTGCTGGGTCGCCGGATTTTCTTTCGGTGCATGGATTGGTATGCAATTATTGATGCGCCGCCCCGAGATCACCGGCTTTATTTCAGTGGCACCGCCTGCAAACATGTATGACTTTTCCTTCCTCGCGCCCTGCCCTGCCTCTGGTTTGATTATCAACGGCACTGCAGACCGCGTGGCGCCGCCCAGTGATACCGAAGCCCTCGTGGCCAAACTGCATGAGCAAAAAGGGATCACCATCACGCATGAGCAGATCGAAGGTGCCGGGCATTTCTTTGAACAACCGCATCAGGAAACGCTTATCAACACGACGACAGATTACGTGAAACGGCGACTGACAGAGACCACAAGGTGACCCATGGGAATTGTAGAGGACGTTGCAGACGAATTGGCGCTTGAAAGTCTGCGGATCATCAATGCAACAGGCGATGATGCTTTCGTACAACAGGTGGCCGACACGATTGGCGGTTCATCTCAAACAATGGAAGAAGCCTATCTCACGGCGGTGCGGGTCAGACGCGCGGAGCAACGTGCGCGCGAATTTCTTGACCGTTTGAAAGCAGAAATGGCGCACTCGCTGCCGCCGCCGTCGGATGACTGACAGGCTCGACGCGCAAATTGCGTTTCTGAGCGAGGCAGATAAACTGAAAAACGTGCTGCGCGCTTCGCGTTTGCACGACAATTCCCGGTTTGAAAATTCTGCTGAACATTCGTGGCATGTTATGTTGTTCGCCTTGGTGCTTGCCGATCAAGCGGCCCCCGAGGTTGATATCCAACGTGTTCTGAAAATGCTCTTGCTGCACGACCTCGTTGAGATCGACGCAGGCGATAATCCTATCCACGGAACTGTGGACGTCGAAGCGCAGGACGCAGCCGAACAAGCCGCTGCTGATCGGTTGTTCGGTCTGTTGCCACCGGATCAAGCGCAAGAATTCAGGATGCTGTGGGACGAGTTTGAGGCGGCTCAAACGCCTGATGCCCTGTTTGGTAAATCAATAGACCGGATCCAGACACCAATATCCAATCTCGCTAATGGTGGCGGGTCGTGGCGTGCATACAATGTGACGCTTGACCAGCTTGATGCGCGCGTCGGTGTGCCGGTGCGGCGAGGCGCGCCCGGGCTATGGGCGTGGATACTGCCGAAACTGCGTGGATTTTTTGCTTAGGTCGCAACAGATCTGGCGCTGCCTGCGTCATAGTATGCAATAGTATACTAAACTCTTTTTCCCAGTAGTTTTCTGCGCTACACCGCGCCTGAGCCGATCCGCAGCCCTAGTCTCAGGAGCCCTTCAATGACCAAAATCAAAGTAGAAAACCCTGTCGTCGAACTTGATGGTGATGAAATGACCCGCATCATTTGGGATTTCATCAAGCAAAAGCTGATCTTGCCGTATTTGGACATTGATCTGAAGTATTATGATCTTGGGATGGAAGCGCGCGATGCAACGAACGACCAAATCACCATCGATGCTGCAATGGCGATCAAGGAATATGGTGTTGGCGTAAAATGCGCGACGATCACGCCCGACGAGGCCCGGGTTGAAGAGTTCGGCCTCAAGCAGATGTGGCGCTCTCCCAACGGGACGATCCGCAACATTCTGGGCGGTGTAATTTTTCGGCAGCCGATTATCTGCAAAAATGTGCCGCGTTTGGTACCAGGGTGGACAAAACCCATCGTCGTGGGGCGGCACGCTTTTGGGGATCAATACCGTGCGACAGATTTCAAATTTCCGGGTGCTGGCAAACTTACGCTGAAATTTGTGGGCGAAGACGGCACCGAGATTGAACGGGAGGTGTTTGACGCTCCCGATAGCGGCGTGGTCATGGCCATGTATAACCTCGATAAATCGATCATTGATTTTGCGCGCGCGTCGTTCAACTACGGCCTCAGCCTTGGCTGGCCAGTATATCTGTCAACGAAGAATACCATCCTCAAGCAATATGATGGCAGGTTTCTGGAATTGTTTGCCGAAATCTTTGAGGCGGAGTTCAAAGAGAAATTCGAAGCCGCAGGCATCTGGTACGAGCACCGCTTGATTGATGATATGGTTGCGTCAGCGATGAAATGGTCTGGCGGTTATGTCTGGGCCTGTAAAAACTACGATGGCGATGTCCAATCTGACACGGTCGCGCAGGGCTTCGGGTCTTTGGGGCTGATGGCCTCGATTTTGATGACGCCAGACGGGAAGGTGGTCGAGTCAGAAGCCGCGCATGGCACAGTTACCCGCCACTTCCGCCAGCACCAGAAAGGTGAAGCAACTTCGACCAACTCCATCGCGTCGATTTATGCGTGGACTGGTGGCCTCAAGCACCGCGCCAAACTGGACGACAATGCAGCACTTCTGAACTTTGCTGAAACGCTTGAGCGTGTCGTCGTCGATACAGTAGAAAGCGGCTTTATGACCAAGGACCTAGCGCTTCTTGTTGGACCGGACCAGCGGTGGCTTACGACCGAAGGATTCCTTGAAAAGATTGACAAAAACCTCAACACAGCGCTTGCAGGCTAAAGCGAGCGGGTCCTATGAAAATGCGTTAAGCGGCGTGCATAGGTTCTGAGGCTTCGAGTATATTCATTTTGTTTTGCGAATAACGCTGTCAGCATAAGTGTCAGCGTGAAAAGATAACTGGAGGCGACCGGCACCGTGACGATGTTTTCGGTGCCAGAGGAAGGCGTGCGATTTGGTTTTACCCTCTGGAGTGCCGGAGGAAATGATGCGTTTTCAAAGCGTAGTAGCTCTGGCTTTTGCGCAAGAAATGGCACGAATTCGAGCGACTTACCCGTCGTTTCAAATACTTCTGCTTTTGCGAGATTCCATATACCCGAAAGTGTTTCTCGGCGATCAAAGGCTGGTTTTTCAGAGTTTTTCGGTTTGTAAGGCCCGAAAAGTAAGTGTGATTTTTTGACCATTTTCAGATAATCCGGGGTCGGGCTGTCTTTGGAATATGTTGACGCCAAGGCGCAGACGGGCAAGGCGCAGACTGCCAGAACCAGAAAAAAACGAAACATTGAGGCAATCCTCTGTCGGGTTGTTCCCACGTCCCAACATCAAGTGTCACCGTAACAGATTGAGGATTGATTAATTCAAACTTGCTTCAACGCTCTTTATCCTTCGGCGTCTGCCTTTCTACGTCGTTAGCGCCCCCTATGGTGCGTTCGCGCATAGAGCTCTGCGATGATCCTGCTTGCAGTTTTCTCGAACAGGCAAGGAATGATCGCATGTACCAGGGCAGCAAAAGCCGCGCCGAAAAGTTTGAATGCAAAGCCTAATGCGAAGGCCATATGCTGCAGAAAGGTTTCATTTACAGTTGCGGGATGCGCGAGAAAGATGCGTTGTATCATGTGTGTGTTTCCTTGTTTGAGTAATATTTATTGCCTCTTGGATGAAAATTTCTCCCAAATATTCAGCATAATAGTATATATCGAGTATAATATCCCAATTTAGGCGCAAATCCTGTGACGATAGATGAAACGGACAGAAAGCTGCTGGCGCAACTGCAACAGGATTTGTCGCTTTCGCTTGAGGAAATCGGCGGGAGAGTGAACCTAAGTCGGAACGCCTGTTGGCGCCGGATCAAAGCGCTTGAAGAAGCAGGTGTCATAAAGCGGCGCGTGGCCCTGCTGGATGCGGAAAAGCTGGGGTTTTCGCTCACTGTCTTCATACTTATCCGCACGCAGGATCACAGTGAAAGCTGGCTGGATGCGTTTCGTGCGGCGACGCGTTCGCTTCCGCAGATACAAGGGGTCTACCGCATGACGGGGGATTTGGATTATCTGATACGGGCGCAGGTTTCTGACATGGCCGACTACGACTTGTTGTATCAGTCCTTGATCCGGCGCGTCACACTATCGGATGTCTCTGCCAGTTTCGTGATGGAAGAGATTAAAGACACCCACGCGATACCACTTTAATTTGAAAGGCCGCTTAATGCCCGCTCACTACATCTACTTAACTCTTGCGGTTCTGTTCGAGACCATCGGGACGACGGCGCTGCAAGCGAGCCAGCAGTTTTCGCGGATAGGGCCGACACTTGTGGTGATTGTCGCCTACGCGCTGGCCTTTTACCTTTTGGGGCTCACGCTGAAATTTATGCCTGTCGGCGTGGTGTATGCGATCTGGTCCGGTCTGGGTATCGTGTTTATTGCCTGCATTGGATTTATAATCTTTGGTCAAAGGCTTGATCTGCCTGCCGTGATCGGTCTTGGGCTGATTATTGCCGGTATTTTGGTCATCCACCTGTTGTCGAATTCCACACAGCACTAGCTGTGGCGATATGGCGGTAATTACTGCTGGCTTTCTGGCGGGGTGCGCGGTATGCGCCCCCAAAGCTGCGCCGTTTCGGCGCGCATAGAGATATTGAGGCGCTTTCCATGGACCTGCGAAACATCGCGATCATTGCACACGTTGACCACGGCAAAACCACGCTGGTGGATGAATTGCTCAAGCAATCGGGCACATATCGGGAAAATCAGGCGACAACCGAGCGCGCCATGGACAGCAATGATCTGGAGCGTGAACGCGGGATCACGATTTTGGCGAAAGCCACCTCGGTCGAGTGGAAGGGGGTGCGCGTCAATATCGTGGACACACCGGGCCACGCGGACTTTGGCGGCGAAGTGGAACGTATCCTGTCTATGGTCGACGGTGTGGTGCTGCTGGTGGATGCTGCTGAAGGTCCGATGCCGCAAACAAAGTTTGTTACGTCCAAAGCTTTGGCGCTTGGATTGCGCCCGATTGTTGTGCTGAACAAGGTCGACAAACCGGACGCGGAACCTGATCGCGCACTGGACGAATGTTTTGATCTTTTCGCGAACTTGGGCGCAGATGATGACCAGCTCGATTTTCCGGCCATGTACGCATCGGGCCGGTCTGGCTGGGCGGATATGGAACTGGATGGCCCTCGTGAGGACCTATCGGCGTTGTTTGATCTGATTGTCGAGCACGTGCCTGCCCCTGCCCAGCTTGCGCAGCGCGATGAACCTTTCCGTATGCTGGCAACGACGCTGGGTGCTGACCCGTTCATTGGCCGAATTCTGACAGGCCGCGTCGAATCCGGAACTGTTAAAGCGGGCGAGACGGTCAAGGCCCTAAGCCGCGATGGTAGTCAGGTAGAATTGTTCCGCGTGACCAAGGTGCTAGCGTTTCGCGGATTGACGCAACAGCCCATCGATCTGGCTGAAGCAGGCGATATCGTCAGCCTTGCGGGAATGAGCAAAGCCACTGTGGCCGATAGTATCGTGGCCGCGCAGGTGACAGAAGCCCTGCCCGCCCAACCGATTGATCCGCCAACAATCACTGTGACTTTCGGTATCAACGACAGCCCGCTTGCCGGACGGGACGGGAAAAAGGTGCAGTCGCGCGTCATCCGTGAACGGTTGATGAAAGAAGCCGAAAGCAACGTTGCGATAAAGATATCGGACACGCCCGGTGGAGAAGCGTTCGAGGTTGCAGGACGTGGTGAATTGCAGATGGGTGTGCTGATTGAAAACATGCGTCGGGAAGGTTTCGAGCTGAGCATCTCGCGTCCGCAGGTTTTGTTTCAGGACATTGATGGCGTTCGACATGAACCTATCGAAGAAGCTACAATCGACGTGGACGACGAATACTCGGGCGCAGTTATCGAGAAAATTACCGGCGCGAGGCGCGGTGAATTGGTCGAAATGAAGCCTGCCGGTGCTGGTAAGACGCGGATTGTGGCACATGTGCCGTCTCGTGGCCTGATCGGCTACCATGGCGAGTTTTTGACAGATACACGCGGTACCGGTGTTTTGAACCGTGTTTTCCATGGTTGGGCGCCGCATAAGGGCCCAATCCCAGGGCGGCGTGCGGGGGTTCTAATCTCGATGGAGAACGGGACATCTGTTGCTTATGCACTTTGGAATCTCGAAGAACGGGGCAAGATGATGATCGGCGCGCAGGCTGATGTCTACACAGGCATGATCATTGGTGAACACAGCCGAGAGAATGATCTGGAAGTTAACCCGTTGAAGGGCAAGAAACTGACAAACGTGCGAGCTTCTGGAACGGATGAAGCCGTTCGGTTGACCACACCCATCCAGTTGAGCCTTGAAGAGGCCATTGCGTATATCGACGATGATGAGCTGGTCGAGGTGACGCCTAACGCGATCCGATTGCGCAAACGCTATCTGGACCCGCATGAACGCAAACGCATGGCGCGAGCGGGCTAACGTCCGAGGGGCCAGCCCCTCGGGCTCCCCGGAGTTTTTTTGCAAGATGAAAAAGCTACTCGGAAGTCTCGATGATCATCAGTTCACGTTCTGATGCGTCGCGGGCGTGGTTTAGGGCCCGCTGGTAAACATCTGAATTGTAGCATTTTTCTGCAGTTTCGAGATCTGGAAAGCGGGCGACCACATTTCGGGGGCGTGCTTGTCCTTCCAGTTGAACGAAACGTGCACCTCTTGCAATGAAGTGGCCGCCATGTGCAGCGATCGCTTCTGTTGCGAGAGCCGCGTATTTTGCATAAGCTTCTTCGTTTTTTACCGTGACATGTGCAATCCAGAGTGCGCCCATTGTATTCATCCTTTCAGAACAGTTTCGGCGGCAGAAATCGCGGCGTCTGCTTCGCTGGCGTCTTTTGCGCCGCCTTGTGCCATGTCCGGGCGTCCGCCACCGCCCTTGCCACCCAGTGCAGTGACCGCCGCCTTTACGATGTCTACCGCGGATACTTTGGCAGTCAGATCGTCTGTGACGCCCGCCGCAACCGCTGCTTTTCCATCTGCGGAGGCGATTAAAAGAACGACGCCGCTGCCCATGTTTGATTTGTATTGATCAACGAGCGTTGGCAGATCGCGCCCGGTCACGCCGTTCAGAACCTTTGCAGTGAAGGCAATTCCTTCGATATCACGGACCTCAGGGGCATCGGATGTGCCGCTGCCGCCCGCCATGGCCAGTTCGCGGCGCAATTGTGCGACCTCGTTGCTTAGAGCGCGGCGCTCTTCCATGAGGCTGCGTACGCGTTCCGGTACATCGGATGGCTGCGCCTTGAGGTCTGCGGCGACCTGAGCAAGGCGGCCGTCCTGGGCGCGCAAGTAGCTAAGTGCTGCGGCGCCTGTCAGCGCTTCGATGCGTCTTACACCTGCGCTGCTGGCGGTATCGCCAAGGGTTACGAAAGCGCCAATGTCACCTGTTTGTCTGACATGGGTGCCACCGCACAGCTCGATTGAGTACGTGGAGCCTTCGAGACCTCTGCCAGACCCCTCCTGACGGCCCATCGAGACAACACGAACCTCATCGCCGTATTTTTCACCGAACAAGGCTTGCGCACCCAATGCACGGGCATCGTCCGGAGACATGATCCGGGTTTCGACCGGCGCGTTTTGACGGATATAGCTGTTCACGTCAGCTTCGACGTGCGCAAGTTCGTCTGCGGTGAGAGCCTTAGCATGGCTGAAATCGAAACGCAGCCTGTCATCTGCGTTTAACGATCCGCGCTGCGCTACGTGATCTCCCAAGGCTTCACGTAGTGCTTCGTGCAGCAAATGCGTGGCTGAGTGATTGGCGCGAATTGCAGTACGTCGCGCGTGGTCAACATCCAGTACGGCGGCATCACCGGCTTTCAATGTGCCCTCTATGACCTGTGCCATGTGGACATAGACCCCCGCCGTCTTGCGGCAATCTGTGATCTGCGCCGTACCGGTTGCCGTTTTTAACTGACCAGTATCGCCGATTTGACCGCCGCTTTCGGCGTAGAACGGTGTTTGGTTCAGGGCAATCTGCACGCTTTCGCCCGCCGATGCGGTGTCTGTCGCTGTCCCACCCTTTACGACGGCTACGATCTGTCCTTCTGCCGTTTCGGTGTCATACCCGAGAAAATCTGTTGTGCCATGGGCGTCAGCTACATCAAACCAGACCGTTGCATCTGCGGCTTCACCCGACCCGGACCAAGCTGCACGCGCTTTTGCTTTTTGCTCAGCCATTGCAGCATCAAAGCCGTCAGTATCCACGCCATGGCCTTTTTCGCGTAGAGCGTCCTGCGTCAGATCGAGCGGGAAGCCATACGTGTCATATAGCTTGAACGCAGCAACTCCGGGCAAATCCTGGCCCTCGGCCAGGCCGCCTAATTCCTCATCAAGGAGCTTCAAACCACGGTCCAGTGTTTGCTTGAAACGCGTTTCTTCCTGCAAAAGCGTCTGTTCGATCATGCTTTGGGCTTGACCAAGCTCGGGATAGGCGGCCCCCATCTGACGCACCAGCGCAGGCACCAGTTTGTGCATCAGCGGATCCTTTGCACCCAACAGATGCGCGTGTCGCATTGCGCGCCGCATAATCCGGCGCAGCACGTAACCACGCCCGTCGTTTGAGGGCGTTACGCCATCTGCCATCAAAAACGACGTGGACCTGAGATGATCGGCAATGACCCTGTGATGAGTTTTGCCCGTGCCATCCGGGTCGGTGTTTGTTGCATCCGCCGATGCTTCGATCAGACTGCGCATCAGATCGGTTGCATAATTGTCGTTGGTGCCTTGCAACAGGGCCGCCACCCGTTCGATACCCATGCCAGTATCAATGGATTGCGCTGCAAGATCACGTCTGTTGCCGTCCTCGAACTGTTCGTATTGCATGAACACGAGGTTCCAGATTTCCACAAAGCGGTCGCCGTCCTCTTCTGGGCTTCCGGGAGGGCCACCCCATATGTGATCGCCATGGTCGTAGAAGATTTCGGTACAGGGTCCGCAAGGCCCCGTTGGACCCATCATCCAGAAGTTGTCATTTGTCGCAATGCGGATGATCCGGTCGTCGGGTACGCCGACTTTCTTCCAGATCTCTGCGGCTTCATCGTCGGTGTGATACACGGTGACATAGAGCCTGCTTTTATCGATCCCCAGTTCCGAAGTGACAAGCTCCCAAGCGAAATTGATTGCGTCGTCTTTGAAGTAGTCGCCAAAGCTGAAATTACCGAGCATCTCAAAAAATGTATGGTGTCGCGCCGTATAACCCACATTATCCAGATCGTTGTGCTTGCCGCCTGCCCGCACACATTTCTGCGCTGTGGTCGCGCGCTGGTAATCGCGTGTTTCGACGCCTGTGAACAGGTTTTTGAACTGAACCATGCCAGAGTTCGCAAACATCAAAGTGGGATCGTTGCGTGGCACAAGTGGGCTTGAGGGTACGACCCTGTGCCCCTGTTTTTCAAAGTAGGTTAGAAAAGAAGATCGGATATCATTCACGGTTTGCATAGAGCGCGGGCTTTCGGGCGAAAAATCAATGTTCCCGATCAAATAACCCTGCCTGCCGTGGCTGTCCACAAGTCTGCGGATAATAAACGCAAAACGGGGCGCATCGCTCGGATACGCCCCGTGTCTGAAGGTTGTGGTATTACGCTTCGAGGATATCGTCGTCTTCGGTGCGTTCTTTTGCTGGCATATCGAAGTCCAGACCATGTGCCGCGCGAATCTTGTCTTCGATCTCGAGCGCCATTTGACTGTTTTCCCGCAGGAAGCTTTTTGCGTTTTCGCGGCCCTGCCCGATCCGTTCGTCGCCATAGCTGAACCAAGAGCCTGACTTGTCGACGACGCCTGCGGCGACACCAAGGTCCAGAAGCTCTCCCATTTTAGAGATGCCTTCGCCGTACATGATGTCGAATTCAACCTGCTTAAATGGTGCTGCAACTTTGTTTTTCACAACCTTTACGCGGGTATGGTTGCCAACCACTTCGTCGCGGTCTTTCAAAGCGCCAATGCGGCGAATGTCGAGACGGACGGAGGAATAGAACTTGAGCGCGTTTCCGCCGGTCGTCGTTTCAGGCGAGCCGAACATGACGCCAATTTTCATCCTGATCTGGTTGATGAAGATCACCATGCAATTGGACCGGCTGATTGATCCCGTGAGCTTGCGCATGGCCTGGCTCATCAGGCGTGCTTGTACGCCAACTGAACTGTCGCCCATATCGCCTTCCAGTTCTGACTTAGGTGTCAAAGCAGCGACCGAATTGACGATGACCATATTCACAGCCCCCGAACGTACCAGAGTGTCCGTAATCTCGAGGGCTTGTTCCCCTGTGTCCGGTTGGCTGATGAGCAATTCATCAATATCGACGCCCAGTTTTTTGGCGTAGGTCGGATCAAGCGCGTGCTCTGCATCTACGAATGCGCAGACGCCACCCGCTTTTTGCTGCTCTGCAACGCAATGCAAGGTCAGCGTTGTTTTACCAGAGCTTTCAGGGCCGTAAATCTCTACGATGCGGCCCATGGGCAGCCCGCCGATACCCAGCGCGATGTCCAAACCCAAAGACCCTGTAGAGCTTGATTTGATGTCCTGCACAGCGCCTTCAGCGCCGAGTTTCATGATGGAGCCTTTACCGAACTGGCGTTCAATCTGAGCCAGAGCTGAGTCCAGCGCTTTTTGCTTATCTGCCGATTTTTTGTCATTCATGCTAAGTAAATCTGCCGTTGCCATGTTGTTTCCTCTTACTGTCACAGAACTCTCCGGTCGGCAATCTTTGCCGTCGGCGCCCATGAGGATGTTCTTATTACGTTCCTTATGGGACCAAAAAGAGAACATTTCAATCAAAATTTCTATAAACCCATCTTTTTCCAAAACTGGTTAAGGAGTAGTTTAGGGTCGGAAAAGAAATTGAGGCGGGATGTGATGCTGGTTTTTTTTAAACAGCGTTTGGTAATTTTAAGTGTCCCGAAAACCGGCAGCACTGCTTACCATCAAGCTTTGGGACCACAGGCGGATTTGATTATTTCGGGACCACCTGCCCTGAAACACGCGCCGCTCTACCGGTTTAACCGCTTTGTCAGGCCAATGTATGAAAAGGTCTGCGGTACGGAATTAGACGTCATTGCAGTGGTTAGAGAGCCGGTCAGTTGGCTTGGGAGCTGGTACAGATACCGGCAAAGAACAGAGCTGGATGGTCAGCCAAACAGCACCGCAGGCTTGAGTTTTGATGACTTTGTGACGGCATACTGTGCAGATGAGCCCCCTGCCTTTGCCAACGTCGGAAGTCAGGCTGCTTTTTTGGAACCGCGCGGTAAAGGCAAAGCGGTAGATTACGCGTTTGCCTATGAAAACAGTGCGCCACTCTTCGCGTTTTTGGCAGAGCGTCTTGGCCCCTTGCCAACAATACCGCGCGTGAATGTGTCGCCTCGTAAATCGCTAGAGTTGTCGGAGGACGTCGAAGCACTTGTGCGAAGGAAACACGCCGCCAGCTTTGCGCTCCATGCGTCGGCTATGACTGGCAGTGATGCGCGTTAGTGAAGTTGCTGGTGTACCGTTTCGGTCAAGTCATTCAGAGAGAATGGTTTGGGAAGAAACACAGAGTTCGGAATTTTCATCTGAGTTTCGCCAAAGCTGTCTTCTGCATACCCTGACACAAAAACAACCCGTACATCCGGCCTTGTTTTCAATGCTTTACGGACCCAGCTGGGGCCGTCCATACCGGGCATAACAACGTCTGTAACGAAGACATCGACACTCAGGTCCTGATCTTCGAGCGTTTTAAGTGCTGCCTCGGCAGAGTCCGCTTCCAGCACCGTATACCCTCTCAGGCGCAGGGCACGGCTGGCAAAAGCCCTCACCGGTGCCTCGTCTTCGACGAGAAGTATAACGCCGTCGCCGCGCTTGCCGACCGGTTTGGGTTGCGCATTCTGCAATTTTGCTGGCTTGCTTTCTTGATGCTGCATTACAGGAAAGTATAGCGTGAAGCACGTGCCGCCACCAACAGTGCTGTCTACAAAAATATAACCGCCAGATTGTTTTACGATCCCGTACGCCGTGGACAAGCCCAATCCGGTCCCCTCCCCGGTTCTCTTCGTCGTGTAGAAAGGCTCGAACACTTTTTGCAGTTTGTCAGATGGAATGCCGACGCCATCGTCCGATACACGAAGTGTTACGTATTCACCACTTGGCACAGTAACCCTGTCGCGGGTGATCCCTCTATCAAGGACTATACATTGGGTGTCGATGCGGATCTCGCCGCCACTTGGCATGGCGTCGCGGGCATTCACGACAAGGTTCATCAGAACCTGTTCCAATTGCCGTTTGTCCGCGCGGATTGGTTTCAGAACCGGATCATGTGACAGTGTAAGTGTCACTTTTTCGCCGACCAGTCGGTTCAGAAGGTGCGTCAGATCAGACAGTGTGTCGCGCATGTCCAACGTCTCTGGTCGCAGGGTTTGTTTGCGCGAGAACGCCAGCAACTGACCGACGAGCGCCGCTGCGCGGTTTGCGTTTTGATTGATTTGTACAAGATCGCTGAAGTCAGGGTCACCCTGATCGTGCCGCAATAGCAAAAGGTCGCAATGCCCTGATATTGCTGTCAAAAGATTGTTGAAGTCATGGGCAACCCCGCCTGCCAATTGGCCGATTGCTTGCATTTTTTGACTTTGGACAAACTGTGCTTCAAGTGATTTGAGCTCGGTCGCGTCGCTGAGCACTGCAATTAGTGAGGATGATCCAATTTCCGTGGTCCGATTCAGCGTGACCTGAACAAAAACTTCTTTATCCATGCGCTTTAGACGTAGAAATTCTGTTTGCTGGGTGGCCCTGCCGGCAAGTGTCTCTTTAAGCCAATCCGTAATGGGGCGGCCCAGACCTTCCATGAACTCCGACAGGTGAACCTCGTTAGAGAGCCCAAAGCCGACCATTTCTGAAGCCATTTTGTTGAACGCCTCAACTTTTCCTTCCGGACTGACTTTTAGTAGTGGCACGGGCAGGTCTTGAAAAACGTTCCAGCCTTGTTCAGAAGACGCGTCATTGTTGATCGGTGCTAAGAACATCGCCCGCCTGCCAGCACCCGCGTCAACTTCAGTGACAAAAGCACGTGCCGGCCCTGTGCGTGCCGAGATGTTATTGATTTTATCCGGCACGACAGGCGCTGTGAACAATCGGTCCAGCGTCGTTAATCGCTTCCCGGCCAAAGCACGCGCGGCTTCGTTCATATAAAGCACAGCATTCGTTCGCCCCAAGAGGATCATTGGCAGCGACGGGCCTTCCGCGCCGGCCGCCATGGGCGGTAATTCTTCCAGCCGCCAGATATAGCAGTGCTGCGCTGTCTGGTGCACGCTGAGCCTGACATGACCCTTGCGTGTGACGATATCTTCGTGTGCTGCCCCCTCAACATCCGCTTTGGATTTGAGGCGAAACACCATGTTTACAGGGTTGGATATGATTTTTTCCAACAGCTTGCCTACTGTTTCAGTGCCTGTGTTGATGGGGGTAAATCTTTTCTGGGCCGCTGTGTTTGCGGACAAAACCACCCCTTCACCATCTGAAACCAGACTTGCGATTGCATCCTTGGCCATAAACTCAGACAAAACGGTCAAAGAAACTCGCCGTTGCCTCAAATGCAGGAAGGTCAAAGCAGTTAGCGAAACGCACAGCAACAGCACTGAAAGCGATGTCGCCAGGAATGCGGATTGAACCCAACCCTGGGGTGTCGCCAAACCCATGATACCGAACGCAGCAGCGGCAACCGCAACGCCCCCCAAACGTTCCTTAGCGCCTAATGCGAAACGGGTGAGACGGGACGTTGGAAATGCACTGCTGGTCAACTTGAGCTCCTACAAGATAGAATCGCACTGCTATCAAAGCGCTCCAGGAGTTAATCCTAGATTAACCAACGTGGAAAATGCACCCTATGGTAGAATAAAGCTAAATTGAAACCCGCGTCAAGTGTGCGGTGTAGAACCCGTCTGCGTCGGTGCAAACGTCAAAACGTTTTTCGAAAGCGCAGTGCCAGTCCCTGTGATCCGACAAAAATCTTGCAACAGCATCTTCATTTTCAGCTTTGAGAAGCGAACAGGTGGCGTAGATCAACCATCCATTTACAGACACCAGATCAGCCGCTTCTGAGAGTACTGCGTGCTGTATTTCCTTTAATTCACCGAGCCGCTCAGGCGTTAAGGTCCATTTGCCTTCGGGCGATCTGCGCCATGCGCCACTGCCGGAACACGGCACATCACAAAGCACGAGATCAAAGAGGGCATGTTGGGCGAGCGCGTCGTCGTTCAGTTCGATGACCGTCACACCAGCACGTCTCGCGCGCAATGCAATGTCTTTCATCCGCTCGGGTGCTTTATCATGCGCAAACACCTCACGGTTGTCTTGTGCCGCGATCGCAAGTGCCTTGCCCCCACCACCTGCACAGTAATCGAGGCATTTTCGAGCGGTAGGCAACAAGGCAACCACGGCTTGTGATGCCGCATCCTGAAGCTCTACAAACCCATCAAGATATGCGGTCGAGTTGCGCAATCGTCTTGCGCCGTCTGTGACGGTCAGGGCGTTTTCTTCAATTGGGTTCCGGATGGCGGTGATGTCGCTTTGAGCTAAAAGGGCGCATGCGTCTTGTGCGTTACCTTTTTGCTTGTTTACCCTGAGTGTTACCGGTGCGCGGTCTTGCAAGATTTGCGCCGCATCAACAGCCTTGTCACCCAAGCTGATCTCTAGGGCATCCACCACCCATGCGGGCATGTTCCAGAACCATGTATCAGGCTCCGGTGGCGAAAAACCAGCCTCTTCACCCGTAAGCGGATCAGGGGCGTATCCCTCGCCGGTAAAAAATTGTCCCACGTCTTGGCCGCGACTGCGCAGCATGCCCAGCATCAGCGCACGCCCGCTGTCACCACCGCCGAATGCGACGGCGGTATCTTTGCAGCGCAGCACATCATACACGTGATCGCGCACCGCCGCGCGGTCTTTTGAGCCTGCAAACCGGCTTTGCCGTGCCCACCGCGTCAGTGCCTGCTCTGCTGGCAGGCCACTGCGCCAGATGTCGAGAACATCGATTGCGGCTGCAACCCGAGCAGCAGGTGTCATGTGCGCATACCTGCGGCTGTAATTTCTACCGGGACGTAAATAGCCTAACCCACCCTGTAGTTCGGGCTTTCGCGCGTGATTTGTACGTCATGCACGTGGCTTTCTTTCAAGCCAGCGCCAGTAATTTTGACAAAATTGCAATTGCTCCGCATCTCGTCGACGGTCGCACAGCCCGTATACCCCATTGCGGCCCGTAATCCTCCAACAAGCTGGTGTAGAACCGTTCCGGCAGAGCCTTTGTAAGCCACCTGCCCTTCGATCCCTTCAGGCACGAGCTTGTCGCTGGCCGCGTCCTTTTGGAAATAGCGATCCGCTGATCCGCTCGCCATTGCACCAAGGCTGCCCATACCGCGATAGCTTTTGAAGCTGCGTCCTTGATACAAGATTACCTCGCCCGGGCTTTCGTCGGTTCCGGCAATCATACTGCCGACCATCGCGCAGGAAGCCCCCGCCGCGATAGCTTTGGCGAAATCACCCGAGAACTTGATGCCGCCATCGGCGATCACTGGCGTGTCGCCTGCTGCGCGCGCGCAATCCATGATGGCTGTCAGCTGTGGAACGCCCACACCTGCGACCATGCGCGTGGTACAAATTGAACCCGGCCCGATCCCGACCTTCACCGCATCCGCACCGGCGTCGATCAACGCCCGTGTTGCCTCTGCGGTGGCTACATTACCGGCAATGATCTGGACTTCATTGCTGAGGTTCTTGGCCCGCCGGACTGCAGCCGCTACACCTTCGGAATGGCCGTGCGCCGTATCAATCACGATCATATCAGCACCGGCGTCAACCAGCGCTTGCGAGCGTTCATACCCCGCATCGCCAACTGTTGTGGCGCCCGCGACGCGCAACCGGCCCAGATGGTCCTTGCAGGCTGTGGGGTTCAAAACGGCTTGTTCGGTGTCTTTGAGCGTTAAAAGACCCGTAAGTTTGCCGTCTTTGTCGGTGACCAGTAGCTTTTCGATGCGCCGCGATTTCATCAAGCTGATGGCTTCATCCCGATCAGCGGGTTCATGCAGGATCGCAAGGTTGTCCGAGCTCATCATCACGGAAACGGGCGTCTTGTCATCGCTGGCAAAACGCATGTCGCGGTTGGTCACGATGCCCAGAACCCGTCCGCGGTCATCGACAACAGGAAAACCAGTAACGCGGTAGCGTTCTTGCAGGGCCTTCGCGTCGGCCAGCGTCTGATTGGCTTTCAGCGTAATGGGGTTATAGACGATGCCGGATTCGAACCGCTTGACCCGTCGGATATCACGGGCCTGTTCTTCGATCGTTAAGTTGCGGTGCACCACGCCGATACCGCCCGCTTGCGCCATCGCAATAGCCATGCGCGCTTCGGTCACGGTGTCCATCGCCGAGCTTAGCAACGGGATGTTCATGGAGATCGAACGTGTCACGCGTGTGCGGGTATCTGCAGTGGACGGCAAGACGGAAGACGCCCCAGGCACCAGCAAAACATCATCAAAAGTGAGAGCCTCGCGAATCTCCATGGCATACCTCGCGTTTGGAGTAATCATTTGGCAGTTTCCTATTTCACGGGACTGCAGAAATTAAAAGGGGCTAGTTTGCAAAAAGGCCACTTGGATGGATTGCCAAGCCCAGGCCCGCGCGGCAATGCTAAAGCGATAGGCAAACAAAGGAGCAGGCCAATGGCGGGTCACGGATATGAAACAGGCAGGCTTGATCTGCCTTTCGTTGGCATCTCGACATTTGGAAAGCGGCCTTATGTGGCCGACTGGAGCGAGTTGCAGGCTGATGTCGCCGTTTTAGGCGCACCCTTTGATGCGGGGACGCAGTGGCGTTCGGGCGCGCGGTTCGGGCCGCGTGCCGTGCGCGAAGCCTCGACGCTTTTTAGCTTTGGGCATGCGGGTGCTTACGATCATGAAGACGATGCAACCTATCTGCCGGGTAGTGTGTCCATTGTGGATATGGGCGATGCGGATATCGTGCATACTGATACTGAAATGAGCCACGCCAACATCGAAGCAGGCGTACGTGCCGCATTGGCCGCGCGGGCATTGCCTGTGGTGATTGGTGGTGACCATTCGGTCAATATTCCCTGTATTCGGGCATATGGCGGCCCCGAATATAGCGGCAAGCCCTTTCATATTCTGCAGATCGACGCGCATCTTGATTTCGTAGACGAACGGCATGGCGTGCGCCATGGGCACGGGAACCCGATGCGCCGCGCAGCCGAGCAAGACTACGTAACAGGGCTCACGCAGGTTGGCATTCGTAACGTAAGTTCGACCGCCAAGGAAGGCTATGCAGACGCCCGCGCGATGGGGTCGCAGATCATCTCGGTCAGACAGGCACGGCGCATGGGGGTCGACGCACTGGTTGCTGCAGTCCCTGAAGGTGCGCCGCTTTACATCACGATCGACATTGATGCTTTTTGCCCTTCTATCGCGCCGGGCACGGGGACACCGAGCCACGGCGGTTTTCTCTACTACGAAGTGCTCGAAGTGCTGCAGGGGGTGGCGCGACGCAATCCGGTCGTCGGGTTGGATCTGGTTGAAGTGGCACCTGATTATGACCCGACCGGCAGTACTTCCATTTTAGCGGCACAGGTTCTGCTAAATGCGTTGGGGTTCATCTTTCACGCACGTTCTGAAAACCCTGACCTGCGCCCATAACGGCCGTGCCATAGGCAGGCTCATGAAGTTTATGACAAAATCGAAGGAGGAATGCCGCGCCAGATACATTATGTGACGCGGACCGGCCTTTATACGCAGTGCGAAGCGTTATGGTACGGCAAATGATTTCAAGAGGCTCCGAATCTTAATGAGCAATGATCCCCTTGTGGTATTCACCCCTTCCGGAAAACGCGGCCATTTTGCGGTGGGCACGCCGATCCTGACGGCCGCACGGCAGCTCGGTGTTGACCTTGATTTAGTCTGTGGCGGCCGAGGCATTTGTTCCAAATGTCAGATCACGCCAAGTTATGGCGAGTTCTCAAAGCATGGAGTCACTGTTCATTCGGATGCCTTGTCGGACTGGAACAAGGTTGAACAACGCTACAAGGATAAGCGCGGTCTGATCGATGGGCGGCGTCTGGGGTGCCAGGCAACCGTTCAGCGGAATGTGGTGATTGATGTGCCGCCTGAAAGTCAGGTGCACAAGCAAGTTGTTCGGAAACGGGCGGAGGCGCGCGACATCGTGCTGGATCCATCAACCAAGCTTTACTACGTCGAAGTGGCAGAGCCGGACATGCATGACCCGTCTGGAGACTTGGAACGGTTGCGTGATGCGTTGCGGGATCAATGGGGGCTGGAGAGCGTTGCGGCTGACCTGCACATCTTGCAAAAGATGCAACCTATTCTGCGTAAGGGCGACTGGAAAGTCACTGTCGCCCTGCATCTTGGAGATGCTGAAAATACCCCGCGCATCATGCATATCTGGCCCGGTTACTATGATGGCACGGTGTACGGGCTTGCCGTTGACTTAGGCTCGACCACGATTGCGGCGCATCTGTGTGATTTGCAAACCGGCGAAGTGCTGGCATCTTCCGGCGTGATGAACCCGCAAATCCGCTTCGGCGAAGACCTGATGAGCCGGGTCAGCTATTCTATGATGAACGCAGGCGGTGCCGAAGAAATGACCCGTGCCGTGCGTGAAGGCATGTGCGGTTTGTTTACCCAGATCGCAACCGAAGCCGAGATCGACAAAGAGTTGATCGTGGATGCGGTTTTTGTCTGTAACCCGGTCATGCACCACCTTTTTCTCGGGATTGATCCGTTTGAGCTGGGTCAGGCACCCTTTGCGCTGGCAACAAACAACGCGATGCGGTTGCGGGCGGATGATCTTGATCTGAACATCCACCCATCCGCACGGGTTTATCTTTTGCCTTGCATTGCGGGGCACGTTGGTGCGGATGCGGCCGCCGTTGCCTTGTCCGAAGCACCTGACAAATCCGAGGACCTTGTCCTTGTCGTCGATGTGGGCACGAACGCGGAAATCCTGCTTGGGAACAAGGAAAAAGTGCTGGCCTGCTCGTCGCCGACGGGTCCCGCCTTTGAAGGCGCGCAAATCAGTTCCGGTCAGCGCGCCGCACCTGGTGCGATCGAGCGGGTCGAGATCGACCCTGTGTCCAAAGATCCGCGTTTCAAAGTGATTGGCTGCGACCTGTGGTCCGACGACCCAGAGTTCAAAACGCAAATCGCGGCTTCGGGCATTACTGGTATCTGTGGCTCGGGCATCATAGAAATGGTAGCGGAAATGCGTATGCGCGGGATCGTTGACGCGCCGGGGCTTATTGGTGCGCCGGAACAGACGGGCACCGACCGATGTTTTCTGGACGGGCGCACGTATTCCTATCTGGTCTATGACGGCACAGCCGAGGGCGGTCCGCGCATCACGATCACCAACCGTGACATCCGCGAGATTCAGATGGCTAAAGCGGCGCTTTATTCTGGTGCGCGGCTTTTGATGGACAAATTCGGTGTGGATGTTGTGGACCGTGTCGTTCTCGCCGGGGCATTTGGTGCGCATATCTCGCCAAAACACGCGATGGTTCTGGGGATGATCCCAGACGCGCCTTTGGACAAGGTCACATCGGCGGGAAATGCGGCCGGAACCGGCGCACGTATCGCACTGCTCAATACCTCGGCACGGGCAGAAATCGAAGCCACAGTGGGGAAAATCCACAAAATCGAAACAGCGATCGAGCCGCGTTTCCAAGAACACTTTGTAAATGCCTCCGCGATCCCGAATGCGGTCGAACCCTTCCCGATCCTGAACTCGATCGTTGATTTACCGCGTGCCACCTTCAATACGGGCGGCGGTGACGGCAACACGTCGGGCGGTCGCCGCAGAAGGCGGCGTGCATGAGCATTGGCAACGCCGATCAAAAGGCTTTTTGGGAGACCTTTGCAACACTCTGGGTCGGCAAGCAGGAGGACTTGGACGCGTTAATGGCCCCTGTTTTGGCGGGTGTTCTGGACCGGGCCGCACTTAAGCCGGAGCAGCGCGTTCTCGACATTGGGTGTGGCACCGGCACGAGTTCGGTGCTAGCCGCCCATGCCGTTGGTGCAGACGGTCATGTTACCGGCGCGGACATCTCGGAACCGATGTTGGCGCGGGCGCGCGCCACGACAGGAGATATCGCGCAGCTTTCGTTTGAGACGACTGACGTGGCCGAGCATTCGTTTGCTCCGGGCAGCTACGATCAGGTGATATCACGCTTTGGGGTGATGTTCTTTGCCGATCCGGTTGCCGCCTTTTCGAATGTCCTCAAAGCCATGCGTCCGGGCGCGCAGCTTACCATGGCGTGCTGGTCGCATCTGGATAAGAACCCTTGGTTCCAAGTGCCGATGTATGCCGCCAAAAGTCAACTTGGTGCGCCGCCGCCGGTTGATCCTGATGCGCCAGGGCCACTCGCGTTTCGAAACACCGCAAAGGTGTTGCGCATTCTGGAACAATCGGGTTTCCAGGCCATAAACGCCGAAACAGAAACGCTGCTGCTAACCCCTATTGGCGATATGAATCGGGTGGCAGCTCACGCGGCCTCCATTGGACCGGCAGCGCGTGCAATTGAATACTTTGATGCAACGGCAGCAGATTTTGACACGATCGTTGCACGAGTGGCCGCAGGTTTTGCAGATTTTGAAACCCCAAACGGTGTTCGCGTGCCAGCAGCTATAAATTTCTTCACCGCCACCGCACCAAATTGCTGAAGGGCTTGACGTCAACCCAACCAAACCCTAATCGGCAGTTGTGCAAGCGGGTATGGTGAAAAGGTATCACGGCAGCTTCCCAAGCTTTAGTTACGAGTTCGATTCTCGTTACCCGCTCCAGCCTTCCGTGTTTCGGTCCCAAAGCTGTGTGTCAGTCAAGTTCGAAACTTAAACCTAAGGTGAACAGGGCATCAAGCGCATCACCGTCCGCTGGGATCAACTGTACAAAGACGTTTTTATATCTTGCCTGCAATCCGACAAAGGGCACCACGTCACCAATCGCATGGTTGAATTCGTCGCCATCGCCCGGATACACGGCAAGCGCAAAAAAAGCACCCAAATCCAGGTTGCGCGCGACTTCCCAATCATAGCCAATTGAAAGCAGTGGGGAAATTTCCTCGTAACTGTTATAGTACAGTCCAATGCTATAGTTGAACTGTCGCTCCCATGTTAGAAAGAAGCCGGGGTTGAATTCCTGAAATTCGCGGGTGGCGTTGATATGTTCAGACCCCAACAGCACAGAAAGCCGATCTGGTCCCGACAGCGCCAGGCTGGGGAGAAACACACCTATCATGAATGAGCAACACAATAGACACCTTTTCATTAATATTCTCCCGTCTCAGATGTTTTGCGCTGATCCATTGCGCAAGCCTAGTCGCGAGAAGTTAATGCGGCTTTACTGACCAACGTTTTCAGTACAGTTTTTATGCCCGACACTTGGCAAGCTCAAAACACCACCCTAGAAGCGCATTCATGTCACTGAAATATCACCAACCGCTCACGAAGGCCGAACAGGCAGAGTTTGGGATCACGTCCCCTGCCCCCTTGGCAATGGCCGATCAGGTCCGTTTTTCAGAACTGGATGTTCTGAACCACGTCAACAACGCCGTTTATATACAATGGTTTGAACGCATTCGGGTGAAATACACGCAAATCAACGGCTTGGCCCGATCGTTTGGTGGTGGGCAAGGCCCGCGTATCGTGATCCGTTCCGCCTCCATCCACTACCGGCAAGAGGTGGTATTGGATGAAGACTATATCGTGACTTGCGCGTGCACGGCTTTCAGAAACACGTCATTTTCTATGCATCAGGAGCTTTGGGCGGGTGGCACGTTGCGCGCGACACTGGATTGCGTTTTAGTCCTTTTGCAGCCCGACGGTTCGGGCAGATATCCAATCCCCGAAGCCCTGCGCATACGCTTTATTGAAAATGACGGCGCGGTGTTTGAAGCCTGACCTGCCTTAGTCCGCGTGGCGCAGGATAAAATCTACGAGTTGCGCAGTGGAGCCGTCCTTGTCAGATGTGGGTATTTGCCCTTCCACGACAGGTTGTAGAGACGTCGCAAGCTCTTTCCCAAGTTCAACGCCCCATTGGTCGAATGAATTGATGCCCAGAATAACGCCCTCTACAAACACGCGGTGTTCGTAGAGCGCTACAATCTGGCCAAGAGTGAAGGGATCAAGCAAAGGATATACTAGCGTCACCGACGGTCTGTTGCCTGCGAATACGCGGTGATGCGCCTGACGGTCTAGTTCAGCACCGGTAAACCCCGCTGCTTCCATCTTTGCGCGCGCTTCGTCAAAGCTGCGCCCCCGCATCAAGGCCTCGGATTGGGCAAGGCAATTGGCAACAAGCAGTTTGTGGTGATGCGCCAGTTCATGCTCGTGGCCCTGTGCTGCGACCATAAATTCACACGGCACGACCCGCGTGCCCTGATGCAGCAATTGATAGAAAGCGTGCTGGCCGTTCGTGCCAGCAGCGCCCCAGACGATGGGGCCGCTGTCTTCGTCGACCGCAGAGCCATCCATCTTGGTGCTCTTGCCGTTCGATTCCATTTCCAGCTGCTGGAAATAGTCCGGCAGCCGTTTCAGTCGTTGGTCATAGGGCAACACTGCGCGACTGCTGTACCCGCAGACCTGCGCATGCCAGATGCCGACGAGCGCCAGAAGTGCGGGCAGGTTTTCGTGCCAGTCGGCTGCTTGAAAATGGCGGTCCATCGCCTGCCCGCCGCGCAGGAAGGCATCAAAAGCATCAGGGCCAGTTGCGATCATCAAAGACAAACCGATCGGACCCCACATCGAGTACCGCCCGCCGACCCAGTCTTCGAAGCCGAACACGCGTTCGGACGGAATGCCAAAATCGGCCGTCAGGTCGTCTGCGGTTGAAAGTGCTGCGAATTGTGCTGCGGGATTGCCGCCATGGTCCAACATCCAAGCCCGCGCGGTGCGCGCGTTGGTCATCGTCTCGATGGTCGTGAAGGTTTTGGAGGCGACAATCACCAGAGTTGTCTTGGCATCAAGGCCGCGCAACGTGTCCGATATGTCCGCCCCATCGACATTGGACACAAAATGGCATTTCGGCCCGTCGTGATAGGGCGACAGCGCCGCGACCGCCATAGCAGGCCCCAGATCAGACCCGCCGATCCCGATATTGACGACATCCGTGATTAAACTGTTGCGGATGTCATTTGCAAAGGCCCGCATCCGGGCCAACGTCTGTAGAACCTCCGGCATTACATCCTTGCCATCGACCAAAACTGGCCCACCGTCCAGATTGCGCAAAGCGGTGTGTAGCACTGCGCGACCTTCGGTATCGTTGATGGCCTGACCGCCGAACATCGCCGCGCGCTTTGTAGGGACGTCGGCGGCATTGAAAAGCGCGCCAAGCAGATCGAGCGTTTCGCCATCAATGTTGGTTTTCGAGTAATCAAACAGCATGTCGCCGGTTTGCGCGCTGAATTCCTGCGCGCGTGTGGGGCTGTCAAACAGCGACAGCAGCGCCCGGTCTTGCGTTTGCGCGTGGCGGGCGCGCAATGCGTCCCAGTGATGTTTCAGGCTGCCCAATGAACAGTCCCTCCCTGTAAAACGGCGTTAATCGGGGCATTGACAGGCGTGCGCCCACGCGCGTTCTCTAACGCGTCGCGTTTATCCTGCCCAAATATCACAACATGCTTTTCGAGGGCGCTGTTCAACACCCGCGCGCTGAGTGTAATCCGTGGCTCGGGCTGGTCCGGTGGGGTCACGGCACAGAGCGCCGAGGCATTGCGGGACAGGGCCGCGTCGACACCCGGCGCGCCGGGGAAAAGCGACGCCGTGTGCATATCGGACCCCATCCCCAGTAAAACAAGCGACAGTGGAAAATGCGCCTTATAGGCTTCAGACAGAGTTTCTGCTGCTTTCTGCGCTGTGAGCCCCTCTTTGTAAAAAGGGGCAAAGCTGGCGGCTGCGGCATGTCCTTGCAAGAGATGCTGTTTAATCAGCGCTGTATTTGACCGCTCACTGGTTGTCGGCACCCAGCGTTCATCGGTGAGCATGACTGTCACGCGGCTCCAATCCAGGTCGGCAGCGCATAGGGCGTCAAAGACAGGCGCCGGGGTGGTCCCGCCGGGCACCGCAAAACTGACACGGTCACCGCCCGCCAACAATCTGCGCAACGCACTGGCCAAGATATCGGCCAAGCTCATGACCGCTATTTCACGGTCAGGATATTCTATGAATTCCATTGTTCACACCTTTCGCCATTCGCGTTTGTCCCGCCGCATCAGGTTGTCTGCCTCATCGGGGCCGTGGCTTAGACTATCGTAGGGTTTTGGCACCTCGCCGCGATCCGTCCACCCCTGAATAATCGGGTCTGTCCACGCCCATGCAGCCTCAACCTCGTCGCCGCGCATAAACAGAGTTTGGTTGCCACGGATGACATCCATGATGAGCCGCTCGTAGGCGTCGACAGTTTCGCTACTTTCAGGGCCCAAAGCTTCGGCAAAGGTCATGTCGAGCGGCACATCGATCAAACGCATGCCCCCGGGTCCCGGTTCCTTGATGGTCACGCCCAACGTGATGCCTTCATCCGGTTGCAACCTGATGGACAGCACATTGCGGTGCCGGCCTGCATCCTCGGCAAAGATGGAATGGGGGGTATCTTTGAAAACAATGGTAATTTCGCTGGAACGTGCATGCAGACGCTTACCGGTGCGCAGATAGAAAGGCGTGCCTGCCCACCGCCAGTTGGCGATGTGGGTTTTTAAAGCCACAAAGCTCTCTGTTTTGGATCGCGGGTTGTGTACGGCCGTGCGGTAGTCGGGGTGCAGTTCCGGGTTTTCTGGGTCAGCGCTATATTGCCCGCGCACGACGTGATGCGGTTCAACAGGTTCCAGTGCTCTTATAACTTTTAGTTTTTCGTCGCGCACCGCGTCGGGATCAAACCGCGCCGGAGGCTCCATCGCGATAAGGCACAGCAACTGCATAAGGTGGTTTTGCACCATGTCACGCATGGCACCGGCGCGATCATAGTATTCGCCGCGCCCGCCAACGCCCACGGTTTCTGCCACCGTGATCTGGATGTGATCCACGAACTGGCTGTTCCACAAAGGTTCGAACAACATATTACCAAAACGAACCGCCATAAGGTTTTGAACGGTTTCTTTGCCAAGGTAGTGATCGATGCGGTAAATCTGCCCTTCGTCGAAATAGCGCGCCAGCGTGGCATTCAACTCGCGGGCCGTAGCCAGATCGCGTCCGAACGGCTTTTCGACCACGATCCGCGCACGCCTGTCTGCAAGGCCATGGCTTTGCAACCTCTCGGCCAATGGACCAAAAAGCGATGGCGCCACTGAAAAGTAATACGCCTCCACGCGATCTACCGAAACGACTTTCGCAACCAGATCAGCCCAGCCATCTTCCCCCATTGCATCAATCGTCACGTAAAAGATGCAGTTCAGAAACTGTTCCAGTGTGCCGTCTTCGCAGGCCGTGCTGGGACTGAACTCGTTGATCGCATCTGCGACCATCTCGCGGTAGGCGGCATCGTCAATATCGGTGCGTGCCGCACCTATTACCCGCGCATCATGGGGCATCTGACCCGCACAGAACCGCCTGAACAAGGCTGGAAGAACCTTGCGCCGGGCCAGATCGCCAGTGCCCCCAAATATGACCAGATCGAAGGGATCGACGGGAATGACGCGTGAAACCATTTTGGTGCCTCTTGGGTCCGGATTCGAATTTTACCGCACTGTTAGCGCAAACATGGGTGTCAGGTAAAGCGCTCACAACACTGTGCACTGCGATTGATCGCTCCTATCTTGCGTTCTTATTCTCTGTGACGCAAACACAGACGCACTAAAGCAAGGAAACAATCGCGCATGAGAGACCAGATCGACGCAAACCTCGGCAAGTTTAAGAACCCGGATGTCACGGCTCACGGCGAGCCTCGCGCGCGCGTCAAGCTAACAAGTCCGAAAACACTTTGGTTCAATACTGGGACATTGTGCAATATCGAATGCATCAACTGCTATATCGAAAGCAGTCCAACGAATGATGCGCTAGTATATATAACCGCTGAAGAAGTAGGCCAGTTTCTGGATCAGTTGGAGCAGCGTGACTGGCGCGTATCCGAAATTGCTTTTACTGGCGGTGAACCCTTCATGAACCCCGAAATGATCGATATGGCGCGGGCAGCGCTGGTACGTGGGTATGACGTTTTGATCCTGACCAATGCGATGCGGCCCATGATGCGCAAAAAGATGCAGGCGGGTCTGACCGTTCTGAACAAGGCGTTTCCGGGCAAGATCACCCTGCGGATATCAGTGGATCACTATGATGCTGCGCTTCACGACGAAGAACGCGGCGTTGGCACCTTTGAGAAAACTTTAACAGGTATGAAGTGGCTGCGGGACAATGGGTTTTCCATGGCGGTTGCCGGACGGTCCATCATGGCAGACAGCGACGCGGAAAGCCGCGCAGGATATGCCGCATTTTATGCAAAGCATGGATTTAATATCGACGCGCAGGATCCCGGTCAGACAGTGCTTTTTCCGGAAATGGACATGCGCGTTGAAGTGCCCGAGATCACCACGTCATGCTGGGGGATCCTGAACAAATCACCCGATAGCCTGATGTGTGCGTCTTCGCGGATGGTCGTCAAACGCAAAGGAGCTTATGCGCCCACAGTCCTGGCCTGTACGCTACTGCCCTATGCGCCAGAGTTCGAGCTAGGCCGAACGCTCGAGGAAGCAGAGCAGGATGTGGCACTGAACCACCCGCATTGCGCAAAGTTCTGTGTCCTTGGCGGGGCCAGCTGTTCCGCGTGACGATCAGTGCAGCGTAAACTCTCCGGTAACGTTGCGCCATTCGCCCGGGCTTATCATCTTGCGGTGCGTAAAGCGCACTGAATGCAACGGACCGTCCAGCTCTGCCTGCCAAAATTCGACAAACTTAAACAGTTTCGGGTGGTCCGGTGCGATATCGTAGTCCTGCCAGATATACGTGTTCAGAACATGTGTATAATCAGGCATACGGTAGAAGAACTCCGCCGTTGTCAGACCATATCCTTTCAGCATCAGTTCCATTTCAGATTGGGGCATTTTCACCTCATTGCTGCTTTCTTAAATCCAGCATGGCATGAAAATTTTACTTTTCAATAAAAACAGTGTGTTAGCAGGCTCATGGTCTGGCTGCTAATGGTGGGCAAACTCTGTGATTGCACCTTATATGCTCACTCTGTTAAGGTTGGGCCACAAGATATAGACCCTGCGGAAAAAATGGGCAGACAACGTGAGCGATACACCACAACCTCCTGAAAACGGTGACGAAATGACACCCGAGCGCCCTGTTTACGACGGGCCATCGGTCAGCATCGAACATGAAATGCGAACCTCCTACCTGGATTACGCCATGTCGGTTATCGTCAGCCGTGCGATACCTGATTTGCGTGACGGGCTGAAGCCTGTTCACCGGCGTATCCTGTTTGCGATGCATGAAACCGGCAACACACACGACAAATCATATCGCAAGTCGGCGCGCCCCGTAGGCGACGTGATGGGTCAGTACCACCCGCATGGTGACAGCGCGATTTATGACGCTTTGGTGCGGATGGCGCAGGATTTTTCCATGTCGCTGCCGTTGCTGGACGGTCAGGGCAACTTCGGATCGATGGACGGCGATAACCCTGCCGCGATGCGCTACACCGAAGTCCGGATGGACAAGCCCGCAGCTTACCTGCTTGCGGATATCGACAAGGATACTGTCAATTATCAAGACAACTATGATGGCAAGCAACAAGAGCCGACCGTGCTGCCTGCCCGCTTTCCGAACATGCTGGTCAATGGCGCGGGCGGTATTGCCGTTGGTATGGCAACCAATATCCCGCCCCACAATCTGGGCGAAGTTGTAGACGCAACACTTGCTCTGATTGAAGAACCGGATTTGACGTCAGAGCAGCTGATTGAATACGTGCCCGGCCCCGATTTTCCGACAGGTGGCATTATGCTGGGCCGCACGGGTGCGCGCAAAGCCTACCTTGAAGGGCGGGGATCGGTCATTGTGCGCGCCAAAACGCGGATTGAAGAAATCCGCAAGGATCGTTGGGCGATTGTCATTGATGAGATCCCATATCAGGTGAACAAGGCCTCGATGATTGAAAAGATCGCCGAGCAGGTCCGCGAAAAGAAAATCGAGGGCATAGCACACGTTCAGGACGAATCTGACCGTAACGGTGTACGGGTCGTTGTCGAATTAAAGCGCGACGCCACAGCTGAAGTGGTGATGAACCAGCTCTACCGCTTTACGCCGATGCAAACCTATTTCGGATGCAACATGTTGGCTTTGAACGGTGGACGCCCCGAGCAGCTTACCCTGCGCAAGTTCCTGACTTACTTTATTGACTTCCGCGAAGAGGTTGTAGCGCGGCGCACAGCTTATCTGCTGCGTAAAGCACGCGAGCGGAGCCATATTCTGTGCGGTCTCGCTGTTGCCGTTACCAATATCGATGAAGTGGTCGCAACGATCCGGTCGTCGGCAGATGCCGCAGAAGCGCGGGCAAAACTGATGACGCGCCGCTGGCCCGCACAGGATATCCTGCCCTATATCGCCTTAATTGACGATCCGACCCACACAGCGAACGAAGACGGCACTTATAACCTGTCCGAGACCCAAGCGCGCGCAATCCTTGATCTTCGTCTGCAGCGACTAACCCAAATCGGCGTAAAAGAAGTCACCGACGAGCTGGAAGAATTGGCGGGCAAGATTAAGGAATACCTTGAAATCCTTGGTAGCCGCGAACGCATCATGGGCATCATCGCGGACGAACTGCGCGAAGTGCGCGAGCTTTTTGCCGTACCGCGCCGCACAGAGATCGTCGATTGGTCCGGCGATATGGAAGACGAAGATCTGATCGCGCGCGAGGATATGGTCGTGACCGTAACCTCTGGCGGGTATATAAAGCGTACACCTTTGGCCGATTTTCGCAGTCAGCGTAGGGGTGGCAAAGGTCTTGCAGGCATGCAAACCAAAGAAGAGGACGTGGTCACCACCCTTTTCGTCGCCAACACGCACACGCAGCTTTTGTTCTTCACCACGGATGGGATGGCCTACAAGCTCAAAACGTGGCGCCTGCCGCAAGGTGGACGAACATCCAAGGGTAAGGCGATCGTTAATATTCTGCCGATCCCACCGGGTGTTTCTATCGCCGCCATTCTACCCATCGACCGTGACGAAAAAGATTGGTCAGAACTGCAGATCGTCTTTGCGACCTCGGCGGGCACTGTCCGGCGCAATGCGCTGAGCGACTTCACCAATGTGAAATCCAACGGTAAGATCGCGATGAAGTTCGAGGACGAACATGCTGACACGACGTTGATAAATGCGCGTATTGCGTCGCCAGATGATGACGTAATGCTGGTCACGGCCTCGGGCCGTGCGATCCGGTTCCCATCGTCTGACGTGCGCGTGTTCAATTCGCGCTCATCCGTCGGTGTGCGCGGTGTCAGGCTCACGGGCGAAGACAACGTCGTCTCTATGTCTGTGATCCGCCACTTCAACGCGACACCGGACGAGCGGGCAGCATATCTCAAGATGCGTCGCGCGATGGCGGGTCTTGCAGATGATGCCGATAGCGGTGCCGACGATGAAGAAACCAGCGCAAACGCCACAATAGGTCAGGAACGGTATGCCGAGATGTCGGCTTCCGAAAACCTGATCCTGACAATTACGTCCAAAGGGTCAGGCAAGCTGAGTTCAAGCCATGATTATCCGGTGCGCGGACGCGGCGGTATGGGCGTACAGGCAATGGACAAAGCGATGCGCGGCGGTCCTATCGTGGCCTCTTTCCCTGTTGAGATGGACGACCAGATCATGCTGGCCACATCCAAGGGTCAGTCCATTCGCGTACCCGTCGAGGGCATCTCGTTCCGGTCACGATCTGCGGGTGGTGTGAAAGTGTTCGACACAGGGAAAAATGAAGAAGTCGTCAGCGTCGCATGGATTGCCGATCAGGGTGAAGAAGACGTCGTGCCGGACGAAAGCTAAACGCTATAAAGCGACCGTTGGCGGTTTGTTGCTTTTTGAAGGCACACACAGGTTCGGCACCGTTGCAGCAGCGCAAGAAGTGTGGTGTCTACCGCCGAGATATATAAGAGGAGTGACTACAAATGATGAAACTAGCAACAGCAGCAGCTATTGCAGGTGTACTGGTGCTTCAGGCCTGCGCACCAGCTGCAACGCCGCAACAGCAACAGCAGCGCCAACATGAAATTGCGTGCATGTCCGGTGCCATCGGAGGCGCATTGATCGGTGGCGTAATCGGCAACCAATTCGGCGGCGGCAGTGGTCGGGACATTCTTACCGCAGGCGGCGCGGCCGCCGGTGCTGTCTCTGGCAGCCGTTACGCATGTTAAGTAGGAGAGTTGAAATGAAAAGTTTCTTGATAAGTGTGCCAGCTGTACTTCTTTTGGCAACTAGTGCAATTGCGCAGCAGAGCGGATTGAACGAGACGCACTTGCAGGCGTTGGATGCCGATGGTGATGCATCCATTTCCATGCAAGAGTTCGGCGCGTTTTCCGATTTTGCTTTTGAACAGATGGATACAGACAAAAACGGTTCATTGAGCAAGAGCGAAGTAGATGCTCATGCAGATGAAAATGCCTTCGGCAGAGCAGACGCCGATGGAAACGGATCGGTTTCCTCATCGGAGTTCAGATCACGTATGGAACAAAACTTCAAAGATGCCGACAAAGACGGCGACGGTATTCTGAATTAAGGATTTTAAGGGCGGGGTCCTGCACCCTGCCCTTTGTCGCCCGGTTGATGCTGGATTAAAGCCCGTAAATACCTGTAAATTTTGCCTTCAGGTACGCCAGCAATGGCGCTTCTGACGGCTCTGCGCCCCGCGCGCGTGCGATGATGTCGCGCGGTTCATACAAGCCGCCATATTGCTGCACATTCACCCTGAGCCATTCGGTGGCGCCGCGGGTATCCCCTTGTGACAACTGACTATCCAAATCGGGAAGTGCGGCGCGCATCGCTTCGTGAAGACAGCCCGCGTAGACGTTGCCCAGACTGTACGTCGGAAAGTACCCGAATAATCCCACGGACCAGTGCACGTCTTGCAATACGCCGTTTGAGGGTTTGTCGACGGCAAAGCCGAAATCGGACAGGAACCGGTCGTTCCATGCCGCCTCAAGATCGTCGACCTGCAGGTCCCCGGACATCAGCGCGCGTTCCAGATCGAACCGCAGCAGGACGTGCAGGTTATACTGAAGTTCGTCCGCTTCGGTTCGGATATAGCCGTCGGACACACGGTTGACTGACGCATAGAATGCCTCTTCGTCTGCAATGCCAAAATCGCCAAAAACGTCGCGCATTTCACGGAATAGCCAGCCGGTAAACGCGCGGCTGCGCCCGATCTGGTTTTCGTATATGCGGCTTTGGCTTTCATGCACGCCCATTGACACGCCACTGCCAAGAGGTGTCAGCAAATAGTCTCGATTGATGTTCTGTTCATAGGCGGCGTGGCCGACCTCGTGAATGGTTGAATAAAAGCAGTTGAACGGCTCTTCGGGGCTTGTTCGGGTTGTAATCCGTACGTCCAGACCAGAGCCTGAGCTAAACGGATGCACGGCCTTGTCCACGCGTCCATGATGCATGTCGTAGCCAAAGGTTTTTGCCAGTTTGCGCGTCAGCTTCATCTGCGCGCCTTCATCAAAGCCACCGTTCACCAATGCAGGTGCTTCGGCTTCCAGTACGGCGGCGCGAAGTTCAGATAATTCGGGGCGTAACGCGCCAAACATCGCTTCGATTTCGGCACCCGTGGTTCCGGGTTCGTAATCCTGCAACATGGCGTCATAGATATCGCCACCCGCCGCTAATGCTTCGCCCTCTTCGCGTTTCAGGGCAATGACGTTCTTGAGGGTCGGCGCAAAAGAAGCAAAGTCGTTTTGATGGCGCGCTTCGGCCCAGATACCTTGCGCCTCGGAGGTGACACGCGCGATCTCTGCTGCCAGTTTTGCAGGCACTTTGGAGGCACGCTCATAGCTGCGGCGGATATGGCGCAACTGTGCTATCGCTTCTTCGTCCAAGTCTTCGGCGGTGGCGGCTTCCATCCAGTCTGCAACGCGCTGATCAGTCCGGCGGGCGTGCAAAACACTTGCAAGTGCTGCAATTTCCAAGCCCCGCTGGGGGGCGGCCCCTTTCGGCATCATGGTTTCCTGATCCCACTCAAGCCGTCCTGAAATCGACGACAGCGCATGCGTATCGCGCACAAACGCAAGCAAGTCAGAGTATGCAGATGCCATCAGGAGGCTCCTCTCAGGGATGTGGCGACGGGATAGCCGCTCAGGAAACGTGCGCGCAAAATCAGCACCCAGACAATGACCGCCAATGCCTGATGGAAGATGGCGATATACGCTGGTGCACCATAAAGCACCGTCACCACGCCCAGAACGATTTGCAAGGCCATGGCGGCAAGCACGGCGTTAAAGGCAAAGCATGTGTTGGGGTGCGACGACTTGCGCCCACGCAGCCAGACGACAATCGTAAAGGCAAACAGAACATAGCCTGTGACCCGGTGAATGAACTGGACCAGACCGGGGCTTTCGAAAAAGTTCCGCCACATCGGTTCCAGCGCGAAGGCCGTCGACGGGAACCACTGCCCGCCCATCATGGGCCAATCTGTATAGCTTCGGCCTGCATCAATGCCGGCCACCAAAGCGCCAATGAGTATCTGCAGAAAAGTAAAATGCAACAGGCCCGTGGACAGGCCCCATTGCTTGGCTTCACGCGCGCGACGCGCTTGCATCAGATCCGGCCCGCTGCGGCCCAATTCCATGATGTACCACGCGATAAAGCCTAGAATGACAAAAGCGAGCCCCAGGTGCGTTGCAAGCCGATAGCTGGCCACATCAGTGATCGCCTCGCCCTGCGTAACGCCAGAGGCAACCATCCACCATCCGATAGCCCCCTGCGCACCGCCCAATACACCAAGCAGCAACAGTTTGCCGTTCCATCCGGTTGGGACTTGCCGACGCAGCGCAAAATAACCAAAGCCCAAGACCCAGACCACGCCGATGACACGACCCAATTGACGGTGGCCCCATTCCCACCAGTAGATGACTTTGAAATCAGCCATTTCCATCCACTGGTTCTGGATGCGCCATTCGTCGATTTGCTGATATTTTTCGAATTCGGATTGCCATTCGGCCTCGTTCATCGGTGGCAATGCACCTGTTATGGGACGCCACTCGGTGATGCTAAGCCCACTGTCGGTCAGGCGGGTCAACCCGCCCACCGCAATCATGATAAATACCAGCGCAAACAGGATTTGAAGCCATACGCGGATTGCCCCGCGCGCACTTTTGCGGCCCTTGTCGATCACACCCGGTTGGGCCGCCGGCTTGACGGCCTCGGTGCTACCCACTTCTTCAAACAATTTGCGTTTGCTGCTCATCAGAAATCCTCAATTTCCAAGCCCCGCGAACCTATGCTTTGCGAGGCTGAAGGTCCAGCGCGACCAGACGCCGCGATGTCAATCTTTGCGCGCCGCCCAGCGGGCAACCTGCCGCAACATCCCGTGCATCATCTGCACATCTGCACGTGTCAGGGGCATCCGGCTCCAGAAGTTCCGCAGGTTCAGACGCATGGAGGCCGACTTGCGCTCGGGGAAAAAGAAACCCATTTCATCGAGACGGTCCTCATAGTGGCCAGCCAGGTGTTCAACCTCTTGCTGCGTGGCCCAGACCGTTCCTGCCATTTCAGTGTCTTTGGGCGTCACCTCACTGCTGGCGCGCATCCACTCGTAGCCCACAAGCAAAACACATTGCGCAAGGTTGAGCGACGGAAAAGTCGGATTGACCGGCACCGATATGATCGCATTTGCCCGTGAGATATCCTCGTTTTCCAAGCCTGCGCGTTCAGGCCCGAACAAGACGGCGACGCGCTGGCCTTGCGCAATCTTGGCTGCAGTTTCGCGCATCGCCTCTTCGGGGCTAAAGACGGGTTTGGTCATGTCGCGTGGGCGGGCGGTGGTTGCAAAAACAAACGTGCAATCGCTTAGGCTATCCGCAAGCGTATCGCTGAGTTGCGCGTTGTCCAGCAGACGGCCTGCGCCGCTGGCTAGCGCCACTGCCGCCTGATTGGGCCAGCCGTCACGCGGTGCCACAATGCGCATCCGGTCCAGTCCAAAGTTCCACATTGCGCGCGCGGAGGCACCGATGTTTTCGCCCATCTGCGGGCGCACCAGCACAAAAGCCGGTGTCTGCGGATTTTCGACGACATCAGACATGCGCGCCTCATATTCGGACGCGTGGGGCACTGCAACGAGATAACGAAGCTCGCGCATAAACGTTTTCATTTCCCAGCGCTTACGCTAGTGGTTGCCAGCAGAAGACCAAAGGACCGTGCCCATGGAAATGCCAGAAAAACCTCAACTTTATCTTGTCACCCCGTCAGAGTTCGAGTTGAGCACCTTTCCCGATGTTCTGGCGCGCGTGTTGGACGCCGAAAAAGTGGCGTGCGTGCGACTGGAGATGGTGACCCGCGACGAAGACAAGCTGGCGCGCGCTGCAGATGCGCTGCGCGAAGTGACCCATGCGCGTGACATTGCCCTTGTCCTGAGTGAACACCGCATGTTGGTTGAACGTCTCGGGCTAGACGGTGTGCATTTGACCGATGGTGCGCGATCAGTGCGCGATGCCCGCAAGATGCTCGGCGAAGATGCGATTGTTGGCAGTTTTTGCAGTACATCACGTCACGAGGGCATGTCCGCCGGTGAAGCCGGTGCTGACTATATTTGTTTTGGACCGGTGACGCCGTCGGCGCTTGGCGATGGCAGCTACGCCGAGCAAGAGATGTTTGAATGGTGGTCGGAAGTGATCGAGATCCCGGTCGTGGCCGAAGGTGGATTAGACGCCGCGCGCATCGCGCAGCTTGCGCCCTTCACGGACTTTTTTGCCTTTGGTGAAGAGGTGTGGCAGTCCGATGACCCCGCCCAGCGGTTACGTGAGCTGGTCGAGGCCATTGGCTAAGCTTTAGAAGAACACTCTTTCCACGCACCAGTATGACCCGATGATCGCGATAATGAGCGATGCTGGGATAGATACCGCACGGAACATAACGGGATAGCTTGCAACAGGTGCTTCCGCCTCGTTCAGGTCAGAGCCTTTTGCCAGTCTTACGCAGCCGAGCAGCAACAGGGCCGCCAGTGCAATCACGGTAAGCTGCCCGAGCTCGACACCTACGTTGAATCCGATCAGCGCAGGGATAAACTGATCGTCCGGTAGACCGAATTCTGCAAGCACTGAGGCAAACCCAAGCCCGTGCAACAAGCCAAACCCGAAGATGATAAACGGTCGCCATTTCGTCAGACCGCGTTGGAACAAGTTCTCGACCGCAACATAGACGATTGAGGCGGCGATCAGCGGCTCAACAATGCTGCCTGGAATTGAAACCCATCCCAACGCACCAAGCGCCAGTGTGACAGTGTGGGCCAGCGTAAATGCGCTGACTTGCCACAAAAGCGGACCCCAGCGCGTGCTGAGAAAAAAGAGCCCAAGAACAAACAGAATATGGTCAAGACCCTTGGGCAGGATATGGTCAAAGCCTACGGGAATATACGCGGCAAAGGCTTGCATTGATGTATCGGCGTCACCACCAGAAATCGCGATGGCCGGGCTTGATGTACCACCGTCAAGATAGCCGGTATAGGGCGCGTCAACGCCTTGCTGTCGCACCACCAACGCACCCGCACCGGCAGGCCAATTCACGGTAATGGCGTTGGTGCCCTCGGGCAACGTCCCGACCAAGCGCAGTTCGGACACGCGCGGCAGTTCAAAGTCCACATCCTCGGGGATGGTCAGGGAAGAGACGCTTAAGTCCAGCGGGCCAACGGCCTCCGACGAAGGGGTGCGCGTTCCATGCGGCGATGATCTCGTTCACGCGGGTTTCTATTTCTGCGGCTGGTAAAGCTCTGAGCGCGTCATAGTCGCTTGCGGCGGGGTCCGCGTCTGTATCTTCAACGGCGTCAAGGTCAATTCCCGCCAAAAAGGCTTCGAGATTGATGCGAAAATCGAACGTGACCGCACCGTCCTCGGCAACGATCATGTCTACGATTGTCGGCACCACTTCGTGTGCTGTGGCTTTTGATATCGGAAATGCCAGAAACAGCGTTGACACCAGGCTGAAAAAGACGAGCCTACGCACGACACTAATAAAGGGTTTGAACATGTGTTTCGTGCGCCTCATTTTGGTACTTACGATTCTTGCACCGATGCCGGCGCTTGGTCATGAGTTTTGGATCGAACCGCAGCAATATCAAGTCGAAAGCGGGAGTCCACTCCTTGCTGACCTGAAAAACGGCGAAAACTTCAAAGGTGTTTCGCTGGGATGGTTCGACAGGCGGTTTACGCGATTTGAAATGCACACACCCGAAGAAGTGCTGCCAGTGTTGGGTCGGATGGGCGATACGCCTGCCCTGCAAGCAACGGCACCCCAAGATGGTTTATTGGTCGTGGCGCATGAAACGACTGAATCTACAATTACTTATCGGGAATGGGAAAAGTTCCTAAACTTCGTTGCCCATAAAGATTTTGCCGACGCAGTGGCGACCCATGAGGCCAACGGCTGGTCCAAGGAAGAATTCCGCGAGGCCTATACCCGTCACGCCAAGGCTTTGATTGCCGTTGGCGATGGCGCGGGTGCAGACAGTGCATTGGGTTTGGAAACCGAATTTGTGGCCCTCACGAACCCATATGCAGACGGGTTTAACGGCACCATGCGCGTTCAGGTCAATTATCAGGGCGCGCCGCGGATCGCCACTCAGGTTGAAGTATTCGACCGAGCACCCGACGGCACGATTGAAGTGACCCTGCACCGCACGGATGAAAATGGTCAGGCACAAGTGCAGGTCACGCCCGGCCACACCTATTTATTCGACGCAGTGGTGCTGCGGCCCAGTGCGCGCGCCGGTACCGAAGACCGCGCACCTGTCTGGGAGACACTCTGGGCTGCGCTGACTTTTGCCGTTCCTCTACGCTGAATATGGCCGAACGCCCTGATATCTTGTGCATCGGATCGGTTCTGTGGGACGTAATCGGACGATCCGCGAGTGTGATGCGCGAAGGTTCTGATGTGCCGGGCCGGATTACGCGCCTTCCTGGCGGTGTGGCGATGAACATTGCGATGACACTGGTGCGGTTTGGACTGAAACCTGCGCTGCTGACAGCCGTCGGTCGGGATGCCGAGGGCGATGAGTTGATTGCCGCCTGTGCGACCCGTGGTATGATAACCGACACAGTGTATCGGTCTGATGATTTGCCAACAGACCGATACATGGCAGTGGAAGGCGCAAACGGGTTGATTGCGGCAATCGCCGACGCCCATTCCCTTGAAGCTGCGGGCGCCAAGATACTGGGGCCGCTTTCGGATGGTCGCCTTGCGACGCCCACTGCGCCCTTCACCGGACTGGTTGCACTTGATGGGAATCTGACGCTGGAATTGCTTGACGAGATTGCCCATAGTCCGCTGCTGGCGTCCTCGGATCTGCGCGTGGCTCCTGCCTCACCCGGTAAAGCCGAGCGTTTGCTACCGTTTGTGAAGTCGGGTTGCGGGACACTATACGTCAATCTGGAAGAAGCCGGATTGTTATGTCAGGCGCGGTTCGACACATCACAGGCGGCGGCCGAGGCACTTTTGAAACGCGGGGCTGCGCGCGTATTGGTCACGAATGGGGGGGCAGACGCAACTGAGGCCACTGCAGAGCGGTTGGTAGCGCGGCATCCCCCCCAAGTGCTTGTGACGCGCGTGACAGGCGCCGGAGATACCTTTATGGCCGCTCATATAGCAGCCGAAGCTCAGGCTTACCCGCCTGAAGCAGCCCTTGAACGCGCGTTAAATGCCGCCGCCACTTACGTATCCGGAGAGACACCCCTGTGACTGCCCTGCCCTTGATCCATTCTACCGAAGTCGCCGCAGCGAAGGCCAGCGGCCGCCCGATTGTTGCCTTGGAAAGCACGATCATCACGCATGGAATGCCCTATCCGCAAAACCTTGAAGTCGCGACACAGGTAGAAAACGACCTCCGCGCGCAGGGCGTTACACCTGCCACGATCGCCGTGCTTGAGGGAGAGCTACACATCGGGTTGGAGCCACCCGCACTCGAAAAGCTGGCGCAGGCCAAGGGTGTCGCCAAACTGTCGCGTGCAGACCTTGCCGCCTGCATGGCCACCAAGGGAACAGGAGCGACGACCGTGGCGGCCACGATGATCGGCGCGCGACTGGCCGAAATCGAGGTCTTTGCCACCGGTGGTATTGGCGGGGTACATCGCGGTGCGGAAGAAAGCTTTGATATCTCTGCAGACTTGCTGGAACTTGCCCAGACACCTGTGACAGTCGTTGCTGCTGGTGCGAAGGCGATCTTGGATGTAGCCAAAACCCTAGAGGTGCTGGAAACGCACGGCGTGCCGGTCATCAGCTTTGGTCAAGACAGCTTTCCCGCATTCTGGAGTGCGCAATCCCAGCACAAATCCCCTTTGCGGATGGACGATGCCCAGACCATTGCCCGTGCGCATATGATGCGGCGCAATCTTGACCTGCCGGGGGGACAGTTGGTTGCGAACCCCATTCCGCTGGCAGATGAAATCGCGTCGGATGTTATGGCGCCCATTATCGCGCAGGCTCAGCAAGACGCCAAAGCTCATGGTATCATCGGCAAGGCCGTCACGCCCTACCTGCTGCAGCGCATCTTCGAACTGACGCAGGGGCGGTCATTGCACGCCAATATTTCGCTGGTCCGCAACAATGCCCGGTTGGCAGGAAAGATTGCCCAAGCCTTGAGCGACAAGGCATCTTAAATGTGCATGCCATCATGTCGCGTGGCGCAAGCCATTGCAGTTGACTACTAAACACCCTAACTAAACCCGTGCTTAAGAGTTCGGACCCTTCATGAACACGCCCTTCGACCCTGATACGACCCCGCCGCGTCGCGGATTGTTTGCGCGGCTTCGCGCAAATTTCCTAACCGGACTGGTTGTAATCGCACCCGTCGGGCTGACGATCTGGCTGATATGGTCCGTTGTGGGGTGGATCGATGGGTTTGTCTTGCCTCTCGTTCCCGACAGCTATCAGCCAGATCGCATGTTGCAGGATCTGCTTGGACTGGACCCTTCGGTGCAGATCAATGTGCGCGGTATCGGCGTTGTCATTTTCCTGATCTTCACGGTCATTGTCGGATGGATGGCAAAAGGATTGATCGGTCGATCCTTCATTTCCTTTGCGGAAGGTCTTGTCGAACGAACACCAGTGGTGCGGTCGATCTATTCAGGCATCAAACAGATTTCCGAAACCGTTTTTGCCCAGTCCGAACGGTCTTTTGAACGCGCCTGTATCATCGAGTATCCGCGCAAGGGTATTTGGGCGATCGGCTTTATCTCGACCAATACCAGAGGTGAAATCGCAGGCCGCGGCAATGACGGCAGCCCGATGCTAAGTATCTTTTTGCCGACAACACCTAACCCGACCTCCGGGTTCTTGCTGTTCGTCCCCGAAGACGACGTCACTATTTTGGATATGACCGTCGAAGACGCCGCCAAACTGGTGATATCTGCAGGCTTGGTTTACCCCAATGGCAAGGAATTAGCCCCCGAAGAGACCACCGCGCCTGACCCACAATAGGTTTGGCTACTGGTACATTTCAACCGCGTTGACAGAACTGCGCTTGTTCAGGTCATCCCGGTGGGCCGATAGAAAATCATCTGCAGCACGCTGACCTGCCTCTTTCAGGCGCGCAAGTGTATAGGGCGTCGGGATCAGTTTGGTTGCGACAGAGAGTTCATTCATCAGCCCGTCGTCCGCTATCATGTGGATCAACACACGGCGCATTTCACCATCTGGGAATTTGCCTTGCTGGATAAGGCGTTGAACAAATTCGATCGCCCGTAATTCACGTAGCAAAGATGAGTTGAAGCTGATCTCATTGATCCGGTTCTGGATATCCTGTGCAGTGCGTGGTGTCTCGGTACGGTCCAGCGGATTGATGTTCACCACGACGATGTCTTCTGGCAACGGGTCGTTAAACAGCGGGAACAGGGCCGGATTGCCCGTGTATCCGCCATCCCAATAGTCTTCCGTTAAACCTGTTTCTGGGTCCGCCACTGACACGGCCTGAAAAACAGTCGGTAAACACGCCGAGGCCAGGATCGCTTCTGTCGTGATTTGGCTGTCTTTAAAGACCTTTACTTTGCCGCTACGCACTTTCGTGGCGCAAACGAACAGACAAGGCCCTTCGCCGTTTTCGGCACAAACCTCGTCATAGTTGAATTTTGAGACGATAGGTTCCAACGGGTTTCGATAAAAGGCTCCGTAGACGTAGGGCGACACCATACGCGACCACGTATCGGCTGCTATGAATGGAATAGACATTTCCATGGATTTAGAGATTGACGAGAGCGAGAAAGGCGCCATCCATTCGGGGATACGCAAATCGGGCCGCGCGCCGATCTCTTGCCACAGCCAGTCCAGCCGATCCCGCGCGCCCGCGCGCCCGCCTTCTATCATACCCGCTTTTAGGGCCGCGCCGTTCAATGCGCCTGCACTTGTCCCAGAGATCGCGGCGATGTCGAGATCTTCATCACTCAACAACCGGTCGAGGACACCCCAGGTGAAGGCGCCATGCGCGCCGCCGCCTTGTAGTGCAAGACTGATACGCTTTTTGTCTGCCATACTGGCTATCTCCCGATCCGATTTGCGGCCTGCCTTGGTTCATTTGGTGGCGAAAGATCAGCGCTTGCCGCGATGATGGTTCTACAGCGCTGTCCAGCCACCATCGACGCTGATCGTGGTGCCCGTAATCTGGGCCGCCGCGTCAGAGCACAGGAACGTAGCTGTTCCGCCCATTTGTTCCACCGTTGCAAATTCTTTCGATGGCTGACGGGTGAGCATGACGTTCTCAATCACTTCTTCGCGGGTCATGTCGTATTCTTTCATTGTATCGGGGATTTGTTTTTCAACGATGGGCGTCAGCACATATCCCGGACAGATGGCATTGGCGGTGATGGGCTCTTTAGCGGTCTCCAAGGCTGTGGTCTTGGTAAGCCCCACAATGCCGTGCTTGGCTGCGATGTAGGCCGATTTATAAGGCGACGCTGTCAGACCGTGCGCCGAGGCGATATTGACCACACGGCCCCATCCTGCCGCACGCATCATGGGCAAGGCTACGGCCGTGGTATGAAAAGCCGAGCTTAAGTTGATCGCGATGATCGCATCCCATTTTTCGACCGGAAAGTCAGGAATACTCGCTACGTGCTGGATACCTGCGTTGTTTACGAGAATATCACAGATGCCTGCCTTTTCGATCAGCGCGCGACACTGATCCCCTTTGGACATGTCCGCTTGGATGTAGCGCGCAATCACGCCCGTCTCTTTGGTAATCTCAGCCGCCAATGCGTGGTCTTCGTCATTGTTGGTGAAGGAGTTGAGAACCACATCCGCGCCTGCGCGCGCCAGCTCCCATGCGATGCCCAATCCAATGCCGGAGTTTGATCCGGTGATGACGGCGGTTTTTCCAGTTAATGAAATCTCAAAGCTCATGACCAAGTTCCTTGTCTTTGCGGCTTATGCTGCACTCGACACATCATGTCTTGCTGCACGCGCAAAGAAAACCGCAAATCCGAATTGACGGTCGCAACGGCAAAAGACGGTAACGCGCGTTCAAATACATATGGATGTTGCAGAACAAAAAAAACGCCTGCACAAGGCAGGCGTTAAGTTATTGAGGCAGGTTTCATACAGGCAAGAAACCTATCGAGCAGTGACTCCTTTATAAGCAAATTCCCGCGTCTGTCCAAGCTAAAAGTTTGAAAAGATAGAAATACCCCGATACGCTCATGAGCAATAAAACAAGGGCAGCAGGGGATTGTCTCCAAAATGGGTACTGTTTATTTCCAGGGATTCCGCGGAATCCTTGCACTTTGCATTGTGATTCTCTGCGCTGCAGTGGCAAAGGCCGAACCACAACATGGGATATCTATGTATGGTGACCCGGCACTCCCACCGGATTTTGTGTCTTTGCCATATGTGCGCGCCGATGCGCCTAAGGGCGGTAGCATCACATTGGGCAACACCGGAGGCTTTAACAGCCTGAACCCCTATGTGCGCAAAGGCACGGTGCCATGGCAGCTCAGATTTTTTACCCATGAGGCGTTGATGGGCCGGTCATGGGACGAACCATTCGCGCTTTACGGCGTTTTGGCCGAATCGATTAAGGTGCCGGATGACCGCACGTGGGTCGAATTCACGCTTCGGGAAGAGGCACGATTCTCTGATGGCAGCCCCGTCACGGTCGACGACGTCATCTTTTCCTACACGCTGTTGGGCACCGAAGGGCATCCGCGATACCTAAGCCTGCACAACCAAATCGACGCGATGGAACAAACTGGCCCACGCAGTGTCCGGATTACCTTTAATACGGAAAACCGTGAGCTGGCCCTTTTGGCAGGGTTGCGCCCTATCCTCAGCAAGTCGCAATGGGACGGCAAAGACTTTGCCAATGCGCCGCTGTCAGAGGTTCCAATAGGCAGTGGTCCCTATGTGGTTAGCGACTATGAAGCCGGCCGGTTCGTCGAACTGACCCGCAACCCCGACTATTGGGGTGCTGACATCCCCTTCCGGCGCGGCACAAATAACTTCGATACGGTCAAACTGGATTTCTACGGCGATGCATCGGTGATGTTCGAAGCCTTTAAGGCCGGCAATATTTCAGCCTTGCGCGAGTTCAATGCGCAAAAGTGGGACCAGCAATACAACTTCCCGGCTGTGTCACGCGGTGATGTCATCAAATCTGAAATCGCGCATGGCAAACCCTCTGGTATGACAGGGTTCGTCATGAACACTCGCAAGCCGCCCTTTGATGACTGGCGCGTGCGCGAGGCAATGATACAGGCCTTCAACTTTGAATACATTAATGACACCCTGACAGGGGGCGTACAGCCACGTATTACGTCGTATTTTTCAAATTCAGAGCTTGCTTTCGCGCCCGGCGACGCTGCGGATAAAGTTGCAGAACTCTTGGCACCCTTTGCCGATGATCTGCTGCCTGGCACGTTGACCGGCTACACATTCCCTCAAACCGACGGGTCTTTGCGCAACCGCAAGGGCATCCGCCAAGCGATGGCCCTATTGAACGAGGCGGGATGGACAGCTGATGGTGGCGTGATGCGCAATGCTGATGGCACCCCTCTCGCCTTTACGATCCTGTTGGCCCAGGACAGCAGCGAGAACAAAGCCATCACGGACCTTTTTGTCGGTGCTTTGTCGCGCCTGGGCGTGCAGGTCGAGATCGAGACGACTGACAGCGCGCAATTCGTCGAGCGCAGCAATGCCTTTGATTTTGACATGACCACTTTCCGGCGGGCTTTGTCGCTTTCTCCAGGGAATGAACAGCGTTTTTACTGGGGGTCTGAAGCTGCTGAACAGCAGGGCTCGCGTAACCTGATGGGGGCCGCGTCGCCTGCTATCGACGCGATGATTGATGCTATGCTGATAGCGCGCACGCAGGATGATTTTGTCGCGGCGGTACGTGCGCTGGACCGGGTGCTGACCGCTGGTCGTTACGTCATCCCGTTTTGGCAATACACAACTGGCCGCATCGCGCATGACGCTGATTTGAAGTTTCCCGACCGGTTGCCCATCTATGGTGACGGGCCAAATTTCATGCCTGAGGTCTGGTGGCACGCCTCGTCAGGTCAGTGACGTCACCCACAGGATCATTGCGTCTTCTGGACTAAGTGACACAACATTGTGTCCCATAGTTGCATCGTAATAGGCGCTGTCGCCACGGCGCATCTCTATGGGTTCGTAAAACTCGGTATATAGCTGGATAACGCCGGTGAGGACGTAAAGGAACTCTTCACCATCATGCCTCACCCAGCCATCAAATTCCGCTATATCCCTTGCGCGGACGCGCGCGCGGTAGGGTAGCATATGCTTTTTGGTCAGACTATCGGCCAGCAACTCGTGCTCGTAGGTCACGGTAGCCTGCGCGGACCCCTGCCCTGACTTCGTCACTGCCAGACGTCCGTTTATCTTTTCGTCCTGCGGAGGCGTGAAAAGCTGCGGTACAGAGATTTCCAACCCGGTGGCCAGCTTTTTGAGCGCATCATAGGTTGGGGACATCTGCCCGTTCTCGATCTTGCTAAGTGTCGAGCGCGCAAGCCCCGCCTGCCGAGCAGCCTGTTCCAGCGTCCAGTCGCGGGCTTTACGCAGGGCGCGCACACGCTCTCCCAGATCAAGGGGGGTGCCGGTGGCGTCGGCTCCGTTTTGACGCGCAATGCGGATCAGACTTTTTGGGTCTTTCTCGGTCATGGCAATGGTTTTAGGCGCAAGTGGCGAGGCTTGCAACGCACCGTGCAGCGGTCTAGCAGCACAACATGACTTCTATTTTTGACGAGGGGCCATTCGCACCCTACCCCGCCCCCTTTAATCTGGCGGCCCATGTTTTGGACGCGGGTCGTACGGTCCCGAACAAACAGGCGTTACTTGTGCTGGGCCAGACAGATGTGGAGCGTTGGAGCTACGCCGACATAACACGTGCTGTGCTTGGGACGGCAACGGGCCTCATTGGGCGTGGGCTGACGGCGGGCGACTTGGTCCTGCTGCGTCTTGGGAACACCGTTGATTTCCCGGTCGCCTATCTGGGTGCCTTGGCAGCAGGCATGGTGCCGGTCCCAACCTCAGCGGCGCTTACGGAACGCGAAACGGCCTATATTATCAACCTGCTCAAGCCCAAGGCCGTTTTGCGCGCAGCAGATGTACCCTGCGCCCAACATCCTCTGGTGATTGATGCAGACACGCTTCGCACATGGCGCGATTTGCCGGAAGCGACGTTTCACATGGGTGATCCAAACCGCTTGGGCTACGTGATCTTTACTTCTGGCACGTCGGGCAAGCCGCGTGCAGTCGCACATGCCCACCGTGCAATCTGGGCGCGGCAGATGATGTTTGAGGACTGGTATGGTCTGACCGCTGACGACCGTCTTCTCCATGCGGGCGCGTTCAATTGGACCTATACGCTGGGAACGGGCTTGATGGACCCTTGGACAGTTGGGGCTACGGCAATGATCGCCGCACCCGGTACGGGCGCAGATCAATTGCCGGATTTGCTGGCGCGACATCACGCGACAATCTTTGCGGCGGCACCAGGTGTTTACCGCCAAATGCTCAAAACCAAACCATTGCCAAGCTTACCTAAATTGCGCCACGGGTTAAGTGCTGGCGAAGCGTTGCCCCAAAGCACCGCAAGCCAATGGCGTGATGCAACAGGATGCGAGATTTTTGAAGCCTACGGCATGTCCGAATGCTCTACATTCATATCACAAGCGCCTCCCCACCGGGCACCTGCAGGAACCATGGGAAAGCCGCAACGCGGGCGTCGCATTGCACTTGTGAAAGATGGCGCGCCGGTGCCAATGGGCAGTGAAGGAACGATCGCTGTGCATCGCAGTGATCCGGGTCTTATGCGTGAATATCTCGGCGCGCCCGAAGCCACCGAAAAACGCATTTCCGGCGAATGGTTTTTGACGGGCGATCAGGCGATTATGCAGCCCTCGGGGGACATGATCTATAAAGGCCGCGACGATGATATGATGAACGCAGGCGGCTTTCGCGTCTCCCCCATTGAGGTGGAAAACGTGCTTGCCGCGTTGGAAGGAATTGCCGCTGTGGCGGTGACAGAAGTAGAGATAAAACCGGACACATTTGTAATTGTTGCCTTTTATGCCGCACCTGCCGCACTGGACGAGGCGGTGCTGCGGTCGTATGTGTCCAACAACCTTGCGCGCTACAAGCAACCGCGCCTATTCATTCACCTGCCGGAGCTGCCTTTAGGGGCGAACGGCAAAATACTGCGCCGTAGTCTAAGGGCGCAGTTCAAGAGGCCTCAATGACCGAAACCGTCAAGCTTGATATCCTGTCCGATCCAATCTGTCCGTGGTGCTACATTGGTAAATCATACCTTGATGCGGCCCTTGCCGATCATCCCGATCATCCTTTTTTGATCGAATGGCACCCGTTTCAGCTTAATCCTGATATGCCTGCTGGTGGCATGGACCGCCGCGCCTATCTGGAAGGAAAATTCGGCGGCAAAGAAGCTGCTGTGCGTGCCTATGCGCCGGTCGTCGAACATGCCAAAGCTGCAGGTCTGAACATCAACTTCGAGGCGATGAAGCGCACACCGAACACGATCGATGCGCACCGCCTCATTCACTGGGCTGGAATCGAAGGGCGTCAGATCGCTGCGGTTTCAGCACTTTTTGACGCCTACTTCGTGCAGGCACGCGATATTGGCGACGCTGAAGTGCTGGCGGATATTGCAGATGGCATCGGGCTCGACGCGGCCGTGATTGCGAAACTCTTGCAGTCGGACGCTGACATCGCAGAAATCCGAGCCCGTGACGCACACAGCCGCGAGATGGGCGTGAATTCTGTGCCAACCTTCATCGTTGCAAGCAAACATGCCGTGCCTGGCGCACAGCCACCAGAGCTTTGGAAAAAAGTGATTGCCGAGTTTACCGAAGCACAATAACCGCTTTGGCCACGGTTGCTGCGGCAGCACGCACAACCTGCAAAGCCGCCCTGTGCACCTCTGTCTTGCGGTCGGCGCAAAACTGCGACAAATGACTGATATGGGTCACACGATAGAGCACCGGTTTTGAACATACAGCCAGTCCAACTTCCGATGGGACGGGCGGAATTCATTGCTTTGATGGCAATGATGTTTGCTACGATTGCCTTTTCGATCGACGCCATGCTGCCGGCATTGCCAGATATCGCAACAGAGTTAACCCCCGAAGATCCCCCGCGCGCAGCTCTCATCCTGACGTCTTTCGTGTTGGGCATGGGGATTGGCACCTTCTTCTCGGGCCCTCTGTCAGATGCTTTTGGTCGCCGGACAATGATGTTTTTGGGCGCAAGCCTGTACATAACGTCCGCGGCCGTCGCATGGGTCAGCCAGTCACTAGAAGTCATGCTACTGGCGCGATTGTTTCAAGGTATCGGGGCGTCGGGTCCGCGTGTGGTGTGCATCGCGATCATCCGTGACTTGTTTTCCGGTCGCGAGATGGCGCGTATCCTGTCCATTGTCATGGTCATCTTTACACTCGTGCCTGCTTTTGCCCCGGCCATGGGCGTAGTCATCATCGAATTTGCCGGATGGCGCAGCATCTTTGTGGCTTTCGTAGTGTTTTCGTTGATCTCGGTGATCTGGCTTGGGATCAGGCTGCCCGAAACACTTCCTGTTGAAAATCGCCGGCCTCTTAAATTGCCTTTGATAATCGATGCGGTGCGCCAAATGTTCGCCCACCGTGTGGTGCGTCTTTCGATCCTCGTTCAAACCTTGTCGATGGGGATGCTCTTTAGCCTGTTGGTGCTGATCCAGCCGACGTATCAGTACGTTTTCGATAAGCTGGACAGCTTTCCCTACTGGTTCGGTGCTATCGCGCTGTCGTCTGCTCTTTCCAGCTTTCTGAACGCGGTGTTGGTGATGCGTTTCGGGATGCGCCGCCTCATCACCATAGCACTTGCGGGGCAAATCCTTTTGTCTGCTGTGGTGCTGGCTTTCTTCAACTTCGCCCCAGTAGGTGGGTTTGCTGTTTTCGCGGTTTGGCAAGCTTTTGTGTTTTTTCAGGCGGGGCTTACGATTGGTAATCTCAATGCCATCGCGATGGAACCCATGGGCCATATTGCAGGCATGGCAGCAAGCGTGATCGGTGCAGTTTCTACGGTGTTGGCCGCCCTGATCGCCACGCCTGCCGGTCTGATGTTTGATGGGACAATCAGGCCGCTTGTAGGGACAGTCTTTGTCCTCGCTTGCATCGCATTCACCTTGATGGTGCAGATGGGGCGCATTGAAGCCGCGCAACCGGCCGAGTAGACCTTAGCCCGCTTTCGCTTTGGTCTTCTTCTTTTCGGCCACAACCTTTTCAGCCAAATCGCGCGCAATCGCAAATGCGCCTTTGATCTTGTCTGCGTCGGCTTTCCAATCCCGCCGCACCACGATCTTATTGTCTTTAACCTTGGCCAGACCGCGCTGATCCTGAATAAAGTCGACCAACCCCTGCGGAGAGGCGAATTTGTCGTTGTGAAACTGGATCGTTGCCCCCTTTGGGCCACCGTCGAGCTTGGCAATGCCGGCCCTCTTGCACATCGCCTTGATCCGCACGACCAGAAGCAGCGTGTTGACCTCGCGCGGCAGTTTGCCAAAGCGGTCGATCAATTCAGCGGCAAACCCTTCAAGTTCAACCTTGGTCGTCAAGCTGCTGAGGCGGCGATAAAGCCCCAAGCGCACATCCAGATCGGGCACATAGTCCTCGGGGATCAAGACCGGAACGCCCAGATTGATCTGCGGTGCCCATTGGTCATCAGCCTCGCTCAGGCCTTCCATCTCGCCGGCACGGATCTTGGCAATCGCCTCTTCAAGCATCGATTGGTACAGCTCGAAACCGACATCGCGCATTTGCCCTGACTGTTCTTCGCCCAGCAGATTACCCGCACCGCGAATGTCCAGATCCTGACTGGCAAGCGTGAACCCTGCTCCCAACGTGTCGAGGCTGGAAAGAACGCGCAAACGTTTTTCCGCTGTTGCGGTCAGACGGGTCCGTGGTTTGGTTGTCAGATAGGCATATGCGCGCGTTTTTGAGCGCCCAACACGGCCCCTGATCTGGTAAAGTTGCGCCAGCCCGAACATATCGGCACGGTGCACAATCATTGTATTGGCCGTCGGAATATCCAGTCCCGATTCCACGATCGTTGTGGCCAGCAACACATCGTATTTACCGTCGTAGAAGGCGTTCATCCGGTCATCAAGCTCGCCCGCAGCCATTTGCCCGTGGGCTACAACGTAAGACAATTCGGGCAGTTGCTGTTTCAGGAACTCCTCGATTTCAGGCAGATCCGAAATGCGGGGCACCACATAAAAAGACTGTCCGCCACGGTAATGCTCGCGCAGCAAGGCTTCGCGCAGCGTGACGGTATCGAATTCGCTGACATAGGTGCGAATGGCCAGCCGGTCGACGGGTGGCGTGCCGATGATGCTCAGATCGCGCACACCCGTCAGGCTTAGTTGCAAGGTGCGCGGGATTGGCGTCGCTGTGAGCGTCAGAACGTGGATGTCTGTGCGCAACTGCTTGAGCCGTTCCTTGTGCGTGACCCCGAAATGTTGTTCCTCATCGATGACCAGCAGGCCAAGGTTCTGAAAACGAATGCCTTTGGCCAAAAGCGCATGCGTGCCGATCACAATGTCCACGGTGCCGCGCGACATGCCATCTCGGGTCGCATTTGCCTCTTTCGCCGACACAAACCGGCTGAGTTGGCGGACGTTAATGGGAAAGCCACGGAACCGTTCTGCAAAGCTCTTGTAGTGTTGACGTGCAAGCAATGTGGTTGGCGCAATCACAGCGACCTGTACGCCTGACATGGCGGCCACGAAAGCCGCGCGCATCGCGACTTCGGTTTTGCCAAAGCCCACATCGCCGCAAATCAACCGGTCCATCGGCGCACCCGATGTCATGTCGCCCACCACGTCTTCGATTGCGGTCAGCTGATCGTCTGTCTCTGTATAGGGAAACCGTGCGCTGAAAGCGTCCCACATGCCTGGCGGTGGTTCGAGCACTGGGGCCTTGCGCAGCGCCCGTTCGGCGGCCACGCGGATCAGCTTGTCGGCCATTTCCCGGATGCGCTCTTTCAGGCGGGCTTTCTTGGCCTGCCATGCCCCGCCACCCAAGCGGTCCAAGAGCCCTTCTTCATGCCCGTACTTTGATAAAAGCTCTATGTTTTCAACGGGAAGGTAGAGTTTTGAGCTTTCAGCATACTCAAGCAGAATACATTCATGTGCCGCACCCGCAGCGGTGATTACCTCAAGACCTTTGTAGCGACCAATCCCGTGATCAACGTGCACAATCAAATCACCGGGGCTAAGCGACTGAGTTTCGGTCAGAAAGTTCTCGGCGCGGCGTTTTTTGCGCGCACCGCGGATCAACCTGTCGCCCAGAACATCCTGCTCGGAGATCACAGTTAGATTTGGTGCTTCAAAGCCATGCTCAAGCGCCCAAACGCATAGGTACAGACCCCGTTTGCCAACCCGCGTGGCATCGGTGACAGGGATCGCTTCAGCAAGGCCTTCGTCCTCGATCAGTCCCGATAGGCGTTCGCGCGCGCCTTCTGAATAGCTGGCTACAACAACAGGCCCGTCTTGCATTTTTGCTTTAATATGATCTGCCAAAGCACCAAAAAGGCTAAGTGATTCCTGTTGGCGTTCGGGTGCAAAATTACGCCCGACCCGCGCGCCTGCGTCAGTCACATTCAGTCCGGTTGGCTGTGGCAAAGGTGCAAGCTGCAGAACGCGACGGTCAACAAGGTTTTGCGTCCACGCGACTTCATCCAGATAGAGCGCCTGCGGCGGACAGGGTTTGTAGACACTGTCCATCTTGGATCTATTGGACATCGCAAGCTTGCGCGTCTCGTACTGGTCCATGATCCCGTCCCAACGTGCCGTGCGCGCTGCATCAAGCTGATCGTCCAGCGACACGGTGGCGTCCGGCAGATAGTCAAACAGGGTCTCCAGATGTTCGTGAAAGAACGGTAGCCAATGCTCTGCGCCCTGATGTTTACGCCCTGCACTGATGGCTTCGTACAGCGGGTCATCCGTGCCAGCCGCACCAAATTCGATCCGGTAGTTCTGCCGGAACCGCATGATCGAGGGCTCATCCAGAACAATCTCTGACACTGGGGCAAGTTCAACCGCGTCCAGCTTTTCGGTCGTGCGCTGTGTCGCGGCATCGAACCGGCGGGCGCCGTCCAGCACGTCCCCGAAAAGATCTAGGCGCACAGGGCCCAAATCACCTGGCGGGTAGATATCGATAATGCCGCCGCGCACGGCGTAGTCGCCCGGCTCTGTGACCGTCGGGCTTTGCACAAAGCCCATCCGGACCAGAAATTCACGCAAAGCCTTTTCGTCAATCCGGTTGCCCACTTTTGCATGAAAGGCCGCATCCGCCAGCAGCGCACGCGCGGGGATCTTCTGGCTGGCTGCATTCAACGTTGTGAGCAGAATAAACCGGTCCGGCATCCCGTGGGTCAGTGCCGCCAGTGTCGCCATGCGCTGCGCGCTGATATCGGCATTCGGTGACACGCGATCATAGGGCAGACAATCCCAACCGGGAAACACCATGACAGGCATATCAGGCGCAAAGAAACGCAACGCCGATCGCAGCGCTGCAAGACGTTTGTCATCGCGGGCAATATGCATGACGGGTGCCGCACTTTTTGCCACTTCATCAAGCAAAATGCGCGCGTCGTACCCCTCTGGCACGCCAGAGATCGTGATATGCTTGGGCGGTTGGCTCATGGTGTGTGTCAATTGGCGCTCAGAGCCGCGGTGTCAACCGCCCAACGCACCAATTGAGAGGTTTTGGTACATTCCCCAAAGTGCGGTGACAAAGATCGACACAACACCGACCATTTGAGTATAGAGCCGATGCCGCTGGAGCCTTTTGTAGATCTTGTCGATCTGGAACTCTTCCTGTTCAAGCAACCGCGCGGTCGACAGTGACATGATCCCCACGACTGACATTGGAAAGCCGAGCAGGAAAAGCGCCTGCGCGATCTCTAGCCCGTACATGAACCCGGTGAGCGCGAGCGTTGAAAGCAAAAAACAGGTGAGACCGAGAAGCCAGAGGCCTGAGACCCGGGCAATGTAGAGCATCCGGTTGGTGTTGATGCGCACCATGTCCTGAAGATCGATCTCGGCCTGGCCACCGCCGCGCTTGGCCCTCTGCAACATGTCAAACGGTACGCCCAAGACCCAGTGGCTTGCGGTGGACCACATCACGGCAAGCGCGATCCAAAACCACAAGTTTGAGAACGACCGCATGTCGATGAGTTCGAAAATACTGCTGTAGATATCCACAAGGTGTGCTTTTTGTTTCTTTTGGTCGTGCTGTCTTAGCGGTGGATTGCGACAATTCCTAGCCTTGGCTTGCGGAAAAATACATGCCAATCATGCGGTGTAACACAAAACGGACATACCTCATGCGCCCGACACAAGCTCCCTACCCTGCCACCCGTTTGCGGCGCTTGCGTCAAAGCCCATCGGTTCGCGCGCTTACGCGTCAGAATACGCTAACTGTTGATGACTTCATCTGGCCCGTATTCGTGCGCTCAGGCGAAGGGATCGAAGAGCCGATTGCCTCAATGCCGGGGGTGTACCGACGGTCCGTGGACAAGGTCGTAGACGCCGCAAAAGAAGCGGCTGATCTGGGTATTCCTGCGATTTGCATCTTTCCTTACACGGGACTGGAAGAACGTACCGAAGACTGCGCAGGCGCATGGGATCCTGACAATCACGCCAACCGCGCAATCCGTGCGATCAAGGCGGCGGTGCCTGACCTTGCCATAATGACGGACGTGGCGCTGGACACCTACAACATCAACGGCCATGACGGCTTTGTGGAAAATGGCGAGATCGTCAACGACCGCACAGTCGAAGCGCTGGTTAAGATGACCTTGTCGCAAGCTGAAGCCGGTGCTGACATTATCGGCCCTTCCGACATGATGGACGGTCGCATTGGCGCGATGCGAAGCGCCCTCGAATCCGCGGGGCATCAAAACGTGATGATTCTGAGTTATTCGGCCAAATATGCCTCTGCCTTCTACGGCCCCTTCCGCGATGCGGTTGGCGCGTCAGGTGCTTTAACGGGCGACAAGAAGACGTACCAGATGGACCCTGGCAATTCTGACGAGGCGCTGCGGCTGATTGAGCGGGACCTGCGCGAGGGCGCGGATATGGTCATGGTCAAACCGGGTATGCCGTATCTCGACATCTGCAGACGCGTAAAAGATGCTTTTGGAGCACCGACTTACGCCTATCAGGTCTCTGGCGAATACGCGATGATCCAGGGTGCGGCCGCCAACGGATGGATTGACGGCGACAAGGTCATGATGGAAAGCCTCATGGCTTTCAAGCGTGCCGGATGTGACGGCATCCTGACTTATTTTGCACCCGCTGCCGCACGGCTTTTGGCACAGCAGCGAAATCGCGCCTAACCAGAGCCTTTGACGTGACTTTGAGCGCGCGTCGGCGTAAACTTGCCCATAAGTCGGGTAAACCGGCATCAGAGCAAACTTACACAGGCATATTACATGAAACATACAAACGTAACGCGTCGAGTTTTCACCATGGGCGCGCTGTCAGGCATCGGACTGACCGCGGCTTGCGGCAACGGTATCGGAAACTCGAACGCTGCTGAACTCGACGTTCGGGTAGATAGCACATTGGCACAAATGTATCAGCTCTACCCGAACACCAAGGAACTTGCCGACAAGGCCAGCGGTATGCTGGTGATGCCTATCGTCACTGAGGCCGGTTTTGGTTTTGGCGGAGCATACGGTCAAGGTGCACTGCGCATTCAAGGTGCTACCGTTGATTACTATTCACTCACAGAAGGCTCCTGGGGGCTCCAGATCGGCGCACAGCAGTATTCGCATGTATTGTTTTTCATGACCGACGAAGCACTGGCAAGCTTTCGACAGTCGCCCGGCTGGGCTGTTGGTGCAGATATTAAATACGTCATCTCTGATGTGGGCGACGGTGCGGCAGCAAGTTCAACCACGGCTTTGAGCCCCGTTCTCGCCGCTGTTTTCAATCGCGGAGGTCTCTTTGCGGGAGCCGCCCTTGAAGGCAACAAATATTCTCGGATCATTCCCTAAGAAGTGATCGCGCCCTTGAGGGTTTGATAGGACGAAAGCTGACACGACACTGATCGTATTCGGTGTCTATCTGGCCGGCGTTGGTGTCGGCCTGACAATCCTACACTAAGGCCTCACAAACTTGTTTGGATTTGCCACTGCTGATCCGGGTTGGACCAGAATGGTTGGTCTGCTCGCGGCAATACTGGGTTGGTACTATGTTCAGGTAGCGCGGGCTGAACTTGCGCAATTCATACGCTGGACCATTCCGGCATGATTGTTTGCGGCACTTGTAATGGGCGCGCTTATAGTCCTTTGAGAGATGAACTCGATGCTCTTGCTGTTTGCCGCAGTTGATGCCGCGGGCGCACTTTGGACGTGGCGCTGTTTGAAAACCGCCACGTCGCATCAGTTGCTGCGTATCAGCCCGAAGCTTTCAGGCGTTTGAACAAGCTCGATGTATCCCAGCGGCCACCGCCCATTTTCTGGACGTCCTTGTAGAACTGGTCAACCAGTGCCGTGACCGGCAGGCTCGCCCCGGTTTCATCTGCCGTTGACAGGCAAATACCCAAATCCTTGCGCATCCAGTCCGTTGCAAACCCGTGCTCGAAATGATCGTCGAGCATTGTTTCGTAGCGGTTGGACATCTGCCAGCTCCCGGCAGCGCCCTGGCTGATCACTTCAACAACAGCGCGCCCGTCAAGGCCCGCTTTGTCCGCAAAGTGCAATGCTTCGCTGAGGCCTTGAACAAGCCCCGCGATCGCAATCTGGTTGCACATCTTGGTCATTTGACCTGCGCCACTGTCACCGATGCGACGACAAATCTTGGAGTAAATCTCCATGATAGGTTGCGCGCGGTCGTAAGCGCCCTGATCGCCGCCGCACATGATTGACAGAACGGCATTTTCTGCACCGGCCTGTCCGCCTGAAATAGGCGCGTCGACAAAGCTGATCTGGCTGTCGTTCGCTGCAGCATAAAGCTCGCGCGTGACGGCAGCGGATACGGTTGTATGATCTACAAAAACCGACCCCGCCGACATGGTGGCAAAAGCGCCGTCAGGTCCCAAGCACACACTGCGCAGGTCGTCATCGTTGCCAACGCAGGCCATGACGAAATCCGCGCCCTTGGCAGCTTCTGCAGGTGTGCGGGCCATTGCGCCGCCATATTCCTTTGCCCAGTCATCCGCTTTTGATGCCGTGCGGTTGTAGACAGTAACGTCGTGGCCAGCCTTTTGAAGATGCCCTGCCATTGGTGCGCCCATGACGCCCAGTCCGAGAAATGCCAATTTGGCCATTTTGTCCCCCCTTTTCGGTGTTGCCTTGTTATGCACTCCTACCTAACAGTCAAAAGCCTAGGGTCAATTGAAACGCGTCAATTTCCACGAAAGGGGATGCATGGGAACGATTTTTACATGGCTATTGCGTCTTGCCGGTGCGATGATCCTGCTGGTCGTCGCCTGCGTTGCACTAATCTACTATCTTGCGTCGCGGTCCTTGCCCGAATACGACAGCGTTCTTGGCGTTCCATTTTTAACGGCGCCGGTCGAAATCGTGCGCGACAATGCGAATGTGCCGCATATCTTTGGAGAAGCCGACGAAGACGTTTTCTATGCCTTGGGATACGCCCACGCGCAAGACAGGCTATGGCAGATGACAACGCTGCGCCGCACAGCGCAAGGCAGGCTCTCCGAGGTGTTTGGGGCGCCTACGATCGAAGTTGATAAGTTAATACGCCGGTTGGATATTTATGCGCTCGCGGTCGCTTCGCTGGAAGTGCAGGACGCGCGGACCATGCGTATCCTGCAAGCCTATTCAACAGGTGTGAATGCGCGGCTTGATCAGGTCAACCAGCAAGCTTTGGGGCGTGGCGCGCCAGAGATGTTTTTGTTTGATCCCCCTGTCGCCGCGTGGCGACCTGCGGACAGTCTGGCAATTGTCAAGCTGATGGCACTGCGCCTGGCGGGACATCTTGATACCGAAGTGCTGCGTGCCCGCATGTCGCTGGCCATTCCCAACCCTGACCGGTTGCGCGACATTCTACCCGACGCCCCCGGTAGCGGTGTTGCGGCCTTGCCCGAATATGCGCAGCTGTTCCCGACCGTGCCGCGCTTTGCCGATGCCACGATAACCGACCAGCACCCGTTGTCGCCCTTTTCGCGCGCGCCGCTGGCCGGTGCGTCGAATGTCTGGGCCGCAGCACCCTCGCGGTCTGCCTCGGGCGGGACTTTGCTGGCCAATGATCCGCATTTGGGCTTTTCAGCCCCCAGCATCTGGTATCTGGCACGGCTCGAGCTGCAATCAGGCGGTGTGATCGGCGGCACCATCCCAGGCATGCCGGTTGTGCTGACAGGGCGCAGCAATGATCTGGGTTGGGGGCTGGCCTCGTCCAAACTGGACGATCAGGATGTCTTCATCGAACAGGTTAACCCTGAGAATACCGAAGAATACCGCACACCCGCCGGCTTTAAGACTTTCGCGACGCGCAAATCGATCATCAACATCAAAGACGAAGCGCCGATCACGATCACACTACGCTGGACAGATAACGGTCCGGTGCTGCCTGGCTCGCACTATAACTTGGCCAGCATTACGCCCGCGGGCCATGTTGCATCCGTATCGTGGACGGCACTCAGCCCCCGCGACACGTCTATGGGCGCTGCCCTGCGCCTGATGGAAGCCAAGTCAGTCGAGGACGGTTTCGCCGCTATCGAAAACTATGTGGCCCCAGCGCAGAACCTGATGCTGGTGGACCGTGAAAACATCGGCATGAAGATGATCGGTGCGATGCCGCGCCGCGATGCGCGACATCAAAGCAAGGGCCGTCTGCCCAGTCCGGGATGGATTGAGACAAACCGCTGGCAGGGTCGGCTACCCTACACCGCCAGCCCCCAGTTTATTGCCCCTGCGGGCGGCATTCTGGGGAATACGAATAACAAGACGGTAGAACGCCCCTTCCCCAACCATATCTCATTCGATTGGGGCGATACGCAAAGGGTGCAACGCTGGCAACGTCTGATGCAGGCGCGGCAGGTGCACACGCGTGACAGCTTTATCGAGGCGCAGCTTGATACGGTCAGCTTTACGGCCCGGTCGCTGTTGCCACTGATCGGAGCCGAGCTTTGGTTCACCGGCGAAGCAGCCCCTGAAGGTACGCCTCTGCGCCAGCGTCAGCGCGCGCTTGATCTGTTGGGGCGCTGGTCGGGTGAGATGAACGAACACCTGCCAGAGCCGTTGATTTATGCCGCATGGCTGCGCAGTTTGCAGGACCGGATGGTGCGTGACGAGCTGGGACCCCTGGCCGGAGAATTAACCCATGTTGAGCCGTTATTCATCGAACGGGCGTTTCGTAACATCGAAGGTGCTGCTGAATGGTGCGACGTGATTCAATCTGCTCCTGTAGAGACCTGCGCAGACATGGCACGGCTTGCGCTGGATGACGCGCTGATCTGGATCGCCGAAACATGGAGCCCCGCGCTGGAAAGCCTGCGCTGGGGAGACGCGCATCAGGCGACACATGACCATCCTGTATTGGGTGAGGTGCCGGTGCTGCGCTATTTCGTCAATATCCGTCAATCCACCAATGGCGGCGACAACACATTGCAACGCGGGATGACAAAAGGCACCGGTCCTAACCCGTTCTACAACGTGCATGGTGCCGGGTACCGGGGTGTCTACGACTTTGCTGATCCTGACAGTTCGGTTTTCGTCATCTCAACGGGCCAATCGGGGCATTTTTTGTCGCGGCACTATGATGACATGGCGCAGCTTTGGCGACGGGGAGAGTATATCCCGATGTCGCTGGATGAAGATCTGGCGCGCGCCGGCGCGGTCGGTGTAACAACTCTCAGACCTGTGCAGTAGATGTCGCAGAATCATTTTGTTCAACAAGCCCTTTGGGGTTCTGTCGCAGTTTACGGATAAGGGCACCGAAGGATCGCCACGGCCGACGCTTTCCAACTTTATCGATGCGCCGGGGTTTTACCCTGCTGGGCGGCTTGATCGCGACAGCGAAGGGCTGATGGTTCTGACTGATGATGGCAAGCTGCAAGCGCGCATCAGCAATCCCAAACACAAAATGCCCAAGACCTATCTTGTGCAGGTTGAGGGGGCCCCAGCGCCTGAACAAATCGACGCATTGCGCCATGGCGTCACGTTGAAAGACGGGCCGACGCGCGCCGCAGGCGTCGAACTGGTCGATATACCCAAAGCCCTGTGGCCCCGAGATCCGCCCGTGCGGTTTCGCAAAACGGTGCCAGATGCATGGCTTAAGGTGACGATTTCCGAAGGGCGCAACCGACAGGTCCGCCGTATGACCGCCCATGTCGGTCTGCCATGCCTGCGGCTTGTGAGACTGTGCATTGGTGACTGGGCGCTGAATGATCTGGCGAGCGGTGCGTGGCGCTATGCCAGCCCCACGGGGCGTTAAAGCCGCTCGAACTGGGCTTCTTGGTCCACAGTCCAACGCACCGACAGGGTAATCCCATCTTCGGTTTGATCTTCCGAATCTACCAGTTCCTGCGCATAGAGCCATGCCCGTTTCTTGCCCTCTGCAAAGCTAAGATGCACTTCTGCTGCGCGTTTTTTGCCCTGCAGTGTATCTGTTACGGCGGTGAGCAGCCCCTCAATCCCCTCGCCCGTCAGAGCCGAGATCGCATAAACCTGATCGTCGCGGTCCGCGCGCGCGCGCATGGCGTCGGCCTCTGCATCAGGCAGGGCGTCAAGCTTGTTCCACACCTCGAACGTGGGCCGGTCCTCTTCTACGCCGAGCGACACCATGATCTGACGCACGTCTTCTGCCTGCTCTTCCGTTTCGGGGTGCGAAATGTCGCGTACATGGCAGATAACATCTGCTGCCAGCACCTCTTCGAGCGTGGCGCGGAACGACGCGACCAGTTCGGTGGGCAAATCCGAGATAAACCCAACTGTATCAGACAGGATCACTTCGGGACCGTCGGGCAAGTGCAGGCGCCGCATTGTCGGGTCCAAAGTAGCGAAAAGCATATCCTTAGCCATGACATCAGCGCCTGTCAGCCTGTTGAATAACGTTGATTTGCCAGCATTTGTGTACCCGACCAGCGCCACAATCGGATAGGGTACCTTGGCGCGGGCCGCACGGTGCAATGCCCGGGTTTTTACCACTTTGTCCAACTGACGCTTTAGCCGGGTGAGTTGTTCGTCAATAGCGCGACGGTCCGCTTCGATCTGTGTCTCGCCCGGTCCGCCAACAAAGCCCAATCCGCCACGCTGCCGTTCAAGGTGCGTCCATGCGCGGACAAGGCGCGTGCGCTGATAGCTCAGCGCTGCCATTTCAACCTGCAACACACCTTCACGCGTGGCAGCACGGTCGCTAAAAATCTCAAGGATCAGTCCGGTCCGATCCAAAAGCTTTACGCCCCATGCTTTTTCTAGATTGCGCTGCTGCACCGGACTTACGGGGCCATCGACCAGAACAAGCTCGATTTCATGCGCTTCGAGGGCGGCTTTGATCTCTTCGATCTTGCCCGACCCAAACAACATGCCCGCGCGCACCGTCTTGAGGGGGACAATCTCGGACCCGATAACCTCAATTTCTGGAAGCGCATGTGCAAGCGACACGGCTTCAGCCAGCGCGTGTTCAGGCAAGCGCCGTTCAGGATCGGATTTTATTTCAGGATGCACGACCCAAGCCCGCGTGACTCGCGGTGTGTTGGTTTCGTCGATCTGGAAAGGCGGTCGGCTCAAGAAGCGTCTTCGCCCTCATAAAGGCTTATGGGTTGGCTGGGCATAATGGTCGAAATCGCATGTTTATACACCAACTGAGATTGACCATCGCGGCGGAGAAGCACGCAAAAATTATCAAACCAAGTGATAACGCCTTGCAGCTTTACGCCATTTATCAGGAAAATGGTCACAGGAACTTTCGTCTTGCGCACATGGTTCAGGAACGCATCCTGAAGGTTCTGTCTGTCCGACGCCATTCTTGTCCTCGCCTTTTTTCTTACATGAGTCCGCGGATCGAACTCGTCCCTCGTTGCAATTATGAAGTGCTGTGCAGCGAGTTTCCACCCCTAAAAACAGTCCGTTACGGACCTAAAATGTCTATGTATTAACTTCGCCACAAATCTGGAGTGAAAAGCGCTATAATTGCAAGGGTTTCCAGCCTTCCCAGAACCATTGCTGCGCAAAAAACAGACTTTGCAGATGGGCCAAGACTTGCCAGATTGATCGGCGTATCTGTCGCCAGAGTGACCAAGGGCCCCGTCGTCGAAAGCCCCGCAACACTAAGCACAAGTGCCTGGTCAAAGTCGACGCCCGCGAGTGCAAGCAGCATTGTCAGTGCGGCGAGGCTGATCGCAAAGAGCATAAAGAAAATCCAGGCAATGAAGGCGCCGTTACTTTGGATACGGCGACTTTCCTTGCCGCCGCGGCTGACGGAAGACGGATGCACAAGGCGCTCTAATTCGCGCTTGCCATTGAGATAAAGTGCAAACACGCGCAAAAGCTTAACGCCGCCTGCCGTTGTCGCGACACCACCACCGATCAGAGCAAGGCCCATCAGGATGATGCCCGATGTATCAAGGCCCGACCATGCCTGAGCTTCCCCCCAATCCGCACTGGCAAAGCCGGTTGTCGTCAGAAAAGACATAACCGTGAACAGTGACCCCCAAAGAGCCCGTACGGCGCTTTTAATGTCATCTTCCGCGGCTACGTCAAACGCACCCAGCCAGTGCCTTAAAAACAGGACGAGCGGCACACCGATTATAATCAATAGTCCCAAGCGGAATTCCGGATCCGTGCGCATGCCACCCTGCGTGGCGGTTACGGTGTCCGACGAAAAGGTAAGCCGCGACAGCGCAAACAGCATGAACAGCATCATCAAAGCTTCGCCGGTCACGCCAGAGCCGCTGCCATCCAGCCCACCAGTTGGCGAGATGCCAGACGTCGACATGATCGACATCGCGTGTGCCAAGGCAACCAGGGAACGGTCACCGCTCATCAACAGCAGGACCCATAAAAGCAACGTAAGTCCGATGTAGATCGGCACGAGTGTCACGACAATCCGCAGCAAGCGCGCGCGTGGGTCTGTGCGCCCAGTCACGCTGAACCTGCTTTCGCGTTGTCCCGGCTCAGCCTGTGCTGTGACCTCGAATCCGCCCAGGTTCATCGGCGCTAAAATAGCAGAAGCGGCAATCCACATCGTAAGCCCCCCCATCCACCCCACCTGCGCGCGCCACAGATGCAACGTATTGTTCAGGCGACTGGGGTTTTCGAACAGCGTCGCACCAGTTGTTGTCAGCGCACTGACCATTTCAACGTAAGCATTCAGGAAACTGGTTGTTTTCAGGCTCTCGTATAAAGGCAAAGCCAAAAAAACGGGCAGAAAAACGAACGTTGCGAAGATTGACATCAAATTGCCAACGGCGCCATGACGGGGCCTACGCCCGGCTTGAGCAATGACGATCATTGCGAAAATGACGACGCCGAAGATACCTGTGTAAAGAAACGCGCGCGCGGTCTCGAGGGATCTGCTGGCGCCCCCGTGCAGCGCGGGTATCACCATCGACACTGCGGCGACGCCGAAAATCAACACGAATAGCTGCTGGTCCATCAACACGGCCAGAGGTGTCTTGCGCGGCTGGGGTGTCGCGATGCGGGCCATACCCTAGAAGAAGTCGATGGAGACTTGCATCAGACGTTCCACCTCCGGCACGTCTTCGGCCAGTGCAAAAATAGCAACGACATCACCTTCGTCAATGCGTGTGCTGCCCAGGGGCCGGATGACTTTATCGCCTTTGCGCAATGCGCCCACCAAGACGCCTTCCGGAAATTCGATGTCCGATATACGGCTGCCCGCCAAGGGAGACGTCGACAACACCTCGGCTTCGATCACTTCTGCTTCGGCATCGCCGATTGAGTAGACAGCTCGGACACGCCCGTGCCGGATGTGCCGCAGGATAGAACTGACCGTTGTCGCGCGCGGGTTGATGTAGGCATCAATACCCAAAGGCCCCATCAGCGGCACCAACGTTGGGTCGTTGATAAGTGCTATGACATAGGGGCAGCCTTCGGCCTTGGCCCGTACACAAGCTAGCATATTGGTTTTGTCGTCATCCGTGATAGCGAGCATTGCATCCGCGCGCGCGATGCCCGCTTCGGCTAAAAGGCCCGCGTCCAGCCCGTCACCGTTCAGGACGATCGTACGCTCCAAAGCCTCAGCTGCCAGTTCCGCGCAGTGGCGGTTCTTTTCAATGATTTTGGTGCGTATCCTCTTGGTCCGTTTTTCCAGCTCCTGAGCGACGGCTAGGCCCACATTCCCGCCGCCAACCAGTACCACGCGCTCTTGCTTGGATTGGCTCTTGCCAAAGATTTCCATCGTACGCGGAATATCTTCGACATGACAGAACACATAGCAGTCATCGCCAACGAACAGCTGATCTTTTGCCTCTGGCGCGAAAAGCGTGCCTTCGCGGCGCACGGCGACCACCGTTGCGCGCAAGGTCGAGAAAAGGTCGGTTAACTGGCGCAGGGGCGTATTTACGACCGGACACTCTTCTTCGATGGTGATGCCAAGCAGTTGCGCCTGCCCGTCCATGAAAACTTCTGTATCAAACGCCGCCGGAGCTGATAGCCTTTGCAACGCGGCTGCAGCCACTTCGCGCTCGGGGCTGATAACCACATCAATGGGCATATGATCGCGCCGGTAAAGATCTGAGTATATTGCCTCAAGGTATGACTGACTGCGCAGCCGCGCGATCTTGCGGTTCACGCCGAAAACCGAATGTGCCACCTGACAGGTGACCATGTTGACCTCATCCGAGTAGGTCGCCGCAATTACCATTTCAGCGTCCGCAGCCCCTGCCCGCGCCAGAACATCCGGATAGCTCGCAAACCCTGCGATGCCTTGCACGTCCAACGAATCCGTTGCCCGCCGAACCAGATCGGGGTTACTGTCGACAATCGTCACATCGTTGCGCTCGCCCGACAGGTGTCGTGCGATTTGCCAGCCTACCTGACCCGCACCGCAAATAATGACCTTCATGTTTCACGTCCTTAAGGCCGTTCGTCGGGCTTTCTGAATGGCAGATGCCAAACTGGTGGTCAATTCAATTGTCCTTGTGCGCGGTTCAGGGCATCTTGGTGTCATGAAGACTTTATGCTTTGTTTTTGTTGTGATGTTGACCCTGTCGGCGTGTGCGCCCGCGCCGGTTTACTACCGCGAAGGTGCCAGCATGGCCAAAATGGAAGACGACCTGCTTAACTGCAAGGTTGCGGCGGTAAAAGACGCGCCAGTAGCCACTGAACTGCGACGGGGCGCGCCGCGCTACTATCCGGGCTATCTGCGGTGCAATAATAGTGGCCATTGCTACCGGACCGGCGGCTATTTCTATCCCGGAGAGGTATATTCCGTTGATGTGAACGCCAGCTTGCGGCGCGATCTTGAGAACAGGTGCATGGCACGAAAGGGATATGCGCCGGTTGAACTGCCACGCTGCCGTGCCGGCACAGTTGGGACAGTGACCACCGATCAGACAACTGGCACCAATATCATGCCACCTCTGTCGGAAAACAGCTGTATCATCGACGGCAATGGTGGGCCCGCGCAGATAATCGACCCTGCACTTTAGGCCGCGTCGTTTTTTTGACTGGCAGCCGGTGCTGGCTTGCTTACAGCTTTGCATATGACAGATACGATTTGCCCGAACGCCGCTTGCCTTCAGCAGGCCAAATCCATCGCACAAAGCTACGCCGCAGCCGTGGACGCCTCCGATGCATCCTCTGTGGGGGGCGCTCTTGCAGATCATATGTCGCCCAACTGCGATTGGCGCGCTGTGCATCCGTTCAATACTCAAACTGGGCCTGCAGCGGTCGCGACAACCTTCTGGCATCCTTTTTTGACAGCTTTTTCACGTGTTCAGCGCCGCGAGGATATCTTCTTTGCGGGTTTGAATGAAATCGACGGTTTCGCAAGCACTTGGACGATGTCTATGGGACACTTCATGGGGTTGTTTGATGCACCGTTTCTGAATGTACAGCCGACCCGCAAAATCGCCATGATCCGCTATGCAGAATTTCATAAAATCGAAGCAGGGCGCATTACCCAAAGTGCGCTGTTTATTGATCTGCTGCATCTTATGGCACAGGCGGGGCTGAATCCTTTGAGGTTTGAGCAAACGGGAGCGCAACTGGTACAACCCGGTCCGCGCACCCACGACGGGCTGGTTTTTGACGCCCAAGACCCGTCAGAAGGTGAAAAGACGCTGGCACGGATCAACAACATGATCGGATCCATCGACAAGGCCAATGCTGCTAAAAAACCGCTGTCCCCGCCGGATGAGCTGGCCGTGGATTGGCAGGATGACATGATCTGGTGGGGGCCAACAGGGATCGGCGCGACCTATACGATTGACCGCTACATAGAGCAGCATCAGGGACCGTTTCGCCGCGCGATGGAAAATCGCATCTTCAACGGCCATCTGTGCCGCATGGCCGAAGGCACATACGGCGCGTTCTTCGGATGGCCCAACCTGACGTTGACGAACAAAAAAGGCTACATGGGCGTTGCCGGAAATGACTTGCGCGCCGATATGCGCGTCGTTGACGTTTACCGGCGCTCAGGGGACAAGCTGGTCGAAAACTGGGTTTTCATCGACATGCTGCATTTCCTGAAGATGCAGGGCGTCGATATTCTGGCTGAACTTTAGCCTTACGTCACAGCCTCTGCCTCTTCGTCAATATGGGCAACCCGTGTCCCTGATTTTGCCGATGTAACAACGCCCAGCGACTTGAGTTTGCGGTGCAGCGCACTGCGCTCCATTCCAACAAAATTTGCCGTCTTCGAGATGTTGCCGCCAAAGCGGTTGATCTGGGTTAGCAAGTACTCCCGCTCGAAAGCCTCGCGCGCTTCACGGAGCGCCAGCGTGGCAAGTGCACCGGACAGCACAACGCGGCTTTCGCTATCGTCTGTATCGCCCGCGCCCGGCAGTTCACGGGCTTCGATCGCACCATTGCTGTCGCCAAGGATCAACACACGTTCGATCATATTCTTGAGCTGTCTCACATTGCCAGGCCATTGCATGGTTTGCATCAGAGCGATGGCATCTTCTGACAGTTCACGCATGGCCAACCCCTGCGATGCATTCATTTCACTTATAAAATGCGTCGCAAGTTCCGGAATGTCTTCCCGGCGCTCTTCCAGTGAAGGCACGGGAATTGGCACAACATTCAGCCGGTGATACAACTCTTGCCGGAATGTCCCCGCCTCTATCGCCTGTTCAAGGTCTCGGTTGGTGGATGAAATTACGCGCAGATCGACGCGCACCTTGTCGTTCCCCCCAACACGCTGGAATTGCTGATCGACCAGCACACGCAGGATTTTTGACTGGGTACCTTCGGGCATGTCGGCCACTTCGTCAAAATAGATGATGCCACCGTGTGCTTCTTCCAAAAGGCCAGGTTCCACCCCGCGTTCGGGCGTTTCGCGGCCAAACAGAACTTCTTCCATGCGATCAGGCGCAACGCTGGCGCAATTGACGGTCACAAAAGGGGCAGAGGCGCGATTGGAATTGGCATGGATATAGCGCGCGGCGACCTCCTTGCCGCAACCCGCAGGCCCCGTCAGCATTACACGCCCGTTTGACTTGGTGACCTTGTCCAACTGACCCACAAGCGTTCTGAATGCAGCAGAGGACCCGATCATCTCGGATTGCGTGACGTCGCGGCGGCGTAGGCTTTGGTTTTCACGCCGCAGTCGTGATGTTTCCATGGCGCGGCGGATCACGACCAGTAACTGGTCAATGTTGAACGGCTTTTCGATGAAATCGTAAGCCCCCTGTTTGATCGCCGCGACCGCAATTTCGATATTCCCATGACCGGATATGATGACCACCGGGATATCGGGATTGTCGCGTTTGACTGTCTTGAGAATGTCGATCCCGTCCATGCGGCTGTCTTTCAGCCAGATGTCGAGAATGATAAGCGCGGGCGCCTCCGCATTGATGGCAGCCATTGCATCATCAGAATTTCCTGCCAATCGGGTCGCAAACCCCTCATCAATCAAGATGTCCGAAATCAGCTCTCTAATATCACGTTCGTCGTCGACAATCAGTATGTCACTCATGGCTTAGCACTCCTTCCTCGGGGGTGGTTTTTTCTATATTTTGGGGAATTATGGGCAGGCTGATCACAGCCATTGCCCCGAAATTGGTCTGTCCTTCAAAGAGCGGCGCGTCTTCGAGCGTCAACGTTCCGCCGTGTTCTTCAATAATCTTTTTGACAATGGGCAGGCCAAGCCCGGTGCCTTCACTGCGGGTTGTGACGTAAGGCTCAAAAAGCCGCGCGCGGTCAATGGGAAGCCCGATGCCATTGTCCGCAATGGTAATCCGCGCCGTGCCCTGGCCTGTTGTCATAGTCACATTAATTTTAGGCGCATACCCGTCGGGCGCACCTTTTTCGACCAGCGTTTCTATGGCTTCGCCAGCGTTCTTCATGAGATTGGTCAACGCCTGATTTATCATTGTTGCATCAAGACTGCTATCGGTCTGGTGCTCAGGGATGTCAGAGGTAAATTCCACATTGGGCTGGCCCGTTTGTTGCAACAGCACGGCATCGCGGACCAGTTCGGTAAGGTCTATAGTCTTGCGTTCAGGCTCAGGCATACGTGCAAATTTTGAGAATTCGTCCACGATGCGGCGCAAATCCCCAGTCTGGCGCACAATCACACCGGTCATTTGGTCCAACAGCGCGCCATCTTCGCCCAAACGCGGCGAGAATTTGCGCTTGATCCGTTCGGCGGACAACTGGATCGGGGTGAGCGGATTCTTGATTTCATGCGCAATGCGCCGGGCCACGTCGCCCCATGCGGCCATCCGCTGCGCACTGACCAGATCGGTCACATCGTCAAAAGCAATCACGTATCCCTCGAGGCTGCCGTCTTCCGCGCGCCGTGCTGCCATGCGCACAAGCAGATTTTCGAGCCGTCCTTGCCGCGTCACCTTCACTTCGCTTTGAACCGTGTTGGTGGGCGCCTTTGTAATCGCTCCAAAAAGTGGCGCGAATTCCGGCACTGCATCGCTGATGTCCAGCGACTGGCGGTCATCTTCCCAATCCAGTAGCCGTTCTGCGGATTTGTTCACGAACCGAACACGGCCTTCAGGGTCAAGGCCGACAACGCCCGAGGTTACCGAGCTTAGAACCGAATCAAACAGCCTGCGGCGACGTTCGATCTGTTGCGTGTTATCGATAAGTGTGTCGCGTTGTGCCTTCAGTTGCTTTGTCATCTGGTTAAAGTACCGGCTCAGCATTGCGATCTCGTCGTCGCCGTCTTCTTCGCGGACCTGCACATTCAAATCACCTGCGCCAACCTGCTGAGCGGCCCCCGTCAGCCGTCCGACAGGCCCCGACAACCTTTCTGCAAACCAAAGCCCCAGCCAGATGGCCGCAAGGATAAGGATCAGCGCAAATGCGAGGTACAGCAGCCCGAACTCAAACAGCAGCCTGCCCCGCTCACTTTCCAATTGTTGGTAAAGGCGCACCGTCTCTTGGGTTTCGTCCAGCAGCGATAGCAATTCCCCGTCCACATCGCGACTGATATACAAAAACCGGTCGACAAAAGCCGACAATCGCACCAAGGCGCGGAATTCGTTGTTTGGCCAGTCTTCGATGATGACGACCTCACCGCCGCTTGCCTCTACCAGGTTTGCTTCCGACGGTGCTTCATAGTCGAAAAGGTAAGACCGGTCGCCACGGGCCCTGATTTCCGAAGTGCCGTCGATCATATAGGCTTCGCGCAGACCGCGCTGGATTTGCCTTTGCCCGTCGCTGAGCAATTCGCTGTCAGAGATAATCAATCCCGCTCGGTTTGCCTGATCGATGGCATTTGCTAACGCGCGCGCATCTTCGGCCAGATCGCGCCGTTGTTCGGCCTCATACGCTTGCGCGGCAGCCAGCGAATTGCCGACAACTTGGCGCACGCGATCGGAAAACCAACCCTCTAAGCCCACATTCACAGTCAGGCCCGCGAAGATTGCGACCGTAACCGTGGGGATCAATGCCAAAAGCGCGAAAACCCCTGTCAATCGCAGGTGCAGTCGGGAGCCTGCAGATTTTGCACGCCGCGCCGCGATCAGCCGCGCCACCTGCGACAAAACTAAAGCGGCAACAACGAGAATATAAACCAGATCGGCCAGAAGGATAAGGCGCAGACCCAACGTATTGCCAGCCTGCCCGAGCGGCCCAAGGATGAGATAAGTCGTCAGTGCAAGCACGGGCCCGAGCACAACAAGTCCCAGCGTTGCCGCGTTGCGCACGCGTCTGATCCGACGCAAACGCCCTAATTTCATCCACAGTGACTTATCCGCACGGGAGTTCACTCGACGTCCTCACGTATGATGTGGCGCACTTGGCGCCGACCGCTCTATTTTGTGATCCTGAAAGGGGGTGTCCCCCGATGGCCACTGTTTGTGTTGCGGTTTTACATCAATTTGCGTCGCCGTGTCACCTCTATATCCAAGTCTGTGATCTTTTTTCTGAGGGTATTCCGATTTATTCCCAATAAATCAGCGCATTTCGCCTGATTTCCACCCGTCGCCTCAAGGGCAATTTCGATCAATGGGGCCTCAACTTCGCGCAAAAGCCGCGCATAAAGCCCCGCAGGTGGCAACATATTGCCATGCAGATCGAAATACCGGCGCAGGTGGCGTTCAACCGAAGCCCCCAGTTTTTCCGTGTTGCCGGCGGCGCGCATAGGCTCCAGATCGGGTTGCGCGCCCAACACCTGTTCCACTTCGGATGCGGTGATTTCGGCAGCCCGGCTTGTCAGTCCCAACCGGCGTATCGCGTTTTCCAACTGGCGAACATTGCCCGGCCAACTGTAACTGCGGAAGATTTCGGAGGCCGCAGCAGACAGTGTGCGCGGTGCAGCACCACCCGCTTCGACGCGTATCAGGAAATGTTCCGCCAAGAGCGGGATATCATCCACCCTTTCGCGCAGCGCAGGCACCATAAGCGTGGCACCGCTCAGCCTATAGTAAAGGTCTTTGCGTACATTGCCGGCTTCCATTTCGCCGTTCAGATCGCTTTGACTGGTGGCGAGAAAACGGGGGCTGTACTCTCCTGGGGCATCCATCATTCGAACAAGCCGCGCTTGTAGTTCTTCGGGAAGGTCCGCAATTTCCTCGATCAGCAGCGTGCCGCCCTTGACCCGCGCCATAAGTCGCGCAGGACCTTCGAGTTCCTGCAAGTCAGCCGCGGTTGCCGCCACAAAGGGCAGACTGCGGCGGTCGGAAAAGTCATGTATCGCGCGGGCAATCAGCGATTTCCCTGTGCCGGATTCGCCCCAGATCAGTACCGGCAGATCAGTGTTCATCACGCGCGCAACCACACGGTAGAGCGCCTGCATAACAGGCGTGCGGCCTACGAGTGGCAGCTCATCCGGGCGGTCATCAGCCACGACAGGGGCGCGCCGGTTTTGCTGACGTAACTCAAGCGCGCGTGCGGTGCGTTTCATCAGGTCTGGCAGATCAAATGGTTTGGGCAGGTAGTCGTAAGCTTCCGCCTCAGCGGCCTGAATGGCGGTCATGATGGTGTTCTGGGCCGAGATGACGATGACCGGCAATCCGGGTCGGTCTTGGGCAATTTTCGGTAACATCTCTAAGCCGTTACCATCGGGCATCATGACATCAGAGATCACCACGTCGCCTTTCCCTTCGCCGACCCAGCGCAACAAAGTGGTCAGGCTTGATGTCGCGTGTACTTTGCACCCGGCACGTGTCAGGGCCTGAGTTAGAACTGTTCTGATCGTCCGATCGTCATCTGCTACAAGTACCGTGCCATCCATAGCCTGCTCCCTTTATTCTGCATCTACTAGAGCATCCTTCGGCGCGCGTGCCAAAGAGATGCGAAATACCGTTTTGCCGGGCACTGAAGTGACCGAAATCCATCCGTTGTGGTCTGATACAATTTTACTGACCAAAGCGAGACCCAGTCCCGTGCCGTTTTCCTTGCCCGACACAAAAGGGTCGAACACGTCGCCCTTTATGTTTTCTGGCAAACCGGGCCCGTCATCGATGATCTCAATCTGAAGCGGCAGGGACTGGCCCGACCCGTCAGAGCGCCGCAGCCTGAAAGAATGTTCAAAATAACTGTGCAAGCGAATGGTGCCGGGACTGTCGCCCGCAGCCTCCGACGCATTCTTCAGCAGGTTTAGTACTACCTGCAGCAGCTGATCCGGATCACCATACGCAAACGGCAGTGACGGATCGTAATCCTCGATGATCTTCATATGTGCGCCAAAGCCCAACAGAGCAGAGCGGCGCGCGCGATCAAGCACATCGTGAATATTGACCGGTTGGAAGTCCGGGGTCGACAGATTGCCAAATTGCTCAACTTGGCCCAACAGCTTTACAATGCGCCTGCTTTCCTCAACGATTAAATCTGTGAGTTCAAGGTCTTCCGGTGCGAGGTTCATGCTGAGAAGTTGTGCAGCACCCGTAATCCCCGCGAGCGGGTTCTTGATTTCATGCGCCAGCATTTCGGCCATGCCAATTGCCGATTTCGCAGCAGACTTAACCGAATAATTCTGTGTCATGCGTCCCGCAAGTTCGCGCGGAGAAATCATCAGGATCATGTACCCGGGGCGCCCAACCAATGGTGCCACCTGCAAGTCCGATTGCATGGGCGCTCTTGTGCCACTGCCCACATCAACGTCATTCACAAAAAGCGGTGTGTTGGTTTTCCGTGCCCGTTCAAAGGCAGTTTCCAACGGGTCATTCACGGCAATCTGGTCCCAAACGGGTGACTGGAACACGGATTTTGCCGAAACGTTCAAAAAACCTTCGGCCGCAGAATTGATATCCGCAATCAGGTTCTGCGGATCAATCAGGATCGTTGGGACAGGCAGGCTTGCCCACAGTGTATTGTCTCTCATCATGCTGCAGCCCTGCCATCAAAAAAGCATGCCTCAGAAAGAAGCGCATCCGTCTGTGCCACATCAGAGGCGGTCAGAACGGCCTTGCGCAGATCGCCCGGCGTTGCACAGGTATCCATGAACCAACCCAAATGTTTTCGAGCGACCCGCAGGCCAAGTGCGCTGCCATAAAAGCGCACCATCTCGTCATAGTGTTCGCGGACCATATCGGAAAAGGCTGTTCCGGTAGGCACCAAAGGCGCGGCTGTTCCGTATAAGACGTGGGCCACCTGTGCCAATAGCCATGGCTTGCCCTGTGCGCCGCGTCCGATCATCACACCGTCTGCGCCAGATGCCTTGAGAGCCTGGCGCGCTGTCGCAGCTGACACGATATCACCGTTCGCCACCACTGGTATTGATACCGCTTGTTTTACGTTGGCAATCGCGCCCCAATCGGCACGGCCTTTGTAGAACTGGCAGCGTGTCCGACCGTGGATGGTGATCATTGAAATGCCGGCATCCTCTGCACGTCGTGCAATCTCAGGTGCATTCAACAACCCGTCATCCCACCCCAAGCGTGTCTTGAGGGTCACCGGTATTTTGACGGCCCGCACAACGGCTTCAATCAGTGTCAGCGCGTGATCTGGCGTACGCATCAAGGCCGATCCTGAATAGCCTTGGGTTACTTTCTTGGCCGGGCATCCCATGTTGATATCGATAATCTGTGCGCCCTGCCCTTCGACCATCCGTGCCAGCCTCAGCCATTGGTAACGCTTCGCGCCCGGCCAGCTGCACAGCCGTTCCAATGCGACCCAATCCAAGCTCGGCTTTCTCACGACTTCCGGGGCGGGCGTTCAGCATGTCATGGCTCGCCACCATCTCGGATACGACCAAGCCTGCCCCGAAAGATGCAACCAGATCGCGAAATGGCCGATCGGTGATTCCAGCCATCGGTGCGAGCAGCACCGGTGGTGTCAAATCCAATGGAAAGGAGGCGGACTTCAATTGCTTAATCCTTGAGCAGTTGCTTCTAGCTAACAAACTAGCCCAATTCTCTCAATGTTCCAAAGGCCTTCAGGGCCACTATGAATACGTGTTTGATTAAAAATTAGGCAGCCGTTCGAGCGATTGCACCGCCGCGCACAAACCCCTAGACAGGGTTTGCGGCGTGAGGCGTTGTTAGTAAAGGAAACTTTATGAAGGTAGGCGCGGTAATAGTAGCGGCAGGGCGTGGACTGCGCGCGGGCGGCGGCATTCCCAAGCAGTGGCGCCCTTTAAACGGTGCTACATCAGCCCAATATGCCATGCACGCTTTTGCCGATCACCCTGGAATTTCAAAATTGGTTTTGGTTATTCATCCTGATGATCTGAAAACTGATTTGTGGCCCCGCACACCAGCCTCCGACGTTGTCGCGGGGGGCGCTACGCGTAGCGCGTCTGTTTTGGCGGGGCTGATGCAATTGCAAGGTTCGGTAGAGGCGGTACTTATCCACGACGCAGCACGGCCCTGTGTCTCGCCCGAAATAATTGACGGCGTTCTGGCGGCCTTGATAGGTACACGCGCGGCGGCCCCTGCTTTACCGGTTGTCGATGCACTTTGGACAGGTGCTGCAGGCCGTGTCACCGGAACTGCCAGTCGCGATGGGCTCTACCGTGCGCAGACGCCTCAGGGCTTTCATTTGTCCGACATTATCGAGGCACATCAAAAGTTTCCGGACGGTGCAGCAGACGACGTGGAAATTGCACGTGCTGCAGGCCTTGAGGTTGTCATTACGCCCGGACACGAGGATAATCTAAAGATCACAACCCCCGCTGATTTTGCGCGGGCCGAGGCAATTTTGAGAGCGCGACATGGACGTTAGACTTGGTAATGGATTTGACGTGCATGCATTTGGCCCCGGCGATCATGTCACCCTGTGCGGCGTCGACATTCCGCACAGCCATGGGCTGGTAGGCCATTCGGATGCGGATGTATCCATGCATACGGTAACAGATGCGATTTACGGCGCTTTGGCCTCTGGTGACATCGGGCAGCACTTTCCCCCCAGTGATCCGCAATGGAAAGGTGCTGCCAGCGCCATCTTTCTGGAACATGCCGTGCAGCTTGCTCGAACGCGAGGGTTTTCGATCGGCAATGTGGACTGCACTCTGATCTGCGAATTCCCCAAGATCGGACCGCATGCGCAGGCCATGCGCGAGAAGATGGCCGATTTAATGCAGCTTGAATTGGGGCGTGTGTCCGTCAAAGCGACGACATCGGAAAGGCTTGGATTTACCGGTCGTGGCGAAGGCATCGCCTGCATCGCAACCGTTACATTGGTGAGCGCATGAACAACTTGGCAAAAATGATCGGTACCGTGCTGGGCGCGGGCTATGTGCGCCCTGCTCCCGGGACCTGGGGGTCATTGGTGGCGCTGCCCTGGGCATGGCTGCTACATGTGATCGGCGGGTTTCCTCTGTTGTGCATTGGGGTCATCGTCGCATTTTCCATGGGTTGGTGGGCGACTTCGGTGATGACAAAAGGAAGCGATGACCACGACCCTTCGGAAATCGTGATCGATGAACTTGTAGGACAGTGGATCGGGCTTATGCCCTTGTCCTACGCCGCGTGGTCGATGGGGTTGAACGTGCTTGTGATGTGGCCCGGTTGGATTGCGGCATTTGCCCTGTTCCGGCTTTTTGACATCTGGAAGCCCGGGCCTGTTGGCTGGGCAGACAGGCGCGCCGGCCCGCTTGGGGTAATGTTGGACGATGTGATCGCGGGTATCTTTGCTGCAATCGGCGTCTTGCTTCTTGCCGGTCTTTATCATGGTGTTTTGCAGGGATGACACTGTCGCAAACACTCGTGGCTCGGGCCGAAATAGCCGGTGTCCTGATTGCCACGGCAGAAAGCTGCACGGGCGGCATGATAAGTGCGGCAATTACCGACATCGCGGGGTCGTCTGTCGTCTTTGACCGTGGCTTTGTGACTTACTCAAACGCTGCTAAAGAGGAAATGCTTGGCGTCACAGCCACCAGTCTGGAGCAGTTTGGCGCTGTGTCGGAAGAAGTCGCCACAGAGATGGCTCAAGGTGCACTGGCGCGGTCCCAGGCCACATTGTCAGTTTCGGTCACGGGGATCGCGGGCCCGGGCGGATCGGATCATAAACCCGAAGGACGCGTATGTTTTGCCTGCGCTTCCGCCACAGGCGTTGTCGTCGAAACCGTCGAATTTGGCGCATTAGGCCGCGCACAGGTACGTGCGGCCACGCGCGATCATGCATTAAAGATGCTGCTGGATGCGCTGGCCTAACTTGCGGACAGACCCCCATAGAGGTCAGCAGCGCGCTCTTCAAAAGCGCGCACAATCCGCAGCATCGCTTCATTAAAGACAACGCCGATAAGCTTTTCCAGAACAACATTGCGAAACGCGAAATCCACAAAGAATGACACTTCGCATCCGCCTTCGGTATCGCGAAATTTCCAGTTGGATTTCATATAGCGAAACGGGCCATCCAGATATTCTGTATCGATCTGATACGTCTCGGGCATCAACACAACGCGGCTGGTGAACCTTTCCCGAAAGACTTTGAAGCTGACAACAAGATCGGCCTCCATCACCTCAGTATTGCCTTGCGGCACGACGGATTTAATACGTGCCGCGGCGCACCAGGGCAGGAAGTTGGGATATTGCGCCACATCCGCCACAAGGTCGTACATTTCTTGCGCGGTATAAGGCAGTATGCGTGTTTCAGAGTGGGTCGGCATTGATTTGTTGGTTTTGTCCGTTTAGCCATCATGTCTTACGACATCGCGCCAAATTCAAGGTGAAACACATGCCAACGCGTCCTTATGTCATAGATGAAATGATCTCGGCCAAGTCGATTGCAGCGCGCATTGAAGAGTTGAGCAAAGAAATTTCGGCGGAATTTGCCAACACAGACAAGCTTGTGGTTGTGGGTTTGCTGCGTGGCAGCTTCGTCTTCATCGCAGATATTGTGCGCGAGCTGGACCTCCCGATCGAAGTCGATTTTTTGGAAGCCTCAAGTTATGGTGACGGCATGGAAAGTTCGCGGGAAGTCCGTATTCTCAAAGACCTACGCGGCGCGATTGAAGGACGGGATGTCTTGGTCGTCGAGGATATCGTAGACACCGGCCATACTTTGAACCATGTCGTGTCACTTTTGAAAAGCCGCCTGCCCGCGCGTTTGAAATCCATTGCCTTACTGGATAAACCCAGCCGGCGCGAAGTGGATTTCAAGGCAGATTGGACCGGATTCGAGATTCCAGACGAATTCGTGGTTGGTTACGGGATTGATTTTGCACAGCGGAATCGGAACTTGCCGTTTATCGGCAAAGTGCGGTTTACCGATGAAGGTTCGGCATGAACCCTCTGTGGTTTCTCCGCATGTCGAAGTGGGCGCGCAACCCGCCGTCTGCTCAGCGTGTGATCTTTGTGTTTTCGGTGATTTGCGTCGTGCTGTGCATCTTTGCGCTTGAGTATTTTGGATGGTGGCCAGAGGCGCTGACGGCCACGCGCATGAAACCGTGAACTGTACAGACTGGACTGTGTCAGGAGCGGCACTATCTTGCTAAGCAGTGCGCAAGAAACAGTCTTAGGAGACATATGAATGTCCAAGAATTTTTTGTTACCTGTTGCTGCACTTGCTGCTTCCGCGATCCTTGCCACCACAGCGTCCGGAGACGGGCACGCTGACAAAGCACTGACCGCCGCCATTGACGCACGGCAAGCTCAAATGCAGCTTGTCAGCTATAATATGGGAATTTTGGGCGGCATGGCGAAAGGCGAGACGCCGTTCGATAGCGCCACAGCGACCGCCGCTGCAGAAAACCTCGCATCCGTTGCAAAGCTGGACAGGTCTATTCTCTGGCTTGAAGGCTCGATCCAAGGCGCTGTTCCGGGCACGCGGGCCAAAGCTGAAATCTGGAGCGACGCTGCAGGTTTTGAAAAAGCATCGGTGGATCTTGAAACAGCTGCCGACGGTTTGGTGACGGCGGCTGGTGCTGACGTTTCTGCTTTGCAGACCGCAATGGGGGCCGCGGGCCAAACTTGCAGTGCTTGTCACAAAGCCTATCGCGGCCCTCGTAACTGAGTAGTGCGATGCGGTCGTTTCTTAGCTTCTGCCTCGTCGCATGCCTTGTAGGTGCAGCACTCTTCTGGGCGATAACACGTCCGGCAGAGCTTGCCGCGCGTTGGGCTGATCCTGTTGATGCTGACGCAGCTGCGGGCGCGCTTGTTTTCGCGGCCGCAGGCTGTGCGTCGTGTCACACACCTCCAACAGCAGGCACTGAGGGGGACGCACCCGTGCTATCCGGTGGGCGGGCGTTTGAAACCCAATTCGGGACGTTTTATGCACCGAATATTTCGCCCGATCCAGTCTCCGGGATCGGTTCTTGGTCCTTTGCCGAGTTTGCGCGGGCGGTCACCTTGGGTGTCTCGCCAGAGGGTAGCCACTACTATCCGGCGTTCCCCTATACCGCCTATAACAAGATGGAACCGGGTGATGTGGCCGATCTGTTTGCTTTCATGAAAACGTTGCCTGTTACGCAAGAACCTAGCAAACAGCATGCGGTAGCGTTTCCTTTTTCCCAGCGGCGTGCGCTGGGTGTCTGGAAAAAGCTTTATATGTCGGACGCGTATCACGTTACGAGCGTGCCAACACCGGAATTGGAACGCGGTCGTTACCTTGTTGAAGCTTTGGCGCATTGCGCTGAATGCCACACACCGAGGACAGCACTAGGCGGGTTGGATTTAATTCGTTGGATGGAAGGTGCGCCCGACCCCGCCGGCAAAGGCCGTATTCCCGCGATCACGCCACAAGTGCTTGATTGGAGCACGGCGGACTTGGTGGCTTACTTTACGTCCGGGCTGACGCCTGATTACGACAGTGCAGGAGGCGATATGGCCGTTGTTATCGAGAACCTCGCAAAACTGCCCGAAGCAGACCGTATGGCGATTGCCGCCTATCTTGGCGCCTTGTGAAACCGCGTTTAGAAATACGTTCAATTACTCCGCTACCGGTTGCTTGATCCGGCAGGCGTTGAGCTGTCAGCGTTTTCCGTCACTTCATCATCAATGGCTATGATCGCATGAATTGCGTCATCAATATGGTGCGCAGCAATATCGTATTTGTCGCGATCTAATGCGCTTTGAATATCTCGCAATGCAAAGATTGCCCAATGTTTATCGTTCATATCTCTAGGTCCGAGAGGCGCATAAACACCGCTCTTGAATCACCAAACGACCTTTTAGGTTGCGTATTGTCTACTTTGGACAACGCTCGCGTTAAGTGATTGCGTGAAAGTTAAGCCAGATTCAGGCGTTTGTTGCGCGCAGCGCGCAACCGCGCGAAATCATCCCCGGCATGATAAGACGACCTGGTCAACGGGGTCGCGGATACCATGAGAAACCCTTTACCGAATGCGGCTTTTTCATAGGCCGCAAATTCATCAGGCGTGACAAAGCGGTCGACGCGATGATGCTTGGGTGTGGGCTGCAAATACTGTCCGATGGTCAAGAAATCGATGTCGGCGGCGCGCATGTCTTCCATAACCTGCATCACGGCTTGTCGATCTTCGCCCAGTCCGACCATAATACCTGATTTGGTGAACATGCTTGGGTCCAGTTCCTTGACCCGCTGAAGCAAGCGCAAAGAATGGAAATACCGCGCACCCGGGCGCACCTCTGGATAGAGGCCGGGGACCGTTTCGAGGTTGTGGTTGAAGACGTCCGGTCTTGCTTCAACGACTATTTCCAATGCTTCAGGTGCGCATTTGATGAAGTCGGGGGTCAGAATCTCGATTGTTGTATTAGGGCTGCGATGACGGATGGCGCGGATCGTCTGCGCAAAATGATCGGCACCGCCATCTTCTACATCGTCACGGTCCACGGACGTGATAACAACATGGTTCAGCCCCAGTTTTTCGACGGCATGCGCCACGCGTCCGGGCTCAAACGCGTCAAGATCGTCTGGCGGTTTACCGGTCGCAATATTGCAGAAGGTGCAGGCGCGGGTACAAACCTCGCCCATGATCATCATCGTTGCGTGACCTTGGCTCCAACACTCTCCGACGTTGGGGCACCCTGCTTCCTCGCACACCGTCACAAGCTTGTTCTCACGCATGATTTTTGCCGTTTCGGCATAGCCTTTGCCGCCCGGAGCCTTCACACGAATCCAGTCAGGCTTTTTGGGCTGCGGGCTGTCAGGGCGCCGCTGCTTTTCTGGGTGCCTTTGCTCGGGAATTTTCAGATCGCGCATATTACTGTGTCCGGCAGGAGTACGTTTGATTTACAAATAAGCGCATCCTGCCCAAAGTAAAAGGTCCCGCGACGCATGGCCGCTACCCTGTGACTTTTAGAATTTTCTTCGAAATCCGATGACCAGTGCGTTCGATCCGCCATCTGGTTCCAGCGAGTCCCACGCATTGGAACGGTGATGGATGCGCAAGTAGACCGACGACATTGGATCTTTCGTGTTGAACTCGGTTTCGACATACCAATAAAAAAGATTTCGACGGAATTCGCCGTAGTTATCAATTTCCAGCTGGGATCTTTTAGAGTAGTGAGAGCCTCCGAGAGCGAAGGCGAAGCTGTCGAATGCGTCCCACCAGCTTTTTTCGGGATGGTAACGCACAATTGCTGGTACTACGATTTCGTAAAAGCTGTCCTGACCGAAATGGCCGTTGACCTGAAATTCAACACCGCAAGAGAACTTGCTATCAGAAATTTGTCGTTCATAGCCGAGCACAAAGCCCGCAAGGTAAGCGTCAACAAATTCCAGATCGGACGGTATGAACATTTCATGTGCCCGGCCATTGGTCATGACGCCTGTTTGATATCCGAAAGACCATTATCCGCCTTGCTTGGAGGAGACATCAGCTGCCAGTGGTGCTGCGTTCAAGGACATCAAAACAACACCGACAACGGCTGTTGCGACGTTTTTCAACTTCGGCAAATATACTTTTTGCTGCATGATGCCCTTGCGCGAAGTTCTGGTGAAGCTTCTTGTGTGTTGCGGTACAGAACTCGCAACAGGGTTTCAACCACTCACGAACGGACGTTGGTTAAGGCTACGCTGTTTCTACTCTGTGTTGCAAATCTGGTCAGAGAAAGCGTGACACAGAATTTTTCCGCAGCTTATTCCTGTCATCCGATCAATGGACCACCAGGGCCAATCGTTTCGTCATAGTGACGCTTGAGACGAATGAGTGCTATGCGCAGTACGATCTTTCCAGACCGCGCCGACCAACCAAGCTTTTTTTCAGCGGTCTCCAAGCCTTCCAAATAGCAGCAACAACGCAATGCGACATCCGACAGTCCGGGTCCAAGTTCGCGCAATACGGCGGCTACCCTTTTACGCGCATTCGCCGGGCCGTCATTCACCCCGCTGTCCGCAACAAATGTGCCGCGCCCGCCCGACGTTAAGAACCGGTCCCAGTTCTGCGCCACACTTGGCCCCATTTGTGCCAGTTCGAAATCCTCGCGGAACTGTTCCCCGGCCGTCACAAGATCATCGGTCAGAAAGGGTTCTCCGTTCTTGTCTTTGCGGCGTGCTAAAGCGGTCAATGGGCTTTCGGCCAGATTGTAGCGCATTCGGCGCGGGCGGGCCGTTTCCGTTTCAGACACGGGCTCGGCGCGTTGTCCGCCCGTTTGTCCGGCGAAAGCCGACGGTGCTTCGGCAAAACCTGGCGCAGGATTGGGAGCCAGATCGCCCAACATGTTTTCAAGAGCCGAGCGTCCCGCCGTGGTAATCGAGTATCGCGTGATTTTTCCGTTTTGTTTGGCCGTAATCCAGTCCTTAAGCGCCAATGCCTCGGCAAAGCTGCGGTCAACTACACCGGTGCGCGTCGCAGCGCCACCGGCCCCATCGCGGACGATAACGGCTTTATCCATCTCAGCGGCGACCGCCAGCACGGCGCCTGTTTCACAAAGCCTGCGCAATACACGGGCAGCTTCGGCGGTGAACTGTGCGCCTTGCGGCAGGGTGTCTTCGGCTTTTGAAATCATTTCCTGAAAACTCATAGAGGTATCGTCCTTTTCATTCGAGGTGGCCGGCGTTAGGCAAGACTTGAAATGTGCATCGCCCAGAGAGCGTAGGGCCGCATCAACGAGCGGATCGTCGCGCCTGCTTTCAACGCGTCTGATCTGGCGCAATATCGTCGAGGCATGACATCCCGCGGCCCGTGCAAGGGCGCGAATTGAAAGGCCGGCTTCGGTGTGGGCAAGGTACATTTGTGCAGCGGTTGGCACCCAATCTGGCAGAAAGTACTGGGGGCTTGTTGCGCGTGAAGGAAGAACATGGGTATCGGTCATTTACATATCCAGAGCATCTTTTTTAGGTTGTGTTTTCAATTTCAAAAACAACCATGAAGGGTATTTTCTTACCCGTTCGTTAATTCGAAACTACCTGCAGAGCATTGTATCTATTATATAAACAGTATTTAAACTAACGTGCGGTATAGTGCTGGATTACGCAACAGTGTCGCCATATTCTTCCAAGGCGACTTCCCCAGAAAAAGAGTGAACAAGTTCTGAACCACTCCGCGCGACGCTCAGGTGGCAGCGGCAACATCCTCTTTAGGTGTGCGATAACACGGCATCAGAAACTGACCTGACAGATGTTCAGCACCTAAAAGGATTATTCCCATGCAAGATGTTCTCACAATGCTGCAAGCCCTGCGCCGCCCCCGTCTTTTGATGCGTGCCGCGCGTATTGGTGCAGAGGACTATTCTAGAATGACACACCTGCCCCGCCTGATGGGATATGGAGTGCTGCCGCGTCATGGGGCGGCCCTTATGAAGCTGATGGAACTTGAGAGCGACCTGAACACACAACGTGTCAGTGGAAACACCAGCTACAGTCTGGTGAAACACGTCGACGTCTTAATTGCTATGGTTGGCGAAGCGCGCGTTTTGCGCGCCGCGCAATCAAAAGTGGCGGGTTAGTTGCTTGCTCACATGTAGCTGTCAGGCTCCAGGCTCTTTTTACGTGCGACATAGTCGGAAAGCGCCTCGGCCACGGCTGGATCCATCGCGGGTTTCTGATAGTCGGCCAACAGCTTTTCAACGCGCAGATTAGCTAAGGTTTGCGTATCGCGCGCGCCATCGTCCTCCCAGGTCTCGAACGGTTTGTAATCCAGCAAGTCGGACTTCCAGAAGGCAGATTTGAAATTCCGTTGCGTGTGGTCGCACCCAAGATAATGCCCACCCGGACCCACTTCGCGGATGGCGTCCAGTGCTTGCGCGTCATCGTCCATCGACACGCCTTTTGCCAGATGGTGCAAAATGCCCAACTGATCCGCGTCCATGACGAATTTCTCGAAAGAGGAAACCAAACCGCCCTCGAGCCAGCCACACGAGTGCAGCATAAAGTTAACGCCCGACAAAAGCCCCATGTTGAGGCTGTTGGCCGTTTCGTAAGCCGCCTGCGCATCGGGCAGTTTAGAGCCGCAGAAAGATCCTGCGGAACGGTACGGAAGCCCCATGCGACGCGCCAGTTGCCCCGCACCGTATGTAATGTGCGCAGCTTCCGGTGTCCCGAAAGTAGGCGCACCAGAGTTCATATCAATTGAGGTCACAAACGCACCCATAATCACAGGTGCACCAGCGCGGCACAGCTGACTGTAAGCAATGCCCGCCAGTACTTCGGCCATAACCTGCGTCAGTGTTCCGGCAACCGATACAGGCGCCATCGCCCCACCCACGATAAACGGTGAAATGATGCAGGCCTGATTGTTCTGCGCGTAAACCTCCAGCGCGCCCATCATCACATCGTCAAACGTCATCGGCGAGTTGATGTTGATCAGAGACGTCATCACTGTGTTTTGTTGCACGAACTCTTCGCCGAACAGAACATCACACATATCGACACTGTCCTGAGCGCGGCTTGGTTCCGTCACTGAGCCCATGAATGGCTTGTCGCTCAACGTCATATGCGCATGCAGCATATCCAGATGGCGTTTGTTAACGGGAATGTCGGTCGGTTCGCAGACGGTACCGCCTGAGTGGTGCAACCACTTGGACATATACCCCAGCTTCACGAATTTTTCGAAGTCGTTCATCGTGGCGTAGCGCCGCCCGCCCTGCATGTCGCGCACGAAGGGAGGGCCGTAGACGGGGGCCAATACAAGGTTGTTGCCACCGATCACAACGTTGCGGTCCGGGTTGCGGGCCACTTGCGTAAAGCTCGCCGGTGCTGTGCTGCACAGCTGACGCGCGAGCCCGCGTGGTATCCGAACCCGTTCACCTTCAACATCCGCGCCTGCATCGCGCCAGCGCTGCAGGGCCGTCGGGTTCTCAACAAAATTTACACCGACCTCTTCAAGAATAAGCTCGGCGTTGGCTTCGATGATTTCGAGTGCCTCTTCGTTTAGGATTTCCAGGTTGGGAATTTTACGTTCAATATATTTAGCCGTTTCAAACGAAACTGCGCTGCGTTCCGCCCTGCGTGCAGCACCACCACCGCCGCGACCTCTTCTGCGTTCTTCCCCTGCCATGGTTTTCCCCTCATGATCTGGATGTGCACCGCACCTACCCCATTCCACCGGCCTCACGCTCGCTCAGAACGTCCTTGCAGGGAAAAAAACGACATGGAAGGCGGCATTGCATTCTTTGGATTGAATTATCGCGCGGGTTTGGCGTTTGTCCTTCATTCTCAGGCTTGCCACTGCACCGCTGGCAGCATAATCAGCCAGCATGAGCATACACGATCATGACCGCCTTCTCATCATCGACTTTGGCAGCCAAGTCACACAGTTGATTGCCCGCCGTCTGCGCGAGTTGAATGTCTACTGCGAAATCCATCCCTTCAATCTGGTAGACGACGCCTTCTTAAGTGACTTTAAACCCAAGGCCGTGATCTTTTCGGGGGGGCCCTCTTCGGTCTTTGCCGAAGGTGCGCCTATGCCGCCAAGATCGGTGTTTGATCTGGGCGTTCCCATTCTTGGTATCTGCTACGGTCAGCAGGTCATGATGCACTGTCTGGGTGGCAAGGTTGAACGTGGTCACGGCACCGCAGAATTTGGGCGCGCTTTTGTGACGCCAACACTGGAAAAACTGGACATTCTTCAGGGATGGTTCGAGACGGATCAGGACCGCGAGCAGGTCTGGATGAGCCACGGCGACCACGTCAGTGCCATCGCACCTGGTTTCGATGTATACGGCACGTCGCCCAATGCGCCCTTTGCCATCACGGCAGACACCAAGCGCCACTTTTACGCGGTACAATTCCATCCCGAAGTTCATCACACGCCAAATGGTGCGAAACTCTATGAAAACTTTGTCAGGTTGGCGGGTTTTCAGGGCGACTGGACCATGGGCGCCTACCGCGAAGAGGCAATCGCGCGCATTCGTGAACAAGTTGGCGAAGGCCGCGTCATTTGTGCGTTGTCCGGTGGGGTCGACAGCTCGGTCGCTGCGGTTTTGATCCACGAGGCCATCGGTGAGCAGTTGACCTGCGTTTATGTCGATCATGGTTTGATGCGCAAAAACGAATCCGAACAGGTCGTGGGCATGTTCCGCGAGCATTATAATCTGCCGCTTATCCATGCTGATGAATCAGAGCTCTTCTTGGGCAAGTTGGATGGTGTCTCCGATCCTGAAACCAAGCGCAAGATCATTGGTGGTCTGTTCATTGATGTGTTCGAGAAATACGCAAAAGAAATTGGCGGTGCTGATTTTCTTGCGCAGGGCACGCTGTATCCGGATGTGATCGAATCGGTCAGCTTTTCCGGTGGCCCTTCGGTGACGATCAAATCGCACCACAATGTGGGCGGTCTGCCCGAGCGGATGAATATGCAATTGGTCGAGCCGCTGCGCGAACTGTTTAAAGACGAAGTACGCGCCTTGGGCCGCGAACTCGGTCTGCCCGAAAGCTTTATCGGGCGCCATCCCTTCCCCGGCCCCGGTCTTGCGATCCGTTGCCCCGGCGAAATTACGCGGCAAAAGCTGGATATTCTGCGCGAAGCCGACGCGGTTTATATCGATCAGATTCGCAAGCATGGCCTGTATGACGACATATGGCAGGCTTTTGTCGCTATTTTGCCTGTACGCACCGTGGGCGTCATGGGGGACGGGCGCACTTATGACTTTGCCTGTGCCTTGCGCGCGGTTACGTCGGTCGATGGGATGACGGCGGATTACTATCCATTCTCGCATGACTTTTTGGGGGAGACGGCGACTCGCATCATTAACGAGGTGCCGGGCATCAATCGCGTGACCTACGACATCACGTCCAAACCTCCCGGCACGATCGAGTGGGAGTGAGACAGCCCGCGCGTGGCCTCCTGTCTAAATGGAGGCCTGCGTGAACCCGGTTTTCACTGCTGCCTTATGGATGATTGGCGCGATTGCGTCCTTTTCGACCATGGCCGTGGCCGGCCGCGAAGTGGCGGTCGAACTCGATACCTTTGAGATCATGATGTATCGCAGCCTTTTCGGGGTCGTTATCGTTGCAGGGATCGGGGCGCTGGCGGGAACGCTGCACCAGATTAACACCCAGAACATGGGTCTGCACGCAATGCGCAACTTGGCGCATTTCACCGGGCAGAACCTTTGGTTCTATGCGGTTACAGTCATCCCGCTGGCGCAGGTTTTCGCGTTGGAGTTTACCTCGCCGCTTTGGGTCATTGTCCTGTCACCGCTAATCCTAGGGGAACGGCTGACGCCGATGCGCGCCTTTGCTGCCATTATGGGTTTTATCGGAATTTTGATAGTCGCGCGGCCTGATATAGCCGGGATCAACAGTGGGGTTATCACAGCGGCCTCTTCGGCGATCTTCTTTGCCCTGACGATGATGTTCACCAAACGCCTGACACGCAGCCAGAGCATTACGTGTATTCTTTTCTATCTCACAACAATGCAATTGGTCTTTGGCCTTGTGATGGCGGGTTATGATGGCGATATTGCGGTACCAACTACAACTGCGCTTCCTTTTGTGTTGCTGATCGGCGCCGCAGGACTTCTCGCGCATTTTTGTATCACCAACGCGCTGGCGCTGGCGCCAGCAACAGTCGTTGTGCCAATTGATTTTATCCGCCTGCCCGCGATCGCGATTATCGGCATGCTGCTTTATGGGGAGGCGCTGGATATCTGGGTTTTTGCGGGTGCGGCGATCATTTTTACGGGCAATTACCTCAATATCTGGTCGGAAACGCGCCCCAAAACCTGATTTTACGTTAGGTCACAACTCGTTTTTCCCCCGCGTCACTGATTGACGCAGCGCTCTGGCCTGCTTAGTTGCGCCGGACCTGCTTTCAAGATTTCTTAAACATGCAGGCCACATCTTCTGGGGAGGAGATAAATGAGAAATTATATTACGAGTGTGGCAGCTGTGTGTCTGACCGCAGGTAGGCTTACGCAGGCGCTTTGGACCGGACCGGGCAATCCGTAGACGTCTTGTTTGAAGACGGGCGCTACGTCGAATTCAGCTTGGGGTACGTCTCGCCTGACGTTACCGGTGAGAGCATTACAACTTTTGGACCAACATTGCCCGCTGGAACAAAGTCGGGCGATATCGGTGTGAGCAACTTCAACTTTGGTGCCGCCTATAAAGCAGACATTAACGAAAAGCTGTCTTACGCAATCATCATTGATCAGCCTTACAAAGCCGAAGTCGATTATCCGACGGTTACCCGGCTACTTCGGATCAGATTCGTCTGCTGAATTCAACTCCACGGCAATAACTGCCTTGCTGAAATATCGCCTCGACAGCGGGTTTTCGGTTTACGGTGGTCTTCGTTTCCAGGAAACGGACGCGAATGCAGCGATCGCTTTTGCGGGCCAGTATGAGGTCGACGCATCCGCAGATTGGGGCGTTGGTTATGTTGCTGGTGTTGCTTTCGAACGGCCCGACATCGCCCTACGTGTTTCTTTGACCTACAGCTCAGAGATTTCACATGAAAACGATGTGACGGAAGCGTACAATACGCCGTTCGGTCGTCAAACCTGTCGAAAGCACCGCTGAATTTGAAACACCACAGTCGATTAACCTTGCTGCTCAGACAGGTATTGCCGCTGATACGCTTTTGTTCGGTAGCGTGCGCTGGGTGGACTGGTCAGATTTTGATCTGTCACCGCAGCAGTATACCGATGCAACCAACCCGTTCACGGGCGGCCCGCTGATTGCAGGCCAACCGCTGCTTAGCTACGTGGACGATGTCACGACATACACCATCGGCATGGGGCGTCGTCTGAACGATACATGGTCGATCGCGGGTTCTCTGTCTTATGAAGAAAACACTGAGAACCTGTTCACAAACCTTGGCCCCAATGACGGTCAAATCGGAGTGGGCTTTGCCGCAATCTACACTTAAGGAACCGATGCGGATCACAGCCGGCATCCGCTATGTGCGCATTGGCGACACAACGACGGCGGTCCAAGGTGTGCCTGCGGCCGAATTCGACGACAACGACGCAATCGCGCTGGGTGTGAAAATCGGCTACAATTTTTAACTTCCTCCCGGAATTGAAAAAAGCGCCCGCTCTGAATTGAGCGGGCGTTTTTTTATGCGCAGGATTTGGGTTTCGCGTAGATTTCCCTGCCACTAGGTTTTGCACATGACACCGCAAAAGACCATTTCCGCCGCAAGCTTGGATATCAATGGCGGCTTTGGCCACGATCTGGGGGCATGAGTTTTGTATCGATCCGCATCGCACTGAATGAGATTGGTCCGCTAACCTCGGTGGCGCATCGTACCTTTTGGGCGATGCTGGTGGTTTGGGCGGTCGTTCTTGCCATGCGCTTGCCTGTGCCCAAAGACCGGCGGATTTGGGCCGCTTTCTTTGTTATGGGAATGTTGAACAATGTCTGCCATTTTCCCTCATGGCTTGGGGGCAATTGCATATCGAAAGCGGGCTTACATCAATCCTGAATGCGTCGACTGCGATCTTTGGTGTTCTTGTTGCCGCCATCGTGTTTGCGGACGAGCGGTTGACGGCACCCAAGGTGATCGGGGTGGCTTTGGGTTTTCTGGGGGTCGCTACGGCAATCGGCCTTGAGAACCTGCGCGACTTTGACATCCGCTCGATGGCGCAAATTGCGGTTGTTGCGGGGGCCGTTTCTTATGCGCTGGCCAGCGCGTGGGCCCGAAAGACTTTGGGACACCTGCCCTTACAAGTGGCTGCTGCCGGAATGCTGACCGCATCCAGCCTTGTGATGGTGCCGCTTGCAATATGGATCGAAGGGCCAGTCACCTTGGCGCTTCAAACCGACACTTTGTTGGCAATCGGCTATTACGCATTTGTTGGAACGGCGGGTGCCTATTTGCTGTATTACCGTATTCTTGCAATGGCGGGCAGTGGCAACCTGATGCTTGTCACATTGATGATCGCACCGGTTGCTATTGTTGCTGGCGCGTTGATCCTTGGTGAAAAGCTGGCCACCAACGCCTATGCAGGGTTTGCGCTTCTGGCATTTGGTCTGGCTGTTATTGATGGGCGATTGCTGCGTAGGGTGCGTGGGTCTTCTCGCCTGATTGACCCTGAGCGGTCACGGCGCTAGGAGTTAACCTTCTGATCTTTGGCACCTAAAGGGGCGCATATGCTCTACTCATCCGCCTCCGACTGGCGCAATGCCTCTCACAAGTCTGTGCTGGTTTTTGGCATGTCTGGACTTGGCAAAACGCATATGTCGAACCTGTTGCGTACAACCGGTTCTTGGTTTCACTACTCTATCGATTACCGGATCGGCACGCGGTACATGGGCGAATTCATTGCCGACAACGCCAAGGCCGAAGCGATGAAGGTGCCGTTCCTGCGCGATCTGTTGATGAGCGACAGCATCTACATAGGGTCCAACATCACCTTTGATAACCTGTCCCCCGTGGCGACCTATCTGGGCAAACCCGGCGATCCGGCGAAAAGCGGGTTGCCCATGGCGGAATACCAACGCAGGCAAGAGCAGTTCCGTCAGGCTGAGATCGCCGCATTGGAGGATACCGCCTACTTTGCCGCGCGTGCCGAAGCGCTTTATGGCTATCCGAATTTTATCTGCGATACCGGCGGGTCTATTTGCGAATGGGTTGATCCCGCTGACGATAACGACCCGCTTTTGTCCGAGCTTGCGCGCACCTGTCTGATGATCTGGATAAAAGGCGATGACGCGCACACTCAGGAACTGATCCGGCGCTTTGACAAAGCCCCGAAACCAATGGCTTACCAGCCGGAGTTTCTGATGCGCGTCTGGCAGGAATATCTAAGCGAACACGACTGCACAGAAACAAACGTGGACCCTGATGCCTTTATACGTTTCACTTATGGCAAGGCGCTCGCACACCGGCAACCGCGCTACGAGGCCATGGCGCGCTGGGGCATCACCGTTACCGCAGATCAAGTCGCCGCGCTAAAGTCCCAGCAAGACTTTGTTGATATGGTCGCATCCTGTCTCTGATGTCTTCACTGCAGCGTGACACCCCTACCTCTTGAGATGGATGCCTTAACGGTCTATCTCCAGTTCCTCATTCAAACCGGATTAGTCCAATGCCGATCAAAATTCCTGCCGACCTCCCCGCCTACGATGTGCTGACGCGCGAGGGTGTAATGGTTATGGACCCCGATCAAGCGGCACGGCAGGACATACGGCCTCTGCGCATCGGCCTCTTGAATCTGATGCCCAAGAAAATCCAGACTGAAAACCAATTTGCCCGTCTGATTGGTGCGACGCCCTTGCAGATTGAGCTTAGCCTGATCCGCATGTCCGAGCATCAGACCAAAAATACCGCCGCCGAACACATGGAAAGCTTTTACCGCCCCTTTCAGGAGGTGAAGCACGAAAAGTTCGACGGGCTGATTATTACCGGCGCACCGATTGAACATCTTGAATTCACGTCAGTCACCTATTGGGAAGAGCTTTGCGAGGTGATGGATTGGACGCAAACCAACGTCCAGTCCACCCTAGGTGTGTGCTGGGGTGGCATGGCGATGATCAACCACTTTCACGGTGTTCGTAAACACATATTGGAAGCCAAAGCATTTGGTTGTTTCCGCCACCGTAATCTGGCTCCAGCGTCGCCCTATCTGCGCGGGTTTTCAGACGATTGCGTAATCCCGGTATCGCGGTGGACCGAGATGCGTCAGGACGAGATTGATGCAGCCCCTGGCCTTACCACGCTGCTGGGAAGCGATCAGGTTGGCCCTTGCCTTGTGCAGGACCCGTCGCACCGCGCGCTCTATATCTTTAATCATTTCGAATATGACCGTGACACGCTCAAACAGGAATATGACCGCGATGTTGAGGCAGGCACGACCATCAACGTGCCCTTGAACTATTACCCTGATAATGACCCGTCCCGCACGCCGTTGAACCGTTGGCGCAGTCACGCACATTTATTGTACGGAAACTGGTTGACAGAAATCTATCAGGAAACACCTTACGACATAGATGCAATTGGTCGTTAAAACAGTTCTTATTCTGATCCTGCTGTCACTGGTGCTTGTCGTGCTTGTGCAGTGGCGCGCTTCTGTGCGCGAAGCTTCTGTTGAGGCCGAGTTTCCTGCATCAGGTCAGTTTATCGACGTAAACGGCACCAAAATTCACCTTAATGTAAGCGGACAAGGTCCTGATATTGTGCTGATTCATGGCGCCAGTGGAAGTTTGCGAGATTTTACCTTTGAACTGGTCCCTCTGCTCGAACAGACTTACCGCGTGATCGCCGTGGACCGCCCCGGTATGGGTCGCTCAGAGCGCCCGGACGGGTATGGCGGTGCCTTTAACACCGCGTCCGAACCCCCGGCCCTACAGGCGCAATTGCTGCAGGCCGCGGCAGATCAGCTTGGCGTAACGCGCCCCGTCGTTGTCGGTCACTCTTACGGCGGGGCAATTGCCTTGGCTTGGGCGCTGGAGCGTCCGGATACAACGGGCGGGTTGGTGCTACTCGGGGCGGCGTCCAACCCTTGGCCTGGGCAGTTGGGGTTTCTTTACCGTATGAATGCCACTGTTTTCGGCAGCGCAGTGGCCATCCCGCTGATTACGGCCTTTACGCCGCACGTCGTGATCCAAGATACGCTTAGCGAAATCTTCGCACCGCAAAAACCGCCACAAGGCTATATGGCGCATTTTGGGCCCGATATGACACTGCGGCGCAGCACCATGCGGGCAAATGCACAGCAAGTGAACGGATTGAAGCCGCATATCACCGAGATGGCTCAACGCTACCGCAACCTGACCCTGCCCGTTGAAATCCTGCACGGTACAGAAGATGTGACCGTGCCAATGGACATCCATTCGATCCCGCTGACACGTCAAGCCCCCAGCGCCGAACTCATTAAAATGGAGGGTGTCGGCCATATGCCACACCATGCGGACCCTCAGGCCGTGCGTGCTGCAATTGAGCGTGTGATTGAACGCGCGGGTTTGCGTTAATCGGATTAACATTCCATATAGTCAGGGTGACAGCTTTGGGAGTGTACCTTTGGATCTGCCTTTTGATGGCGCAATAAGCGCCTATTTCGAGAACGACGCGCCCGCGTCCGTGCGTGATGCAATTCGCAGGTCGGAAAAGGGGGACATCCTCGCGCAGTCCTATCCGCATCCAGAACGGATGGCGCGCAAGCCATACGAGCGGGAACTAGATGCTTTGCAGATCGAACTGGTTAAAATGCAGGCGTGGGTTAAGGAAAGCGGTGCCCGCATTGCCTGCGTGTTCGAAGGCCGGGATGGCGCGGGCAAAGGTGGTACTATCAGCCGTTTTCGCACTAATTTAAATCCGCGCGGCGCGCGTGTGATCGCACTGTCCAAACCATCCGAGACGGAACAGTCAGAATGGTACTTCCAGCGTTATATCAAACACCTGCCAGCAGGTGGAGAGATCACTTTTTTTGATCGCAGCTGGTACAACCGTGGCGTAGTCGAACATGTATTCGAGTTTTGTACAGACGAGCAGCGCACGCATTTCTTTGCGCAGGTGTCCCCGTTTGAAGAGATGCTGGTGGACGACGGCATCCACGTCTTTAAGTTCTGGCTGAACGTTGGTCAGGCAGAACAGTTACGCCGCATGCTCAAGCGCGAAAGCGACCCCCTCAAGCAATGGAAACTCAGCTGGATTGATGTAGAAGGCCTGAAGCGTTGGGACGCCTACACAGACGCGATTGAAGAGACGCTGACGCGTACCAATAACGCCGATGCCCCATGGACTGTAATCCGGTCCGACGATAAACGCCGCGCACGTCTCAATGCCATCCGTACCGTGTTGCATGCACTTGACTATACACATAAAAACACAAACGCGATTGGTGCTATTGATACCTCAATCTGTGGCGGGCTGGACGTCTGGAATGCCTAAACGTGGTTATCATCACGGCAATCTGCGGCAGGCTTTGATCGATGCAGCGCTTGAGCTTGTCGAGATCAAGGGCCCCATGGGCTTTACCCTGTCCGAAGCGGCCAAGCAGGCAGGCGTGACGCCCGCTGCGGTCTACCGTCATTTTGAGGGGCGCGAAGACCTCATCGCCGAGGCCGCCCTTCAAGGCTATGAAATCTTCGCCGACCTGATGGAATTTGCCTATCAATCTGGCCAACCGTCGGCGCTTGCCGCTTTTGAGGCGACAGGCCGTGCCTATCTGGCTTTTGCCCGCAAGCACCCCGGCCATTATATCGCAATGTTTGAAAGCGGGGTGTCGGTTAATCGCACGCCTGAACTGGCAGCGGCTGCGGCACGCGCGAATGCCGTTCTGGAAAAAGCGGCGACAGATTTAAGTCAACATATCCCTGAAGATAAACGCCCGCCTGCCTCTATGTTCTCGGCCCATATCTGGGCGATGAGCCATGGCGTGGTTGAACTGTTCGCCCGCAACTCACCGGGTCGGGCATCACCATTTCCACCCGATGATTTGCTGGAAACCGGCATCGGAATTTACTTGCGCGGACTTGGGCTGATCGACACGGACAAATAGCGTTTCGGTCTAATAACCGTCCGGCTTGAAGCCGTGGAAAACCTTGGTGATGTCTTCGCTTATATCCCATGTCACATGTGACTGGTCACGAATGAACAAACTGTCGCCGGCTGCCAGCACCTGTTCGCTGCCCTCTGTATGGTTGATAAGCCTGCACCGTCCGGACAACACCGTCATAAGTTCATCGCCCTGCTCAATGCATTCAAAAACGCCTGCCGTGCATCGCCATATACCAAAACGGGTAAGGTGCCCCGGTCCACCGGCATCCAGTCGCCCCGAGGCGCGTGGTGATCCAGAGGTAATCCGGTAGCGGCTGTCTGGATTGTCGAACGGCCAGTCTTCCAGAAGGCCCACATCACAGCCGAGTGCATACGAGATCATGGCAAGGTCCTTTCACTGCCTGCATTTTGACCAGCCGTAGTTAAGGGTCAACACCTGCGCACCTCGATTGTGCCGTACAGCGCCCGTAAAAAGTAGCCCAGAAAAAAACGCCTGAAATCTCTTTCAGGCGTTTTCGGTATTTTATGGTGATGCGTCTTAGCGCTTGGAGAACTGGAAGCTCTTACGCGCTTTTGCTTTACCGTATTTCTTACGTTCCACAACGCGGCTGTCGCGTGTCAGGAAGCCCGCGGCTTTCAATGCACCGCGCAGCGAGGGATCATAAAGCTGAAGTGCTTTAGAGATACCGTGCTTTACAGCCCCCGCTTGACCGGACAGGCCGCCACCTTTGACGGTTGCGAAAACGTCAAACTGGCCTTCTGTGCCGGAAATGGTGAAGGGCTGGGCAAGGATCATCTGCAGCACGGGGCGTGCGAAATACACATTTTGCTCTTTGCCATTTACAGTCACTTTGCCGGAACCTGGCTTAATCCAGACACGGGCGATCGCGTCTTTACGCTTACCTGTGGCATAGGAACGGCCAAGTTCGTCACGAACCGGCTCACGGTTCACAATTTCCTGCTCTGCCACGGCTTCTGCCGCACCGGAGTCAGCCACGACGTCTTTGAGATCTTCCAATGTGTTGACTTCATCAGCCATGGTTATGCACTCCGCGTGTTTTTGGCGTTCATGGATTTAACGTCCAGAACTTCGGGGCTTTGCGCCTCGTGTGGGTGATCGGTACCCGCATAAACGCGCAGGTTTGTCATGATCTGGCGCGACAAGCGGTTGCCCGGCAGCATGCGCTTGACCGCGAGCGTCACGATACGCTCGGGGTGAGCACCCTCGAGGATCTCTGCCTTGGTGCGGGATTTAATGCCGCCCGGGTGGCCAGTGTGCCAGTAGAAGTTTTCTTCGCGCTTCTTGCCGGTCATCTGGATTTTATCTGCGTTGATGATGATGACATTGTCACCGCAATCCATATGAGGTGTAAAAGACGGCTTGTGTTTGCCGCGCAAACGCATTGCTACGATCGAAGCAAGACGACCCAGAACGACGCCTTCCGCGTCGATCAGAATCCATTTCTTTTCGATGTCTGCGGGTGTTGCAGAGTAGGTTTTCATGGACGGTTCCCCGTTTGAGTGAACGGCACACACAAAACTGGAGTGCCCGAATTCGATTGGGCGGTTATATAGAAGCTCAAGATCGCGTCAAGCGACGAAACCCGTTATTAATTTATGAAAAACAATGGTTTAAAAAATAGGTACTATATTACCCCAATTTTCGTCCGGCATAATCGGGTTCGACATGGACGCGCGGCGCCGCCCTTAACTGCGCGGCGCAGGTGGTATTGAATACGTCAGCGTCGCCCGTGCCACCGGGAGGTCTGAGCCGTCGGAATACAACAAAACATCAGTCACGGACAATTGTCGCCCCAACTTTAACAACCGCGCCTTTGCAATTAGGTCGACGCCGGCCACTGGTTTGCGCATAAAATCGATGGAACAGTTTGTTGTGACGGTAAGCGCCTCCGCCCCGATCCGAGCCAGTGTCATGTAATATGCCGTTACGTCCGCAAGAGAAAACATCGTAGGGCCAGAGACGGTTCCGCCGGGCCGCAGGTGCTTGTGCGTGACATTCAGGCGGACCTCGATCGTGTCTTCTGTCAGTGCAAGGACGGTAAAGTCACCTTGCACCTGTTCAAAAGCCTCAGCGACGAAGGCTTCAAGCTCTGCCAGTGTCATTTTCAACGTCATCGACGACCCTCCAGTCCGTCATACAATGAGCCAAAGGAAGGCAGGTGCAAGCTTTGAAATAACAGTAAAATTCAATTGTTTCGAATGACGCGCCAGATAGTTTCGAAATCAGGCATTTCAATTCCGGCAGAACTTTGACACCTATAAGGCAGAGCCACGCTCAATTCGTGTTTGGGTCGCCTTGATGGAAAGGTCCCTCCAGATCAGCATCTCACTGGTCAGACAAAAGCCATGAAGGCGACCCCAAAACACTCCTCTCCACTATTGTTAGGCAGATAAGCAGGCGCGAAGCTTGCGTAGAGATCACCCTTGGCCTACATCGCCTGCTATGACAGAGACACTTCATATCATCGGCGGCGGTATGGCCGGATCGGAAGCGGCGTGGCAGGCGGCACAACTGGGCGTGCGCGTTGTGATCCACGAAATGCGACCCAAGGTCGGAACATTCGCGCATCAGACGGGCCTTCTGGGCGAGATGGTCTGCTCAAATTCTTTCCGGTCGGATGATGATGAACAAAATGCCGTAGGCTTGCTGCATTGGGAAATGCGCGCCGCCGGCGGGTTAATCATCAGCACCGCAGACAAGCACCGCTTACCCGCCGGTGGTGCATTGGCCGTTGACCGTGACCCATTTGCGCAATCGGTGACAGACGCACTGCAGGCGCACCCCTTGATCGACATTGAATACGGCGAAATCACCACCCTACCCGACGACGGCCATTGGATTATCGCAACAGGGCCTTTAACGTCTTCTGCGCTTGGCGAAGCAATTGCGCAGGAAACGGGTGCGGACGCCCTGGCCTTTTTCGATGCGATAGCACCCATCGTGTATTTTGAAAGCATCGACATGTCGCGCGCATGGATGCAGTCGCGCTACGACAAAGGCGAGACGGAAGAAGAGCGTACCGCTTACCTCAATTGCCCAATGGACAAAGACCAGTATGAAGCGTTCATCGATGCGCTGTTGTTGGCGGACAAGACAGAGTTCAAACAGGGCGAGACCGCAGGGTATTTTGACGGCTGCCTGCCCATTGAAGTCATGGCAGAGCGCGGCCGCGAAACGTTGCGGTTTGGCCCCATGAAGCCTGTCGGCCTGACCAACCCTCATCAACCCGATGTGAAACCCTATGCCGTGGTACAGCTGCGCCGGGACAACAAACTGGGCACGCTTTACAATATCGTGGGCTTTCAAACCAAGATGAAGTACGGCGCACAAGCAGATGTTTTCAAATCTATTCCGGGGCTGGAGAATGCGCGATTTGCGCGCCTTGGCGGCATCCACCGCAACACCTTTCTGAACGCGCCGACCCTGCTGGATGGTCAAATGCGCTTGCGATCCAAACCCAACATCCGCTTTGCGGGGCAGATTACCGGCGTTGAAGGCTATGTTGAATCGGCTGCCATGGGGCTGCTGGCCGGACGTATGGCCGCCGCGCAGATCAAAGGCCATGCAGCTCAGACGCCCCCCGACACTACGGCAACAGGTGCGCTTATCACGCATATCTCTGGCGGTGCCGAGGCCAAAACGTTTCAGCCAATGAATGTGAACTTCGGCCTTTTCCCTCCTGTGGAGGGTCAAAAAGGCGGTCGCCGCGGACGGAAAGACCGTTACAAGGCGTATACAGATCGCGCCAAAGCCGACTGGACCGCGTGGCTCGCACCTTTGACTGAACCTGCCTAGCACTGGACAGTTCCCTATCAGGGGTTCTATTCTATTGGCATGAGTGGGAAATTTCTGGACAAGGTCTATACAGCGCGGGATGCATCATCGACCCGGGATTTATATGACGCATGGTCGGCCAGCTATGATGCGGAAGTTGGTGGGAACGGATACGCGACCCCTGCCCGATGTGCTGAGGCTTTGGCAAAGTTCACACAAGATTTGTCGCGCCCTGTTCTCGACTTTGGGTGCGGCACAGGATTGTCTGGACTTGCGCTAAAACTTACCGGTTTCGAGACCATAGACGGTGTGGATTTATCCGCTGATATGCTGGCGCAAGCAGAAGACAAGGCCGTCTACCGCAAGCTTACACAAATCGAAGCGGGTAGCCCCTTGGGCCACAAACCCGGAACATACGATGCGATCGCGGCCATCGGTGTCATTGGCGCGGGGGCCGCCCCCATATCGGTGTTCCACACGCTGATGAAGGGCTTGGCAAAGGGTAACAGGATTGTTTTGTCGTTAAACGATCATGCCTTGCAGGAGCCGCAAAACGAAGCTGGCATGAACGAATGGCTGGACTGCGGTGCAGCGCGCCTTCTGTTTCGGGAACACGGCCCACACCTGCCGGGTATTGGACTAAGAATCCACCGTGTACATCATTGAAAAAGCGTGACATTTAGAACCAGATTTGCACCTTCTCCGACGGGGCCCCTGCATTTAGGCCATGCGTATTCTGCGTTACTCGCCTTTGATATGGCGCGCGCGGAGGACGGTACGTTTCTGCTGAGAATCGAAGATATTGATCAAAGCAGATCGCGGCAGCATTGGGTGGATCAGATCTACACCGATTTACGCTGGCTGGGCATCGAGTGGCCAGAACCCGTCTTTTACCAGTCTAGACGCATCAATACATACGTTGCCGGGCTGGAGAAGTTACGCACTTTGGGGGTTGTTTATCCTTGCGTATGCTCACGTCGCGACATCCAGGCCGCAGCCTCAGCGCCGCAAGAAGGCACACCGCCAGCCTATGGACCCGATGGCCTGATTTACCCCGGCACATGCCGAATATCTCCGCCACAGGACTATGACCCTGCGGCGGTGGCGTATCGACTGGACATGGAAAAAACTCTTGAACGACTTGAAGTGCTACCGCGTTTTTCAGAGACGGGCCGCGGCACACCGATTGAGCATGTGCTGGACAGAACTTTGGCCAAAAGTGGTATCGGTGACATTGTCCTCGCCCGGCGAGACATGGGGACGTCTTACCATCTTTCCGTCGTTTTGGATGACGCCGCACAGCGCATAAGCCATATCGTACGGGGCGAAGATCTTTTCCACGCCACCTACATTCACGTCATCCTGCAAGTTTTGCTAGGGCTGCCAACGCCGGTTTACCACCACCACCGGCTGATCCGCGATGCGGAGGGAAAACGGCTGGCGAAACGCGACGATGCTCGTGCAATCAGCAAGTATCGCGATGACGGGTTTTCACCTGCTGGCATTCGGGAAACGCTTGGCCTGGCCCCTTAAACCTCGGGTTGCATCAATTCGATTTCAGCACCGTCCTGAACTGACGTGTAAAAACAGCTGCGCCGGCCCGTGTGGCACGCGGGGCCGGTTTGTCGGATCACAAGCAACAGACAGTCCCGATCGCAGTCAATCCGCATGTCGACCAATTCCTGTGTGTGGCCGCTGGTCTCGCCCTTGACCCAGAACGCCTGACGCGAACGGCTCCAGTATGTCACGCGTTTGGTCTCAAGCGTGCGCGCGATACTTTCAGCATTCATCCAGGCCAACATCAACACCTCGCCGCTCTCTGCGTCCTGCGCAATTGCTGGCAGCAGACCTACCTCGTTGAAGGTCAGTGATTGCGGGTCAAACTGCGTCGCGGGGGCGGGTACGATCTCGTCCACTGTAAAAATCCTTTTGCATCTTGTGCACAGCGACTATGTATTGAAAAGAAGCGAGAAACAAAACCGAAAGTGCCCATCAATGTCTGCGGATACCGATCTGATAAAGCTTTATTCAGGACGCATTCTCGCTTTGGCGGCTGATATCCCGCATCTTGCGCGGTTGGATGCCCCGATGGCGACGGTGAAAAAACGCTCTCCACTGTGTGGTTCGGCGGTGACGGTTGATCTGGCCATGGAAGACGGGCGCGTTTCGGAATTCGGGCAAGACGTGAAAGCCTGTGCATTGGGACAGGCTGCGGCAGCCGTAACGGGTGCTGCGGTTATCGGCCGGACATTGCCAGAGCTTGAGCAGGCGCGCGACAGCTTGCGCGCAATGCTGAAAGAAGGCGGCCCAGTGCCTGCCGCACCATTTGGTGGATTTGATGTTCTGGAGCCTGCGCGGGAATACAAAAACCGCCATGCGTCTATCCTGTTGTGCATCGAGGCAACATGTGAAGCCGCTGCAAAAGCACAACAGGCAAATTGCGCCTAGACCGGTCCAAAATTAGCATTTTCTAAGGACATTCGTGCGAGATGTAGGGGACTCAGAATATCGAGGCTCTATGTTTGTTGCCAATGCCAGCCTTCCTGCTTCACAAGAACAATCTGAGCGTCTGACAACGGCAGCCGCTGCACTGGGATATGAGATCGTCGACATTGCAGGCTTTCTCGATCTGGTTGAAGAACACGCACAGGCGCAGTCCGGCGGCTTGAAAATTTTGCGGGCCCGTGCGGATGAAGTTGCTTTGGCTAATGCCGATGTCCGCGAAGCGGTCGGGTCTATGGCCGCGCAAACGACTGCTACCGTTGAAGACGTCGAATCCTCGGCAGCGCTGGTGCGGCGCACCAGTGAAAAATCGCGTAATGTGGCCTGTTGGGTGCAGCAAGTAGCAGCGCGCACCGAAGACGTGAGCGAGACACTGACAGCTGTCAAACAGAACAATCAGCAAATTGCCAGTATTGCAACTCAGGTAAATACACTGGCAATCAACGCCAAGATTGAAGCCGCCCGTGCCGGTGAACGCGGTCGCGGATTTGCTGTCGTCGCGGAAGCAATCAATGAATTATCACGCCAGACCCGTGACGCGGCCAGTCAAATAACCAATAACATCGGAAACCTCACCGGTTGGATCGCCGAATTGCGCGAAGAGGCAGACGCCATAGCACAACAAGCAACGGCAGTTCTGGAGGATGCGGGCCATACAGATGCGGCGCTCGTTCGGGTCGAAGCGTCGATTACCTCGACCGACCAACAGGCAAAACGCATTGCGGAACAGGCTGAACGCGTGGAACGTTCGATGAATGATTTCAAACCCGCTTTGCGACAAATCAAAGACGCGATCACGGGCACATCCAGCGGCATTGCAAGAACGCATGACCGGGTTTTGCGCCTTATCGACACATCTGAAACAATCGTCCAATCGACCGCACATCTGAACAAAAACGCAGTTGATGTGCTGTTTATCAAGGCAGTACAACGTATTGCCGGAGAGATATCCGGCGAAATGGAAGCCGCAGTGGCACAGGGTCGGATAACACTTTCTGGCCTGTTCGATCGAAACTATCGACCCATACCCGGTACTAACCCAGAACAAGTATTGACGGAATCAACACGGTTACTGGACGAAATCTTGCCTCCTCTGCAAGAACCGGCGCTTGCTTTGGATCCGAAGGTTGTATTTTGTGCGGCCGTTGACGTTAATGGCTACCTTCCCACCCACAACCGAAAATTTTCTAAGCCACCAACGCAGGATCCGGTATGGAATACGGCCAATTGTCGGAACCGCCGCATCTTCGATGATCGCGTGGGGTTAAAGGCTGGCAAAAGTAGCGCGCCATTCTTGCTACAGGTCTATCGCCGGGATATGGGCGGCGGGTCGTTTAAAATGATGAAGGATCTGTCAGCCCCCATCATCGTGCAAGGCCGACACTGGGGCGGCTTGCGGCTTGCATACAGCTTTGAATAAAAAAACGCCGCGGTCCAGTACGGGCCGCGGCGCAGTCAAAGCGTGCTCATGTGGGGTTGATCCAATCAAGCGGCAGAGCCATTAAGAGATGGGACAGGCAGTGTTCATCTCGGTGCGCCATTTGGGGAAGCGCCTTGATACGATCGGCATGAGAGCGCAGGCAGAAATCCTAGAAAAAGCTCGGGATGTGTAGACCGACGATTAGCATGACCATCAAAGCAGATGCGCCAAGTGCATCTTGGACAAGTGTCGAGCGCGAACGTTCGGCTACGCATTTGATTTGGTTAAGTGTCGACATTAGGGCAACCTCGCTTGTGTTGCCCCTTTGTTCTCATTTATTTGCGCTCCTGTAAAGAACTTTTTAAGAACTTTTGTGAACAAAAATATTAACCCACTGATATCAAACGAATTGCATCATCCTGTCGCATGAGCCAAAGAAGCAGCCTTGCAGCCTGTCCGCGTTCGCCCTTCAGTGTGGGATCGTGGTTTAAAAGATTACGTGCATCGGTTTGCGCTGTTGCCATCAAGCTGGCCTGCCGCTCAAGATCGGCAATACGGAAACGCGGGATTCCCGATTGCGCTGTGCCAATCACATCGCCCGCCCCCCGCATTTGCAAGTCAGTCTCGGCGATAACAAAACCGTCTTCCGTCTCGCGCAAGACCTCAAGACGCCGCCGCCCACCGTCCGAGAGTGGCGACTGGTAGAGCAACAGACATGTAGATGCAGCATCGCCGCGCCCGACACGACCACGCAGTTGGTGTAGTTGCGCCAGGCCAAAAGTCTCTGCCCGCTCGATCACCATGATCGTTGCATTGGGCACATTTACGCCGACCTCAATCACTGTGGTCGCAACCAAAACTTTTGTCTCTCCAGTTTGGAAACGTGCCATTGCGGCATCCTTGTCAGCCGGTGGCATCTGTCCGTGTACCAGACCGACTTCGCCCTCTCCCAATGCCGCACGCAGTACTTTGAAACGCTGTTCGGCCGCTGTCAGGTCAAGAATTTCGCTTTCCTCGACAAGAGGACAAACCCAATAGCATTGCCTCCCCTGCGCAATAACCGCGCGCAGGCGGTCGACCACTTCATCGATCCGTTCGGTGCTTACCAACGCGGTCTTGATCGGTTTTCTTCCTGCAGGCTTTTCATCAAGAACAGAAACGTCCATGTCACCGTACTGCGCAAGCGACAGTGACCTTGGTATCGGAGTGGCGGTCATGACCAAAACGTCAACACCCTGCCCCTTCTGCCCCAATTCGAGCCTTTGCCGGACGCCAAACCGATGTTGCTCATCGATAATTGCTATCCTAAGATCTTTAAACTCAACGTCTTTTTGAAAAACCGCATGCGTTCCGACTAATATCTGTATGTCGCCGTCCAGCAAAGACTGCAGCTTCGCTACGCGCTCTTTTCCCTTGTCGCGTCCCGTCAGCAGCTGCAGCGAAACACCTGCCTGTGCCGCCAGAGGTTGCAACCCTTCCAGATGCTGACGCGCCAAGATTTCTGTAGGCGCCATCATAACGCCTTGGCCACCCGCTTCGACCGCTCGCAAAAGCGCCATGAAAGCGACCAGTGTTTTTCCGGCCCCAACATCCCCCTGTAGCAACCGGTTCATACGCTGTGGCTTTGCGAGATCGTCATTTATCTCGGCAATCGCGCGACTTTGTGCATCGGTTGGACTGTACGGCAAAGCGGCCAACACACGCTTTTGCAGATCACCGGAGCCAATTGTTGATCGACCTGTTTTGCGCCTTTCGCGCGCCCGGGCCAGCGCCAGTGTCAGTTGGTGTGCCATCAACTCGTCATAGGCCAAGCGTTCACGTGCCGGTGCCAAAACCGAAATTTCCGCCTCGGATTTAGGGGTATGAGCAGTTTCAAGAGCGTCAGCGAATGTTGGCCATTGTGCAGACAAAATCTGTTGGGGATCGATCCACTCTGCACATTCAGGAACGTGTGACAACGCACTACGCGTCGCTTTGAACATCAGTTTTTGCGTGATCCCTGCGGATAGCGGGTATACTGGCTCAAAAGTTGGAATACTCTGTTCTTCGTCTTCTGGAACGATGAAATCAGGGTGCACCATTTGCGCAACCCCGTCGAAAAACTCAATCTTGCCCGACACGATCCGACGCGCGCCAATAGGAAGTACTTTGGCCCAGTAGTCGCCGCGCGCATGGAAAAAAACCAACTGGAATGCTGTCTCGGAGTCCTGGACAGTGACGCGGTAGGCGGCACCTTTGGTGCGTGCAGGTCGATGAGCCATCACTTCAATCGCGACCGTTACAACCGACGGCATCTCTGCGCCTTCGATCGTATCGCGTTTTTGCCGGTTTATGACAGCATGCGGCAACGTGAAAACCAGATCGCGCGGGGCTGTCACTCCCAGTCCGGCAAAATGTTGCGCCGTTTTCGGTCCCACTCCTTCCAGCGTCTCGAGCGAGGCAAAAAGTGGGAACAGTGCTTCTGGTCGGCCTGTCATAAACCGTCAATCAAATCGAGCCAACCATCTTCATCCAGCGTCTCAATTCCCAGTTTTGCCGCTTTTTGCGCTTTTGAACCGGCGCCAGGCCCTGCAACAAGCAAGTCTGTCTTTGCTGATACTGAACCAGAAACCTTGGCACCCAACGCCTCGGCGCGCGCCTTCGCTTCGGCTCTGGTCATCTTTTCCAAGGTACCAGTGAAAACAACTGTTTTTCCGGCCACCGGACTGCCTTCCGACTTTGGACGCTGCGCCGGTTGTATGTTCAATTGATCAACCAGTCGGTCGATCGACGCCCTTTCGGCAGCTTGAGCCATCGAATTTACCAAGGACGCAGCCATTACTGCCCCCACACCATCAATGCTTATAAGGTCCTCCCACGCGGGACCAGTCAGCGGTTCCGCTTCTGTCGTGGCGCGTTCAAGCGCTTCGAAGGTTTCGAAATGCTGTGCAAGAAGGTTAGAACCCGTTTCACCTACATGCCTAATTCCCAGCGCAAAAATCAAACGACGCAGCGGGATTTCACGCTTTTCGTCGATGGCATCAAAGAGTTTGGACGCAGATTTTTCACCCCACCCCTCCCTGTTTTTCAGCTGTTGCAGGCCGGTTCCATATTTTTCCCGCAACAAAAATATATCTGCCGGCTCCTTTATCCAACCGTCTACGTAGAACTGTTCAACTTGTTTGGCACCCAGCCCTTCGATGTCAAAGGCTGCTCTGGACACAAAGTGTTTCAGCTTTTCAACAGCTTGTGCGGGGCAAATGAGTCCTCCCGTACAACGGCGAACGGCATCACCCTCTTCACGCACGGCCGCACTTTGGCACTCCGGGCACTGCGTGGGAAAAACGAAGGGCTTTGCGTCTTTCGGTCGTTTGGATAAATCGACATCCGCGATCTTGGGGATGACGTCACCCGCCCGGTAGACTTGCACCCAATCGCCGATGCGGATGTCTTTGCCCTCGCGAATAACGGCACCTTTGTTGTCTTTGCCAGCAATGTAGTCTTCATTGTGCAGGGTGGCGTTCGACACAACGACGCCACCGACTGTCACCGGATGCAGTCTGGCGACGGGCGATAAGGCACCGGTGCGGCCAACCTGAATGTCTATGGCTTCCAGACGCGTCCATGCCAGTTCGGCCGGGAATTTATGCGCGATCGCCCATCGCGGTGTGGTCGAGCGGAACCCAAGCCGTTTTTGATAGGCAAGATCATCGACCTTATAAACGACCCCATCGATATCATATCCCAACGTGGCACGGGCAGCTTCAATCGTTTTGTAATGGGTGAGCAATTCTTTGGGACCTGAGCAGCGACGGGTAATCGCATTGGTGTGAAAACCAAAGCTTTCGAGTTTCTTGATCGCTTTCAGTTGGGTGTCAGCGAGCGGATCTGACAAAGCCCCCCATGCGTATGCAAAAAAATGAAGCGGGCGCGCACGGGTGATTTCAGGATTGAGTTGGCGCAATGATCCAGCTGCAGCATTGCGGGGATTGGCAAAAGTCTTACCGCCGACGCTAAGCTGCTTGTCATTGAGCGTTTGAAAATCTGCATGAGACATATAGACTTCGCCGCGCACCTCCAAAACCTCGGGCGCGTCAGACAACTTTTGCGGGATATCGTTAATAGTACGAGCGTTTGCGGTGACGTTTTCGCCGACGCTTCCGTCACCACGTGTCGCTGCTTGCACCAGATGCCCGCTTTCGTATCGCAACGAGAGCGAGAGACCGTCAATCTTTGGCTCAGCCGTATAATGAAGTTCAGCGGTATCACCCAGCCCGAGATATTTGCGTATGCGTTGATCGAAATCCTCAATGTCTGTTTCATCGAATGCATTCGACAAAGATAACATCGCGACTTCATGCGTGACCTTTGCAAACCCTTCCGAGGCGGCCGCACCGACACTTTCAGATGGGCTGTCATCTCGTTTCAGTTCGGGGAAACGTTCTTCAATCTCAGCATTTCTGTTTTTGAGAGCGTCATATTCTGCGTCAGACATGAACGGATCATCGTGGCCATGATAGGCGGTATTTGCTTTCGCAATAAGGTCGGCCAATCGTGCCAGTTCCGCTTTGGCGGTTTCGATATCCAGCGAGAGAACGGGAGGGGATGCCATCGGTGCTGCCTTGTGCCTGCTTCCAGCTTCTAAATAAGCTTCGTCACGCACAAGGTCTAGGTGAAAGGATAGCCCGAGGTATAAAGTGGCTAGTACCGGGCAGTCCCGGTACTTGCAGAGGTATTGCTGTTAAGCGCCAACCGCGAGAGGTTGGGGATCATCCATCTGGGATGGCTCAGGATCGCGAAGCACGTAGCCACGGCCCCACACTGTTTCAATATAGTTTTGACCTTCTGTCGCTGTGCTGAGTTTCTTGCGCAATTTGCAAATGAACACATCAATAATCTTCAATTCAGGCTCATCCATGCCGCCATATAGATGGTTCAAGAACATCTCCTTAGTCAGTGTTGTTCCTTTACGCAGCGATAATAGCTCCAGCATCTGGTATTCTTTGCCGGTTAAATGAACGGTCTTGTTGTCGACACTGACTGTTTTGGCATCGAGGTTAACCGAAATCATACCGGTATTAATCACCGATTGAGAATGGCCTTTGGATCTGCGAATTATTGCATGAATGCGCGCGACGAGTTCTTCGCGATGGAACGGTTTGGTCAGATAGTCGTCCGCACCAAAACCAAAACCCTTGATTTTGTTTTCAGTATCATCTGCGCCGGAAAGGATCAGGATCGGCGTTTCGATCCGCGACAGACGCAACTGTCGCAAAACTTCGTGTCCGTTCATGTCAGGAAGGTCAAGGTCCAGTAGGATCAAATCGTAGTCATACAGTTTCGCAAGATCGATCCCCTCTTCGCCTAAGTCTGTCGCATAAACGTTCAGATTGGCATGTGTCAGCATCAATTCGACGCTTTTTGAAGTGGTTGGATCGTCTTCTACGAGCAATACGCGCATTTTAATCTCCGCTAGGATGTGTCCGTGAACTTTCATTAACCCTGAAGAATAAAGGTTAACCACACGTTACCAGTTTAGAAATAATACCATTAACAACTTAAGGTTGTCTATATTTTTGTATTGCAGTGGTCTTCAACGCCTCTTCGCCATGCTCCGATACAGCGCGCACCCACTCTAGAAATTCGTCTTCACTAATTTGATACCGCTTGAGCGCGTCAGCCTGCGAAATCAAACCATAGGCCACGCCGCGCACCACGGCAGCTTTGCGCGAAGCCACCCAACGCTTTGTTTTTGCTGACGGAAGATCCGCTTGCGTCATGACACTACCATCCGCAAGTGTGACAGATCGCGGCCCGTCTACTTTCTTGAGATACATACCCATACCCATCGTTTACCTAGTCATCACATCTTGACGAAAGCACCTTAAAGACCGATGAAGCCCGCTCTTGAGAGTGTTTAGGATTTTCCTATATTTTCTCAGAAGTTCCGGAGATACACGATGCCCTTAGATCAGACACCACCTGTCAATTCGCTTGGATTCGCGAAACCGCCCTCTGAGACCCGCGTCGTGGTGGCGATGTCGGGCGGTGTAGACAGTTCGGTCGTGGCAGCAATGCTTGCCGAACAAGGGTATGACGTCGTTGGTGTAACGCTGCAACTTTACGATCATGGTGCGGCGCTTGCCAAAAAAGGGGCATGTTGCGCAGGCATCGATATCCATGACGCACGCCGTGTATCCGAAAAAATGGGCTTTCCGCATTACGTGTTGGATTATGAGAATATTTTTAAAGACGCGGTCATTGATGAATTCGCGGACAGCTATCTTGGAGGCGCAACCCCAGTTCCCTGTATCCGCTGCAACGAGCGTGTGAAATTCAAAGATCTGTTGGAAACCGCAAAAGATCTTGATGCCGATTGCATGGCAACGGGGCATTACATCCAGCGCAAGGTGGGAACAGCAGGCCCTGAACTGCATGCTGCGGCAGACGCAAATCGCGATCAAAGCTATTTTTTGTTTTCGACAACACCCGAACAACTTGCTTTCTTGCGCTTTCCGCTTGGACATTTACCATCGAAAAATGACACCCGCGCCTTGGCTGACAAATATGATCTGAGCGTTGCCAACAAGCCGGACAGTCAGGACATCTGCTTCGTTCCCAACGGCGACTATGCCTCGGTCATTCGTAAACTACGCCCCGAAGCGGCCGCCCCCGGTGAGATCGTTCATGCAGACGGCCGCGTGCTGGGCGCACATGATGGCGTGGTAAACTACACGATTGGGCAGCGCCGTGGCTTGGGCATCGGTGGATTGGCAGACCCGCTTTACGTAGTGAAACTGGACCCAGAGACGCGCCGTGTTGTAGTCGGCCCCAAGTCCATGTTGTCGACCCGCACGATCCCCGTACGTGAAATCAACTGGTTGGGCGACGACCCATTCGCGTCACGGGATACCTGGAACGTTTCGGTTAAAGTGCGCTCAACCCGCCCCCCGACCGATGCCGTGATCCGACCGATCAGCGCGACAGAAGCCACAGTCGAGCTTATTTCACCCGAAGAAGGTGTCTCTCCCGGACAGGCCTGTGTCTTTTACGACCCCGACAGCAGCCGTATTTTTGGCGGTGGGTGGATACACAAGGGCTGACACTTGGGCCACTGCGGCCTGGGCGGGGTCGCCAGTAACGTATCACGCGCAGCGTGTCCTTTGGATCAGTCAGATAAACGGTTTAGGACGGCACGGGCCGCGCGCAGGCCAGGTGCTTCTGCATTGCGACCCAAGCGTTCCATCGTCAGGTCCATCGCAGCCAGTTGAGCATCAGGGTCTCCGATGGTCTGACATAATGCTTTTGCAATAGCCTCAGGTTGACACTCGGGTCCCAGAAACTCGGGCACGGCGCGGGTGTCAGACACCAGATTGACCAGAGTTACAGTGTCGACAAGCGCCATCGCGCGTATGAGCCGGAAGCTGAGCCAGTTCATCCGGTATGCGATAACCATCGGGGTGCGTGCGGCAGCCAATTCAACCGAAACGGTGCCAGATGCTGCCAATGCCACATCTGCTGTATGAAAGGCTGTGCGTTTTTGCCTGTTGCTTTCTTCCGGTGACAAACGGCTTGGATCAAGAACCAGAGCATCGACTTGCCATTGGTTCACAGTCTCCTTGACCAATCCGGCCACTGGTGCTGCGGCGGGCACGATTACGCGCATCTGCGGTTGTTGGGCCAGCACCCTTTGGACGGCGTCGCCAAAATCTCCGCCAAGTCGGCGAACCTCACCTTCACGCGACCCGGGCAGAACAAGCATGATAGGTGCGTCGCCCAGATTGTGCTTGCCCCGGAAGGCCGTAATATCTGCGCCGGTGGGCGTTGCCTCCGCCACAACCGGATGACCGACAAAGTCGCAAGCCATGCCATGTTGGGTAAAATAGGGCGGCTCGAAGGGTAAAAGCGTTAGAAGATGGTCTATAAATCCTGCGATTTTCGCCGCCCTGCCCGGCCGCCAAGCCCAAACCGTGGGCGCCACGTAATGCACCGTCCGCACGCTGCTGCTCGCTTTGACCTGACGCGCCACGCGAAAGCTGAAATCCGGTGAATCTATGGTAATCAATACATCAGGTGCGGTGTCGATCACAGTCTGAACGGTTTCGCGTATGCGCCGCTTCAAGGCACGATACTTCGGCAATATCTCGGCGATGCCCATCACGCTCAGCTCTCGCATGGGAAAGCGGCTCACGAGCCCCTCAGCCGCCATTTGCGTCCCACCGATGCCATCGAAAGTCACACCGGGCGCCAATTCTTTTAACCCCGCCATAAGCGCGGCCCCCAGTTTATCCCCCGACGGCTCGCCCGCGATTAAAAAGACGCGCATCACCCGCTCCGGCGCGACCAGAACAGAAGATCTGCCGCATCCGCGCGTTTCACTGTTTCTTCGGGATCAAGGAGAATGACACGCCCCGCTTCGATCACAAGTCCTGCCAGACCCGCGTTTGCAACGGCGTCGATTGTATCGGGGCCGATGGCAGGCATATCGGCACGTAGGTCCTGATCGGTTTTGGGCGCTTTAACGAACAGAGCGTTGGCTGCACGCACTTTGTCGGGCAGGCTGTGTAACATGTGGTTGGTTCCGCCGATGGTTTCGATTCCCCAGACCTGCCCGGCACCCACAACGCACCCCTGCCCCACATCCAAGGGTGCCAGCGCTTGTAGTACGGCATCGGCGCGGGCCAGATCGTTTATCACACCACCAGAAGGCTGCTTTTGGGTTAAAATTCCTTCCGGTGCCAGAATGTCGGGGGCCAATTCATGGGCAGCACGGATGGTAAACCCATGTTGTTCGAAAAGAGCCATCACGGCGCGCAAAGCACCATCATCACCTGCCCCAAATGCTTGCATTATCACAGGCACCAATGGCCGTGTTGCCGCATCAAGTGCCGCAGGATCAAACGCAGGGCGTTCAATCGCGCCGCATAGACATACGTCCGTCACGCCACGCGCCTTCAGATCGCAGAGCAAGCTCCCCAAATGCTCAAGACGGAAGGTGATGTCAGCTGCAAGGCCGTCAGGTGCAAAACCATCCAATACACAGATCAACGGCGGTTCGACTTGCGCTGCCGCCACGCGTGCAGGCAACCCGCCGCGTCCTGTTACCAAAGCAAGCATCAACCCGGGGTCAAAAAGTGGCGATCACTGTCGGCTGTGATGAAGTCAACGATCTCTAGCACATAGTCGCTGGTAGCTTCGTCTTTCAACCGCTGCGCGCGATGTTGAAACGTACCCTCGCCCTGTGCCAGCATTTGAAAAGCCGCCCGCAATGCCATGATGTCCGAGCGAGCCACACCGCGTCGCTTGAGCCCGACAAGGTTAAGCCCGTCAAGTTCTCCACGGGGCGCTTGGACAAGCCCGTAAGGAATCACATCTTTTGTGACCATAGTGACCGCACCAATGATCGCACCGCGCCCGATGCGCACAAACTGGTGCACACCAGAAAGTCCGCCGACGATAACGTCGTCTTCCAGAATGCAGTGGCCTGCAATGGCTACAGAATTCACCAGAATGACCCGGTCACCAATAGCCGCGTCATGCGCCACATGACATCCTGCCATGAACAAACCGTCATCCCCGATGCGCGTCACGCCGCCGCCGCCTTCAGTGCCACAGTTGATCGTTACGTGCTCGCGGATGCGATTACGCTTGCCGATCTCTAGCTCAGTGGGCCCGCCCTTGAATTTCAAGTCCTGTGGTATCTCTCCGACCACGGCGAACGGAAAAATAATCGTGCCCTCTCCAATCCGCGTCCGCCCCGAAACTACAACATGGCTTTTCAGAACCACACCGGGGCCGATTACCACATCGGGTCCGATCAAACAGAACGGTCCGACTGTCGCAGAGGGATCAACTTGCGCGCCTGTCTCAATCACCGTGCTGGGGTGAATGCTGCCCATGCGTCAGCCCATATCCATCATGGCGGTGAACTCGACCTCGGCGGCCATTTCACCTTCTACAGATGCGATACCACCGAAGCGCCAGACCTTGCCACCCGGTTTACCCCGCAAGGTGGTCAAACGCATTTCCAAAACGTCACCGGGAACGACCTTGCGGCGGAACTTGGCTTTGTCGATAGCCATGAAATAAACCTTCATCTCTTTGTCGGCCATCTCCAACGTCACACCGACCATCACAGCCGCGGTTTGCGCCATCGCTTCGACAATCGTCACGCCGGGCATGATAGGAAGGCCCGGGAAGTGGCCCTGAAAATGCGGCTCGTTCATGGTGACATTCTTGATCCCCAGAGCAGAGGATGTCCCGTCGATTTCCACGACCTTGTCCACCAGCAAAAAGGGATAGCGGTGGGGTAGAATGCGCTGGATCAATTGTATGTCCGCGGTCGCGAGGTCGGTTGTCATTCTTGGGGTCCTTTATTAACCTGAAAGGCGTGCTGCCTTGCGTAGCAACTCCATCTGTCTTGGGCAAGCACAGGCTGGTGTACGTTAGTCGCCGTCCTGCAGGAAATCAGAGCTATCTAACACCAGATCCAACCGCTCGATCGCCACCAATGTAATATCCACTGCATTTGAACTGATAAATACAGAGCGTTGTTCAAGTACGATCGCGGCACCTGCTTCTCGCATCAACTGTTCGAGTATCGGGACGGCTGCGTTTAGAAAAACGACGCGCCGTTCCTCTAAGTTCGCGTTCAATTCCCGACCTTTGCTGTCTTGCGCACGGCGAGTCTCTTGCACCTTTTTATCAAAAACATCGGCCAGTGCACGGAACTCTGTGGGGTCAATCGTGGGGCGCAGATCTGTCAGTTCCCGCTCTTCCGCCAAAAGCGCCTCTTCGATGCGGCGGTTTTCGGCGGCCAGCGCTGCACCAAAGGCTTCAAATTCTTTGATCGTCTGCTGACCAAAGGCACTTTCTTCAAAAAGACGGTCCGAATCTATCGTCAAGATAGGGCTTTGAATTGGCACACGCTGAGAGGGTTGCGCCACTACGGGCGACGTCATCCCAATCATAAGGCCTAAAACTATGATAAATATCGTGCGCATCAGCGTCACTCGTTCAGAATGTCGTACTAACCGTAAGTTCGAAGTTTTGCTCACGGTCGAAGTCTTCTTTCTTAATTGCATCAGAGAAGTTAAAGCGTAGCGGGCCAAACGGTGTATCCCACAAAATCGATACGCCAATTACATGCCGGAAAGAACCGTTTTCGCCGACAACGTCGCCGCCCGTCAGGTCCACATCTTTCAAATCCCATAAGTTACCTACGTCGTAAAACACACCACCGGTAATGCCGTATTCCTCTGGCAAGCCCAACGGGAATTCTGCTTCGAAGCGTGCCGCAACATACAGATTACCCCCCAACGGGTCTTTTTTGGAGGCGGTTAGGTCGCGCGGCCCGATACCGCCAGGTTCGAACCCGCGCAGCACGTTCGAACTAAGCAAAAAGCGATCCGTCGCGCGGTTGACACCACTTTGATAGTTCAACGCTCCACCTTCGACACTTGCCCGCAATGTGACGTCTTCATTGAATACCGTGCGTTCGCCCGCGAAGAGCGCAGTGGTTTTCACAAACGTATTGTCGCCACCGACGCCCGCAAAATCCTGACCAAATTCGAACAGGTAGCCAGCGGTAGGATCAAGTCCGGTGCGACGCGTGTCAAAGGTATAGCGGTAGCCAATAGAGCTGTTAAGGCGGTAACCCTCTTCAATATCACGCAAGATGATCGGACCGGCGTTACTACTGCTGCCACGGTCCTTCATTTTCGCGTCGTCATAAATATAGTTCAGGCTAAGGCGCGAATTTAGACCGACCGGAAAGGTCAAGGACGGGCTGAACAACCCGCGCCGAGTGTCATACGTCACGGTCGAACTGCTGTTTTCCGAGAGATCAAGTCGCAGTCCAAAAGCGACATCACGCCCCAAAAATGCGGGTTCGGTAAAATCAAAACGTAAAAGCTGGTCATCTGCCGCTGTCGATAACGTGAAACCAAGGTTTTGACCGCGCCCGAGGAAATTACGCTCACGGAACTGAACCGCAAATCCGATACCGTCATTCGTCGAGAATGAGGCGCCGAAAGACAGTGACCCGGTGGGCTGTTCTTCTACATCCACATCAACAATCACCTGATTGGGGGTTGAGCCTTCACGCGCGTTCACTTCAGCTGTGGCGAAGAAGCCAAGTGCGCGAATGCGTTCAGCAAACTCGCGGATTTCACGAGGGTTGAACGGGTCCCCTTCAACGCTGTTGAATTGGCGACGTATTACCCGGTCAAGCGTGGTGGTGTTTCCTTCAACATCGATCCGTTCGACAAAAACACGGGGCCCACGAGTTAAAACATATTCCACGTTGATCCTCAGATTGCGCTCGTCGCGTGTAATACGCGGCTCGACTCTGAGAAAATCGACTCCATCCGAAATCGCTTGCCGTTCCATCCGTGCAATATCAGTCTCGATCAAAGTAGGTGAATAGACCTCGCCTGATTTAACCGCAGCGGCGGCCAGATACACATCGCTATCTGCTTCAGCTACATCGCTCGAGACAGAGATTTCGCCGATCCGGAATTGCTGACCTTCCTGCACGTCGAATACCAGAAAGTAGCCATCGCGTTCTTCTGTCAGCTCCGCGTTCACAGAGTTGGTCTGAAAATCGATGTAGCCACGTGAAAGATAGAAATCCCTAAGAACCTGGCGGTCAAATTCGATCCGGTCCGCCACAAGCGTATCTGCACGAACGAACGCACGAAAAAGCCCCGCTTGCTTCGTCTCAAGCACCCGCCGCAGACGCCGGTCGGAATAGACGCGGTTGCCGGTAAAGCTGATCCGTTCGATTTCGATCACACCGCCCTCAAAAATCTCAAAGACAAGATCCACACGGTTGTCAGAGCGTCGGATGATGGTTGGCGTAACCCGCGCCGCGATGCGCCCTTCGGACGAATACGCCTCTGCGATCAGAGCCGCGTCGCGCTCGACCTGCGCCGGGTTGAATACTCGCCGTTCGCCCGAGTTGATCGCCGCTGCAAGCGTGTCATCCCCAATACGGCGGTTGCCTTCAAAATTGATCCTGTTGATCGTCGGATACTCAACCACTGTGATGTTCAGTGTGTTGCCGCGCGGCTGAAAATCCACACTTTCAAACAAACCCGAAGCAATCAATTGCTGCAGACCTGCGTTTAATTCGCCTTCAGTTAGTGTTTCGCCTCGAACGATTCCGGCGCGCGACAGGATTGCGGCATCGCCGATGCGCGCGTTTCCTTCGATGTTGACGGCGTTTACTGTGATGTTCTGAGCCAAGACCACCGGCGCTTGCGCTACCCAAGCCCCTGAAATTGCCAGACAAAATAAAGTGCTGCGTAGAACGCTTTTAAACGATGTAACACACGCGCGTGTAGGCGCTGCCACACCAGAAATGCCCCGATCCATGATCTGCCCCGATCCTCAGTGAATTCTTTTATTCTGAGTAGCGATTGTAAGGCCAAATGTCAAAACCATGTGGCTAGATTTCGCAAAAACACTAGATGAGGCGGCAAACACAAAAAAGGGCGCGCAGCATTAACAGCGCACCCGAGCAATTAGTCTTGTCGGATCTTAACCCGCGACAGTTCCAATCCAAGCGCCGGCACCAAGCGCCAGAACGATCGTCGCAATATAAAGAATACGGTCCCAATTCAGGTCCATTAGTAAGCTAAGGCTGCGATATCCGCTTTGCATCGTTTCCATGTCTGCTCTCCATACAACACGATGTATGATTACAATGAGATTGCGGCCCTATTTTGGCCAATTAAGGCAAAACAGAGGCAACTGATAAGTGATGCGATTTCATCGCCCACCGCCTCAGGGACAAAACAGATCATTCCCAAGGGCGAAGACCATCAAAGTCAGCACCGTCGCCAGACCAAAGGTCATCAGAACGCGCAATGCCTTGTCGCTTGGTGGCTTTCCGCTGACCGCTTCGTAGGCGTAAAATACCAGATGCCCGCCATCAAGGGCTGGCACCGGGAACAAGTTCAGCAGACCTACAGCCGTGCTGAGCACCGCGATAAACCAGATGAAGCTTTGCGCACCCTGACTGGCCATCGCCCCCGACGTCTGTGCAATACCGATGGGCCCGCTAAGATTACAGGTGCTGATTGCCCCTGTAATCATATGGCTCAAACCGGAAATTGATCCCTCGATGATACGCCATGTCTGCTGTGCGCCGCTAACAAAGGCCTGCCCCACGCCAGGGCTTTCGGTAGCTGCGTCAAACGCCAGTCCGCCGACGATGCCGATACGCCATTGCGTTTGGAACCCACCATCCTCTTGCGGCTCGTCGACTCTTTTGGGGGTCAGCGTGACGGGCAGCGTTTCGCCATCGCGCCAGATCGTCAAATCCAACGAGGCCCCGTTGCCGCCTTCGACCGCTGATTTGAGCTGGTCAAACGCGTAAATCGGTTTTTCATTAATCGCGACTATTACGTCGCCCTGTTCGATGCCGGCGCTAATGGCGGCGCTTTGAGGGGCTACAGTGTTCACCAAGGGTGGCAAAATATATGGACCATCAACGGAAAAAACCTCTCCGTCGCGGCGCACGTCATACGACAACACCGGCTCATGTGGGAGCATCTCAATGAAGGTTCTGTAGGTTTCGCTGTCTTCCGCACTTGGTAAATCGCCGCCATTGATTCCCAATATCTCATCGCCAGCTTGCAGCCCCACCGCCTCGACAGGCAGGGGCCGCATCTCGCCCACCGTCAGGGGGTCGCGTGACACACCCGAAGACAACATGACTAAAGAAAACACAATAATTGAGAGCGCAAAGTTAAAAATCGGGCCTGCCGCTACTGTTGCCGCCCGTGCCCAAAGAGGTGCACCGTGCATTGTGGCGCGCAGCTTCACCGGATCGGCTTCGACCTCGGCCATCGCTTCTTCGTCCTTGCCGGATGCCGCGTTGCTGTCGCCAGCGAATTTAACATAGCCCCCAAAAGGAAGCGCCGCGATCTGCCACCGTGTGCCACGCTTATCAACTCTTGAATACAGTATCGGGCCAAAGCCCACCGAAAATACATCCGCATGGATGCCTGACCAGCGTCCGACGATGTAGTGACCGTATTCGTGAATAGCCACGATCACCGAAAGCGCGAGAACAAACGCAGCAATTGTCCAGATCAGTCCGCCAAACTGCGGAATTAAGGTCATTATATCCAATTTATGGTGCTTTCCTGTTGATTGCCGCTTGCGCCTCGTTACGGGCGAGATGGTCTATCGAGGCCACGTTTTCAAGGTTCATGATGGCATCAATATGTCCCTGTTGCGATGACACCGCGGTCAAAACGTCTTCGACGATGCCAGCCATGTCCGTAAACCGCAGCTTGCCTGCGATAAAGCCATCGAGTGCAGTTTCTTTGGCTGCGTTAAAGACAGCACCCGCCAAACCGCCTGCCTGCATTACTTCACGCGCAAGGCGTAACGCGGGCCACCGCGTGTCGCAAGGTGCGCGAAAAGTCAGTTGGCCGATTGCCGCAAGATCAAGCCTTTCTACAGGCAACGTCTTGCGGTCCGGCCAGTGCAGCGCGTATCCAATGGCGTGACGCATGTCAGGCGGGCCAACATGCGCCATCAATGCACCATCGTTAAAGCCAACCATGGCGTGAATCATGGATTCCGGATGCACCAGCACTTCGATTTGGCTTGGGTCAACACCAAAATATTCACGTGTTTCAATAAGTTCCATGGCCTTGTTAAACATAGACGCAGAATCAATTGTTATCCTTTGCCCCATGTCCCAATTGGGGTGGCTGGATGCCTGATCCAGTGTAGCCTTAGACAGGTCTTCGATAGGCCAGTCGCGAAACGCACCACCGCTCGCCGTGATAATGACGCGTTCCACTGCCCTCATGTCTTCGCCTGAGAGGGCTTGAAAAACGGCTGAATGCTCGCTGTCTACAGGCAAAAGACGCGCATTGTTTGCTTTCGCAGTGCGCAACATTAAAGCACCGGCACACACCAGCGATTCCTTGTTTGCAAGCGCCAGCGTTGCGCCCTGCTCTAACGCGGTCAGGCCCGGCGCGAGGCCCGCCGCCCCCACAATCGCCGACATCACCCAGTCAGCAGGGCGCGCAGCCGCTTCTGTTAATGCGGCAGGGCCTGCAGCCGCTACAACACCGGAACCTGCTAAAGCGGCCCGCAGATCATCAAGCAAATGGTCATGCGCTGTGACCGCGATCTTGGCGTTTAAACGGCGGGCATCCCGTGCCAGCAGTTCAATATTTCCCGCACCCGTCAGCGCCACGACGTCATAGTCGTCTGGTGCGCGCGCGATCAAATCAATGGTATTCTGCCCGATGGACCCTGTCGCCCCGAAGATACTTACCCGTCGCATCGCAGACCTTACCCCAAACCTGGAGGAAAGCCGATAAAAGGGCCGATAATCAGCAGAAAAACGGAAGCTCCCAGCATTCCGTCAAATCGGTCCAACAGGCCGCCATGACCCGGAATCAATTGCGAGCTGTCTTTCACACCGACGCGCCGCTTGATCGCACTTTCTGCGATGTCACCCATTTGACTGGCCATTGAAACTGCGACAGACACACCGATCAGTTCCGGACCTGCACCAGTTGTAGACATATAAAACGCGCCCACAAGCGCAGCACCTACCCAACCGAAACCAGTACCCGCCCACGTTTTCTTTGGGCTGACACGGGGCCAGAACTTTGGCCCGCCGATCATACGGCCCGCAAAATACCCGACAACATCTGTGGCCACGACGACCAGTACCAGCCAGAGCATCCATTCAAACCCCAGATCATCACGTACGGACATCATGCCAAAACCTGCAAGCAGCACCATTACGGTGAAAATCATAAAAATAGTGCGGAAACTTCGTAGTTGGCTAAATCCGATCAGTGCAGGTGCTAGCAAGATCGGCAATGCAAAGCCCACGGGAAGGTAAACTGCCACAAAAGTCGCAAATGCGCTTGAGACACCCAATTGAACCGCCACGTCGGTTTTGGCGGGTTGGATCATGCGCACCAGTTCCCAGACCATCAGCCCGCAAATCAACGCAATCATTAAATGAAAAACGTGGCCACCGATCCAGATGCCACCCAGACCTGCGAGCACCATAACCCCGCTTGATGTCAGGCGAACAGCTAGATCAGCCCATTTTTCATTCTCGGCAGTCATCAGCAGAGCACTATTTTACGCCGCCAAACCGTCGGTCACGGCTACCGTAATCGCCACAGAGCGTTTCGAACTCCGCACTGGTGAAATCCGGCCAAAGCGTATCGATGAATTCATACTCAGCATAGGCAGATTGCCAGAGCAGAAAGTTTGAAATCCGCGCTTCGCCACTGGTGCGAATAACCAGGTCAGGATCCGGCAAAACGAACGTGTCCAGATAACGGGGCAACGTTTCTTCGTCTACATCGTCCGGTTTCAAGCGGCCGTCCGCAACATCCTGCGCTAATCGTTTGGTCGCACGCGCGACCTCGTCCCTCCCCCCATAGTTGAGAGCAATGGTAAGGTGGACACGCGTGTTGCCAGCTGTCGCATTTTCAAGCTGGCTCATCAGGCGAATAAGCTTGTCATCCAGCCTCATCCGGTCACCGATAAAACGTACGCGCACGCCAAAGGAGTTCAGCGCACGTGTTTCCTTGGTGATGTATCGACGGAAAAGGCTCATCAAACCGGCGACTTCGACCTGGGTCCGTTTCCAGTTTTCAGTGGAGAACGCGAAAATCGTCAGGTATTCGACGCCGATCTTAGGGCATGTTTCGACGATTTCCCGCACGCGTCGTGCACCTGCGTGATGTCCAAAAAGTCGGGGCCGCCCGCGTTGCGTCGCCCATCTGCCATTGCCATCCATGATAATGGCCACATGCCGTGGACACCCTTCAACATGACCGAGGGCTGTTTGTCGTTGTTGCTCGATGACAATTTCCTCCGATTGTAACGTGTAGAAATACGCTCAATCTGCTTGTAGCATAGATTTAACAGTCTTTTGCCACAGGCTACATCGAAAAAACCACCAAAATCCTACTGAAACCCGAGAAGATGCAAAATGGCCCAAATGTGTTGCGGATGCTCCATAGGCAAAAGGCTTAAACCTGCATGATTTCCGCTTGTTTAGTGGCAAGCTGGTCGTCGATGGCTTTGATGAAACGGTCGGTCATCTCCTGCACTTCATCTTCCCACAGCTTCTGGTCATCTTCTGACATACCGTCGCTTTTGGCCTTTTTGATCTGGTCCATACCATCACGTCGCACATTCCGGATGGCCACACGCGCGCTTTCTGCGTAGTGCCCGGCAACTTTGGTAAGCTCGCGGCGGCGTTCCTCATTTAATTCGGGAATAGGCAACATAATGATCGTGCCATTCAGTTGCGGGTTAATGCCCAAACCGCTTTCCCGGATCGCTTTTTCAACCTTGTTCACCAGCCCCTTGTCCCAAACATTGATGGTCACCATCCGCGGCTCTGGCACGTTAACGGTGCCGACCTGGTTGATCGGAGTTTGCTGGCCGTAAGCGTCTACCGTCACCGGCTCCAGCATGGACGCACTTGCGCGGCCTGTCCGCAATGAAGCGAATTCCGTGCGCAGATTGGCCATCGCGCCGTCCATGCGCCGTTCAAGGTCGTCGGTATCCAACATGAAGTCTTCTGACATGTTTTTATTGCCTTTATGTATGTTTGTGCCGCTTATAGCGCGCCCGTGGCAGCGCTGTACAGATCAACCGGACGGTTACCCCTGCACGCGGGTATAGGTGCCCTCGCCTGCAAGAATACCCTTGAAGCCGCCGGGTTCATCCAGCGAAAAGACGATGATGGGCAAATTGTTGTCGCGCGCCAGTGCAATCGCGGATGCATCCATCACCCCAAGCCGTTTCGCCAGCACGTCGTCGTAGCTGACCGTGTCATACCGTTTTGCGTCGGCATGTTTTGCCGGGTCTTTGTCGTAGACCCCATCCACCTTGGTGCCTTTGAAGATCGCCTCGCAAGACATTTCGTTCGCGCGCAGCGTGGCGGCGGTATCCGTTGTAAAGTAAGGGTTGCCTGTCCCCGCCGCGAAAATGCAAACGCGCTTTTTCTCGAGGTGACGTACGGCGCGGCGCCGGATGTAGGGCTCGGCCACTTCGTTCATTGTAATAGCCGAAATGACGCGCGTATGGATGCCCACACCTTCCAGTGCTGATTGCATCGCGAGGGCGTTCATGACTGTCGCCAGCATTCCCATGTAATCCGCCGTGGTACGCTCCATCCCCTGCGCTGACCCTTGCAGACCGCGAAAAATGTTGCCGCCGCCAATAACCATGCAAATCTCGACGCCCAGTTCGTGGACCGACAAAACCTCACGCGCGATCCGTTCCACTGTCGGCGGATGCAGACCAAACCCCTGATCGCCCATCAGCGCCTCGCCTGAGATTTTAAGCATTACCCTCTTGAAAGCGACCTGCGGTTCGGAAGATGTCATTGGGGTGCTCCTGCGTGGTCAATTGTATTCGCGCGCAAAATGTCGCAAAAGCAGCGGGACTGCAATGCGCGCCCTGCCAAAGACTGCGAAAAATGATGACCAGCCCGCATTTGACCCCAAACAACATCCTGGACACGCTGGATCCGGACAAACCGGTGCTGATTGCGGGGCCGACCGCGTCGGGCAAATCCGCGTTGGCGTTACGTATCGCCGCCGAACAGGGTGGCCGGATCATTAATGCTGACGCGAGCCAGGTTTACGATTGCTGGCGCGTCCTGACCGCGCGTCCATCAGCGGAGGAAGAAGCGCTGGCGCCGCATGCCCTATATGGTCATGTTGCGGCTCGATCGACGTATTCCGTCGGGCACTGGCTACGAGACTTGGCCCCGCTGCTAAACGATGGCCCCCGCCCTATCATCGTGGGCGGTACGGGTTTATATTTCATGGGGCTGACACAGGGTCTGGCTGATATTCCTGCTGTTGCCGCCGAAATTCGGTCAACGGCAGACAGTATGTCGCGCGAAGATATGCTGAACGGCCTAGACCCGGAGACCCTGACCGCGATTGACAAACTGAACAGAGCAAGAGTGCAGCGCGCTTGGGAAGTCCTGACCGCAACGGGGCGCGGTCTTGCGTCCTGGCAGGCGGATACACCTGCGCCGATGCTGCCAATGAGCGAGGCGCAAGGCATTGTGTTTGATATGCCCAAGGACTGGCTAAACGACCGGATTGCACATCGCTTTGATCAGATGATCGAAGGCGGTGCGTTGGACGAGGCCAGAGCCGTCTTGCCGGCCTACGATCCCTCCCTGCCCGCCCATCGGGCGATCGGCGCGCCGGAACTGATGCAGTTCCTCAAGGGCGAGATATCATTGGATGCCGCACGAAAAGCGGCAAACATCTCAACACGTCAGTTTGCCAAAAGACAAAGAACTTGGTTCCGATCAAAGATGGGAAACTGGCTGCGATATTCCCAAACGGGTTAAAAGCTTTTTTCACAAAACATCCTGACATACAGGTGTTTTACCCTTATGCTTTTCTCCAGTTGATTTAATTAAACATTGTGTTGATTTGATGCACGACGCGAGCCTCAAGATATTAACCCTTCCACAATTGACCAGTGGGCAGGACTGGCGATTGAACCTTGCGCATGACCGCGCCGAGAGCCTTTTGATATGGATTACGCGTGGTCAGGGACGACTTTTGCTTGGCGGGCAACGCAGTGGCGTCGGCACGCACAACGCAATCGTGGTCCCTGCACGGCATCTGTTCGCGTTGGATTTAGGGCGGCAGGGTGTTGCGCAGGTGATGGCTGTGCCGCAAGGCTCTGCTTTGTCGTTCCCGCAGACACCTGCCCAATTGCGCATTCGCGACCAAGAGGCCATGTCCGAACTGACAGCCCTTATGGAAGCCGCAACGCGGGAACAGCAAAAAGCCCGGCCCCTGCTGAATACAGCCATGGATGCGCACGGTGCGCTCATATCAGTCTGGGTGCAGCGGCAAATGGCCCTTGATGAACATGTGCCCGCACGCCCAAATGCGGCGGCGCGCCTGACCATGGCTTATACTCAACGCATTTCGCAGGATTTCCAAAAGCCTATGACAATGGCCGATCATGCCGAGGCGTTACAGGTCACGCCGACCCATTTGACGCGCGCCTGCAAGGCGGCAACCGGAAAAACAGCAGCAGAGCTGCTGACGGAACGTATTTTGTATGAAGCGCGGCATTTACTGACGTCTACAAAAGTTCCAGCGCAGGATATCGCGCGGTTTTTGGGATTTGGCAGTGCCGCCTACTTCACCCGATTTATGCTCCAGCACACCAAATCCACACCTTCCAAACTGCGTCAGACAGCCGCGTGATCCGTTAAAGCGGTTTGTGCCAGCCTGCGGGCAAGCCATTTTGCGACGCCTATGATGTCGCAAATAAACCAGTATCTGGCGTTCGCTTCCATTGACGTGACCGGAAAACTCATGCCTCATGGGAATTGGAAAATTAACGGGCCGCGCAAATCTGCGCAAACAAGGTGTAGTAGATACACCGTGCCCGACAACAGGGGCTTCTATGGGACTATTCATTCTCAGACGTCTGGGCGTGATGTTACTGACGGCACTTTGCCTGACGTTCATCGTGTTCTGGCTGACAAATCTTTATCCGAACCTGGAAAAGCTGGCAAAAACCCAAGGTAACTTCCGCATGTCGGACGAAGCCGTGGCCAGCTATCTGGATAAAAACGGGTACTTGCAACCAATGCCGGTGAAATTCGGCCAGTGGCTGGGCGTATTGCCCGGTTGGACATACGAAGCGGACGGTGTCGTGACCGGACGCTGCTTTCCGGCAGATACACCGGAAGCGGAACGGCCGAGTTTCTGCGGTGTATTGCAAGGAGATTGGGGATATTCGACTGTCTTTAAGGATGAAGTAGGTACAATCGTTGCAACGCGGCTGGCGCTGACGGGTAAACTGATGTTCGCGGTGATGCTGGTGATGGTGCCCATGGCGCTGATTGTTGGTGTGCTGGCTGGGATGCGCGAGGGGTCTAAGCTGGACCGGTCCCTGTCGACCTTCTCGATCGCGTCGACGGCAACACCTGAATATGTGTCGGGCGTTATTTTTATCGCCGTCTTTGCATCATCGGCCTTTGGATTGAAATGGTTCAAGGGCTCGGCCACGTCGGCCATGGAAAACGCAACCTTCGAGAACTTTACACTGCCCGTAATAACAATATCGCTTTACGGTATGGGCTATATCGCACGGATGACACGCGCCTCCATGACCGAGGTTATGACGGCGCAATACATCCGAACGGCACGGCTTAAGGGCGTCAAATTTTCGGACATCGTCCTCAAGCACGCACTTAGAAATGCGCTTATTGCCCCGTTCACCGTTATCATGCTGCAGTTTCCGTGGCTGTTGAACGGCGTTGTGATCGTTGAGACCTTGTTTAACTACAAGGGCTTTGGTTGGCTTTTGGTGCAAGCGGCATCCAACAATGACATCGAGCTATTGCTCGCGGTCTCCGTGGTGTCTGTCTTTGTGGTTTTGGTGACGCAATTGATATCCGATATCGGTTACGTCTATCTGAACCCACGAATTCGCATCTCTTAAAGGAGGCTGGTCATGGAAGAACTTTCCTGGGGCAGCATTATTGCCCGAATGTTAATGCAACTGGGGCCGGTGTGGATCGCACTCATCGTCCTGTTTACGCTCTCAATCACATACAAGCGCAAGCTTGGTTTATACGGCAAGCTGTTTGACAGCACGATCGGCATGATCGGATTTGCGCTGGTCATGTTCTGGGTTTTTGTTGGTGTCTTCGGCGGGCCTTTGGATATGCTGGTGACACATGATCCGTTGAGCCAGGTGTCCGGCATGAAGAATAAAGTGCCCGGAACACCAATGCGCAGCCCGGATGAAGGCGAATATGCCTACTTCCTGCTGGGCGGAGACAATCTGGCCCGCGATGTGTTCAGTCGCATCATCAAAGGGGCATGGATTGTGGTGCAGATCGCACCGATTGCCACGCTCTTTGCCTTTATGGTCGGGATCACTTTGGGATTGCCGGCGGGATACTATGGCGGTCGTCTCGACACGTTCTTATCGTTTCTTGCCAACCTGATCCTCGCCTTCCCCGTTATCTTGCTGTTCTATCTGCTGGTGACGCCGGAAATCGTGCTGACGGGTATTCCGAACTATATGGCGCTGTTCTTATTCATCTTCCCGCTGGTGTTCATGTGCATCCTGCTGAACTCGCGCTATTACACGCAGCCTAAGATCAGAACGCCTTTGCTGATCGGTGTGCTGGGCGGGCTAGGATGGCTCTATCTGTCGCTGGTCTCAACTGACGGCTCGGTTGTGGCCACGCCCACCTACTCGATCCCTGGCATCCCGGCGTTCTTGGACCTCTTCGACATTGACCCCGGTATTCTGGTGGTGTTTGTGTCGGTGGTTTTTGTGAACTCGCCCACGGTCTACCGGATCGTGCGCGGGCTCGCGATGGACATTAAAACCCGCGACTATGTGGCGGCGGCACAAACCCGTGGCGAAGGGCCGTGGTATATCATGCTGTGGGAAATCCTCCCGAATGCGCGTGGGCCGTTAATCGTCGATTTTTGTTTGCGGATTGGCTACACCACGATCCTCTTGGGCACCTTGGGCTTTTTCGGTCTGGGGCTGGCATCGGAAAGCCCTGACTGGGGCAGCACGATCAATGCCGGACGACGCCTGCTGGCGCTCTACCCGCATGCAGCAATTGCCCCTGCGGTCGCATTGCTGACGCTTGTGCTGGGGCTGAACTTGCTGGCGGATGGCCTACGCGAGGAAAGCCTGCGCGATTGATAAGTGAGGCCGGGGGCGCTGCCCCCGGACCCCCGGAGTTTATCTGGCAAGATGATGAAGAGCACGATTGCTCTGCTTGCCGAAGGAGAGAACAAGATGGCCAAACTTGATTATGACGGTCCCATTCTGGAAATTGACAAGCTGTCGATTTCGTTTTTCACAAGGTTGCGTGAAATCCCTGCTGTGATGGATTTTTCGGTCACGGTTAAACCTGGAGAGGCTGTAGGGTTGGTTGGCGAATCCGGTTGTGGCAAGTCTACTGTGGCACTTGGGGTGATGCAGGATCTTGGCAAGAACGGACGGGTTGTTGGTGGATCGATTAAATTCAAGGGGCGCGACCTGAGCGAGATGAGTGACGAGGAGTTGCGCGACATACGCGGGTCCGAGATTGCGATGATTTATCAAGAGCCGATGGCTTCGCTTAATCCTGCGATGAAGATCGGCAAACAGCTGATGGAAGTTCCGATGATCCATCAGGGCATGAATGAAAAAGATGCCTATCAGCGTGCTTTGCAGGTGGTCACCGATGTGAAGTTGCCGGACCCCAAGCGGATGTTAGACAGTTTCCCGCACCAGTTGTCCGGCGGGCAGCAGCAGCGGATCGTTATTGCCATGGCGTTGATGTCGGAGCCGTCGTTGCTGATCCTTGATGAACCGACGACAGCGCTTGATGTGACTGTTGAAGCGGCTGTGGTCGAACTGGTAAAGGATTTGGGCAAGAAGTACGGCACATCGATGTTGTTCATCAGCCATAACCTTGGGCTTGTGCTGGAAACCTGCGATCGGATTTGCGTGATGTATTCCGGTGAAGCCGTGGAACGCGGATCAATCGAAGACGTGTTTGACCGCATGCAGCACCCTTATACACAAGCATTGTTCCGGTCGATTCCATTGCCGGGCGCGGATAAAAATGCCCGCCCCCTCAAGGCTATTCCTGGAAACTTTCCGCTGCCGCATGAACGCCCGAATGGCTGTAACTTCGGCCCACGGTGCGATTATTTCGAAGCCGGCAGGTGCGATCAGGGTGTTATCATGATGGAAGACGTGGAGGGCCATGATCGCCATGCCTCGCGTTGTGTGAAATTCAAGGAAATCGACTGGGATGCGCCCATGGTTTTGGAGGAGACCAAGACCAAAGGCGAAATTGGCGATGTTGTTCTCAAAATAGACAATCTCAAGAAATATTACGAAGTTGCGGCGAATGCGATTTTTGGCGGCGGCAGTAAGAAAGTCGTGAAGGCTAATGAGACGCTCAGTTTCGAGGCTCGAGAGTCTGAGACGCTGGCGATCGTCGGGGAATCGGGGTGCGGTAAATCAACATTTGCCAAAGTACTGATGGGATTGGAGACGGCAACCGAGGGCGAGATACTTTTGGGCAACAAGCCTATTCAGGATGTGCCTATTGAAGAGAGGGACACAAAGACCGTCGCCGATGTTCAAATGGTGTTTCAAAACCCCTTTGATACCCTGAACCCGTCTATGACGGTTGGTCGGCAGATCATCCGGGCGCTTGAGATTTTCGGCATCGGAGAGAGTGAGAAAGACCGCAACGAGAGGATGCTTAAGTTGCTGGATTTGGTGAAGTTGCCGCGTGAGTTCGCAGACCGGATGCCACGGCAGCTTTCCGGTGGACAAAAGCAGCGTGTGGGCATTGCGCGGGCCTTTGCAGGTGATGCGCGGATCGTCGTTGCGGACGAGCCTGTCTCAGCTCTTGACGTGTCAGTGCAGGCCGCTGTGACTGATCTGCTGATGGAAATTCAGCGCGAGCAGAAGACCACACTTTTGTTCATCAGCCATGACCTGTCGATTGTGCGCTATCTCAGCGACCGTGTGATGGTCATGTATCTGGGGCATGTTGTTGAATTAGGAACAACCGATCAGGTTTTTGCACCGCCCTACCATCCCTATACCGAGGCGCTTTTGTCGGCTGTTCCGATTGCGGATACGTCCGTCAAGAAAAAGCACATCGTGCTTGAAGGCGACATCCCGTCAGCGATGAACCCACCGCCGGGCTGTCCATTCCAAACCCGGTGCCGCTGGAAATCCGAAGTCAGCGGTGGATTGTGTGAAAAGGAAGTGCCGCCCGTCCGGATGCTACCGGGCAATCACCAGATCAAGTGCCATCTTAGCGACGATAAACTCGCAGAGATGGAACCGGTGATTGAAGTCGGTGTTGCTGCTGAGTAAACGCCCTGCGGCTTGGGCCTTGTGCGCGGGCCGCATCGTTGTTCAGTTACAGCTACAAGATAAAGGGAACTGCTATTCCGCTGATGTAAGCCAGTGAGAACAGCGCAAAACCTGGTCTGCTCGCTGCGGTCACTAAGGAAATCAACACAAACATCGGTGCCAGTCCGAAGCCACCTACCGACGCGTAATAGGCCAGCCCATGATATGCGCTGTTCGGTCCCCATGGCGTGTTCTCCATAGACAGACCGATGGATACAGCGCTGACCAGTGCGCCGAGCACAATCCCAAGGGCAATGGATACAAGATGGTCTCTGATCGGGCTGCGTCGGCGCCGTTTTGCCGGTGTTGCAGCGGCCACGCCTGACATGCCAGTCGTCCGAAAGTTCTTGGTATTCTGAACGGGCACATTGGCTTGGCCTCTTTGGATCCGTTCGATGCGTGCTTGAAAGTTAGCTGTGGCCACTTTGGTTCTCCCTCGCAGTCTTTCAATACGACCTATTGGCGAATTTAGGCGCCGATGTGACCGGAACTGGGAGCCTTTATGGAGCCTTGGAAAAAATCGCCCAACTCTCCGGGGGATTGTTCATGTTCAGCTTGGGGGCATACCGGTAATGCGCTGTACATAGTTCCTCGTTTCCTGAAACGGTGGTATGCCGCCGTGCTTTTTGACCGCATTGGGCCCAGCGTTATATGCGGCAAGCGCAAGATGCCATGACCGGAATTCGTCAAACTGTTTGCGCAGGTAGCGTGCGCCGCCTTCCAGGTTTTCTTTCGGATCAAGGGGATTTACGCGCAGCGCTCTTGCGGTTCCGGGCATCAACTGAGCCAGGCCGAGCGCCCCTTTATGGGATTCGGCGGTAGGGTTCCATGCTGATTCCTGTTGAACCAGACGCAGAAACAGATTTTCTGGTACGTTGTGCTTCCTGGCCGCTGCTTTTGCCATGTCCAGATATTCGCCACGGTACTTCCCACTGTAAGCGGGGATGTTCCATTTGCTCGGCGTGATAACGGAAGGCGGTTTAAGACGGACTGAATCATTGTATTGGCTGGCTGCACGATTATCGAGAACACTAAGTTGCGACTCAAAAAGCTTGATACGACTTTTGCTTGAGACAGTTTGCGCGTTAGCACCAGCAGACAGCGCCAGGCAAGCGCTTAACGAAACGGTCAACGTTCTCAACATCAACAGAACTCTACCTTATCCCCAAGACTGCGGAACCATAGCAAGTTTTGCGTATTATGCCAGTCCTGACGCGATCGCATGCTCGCCTTGGCAAAGTTCGGGTTTTTACGATGTTTTAAAGCCCCTGCGGCCAGTATAGGTTTAACCAAATTTGCTGTATCTGGATTCGGGTCCGCCGAACCGGTTTGGCACACACAACAAGAGCGAAAAGGGGGGCATCATGGCCGGCTCAGTGAACAAGGTTATTCTTATTGGCAATCTCGGGCGTGATCCCGAAGTGCGCAATTTCCAAAATGGCGGCAAGGTTTGCAATCTGCGCATCGCAACATCCGAGTCGTGGAAAGATAGAAACACCGGTGAACGCAAGGAACGGACCGAATGGCATTCTGTGGCCATTTTCAACGAAAACCTTGCGCGTCTTGCCGAACAGTATCTGCGCAAAGGCTCCAAAGTTTATATCGAGGGCAAGCTTGAAACACGCAAATGGCAGGACCAGTCCGGACAGGATAAGTATTCCACTGAAGTCGTGCTGCGTCCCTATGCGGGTGAGCTCACATTCCTAGACAGTCGCGACGGCGGCGGTGGTGGCGGCAACTTTGGTGGTGGCGGCGGTGGCGGCCAGATGGGATATGATGATCGCGGTGGCGGTGGCGACAGCTACGGCAGCGGCGGTGGTGGCAACGCACCCAGCCCTGCCCCCTCTCGGGATCTTGACGACGAAATCCCGTTCTGATGTGTAACGCCCCTGCCCTGCGCGTGTTAACGCGCGCAGATGTAGCAGCGGCATTAGATTTATATACAGAACTAACACTGGGGCCTCCGTGCATAGCACCGGAGGCCTTTTATAGTGTGCTGGACCACCCCGGCACGTCCATTTCCGGTGCCTTCACACGGGATGGCCTCGTTGCGATGGCAACACTGCATCTTTTACCCAATGTAACGTGGAACGCGCGGCCCTACGGCCTTGTGGAAAATGTTGTCACGCGGGCAGATCATCGAAAGCGTGGCTTTGGCCGCGCGGTTCTTGAACAGCTACTGGCGACCGCATGGGCAGCGAATGCCTATAAGGTAATGCTTATGACCGGTCAGAAACGCGGTGCATTGGGCTTTTACCAATCGGTTGGTTTTACACAGGAAGACAAGCACGGGCTTGTCATTCGGTGCCCTTAGTCTTCAGGAACGCATACGCAGCGCGTCGTCCAGAACGGCAAGAACATCATCTGATTGGACCGCGCCAGTAACAAAGGCGTCGCCGATCTCGCGCGCCAGAATAAAGCGCAGCTCACCCTGCACGACTTTTTTGTCCTGTCCCATCAGCGCCAGTAACCCTTGGGCATCGGGCAAGTCTCCGGAGATATCAGACAGATCAGTCTTCATGCCCATTTCTTTAAGGTGCGCGCGAACACGGCTTGGGCTTTCCTGAGCGCAAAGCCCCATGCGCGCGGATAGTTCAAAAGCCAAAGCGCAGCCAATTGCGACCCCTTCCCCGTGCAGCAGCCGGTCCGAATAACCTGTGGCCGCTTCCAGCGCGTGCCCGAAGGTATGACCAAGGTTCAAAAGCGCGCGGTCGCCCTGTTCGGTTTCGTCCCGCACAACGATATCGGCTTTCATCTGGACCGACCGCCGCACAGCTTCGATACGCGCGGTCTGATCTCCGGCAGCCAAGGCGGGACCTTGCGTTTCCAACCACTCGAAAAAGCCCGCGTCGCCAAGCAACCCGTATTTCACGACCTCGCCGTAGCCTGCCAGAAAGTCCCGCGCCGTCAGCGTGCCGAGCACGTCAATATCAGCCAGAACCAAGCTGGGTTGATGGAACGCGCCGATCAGGTTTTTGCCCTGTTGGGCATTGATCCCCGTTTTGCCACCGACCGAGCTGTCGACCTGCGCCAAGAGCGACGTGGGGATTTGCACAAACCGGACCCCGCGCCGCAAGATCGCGGCAGCAAACCCGGCCAGATCACCGATCACCCCACCACCGAAGGCGATCACGATGTCGCCGCGTTCAATTTTCTGGTCCAAAAGCCAGCCGACCGACTGTTCCAACGGTGCCCAGGATTTGGTGGCTTCACCCGCTGGCAGCGCCAGTGCCTCCATTTTGATACCGGACGCGGCCAACCCGTCGCGCAGCTCCTCAAGATGTAAGGCGGCGACGGTTTCATCCGTAATCACCGCGACCTTGGGGCGGCTTAGTAAGGGCGATATCTGCGCACCTGCTTCTTCAATAAGCCCCGTGCCGATCAGCACGTCATAGGCCCGACCCGGTAAGTCCACATGAACCGTTTTACGCATCTAGTTGCTCCAACACGTCAGGGCGCGACAAAAGCGCATCGACAACCCGTTGCGCCATACGTTCAATCGCCACCGGTGGCGCGCAGGGCACGTGAACATCCGCTTGCGCATAAGCGGGGACGCGGGCGTTATATATCTCTTCGAGCGTAGCTTTGGGGTTCTTTGTACGCAGCAAGGGTCGCGTATCGCGGTGTTTCACGCGATTCCACAAAAGCGCGACATCAGCATTCAGCCAAACCGAAACGCCATGGGTCGAAATTGCGGTGCGGTTCTGAGGTGCCAGAAACGCGCCGCCACCGGTCGAGAGCACGCAAGCCTCGCCGCCAAGCAAGCGGTTGATGACCTCTGTTTCCCGCGCCCGAAAGAAAGCCTCACCGTCGCGGGCAAAGATTTCCGGCACCGTCATATTGGCCGCCGCTTCGATCTCGTGATCCGAATCAAGAAAAGGCACAGCCAGCAACTGCGCCAAGGCGCGGCCCACGGCCGTCTTGCCCGCACCCATCATGCCAACCATCACAACCGTCTTTTTCAACACATATTTGCCGGATTGGGCATTATCGGCTGTGGTTTGCTCAATTTCGCTCATAAAGGATTGAATGACGTGATATTATCAAAAAGGCCATATATAAGTTACTAAAAAACGGCAGGCATAAAAGGCAGTAACATGTTCCGTCTATTCAAAGTACTGATTTACCTCGCAATCATAGGGTTCATAGGGTTGGCGGCGTATACCTATTTGGGCCCGTTTTTCGGCGTAGATTTTTCTGCGCCGCAGAATGAAACACGGGTGCCCGTGACACTGGATGCTGATTAAGCCTCTTTTATATGTAGCACTGCTGTTCGCGGGGCTGACCAATTCGGTCGCCGCGCAACAAGAACCTTTGTCGGTTATTGATTGGGTAAAACGTAATCCCGACCAACCCCCGATGACGTCTGCGGTTCTGCCGCCGCGTTTTGAACCACCTGTCGCACCTGATGCACGTGTGCCTGATGTCACAGTCGCACCACTAGAACAGCAAGCACGTCGGATTATCGGGATTGTGCCTGCGTCGGTGACCGGCCTGCCTGAGACGCTTTGGACCGGCAGTTCGGCCCCCGCATTGGCGGCCCAGTTTACGGACTTGCCCAACCTTCGGCTGCCCGCAGCGCAAGCGCTGCTTTATACCCTGTTGCTTACCGAAGCGATTGCGCCCGGCCAGGATGCCGACGGCGAAGCGACCCTGACACTTGCCCGCGTAAATGCGTTGGAGCGCTTGGGCGCCCATGACGGAGCAATTGCTCTGCTCGAGCAAGCCGATGTCGCGCGTGATTTAGATCATTTTGCTGCCTATATGGATCTTGCGCTGCTCACCGGAGAGGAAGACCGCGCCTGCGCTATTTTGTCGGGCAAGCCATATTTGTCGCCGTCGCTGGCGCATCGGTCTTTTTGTGCGGCGCGACGGGGGGATTGGCCCACGGCGGCACTGCTTTACGACACAGGGCATAGCCTGGGCGCAATCCCTGCGGCGCAAGGCGCTGCACTAGAACGTTTCTTACATCCCGAGGCGTTTGAGTATAACCCGCCCCTGCCGCGTCCGGACAAAATGACACCTCTGATCTTCAGGCTTCATGAGGCGATCGGAGAACCCTTCCCGACCGGGGCTTTGCCGCGCAGCTATGCCGTTGCAGACCTGCGCGATCTGGCGGGGTGGAAACCCCAGCTGGAAGCCGCAGAACGGTTGGCCGCGACGGGTGCGCTGTCCGCAAACCGGTTGCTTGGCCTTTACACTGCACGTGAACCTGCGGCGTCCGGCGGTGTGTGGAACAGAGTGATCGCGATCCAGAATCTTGAGACTGCTTTGCGGTCCCGCTCGATCGAGGCTATTGAAAAAAACCTGCCGCCCGCCTGGTTGGAAATGCAGAAGATCGGATTGGAAATCCAGTTTGCCGAACTCTTCTCATCCCCTCTTCAACGTTACGATCTAACGGGCATGGCTGGCGACATTTCCCAGACGATGGGGTTGCTATCTTCCGAGTATCGCGATGTTGCCCGCAAAGGCGATGTACCGCCGTTGATGGCGACATTGGCCGGCGTCGAACAACAGATGCCGCCTTTGCTTGATACACGTGCGACTGCTTTGCAGCGGGGATTGGATGTTACCAACGCGCGCGCCGACTTGACGGATATGGCGCGGAATGGCCGCATGGGCGAAGCGATCCTTCGGGCATTGGTTTTGCTGGATGATGGCGCATCAGGTGATCCCCTCGCCCTGACCCAGGCTTTGGCCACATTGCGGGTCTTTGGATTGGAAGAAACAGTTCGCCGCGCGGCCCTGCAGATCCTCTTGTTGGAGCGGTACAGTTGAGCGCAGCAGACACCCAGTGGATTTCCGCCTTTCTGGAGGCACAAGCCGCCGAACTTGGCGCCGCGCGCAATACCTTGTTGGCTTATGGCCGTGATCTCAAAGACTTTGAGGCGTGGGTGGGGCATCGGAATCGGACATTTGCCGTAGTCACCCGCGACGACGTCGAGGCCTATCTCATCTCTTGCGATGCCGAAGGGTTATCGCGCGCCACACGCGCGCGGCGTCTTTCAGCGATCAAGCAGCTATACCGTTTCGCCTTTGAGGAAGGCTGGCGTAGCGACAATCCGGCGCTGCAAATCACAGGCCCCGGTCGGGATAAAAAGCTGCCGCAAACACTATCTGAGGACGAAGTTGACCGGCTCTTGCAGGCTTCGCGGACAACGGGGCGCAAACCTGCAGACAAGGCCCGCAACACTTGCCTGATGGAGCTGCTATACGCGACCGGGATGCGCGTTAGCGAATTGGTCAGCCTTCCGGTCTCTGCAGCCAGGGGCGATCCGCGTATGCTATTGATCCGTGGCAAGGGCGGCAAAGAACGTATGGTGCCCTTGTCACCGCCGGCGCGGGCCGCCCTGTCGGAATGGTTAAAGTTGCGCGATACAGCAGAGGATGAAAAGAAGAAATCCGGCCAAGTGGCGTCCAAGTTCCTCTTTCCGTCACGCGGTGCGTCGGGTCACCTGACGCGGCATATGTTTTACCTGCTTATCAAAGACATGGCGGTCACTGGGGGGGTCAGCCCGGACAAGGTCACGCCACACACATTGCGCCACGCATTTGCGACGCATCTGCTGGCCAATGGCGCAGACCTGAGATCTATTCAAACCCTATTGGGACACGCCGACGTGGCTACCACTGAGATATACACTCATGTGTTGGAAGCGCGCTTGTCAGAGCTTGTTCTGACCCACCATCCTTTGGCCAAAGACACACCGCAGAACGAGTAAATCCGCGCAACAGTTCAAAACCAAAAGGGCTACTGTGTGCGGCATCTGTGGCTCTTCCCTTGATAGAAGCCGCATGCGCCCCCATAACCAATAACATGTATTTAAAAGGGTTCTCCTAAAATGGAAACGGCTACCGCCACGCTTGATGCCACCTTCTGGATCACCTCTGGTGTGATCTTGTTTCTCTTGGTGTTGTCAGGTTTTTTTTCTGGCTCTGAAACGGCGCTTACGGCTGCATCGCGCGGCAAGCTGCGGTCGATCGCGGATAAGGGCAACAAAGGGGCTGAACGCGCCCTTCGGATCACCGAGGACAATGAACGCCTGATCGGGTCGGTCTTACTGGGCAACAACCTTGTCAACATTCTGGCGGCATCGCTTGCGACATCCATTTTCACACGTGCCTTTGGGGAAAGCGGCGTGGCTTTGGCGACATTGGTGATGACGCTTCTGGTTTTGATCTTTGCCGAAGTTCTGCCTAAGACATACGCGATTACCAACTCTGAAAAAGCTGCAAGCCTTGTGTCAGCGCCAATTTCAGTGATCGTGCGGGTTTTTGCGCCTATCGTAGCAGCAGTCCGCTTGCTGGTGCGCGGCGTTCTGCGCGTGTTTGGCGTGCAGATTGACCCCAACAGCAACATTCTTGATGTCCACGCCGAAATCGAAGGTGCTCTGACCTTGGGCCATTCCGAAGGGGTTGTCGAAAAAGAGCATCGCGACCGTATCTTGGGCGCGCTCGACCTGAATGAACGCGCGGTCGAAGAGATCATGCTTCACCGCTCGGGCATCGAGATGATTAATGCCGACGACGATCCCGAAGACATTCTGGCACAGTGTTTGCAGTCGAACTACACCCGCCTGCCCGTCTTTCAGGGCGATCCCGAGAACATCATTGGTGTGATCCACGCCAAGGACCTGTTGCGCGCGATGTACAAAATTATCGGTGGCCCCGAGGGTGACGCCGCCAAGCTGCGCAGCTTCAAACTGTCTGATGTGGCGATGAAACCCTATTTCGTACCCGAAACTTCGACGCTGGACGAACAGATGCGCCAGTTCCTGCGCCGCCGAACGCATTTTGCCTTGGTCGTCGATGAATATGGGTCACTTCAAGGGCTTATCACGCTCGAAGATATCCTTGAAGAGATCGTGGGCGAGATTACGGATGAACACGATCCTGCCGACGAACAGGTTCTACAGACCGGAGCAGATGGCAATTACGTGGTAGAAGGTGCGATGACCATTCGTGACCTTAACCGTGCAACAGATTGGAACCTGCCGGACGAAGAGGCCAACACCGTTGCTGGTCTTGTGATCCATGAGGCGCAGATGATCCCGACAAAAGGGCAGGTTTTTTCTTTCCATGGCTTCCGCTTTGAGGTGTGTGAACGGGACGGCAACCGCATCACAGAGCTAAAAATCAAACGTTTGTCGTGATGCGACATACACGCCGATATAAAGAGAAGGCACCGCTGCGATGACTGACAAATTTCTTTATCTGCCGGATGCCACGCTGGAAGCTATGCACATCTCGCCAAACGATGTGGCCCTTGCTATCGAAGACGCGCTGCGCGCCAAAGCACAAGGCGCGCTGCACACGGCTCCCAAGACGCCCATTCTGCCCGGCCGTGACCGCTATATGATGTCGACTATGGCCGTTGGTGATGATGGGTTTACCGTGGTCAAACAAGTCAGCGTGTGCCCAGAAAACCCAGCGCGAGGCCTGCCCGCGATCAATGGGGCGATCATGGTGCTGGACGCGGAAACCGGACTACTGCGAGCCGTTGTTGGGGCGAACTGGGTGACTGCGGTGCGGACTGCGGCGCTTTCTGCTGTCGCGGCGAAACGGTTGGCTGATCCTGCGTCTGAAACCATCGCCTTTGTCGGAACCGGGGTCCAAGCCCATTCCCATCTGGATGCCTTTTCTGCGCTATTCCCGCTCAAGCGCATGAGCATGCTGGGGCGCGGGCAAGCAAATATCGACAGGCTTGCCCAAAAAGCACAGGCCATGGGGTTGGAAACAAAAGCCTGCACAACCCCTGAAGAAGCGTTGCAAGATGCCGATATCGTCGTGACCTCGGTCACGCTGGACTACTCAATCGCGCCGTTTCTTAACGCAAATCTTCTTAAATCGAACGCCTTTGCCGCCATTACCGATCTTTGTATTCCATGGTTGCCAGACGGCATGAACGCTTTCAAAACCGTCTATGTGGATGATCGTGCGCAAGAAGCAGACAGCGCCAAGCCAATGCTACCCTACGACCGGATTGCTGGCGATCTGACAGACCTTGTTATCAAAGGGCCTGAGATAGCAGCGCAAGACCGGCCATCTGCGTTTGCTTTTAGAGGCATCGCCTTAGGGGACTATGCGGCGGCCGTGCTGGCCCTACGCCGCGCCGAGGCAAGCGGCGCAGGCATTCAGGTCGGACCTTAGGCGCGCAGGCGTTCGCCTTTGGGGTCAAACGGTGGCTCGTGCAAAATGCGCGCTTTGTGCGGTTTTCCCAACACCATGACCTCGACTTCATCACCGGGTTTGGCGTCTTTTACGTAGCCAAGGGCGAGGCTCATGCCAACGCTATAACCGTAGGCACCTGAAGTAACGCGACCAACCCCCTGATCCCCCACGAAAATAGGCTCTCCGCCTGTGGCGTCTGCATGAGACGCATCCGTGTCACCGGCATCCAAAGCCAAGAGTACCAACTGTTCACGCGGTTCCTTGGACAGTGTTTCCACCACAGCTGCCTTGTTCAAGAAGTCCTTGTCCAATTTGCACAAGCGATCCAGCCCCACCTCTTGCGGCCAGTATTCTGGGCTGTATTCGCGGCTCCATGAGCCATAGCCCTTTTCTACGCGCAAGCTCATCAGCGCACGGCTGCCGACCGGACCCGCGCCTACGTCTTTGGCGGCCTCTAAAAGGGCTTGGTACATGCGCGGTTGATCGGTCGTTGCGCAATGCAATTCCCAGCCCAAATCGCCCGTGAAGCTGACCCTGAGGGCCAAGGCGCGGACACCCGCGAGTTCAATCCATTGGGACCGCATGAACGGGAAATCTTCGGTCGCCAGAGAGGTGTTCGTCAGCCGTTGCAACATCTCGCGCGACTTGGGCCCGGCGACGTTAAAGCCGCACATGGCCTCTGTCTGGCTTTCAAACGTGGTGCCGTCTGGCAGCGGTACGGCCTTGAAGAACCGCTTGTGATACCGCTCTGCCATGCCGGATCCGATGACCCAGAATTCGTCCTCTGCCATGCGCGTGACTGTAAAATCACCGGCAATACCGCCGCGTTTCCCGATCAACGGCGTCAAACACGACCTGCCCACAGATTTGGGCATATTGTTCGCAAAGATGCTGTTCAGCCAGTTCTCTGCTTCGGGGCCCTTGCAGCGGTATTTGGCAAAATTTGAGATATCGATGATACCTGCGTTTTCACGCAGCATTTTACATTCCACGCCGACCTGATCCCACCAGTTCTGACGGGTGAACCCTTCGGTGTGGTCTTCCGACCCTTCAGGGTATCCGAAATAGAGCGGATGTTCCCACCCGAAGTTCAGCCCAAAGACTGCGCCCAATCCTGTTTGGATGTCATAGACCGGACGTCTGCGCATCGGACGGCCTGCGCTGCGTTCTTCATTCGGAAAATGGATCTTGAAACGGTGGGCGTATTGGTCACCGACACGCGCTTTGGTAAACGTTTTGTCCGCCCACTCCCCAAAACGCGCGACGTCCCAGGCGAACATATCGTAACGCGTTTCGCCCGTGACAATCCAGTCTGCCGCCAGAAGCCCCATGCCGCCGGATTGTGAAAACCCCGGAATAATACCGTTGCAACAGAAGTAGTTGGTCAGCTCTGGCGCGGGGCCGAACAACACGTTGCTGTCGGGCGACCAGATCATCGGCCCGTTGATGACGCGCTTGATCCCCGCCTCGCCCACTGCCGGCACACGGTCAATGGCACGCATCATGTTTTCCTCGATCCGTTCAAGATCGTCGGCAAACAACTCGTGCCCGAATCCCTGCGGCGTGCCGTCCTCGGCCCAGAGCCGGTAGTCACGCTCGTAGGCGCCGACCAAAAGACCTTTGCCTTCCTGCCGCAGATAGTATTCGCCATCACGGTCCGCGACCGACGGCAAACGCCGGTCCATGGCAGCAATCTCGGCGATGGTTTCGGTCACAAAATACTGATGCTCGGTCGGCTGCAACGGCAATTCCAACCCGGCGAGTGCCGCAACTTCACGCCCCCATAGGCCTGCTGCATTCACGACCCACTCGGTGGCGATATCGCCCTTGGGGGTGCGCACGATCCACGTACCATCGGGTTGTTGTTCGGTGCCTGTAACGGGGCAGAAGCGGATGATCTCGGCACCGTTTTGGCGGGCACCAGAAGCATAGGCATTGGTCACGCCCGACGGATCCACGTTGCCCCCGTCAGGTTCCCACATGATACAGCGGATGCCATCAAAATCGACAAGCGGGTGCAGACGTTCTGCCTCGTCCCGTTGGATTTCGTGAAAGTTCATGCCATAAAGTTTCGCCTTGGCCGCTTGGAGGCGTAGTTGATGTTCGCGCGCTTCGGTTTGTGCAAGATAAAGCGACCCGGGCTGGAAGACACCACAGGACTGCCCAGTCTCAGCCTCAAGACTATTATACAGGTTCATCGTGTAGTGTTGAATACGGCTGATATTAGTGCTGTCGTGCAGCCCGTGAATATTTGCCGCCGCATGCCAGGTTGAACCGGACGTCAGTTCGTCGCGTTCCAACAAGACGACATCTGTCCAGCCCATCTTGGTCAGATGGTACAGGATCGAGCAGCCGATAACGCCGCCTCCGATAACAACGGCTTGGGCATGGGTGCGCATGGGTCTCTCCGTGAAGCAATCTGCCGCCCATCCTTACGTGTGCACGCAGATTACAGTTGCGCGTTGGCGACATTTCTCGTCGTAAGCGTACAATGCGCACCACTTGTCGCTGCAGTCTCGGTGGGACTGTTAAAATAGTCAGGTCTGGCGACTTTTTTGGTTCAACATATGCCGCCACATAGCCTGAACCGGCACAGTCGGCTGTGCAACTGGGGCTACTCGGACGCCTGTGCCAGAAAAACGAGACAATCACCCAGCTTTTGCCCGCAATCCAAAACTTTGAATATTTACACCATGCGCACTTGGAGAGCTTTGTTTTGGTTGGAAAATTATCACGCCCTTGCCAAAACCAAAGACAAATAAATCACGTTGGACAGGACTAATTCTTCTGAATACTACACGAAAAACTGCATTTCTTTCACGAATACCACATTCTTTTCACAATTGTTCAGTAAGCCCGAACAATGGATAGATATTCGTCATATGACCGGAAGAAACCAAAGCCCGAAGCAAAACGGCGCTGCCACCGCTGCCATGGTAGTGGTCAGGCCTCTTGTGTGACCTGTGGCGGTCAGGGCCGAATCGTCAAAAGCAAAGACCGTTTGGGCAAACCTATCCATGACAGATGTGACGCATGCTACGGAACACGGTCACGGCGCTGTTCAAGCTGCTCAGGTGAAGGGTTTATTTAGGCCCACTATCTGGCGCGATGGTCGCCCCCTTGTTCCCTGAATTTATTGCGCCAAACGGCAGGAAGTGTCGTTTTTAACCCAGCGGGTTTCGCGTGGTTTTAGCAGTCTGCACCAGACAGCTAAACCGGAGACCGTCATGAAAACCACCACAAGAGTTGCCGTCATCGGAGGCGGCGTTGTCGGCGCTTCCGTGCTCTATCATCTGACCAAACTGGGATGGTCTGATGTGATGCTGCTTGAGCGGTCAGAGCTTACATCAGGATCAACCTGGCATGCAGCGGGCGGTTTTCATACGCTGAACGGCGACACAAACATGGCGGCGCTGCAAGGCTATACCATTCGTCTTTATCGCGAGCTTGAAGAGATCACCGGTTTGTCATGTGGCTTGCACCATGTGGGCGGCGTGACACTGGCTGATAACCAGGACCGCTTTGACATGCTGCTGGCAGAACGCGCCAAGCACCGTTTCATGGGCCTTGATACCGAAATCGTGGGGCCGGAAGAAATTGCCAAGATTGCGCCGATCACCAATCTGGACGGGATCATCGGCGCGCTTTACGATCCACTGGACGGGCATCTTGACCCCTCGGGCACCACGCATGCCTATGCCAAAGCCGCGCGCATGGGGGGGGCCACAATTGAAACCCATTGTATGGTGCGCGAAACCAATCAACGCGTCGACGGCACATGGGATGTGGTGACTGATAAGGGCACCATTCAAGCCGAACATATCGTCAATGCGGGCGGGCTTTGGGCGCGTGAAGTGGGCGCCATGGCGGGTATCTATTTTCCGCTTCACCCGATGGAGCACCAGTATATCGTCACCGATGACATACCCGAAATTTACGAGCGTGACGCAGAGCATCCGCATGTCATGGACCCCGCTGGCGAAAGCTATTTGCGCCAGGAAGGGCGCGGCTTGTGCATCGGGTTTTACGAGCAGCCCTGCAAGCCATGGGCCGTCGACGGAACACCTTGGACCTTCGGGCACGAGTTATTGCCGGATGACTTTGACAAGATCGAAGCCAGCATCGACTTTGCCTATAAACGCTTTCCGGTTCTTGCATCTGCCGGCGTGAAATCCGTTATCCACGGGCCGTTCACATTTGCGCCTGATGGGAACCCGCTGGTGGGCCCTGTACCGGGTGTACGCAACTACTGGTCGGCCTGCGGTGTGATGGCGGGGTTCTCTCAGGGAGGCGGCGTGGGCCTGACGTTGGCGCAGTGGATGATCGAAGGTGAACCCGAACGGGACGTCATGGCGATGGATGTGGCGCGGTTCGGGTCATGGATCACACCCGGTTATACGCGGCCCAAAGTGATTGAGAACTACCAAAAACGCTTTTCTGTGGCCTACCCCAACGAAGAACTGCCAGCCGCACGTCCGTTCAGGACAACCCCGATGTATGACATCTTTACGGCCTTAGGGGCTGTCTGGGGACAGCAATACGGGTTGGAAGTCGCCAATTACTTTGCCCACGGCGATGAACCTACATACGAGACACCGTCCTTTCGCCGCTCGGACGCGTTTCATGCCACGGCGCGCGAAGTGGCAGGCGTGCGTTCTGCGGTCGGGATCAATGAGCTGCAGAACTTCGGCAAGTACCGTGTCACGGGGGCTGGCGCGCGCGCATGGCTGGACCGGATTATGGCGGGTCGCGTGCCTGCGCCCGGGCGTTTGAGCCTGACGCCAATGTTGTCACACGCCGGGCGTTTGATTGGTGATTTCACCATCTCGTGCCTCAATGAGACAGAGTTTCAACTGACCGCTTCTTACGGTGCGCAAGCGTTTCACTGGCGCTGGTTCGAGCAAAATCTGTCCGACGACGTGCAGATCGAAAACATCTCTGACCAGCGCACCGGCTTTCAAATCGCAGGGCCGCGCGCGCGCGATGTGCTGGCGGCCTGCACCCGCGTTCCGTTGACGCTCAGGTTCATGGATATCGCCCCCATGACCATCGGCATGATCGACTGTCTGGTGCAGCGCGTTAGCTATACTGGCGATCTGGGCTACGAGATTTACTGCGATGCACTGGACCAACGCGCACTTTGGCAGATGCTTTGGTCCGCAGGGCAGCAACACGGAATGGTGCCTTTCGGGATGCGCGCTATGATGTCGCTGCGTCTGGACCGCTTTTTCGGCAGCTGGATGTCGGAGTATTCGCCAGACTACACGCCTGCAGAAACCGGTTTGGATCGCTTTATAAGTTGGAAGAAAAAAGTAGCGTTTATTGGCAGGGCGGCGGCAGAGGCCGAACGCACCTCTGGAGCGGCCCGTAAGCTCGTCAACTTTGAAGTCGATGTACTTGATGCTGATGTGCAGGGTTACGAGCCAATCTGGGTCAATGGCAAGGTCGTGGGCTTTTGTACCTCAGGCGGCTATGCGCACCACAGTCAGGCATCACTTGCCATAGGTTTTTTGCCAAGCGCGATGATAGACAGCACCGAAACAGTCCAGATAGAGATATTGGGAGAAATGCGCCCGGCAAAAGTGGTTCACACCCCAACGTTCGACCCTGACGGCGCGCGCATGCGCGGCTGAGGCTTTCGCGGCATCATACGATGGTTTATCACCGCGCCATGAAGACGCCGCAACCTATAACAGATCTGCCAATTATTCTGCTGGCTGCCGGTCAATCGTCCCGTATGCGCGGGCGTGACAAACTTCTGGAAAAGATAGACGGCGTGACGCTCCTGCGCTTGCAGGTCCGCCGTGCGCGCGCAGCCACGGCGGGCCTCGTGTTGGTCGCTTTGCCATCTGCCCCACATCCGCGGTATTCGGCGATCGACGGCTACGATGTCACCCCCGTGAGCGTGCCGGACGCCGCCTCGGGAATGACTGCAAGTCTGCGCCGCGCGCTTCAGGCTTTACCGACAAAAACACCTGCCGTGATGATCCTGCTCGCTGATCTGCCAGAGCTTGAGACGGAAGACTTGGCAGCTGTCTTCGAAGCAGTCGATCTGGACACAGATACGGTGGTCTGGCGTGGCGTAACCTCGGGCGGTGCATTCGGGCATCCTCTTGTTGTGCGCTCAAAGCTGTTTTGTCCCTTGATGCAGCTTACAGGCGACACGGGTGGTGCAGATGTCATTGGTCAGCATCGCAACAAAACGGTGGCGGTCCCCCTGCCCGGCAACCGCGCCTTGCGCGATCTGGACACGCCCGAAGAGTGGGCGGCGTGGCGGGCTGCACGAAACACATCAGGTGAAAATTAAAACGGGGAGCAAAGCTCCCCGTTTTGGTGTCTACGCATCAAAGGCGACGCGTAGGGCTGCATAATCGTAAAGTTGGATATTGTCTTTAACTTCGTGTCAGAAGTTCTGCCTCATAGCGTTTGAGCGATCGGCGTGCCGCATGATACCCTGAGACGCCGGCAGGTGTTTGCAGGTCAGGAAACAAGGTTTGAATTTCAGTGCGTTGCGCTTGACCGACACCTTTAAGACTGTAGTCCCCAGGCTGAAAGCTTTCTGTCCATGACCCGTTGGACAAGATCACTTCATGTTGTTCGAACATGACATGAATGTACGTCGCCCAGCGTGGTGACACGATATCGATGCCTTCAAGTGCTGTCAGATGTTTCGCTGCCACCAAGACTTCGCTCTCCTCAAAATAGAGCGCGGTTCTATCGTTCGCAACAAGAACACGGTGATTAGGGCTTAGCCACATGTCCTGCTCGGGCAATCCGTTTCCGAGCGCCCCTTTGGCGATCCTTACCGGTTTGAGTTTGGGGTTAGCGTCCAGCTCGGCCCCACGCACGCCACGCGCCCCGGCCCAGCAAATTTCCTGAATGCCGTTGTCGCGGGTAATGACCCGATCACCGGGCTGCAGGTCTTCGATCAAGCGCTCGCCCTCAGGCGTCGCGATCAATGTGCCGGGTGTAAAGCAAATCGGGATGATCTTTTCGATTTCGGTGAACTCTAGCGTGCCGGTCTCGTTACCATCTTTATCGAAATACGTAACAAATCCGTCTTCGCGGTCGTCTGAGGTATAGGTAATGCGGGTTGTTCCGCCATTGGCGCTGCCGCGCAGATCCAACGTGTCAAAGTCGTCTCCGCCGTCGCCGCCGTCGACCGTGTCGCCAGCACTCACCAGCCCGATGAAATCACGATCATCGCCGCCCGAGATTGAATCGGCACCACCGGATGTCTTGAACAACGGATCAAGAAGGCGGCCGCCAAGAAGCGTGTCATTGCCCTGACCGCCTTCAAGCGTGTCGTTACCGGATCCACCGCTCAGCAGGTCGGAACCAAGGCCACCATCCACCGAGTCGTCGCCACCAACGCCAAAGTAGTTGTTCTCAAAATCGCCAAAGAGGGCGTCGTCACCTTCTTGGCCAAACAAGGTATCATCGCCCGACTGACCGGTGACAAAGTCGTGACCACTGCCAGCATCCACGATGTCGTTGCCGTTTGCCGCAAACACGATGTCGTTGCCAGCGCCTGCGCGCACGTCGTCATCATCGCCGACGCGCCCCGGTAAAATGGCATCATCGTTATCAATCAAATCGCCATCGGGATCGCCCGTGTAATTGATATCGATCAGGTCATTCCCGGCAGTACCATCCACAAAACCATCCGGTTGCGTTGGTGGCGGGGTGGGCCCGCCTACACCACCACCATTCGGATTTGCGGTATTCAGAACGGCTACATATTCCAGTTCGCCTTCGAAAAATTTGGTATTGGCGTTCTGGTTCACTTCTCGTGCGCCAAACGTGAAGTTTTCACAGTCCTTGTCATCGGTCGCAAGCGACAGGCCAGTTTTGTCAAACGCGATTTCTTCGCGCGCGTCGGTTGTAAGGTTGACCACCGTCAGAGTGCCACCCGCGGCACTGTCGAAAGAATAAGTGACTTCGACGCGGTCGCCGTCAGCATAAAGGCCGTCGTGCGTTTCAATATCCAGGCGCGTACGCCCGTTGGTATGCAGGATTTCAATGCCGCCTTTGCCATTTTCGGCAATTGCGAAGTAGCCATCTTTCGATTTGTCGTTGAATTCACCGCGGTTCAGGATGACCGAAGATCCGCCGGTGGTGGCGCTTTCTGACGAAAAGACCACCTGGACTGTCGCTTCGTCGATGTCGAACGGGCGGTCGTCACCGCTGGTGGTAAAAAAATCCTTCTTACCGTCCAGAAAGAGGCTGCCGCCCGACACCGTTGCGTCCCCGAACGTCTGCCCGTCTTGGGCAATACCATCCGCCAGACCGGTATCGTCGGTTTCCGCACCTGCTAGAAAGTTCCAGAATCCAATCAGCGTATCCGCGTTTGGACCATCGCCAGTACCTGACATTACCATTCCTTACCCGTGTATCTCGCGATTTAAACGCAGCGAGCACACAAACAAAATTAACTCTTTCAGTCAGAAGAAATGGCGCAGCGCCACATTCCGAGCGACCAAAGACCAAACACAAGGTCTGCTAAAAACTTACCTAAGCAACAGCTGCACAGAAAGTGAAACATGGCAAAAAAGCAGCAAGAATGGGGCCATTGGCTGTAATATGACCGCGTTTGCCACCTCAGGGAGCAGCGCTGCAAAAAGATTGTTTCCATGCAGAGAACAAGGGAAAAGCAAAATTAATAACAAATTTTCAGATACTTAAATCGAGCAAGCCCAATAAGGGACCACATGGCGTACACAGGAGATTAAAATTGAAACTGGAAACAATTAGTCATTTAAAAAAAATGCAAAACTCGAAGCCAAATTTGAGAAACACGCCATGCTTCGCTAGATATTGCGCAACAGTGAAACAGGAAATTGAAAGACTGGTGCGGCTTTCGTAACAATCATCCTGCGGAGGAAGACGGAAAAAGAACGATTCTGCGGCGTAAATGCAAAATCATCGTCACACAATGTTGGTGTTGCCGTGGTACCCAAGGCCGGACTCGAACCGGCACGTCCGTTAGGACGGGGGATTTTGAATCCCCTGCGTCTACCATTCCGCCACTTGGGCAACGATAGCGACTTACCGCGTGGCAGCGGCTGCGGCAAGAGGCTTTTCACACTTTTCGTAATGCGGTGCTTGACCTGTCTGCGCGCCCGTGGTCTGCCCTCGGAAACAGACATGGAACGCGGCGCAATGCTTAGAAGACTGTACGATTGGATGCTTGGAATGGCGAACCACCCACATGCTTTGTGGGTGCTGGCTTTTGTGAGCTTTATCGAAAGCTCGGTCTTTCCCATTCCTCCTGATGTGCTGATGATCCCCATGATCCTCGCGCGGCCCTCGCGCGCATGGCTGATTGCAACGGTAGCGCTTTTTTCGTCGGTTTTGGGTGGCATGCTGGGGTACGCCATTGGCGCATTCGCATTTGAAACCATAGGCCAACCTGTCCTTGAAAGCCTTGGCAAGGGCGGCGCGATGGAGGCATTTAACACACGCTTCAACGACTTCGGGTTCTGGGCCGTTCTGACTGCCGGTGTAACGCCGTTTCCTTACAAGGTCATCACGATCATGTCGGGCTGGACCAGTATGCCACTTATGACCTTCATGTTGACGTCTATACTCGCGCGGGGTTTGCGATTTTATCTTGTTGCTCTGCTTTTATGGAAATACGGAGAGCCGATCCGTGACTTTATCGAGCGGCGTCTGGGACTTATGTTCGTCCTGTTCGTCGTTCTCCTCTTTGGTGGTTTTGCGGTGTTAAAGTTTCTATGACCGGACGACAGGCACTCTTTCTGGCAACATTGGGGTCAGCGTTGTTGATGGCCGGGGCATATGGTTTCCAGCATATCGGTGGCATGGCTCCGTGCAAAATGTGCATCTGGCAGCGGTACCCACATGTGGCTGCAATTGCGATCGGTGGCATTGCGTTTGCCAGTGGTATGCGGTGGCTTGCCCTTTTTGGGGCTGCAGCCGCGGCAACCACATCAGCAATCGGTTTTTACCATGCAGGCGTCGAACAAAACTGGTGGGAGGGTCCATCGACCTGCAGTTCTGGCGCGATTGACAATATAAGCCCTGATGCTTTGCTCGACCAAATCCTGTCGGCCCCCTTGGTGCGCTGTGATGAAATCCCGTGGGAGATGTTTGGTATCAGCATGGCAGGATGGAATGGTCTGGTGTCTTTGGTGCTGGTGGCGCTTTGGCTTTTGGCATACCGGCGTGCCTAACCCGTTTTTCGCGTCGCCAAAAGTAGGCTTGTCTCGCTGGATGTAACCCCCTCCAACCGGCGCACGCGGAATAGTACGGCATCGAATTCTTCGAGTGTTTGGGTGCCAATCTCGACGATGACATCCCAGCGGCCATTCGTAGAATGTACCTGACGCATTTCCCGCATGGCAGAGAGTTGTCGAATAATGCGGTCGGTCCCCCGCCCTTCAATCGCGATCATCATCAACCCCCGCACCGGGTCGCGGACAAGGTCGTTTTTCAGAACCACAGAAAACCCGACGATCTCTCCGCTTTCCTGCAGCTTGGTCAGCCGCGACCGTACTGTCGCGCGCGACCAGCCCAACATTGACGCCAGTTGAGACAGCGTAGCACGGGCATCATGGCGCAGTACGCCAATCAATTTTTCGTCCATTTCGGTCATTTTACATGCCCACTTTGTCAATATAGCACGCATTATGCACAAATCGTAGACTTACTGATAGCTCATTATGGTGGATATACCGTAGTTCAACACAGTTGGCGGAGCATATCATGACACAACAGAACTGTATTTTAATCGGCGCGCCCGTTGACAGCGGCAAGCGCCGGCGCGGCTGCTTGATGGGGCCTGACGCGTATCGTACAGCAGATCTTGCCCGCGCGTTTCGTGAACTCGGGCACAGCGTTGAAGATCGCGGCAATACCGTACCCGCCCCTTTTTCTGCTAACCCGCACGAAAAGCTCTATGCGCTTGAAGAAACGATCGCATGGACCACCGCGCTCGCAGATGCAGCACAGGCCGGTTTGAAAGACGGGATGCCCGTGTTCATGGGTGGAGATCATGCGCTGTCCTTGGGCACGGTGCTGGGGGCAATGCGCCATGCCCAAGGCCTGAACCGCCCATTGTTTGTCCTGTGGCTGGATGCACATAGTGATTTTCATACACCTCAATCGACCGACAGCGGGAACCTGCACGGCACACCACTGGGCTATGTGACGGGTCGCCAGGGGTTTGATGGGTTCCCCGAAGTCACAACACCGCTGCCGGAAGAAAACATTGCAATCATTGGCTTGCGGTCCGTTGACGAAGCCGAACGCGCCGCCCTGCAGGACACGGCAATCCAGCGCGTCGACATGCGCGAGATTGACGAAACTGGTATAGCAAAACCGCTCGCTGCGTTTCTGGCAAGGGTGGCTGCTGCCAATGGTATGCTGCATGTTTCGCTGGATGTTGATTTCCTTGATCCTTCCGTGGCACCTGCCGTGGGCACAACCGTTCCGGGCGGTGCCACGGTGCGCGAAGGCCATCTGGTCATGGAGATGCTGCACGACAGCGGCCTGATGACTTCGCTTGATCTGGTAGAACTGAACCCTTTTCTGGATGAGCGCGGCCGCACGGCGCAGGTCATGGTCGACCTCGCTGCCTCTGCGATGGGCCGCCGTGTCTTTGACCGCCCGACCCGCGCATACGCTTAAGGAGTTTACCATGACGTCATTGACACCTTCTGATAAAGCTTTGGTCCCGTTCGTTTCGGTGGATCATATGATGCAGCTTATCCACCATGTCGGGATTGAACCGATGCTGCGCGGCTTGACCGACTACATCGAAGCCGATTTCAAACGGTGGCAGCTCTTTGATAAGACGCCGCGTGTGGCAAGCCACTCAAAAGAAGGGGTAATCGAGCTTATGCCCACCTCGGATGGTGACGTTTACGGCTTTAAATACGTGAATGGTCACCCGAAAAATACTGCAGAAGGTTTGCAAACCGTGACCGCCTTTGGCCTGTTGGCAGATGTAGGGAGCGGATACCCGGTACTGTTGTCTGAAATGACGATGCTGACCGCCATGCGCACGGCTGCGACCTCTGCATTGGTCGCCCGCGTGTTGGCCCCTAAAAATGCGCGTATCATGGCAATGATCGGAAACGGTGCGCAGTCAGAGTTTCAAACGCTCGCGATGAAAGCGGTCTGCGGTATTGGCGAAGTACGTCTCTACGACACTGACCCCGCGGCCACGCGAAAGTGTGCGGAAAATCTGCAAGGGCACGGCGTTAAAACGGTAATCTGTTCAACCGCGGAAGAGGCGATTTTGGGCGCACAGATCATCACCACCTGCACGGCAGACAAGCAATGCGCGAAGATTTTGACCGACAACATGGTTGGTGCAGGGGTTCACATCAACGCCATCGGCGGCGACTGCCCCGGCAAGACGGAACTTGCGCCTGAAATTCTAAGCCGTTCGGACATCTTTGTGGAATACCCCGAGCAGACGCGCATCGAAGGCGAAATCCAGCAGTTGGCCCCAGATCATCCGGTTACGGAAATCTGGCAGGTTCTCAGTGGTGAGGCCGAAGGGCGCACATCGGACAAGCAAATAACACTCTTTGATTCCGTGGGCTTCGCAATCGAGGATTTCAGCGCGCTACGCTACGTCCGCGATCATATCAAAGGGACACCGTTCTTTCATCCGCTTGACTTGTTGGCAGACCCCGATGACCCTCGAGATCTGTTTGGCATGCTCAAACGCGCAGGATGAGGCGACTTGGGGATCAGCCCAGCGGCTTTGTTACGTCGTGGCCGTAAATCCAGTTGAACTGGCGCATCATGGCGGTCGGTGCCAAGCTGCTGCCGACTGACAGCGCACGGTGCGCGGCCCACCTGAAAGGCCCCGGTTGCAGATGGTATTTCCATGCATTGCCGGATGCCGCGGCAACGACTTTGGCAGCGCGGTTTTTGCGCATTTTCTGATAGTCCTCAAGGCTTTGCCCTGCTGTCACAACGCGCGCCAAGGTCCACGCATCTTCAAGCGCAAGGTTCGCGCCCTGCGCCAAAAACGGCAACGTCGGGTGGGCTGCATCGCCAAGCAAGACCGCACCACCTTTGACCCATGTCTCGGCGACGGGGTGGCGGAATAACCCCCAAAGGTGCACGCGTTCAACCTGCTCCAGAAGGTCGCGCACAGGCCCGCCAAAATCGCTGAATGCGGCCCGCAGATTGGTTGGGTCGTCTTGGTGGTGCCATCCTTCAGGGGCCCATACGTCACGTTCCTGCACCGCCACGATATTGGTTAGCGTGCCGCCGCGAAGCGGATAGCTGACGATGTGCCGCCCCGGACCCATGGTGACCGTGGCTTGGCGTGGCGGGTTATGCGCAGGGACCAAAGCCCGCCACGCAACCTGTCCGGTAAACATGGCTTGGCTTTCGCCGTTCACCACGGAGCGACCCACAGAATGCAAACCGTCACTGCATACAACAAGTTCAGCGCGCGCCTGCCCGCCGTCTTCGAAAGTCACTTCTGTAATGGCACCCGGCCGGATGCAAACAGCACGACGGCCCAATTCGATTGAGACATTCGCCTGTTTTGCCGTGCGCAGCAAAAGGGATACAATATCGGCGCGATGCACGAACAGGTAGCGCTGATCTTTTAGCCTCCGCAGATCTAATTGTGCCACGCGCCGGCCCTGACGATAATCCGACAAGACAACAGCTTCTGCCTGTACCGCACCGCCGCGATCCAGCGCGTTTTCCAGACCAAGCGCCCGGAGCACGGCAAGCCCGTTCGGGCTGACCTGAATACCGGCACCCACTTCCGAAATTTCCGAAGCCTGCTCGACCAGTGTGACCGCAACCCCTGCCCGCGCCAGTGATGAAGCTGCCGCGAGACCACCGATGCCGCCACCGATCACGATTGCATTTTTGGCCATGCTCTTCTCCCAAAAGAAAAGGCGCCAAAGCTATTGCCCGGCGCCCTTCTTATTTCGATCCGTCACCGCTCAGTCGTCGCGGTGCACTTTTTCGCGGCGCTCATGGCGTTCTTGTGCTTCAAGGCTCATGGTCGCGATCGGTCGCGCATCCAAACGCTTGAGCGAAATCTGCTCTCCGGTCACGGAGCAATAACCGAACTCGCCTTCATCGATACGGCGCAATGCGCTGTCGATTTTGCTGACTAGCTTGCGCTGCCGGTCGCGTGTGCGCAATTCAAGAGCGCGATCCGTTTCTTCCGATGCCCGGTCTGCAACATCGGGGATGTTGCGTGTCCCGTCTTGCAAGCCTTCGATGGTATCTTTGCTATCAGCCAGCAGGTCAGACCGCCAGTTCAGCAATTTACGTCTGAAGTATTCCAATTGCCGGTCATTCATGAACGGCTCATCTTCAGCCGGACGATAATCATCCGGCAAAAACATTTCTTGCTTCATTTGCTTTCCCTCAACGTGGCTTACGTCGCTCATACGTACCTTGTCCTTTGGCCAAGCCGCCCCTTGCGCAGCATCTACCCCAAGGTCTTGGAATTGTCACTACACAATCGGGAAGTTTTCTGCCTAAAAAGGCGTTAAGAAAAATACCGCAAAGGGTTGACACACACATGAAATTCCAAGGTACCGCCGACTACGTCGCTACAGATGATCTGACGATTGCCGTGAATGCCGCGGTGACGTTGGAACGGCCCCTTCTTGTCAAAGGCGAACCGGGTACCGGCAAAACCGAACTTGCCCGTCAGGTCAGCAAGAGCCTTGGACTGGAAATGATCGAATGGAACATCAAATCCACCACGCGTGCGCAGCAAGGTTTGTATGAATACGACGCCGTCAGCCGTCTTCGGGATAGCCAGCTGGGAGAAGAGCGCGTTCACGACGTCAAGAATTACATCCGCAAGGGCAAACTCTGGCAGGCCTTTGAAGCGGGACAAAAGGTGGTCTTGCTGATTGATGAGATCGATAAAGCGGACATCGAGTTTCCCAACGATTTGCTGCAGGAACTCGATAAGATGGAATTCTATGTCTACGAGACTGGTGAAACAATCAGTGCACGTCATCGCCCGGTCGTTATCATCACCTCAAACAACGAAAAAGAATTGCCCGATGCCTTTTTGCGCCGGTGCTTTTTCCACTACATCCGGTTTCCTGAAATCGACACGCTGCGCAAGATCGTTGAGGTGCATCATCCCGGCATCAAGGAAACACTGCTGACGACTGCCCTGACGCAGTTTTATGAAATCCGTGAACAGGCAGGACTTAAGAAGAAGCCCTCGACGTCTGAGGTTCTGGACTGGCTGAAGCTGCTGCTGGCCGAAGATATGACGGCAGAAGACCTTAAAACATCAGGCGCGAATAGCCTGCCAAAGCTGCATGGCGCGTTGTTGAAGAACGAACAAGACGTGCATCTGTTTGAACGTCTCGCCTTTCTTGCACGCAGCGGCAGATAGTTTGTCTGGAATTTTCCGGAATTTGCTTCTAAGCTGATCTTAATCCGGTGCAGCAAGACTCCGGACTGAGAGCAGATTGAGACAGGCATAATTCATGACAACGTCAGGATCACTGATCGTGCGCCCTTTACGGGCATCAGATAAACCAGAGTGGGCGCGCCTATGGGAAGCCTACCTCGCCTATTACGAAACCTCCCGACCGCAAGAAATATACGACATCTATTTTGACCGGTTGTTGGGTGATGACCCGCAAGACTATTCTTGCTTAATCGCTGAGGTTGAAGGCAAGCCAGTGGGATTGACGCATTACCTCTTTCACCGCCATGGCTGGTCCGTCGAAAACACCTGCTATCTTCAAGATCTGTACGCGGACCCGCAGGTGCGTGGCCATGGTGTGGGGCGCGCGCTGATCGAAGCAGTCTATGATGCGGCGGACGAGGCCGGCGTGCCAAGCGTGTATTGGCTAACGCAGGACTTCAATACCACTGCACGGCAGCTTTACGACCGCATTGGCGTGAAAACACCTTTCATAAAGTATACCCGCGCATGAGCCGCGTCTGGATTCTGCCGCTTATTATGGCGCTGAACGCCTGCGTTCCAGTGTCACACGGCGATCTGCCCTCGCGCACAATGATCGCCGAGACAACACTGCCCCCGATGAAGTCTTTCGCAGCAAGGGCACCGCAAGTCCAACGCACGCCAAACAACCATCTGGTAGAAGACTTTCTCGAGCTTTCGTTCGAGATGGAAAGCGGACGGCAGCTTGCTGTTTTGACGCGTTTCGAAGGGCCTATCTCACTGCGAGTCACAGGACGTTCTGCGCCTACGCTTAACGCTGACTTGCGCGGACTGCTTGCACGACTGAAAGCAGAGGCCGGTATTACCATCACACCGACACAAGACGCCGGTGCCAATATCACAATCAATTCTGTGTCACGCAATGCCATTCAGCGTGTGTTGCCGCAGGCGGCATGTTTTGTGGCGCCCAATGTGTCTTCTCTGTCCGAATTCAGAACCGCACGACGCAGCCCGAAAACAAACTGGGCCAACCTTCGGACGCGCGAACGACTGGCCATCATCATTCCCAACGACGCCAGCCCGCAAGAGGTCCGCGACTGTCTGCACGAAGAACTTGCTCAGGCTTTGGGGCCACTCAATGATCTGTATCGTTTGCCGAATTCTGTCTTCAACGATGACAACGTGCATACGGTACTCACAAGTTTCGATATGTTGATCCTGCGCGCGACTTACGCGCCAGAACTTTCGTCGGGCATGTCGCGGGACGCGGTGGCACAACGGCTTCCGGCCATTTTTGCACGTATCAATCCACGTGGCGGAGCGCGTGGGCCTGCGCGCGATACGTACACGCCGCAAGCCTATGTGACAGCAATCCAGACGGCACTGGGACCGGGATCAAGCTATACCAACAGACGCGCTGCAGCCGATCAGGCCCTGCGGATCGCCCTGGCAAATGGTTGGACGGATAGCCGGCGCGGATTTGCGCATTATGCGCGTGGGCGCGTTCTGCAGGCGTCAAACGGTGCCGCCGCCCAACAAGAATTTCAAAATGCTGACCGGGTGTATGCCCGATCCAACCAAACCCGCCTGCACCGGGCGTTTGTTGCAACACAATTGGGTGCCTACGCGCTCTCAACCGGCGATCCGGCGAAAGCGCGGGCGATTGTGACGCCGCACATCGCGCGGGCGCGCGACGCTCAAAACGCAGCTCTGTTGGCGACCCTGCAGCTTTTGCGCGCGGAAACACTCAGCAGCGAAGGCCGTATTGCGGAAGCGAATGCGCTGCGGCTGGACAGTCTGGGGTGGGCACGGTACGGGTTTGGCGCTGATTGGGCGGTGGAGACGAAGGTCAATGAAATATCCGGACTGGCAGACCGCAGCCCCCCTGTCTGATCTGCGCAAACGCACTATTTGCTGGCCTGTAAAACCGGCACTGAAGAGGTCAGATGATTATTATTGTGGGCGCACTGCTTGGCGCAATCATAGGCGGCATGACCGCATATCGGCGCAAGGGCAATAAACTCGACATCGCGCAATATGCGGCGGGGTATGGAATGGCATTTACCATTGTTAGTATGATCCTCGCCGTTATTCTGGACCGTACAATTCTCTGAACGAGGTTCGCGATGTTCCTGCCCTTCTTTGAGGCTCTGCGCAGCAATAAGATCCCGGTGTCTTTGCGCGAGTTTCTGTCTTTCCTGGAGGCCATGCGCGCAAACCTTGTCACCTATGACGTCGAGGCGTTCTATTATCTCGCGCGCCTGACTTTGGTCAAAGACGAACGCAATATCGATAAATTCGACCGTGCATTCGCAACTGCGTTCTCTGGCCTTGAAAACATTTCTGCGGAACAAGTCATGGAAGCCGTCGACATTCCAAGCGAATGGCTCGAGAAAATGGCTGAAAAGCACCTGAGCGCCGAAGAAAAGGCCGAGATTGAAGCTTTAGGAGGCTTCGACAAGCTGATGGAAACGCTTAAGAAACGGCTTGAAGAACAGAAAGGCCGGCACCAAGGCGGGAATAAATGGGTTGGCACCGCAGGCACATCGCCTTTCGGCGCTTATGGCTACAATCCCGAAGGCGTGCGGATCGGGCAGGATAAATCCCGGCACCAACGCGCGGTTAAGGTGTGGGACAAACGCGAGTTCAAGAACCTCGACGACAACGTTGAGATCGGGACCCGTACAATCAAGGTCGCCCTGAAACGGCTACGGCGTTGGGCGCGCGACGGGGCACATGAAGAGCTTGATCTGAACGGTACGATCCGTGCGACGGCAGAACACGGCTACCTTGATGTCAAAACCCGGCCTGAACGCCGCAACGCGGTTAAGGTGCTTCTGTTTCTGGATGTGGGTGGTTCAATGGATCCGCACGTCAAAGTCGTCGAGGAATTGTTTTCTGCGGCACGCGCTGAATTTAAACACCTTGAGTACTATTATTTCCACAACTGCATCTACGAGGGACTTTGGCGCGACAATCGCCGTCGTTGGGATGCGCAAATTCCGACCCATGAAGTCCTGCACACATATGGCCCCGACTATAAGTGTATTTTCGTCGGGGACGCGTCTATGTCGCCTTATGAAGTGGCCTACCCCGGTGGCGCGTCCGAACACTGGAACGCGGAAAGCGGCGCGGCATGGCTTACGCGGACCCGCGATCAATGGCCTTCTTTGCTGTGGATCAATCCCGTGCCAGAGCGGTACTGGCCCTACACGCAGTCCATCTCGATGATCCAGCAACTGATCGGCGCTGATGCGATGGTGCCTATGACGCTGGCAGGTATCGAACGCGGTATGAAGGTTCTGAGCCGGTAGCGGGCGCTTTTTGTGGTCAAAAAAGTGCGAGCAACTGCACCCGTGGCTTGCCCGCTATGGGCTGTCACCCCATATGTAATCCATGATAAAACTAACACCCATCTTGCTCGCCATTATGTATGGCTTTGTGATGTACCGGTTTTCCGCTTGGCGCACGGCCAAAATGCTCGACGAGCAATCGACCGAGCTTGCCGATCCGATGCTGAAAGTCATGAGCGACCGCATGGCGGCGGCGCTCGAAGTGGACCGCATCCATGTTAACATATACGAGATAGATCCCGTAAACGGTCTGGCTGCGCCTGACGGGCGTATTTTCATCACGCGCGGGTTTTATAATAAATTCAGGACTGGTGAGGTCACGGCCGACGAAATGGCCAGCGTCATCGCGCACGAGCTGGGTCACGTCGCTTTGGGCCACTCTCGGAGACGTATGATTGATTTTTCCGGGCAGAATGCACTTCGGACGGCCTTGGCCATGGTCATTGGCCGTTTCGTACCCGGCGTTGGACCCATCATTGCAGGTGCTTTGACGTCCCTTGTGGCGGCACGTTTATCGCGCAACGATGAATACGAAGCGGATGCATATGCGGCGGCGTTGCTGACCAAGGCCGGTATTGGTGTTTCACCGCAAATCAGCATGTTCCGCAAGCTTGAAGGTTTGACAGCCTCGGCTGGTGGCACGTCGCCTGCTTGGCTGCTCAGCCACCCCAAAACCGACGAACGGATTAAAGCGCTGGAAAAACTGCAGTCTAAGTGGGAGCAGTCGCCGCAGGCTTAACCCTCGAGGTGCGTTAGCGCCTTGGCCAATCGCGGCAGGCGCGCTTTTTTCAACAGGGCGCGCATCTCCCACGCCTCGCCTGACAGGGAACGCGCTTGCGCCAGTACGGACAGTGCTACCTCCTCCACCGCATCCGGCGCGCCTAGCCAATGCTGATAAAGGGTCGTATCGGGTTCGATTCTCATCAGCCCTTCTTCGGCGAGCGTTCCTTTCGGGAAATCCTTAGCATTCAAGGTCATGATGGCATCAGCTGATGCACCAACCGCCGCGGCCAAGACATGAATGTCATTCTCATCCGGCAGCCACAGACGGTCTGCCAATCCAACAGGAACAGGGACTTGCGCCTTTGGAAAGGCTGCCTCGGTAAGGGCAATTTCTGAGCGCGCTTGTAACTCTCCGGTGGGTCCGAGCTTTCGGGCGGCGCGTGCCCATTCCTCAAGTATGCGCGGGGACCACAAAGGGATGAAAGCGCCAGTCTTGGCCACGCCCAGAACCAACTCGCGCATCACCGTTGGATAGAGAACGCAGGTGTCGATTAAAACGCGCATGAAATTACATCTGGAAGAAAACTGATTTGAGATAACCGCTTTCGGCTAGTTGCGGCAGTTGCGGGTGATCTGGACCTGCAAATCCTGTGTAGATCACTGACGCGCTGCGCCCTGCCCGCCCGATGCCACGCGCTGAAGCTGCGCGAAAAGCACTCAGATCAGCGGCATGTGAACACGAACAAAGCCCCAATACACCGCCTGTAGCAACAAGTGGGGCCGCCAGCCGCGCAATACGTTCATAAGCGCGCAACCCTGCGTCCAATGCCGGTTTTGAGGGCGCAAAGGCTGGTGGGTCACAGACAACAAGATCGAAAGTTTCACCGGCCTCGCCCAAGGCTGCAAGAACATCAAAAGCATCCCCGCGTCGCGTCTCGAAGCGGTCAGTCACATTCATGGCACGCGCACCCTCTGTCGCCAGATCAAGTGCGGCCTGAGACGCATCAACCGCCAGTGCCGAGGATGCCCCATGTGCCAGACAGGCCAGCGAAAAACCACCAACATGGCTGAACACATCCAAAACCCGTGCATCCCGCGCGAGGTTTGCCGCAAACGCGTGATTGGGCCGCTGGTCAAAGTACAGGCCGGTTTTCTGGCCGCCCGTCAAATCGGCCATATAGGTTGCACCGTTCATCGGCACCGGCAAAGCTTTGGTCGGCGCCTCTCCGAGCAAAACCTCGCTTTGCTCATCCAGTCCTTCAAGTGTCCGTGTCCGCCCGCTGGCGTTCTTCAGCACAACTTTCGCGCCCGTCACTGAGACCAAAGCTGCCACTAAAGGCGTTAGCAAGGTTTCGGCCCAGGCCGCGTTAGGCTGCAACACGTAATGGTCGTCAAATCGGTCGATCACCACACCTGGAAGACCGTCTGCCTCGGCATGGATCAGCCTGTAGAACGGCGTGTCAAACAAACGGTCACGCGCCAGCAACGCCTTTTTCAAACGCTTTGAGAACCACGCCTCATCGATTTCAGCATCGACGTCACGGTCAAGCATCCGACAAAAAATCTTTGAGTTGGGGTTCACGGTTACAAGGCCCAACGGCTTTTGTGCCGCATCATGGAGGATCGCAATCGCTCCGGGGCTCAGCGCTTTAGTGCGCCGGTCAGTCACCACCTCGTCCACGTAGACCCATGGAAACCCGTGCCGCACGGCACGCGCATTCGCTTTTGGTTTCAGCCTTACAACGGGGCGTTTGGAGGAATGTGTGTCGGGATCAGAAAAGGGCGCTGTCATAGCGCCCTCACCTATCTTTTTATTCCGAGTTGCGAAAGGTCAGAATGTGTTGTTCAGAAATTGCACCAAACCAAGCTTGGGGTTTTGAAACCCTTCGGGTTGACGCAGCTCGTCTCTGGATGACCTCGCTCAGGTGGTCTGTGACCCGCACCTTTTGCGTCTGGCCTTGCTGTTCGGCATTGATAGCGCGCTGACCACCGAACCCTTTGAGATCAGCTTTCACGCTGCGCGGTTCTTCAAGCAAAAGCCCGGTTTCTGCATCACGTACCGCCAGTTTGAAGCGGATGGAATGAATGCCGCCGACCGTATAACGGGTTTTTTCCGTTAAGCCGTGGAACCGTTCAACGGTTACGTCCAGAATGACCGGCACTTCACCCTGCATCTCGGCCGTACCGCGTGCCAGTGCGTCGTCAAAGATAGCTTTAACTTGCGCATGACGATCGCCGTAGGGGTCGCCGCGCCAAACGATGTCGCCCCGTGGGTAGTAGACGTTTTCTTCCGAGACAATGAGACCACTTGGCACAAGGACGTTAATTTCTTCGACCCGAAACGATGGCATTGCTTCAGAAGACACCGGCGGAGCTGATCCAAAAGCGGCATTAGGACCAATTGAAGGATCAAACGCCGAATTCCGGCTGGGTGTATCCACTGTTGCACATCCGGCGAGCATGCCTCCGAACGCAAGTGCGATGATCATTTTCATCAGTTTCATATTCGCTCTCCTCGGGCCCACTTGGTCACGGACCTCGATTTTTCACTCTCCCAAATAACGCAGGAAACCGGCGAAAATGTGTTCAATTTTAACTGATTTAAAGGCGATTTGGCGCGTAATTATGCCTAGTTGCGCGTGCGCGACCGCCATCCACCACGTCTGCGTGGGGCTGCCATGCCGCTTAGCCCCTCGTGCATGACCTCATTCATCGGGTGCCCCGGATGACCTGTTGCGTATTGCGCCACAAGCTTGCGCAGGGTCTGGCCGGTGTCAAACTCCATCGGCAAACTTAGCGCCCAATCCAGAAAAATAGTCCGACATTCCGATTTTGTAATGCCCTCAATGCGGTACGCTTCCTGGATCAAACCTTTTGGGTCGTTTTCATTGCCCTTCATTCTGGCTCTCCTCCCGAGGTGTAACCCGCAAATACGCGTGTCAGTATCGCGTCGCACCGCGCATAATGCTCTTGAAGCACTCGATCCAATGTACCCATGTCCGGTTGATCCAACGTTCGCAATAAAAATTGGCGTGCAGACAGCCCAAGCGTGTCTTGCGTAAGTGGTTGAGGTGACAACAAACGCATTACGGTATGCACATCATAGTAACATGATGCAGCAGCCTTGAGCGCCTTACCGTCCTTACCCGAGATCATTCCCACGCTAACCGCGGCCTCAAGACCTGCCAAGGTGCTCTTTTCAGGCACATCAGACAGCAATGCACCTGCCTGCGCCAGCAGTTCAATTTCCTGTAAGCGTCCTGCTCCGATCTTTGTTTCATACAAGCCTTGTGCGGCCTTGGCCTGCTGAATGCGCATCCGCATCTGAGCAACTTCTGACGCAACGTCCGCCACGCCGCGCTTGGCTGAGGTAACTTGGCGGATAAAGGCATCAACATCTTTTGCAAGCGCGTCGGGCCCTGCCACGACCCGCGCACGGGTCAGTGCCAGGTGTTCCCACACCCATGCCTCTTCTTTCTGATAGCTTTGAAAAGATTGCCAGCTTGTTGCCACCGGTCCCTGATTGCCCGAAGGCCGCAGTCGCATATCAACCTCAAACAGCTTTCCCTGCGCCATTGGTGCGCTCAGCGCCGTGATCAGCGCCTGCGTGAGCCGCGCGTAATAAAGCCTTGAAGGTATTTCCTTTTCACCGCTTGAGAGTTCCTGATCCAGAGGATCGTAAATCACGATCAGGTCCAGGTCGGAATTCGCTGTCAACGTGCGCGCGCCCAGTGACCCCATGCCCAGCACGACCGCGCCACGGCCCGGAGGTGCCCCGTACTTCAAGCTGAACTGATCCGCTACAATCGGCCACAACACATGCAACACAGCGCCTGCCAGATCCGAGTATTGCGCCCGCGCCTCAACCGGGTTGACCAATCCGCGCAACAGATGGACGCCGATCTGGAAATGTCGTTCCTTGAACCAAAGGCGCGTCGCATCGAGATGTCTTTCATAGTCGTTTTCGCGTGCAAGTGCCTCCTTTAACGTAGCTTCCAACGTTTTCTGACCAGGCCATGCTGCAAAAAAATCTCCACCAATAACCGCGTCAAAGACACCCGCATTGCGCGACAGATACTGCGCGAGCGCAGGCGATGTTCCGGAAATATCGATGATGAGATCGGTAAGCTGCGGATTTGCTTCCAGTAACGAAAACAGTTGTACGCCAGCAGGTAACCCCGACAGAAAACCGTCAAGTGCAAGCAGCGCTTCGTCGGGGCGTTCTGTACCCGCAAGGCGGGATAACAACTCCGGTTTCACCCTCTCGAACAGCTCTCTGCTGCGTGCGCTCCGCAATGCGGGATAACTCATCCAGCGGTTCAGCATGTCTTCGTCGACAACCGGCAGCGGCGTGTCGTCGGAAACCTTGCCGGGGGCAAAAAAGCCCTCTGTCGTTTCATGAACTGCCGCGAGCCGCGCGTGTAGGTCAGCCTGCAAATCGGCCACATCCCGATCCATCAATGCTGCCAGCCGGTCAAACCCTTCGGGTGTTTTCGGCAGCGCATGAGTTTGCGCGTCCTGTATCATCTGTAGGCGGTGTTCGACCGTGCGATGTGCGCGGTAGTGATCGCTCAAGGTGCTGGCCGCATCCCCGTCGATCCACCCCTTTTCGGCCAATACCTCAAGACCGGCGACCGTGCCACGACACCGCAGGTCAGGGTCGCGCCCTCCGGCAATCAATTGGCGGGTTTGGGTGAAAAATTCGATTTCCCGAATACCGCCGCGACCAAGCTTCATATCGTGACCAGGCAATGTGATCGGGCCCCCCAAGGATTTATGTGCGCGAATGGCCAGCCGCATGTCATGTGCATCTTGAATAGCGGCAAAATCCAGATGGCGACGCCACACAAACGGTTGCAGGGTCTTCAAAAACTGAGCACCTGCCACCCCATCGCCTGCCGCCACACGCGCCTTAATATATGCGGCGCGTTCCCATGTGCGGCCAAGGCTCTCGTAATAATGTTCTGCCGCCTCCATTGCGATGCATACGGGGGTCACAGACGGGTCCGGTCGCAAACGTAGGTCCGTTCGAAAGACATAACCTTGTGCTGTAATTTCGCTAAGACTGGCGGTCATGGCGCGCGTGGCACGGGCAAAGCCTGACCTTGCGTCGTGATAGTCAGCCGGATCAAAGCGGGTTTCGTCAAAGAGGCAAATCAGATCAATATCGGACGAATAGTTAAGCTCTTCCGCACCCATCTTACCCATGGCAAGAACAACCATGCCCGCAGCATCCGCCACATCTTCTTCGGTCATTCCGGGCAGCTTTCCGCGCTGGATCTGGTGGAAGACCGCTTGCCGAAGTGCGACCTGACACGCCATATCTGCGAGCCGCGTCAGTGTTTGGGTGACCTGCTCTAGCGGCCAAGCCCCAGCCAAATCACCCAAAGCTGTAACTAGCGCCACGCGGCGCTTGGCGGTGCGTAGTCCATCGGACAACTGCGAAGCCTCAAGCTTGTCTAGTGCTGCTATCTCATCATCAGAGGCCTGTGCGACATCCTCCTGCGCGTTCGCCAGCCATTCCGCTTCCTTTACGATCAGACCCGCGAGGTACGGGCTCGAGCCTGCCGTGCCGATCAACAGCTCGCGTTCTTGTCCGGAAAATGGAAGATCACCGACTAAATCCAACCCTTTTTGAGGATCAAACGGGCGCGGCACACGCGCTATGGGTTGTCCAAAATTCATGCCACAAGGTTTCACCCGAGAGACACAGAACGTCAATCACCGTTGTGTCTTGTCTGTGATTTCCGGTACATACAATCGCTCAGGCGACGCTTTCACCCCATATCAATGCACAACAAAATACCTGCAAGCATATGTTATAGATAGATATTTTATATTAATGTAAAAAACATTCACATTTCCTCTTGCGCAAAAGCTCATCAACACCAATCTTAATAATGTGAAAGACATTCACATTCCGGACACCCGGTTCATCGCAACTTGAAAAAGAAAGGCATCTTCAATGACCTCACTCTCGCAAAATGCACCCGCCCTACAACAACCGGGTTGGTTTGCCCGCGCGGAACACTGGCTTGATTCCAAAGGTAAAGGCGCTTGGATCGCGGCAACAGTTCTGGGCTTTATCCTCTTTTGGCCGATTGGCCTCGCCCTTCTCGCTTATCTGATATGGAGCAAACGCATGTTCAACGCCTCTTGCAGATCATCCACCACGTCGTGGCGCCAGACGACCATTGAACGCCGTAGCACAGGAAACAGTGCATTTGACGCTTACAAAGCGGACACCCTGCGCCGCCTTGAACAGGAACAGGATAAATTCGAAGCTTTCCTCGAGCGCCTTCGGGACGCTAAAGACAAGGCAGAGTTTGACCAGTTCATGGATGAGCGTGCCGCCAAAACGGAAGATACTGCATCAAACTCCTGATTGATTGCGACACCGGTTTTCGGGCATATGTCTGAAAACCGGAACTAACATGGAAAGAACCCCAATGACCGTCCTGCCCGATCCGGAGAGACAACCAGATTTCTACAAAGACGTGCCGCTCAAGCGGCTGTTGGCGTGGTGTATTGATGCGGTCATTACCGGTTTGGCCTGTATCATAATTCTGCCTTTCACAGCGTTTACGGGTATCTTCTTTTTTCCTCTACTCTTTCTGATTGTCGGTTTTGCGTACCGTACTGTTACGATCGCAAACACTTCGGCCACATGGGGGATGCGGGTCTTGGCAATCGAATTACGCAAGGCTGACGGGGAACAAATGGATGCAGCCAGCGCCTTTGCCCATACCACCGGCTACACACTCAGCTGGTTCGTGCCCGTTTTCCAGTTGATTTCCATCATTATGATGGCAAGCACGGCGCGTGGTCAGGGGCTTTCAGACCATGTTTTGGGGTCTGTGATGATAAACCGTCGCGCATTGCTTCGTTAACGTTTGAAACCTTGCAATTTCTGCGCGTACATTGCTATCGTAATGAAAGAGATACGATGGAATGTGAATGCGCCACACGCTGCCAATAGCGCCACAGTTTTACGTAACCGCACCGCAACCGTGCCCCTATCTTGAAGGGCGTATGGAGAGGAAGCTGTTTACGGCACTGCAAGGCGAAAGTGCGGACAAGCTGAACGACAGCTTGTCTCATCAGGGATTCCGGAGATCACAAAACGTGCTGTACCGCCCGTCTTGCGCTGAATGCTCCGCCTGCCTGTCTGCGCGCATTGATGTTAACGCCTTTTCCCCATCCCGCAGCCAGCGGCGCGCTCAAAGCAAGAACCGCGACCTGTTGCGCCGTGCAACGTCTCCGTGGGCGTCAGAAGAACAATACGAGCTTTTCAGGTCTTACCTTGATAGCCGCCACGCAGATGGCGGTATGGCGGATATGGATGTGTTCGAATTCGCAGCGATGATCGAAGAGACACCCATTCGCAGCCGAGTAGTTGAATACACCCATGAAGATAGCGGCGCGCTACAGGGTGTGAGCCTGACAGACGTTCTGTCGGACGGTCTCAGCATGGTTTACTCATTCTACGCGCCCAACATGCCCAAGCGGTCTATGGGGACATTCATGATCCTCGACCATGTCGAGATCGCACGCGAAGCGGGGCTGCCTTACGTGTACCTTGGCTACTGGGTGCCGGGTAGCCAGAAAATGGGCTATAAGGCGAAATTCTCCGGGCTTGAGGTTTATGCCGGTGGTCAGTGGCAGAAAATGACAAACCCTGAAGCCTTCAGCGCCGATATGCACCCTCTGTCGACCGACCCGATAGCCGAGCAGGTCGCGAATATTCAGCTGCCCGACACGCGTCCGACACGCTAATCCAAACCTAATGCATTGGCTGACGCAATCCTGTTGCTCCTGACGGGGATGCGCTCTACGACTTTGGGATGGAAATAAAATGCGCTCTGATTACCGGTGCGGCGCGCGGCATCGGACTTGCAACCACCAAGGTTCTGCTGGACCAAGGCTGGCATGTGGCGATGGTCGACCGCGATGGTGACGCATTGCATTTGGCAGCAAGTGGTTTGAACAATGTGCGTGCCTTCGAATACGATGTCTCTGTACCGGATCAGGTCGCGACAATGGCCAGTGAAGCTTTAAATGTATTTGGCCAGATCGACGCTGTGGTCAACAACGCAGGCGTCGCCGATTTCGGGCCAATGGAAGAAACTGATTTCACCAGATGGCGCACCATCATGGCAACAAACCTTGATGGCGTTTTTCTGGTTTCCCAAGCTTGTATCCCTGCTCTCAAACAGACGGGGGGCGCAATCGTGAATATCGCGTCGATTTCAGGGTTGCGGGCTTCTACGTTGCGGGTGGCCTATGGTACGTCCAAGGCCGCAGTCATCCAACTGACCAAACAACAAGCCGCGGAACTGGGCGAATTCGGCATACGGGCGAATTGCATCTGCCCGGGGCCGGTGCGCACAAAGCTGGCCATGGCCGTTCACTCGCAAGACATCATTGACGCCTACCACGATGCCATCCCCCTGAACCGCTATGGCAGCGAAGAAGAGATTGCCAATTGCATCGCTTTTCTGTGCTCGGAAAAAGCCAGCTACGTGACCGGACAAGTGCTGGCAGCGGATGGAGGGTTTGAGGCAACAGGCGTAGGGCTGCCTGCACTCCGGCGTTGACCCGGCGATTTGATGACCTGGCAAAAAGGGGCCCCAAGGCCCCTTTTTTTGTCTCAATACTCTGACTGTCTAGCGAAGCAAGTCTGGCACAATCGTCACAATGCCCGGGAAGGTCCATAAGAGCCCAAGCCCGACCACCTGAATCAGCACGAACGGAATGACCCCACGGTAGATGTCGCCCGTTGTGACCTCTTTCGGTGCCACACCGCGCAGGTAGAACAGCGCAAAGCCGAAGGGTGGCGTCAGGAAGGACGTTTGCAGGTTGATCGCGATCATGATCGTGACCCAAGCCGGATCAAGTGTGCCGCCATAAATCACTGGCCCCACAATCGGGATAACGATGTAGATGATCTCAAGGAAGTCCAACACAAAGCCGAGAATGAAGAGGATCACCATCACGACAAGAAAGACGACCATTTCATTGTCAAAGCTACGCAGGAACTGCTGAATGTAATGCTCGCCCCCGAAGGAAATCAGCACAAGGTTCAGCAACTGCGAGCCGATCAGGATCGTAAAAACCATCGACGTCACCTTGGCCGTTTCTCGGACGACAGGCGACAGGATGCTGTTGCGGAACAAAACCCAGCAGCTAAAGAGCAGACCGAAGAATGCGAAGTGATAGACCACCTGCGCAATCACATAGGCAACCCAGTCTTCGAGCGGTACGCTTTCGCGGGTGATACGAAGGTCAAAGTTAACGCCGAGCAAGATCAAAATTACCAGTGCAAAAGACGACCAGATCACGATCTTTGAATTGCCGTTTTCTTCTTTCAGCTTGCGGTATGCTGCCAGCATGATGGCACCTGCCGCACCCAAAGCAGCGGCCGGTGTCGGGTTCGTAATCCCACCAAGGATCGACCCAAGGACGGCAACGATCAGAACCAGCGGCGGGAAAACAACACGAAGCAATTCGTTCTGCGATAGGCGCACCATGGCGATGCGCGCGCCATAGCTCGCCACCACCGTCGGAATTGCAAGAATCATGAACGTGGCGCCGGCACCGGTCAGCGGCGAGATAAACGCCATATCTGCGACGATTGCAGCAGCAACCCCGGCACCGCCTATCATCAAGGGCACGGGGTTCGACGAAGGCGACACCCCACGCGCAGTAATCAGGATCAGGCCAATCAGGGTAAAGATGGTCGCAACACCGGACCCGATGGGCGCCGCATCTGCAATGGCGCCTGTCAGGGCTTCTGCGCGCTCTTCCTCTGTCCGCTCAACGACTTCGCCGGTATCTCCCGCGTCCGTCGCAACTTGGCGTTCGGCGACAGCTATATCCCAGGCTTCCTGCCCGTGCAGCTCGATCATCGAGGCTTGGCATTGCTCGGACACGTTCGTGCGCAAGCTGGCACCTGGGCCTCTTTCAGCATAATCGGACACCGAGATCGTTTGCGATCCGATGACCCCGGAACTTACACCCAGCACAACGGCAAAGATTAGACCTACTGGTGCAACAAGGAACCATGTCAACGCTTCGCTGCGCGTAACCACTTCGCCAGCCGAACCAGCGATCTGGACCGGCGGTGCCGCTTCAGGGCGCACAAGGGCATAGCAGAAAGCGTAGGTCGCGTAGAGAAACGCAAGGAAAAGGCCCGGCAATAGTGCCGCTTGAAAGAGCGTACCAACAGACAGAACTGCGGGTTGACCGAGGAAGGTCAGCGCGTCTCCGCAGCCTGCAACCTGCGCGCGCGTTTCCTGACCCGTGGCGTAAAGATCCCCGACCAAAGTTCCCAGCAGAACGATCACGATCGACGGTGGAATGATTTGACCCAATGTACCTGACGCGGCAATAACGCCCGTCGACAGACGCGGGGAATATCCATTGCGCAACATCGTCGGCAAGGCCAGCAGGCCCATCGTAACAACAGTGGCGCCAACAATACCGGTAGAGGCTGCAAGGAAAGCACCAACGATCACGATAGAAACCGCCAGACCGCCCGGAAGCGGACCGAAAACCCGCGCCATTGTGGTCAGCAAGTCTTCGGCGATCTTTGACCGCTCAAGCGTGATACCCATCATGACGAACATCAAAACCGCCAGTAGCGTTTCGATGGACTGGCCGGCAATCACACGTTCGTTCATGCGGTTCACGATGAACGACAGGTTGCGCTCCATCGCTAGTTCCCAACCGCCTGGGAAGAGCGCTTCTTCTATGCGCGGCAGTTCGGGGTATCGGAAGACAGAAACCGCCTCTCGCGCCACACCTTCGGCGATCAGGGCGGCATATTCCGGCGATGCTTTGTCGATGGCCTGATGGATGAGCAAGCCCGCAGAATCGAGCGCTGCAATGATGGCAAAGGAGATAACCCCAGCACCACCAATGGCAAAGGCTACCGGAAATCCGGTCATAATTCCTGCGAAGAGCGTCAGGAAGACAATGATCAGGCCGACCTCGACCCCATCCAATCCGAAAAGCATCCTGTGATATCCCCTAGACTTACACCAAACGTCGGCGTTTTATTTTTGTTTATCAGGTCGAGCCTGAGTGTATCGCGTGTTCGATATCTTCGGCCTTGTCGCCTGTGCTATCGATATCCAGATATTTGCCGGCACTCTCTTCACCCTCGACCCACTCAAGATAAGAGCGCCAGAAGAACGCAACCGCCTGAATAAAGACCAGAATACAGAACGCAACAATCAGAACCTTGAACAGGAAGTAGGCATTAAAGCCATTCGGACTGAACCCAATCGTCTCAACGTTCCAGCGGAAGATGCGGGACTGCATTATCATGCGGTCCAAATCGCTTGTTGGGGTTACAGCAGGTGTCATTAGGTGACGCCACATGAAGAACCACGCGTACATGTAGGTGATAATGATGGTGGGCAGCATGAAGAAGATGCACCCGAACATGTCGATCACTTTCTTGGTGCGAAATTTCACAGCGGAATAGACCAGATCGACGCGCACATGACCGCCCTGCACGAAGGTGTAGGACACACACATACAGACGACGATCGCGTTGTATAATTTCAGCTCTTCCGCCCACCAACTCAGATCTTGGCTGAATGCCGTGCCAAGCGGACCCATTTGAATCTCTGCCACGCGGAAAATACGCTGCAAGAACACGATCATCACCTGCTGGAGAACCATCAACAGCCCCGCCCAGGCGGCGACACGACCGATGGTATTCCCGATGCCTTCAAGGATGCGCACGCCCCACCACAGTACGTCGCGCTTCCACACCATACCAAGCACAGTGATAGCGATTATCGTCGTGAAAATGACAAAGAATAATTCAACCGACGCGCCGTAGTAGATAAAGCGCATGACCGCTTCGGGATCGGCCCAGTTCAACCATGCACCCGGATTAACAATTGCCAGAATCAGGTGATATGGTGCCAGCGCCAAGTTCTGAAGAACCCAAAGTAGTATGTCGGTCATAAAGCGCCCCCCCGATGTGCTTGCACGCGCGCGCCGTGCGGCAAGCTTAAATAGCGAAAACCTGCCCGACCCCATAGAGCCGGACAGGTATCATATCTTAAGGTCTATCAGCCCGCGTTGACGCGGTTACGCTGACGCATGAACTCACCGTCGGCAATATTGTACCAATCGGAGGACTCTTTCAGCGACGCGAAGTAGCTTTCAGCGATCTTCGCATAGATCGGATCGCCCATGTTCTCCTCGCGAACTTCCGCAGAGGCAGCGCCGAAGGCATCCCAGACGTCTTCGGGGAACTGGCGAACCTGCACACCGTCGGCTTGCAGACGCGCGAGCGCCGCACCGTTTTCGGACAGTGTCAGCGCAGTGTTCTGCGCGTGCGCCGCTTCACAGGCCCGTTGACAGATGGTCTGCTGCAAGGGCGTCAATGATTCCCAAACCTGCTGGTTGAAGACCATTGACAGCGTCGAACCTGGCTCGTGGAAGCCGGAAGCGTAGTAAATCTTGGTGATTTCCTGGAAGCCCATCCGCTCGTCTGCGTAAGGACCGATCCATTCGGCACCGTCGATCTGGCCGGACGCGAGCGCCTGGTAGATTTCGCCGCCTGGAATGTTCTGAACCGAAGCACCGAGGCGACCAAGCACCTGACCACCCTGTCCCGGCATACGGAAACGCAGACCCTGAAGGTCTTCGGCAGAGTTGATTTCTTTGTTGAACCAACCACCGGGCTGCATAGCCGTCTGACCAACCATCAATGGCTTGAGACCGAAGAGACCCGACAGTTCGTCGTGCAGTTCCTGACCACCACGACGGTAGTACCAGTTTGCCATTTCCTGCGCTGTCATACCGAATGGCACGGCCGTGAAAAACGCAAAGCCCGGGTGCTGGTTAAGGAAGTAGTATTCAGCTGAGTGGTAGACGTCTGCCTGCCCGGAGGACACGGCGTCAAACACCTCGAATGCGCCCACGAGAGAGCCTGCCGAGTTCTTTTGGAACGTCAGTTGCCCATCCGTCATCGCGGCGATGTAGTCAATTGCAAGCTGTGCGGCGTCATCAAAAATGGCGAAGCCATCAGGGACAGATGTAACCATTGTCAAAGTGCGGTTGCCTTGCGCGTACGCAGGTGCTGCCAGGGCTGTAGTCGTGGCAGCGGCGCCACCAAGTGCAGATGTCTTCAGAAAAGAACGACGATCCATGTAGGGTAATCCTCCCGAGTTTTTTTGTTTTACCAAGCTTGAGTGCGTGGCATAATTCGCGAGGTTGGAGATATACGACGCCGCGCAACAATGGAATACCTAATACAACGTAAACATGGCGAAAATTTCAAAAAAATCTCTCGCCCTTTCTGTTATGATTAAATTTTCAGCCTATCACCAGTGCAAGCTGATCACACTGAACGCTATGGTAGTGTCACACCTGCCCGACACACACAGTTACAAAGCATGCGCACCGCCTTAAATGCACATGTTAACGGTCAGTAAACGTTTTTTGAGTTCAATGGCTTTTTACACGCAATATACCCAATACAGCGGCCACGCATCTTGGCGAACGGCTGACAAATACTTCTACTAGGGGTAGTACATGCAACCTCAGAGTATACAAAAAAAGACAAATGCCACAAAAACGCACTGTAAATGCCGCCTTAATGCCGCAAGCCGGGCGCGGCAGCGCCATGAAGGTTAAACAATGTCAGAACTGTGTAGTGATTGTGTTTGATTAAAGGTGAAAGAAAATCGCTTGAAATAAAAGGAATATGCGATGACCAACCTTATCGAAAAAGCCCGCGCCGGACGTACAAAAGCCCTCCAAAGCCGCGCAGCCCGCCGGATCACGCAAGTGAACACCGCTGAAGACAAAATTCGCGCAGCCGCGCAACGCCGCAACAGCGTCCCCCTGTTCATCTCAACCCGTGCGCGCCCCGAGGCACCAGCCTACCTGCACTAAGTGCAAGCATGCGATACACTGCTCGTGATATTTGTCTTGAGCGGTAGACCAGCGCGGCACGCCGAAAAATCTCGTGAGTGCCGCAACGCTGCCCCCTCCAATTGACCTTTCTTAAGGCCGAGTGCCCACCCTGATTTGTGAAATAAAGCGATCTTAGGGGCACCGCCGGTGTTGTGCGCTCTTTGAGCGTTTTGCTAAGTTCAGAGCGTGACAACTGTTTGATGGGACTAAAAGGCCTCACCTTTTCCGTTAATTACTCAAGCAGAGCCATCAAAGAAAGAAAATGTCACAAATTTCTTCTCCATGGACATAAATTTCGTGTCTTTCGGTGTTGACGCCCCTGTCCACCCCTCATAATGTCCCGCGCAGTATAAAGGAGCCTAACGGCATGATCGACCTGGTCGTCATTGTCAGGATTCACGCGCATGGGCCGGTAACGGTAGACCATAGTCTGTCCCATGCGCCCCCGCCAAAACGGGGGCTTTTTTATGCGCTTGAGGTAAAAAAGGTCCCGTGCGGACCGATACGGAGATGAAAATTATGACACGGCAAATGTCCGGTGCGAAAATGGTTGTGCAAGCTCTGATAGATCAGGGCGTTGATACTGTCTTTGGCTATCCTGGCGGTGCCGTGCTACCAATTTATGATGAGGTTTTTCAACAAAACGCGATCCGGCACATCCTTGTGCGCCACGAACAGGGCGCAGTCCACGCGGCCGAAGGCTACGCACGCGCGACAGGTAAACCGGGTGTCGTGCTCGTAACATCCGGACCGGGGGCTACGAATGCGGTGACCGGCCTGACGGATGCGTTGATGGATTCCATCCCGCTGGTCGTTCTGACCGGTCAGGTGCCTACTTTTATGATCGGCTCCGACGCCTTTCAGGAAGCGGACACTGTCGGCATCACCCGCCCTTGCACCAAACACAACTGGCTGGTTAAAGAAACGGATCGCCTCGCCGGGGTCATCCACGAAGCCTTCCATGTTGCAACCAGCGGCCGCCCCGGCCCGGTGTTGGTCGACATTCCCAAAGACGTGCAATTTGCAACCGGCAGCTACAGCCCGCCCAAGCCTTCGACCTCGCATTATCAGCCAAAGCTGAAGGGCGACATGGAAGAGATCACGGAACTGGTCGCTGCAATGGAAAAGGCCAAAAGGCCTATTTTCTACACAGGCGGCGGTGTGATCAACTCTGGTCCTGCGGCGAGTCAGCTTTTGCGTGAATTGGTTGCGGCCACTGGCTTTCCGATCACATCAACGCTGATGGGCCTCGGCAGCTATCCGGCATCTGGCGAAAAATGGGTCGGCATGTTGGGAATGCATGGGCTTTATGAAGCGAACATGGCGATGCACGACTGTGATCTCATGATCAATATCGGTGCGCGTTTTGATGACCGGATCACGGGTCGTCTTGATGCCTTCAGCCCAAAGTCGATCAAGGCGCATATCGATATTGACCCGTCATCGATCAATAAGGTCATCAAAACCGACATCCCTATTGTGGGCGATATCGCGCATGTTCTCGAAGACCTTCTGAAAGTTTGGAAATCGCGCGGGCGCAAAACCAATTCCGAAGCGGTCGCGAAATGGTGGACGCAGATTGAACAGTGGAAAACAGTCGATTGCCTGCGCTTTACCCAAAAAGGCAAAACCATCAAACCGCAGCACGCCCTTACGCGGCTCGAAGAGCTGACCAAAAAGTATGATCGCTATATCTGCACCGAAGTGGGTCAGCACCAGATGTGGGCCGCGCAGTATCTGGGGTTTGAAGACCCTAACCGCTGGATGACCTCCGGGGGTTTGGGCACAATGGGCTACGGTTTCCCGGCTTCGATCGGGGTTCAGATCGCGCACCCTGATGCGTTGGTTATCAATGTCGCGGGCGAAGCATCATGGCTGATGAATATGCAGGAAATGGGCACCGCCGTGCAGTACCGCCTGCCCGTCAAACAGTTCATTTTGAACAACGAACGCCTCGGAATGGTTCGGCAATGGCAAGAACTGTTGCACGGCGAGCGGTATTCGCACAGCTGGTCCGACGCCCTGCCCGATTTTGTCAAACTAGCCGAAGCCTTTGGTGCGAAAGGCATCCTGTGTTCCGATCCTGATGATCTGGACGATGCAATCATGGAGATGATCACCTACGATGGCCCTGTAATCTTTGACTGCCTTGTTGAAAAGCATGAGAACTGCTTCCCGATGATCCCATCAGGCAAAGCACACAATGAGATGTTGCTGGGCGAAGCGGATACACAAGGCGTGATTGACGCCAAAGGCTCCGTCCTCGTGTAAGCACACCTTCGTGCGCGCCCTCAACAGCGCGCCCACCTACCCGTTTTGAAAGGCTATTAACGATGTCGCCGCTAAAAATCAAAAAAGGCTCTAGCAGCCACTCTGCCTACAACCTGCGCCCAACGTTCTCGGATGTGGTCGAACGTCATACGCTTGCCGTGCTGGTGGAAAACGAACCGGGCGTTCTGGCACGGGTTATCGGCCTGTTTTCCGGTCGCGGCTATAACATCGATAGTCTCACCGTGGCCGAAGTTGATCACAGTGGACATCTGTCCCGCATTACAATTGTGACCTCGGGTACACCGCAGGTGATCGAGCAAATCAAAGCGCAACTGGGCCGGATTGTTTCGGTACATGATGTGCATGACTTGACCGTTGAAGGTGCCAGTGTTGAGCGTGAACTGGCGATGTTCAAGGTGGTTGGTCAAGGTGACAAACGCGTTGAAGCCCTACGGCTGGCCGATATTTTTCGCGCAAACGTTGTCGACAGCACGCTTGAAAGCTTTGTTTTCGAAATTACCGGCGCGCCTGAGAAAATTGATGCTTTTGCTGAATTGATGCGACCTTTGGGGCTTGCCGAAGTCGCGCGGACTGGCGTCGCAGCACTTTCGCGTGGCGAATGAGACTTCGTAACCCTATTAACTGAACTTTAGTGATCGGACCGTTAAGGTACCGTGCAACGTTGACGTGATCTAAAGGGTTCAAACGCGATGATCTCTGCGCCATCCGTTTTGGATGGTGTAAGTATTTTGTTTGATTTCAATGCATCAGGCAAGGCTTTGCCCGCTTTTTCAATCACCAGACGGGGATTGTTCGCGACTCGCATTTTTTGACAGTTCTCAACATCAAACTGAATCACGTCGCCAGCGTCAAAGAATTCACCGTTATCTAAAACAGAGTCAGCAGCATTCACATACGCTAAATCACCTTGATCCTCGCACCAGATCACGGCTTTTCGGTCGGCTATGTCGCTCCAGAGCACTACGCCTAACATGATTCAATCCTATCCTACGTCTTCCTGTTCCAATTCTACCAATAAGTGTACTCTTTAGAATACAATTAAAAAGGTAACGGACGCTTGGATTTTGTGTCGACTTACAATACCTTTGACACAATTTGGAACACCACTGACGCGCACTAGCATCAATTATCTGCAGTATTTCGTAACCAATAGGAGAGTCCGCGCATTGCCTGCGATCTATGCGGGAAAACCGGTCAGTAAGGATACCAATGCCATCCACGAAACGATCACCCGCCCAGTTGCGGAATATGTTCGGTGCTAATCTGCGTCAACTGTCCCAAGACTATGCGTCTATTTCAGCGCTTGCTCGTGAATTGGGTATAAACAGAACCCAGTTCAACCGATACCTCAGCGGTGAGAGTTTTCCGCGCCCTGACGTTTTGGCGCGTATCTGCGAATTCTTCGAAGTAGACGCGCGGGTATTGTTGGAACCAGTTGAGCATATTTTAGGTAACAGCAGTGCAGCCTCCAGAAGCTACCTTTCCGAATTCATGGGCGACACGGTTCAAAAAGTGCCCGAAGCGGACTTTCCTAGTGGCTTTTACCATTTTTCGAGGCGTAGTTTTGTAAAGGACGGCGATTTTGTTCGCGGCCTAGTCTATGTCAAACGCATCGGCGATGACACTTTCATTCGAGGGTACGAGCCGAAGGTCGCGATGGCCATGCAAGGTATCCCGCCAGCTGCGAGTGCTCGGGAATATCGGGGATACGTACAGCGGATCGAAGAGGGTGTAGCAATTGTAGCGTCACGTCGGAACGGATTGACAGCATCCATCAATTTTCTCAATCGTGTGACGTCATTTCAAAACAACTTTTGGGTTGGGTATGTCGCGCGGACGGTACGCGAGAATTCGAGCAGCACCCGTGTGGCACGCCTTGTGTACGAATATCTAGGCAATGACCTTCCAAGAATTATGGAGCTACATCGCGCGTCTGGGTTTTGTGTCTTTGAAGACCTGATCCCGTTTCATCAGCGATTGCTACAACGCGACGACCCCTTTCAATAATCTCAATTGATGTCGCCAAAAGGCTGCGAAAGTCGCTACGGTGACGGCACAACGCGTGTTTATCCCTAAAATCGAGCCACCCATGCATAAGGAGGCTCGTCATGGATCACACCGTCACAGATCTTTCTAGCGTGCGTCGCCCGATTGCAGAAGCAAATGGCCTGCCCAATGCGCATTACACCGACGCAGGCGTCTTTGATGAAGAAAAACGCGCTCTTTTGTTTGCAAACTGGTCCGGGTTAACCGTCGCCGCCGAAGTCCCCGAACCCGGCGATGCCGTTCCAATTACGTTTTTGGGTATGCCCCTGCTGGTCATCCGCGATCGTAGCAATTCCGTTCGGGTATTTCAAAACATTTGCCGTCACCGCGGCATGATACTGGTTGAAGAGCCACGCAAGATCGAAGGGGCAATCCGCTGCCCCTATCATAGCTGGTGTTATGGCACCGACGGGCGCCTTGTCAGCACGCCGCATGTAGGCGGTCCTGGGCAAAACACGCATGAAGGAATTGACCGCGCCCTTCTTGGCCTTCTCGAGGTGCGCAGCCATATCTGGATGGATGTTGTCTGGATCAACGTGTCAGGCAACGCGCCCGCCTTTGAAGAAGCAAACGCCAAACTGCTTGCGCGGTGGCAGGAATTTGACAAACCGCTTTATCATGGCGGCGCACAAAGCAGCTTTACGCTTGAAGTGAATTGCAACTGGAAGCTCGCTGTCGAGAATTATTGCGAAAGCTATCACTTGCCGTGGGTGCATCCCGGTCTGAACAGCTATTCGCGGCTGGAAGACCACTATCATATCGAAGAGCCCGAGCTTTTTTCTGGTCAGGGCACATTGGTTTATCGCCAGATCAAGGGGCACGACGAACAGGTTTTTCCCGATTTCGATAACCTTGCCGAGAAATGGGATACCGCCGCAGAATATATTACTGCCTTTCCCAACGTATTGCTGGGTGTACACCGCGACCATACGTTTGCGATCATTCTGCAACCGCAGGGTCCGGAAAGAACATTGGAACATGTGCATCTTTACTATGCCGCGCCTAACACCAGTGAAGACCTGCGTGCGCGCAATGCGGCGCAATGGAAGACTGTTTTTGCGGAGGACGTTTTTGTCGTGGAAGGCATGCAGCGCGGACGCCATGCGGTTTCATTTGATGGCGGGCGGTTTTCGCCAGCAATGGACGGGCCAACGCATCTTTTCCATTCTTGGGTCGCGGGGCGCCTTGCCGCTGAACGGGTCGCGTCTCAAGCGGCCGAATGACCGACCTCGACACACGGTTGCTGGCCGCACATGAGGCTGACGACCGGGATTTGCTTGTGTCGCTGTACACCGAAGCCGCAGACCGCGCCAATGATGCAGACGCCTGCGGATTCTACCTGACCCATGCCTATGTCTTCGCGTTAGAAACTGGCGCCCCGCAGGCAGCCGCGCTCTGCGCGCGGCTGGTTTCCATGGGGCGCGAAGTGGATCCTTACGCGTCGACGACCATCTGACGGTAAAGATGCCACGAGCTGTGCCCAAGCAACGGCAGCACGATAAACAGCCCTAAAAAGCCGGGGATCATCGCAGCAAAAACAACCGCCGCGATAAACAGCGCCCAGCCCAGCAGGACGACCGGCGATGTACGCACCGCTTTGATGCTGGTTAGCATGGCCGTGATAAAGTCGACTTCACGGTCCAGCAGGAGCGGCAAGCCAATCACCGCGATGGAAAAGATCAACACTGCAAACGCTGCACCCACAGCTGTTCCGAAGACCAGCATCATAATCCCATTGGCGCTTAGGAACACCTCGTAAGACGATGAAATATTTGTCATTGTCGTGAGCCCTAGAAAGAGCGCAAAGATCATGTGCCCCAGAAAGAACCAGAACATGAATATGACGACCATCATGGTACACATTGAGGGAAGCTGCCTGTGACGCTGTTCCCAGATCACACCAAAAATACTGCCGGGCGGCATTTCCACCCCCGCTTCGAGGCGTCGTGATACCTCGTAAAGGCCTACGGCTGCGAACGGTCCGAGCAGAGGAAAACCGATTGCAGCAAGCACCAGCCAAAACGTATGCCCCGTGGACAACGTGACCGCTGTCATCGCCCAGCCTGCGGCGACATAGAAAGCTGCAAACAAAATTCCATATGACGGGCGCGCTTTAAAGTCAGCGGCGCCCTTCTTTAGCGCACTGCCGAGCATATCAAACTGCGCCTCGCGCAACTCGGGAACCCCGAGTTGCGGCTCTCCCATTGCCACTGTGCCCATGGCGTCCTCCCTGATCGTACGATGCTATAAAAATGCCCTAGTTGGAAGAACATGTCAAAATAAGAACAGGCGGAGTGGTTTAGCCGCCCTGTGCCTCGGCACGTGTTTTGCCAGACACGTCCAATGCCAACGTGGCGGCCATAAACCCATCGAGATCACCGTCCAAAACGCCCTTGGTGTCGGATGTCTCAAAATTGGTGCGCAAATCTTTGACCATCTGATACGGCTGCAGAACATAAGACCTGATCTGATTGCCCCAACCTGCATCGCCCTTGTTTTCATGTGCTTCGTTGATCGCCGCGTTACGACGGTCAAGCTCTAACTGGTACAATCGTGATTTCAGCGCTTTCATCGCGATATCGCGGTTTTGGTGCTGGGACTTTTCGGAGCTTGTCACAACAATACCTGTCGGATGGTGGGTAATACGCACCGCCGAGTTGGTGGTGTTCACGTGCTGTCCACCCGCGCCAGAGGATCTGTAGGTATCAATCCGGATATCGGAGGGGTTCACTTCAATGTCGATGTTATCATCAACCACGGGATAGACCCAGACCGAACAGAATGACGTGTGACGCTTTGCAGCACTGTCGAAGGGTGAAATGCGCACCAAGCGGTGCACGCCACTTTCCGACTTAAGCCAGCCGTAAGCGTTCAGACCACTGATTTTATATGTCGCAGATTTTATGCCGGCCTCGTCGCCATCGCTCATCGATTGCAATTCAACCTTGTAGCCCTTCTTTTCTGCCCACCGCACATACATACGTGCAAGCATTGATGCCCAATCACAGGATTTAGTGCCACCCGCCCCCGCATTCACCTCAAGGAAGGTGTCATTGGCGTCCGCCTCGCCATCCAACAGCGCCTCAAGCTCTTTTTGCGCGGCTTTTATTTCAAGGGACTTCAACGCTTTTTCTGCGTCGGCAACCACCTCTTCGTCTTCTTCCATCTCGCCCAGCTCGATCAGCTCGATATTGTCGGCAAGGTCTTGTTTGATGGTGTCATGGGTCGCCATCGCATCCACAAGCATCTGCCGGTCACGCATCAGCTTTTGAGCAGCTTCCGGGTCGTCCCACAACGTTGGATCTTCGACCCTTGCGTTGAATTCTTCCAACCGGAAAGGGGCTGTTTCCACGTCCAGACGCTGCGCCAGCAGGTCGAGCGATTTTTGTATTTGTTCTACCGTATTCTGAACGTCAGCGCGCATGGATGCCTCGGGTTATGACTTTGGATCGTGATAGACCAGCCGCCGACGGGCAGCAAGCGGCGCGACCGAAATCCGTGACTTAATAGAGACCGCCGGAGCTTAATGTGCCGAAGTTGGCGTTCGGGCCGACTTCCACCGTTTCACCTGAAGATGTCGTGACCTGCTGCCCCTGTCCGCTTTGCGCTTCTTGGAACAATGGCAGATCCTCTCCCATGGCAAAGCCGCCATCGAACATCACACCAAAGACCGGCGCTTCACCGCTGCGGAAATATTCAGCCACCACCGCTTCGCCCGTTGCGTCATCTGGCAAGCGGGCACCTGTGAAGCGGTCGATTTTGATGAACTGCCCGCCTGGAGGGATCTCGAAGGGACCGCCGCCGTATTTCTGGGTAGCTTGTTCCATGAAGCGCTGGAAGACGGGGCCGCACATACCGCCGCCCGACGCACCACGCCCCAATGATCTGGGCTGGTCGTAGCCGATGTAGCAGCCCGCGACGATGTTGCTGGTAAAGCCGATGAACCATACGTCCTTGGCATCATTCGTCGTGCCGGTTTTGCCCGCAGTCGGCACAGGCAGGTTCACGGTACGCGCGGCTGTGCCACGATCAACAACGCCGCGCATCATAGAGGTCAGCTGATACGCTGTGATCTGATCCATGACCCGTTCGCGGTTGGACACGATCTTGGGCGCAAAGCCGGGGTCAAGGCTCGCCAGTTCGCAATCAAAGCAATAACGTTCATCGTGCCGGTAGATGGTCTTGCCGTAGCGATCCTGCACGCGGTCAACCAGCGTAGGTTGCACACGTTCACCGCCATTGGCGAACATCGCATAGGCGGCCACCATACGGTACAAAGTGGTCTCTTCCGACCCCAAAGCGTTGGCCAGAAAGGTGCCCATGTTGTCGTACACGCCAAAGCGTTCAGCGTAGCGCGCGACGGTCTGCATCCCAACCTCTTGTGCAAGACGGATGGTCATCAGGTTCCGGGACCGCTCAATTCCCGTACGCAGTGGCGTCGGGCCGTAGTATTCGCGCGAGGCATTGCGCGGACGCCAAAGCCCCTGCGGCGTGTCAATCTCAATCGGGGCATCGACAACGATGGTCGCGGGCGAATAGCCGCTCTCCAAAGCCGAGGCATAGACAAAAGGTTTAAAGCTGGATCCTGGTTGGCGGCGGGCCTGGGTTGCGCGGTTGAAAACGCTGTCCTGATATGAAAACCCGCCCTGCATCGCGATCACACGACCCGAGTTGACGTCCATCGCAACGAACCCGCCCTGCACTTCGGGGACTTGTCGCAACGTCCAACGAAGAAAACTTTGATCCTCGTCAGAGGTCATTGCGCGTACGTGGACGACATCGCCTACCTCGAGCAAATCGCCGGCCACCTGCGCCGTGCGTCCGCGCGTGCCATCAAGACTACGTTTGCGCGCCCATGTCACATCCCGCGCCGGGATAAAATGTCCGTCGTCATCCTCGATCACACCCTCGATGCCGATGCGCGCAGAACTGTCACCGACCGACAAAACCACCGCCGGATACCAAGGGCCGTCAAGGTCGATGTCGCGTGCGATCTCGACCGCCGCCAGTGCTTCACGCCACTGTGCCTCGTCACCCAAAAGCGAGGGATCAATCTTTGTTTCCGGCTCGCGCCAGATACCTTGCTTGCGGTCATAAAGCTCAAGCTCGCGACGCAAAGAAGCTGCCGCTACCGGCTGCAAATCGGGGTCGATGGTGGCCCGGACGCTCAGGCCACCTGTGAAAAACTCGCCCTCGCCGAAGTCGTCGCTCAACTGGCGCCTGATTTCATCAGTGAAGTAATCGCGGGGTGGCAGTTCTGATCGGAAGCTTTCAAAGTCACCGTTCTGAACGGATTGGAGCGGTGCCGTCATCTCGATTTCGTAGGCGGCCTCTGAGAGAAAGCCGTTTTCCATCATCTCTTTGAGCACAAAGTTCCGACGTGCCAGCAACCGGTCTTTCTGGCGGACTGGATGATAATCGCTGGGGGCTTTGGGCAATGACGCCAGAAAAGCGGCTTCGCGTGGCAGCAAATCGCTTAGGGGCTTGTTAAAATAAGTTTGTGACGCCGCCGTCACCCCGTAGGAATTCTGGCCTAGGAAAATCTCGTTCAGGTACAGCTCTAGGATCTGGTCCTTTTCCAGCGTTTCCTCAAGACGCGATGCAAGAATGATTTCCTTGATCTTGCGCTCTGCGCGGCGGTCTCCCGAAAGTAGGAAGTTCTTCATCACCTGCTGCGTAATCGTCGAAGCCCCACGGACGTCTTGCCCGCGTGATCGCACCGCATCAAAAGCCGCCGCTGCAATACCGCGCGGATCATAGCCCTGATGTTCGTAGAAGTTTTTATCCTCTGCCGAAATGAACGCCTGCTTCACAAGATCCGGGATATCGTCCGCAGGCGTGAAAAGCCTGCGTTCTTTGGCGAACTCGTCAATAATCTGGCCTTGGCCAGAATAAATACGGCTGATTGTCGGCGGGGCATATTGCGCAAGGGATTCGTGACTTGGCAGGTCTTGGCCATAGACCCAAAAAATCGCACCGACGCTGAGCACGATCATTCCCAGACCCATTGTAACGGTCGTGAAAATACCGCCGAAGAAAGACAAAATAAAACGGAACACAGCGATACGGCCCTTTTGATGCGCACACGCTGTCTTTATAAGCGCTGGCGCGGCTTTGGTCAAAGTCCCATACCGCGATCGGCAACCGCTTGCTAGTGTCGCATCAGAGCACGCTGCGTCATATCGTAGTCACGCCAGTTCAGAATACCGCGCGCCATAGCGCCGGTCATGTTCTGACGCCAAATCGGGTCACGCAGGTTCTCCAGATCACGCTTGCTGGACAAAAAACCGATTTCAATCAGCACAGAGGGAATATCGGCGGATTTCAAGACAGAAAATCCAGCCTGTCGCATGGGACGGCTGTTCATTGGACCACCTGCGGCCGCCATGCTATCGGCAAAGGCTTTTGCCAAACTGCGCGAGCGCGGTTCAGTTTCTTGCCGCGCCAAATCAAGCAAAACGCGTGTCACCTGACCGTCCGAGCCTGACAAATCAGCGCCTGCAATGATATCGGCGCGATTATGGCGCGCTGCCAGATGCGCACTTGCAGTATCACTGGCCTCTTCGGAAAGTGTGTAGATGGTGGCACCGTGCGCGCCGCCCTGACTAAGCGCATCTGCGTGCAGCGACACAAACAAATCAGCGCCGACCTGATGGGCCATCGCCACGCGGGACTGCAAGGACACGAATACATCCGTTTCTCGCGTCAGGACCACATCAACACCCTCAACAGCCTGCAATATGTCCCGCAAGGCTAATGCGACATCCAGCATAAGAACTTTTTCGGACAGCCCATCGCGTTCGGCCCCCGGATCGATACCGCCGTGCCCCGGGTCAATGGCCACGACGAACCGATCGTCGGCGATGGGCGCCATTTGCGCCTGTTCGCCATCCTTATCGGGCCAGAATGCGTTTTTCGGCGCACCCGACGCCGCCGAAAAAGAAGTATCCGTTGCCGTCACCAGATCAATGCTCAGAATCGCACGGCCACTATCGCTGTCAATCGCCATCTCAACCTCTTGCGGGAGCATGGGGCGGGTCATATCCGCCACCAGCCGCGACCATCCGGTTTGAAATGCCCCAAAGCGCACAGCATCAATACCAGTCACGTCCCCCAGAATATGCTCAGGCGTGATACCTTCCCATGTCAAATCGCGAAAATCGAGAACAAGGCGCGCGGGATCATCCAGTGTGAAGACGCGGAACGGCACGCCATGCGTCAGCTCAAGCCGCAGCGTGGTGCGACCAAACCAGTCCTGCTCGAGCCCGCTTGACGCCGCATCAATGCGGGCGGGCGCATCCACGGCTTGTGCTGCGGAAACGGACAAGGAACCGACCCAAAGGGCGGCACAGAGAAAAAATTGACGGATCATGGGCTGCTCGGCCTGATATTTTGTTTTGCCAGCAGCTTAGCGCAGAAGCCTTTGTTTGTGAATCCCCTATCGCGCCTGCATGAACGCCTTAAGACGTGCAAGACCTTCGACAATATCTTCGGTGCTGCGCGCGTAGGAAAAGCGCAAGGTTTGATGGCCTCGCACCGGATCGAAATCGAGCCCGGGTGTCACTGCGACACCTGCATGCTCCAATATCTCGGCGGCAAAGGCACGACTGTCATTGGTCATCTCAGACACATCTGCATAGACGTAAAATGCGCCGTCGGGTGGCGCGAAGTTGTTAAATCCGGCCTGCGGCAGCCCTTCGATCATCAAGGCACGATTGGCGCGGTAGACGGCCATATTCGCTTCCAGTTCGTCTGTAGCATCAAGTGCCGCGAGCGCTGCCACCTGACTGACGTGGGGCGCGCAGATAAACATGTTCTGAGAAATTCGTTCAATCACCCGCACATGATCCTCGGGTACAACCATCCACCCCACGCGCCAGCCTGTCATTGAAAAATACTTGGAAAACGAATTGATGACGTAAGCCTCATCAGTGATTTGCAAGGCGGTGACGGCTTTAGCCTCATACTCGATGCCGTGATAAATCTCGTCAGAGATAAAGGATGCTCCCTGCCCGCCTGCCGCACCGATAAGGTCCGACATCGCCGCCTTGTTCAACATCGTACCTGTCGGATTTGCAGGTGATGCCACCATCAAACCAGCAAGGTTTTGACCTTCCAGCTCGCCCGGAACGGGTTGAAGCCGGTTTTCGGGCGCAGTGAGAATATCTACCGGTTGCAAATCAAGCGCGCTTAAAATTTGGCGGTAGCTGGGATAGCCCGGCGCCCCGATACCAACCCGGTCGCCCGTATCGAAAAGAGCCGTAAAAGCGAGGATAAATGCCCCAGATGAGCCGGGCGTGATGATCACACGGTTCGGATCCAGATCAACATCGTACCAGTCGCCATATAGCTGTGCGATCCGTTGGCGCAAAGCCGGCAACCCCAGAGACACCGTGTACCCCATCGCATCTTGCTGCATCGCTTTTGACACAGCTTCTGCCGCGGCACGCGGTGCGCCCGTTCCCGGTTGGCCGACTTCCATATGAATAATGTGACGCCCCGCCGCTTCTGCCCGACGCGCTGCTTCCATTACATCCATCACAATGAAGGGATCAACTGAAGAACGCCTTGAAACCCGCATGAAAACCGCTCCTTATTAGGTCTATGAGGTTTCACCGCGTATTCAGGCTGGCGTCAATCCCGGCATTGGTTTTTTGCCTCTTTGCACAGACCGCGTCTGCGCAAGGGTTGTTGCGCGATGCGGACATCGAATACGGCTTGAAACAACTGGCTGCACCGCTTTTGTCTGCTGCAGGACTTAGCCCGTCGCAGGTGAAAATGCTGGTCGTTAATGACAGTTCGCTGAATGCCTTTGTCATCGGAACGGATGCAATATTCGTCAACTACGGCCTTATCAATCGGATGGAAAACGCGGCTATGCTTCAAGGTGTGATCGCGCATGAAGCTGCACACATTGCAAATGGCCACATCACCCGGCGGATGAACAATCTTGCCGCTGCGCGCACGGCCGCCGGTTTCGGGGCAGCGATGGCAGCGGTTGCCGCTGCTGCCGGTGCAGGCGAGGCTGCAGGCGGAATTTTGCTGGGTACGCAAAGCTCTGCCATGAACCGTTTCTTGCGGCACACGCGCGCCGAGGAGGCATCAGCTGACCAATCCGCCGTGCGTTACATGCGCTCTGCCGGGGTCGACCCTAAGGGCATGTCAGATGTATTACAGATATTCCGCGGGCAAGAGTTGTTGGCCGAAACCCGTCAGGAGCCCTATACGCGCAGTCACCCCTTTTCGCGTGACCGGATGCGGGCACTCGAGGGATACGTGGCCGCCTATAGCATTGGGACCACAGCCGACCAGACGGCGGACTACTGGTTTGAGAGGGTCAAAGGGAAGCTCAGCGCCTACACCAGATCGCCTAAGTGGACGCTGCAGCGGCTGAAGGATAGCCCTTACCAAGATGTACGATTGCTGCGTGAAGCGGTGGCGCAGCATCGACAATCCCGCACGACCGAGGCGCTTCGCGCGATTGATGCCGCCGTTGCCCTGCGCCCCAATGACCCTTTCCTGCATGACCAACGAGGTCAAATCCTACTTGAGACACGGAACTTCTCGGCCGCCATTTCAGCCTATGGGCGTGCGGTACAACTCGCCCCGAATGATCCGTTGATCCTGTCAGGATACGGGCGTGTGTTGCTGATCGACGATCGCTTTAAAGAGGCGCAGCAGGTACTTGAAAAAGCAAGAACAATTGACTTTCGCGATGGAACGATGCTGCGGGATTTGTCAGTAGCTTACGCCAGACTTGGGCAAAACGGTATGGCCTCAGTCGTGACCGCTGAACGCTATGCGCTTTCGGGCCGACTAGATGATGCCGCGATCCACGCAAAACGTGCGTCAGGGCTGTTGCCCGAAGGATCCGGCCCTTGGCAAAGGGCCCAAGATGTGTTGATTGCGGCAGAGAGAGCCGCCAAAAGGAGATAATTAATGATTAAGAAACCGCTCACGGCACTTGCATTGTGCCTTGGCTTTGCAGCGCACCCCGCGATGGCATTAGATTTGAGTGCTATGACACCGGACGAACGGACGGCTTTTGGTGAGCAGGTACGTTCCTATCTCATGGAGAACCCGCAGGTCATTATGGAAGCCGTGAATGCGCTAGAACAACAGCAAGCAAACGCACAAGCCCAAGCGGATGTTGATCTTGTGGCACAAAATGCAGACGCCATTTTCAACGACGGTTTTTCTTATGTGGGCGGCAACCCCGACGGCGATGTGACGCTGGTTGAATTCATGGATTATCGCTGTGGCTTTTGCAAACGCGCCTTTGGGGAAGTTGAACAACTGCTGGCAGACGATGGCAACATCCGTTTCGTCGTAAAGGAGTTCCCAATATTGGGCGAACAATCGGTACTTGCATCACGGTTTGCGATGGCGACAAAGCTGGTTGAGGGCGACGAAGCCTACAAAGCTATCCACGACGCGCTGATGGAATATAACGGCGAGATCACGCTGCCTGCCCTGCGCAGATTGGCGGGCACCTTTGGTCACGACGCAGAGACGATTGAAGGGCGTATGGAAGACCCGGAAATTACCGATAGCCTGCGGGCTACTCGGGAACTTGCACAACGCTTACAGATTAACGGCACACCCACATTCGTTCTGTCAGACGAGATGCTGCGTGGCTATCTGCCCGCTGACCAGCTGCAGATGATCGTGGACGACAAACGGGGCTAACCCCCTACTCAGCCGCATCCGATATGGCCGCCGCGGTTTCGATCTCGGCGGCCTTTTTTTCAACCTGCTCAACGATGTGCTCTACCATTTCGTCGTTGTTAAGCTTGTGGCTTTGCTTACCCGCAAGATAGACCATGCCGGACCCGGCACCACCACCTGTGAAGCCTACATCCGTCATCAGCGCCTCGCCAGGACCGTTCACAACACAGCCAATGATGCTTAGGCTCATGGGCGTTTTGATATGCTCAAGTCGCTTTTCTAAAGCTTCCACCGTCTTGATGACATCAAACCCCTGACGCGCGCAGCTGGGGCAACTGATGATATTCACCCCCCGGTGCCTCAATCCAAGCGACTTGAGGATCTCATAGCCGACTTTAACCTCTTCGACGGGATCCGCGGACAGGCTGACACGGATCGTATCACCAATGCCCATCCACAGCAGATTGCCCAAGCCAATAGCAGATTTAATTGTGCCCGACACAAGACCGCCTGCTTCGGTGATGCCCAGATGGATGGGTGCATCCGTGGCCTCTGCCAGTTGTTGATAGGCTGCAGCCGCCATGAAAACGTCTGATGCCTTGCAGCTGATCTTGAATTCATGAAAATCGTTGTCTTGCAGGATCTTGATATGGTCCAGACCACTTTCAACCATCGCATCCGGACAAGGCTCGCCGTATTTATCAAGCAGATGCTTCTCAAGACTGCCCGCGTTCACGCCGATGCGAATCGAACAGTTGTGGTCCCGCGCAGCCTTGATGACCTCTTTGACACGCTTTTCGTCACCAATATTGCCGGGGTTGATGCGCAGACACGCCGCCCCTGCCTCTGCTGCTTCGATACCACGTTTGTAGTGGAAATGAATGTCGGCCACGATCGGTACCGAAACTTCAGGAACGATCTGTTTTAGCGCTTTGGACGACCCCTCATCCGGGACAGAGATGCGAACAATATCTGCACCGGCTTCGGCTGCGGCGTTCACTTGTTCGATTGTCGCTTTGACGTCGGTGGTCAATGTGTTGGTCATTGTCTGGACCGAAATCGGTGCATCGCCCCCAACGGGGACATTCCCGACCATGATCTGGCGCGATGTACGACGGTAAATATTGCGCCATGGACGAATATGGTTGAGCGACATGAGACTGACCTTACTTGCTGAGCCTGTCACACAAACTAGACACTCGGGTCACGACCCGCAATGATCGTTTTCCAATGAGTTGCAGGTTATTCTGCCGCAGGCTCAACCGGCGTCTGCAACTGCACCACCATAGTAGCCAGCGCCTCATCGGCTGTCAGATCGGCGACATCGTAAGTCGACTTAAGCGCATCGACTTCCAAAGGCAGGTTCGATGTGATTGTCCCCGTTGCGCCCACAGGACCGTAGTATTCGCCACTAAGAGCGAAATATATAGCTCCGCTTTCGCCTGTGCGCAGTGTTGCAGGCTCTTCCCCGGCAGGTGCATCCCACGTGTCACCGGGTTCCATGATCGTCTCGAGAATAACGGTGCCATCTGCGGCACTAACCCGTACCCAAGCAGGGCGTACCGCCACCATTCTAAGAGCCGGACCAGGGTCTTTAGACACGATCGGGATCGGATTTTCTACGACCGATGCGTTTTCAGACGGTCCCAATTGTGCAAACAAGCTGTCGGCCAGTGTTTCAGCTTCGGGAGCGGGTATTGCAGGTTGGGCAAAGTTGCCCCCCATACGCGGGTCGAGCGTCGAGATTGGCGCATCGCGCGCAACCAGCACCGGCATATCCAATGCATCTGGTCTGTATAACCGGTCCAGCGCTTCAGCTCTTGGCACGTCCATACCGTCGGGCAATCCGTTTTCCGATAATGCCTCGGGGCTTGCGGAAAGAACCCCGTCCAAGGGATCAAGATCGGATAGCACAATGGGCGTTTGTTCTGCCGGTGCCACCTGAACCCGCTGCACTTCCTGCAGGACCGAGTATCCGCCAAAGCCGATGGCGGAAATAAGCGCAATCAGCACCAAGGATGACCCCACCGCGCCGGGCTCAATCCGCGAAAACCAGCTTTCACCAGCGGGCACAAAGGGCGTGCTGGGCCGGTTGAACATATCAACCTCACCCGCGCGTGCTGCCTTGGCTTCGCGTTTCGATTTTTTGATTACCGATGCCTCGGCAGACATGCCATGCGCAACTGAAAAGCCGCTTTCCTGGCAGAATGTATCGAAAGCAGTGTCGGGGTTCATGCCAAGATATCGGGCATAAGACCGTACATATCCTGCGATAAAACCAGGTGTATCGAAGGCATCAGGGTCGCAGTTTTCAATGGCGGCGATATAGGCTGCTTTGATCCGCAGCTCGCGCTGAACGTCCAGCAGGGATTTGCCCATCGTGGCGCGCTCTCCACGCATCACGTCGCCAAGACGCAATTCGAAATCGTCGAACGCTTTCGGTTCGACTTTCTCGTCAACACTCTTTGAGTGTTTGCGTCCGATCATTCTACTGCCCCGTCTTTCCAGCGTATGCCACCACGTGTCATCGAATTGCAGAATCGTCCCCACGATTCGTACCTGACCCGTTGTTTAGGTTAGGTTAACACAAGGCAACTGCAAATTCCTACAGGGGAAGGTTAACCTGCCTCTTCGGCACGATTTAGCGCACAATGTGACCAAAGTCCGTCCATCGCGCGTACCAAAGCATCAAGCTCTTTCGGGCCGTGAACAGGCGATGGCGTAAAGCGTAAACGCTCTGTACCGCGCGGTACCGTTGGGAAATTGATCGGCTGGACGTAGATGCCGTGCTCTTCCAGCAGCATATCGCTGAGCATCTTTGTATGCACAGGATCCCCCACCATCACGGGCACAATATGGCTGCCATGATCGATAATCGGCAGGCCCAATCCCTTGAGCCGCATTTTCAAAATACGCGCCTGTAACTGGTGTGCCTCACGCAGTTCCGGCGCATCTTTAAGAAAGGCAACCGACGCTGCCGCACCTGCTGCAACCGCAGGCGGCAGCGAAGTCGTAAATATGAATCCCGGAGCGTAAGACCTTATGGCGTCACACATTTTCTCTGATGCCGCAATATATCCACCCATAACGCCATAGGCTTTGGCCAACGTGCCATTGATAATATCGAGGCGATCCAACAGACCATCGCGTTCCGCAACACCAGCGCCGCGTGGTCCGTACATTCCCACTGCATGCACTTCGTCAATGTAGGTTAACGCACCAAATTCGTCAGCAAGATCGCAAATCTCTTCAATCGGACCAAAATCGCCATCCATCGAGTAGATCGATTCGAATGCAATCAGCTTCGGCGCAGCAGGGTCATCAGCCTCAAGCATTTCACGCAGGTGCGCGATGTCATTGTGCCTGAAGATGCGCTTGGCGCCACCATTTCGCCGCACTCCTTCAATCATCGAGGCGTGATTGAGAGAATCGGAATAGATAATCAATCCGGGGAAAAGCTTGGGCAATGTCGACAGCGTCGCGTCATTGGCGATGTAAGCAGACGTAAATAGCAGCGCCGATTCTTTGCCATGCAAATCGGCAAGTTCTGCCTCAAGCCGCTTGTGATAGACGGTCGTGCCAGAGATGTTTCGTGTTCCACCGGACCCGGCACCTGTTGCGTCGATTGCCTCGTGCATCGCGGCCAGAACCACCGGATGCTGCCCCATGCCAAGATAGTCATTGCCGCACCAGACCGTGATATGGCGCGACGTCCCGTCCGGCTGGGTCCACACCGCGTGTGGAAATTGGCCGCTCTGCCGCTCGATATCGATGAACGTGCGATACCGCCCCTCGTCATGCAGGCGGGCGATGGCGGTATCCAGTTGGTCTGTGTAGTTCACGAAAGACCTCTCCTTCGGTCGGCATGCTGCACACTCCAAAGCGCGCGGTACTCAGTCATGTATTAACTATAGAACTGGTCTAAATTATTCAATAAGCGACCGCTGGACGGCATGTCGCAGCAACAGCAGAATTTCCGCGCCCTGGCAGACAGTCCTTTGCGCCTTTGGCTGGACAGTCCCAAACGCTCTGATACGTTCTGCACAACCATCAAATACAAGGAATATCCCATGTCTATCGAGGCCGTGCTTGCCCGCGTTGATTCCGACCTGCCCCAGTCGTTGGAGCGTCTGTTTGAGCTGTTGCGCATTCCCTCCATCTCGACCGATCCCGCGTTTAAAGAACACTGTGACGCTGCGGCGGATTGGCTGGTGCGCGATCTGCAAAGCCTCGGCGTTGATGCACGAAAATGCCCTACGCCCGGGCATCCAATGGTTCTGGGCCATATCGACGGCCCCGGACCACATCTGCTGTTTTATGGCCACTACGACGTGCAGCCTGTTGATCCCCTGTCGCTTTGGCACAACGACCCCTTTGATCCGCGCATTGAAGACACACCGAAAGGAAAGGTGATCCGTGGACGCGGCACCGCCGACGACAAGGGCCAATTGATGACATTCGTTGAAGCCTGTCGCGCATGGATTGCGCAATACGGCAGCCTGCCCTGCAAAATTACCTTCTTTCTGGAAGGAGAGGAAGAAAGCGGCTCTCCTTCTTTGGTGCCATTCATGAAAGAAAACGCTGAAGCGCTGCGATCTGATCTTGCACTGATCTGCGACACGGCGATGTTTGAAAGCAAAACGCCAGCTATCGTGACATCGCTGCGGGGCATGCTGCAGGAAGAGCTTACCGTGACGGGGCCCGACAAGGATCTGCATTCCGGCTATTATGGCGGTGTGGCGATCAACCCCATTCGCGTACTGTCGCGCGTGATTGCCGCCTTGCACGATGACAGCGGGCGCGTGACAATTCCGGGCTTTTACGAAGGTGTTGCGGACATCACCCCGCAGATGCGGGCCCAATGGGACGCGTTGAACTTTGATCACAACCAGTTTTTGGCTGATGTGGATCTGAGCATTCCCGCAGGCGAACAGGATCGCACCCCGCTAGAGATGACGTGGTCGCGCCCGACCTGCGAAGTTAACGGGATTTGGGGCGGTTATACCGGCGAAGGTTTTAAGACTGTGCTGCCGTCGAAAGCACATGCCAAGATCAGCTTCAGACTGGTTGGCGATCAGGACCCCGAGGCCATTCGCTCCAGTTTCCGCAACATGGTGCAGGCGATGTTGCCGGACGATTGCAAAGTCAGCTTTACCGCACATGGCGCAGACAATGCCTGTGTGATTGATGCCTCTGATGACCGGTTTGAGCGGGCGCGTGTTGCCCTATCCGATGAATGGAATGTGCCTGCGGCCTACATTGGCGGCGGTGGTTCTATCCCAATCGCGGGGCATTTCCAGCACATTCTGGGAACGACGCCATTGCTCATTGGTTTTGGCAAAGACGATGACGCGCTGCATTCGCCGAACGAAAAATATGATGTGGAGAGCTTTCACAAGGGAACGCGAAGCTGGGTTCGTATTCTTGCGGCACTGACGCAGTGAACGCAGTGGCGCGCCAAAGTTCCTCATGCGGAAAGGGCGGTTATGTTTGATGATTTCGATACAGGCATAGCCGATGTCAACGGCCAGCGCATAAACTATGTAACGAGCGGGTCTGGACCTGCCGTTTTGCTGCTGCACGGATTTCCGCAGACACATGCGATGTGGCACGAAGTGGCAAAGCATCTCGCGCAAGACTTCACGGTAGTGGCAAGCGATTTACGCGGCTATGGCGACAGCAGCAAACCGCAGGGCACCGAAAGCTACAGCTTTCGCGAAATGGCCGCGGATCAAAGCGCGCTTATGTCGGCTTTGGGTCACACGCGGTTTCATCTGATGGGTCATGACCGCGGTGGACGCGTTGCCCACCGATTGGCGCTGGACAATGCCGCCGCTGTCGCAAGCCTCACGGTGATGGATATTGTGCCAACACACCTGCTGCTATCGGAATTGACCAAGACTGTCGCGGCTGCCTACTATCACTGGTTTTTTCTCGCTCAACCCTATCCGTTTCCAGAAAAGCTGATCGGGCATGACCCTGACATGTACTACGAAAGCTGTCTGTTGGGCTGGGGAGCGGCCAAATTAAGCGATTTTGATCCGCAGGCGCTTAAGGCGTATCGCGCGGCATGGCGCGACGCAGACACTATTCGCGGGATGTGCGCCGACTACCGCGCAGCCTTGCAAATTGACTATGATCAAGATGCCCAGGACCTTGATCGCCGCGTCACTGCGCCTGCGTTGGTACTGTACGGGGCTGATGGCGCGATGGCGCAGGCTTATGACGTCCCACAGACATGGACGGACAGGCTAGACAAGATGCAGGCCCAAGCGGTGCCCGGCGGACATTTCTTTGTTGACCAATCGCCCGCAGAAACAGTTGAGGTACTTGCGCGCTTTTTAAAAGCACATCCCATCTGACAGCATGGGTGCGAGGCCTGCCCCCGCCAGAGTCACAGAGATATCCGGCCACAAAAAAAGGCCTCCCGATGGGAGACCTTTTTTGCAGCGGTGGCGCGGTTGACGGGGCTCGAACCCGCGACCCCCGGCGTGACAGGCCGGTACTCTAACCATCTGAGCTACAACCGCCCACTGCACACGTCGCTAAGCGGCGTGTTCGGACGTAGTATTGCGGCCTCTATGCGGCGTCAAGCGGCTCTTTTAAAAATTTTGCAGCTTTTGGCGCTTTTCATCCATCCGACCAACAAAGCCCGTGCTTAAGACGCAAGCAGGATATGCTCCTGATCGTCGCAGGACAGCATTCTAAAGAGTCCGAGTGCTCAGCCCGCCGCCCGCCATGCTACTTTTGCCGTATCAATCTTGTCTTTGGACAAAGCAACAAAGTCCCACCAGATAGGTCGTGGGGCTTCCAACGTTGCTCCACCAAGCAACATGAGCCGGACACCCTGCGGTTCTGCGTGCAACTATACTTGGTCACTGGGCCAGACCACCATCCTGTATCCCGCCTCAAAGCTGTCGCGGCGGTGGATCGTCCTCTTGTACAAATCGCTAAGTGTCGATGGTCCGATGTGTGAATGTACATCAATGCCTTTCCCGCTGACAAATTCTGCCGAGCACATCTGGTCGATGACCTAATTCAAAGCAGATTTATCTATCATATTACTGGCGATGATGGCGATTAAGGGTCATTTGCTGCTGGCGAAGTCGATGTCTGCTCTGCGAAGAGTGTGTATGTGTAAAAACCCCTGTGCTTTTGCCGGATGATGGTCTGGTTTCCGTATTCGATGCGGAGGTTGTTCATGACGCAGGTTATCGCAGGTCTGGACCGTCAGCAGACGATGGTACTGGCTGAACATCTGGAGGATTATGTCGACGAGAGCCGCCCTGTCCATGCCATCGATGCGTTTGTCGATGCTCTTGATCCCGCAGGGCCTGGCTTCACTACGCAGCCTGCTGTCACGGGTTGCCCTGGTTCTCCTCCGGGGGGGGATGCTGCGGCTTTATATCTGCGGATATCGCAACCAGATCCAGTCGTCGCGGCGGTCGGCGCGCGACTGCGGACGCAATCTGGAATTCATCCGGTTGACGGGACGGTTGAAGCCTGACTTCAAGACAATCTCGGAGTTCAGGAAGGACAACGGGCCTGCGATCCGCAAGGTTTGCCAACAATTTGTGACCCTGTGTCGCAACATGGACCTGCTCGATGCGGATGTGGTTGCGATTGATGGCAGCCGGTTCAAAGCTTTGAATGGCCAAGGCCAAGCATGATACGCGCGGCAAGCTGCGTCAGAAACTGGCTGAGATCGACAAGGCAATCGCGCGCTATCTGGGTGAGTTGGATCGCGCTGACGAAGTGTTTGAGCAGACCGGCGCGGTGCTGCCAGAGGCCCGCATGGAACGCAGCCTGAGGACGCTGGACCATTTACAAAAGGAGGCGCTGCGTTACCGGTCCGTCGAACACCGCATGGATGAGACCGGCAAGACGCAAGTCTCTTTGACGGATCCTGATGCCCGCGCGATGGCGACCACAGCGCGGATGCCGCGCGCGGATCACCCCTTGAGCGTTGCGCATGAAGTCACAATGCTTGGGTGTGACCGGGATGCATTGTCGATGATGGCGGCAGCGGCCAACGATGTCATGGCGTCAAACGAACTCACCGCGCTCGCTGACAAAGGCTATTGCAAAGGCGAGGAGATCGTCGCAAGCGAAGAGGCTGACTTCACCTGTGACAACGACCTCGATGTCTATGTCTGCCCCGCAGGCGGGAACCTGACCTACAGGTTCACCGGCCCACAAGACGGCAACGCCATCAGAACGTATTGGTCGGGTGCCTGCGCCGATTGCATCATCAAGAACAAATGCACGACCGGCAAGGAACGGCGCGTTCGTCGATGGGAGAAAGAGGATAGTCCAGACCGGGTCCAGGACCGGTTGGATGCAGACCCGACCCGATTGGCGGTTCGCAGTATGACCGTTGCGCATCCATACGGTACCATCAAATCATGGAGGGGGGCCACGCACTTCAAAATGAGACGGCTAAAAAATGTTGCCCCCGAGAGGGCGCTGCATGTGCTGGCTTACAATATGACCCGTGTGATGAAGATCATCGGCATTCCGGCGATGATCGACGCAATGAAGGCGCAAGAAGCCTCGCTTTCCCCGAAATCCGTGCCACATTGTTCAATCCGTCCCAGAGGGATACCGCCAGCCCCAAAAGCCATCGTACCCGCCGAAAGAACGACCCCACGCCAAAACGCATACAAACGCCGAAACCTCACATCAACCACGCCACGAACAGAGGTTCCACACAGACTCCAGACTTTGCCGACCTTCCCTTGAGAGCAGTTTTCAGTCTCATCGAGAGCGGCGCTTCCGTTCTTTGCGCCATGCTTTTAGGATGGCCATAAAGAATGAAGTTGTTACTCTCGGGAAGGTTTTGAACGACTGGTACAGTACTTTCTCGATGCCCACGGGACTGACAGGAGAATTTTTGAAATGGAATTGATCTTTTTTTGATGAGATCGAAGTTCCGTCTCGCGTTGAAGGACCGAGTCAAACTATCGACTGGGAAGAAATGGTTGAGTTTGCACAAGTTTGGGACCCGCTGCCAATTCATCTTGATGAAGATTTTGCGCGTGAATATGCGGGCATAACCGCATCTGGACCATATCTACTGGCATTCCGTATCCGCCTGATCCATCAAATGAAGCGTCAACCTGCCGTGATTGCCTCTTTCGGATACGACGAAGTCAGGTTCAAGGCCGCTGCCCACGCTGGCGACACGGTTTCTCTACTTCTTGATTTCGAGAACAAGCGCTTGTCTTCATCCAAACCCAACCGAGGTACCGTAACCTTGCGCCAGACTCTGTTCAATTAAGATGGTCAAACTGTCCTAACGGTCTTGGACAACGTGATGGTTAGCAAGCGTAATAGCTAATCAATGTAACAAGGTGTGTATGGGCTCAAACCGGTCGATCACTGCACCAAACTCCAGCGGCTGGAACGCCGGATCAACAAGAAGTTGCGCGCAATGACACGCTTTTCCTATCTAACTTTAGCGCGTTGGTTTCAACTTCCGCTACCCACCACTGCTATGGCTTCAACTTCAACCAATAGCGCAGGCATAACGAGCGCAGGTGTTGCATAGGCCGCGCTGGCCGGGACACCAGCCGGGAAAGCCTCCGTTCGCGCTCTGCCAAATTCGCCATATTGCGAGATGTCGGTCAGGAATGTGTTGATCTTGATGACATCAGCCATTGTGGCGCCAGCGGCAGAAAGCACTTGCTCGATATTCTTAAAGGTTTGCATTGACTGAGTGTAGACGTCCTCACCTACCACATTCCCGTCGCTATCGAATGCCACTAATCCTGACGTGTAGACGGTATCTCCAACCTTCACTCCGGCAGACAGGTTGAATTTCTTGGTCCAAGCCCAACCCGGGTCGAGGCGCTGCTGATTCATGTCGTACTCCTCATCTGATAGGCTTCCGTCTCTATCATCAGCGTATCGGAAATCCCAAATGGCGCATACACAATTTGGACGGGTTGGCCTTTTCATGCGGCGTTGCTCATCGTTTGCGCCATCTAAGCACTTAAGAAAACCGACCCAGACATGACTGCTCGGGGCTCGTTGCAGTTATCTGAGTTTATTAGCCAGCTTTCTGGTTTATAAAGCAAAGCGGACTCTGTACTCAGCGTGTAAACGTTGTCCCCTTTCAAATCTGTCGTCAATTTTGAAATTTACGCCAGAGTATGGCGTACTGACTGCGCCGACGCCCATACGGATGGTGGCGTAGGCATTGAGCATCGCAATGATAGGCGAAACCCGAATAGGTGACCCGAAAGGGCGCAGGACTTAGCGCGGCCGCCATCAGATCGCGAAGCTCGCACACGGGGCGGCCGGTGTGTCCGTCTTTGAAGATCGACCCGCTTTTTAAACAGCCCCCCCAAAAGCATCAGCGCGGCGGGCTTTTTTCGTTTTGGCACGCATGATCAGGGCTGATGATTTTTTCCCAGGTGATCCGGATCCGCGGTTTTCCGCGGATTACGACAAACCCTCTTCCCAGACGCTTCGGCGCGCGTCAGTGACCGGCGCGGCTTGTAATGAGGCTGCGCCGGTTCGGCCATTTTAGAGCGGTTAAATATCAAAATCAGCGGTTCATTTCACCCGCTCCGAAAGTCATTTGTGCAGAAACTGTGTACAAACGTTCCAACGCCACCACCCAAAATATCTACTAAAACTTTGATTTAATGGCGGACCTAGAGGACTAAAGCTTAAACACTAAGATACCGTTTATATTAAAAAATATAATAGCATAGGTTCACTATACCACAATCAATACCACTCCAAGTATTGATAGATGGCCTGTCTACCCAAAAAGATCCTGCCAGAAAGACGCTACCGGAAACGGCTGCTTTAAAGCAAATGCTCCAACAAGCACCCTATCATTTTGCATAGTCAAAGCCCTGCCCGCGAAAGACCGCTTTCGCCAGAAGCAGACGTTCAGCGAAAAATGGCGAGTGACCGAGTTGCGGACAGAGCCGCCTTTCATCCAGTAACACTCCTTCCACGAAATGTGGGTTGTCCCTAAACCATTGCCTCGCATTCACGGCGCAGTTTCACGGCGTTCAGGCTTTCGTCAATTTCAACGTCGTCATAGGTTAGGATCGTATCAATCGGCACATCGCGCAGCAGCTTGATTTCGCCCGTCAGGCCCAGTGGCAAGGCCCTCATCGGCACTGAAATTCGTGTTGGGCGCAATTGACCGGCGACACAGTAGCCGCCTTCGCCGTCCAGCATCTCGCCCGCTTTCAGCTCCCTCTTTGAGACGGCCACCACGTCCGAGCGGAACTCTTTGCTGGTGCCGGTTGCTTCTTTCCGGATGCCAACGGAGCCGACGGACAGACCTAATTCCAACCCAATCAGGTGAAAGCGTTTGAAGTTGCAATAGTAGAGGCCGCTGTCGTCGGTCGAGACCATGTATTCTTCAAAGCAGTTCTTCACATAGTCCGAGGTTGCCTTGACCACGACCCAGACGCCTTGGCGGATGTCATTGGGGATAATGGTGCCGTCTTCTGCAAAGCTGGAGATCACTTCGACCATGCCAGCGTCTTCCAACACGCCGCCTTCGTTTTGGGGCCGCATCAGATTGGCGATGTCGTCGATTGCGCCGGGCGGATAGGTCAGGCCGTGTGTGGGCGCATTCAGCCCAGTTGCGTTGGAAATCGCTGCACTTTCGATGGCAGGTTTGGTGCCGTCCAGAAAGCTGTTGAACATTTTGGGGTTCAGGCGTCCGCGTTCTGCTTGTTCTGCGGTCACGCCCCAAAAATCCCAGATCGTGTCGGGGGTGGAAAAACGGTATTCGGGTTTCCATTTGTGACCTCGTCCAGCGGCAGCGACTTCGAAACCGCAGGTGCGTGCCCAATCGACCAGATCCACCGTCATGGCGGGTTGATCGCCGTAGGCTTGGCTATAGATCACACCAGCTGCCTTGGCCCGCGCCACAAGGGCGGCACCACAGACGGCATCGGCTTCCACCGTGGCCGAGATGACTTGTTTGTCTGCTGCGAAAGCCGCGAGTGCGTGGTCAACTGCGATCACAGGGTTGCCGGTGCATTCGACAACGATGTCGACGCCGTGGTGGTTGATCATCGCCATCGCATCTTGGCCCACATGGGTTTTGCCAGACTGAAGCGCTGCGTCCAGTGAGGCAGCCTCGATCTGTTCGGTGGACCATCCGGCGTAGATCATGTTGGATTTTGCGACGTCGATTCGTAGATCAGCAACGCCGACCACATGAACACCGGGAATGCGCAGGGCTTGGGCCAGAAACATCGTGCCGAACTTCCCCGCACCGACGACGCCGACGCACAAGGGGATGTTCTGTTCATGGCGTTCCTGAAGTTGTTGGTACAGGCCCATAGTCGTCTCCCTTTGGTGGTGCAATCCGTTGGACTTTAGTGACACCGAAATCTGGGGAAATGTAAATAAGAAGGTCGCCTATACAGCATCCAACACTTTGGGCTCGAGGCAGTCATTCGACTGTTTTTTCTGATGGCCGGTTGGTCGCGTTAAGCAGCCGTTCGCGGCTGGAAATTCGAAGTTTTGGTTCTGAATGACTTCTATCACCAGCACCGGGCATTCGTGAGAAATTGGCCAGGGTCCGAGTTGCAGACAAAGTGAGCTTTGGCTGCGAGTGCGCCTATGGCCGCTTTCGCCAAATCCAAGGACCAACCGTCCTTGGATTGTCACATAAGATATGCCGTTATTATTGATTTTCGCGGCGTCGATCTCGTCAACGTTGAAAGGTGGATTACTGCCAGAAATGTTCAGGCTCTGTTTTAAGCTCGCTTAAAGTATCCAGAAATTAATTTGCTTCCAATGTTTTAACCGGAACTTCCGTTATTTTAGTTAGTGTTCTGATTTTGGTTTTGGTTGGTGTTTTGATTTTGGTTTTGGTTGGCGTTTTGATTTTGGTTCTGGTTGCCCGGACCGTCATCGGCAAGACCACGATCGCCTGCAAATAATCCACGACTTTCTCCCTGGCCCAGCTTTATGGGAGGACAATCCGACATCAGTCGAGGATCATCGTCAGCAAGTTGAAAACACTTCTTATCAGTGGCCCGCGAACTGCTGGCGGCAAGCATCAGCGCGCATGTGGCTATCAAAACAATATGTTTCATGGATTATTCCCTTGTTACCCTAACAAACACCAAAAAAATATTCCATTTTTTGCATGTCTGAATTGATGCAGATCAATCATTTATGAGGTTTGAGGGTTTGCTTTAATTAATTAAGTGGCGGGTCTGGGCTCAAAGCCGCTGTTCGCCGAATTTTGGTGAGAGAGCGGACAGTCTGTCTGGACACATTTGCGGACCTCTTGGGATCGAAGGTGCAATCGAGACACTTGGCCAGGATTGCATTGAAACCGGAAATGAAAGGCCGGTTTCTCCAGCTTTCCAATGGAACACTGCGTGGATCACGGCCAATCAATTGGCCGCAATCACTTTCAAAAGGAGAGATTTGGAGGAGCGGGTTGTTCTGTACGCGGCCTTAGTGCTGGGATCAGTGCGCTGCGCACTCAAGTAGGCGTTCAGGTCTTTGCCATGATACCCGATCCTGCGTCCGATGCGGATAAAGTCAGGTCCCACATTGCGGTGCCGCCATTGCGCGAGTTTTTCAATTGAGCCGAACACCCGCATCTCAGTGTCTTCGGGAAAGTGGATACGGTCGTCGTCGAAGATATTTGCCATCGTTGGAACCTCTTGGGTCATTGCTGATGGCTTAAAATGACTGAGAATACGCGCTGCAAACAGGCGACATGAATTAAAAAGCGTTTTGAAACAGTGTTATGATTTCTGGCCGGGCTTTGTGATTTCCGGTTTTTTTCCGCCGCCAAACGCCAATAATAATCGAACTGGCGAACGGAAAGGTTTGGAAACAATGGCCTTACATCCGCTTTGGCATATCCCTTACTTTCGATCGCTTCTATAATTTTGTAAGGTAGGCTCTGTGTTGAATTTGCTTGAGTTTCACTCAAGCGGTTTTGCCAAAGGCAATCAAGAGCAGCGTCGTTTTTTGAAAAACCTCTTTCATCCACACAAACCGACCATCCTTCGAAAGCTCTTATGTTCTCAAGAAATCCAGGAAGCTCCGAAACAACCAAATCTGGCATGCTTGGCAACTTATCTAGGTCTTCACGCATCTTGTTGGGTGCAATCGAATGGCTGTGCAAATCGATAGTCCAAAGTTTACTGTTTATGAGAGGGTAATGTGTGTCCCGTTCGTTAACGTAGTCTTCTTCATCGTCCAACATTTTTGGTACGTTGGATAGCAAAACACACTTGCTAATTTCGACTAAACCACCCTCTGAACTGGCAATAAAAGGCGGGGAAACTGTAACAAGCACAAATCAATCGTCATGTACTTAACGGCCAACGACCTGACAATATGTCTCTGAATATGCTGCTTAGCCTCGGTGTCGAATTCCGGAGTATTCTCTGGACTATTGAACGAAATCGAACCAATATTTAAACTCTCTTGAGCAATCTTGATTGCTGCAGTTTAAGCTAGCTCATACACCCACAGGACCGGCCTGTATCCTTCTGGCGCGAGCAATAAATAAGTTCCTTTGTTGAGGTTTGCAATTGGCAAACTCCAACCACCGCTCCATCAATTCGCGCCGTCTCTCCAGTAAATCCGACCGCGCATATGCCCGCTCCACGTCTGAGCCCACCTGATGCGCCAGTGCAGACTCTGCCAGTTCGCGCGCAGCACTCGCTTCTTCCGCCACCCTGTCTCGGAATGAACTGCGGAACCCGTGCACCGTAACATCTTTCCGAGCCATACGCCGCAATAACATCAGCATCGACATATTGGAGAGCGGATGGTGCCGTTTCTGCCCTTCAAAGACATAGGTTGAGGCCATTGCCTGCAAGGGCTCCAGCAGCGCCAGCATCGCGTCGGTGAGCGGCACATGGTGCTCCAAACCGCCTTTCATGTGCGACGCGGGCACCGTACACAGGCGGGCATCAAAATCGACCTCCGGCCACGTCATCTCCAGTACTTCGGAGGTACGCGCTGCCGTCAGAATGGTGAACTGCAACGCCTTGGCGGCCATAGCACTTCGGGGCGCAAGATCGGCATAGAAAGCAGGCACCTCACGTCACGGCATCGCGTCATGGTGCGCCACCGGCATCCGCCCGATCTTGGGAAAGGCATGGTCCCGCAGTGTGTTCACCCATTGCTGGCCATGCGCCGATACTCCAGCGCCCGTTTTCTGGCTTGGTTCAGTGTTACAACATCGGCCCCGCCCAACCCGAAGTCAGTCCTTAGCGGTGCACCCTTGCGGTTTTTCTGCCCTTCAACTGTGATCCGAACAATCCAACGCCGCGCGCCGGACGGATCAACAACAAGATAAAGCCCCGCGCCATCCCCATGCTGCCCGGGCCCGAGAGTCTCAGCGCGCCTCTTGGTCAGTTTGCCGTTCAAGGCTGCCAGTCAAAAACACCACGATCTGTACCACTTAGTGAAAGTATCCGGGTGTATCTGATTGAAAGTGAGGTAAATGTCAGATGTGATTTTTTTCTATAAAAATACGATCTTATTTCGCATGAACGGAATTTGTTAAAATGCTATGAGATCTGGAAGTGGCGGTGCTGGCAGACCAATTCGAACCGTCTCCACAAGGACAGCGCCACTGTCCCGCAGTTCGCGCAAAGACCGCGCCACCCTTCAAGAGCGGCGGCGCGGTCCAGTTTGAAATTGTTGCGTGATCAGAGGCTGCGTTCCTGATTGAAGTGATTGTAGACGGAAGCATGGACAGCGGCGCATTTCTGCAAACTTCGCATGCGCCTGAAACGCAGCATAGCCCTCTCCCATCGTCGGAACGTTAGGTGCGAATTCTCCGCTCTGGTGTTCATCCACCGGCCTCAACATAGTTTCCTCTGACAATGCCCGTCTGTGTGTTTGACAGTGCCCTCCCCATCACATTTCAGGATTTCGTGTGTCCATCCATCATTTTACGCCTGATGCCAGGGGCCTTTGCTGGTAATCCAATTTACTACAGATGCCGCCTTGCGAAATACCTTGCCTTGCTGGCTTTTTTTGGCATCCTGTTCCTTGGGGGTAGGTATGCAGGACGAGGTTCTCTACGACGAGCAGGTCATTAGATTTCTTGAGGAAATCTGGGGCGACGGTTTCTTGTCTCCGGGTGGAGCGGATGAGGTCGCACGGGTCATCCATGGCGTAGAAGTTGCAGGCAAGCAAGTTCTGGACATCGGATCTGGATCTGGCGCCTGTGCGGTGTTGCTGGTGCGTGCGCATGGCGCCTTAAATGTCACTGGCATTGACGTTGAGGATCCGGTTTGTGAAGCGGCCAACGCCCGCGCAAGAGCGGCTGGTGTGGCCGACAGGGTTGAAATCATCAAGGTTTCGCCTGGCCCGTTCCCGTTTGATGCAGCCACATTTGATGTGGTGTTTTCCAAGGATGCGATCATCCATATCCCCGACAAGGCAGCAATGGCCAAAGAAGCGTACCGTGTACTGAAACCGGGCGGATGGTTTGCGGCGTCTGACTGGCTGATCAGTCATGAAGGTGCGCCGTCGGCCCAAATGGCGGATTACATCAAGGAAGAAGGGCTGGATTTTGCGATGGCCTCCCCCGCGATCTACAAACAAGCCATGCAAGGCGCGGGCTTTGTTGATGTGGAGTTGGTCAATCGGAACCCGTGGTATGCGCGTGTCGCGGCAGAAGAGCTTGCCTGGCTGACCGGACCGGACCGTGCGGGCTTGTCCGAGAGGCATGGCACCGAGTTTATTGACCATCAGGTTGCGATCTGGACCAAATTGGTGGGGGTGCTGGAAAGTGGAGAGCATTGCCCGCACCATATTCGTGGACGCAAACCTGCCTGACCACACCGCGACAGATTGCAAATAGAAAAGAGGAAAAACCGTGACGGTTACCCAAGGCCATAATTACGAAATTGACACGATGCTGGTTGCGGATCAGCAGCACCATCTGCACCCTTGGGAGGATCTTGCAACATGGAAACAGGCAGAGCGATTTCCAATCACTCATGCGGACGGCATCTACATTTATGACGCGCAGGGGCGCAAATACATTGACGGGCCCGCGGGCATGTGGGCTGTGCAAATTGGCTATGGGCGCACAGAAATGGCTGAGGCGATTGCACAACAAGTGACGCAGTTGCCCTATGCTTCGCCTTGGTCTGTCACAACATCGCCTGCCGCAAAACTGGCAGAGAAAGTTACAAGTCTCGCCCCCGAAAATCTGAATACAGTGATGTTCACGACCGGCGGGTCTACGGCCGTAGATACCGCGCTCAGAACCATGCATTTCCTGAACAATCGTTTGGGGCGACCCACCAAAAAGATCGTGATCGCGCGCGAAAAGGGCTACCACGGCTCGACCTATCTGGCGGCCAGCGTCACCGGCAAGGAACGCGACAAAAGCTGTTTTGATTTCGAGGATCGACTGGTACGCTTCCTGCCTGACATCAACCCCTACATTCGCCCCGATGGTATGGATGAGGCCGCGTGGTGTGACGCCAAGGTGGCCGATCTGGAGCGGATGATTGCAGAGGTTGGGCCGGACAACATAGGCGCCTTTATCGCAGAGCCGATCCTGTGTTCAGGCGGTGTGATCATCCCGCCTGAAGGCTATCATCGCCGCACGCTGGAGGTCTGTCGCAAGCATGACATCCTCTATATCTCGGACGAGGTTGTGACCGCCTTTGGCCGTGTGGGGCATTGGTTTGCCTCACAAGATGTTTTCGGCATCGAACCGGACATCATCACCTGCGCCAAGGGGATCACTTCGGGGTATCTGCCCTTGGGGGCTTGCATCATTTCAGACCGGATTATGGACCGGATGACGGGGGCGGACCACGATGTGATGTTCCCCAACGGCTACACGTATTCTGCGCATCCCGTGTGCTGCGCTGCGGCCCTCAAGAACATTGAGATCATCGAGCGGGAAGGCCTGCTGCAACGCGTGCGCGACGTGACCCCCCTGTTCCAATCCCGGTTACAGGCCCTTGAAGCGTCGCCCATCATTGGTGACGCACGCGGTATGGGGCTGCTTGGTTGTCTGGAAGGACTGACAGATGCGGGCCGCGACACACCGCTTGCCGTGCAACGCAGCCTTGGCGCGCGTCTGGACGCGGCCTGCGAGGCGCGCGGGCTGATCGTGCGGCCGATGATCAACATGTGCGTTTTCTCTCCGCCGCTGACGATCTCTGAAGCGCAGATCAATGAGATGTTCGACATCATCGAAGATGCGATCAAAGAGGTGGAAGCTGATTTCGTCAACGGTTGAGCGTATCAGGTAGAAGCATAGCGCGCCACAATCAGCCGTGTGCCTGCCGTGGTTTTCCACCCTACCACATCGCCCTGATGCAGATAGCAGGTATCGCCTGTCTCAAATACGTGCGGTTCTTCACCGTCATAAAGCTGCAAAGATCCATCCAGTACGGTGATCAGTTCGTTTGCGTCACTGGTCCGACGTATCTGCGCCCCCGGGCCATGGGCCTGAACCTCCACAGACATGGTGCCCGCGGCATTCAGGAAATCTGTGCGCGATACTGACACTTCCGCCTCGGCAGGCGTGGCAAGATCAGGCACTGTAATCCGCCGCAAAGAGGCGTTGTCGGCATCCGGCACCGGCCCATCTAGGATCATGAAAATCTTGTGGACAAAGCCCGGTTGTTTCCACTGACACTCAAAACCCTTGGGAATGACAAAGGCATCGCCCGCCTTGATCTCGAGCTCGCTCCCATCCGGCAGCACCATTGTCAAATCGCCTTCCAGGAACAGCATGTATTCATCAACCGTGTAAGGCATCATCTGATCGGTGAAGGCGGTGCAATCCCAGACGCCGACCATGTAGCCCTTGTCTTCAATCTCGTGATACAGATGCCCGTGCTGCACGGGCGTGCCTGACACAAGGCTGGCATAGTCCATTTGTTCCCATTCCTCCAATCCGTTCGGGCCTTTCGGGTCAAAGCGCAGGATGTTGGCGGTCTTGGTCATGTTCTGTCCTTTCCGGTGTCGATGTCTTCCCAGCAAAGGAAAACAGTGTTGGTCAGTTAGCGATACATTCTCAGATGCGATTGCGTGCCTGGATGGGCGCGCGCTTCGATATGGGCATAGGCCGCATCCAGTTGGGCACGGTCCCGAAACCGCATCACAGAGAAATAGCGATGGGTGCGATCTGTGTCGGTGTCCATGGGTGTGTCAGTGACCCGTGCACCCAAAGGCCCCGCATCTACGATCATGTCGGCGGCGCGCAGGTCTGACAGCAGAATGTCATAGTCGTGCGCGAACGCCTCGAAGTTTTCGCCGGATTTCAAATCAAAGCTGGAGAGCATATGGATCATAACCGCCTCACAATTCGCTTGCCGCCTTCAGGCCTTCGAGCACCGCTTCTTCAACCGTGCGCGGGCAAAGCGCGTCGCCGATCACTTGAATTTCACCGCCCCAATTCTCCAGCGCTTTCTCAAGGGTCGTTTCCGATTGTGTCCCAAGCGCCGTGACAAGCGTGTCGACCTCGTTCAAAATCACCGGCTCACCGCTGAGCGTATGTTGGAAATAAGCGTCCTGCGCATCCGCCCCGTACAGACGCATGTGGGGAATGATCTCAACACCCAGCTTGTGCAGATCACCCAGCCAGCTGTCGCGCGCATATTGCGGGATCGTTTGCCCTGCGACCATGCCGTTTACGGCAAGGCGCACATGGCAGCCGTCGCGCGCAAGTCGTTCGGCAAGCCCCATACCGACCCAATCGCAGCGCCAATCCGCAATAACCGCGCGCCCACCGACATTGGCTTGACCTTGCAGCACCTGCCACGCCGAAACAACATGGGCATCATCCGCGCCTTCGATTTCCGGACTTCGGCCGGTCCCGCCAGTTGCCACGATAATCGCATCGGGGGCTTCGTCATCAACCAGTTCGCGTGTGACGCTTGTGTTCAGGCGCAACTTGACCCCTGCGCGTTGTACTTCCCGAGCGAGGTTGGTGGTAACACCGCCGAACTCGGCCCGCCCCGGCAGCAATTGCGCAAGGGCCACCTGCCCGCCAAGCTGAGCACCAGCCTCGTAAAGCGTAACGACATGGCCGCGCTCTGCCGCGACGGCCGCGCATTTCATGCCTGCGGGGCCACCGCCGACCACCATAATTTTGCGCGGCTGTTTTGCTGGCACACGAGTGCCATACTCAAGTTCCCGCCCTGTTTCAGGATGTTGAATGCACGAAATCGCACAGGCGTTCAGCATATGCCCAATACATGCCTGGTTGCAGGCCACGCAGGCGCGAATGTCGTCCAACTGCCCAGCCTGCGCTTTGCGCGGCATCTCGGGATCCGAAATCAGCGCGCGTGTCATGCCGCACATATCCGCCGCACCCCTTAGCCAGCGTTTGTTCGGCCAATTGAGGCTGGTTGATGCGTCCTGCGACAAAGACGGGCTTGGCCACGACAGATCGAATCGCGGCTGATAGCGGCGTGGTATAGCCGGGCTCGAACCGCATCGAAGGCACGATATGGGTGGAACCCGCCAGCCCCGCTGACGTGCCAGCGGTGACGTTCAGGTAATCGAGGTCATCGTCTGCACCAATGGCCTGCGCCATCTGCAACATCTCGTCTGCCTCGATCCCGTCGTGATCCTTTTCCTCCCCTGACAGGCGGATGCCGATGACCATATCTTTGCCCGCGCCACGCCGGATGGCGGCAATAACCTCGTGGATGATCCGCACGCGGTTCGCAAGCGTGCCGCCATAGTCATCGTTGCGCAGATTCACGCGCGGGTTCAGGAATTGACCAAGCAGGTAGCCATGCGACGCCACAATCTCGATCCCGTCCAGCCCGGCGTCGTGGATGTTGCGGGCAGAGGTTTCAAACCCATCAACCACCTCGGCGATCATGGCCACAGGCATTTCGCGCGGCATAACATGAAAGCGTTCATTAGGAACGGCAGAGGGGGCGTAGGCCACCGCATGTGTGCCGTCAGCCGCCATCGTCATCTCGCGGCCCGGATGGCTGAGTTGCGCGAAAACCTTGCAGCCTTCTGCATGACAAGCGGCGGCCAATTTGGCGTAGCCTGACACACAAGCCGGATCGTAGGCGCGGATCGCGGGCCTGCCACTGTCGCCCGAGGGATGGACGCGTGCCGCCTCGATAATCGTCAGAGCGGCACCGCCTTTGGCCTTGGCCGCGTGATAGGCAACCATGCTATCCGCGACTTTGCCATCGTCAAGCATCACGGCCATGTGCCCAGTCGAAAAGACACGATTGCGCAGAGTGAGCCCGCGCATAAGCAAGGGGGAAAACAGATGAGTAAGACCCACCGCCATCCGCCTACTCCGACGCTGTAGGGGCGCTGAGCGCCTCACGCAGACGCGACATGTCTTTCTTGCGCGCGCTGCAACTGTCACATGCCGCGGCTTCGGCCTGCGCAGGCTCGGGTGCATTGCGCAGGCCGTCATAGGCATAGACGGCACCGGCAATGCCAAGCACAATCACGCCTATGATCGCCCACACGCGTGTCACGTCAGGCCGTACCGGTGCGCAGGAAATGCCGCAGGGGCGCGGTGCTATCAGCGTCACCCGCAGCCGCGCGATTGAGGAAATCCACGGCCACAACCTCATGTGCTGTGGCGACCTTGAGGCCGGGCAGATCTTCAGTGGGGGCCATCGCTTCGAGTTTCTCAAAATCGTCGATATAGCCGGGGAACGTCTTGCGCATTTGTGGGATCAGCGTGGCCCAATCGTCGTTCTCATTGGCGGCCTGTTCCAGACCGTTGGCATGTAGTTCGCTGACCGCGCGGGGTGTAAGGCCGTATTTGTCAATAAGCGGGCGCATAGCAGCAGCGGTATAGGCTTCAACCTTGGCCAAGAGCACAAAAGCCTCTTTATGCTGCGCCTCGGAAAGCCGGTCGGCCAGGCCAGCGAAATAGGCTTCTCCTTCAATCTCTTCCTCATAATACAGCAGCAGTGTTTCCAGATACTTCTTGGAAACCTCTGATTGCGCATCAGCCTGTGCGGTTGCCCCAACATCCACCCGGTCGTGTCTGAGCGGCTGATCAATGTCGATGCTTTCCTCAAGATTGCGGGCATAGCGGTGGCCCGCGTAGGTGTTGGCCGCGACGATGGCAGGCGCCTCACAATCGCCGATGCGGGTCAGCGTAAAGGGCAGTTTGTCCGCATCCCCGCCGACCAGAGCCAGAATCTCTTGATAAAGGGCATCATTCGGGTCGCGCTGCGTGACCATGACCACGGACGCAAAGGGCAGTTGCTTTTCCGCACCGGTAAACTGACAGGTCAGTTTTGCAGTTTCACCGTCAAAGGACGTAAGCGCCTGGGCCAGTTCAATCCCGATCCCGAGTTGCATCAGATGCGTGCGGATGCGCCAGCGCTCTGAAGTTTTGCCGGCCCATTCCGACACCACTTCGGAGGGCGTGCACAGCGTGACCTCTATGCCCGCCGCCTTGATCTTTCTCCGCGATCACGCCGCCCATGTAGTAGCCGTCTTCGTCGTAAACGAGCGTTGGGCCGCCGGGCAACTTGTCATCCATGATGTCGTCGGGCGTAAGGATTTCGGGGCTGCTGCCTTTCGCAACAATGCTGACATAGGTCTCGCCATCAAAGCGGTCCTTGCGCCATTTCGCCCCCGTTGCCAGTGCCACGTGATCCGCACCGAATTCCATCACGTCCTTGGCGGTCAGTGCGCTTTCCAGATAGACCGCGACGTTTGTCATCTTGTGAAACTGCTGCGCACGGTAATCGCGCACACGGATGTATTCGCTCATGCCCGGCAGGGCGGCCTCGCGTGGCAGTCGCCCGCCCAATTCGCGGCCCGGCATCCGCCAGCGTAACGCTGTAGCCGCGTTTGCCCAAGGCGCGGGTGGCTTCCAAACCGGCAGGCCCTGCGCCCACCACCAGCACAGAGCATCCGATCGCTTCGCGTTCATCTCCTCGGGGTGCCAGCCCTTGCGCCATTCCTCTCCCATGCTGGGGTTCTGCGTGCAGCGGATGGCCACCCCCATCGTGTCACCCGCGTAACATACATTGCAGCCGATGCATTCGCGGATGTCCTCAAAACGGCCTTCCGCAATCTTATTGGGCAGGAACGGGTCCGCGATGGAGGGGCGCGCGGCCCCGATCAGATCGGTGATGCCGCGTTTGATCTGGCTGACCATCGTATCAGGCGAGGTGAAACGCCCGACGGTGACCACCGGCTTGGACGTCTGGCTTTTGATGAAATCCATGTAGGGTTCGAGCGGTGCTTCCTTGATAAAACGCGACACGCCCATTTCCACACCGTAGTCGGCAATGTTGATGTCCCAAAGATCGGGCAAATCGGCAAGCATCGCGAACATGTCGCGGCGCTCACCGTGGATTGGCACACCGTCTTGGCCGATCTCTTCGTCAGCCGCAAAGCGCACCGCAACGCCGCAGCGGTCGCCGACGGCATCTTTGGTTTCCTCGATCAGTTCCCGGACCAGCCGCACACGGTTTTCCAGACTGCCGCCGTATTCATCAGAACGGGTGTTGATTACCGGACTAAGGAAGTTCGAGAGCAAGTAGGTGTGCGTCGCGTAGACGTACACGATGTCGAATCCCGCATCCCGCGCGCGAAGTGCCGCCTTGCGGTGCCAGCGGCGCAGATTACGGATGTCGGTTTTATCCATTGCACGGGTCTGAAACGGGTGGCCCACCGCATTGGGCATGCTGGACAGGTCCATCGCCACTTCGCGTGTCATCATGTTGCCAGTACGCGCCCCGCCGTACCACAGCTCCGCCCCCGCAAGCGCGCCGTGCGCGTGGACCTTTTCCGTCATCAGCGCATGGGCGCGGATGTCGCTGTCATCCCACAGAGAGGCGGAGGCATGGGTCAGATCGTCGGAAGACGGGTGGATTGAATTATACTCCGTGCAGACCACACCCCAGCCTCCCTCGGCTTTCATGCCGCGCATTTCGGCCAGCATGCGCGGGCGCAGATAGCCCATGCCGGTGCAATGAGGCACTTGATAAAAGCGGTTCTTGGCCGTGACCGGGCCGATTTTCAGAGGCTCAAAGAGAATATCGTAACGGGGATCTCGGGACATCTTTCAGGCTCCGGTTCAGGACGGGGACAGGTTGATCAGTTCGCGGCGGAAGGGCACGTTGCCGGGGTCCGGCTCCCCCAGTTCGCGGGCGTAGCGATGCCCGCTGTAGATGGCAGCGGCGATGGTTGAGGGGCCAAGCGCGTCGCCGATGCGGGTCAACCCGGGGCGGGCCTGCCACAGATCATTAATAGGCGTGCGCATCGTGACCAGCACGGCAGTGGCGCAGTCAAGCGTGCTGCTTGCGTCGGTATACACGCATGAGACATCCACTGCGCCGGGGCGGATGGCCGTGAGGTTATGCGACGTCACAATCTGCACACCGAGGTCCATCAACTGCTTTTGAATGGCATGCTGATCCAGCGTGTTATGCGTCCAGCTGGATACCTCTCCGGCAGGTGTCACCACTGTCACATCACAGCCACCCCGGCGCAGCTTTTCAGCAATGGCCCCCCCCATATAGAAGTGGTCATCGTCGAACAGGATCACCGGGCCATCAGGCACTACGCCATCCATGATGTCATCCGGCGTCAAAACGACAGCGCGGGGCGCGATGTCGATGCCCAATGGGTTCTGGCGGCCAATGCCGTCCTTTGTCCATCTGGACCCTGTTGCAATGGCGATGTGATCGGCCTCAAATTCATCGAGCGTTTCCGGCGTCATTGGGCTTTCGAGATAGAGATCGACGTTTGCCATCTGGCTGATCTGATAGGTCCGGTAATCCACCACACGGCCCCATTCCGCCAGACCGGGCAAGCGCCGCTCCTGCGCGACGCGCCCGCCAGCCTCGCTTGCCTTGTCGGCCAGTGTCACGCTGATACCCACGCTGTCCCAGCGCGCGTGCTGCCTCAAGGCCCGCAGGCCCGGCACCGATGATCAGCACGCTTTCGTCTGCCGTCTTTGGCGCGATCCGCTCTGGATGCCAGCCGCGCCGCCATTCCTCTCCCATTGTCGGGTTCTGCGTGCAGCGGATCGGCACGAAGCTATTGTCTCCCGACACGCAGATATTGCAGCCGATGCACTCGCGGATGTCCTCGATCCGGCCTTCCTCGATCTTCTTGGGCAGGAACGGATCGGCGATGGAGGGGCGCGCCGCTCCGATCATGTCGAGCTCACCTTTATTGATCAGGGACACCATCGCGTCGGGCGAGGTATAGCGGCCAACGCCGACAACGGGCTTGCTCGTGACCCCTTTGACAAAGGCAACGTAATCATCCTGAAACCCTGATTGTTTGAATCGCGAGGTGGCGCTGTCGTTTTCCCAAGAACTGATATTGACGTCCCACAGGTCGGGCTCTTCGGCGAGCATCTCGATCAGGTCGCGGCCTTCGCCGGTGCTGGTAAATCCCAGATCACCCATCAATTCGTCCACGGCAAAGCGCAGGGCAACTCCGCAGGTGTCGCCAACGGCGTCCTTGGTGTCGGCCAGTATTTCTCGCAAAAGGCGCGCACGGTTTTCCAGACTGCCGCCGTATTCATCCGAGCGCCGGTTGCGGTAGGGCGACAGAAAATGCGAGATGGTTGATAGCTGGTGACCTGCGTAGACATAAACGATGTCGAAACCGGCCTTTTTAGCACGCAGGGCGGCATCACGGTGCCATTTACGCAAGGCGCGGATATCGGACAGGTCCATCGCGCGGGCTTGTACGGGATCGTGCAGGGCGACAGGCAGATGCGAAGGTGCCAACGGAACATCGCGGCTATAACGGTTTGCGGTCATCTGCCCGCCGTGGTTCAACTCGGCGCCGGCAAGGCTGCCGAATTCATGGATGCCGTCGCACATTTTGGCCAGTACGGGAATGTCATCATCGTTCCACAAACGCCCCCCGGCCCAAGGGGAATGATCCGCCGAAGGGTGAATTTCGATCTCTTCTGTGCAGACAACCGCCCAACCGCCTTCGGCCTTGGTGCGGCGCATCTCGGCCATGGAAGACGGAAAGCTGCGGCCCATGCCATTGCAATGGGGCACCTGGTAAAAACGGTTTTTGGCGGTGACGGGGCCAATTTTTACCGGTTCGAACAGAACGTCATATCTTGGATCCCGGATCATCTTAATCCACCGCCAGCATGGGGAGTTCGCGTTTGAAGGGCACGCCTTGCGGCTCAGCTTCGCCAAATTCGCGGGCGAATTTATGGCCGCTGTAAACCGCCGCCGCGATGGTGCCGGGGGCGAGGCAATCGCCGATCCGGGTGAGGGATTTCCAACTGCCGTCTCGTGCGGCCAAATCCGCATAGAGCGCGTCAGACGCCGTGCGCATGGTTACGGGAATGAACGTGCCGCAAGCCAAGTCGCGCGTTCGTTCGGTATAGATACAGGCCAGCTCAGCACTTTCTGCGTGTACTTTCTCCACGTTGTGCAGAGGTATGATCGACACACCCATTTCCATCAGCCGGGTCTGGATCCGGGCCTGTTCCATTGTGTTGTGAGTCCAGTGAGAGACGTCTGCTGCGGGGGTGACATAGGTCACCTCATGGCCCTGCGCGCGCAGTTTCTCGGCCAAGGCACCTGCCATGTAATAGTGGTCATCATCGAAAATAACGACTGGCCCTTCAGGCGTTTTGCCGGCCATGATGTCATCCGCAGTCATCACCCGCGCCGCGTCTGCCATTTCAATCCCGCGCCTATTCTCGCGGCCCGTTCCGCAAGCAGACCACCTTGACCCAGTGGCGATGACCACGTGGTCGGGCTGAAACTCGGCAACTTGCTCTGCGGTCAACCGGCTTTGCAGGTAGAGGTTCACATTCGGCATCTGGCCGATCTGGTAAGTGCGGTAGTCGATCACTCGTTTCCAAGCAGCAAGCCCCGGCAAGGCGGCCTCTTGCAGGACCCGGCCGCCCGCTGCGTCCCCGGCCTCAGCAAGCGTCACCTCATGGCCGCGTTGTCCCAGCGCGCGGGCGGCCTCCAGCCCGGCTGGGCCTGCACCGACGATCAGAACACTGTCATTGTTTGATTGCTTGGGAATGTACTCCGGGTGCCAGCCGCGCCGCCATTCCTCGCCCATGGTGGGGTTTTGCGTGCAGCGCATGGGATGTGACAGGAAATCTCCGGTCACGCAGATGTTGCAGCCAATGCACTCGCGGATGTCTTCAATGCGACCTTCTTCGATCTTTTTGGGCAGGAACGGATCGGCGATTGACGGCCGCGCCGCGCCGATCAGGTCAAGCACGCCCTTGTTCACCAGCGACACCATCGTATCCGGGGAGGTAAACCGCCCCACACCGACAACCGGCTTGCTGGTCACCCCTTTGACAAAAGAGATGTAGTCGGTCTGATAGCCTTCGTCGGAAAACCGCGAGGTCTGGCTGTCGTTTTCCCAACCGCTGACGTTCACGTCCCACAGATCGGGCAGTTCGGCGAGCATCTCGATGATCTCGCGGCCCTCGGCACCGGCTGTTATCCCTTCGCGGCCTTCCATCTCATCCACGGCAAGGCGCACGGCGACAGCGGTGCTGTCCCCAATCGCGTCTTTGGTGTCCATCAAGACCTCTTGCATCAGCCGCACGCGGTTTTTCAGGCTGCCGCCGTATTCATCCATCCGGTCGTTACGGCTGGGTGAGAGAAAGTGCATCAAGGTTGTCATGTCGTGCCCGGCGTAGACATATACGATGTCGAAGCCGGCCTTTTGCGCGCGGAGCGCGGCATCGACATGCATCTTGCGAAACGCTTTGATGTCGGCCTTATCCATCGCGCGCGCCTGCACCGGGTCCAGCATATCGACAGGGCGCGCCGCAGGCCCCATGGGTATTTCACGGCTGTAGTTATTGGACACCTCCATGCCCAGATGCGCAGGTTCGATCCCCGCAAGCGCGCCATGCGCATGAACCTTGTCGACCATCCGGGCCAAGGCGGGAATGTCGCGATCATCCCACAGCCGCGCCTCGATCACGCCACCCAGCTCAGAAGTATGCGATATTTCGCATTCCTCCGTGTTCACAACACCCCAGCCGCCCTCGGCCTTGATCCCACGCATCTCGGCCATCGAAGACGGGTAGCGATGGCCCATGCCGTTACAATGCGGCACCTGATAAAATCGGTTGGGGGCTGTCACGGGGCCGATTTGCACCGGCTCAAACAACACATCATAACGCGGGTCTCTGGTCATATATTGTCCTTGCCGGCGATCTCGCCATCGAAGACGCTTGGAAAAGTGTTCGACAGATAGCCGCGCACCCGTTCTTTGGCATTCTCGCGGGTGAATTCGCCCGGATAAATAAGAATGTTCAGACAAAAGCCGTCAAACAGCCCTTCAAGGGTGTCGGCTACATGCTCTGCGTTCAGATGACCAAAACCGCCTGCGTCAATGATCTGCTGACACAGGCTGGTTGAGGCCTCCCAGCGCTCTGTATCGATCCCGGACATGATGTTGCGGTAGGATTTGCGGTATCCTGCCTCCCCGTAAAAGGCAGTCCAGACGGTGAGCTTCTTTCGGTTGCAGATTTGCGGGTGAAATTCTGCATCGACAATCGCCAGCAGTTTTTCAGCCGCGCTCAATCCCGGCGCACGGGCCGCTTTCAGCCACATCTGCTGGTGTTCGGTTGCCAGATACCCCAGTGTTTCCTCAAACAGCTTCTCTTTGCTCTTGAAATGGAAATTCACAATGCCAACAGACAGTCCGGCAAAACCTGTCACGGTGGTCATCGTGGTGCCTGAAATGCCGTGTTTGGCGATGGATTCGATGGTCGCCTCTATCAACTGCTCACGCCGGACAGCTTTCGATGCAGTGCGCCCGCTGCGCGCATGTTTGCGCGCGGTCTTATCCAGTTCGGGTGAAGTTTCCACAAAAGGCCCCTTTGACGTCTCAGCTATCCGGCCGCAGGATCACGGCGGTGTCGTCGCGCCACGTCAGCCAGACCGGTTTGCCCTCGCCCACGGTAAATGATCCATCGAAACGGTTTTGGGCGGATACGGCGATCGGGGCGTCATGACCTTCAAGTGTGACGTAGTAATGGCTCCGCTCTCCCAGATAGGCGGCGTTCTGCAACACGCCTTTTGCCGTCCGGGTTCCAGTGTCAGGTGCTGTTTCGGCCAGTTCCAGTTTTTCCGGACGGATGGCGATATGAACGCGGTCGCCCTCCACAAATCCCCCTTGCTGTTTGGGCACCTCAAGCATACCCAACCCAGCTGTGTTCACCGTGATCGCAGATCCGTTTGTGCCGCTCACGCGGCCCTCGAAAAAGTTCATGGTGCCGATGAATGACGCAACTTCGCGGCTTTGGGGACGCTCATAAAGTCCGCTGGGCGTATCAAGCTGCAGGACCTCGCCGCGCGACATGACGGCGACGCGATCCGACAGGGTCAGCGCCTCTTCCTGATCGTGGGTCACAAATACGAAGGTAATGCCAACTGTGCGCTGCAAAGCGCGCAGTTCAAGCTGCATCTGTTCGCGCAATTGCTTGTCGAGCGCCCCCAGCGGTTCGTCAAGCAGCAGCACCTTGGGGCGCAGGATAAGCGCGCGGGCAAGAGCGATACGTTGGCGCTGCCCGCCGGAAAGCTGGTTCGCTTTGCGATCACCGTAGTCGGGCAGCTTGATCAACTCCAGCATCTCATCCACCAGCGCGTTGCGTTTCGCCTTGGCGAGCTTTTGTTTGCGCAGCCCGTAGGCAATGTTGTCGCGGACATTGAGATGCGGAAAAATCGCGTAGTTCTGGAACACCATGTTCACGGGCCGCATATGCGGTGGGACTTCAGACATAGGCTGGCCGTCAATGTAGATTTCCCCTGATGTGGGGTTCTCAAACCCGGCCAGCATACGCAGCAAAGTGGTTTTGCCACAGCCCGAAGCGCCCAGCAGCGAAAAGAACTCTCCGTGTCCCACGTCCATCGAAATAGTGTTGATGGCCTGAAAACTGCCGAAATACTTGTCGACATTCTGGATCGAGATGTAGCCGTCGCCTTGGTTCATGATGCGTCTCCTCTGGTTGAGGCGGAGATGGCGCCGCGATTGATCCACTGCCCAAGAAAGACAACTACAAAGCTGACAACAATGATGATCGACGACAGGGCCAGAATAGAGGGGAATTCCTGCGGGAAGCGCAGCTGACCCCAGATGTACATCGGCAATGTCGGTTGGGTGCCGCTGAGAAAGAAGGCGAGAATGAATTCGTCGAAAGAGACGGTAAAGGTCAGCATCAGGCTGGCCAGCACACCGGGCCCGACCATCGGCAATGTGACGCGCCAGAATGTCCACCAGGCGTTTTCGCCCAGATCCGCAGAGGCTTCTTCGATTGAGGCATCGAACCCTTCAAAACGCGGGATCAGGACGGCGATGGAAAAGGGCAGGCAGACGATCATATGACCAATGGCGACCGTGTAGAGCGATAAGGGCACGCCCAGCTGGCTCATCAGCACCAGAAGTGCAACGCCAAAGATAATCAGCGGCACAACCAGCGGCAACATTATAAACGTCACGATCGGGCCCTTGCCGGGCATCCGGTAGCGCGTAATCGCCTTGGCCGCAAAAATACCGAGTGTGGTCGAAACAATTGCGACAACCACACCAACCCGTATTGAATTCCAAAGTGCATTCCAGACGGCATCGCGCTGAAATAATTCCCCGTACCACTTCAAAGTAAAGCTCTCGAGCGGGAAGCGCACATAAAGCGAGTCGTTGAAACTGAACAGCGGCAGGAACAGCACCGGCACGTAAAGAACGATCAAAAAGATCGCGGCATAAAGCTGCAAAGGTCGGTTCGGTTTGCGAATGTAGCTTTCAACGCTCATGATATGCGTTTCCTTACGAACAAAGTAAGCAGGATGAAGACAAGAGAGATCGCCGCGATACAGAACATCAAGATGATCGACAGGGCGGCCCCCATTGGCCAGTTGTTGATTGGCCCGAACTGTTTCTGGATAAGGTTGCCGATCATTGCGCCATCAGGGCCACCCAAAAGAGCGGGCGTGATGTAGTCACCCGTGGTCGGGATAAAGACAAGAAGACTGGCCGAGATCACGCCCGGCAGTGACAGCGGCAAGGTGATGCGGAAGAACCGGCGCACAGGTCCATCGCCAAGGTCGGTGGCGGCTTCGAGCAGGGATTTGTCGATCTTTTCGAGCGACACATAAAGCGGCAGGATTGCAAAGGCCGCCCAGGCATGGGCCAGCGTGATGATCACCGCCTGTTTACTATACAGCAGGAATTCCAGTGGTGCTTCGATCAAGCCCACGCTCATCAGCGCCGAATTGATAACACCTTCATACCCCAGCACCACTTTCCACGCGAAAACCCGCAAAAGATAGCTGGTCCAGAACGGCAGTGTCATCAGCACGATCCACATCATCTTGTGGCGATGGACATGGAAGGCGACGTAGTAGGCCATTGGATAGCACAGCAGCACAGTCGTGACTGTGACAAAACTGGAAATCCAAAGCGACCGGCCAAGCAGAGCCGTGTAGATGGGGCGTTCGAAAAACTGTTGATAGTTATGGGTCGTCAGGGTGGTGTTGAACCCGAACCCTTCGACGGTCCAAAAGCTCATCACGACCAGAATACCAAAGGGCACAAGGATGGCGATGCCGAGGAAAATAAGTGCAGGGGCCAGAAGTGAATACCCGCGCGCCGCCTCAGAACGGTACAGCAGTCGACCGAACCACCCGACCTTGGGGGTGGATGCGCGCGCGGCACTACCGCTTTGAACAGTTTGGTCCGTCATCAAGAGAAGCCTCGCCCCGAGGGCTGCGGAAAGATCACACGCGATGAGGCGCGTGTGTGCGGGTAAGGCCTGCGCAAAGTTGAACTTGCGCAGGCCGACACATCAGAAACCGGATTTGATCTCTTCAAAGAGCGTGTTCATCTTGGTTTCCCATTCTTGCGATTGCGGAACCTGGAAATGCCCCTCTTCGAGGATATCGGCAGGGTTGGAACTGAGCCCGAGGCTGGCCAGCGTTTCTGCATCGAACTGGTCGAACGACTTCTTGTTGGAATGTCCATAGCCGTAATCGTTGATCATGAACTTGCCGGATTCGACGCTGAGCAGGCTGTCGATCACCGCATAAGCGCTATCGATGTTTGGTGCGTCCTTGTAAATCATCAGACCGCACACCCAAGTCAGCGCGCCTTCTTTCGGCTTGGCGAATTTGACGGGAACACCTTCGGATTGCAGCAGCGTCGCAGACGAGTTCCACGTCATCGCGGCGACCAGCTCACCAGAGGACAGCGCCTGCTCCAGCGTCGTCGTGTCGTCGGTATAGGTACGGATCAACGGGCGCTGTTCCCGCATAACGGCAGCGATTTTGTCAAACGCATCATCGGTGTGAATTTCGCTCATTGGCACACCTGCTTTGATGGCACCACACCACCAGGCATCGCCACCAGATGCCAATGAGGCCAGACGGCCGGAATATCGCTTGTCCCACAGCATGTCCCAGCTTTCCTCGCCCTCAACCTCGAACATATCTGTCCGGTAGGTGATAGACGTCTGCCCCCAGTCAAAGGGGGCCAGCCAGACGTTTGATCCTGCGGCTTCATTGCCGGGCAGGTTCACCAGTTCTGGCATCACATCGCCCCAGTTCGACAGGCGCGACGTGTCGATCTCCTGAAACAATCCCGAATTTACCCATCGCGGCAGGCCGGAGTTACAAGGGTGTGAGACATCAACCACAAATCCGCCGCGCATCTTGGTCAGCGCTTCTTCGGATCCGCCAAAAATCGAGAAGTTTGGCAATTCGCCATACTTTTCCTGATAGGGCACGAATAACTCGGGGATGTCATATCCCCCCCAAGTAAAGAAGGTCGCCTGATCCTCAGCTGCCGCAGTCGCTTTGCGCGTTACCAGCGGCATGGCGGTCACGCCCACACCTGCTGCCAGCAGCGATTTGGTAAACGCCCGGCGGCTCATCTCACCGGCCCGCATTGATCCCAGTTGGTCCTTGATGTCCATGGTATACTCCCCTTGTTGAAGGCTGCACCGACAGCCGTATGTTAAGTTCTCGTTCACTCAGAAGCACCGCAAGAAAACCAAATTGAAAGCCCCTGCAAGAGGTCAGCACGCATCGGAATTGCAAGCCTGCCTACCATTTTACTTGTTGAACGTTCATTCAATCATTCGGTTGAAATTTCCATCACGTCAAGGCTAATGTATCGATGGGAACGCCAAAGCAGCTTGCGCTGCGAGAGGGTTTCGACATGGATGGCGATGTTTCGAAACCCCAATTTCCAGCCGCCCTCAATCAACGGAATAGAGAGGCCAACGCCGTGCAAAGAAGGAGCATTCTTATGGGTTTAGCAGCTACGGGCGTGACGGCGAAACTGGCGCATGGGAAGACCTCCGATGTAGAGGTGATCATCATTGGTGCGGGCATTGCCGGCCTTCGGGCAGCGCAAACGCTGATATCTGCGGGGCGTTCGGTTCTGGTTCTTGAGGCTGCAAACCGAATCGGCGGACGTGCATTCACGGACACCTCGGCGCTTGAACAGCCCTTTGATATGGGATGTTCGTGGATCAACGCCGATAGCAATCCGTTTCTGACCATTGCCCGTGATCAGGGTGCCGAGACCCTGCGCCAGTCCAGTGCGGGGGAGGCCTTGTTTGTCGGCGATCAGCGGGCCAACAGCGCCCAACGCGCGGCCTACAACAAGTCGTGGGGTGCCATCGAAAAAGGGTTTGAGACAGCAGGCGAGGCAGAGCAGGACATCGCCGCTTCAGAAATTGTGCCCGATGGTCTTGAGTTTGGCACAACCGTTCAGACGTGGATCGGTCCGATGGATCACGGCGTCGATTTTCGTGATCTGTCGGTTCTTGATTATTGGGAAGCCGCCGAAGGCTATCCCAGCTATATAGTGCGCGAGGGTCTTGGTGCGGTCGTTGCCCGCTGGGGGGCGCAGGTGCCAGTGTCGCTGAACACGCCTGTACGCGGCATTGACTGGGGCGGCAAGGGTGTGGCGGTGCGCACCGACGGGGGAACGCTCAGGGCGAAGGCTTGTATCATCACTGTTTCAACAGGTGTGCTGAACAGCAATGCCATCGCCTTTTCACCCGCTTTGCCAGATACAACCCAAGGGGCGATTGGCGATTTGCCTATGGGATTGCTGACCAAGATCGGGTTGCAGTTTGACGGTGCGCGCTTCGGCTTTGCCCCCAACCAATGGCTGACCCACCACGTGTCGGGGGACGCACCGGGAGAAGCGTGCTTTTTCCTGACATGGCCTTTTGGGTTCAACTATTCTGTCGGGTTCGTAGGCGGTGCGTTCGGCTGGAAACTCGCCCGCGCGGGCGAGGCTGCTGTGATTGACTTTGCCTTGAATAAATTTATTGAAATGGCGGGCAGCAATGCGCGCAAGCATTTTGTCGGGGCAACGGTGTCTGGCTGGGCGGACGATCCCCACACGCTGGGTGCCTATGCCTCTGCCCGACCGGGCAGGTTTGAGGCCCGCGCACTTTTGGCGGAGCCCATTGATGAAAAGCTATTTTTTGCAGGCGAAGCGGTGGCCCAACCCTTTGCGGCGTTGTGCAGCGGTGCCTACTACAGCGGTCAGGAACAGGCCGTGGCCATGTTAAGAGCGTTGAGAGGATGACGGCTAAAGCTTTGAACGGGTTGTGTCAGACCAATTCGAACCAGTCTCAGTTTACAGCAGAGTGCGTGAATCTATCCGGCATAGTGTTGACGCAACTCGGCAAGAGCGGCGCTTCGTTTGAGCTTGAGATTGTCACGAGAATAGAAGTTTTGGTGGTTGTGGACGTAAGAGTGGACGGCAGCGAGTTTCTGTAGACATCGCATATGCCGAAACCTGAGCATGGCCCGTTATCGTCGTCGAAACGGCAGATGTGAATTCTCCGCTCGGTTGTTCATCCAGCGGCCCATTTCCTGCCTGTCTGCGGCGCCGATCTCTTTCAGCACAGCACCAAATAAGCGAAGCAGGTCCGTGACGATCACCTCCGGGCAACCATGCTTGCGCATTGCCTTCTTAAAGAATTTCAATGCGGCCTTCTTATCACGGTTCTTCGTGACGAAGCTTTTTAGGACTTCGCCTTCGTGGTCAACAGCCCGCCAAATATTGCGCGTTTCGCCACTAATCTTTACGAACGCCTCGTCCAAATGCCATTGCTAATCCCAGTACGCATTCATTCAACTAACCCGCTTTCTGCGGATCTCCGCGACGAACATCGGACCAAATGTATTCCGCCAATTTCCCCCCGACTAATCGTCGGGGGTTTGAGGCTTAAATGAATGATACGCCGTTATCATCCATGGGCAATGCTGTAACGCGCAGGTTACTGGCGGCGGCAATCGCATTCGCCAAAGCTGGGGCGGCCGGTGGGGTACCGGGTTCTCCCACACCGGTTGGCGGCTCTGCAGACGGGACGATGTGCACTTCGATCTCGCCGATATCGGTGATCCGCAGCGGCTCGTAATCGGGGAAGTTGAACTGGTCAACGACGCCGTCTGTGAGCGTGATTTTGTCGCGCATGGTGTGGCCAATTCCATAGCCGATAGCACCCTCCATCTGTGCTTTGATCACATCAGGATTGACCGCAACACCGCAATCAACGACGCACGTAACCTTTTCGATCTTGACGCTATCCTCAGCGGTGCCAGAGATTTCGACGACTTCGGCCACGTAAGAGTTGAAGGACTTGTGCACCGCGATGCCTTGGGTCCGGCCCGCAGGGGCGTTGCCCCAGCCTGCCCTTTCCGCGGCCAGTTTCAGCACGCCCGCTTTGCGCTTCTGGTCGATGCCGTCGCCCCTCAGGTAAGACAGGCGGAAATCGACCGGGTCGATACCGGCAGCCTTTGCAGCCATGTCCATCATGACTTCCATGACGTAGGCGGTATGGGTGTGTCCCACCGCGCGCCACCAAAGCGTGCTGGTCGCTTTTTCGGTATCGGTGAGCCCAAAGGCCGCCATCGGGATCTGGTAAGGACTATCCACCGTGCCCTCAACCGAGGAATGGTCGATGCCGTTTTTCACCGCGAAGGCCTCGAACGGGGTGCCCTTCATGATGGACTGGCCCGCAATGCGGTGTTCCCAGCCGACGATATTGCCGGAACCGTCCAGACCGACGCGCACCTTGTGCCCGAAGGCCGGGCGATAATATCCCGAACGCAAGTCGTCTTCTCGTGACCAGACAAGGTGCACGGGGCGCGCGCGGTCGGTGAGTGAAAAGGCCAGAGCGGCTTCTACCTGATAGTCCGCCTGAGGCGTGGCGCGACGGCCGAAGGATCCACCGGCGAGCACCGTCTTGATCTGTACCTTGTCGAAGGGGAGCGCCGAAAATCTCGGCCATGGCGCCATGCGGCAAAGTCGGGATCTGGCAACCGTCATGCATCAGGATGCCGCCGTCCTCGGTCTGCTTCGATGGTGCAGTTCAGCGGCTCCATCGGGGCATGGGCAAGGAGCGGAAAGTAGAACGTTTCCTCTACCACCGTTTCGGCCCCATCAATGCGCAGCCCGGACGGCTGCCGCGTCGGCCTCGTTGACGTTATAAGTCGGCTCGGCCTCAAGTGCGGCGCGGATTTCTGCTTCGATCTGATCGGAACTGCGGGTCTCTGCGTTGCGTGTATCCCACTCGACCGAAATCGCGTCGCGCGCCTGCATCGCGGCCCATGTGTTTTCGGCAAAGACCGCAACGCCAGCCTTGTTGGGCAGGATATCGGCGCTGATGAAACCCTTGATCGCCTCGGCCCCGCTGGCATCTACGCTGACGGCGGTGGCGCGCTGCTGTTCGGGCCGCGCGATCATCGCAATCATCTGGTTGGGGCGTTGGATGTCCATCGCGAACATCGCGGTGCCGTTTCCCTTGGCCGCGCTGTCAAGGCGGCGCACATCCGGATTGCCGATCAAGCGGAACTCGGACGGGTCCTTGAGCCGGGGCTCGGTTGGCGCGTCAAGAACGGCTGCGGCTTCAACGAACTCGCCGAGCATCGGCGCGACTTGCCCGCACCGGAAATCATGCCGTCCTGAAGCGCCAGGGTGCTGGCTTCGACGCCCCATGCCTGAGCTGCGGCGCGCAGCAGCATATCGCGAGCAGCGGCCCCGGCCTGACGGTATTGCAAGATACGAGTTGGCCATGGCTGTAGACCCGCCCGTGCCCTGCATCGGGCCAAAGAGCGTGTTGTTATAGACCTGCGGGTTCGACGGCGCAAAATCATAGCCAATCTGATCCATGGACAGGCCCATTTCCTCGGCAATGAGGGTCGACAGGCCTGTGACTGTCCCCTGCCCCATTTCGAATATGCTTAATGATGACGGTTACCGCCCCATCGGTGCCGACCTGTACAAACGGGGTCAACATGGACGGGTTACCAGCTGCGGCAAGTGCACCGTCAGGCCGAATGCCCACGACAAGTACGGCACTGGCGGCGGCGGCACCCCGAAGGAACCCGCGGCGGGATGTGTTCAATGTCATGGTCAAGCCTCCAGAATTTCTGCGGCGCGCTGGATACCAGCACGGATACGTTGATATGTTGCGCACCGGCATGCGTTGCCCCACATATAATCGTCAATCTCAGCAGATGATGGTGCTGGATTTTCGCGCAAGAGCCCCACTGCCGACATGATCTGACCAGATTGGCAGTAGCCACATTGGGCTACGTCCAGCTCGACCCAGGCTTGCTGCAGAGCCGCACCGATCTTGTCGTCACTCATGGCTTCTATGGTGGTGATTTCAGCACCTTCAAGGTCGCCAATAAATGTTTGGCAGGAGCGCACAGGCGTGCCGTTCAGATGCACCGTGCATGCCCCGCATGACGCGACACCGCAGCCAAACTTTGTACCTGTCATTTTCAAATCATCACGGATGACCCAGAGGAGTGGTGTTCCTGAGCTCTGCGTCCACTTCCTGTGTCTTGCCATTGACCTGTAGCGTAATAGCCATGCCTAAATCTCCCTGATGAACATCTGTCTTTGCGGATATACGAGCGGGGGACATTCGTCACCCCTGTCGGTTTAATTTCCAACCTTTGGCGGCTGATTGTGAAGTGCAATGGTTACTAGATTAACCGGTGAGCTTGCAGAGGCACCAAACCAGGCCCCATCATTGAGCGGTTGATATTACCCAAAATGATCCTCATGCCTCCATGCGTCCAGTAAGGTCGACTTATCCATGATGGGTGCCTGCGATGTTATAGTAGTCGAACAATTATGCCACCCACGCACTCCACCGGACAAAAGCAGCAAATTCTGTCGCAAGGCGGGCAACCCGCACGCCGTCCTACTTCCACCTGATTTTACAACGGTCGTCAGCGCTGTCTGCTACAGACACATCGCGCTGCAAGATGCGTGCGGTATGACCGCACGCAAAGACATTTGCACCCTGTTGCGCACGGCCCAGACCTCAGTAGCTGCGCGGTAATCCAAGCACGTGCTGGGCGAGATATCCAAAGATCATGTTCTTGGAGATCGGCGCCGTCTGGTACAGACGCGCCTCGCGCCATTTCCGCTCGATGCCGTACTCGCGGGCGAAAGCGAAGCCGCCATAGGTCTGCATGCAGACCTCCGCGCATGCCCAAGAGGCATCGGCGGCCAGCAGCTTGGCCATATTCGCCTCGGCCCCGGCCTTGTCGCCGGCATCGAACATCGCGGCGGCCTTGTTGACCATCAACTCTGCGGCCTGCGCCTTTGCATAGGCATCGGCGATGGGGAACTGGATGCCCTGATTGGCGCCGATCGGCTTGCCAAACACTGACGCGGTCGTTGGCGTATTCGGTGGCCTTTTCGACGAAGTACTTGGCATCGCCGATACACTCGTAGGCGATCAGAATACGCTCGGCGTTCATGCTGTCGACGATGTATTTGAAGCCTTTGCCTTCTTCGCCCGACCAGTGTGTCAGCGGGAATCTCGACATTGTCGAAAAACACCTCGCAGGTGTTGTGGTTGATCATCGCGTCGATCTTTGACAGCGACAAGCCCGTTTTTCTTGGCCTCGTTCATGTCGATCAGAAAGACAGACATCCCGTCCGAGCGCTTCTTGCACTCGGCCGCTGGCGTGGTTCGCGCAAGAAGCAGCATCAGGTCCGACTCGAGGGCGCGGCTGCGTCCAGACCTTCTGGCCGTTGACTATATAGCTGCCCTTGCCGTCTTTTCGGCCTTGGTCTTGAGCTGCGTCGTATCGCTGCCCGTGGTCGGTTCGGTCACGCCGAAGGCCTGCAGTCGCAATTCGCCCGACGCGATCTTCGGGCAGGTATTTCGTCTTCTGCTCGTGCGATCCGTGCTTCAGCACCGTGCCCATCGTGTACATCTGCGCATGACACGCCGCCGCATTGGCGCCTGTTGGCATGGATCGTCTCCAGCACCGCGCCCGCTGCCGACGAGTGGCAGGCCCGAGCCGCCATATTCCTCGGGGATCAGGGCGCCCAGAAAGCCCGATTCCGTCAGCGCATTGACGAAATCATGTCGGATAGGCGTCTTCCTTGTCGAGCTTCAGCCAATACTCATTCGGGAAATCTTCGCAGAGCCGACCCACAGCGTCGCGGATATCCTGCCAGGCGGGTCCACGGGCATCGAGATCATGTCGGGGTCGTATTCGGTCATTTCGATTCATCCTTCAGATAACGCTTTTCTCTCGCAGTGCGGCGATCTCGCCGGCTGACAGGCCGACCTCGCAAAGGATCGCGTCGGTATGCTCGCCCGCATCGGGAGCCGAAACATAGACAGACGCCGGCGTCCGCGAAAGCGTGACAGGTTGCGCGACGAGGCGGGTCTCGCCGCGCACGGGGTGATGTATGGGCGCGGCCATGCCAAGATGCTGCACCTGCGGGTCGGCAAAGACTTCGTCCATCGCGTAGATCGGACCAGCGGGCACCCCCACCTCCTCGAGCGCGCACACCCACGCGTCCGTCGTGCGCTCGGCAAAGATGGGTCTCAGCAGGTCCCATAGTTCGTGGCCGGTGTCGAAACGTTGCCGGCATTGTGGCGTATTTTGCGTCAAGCGCCCAATCCGGCCTGTCGATCAGATGACAAAAGCGCTGCAACTGCGCGTCGCTGCCGACGCCCAGGTTCATGTGGCCGTCTTTTGTGGCGACCACGCCCATCGGTGTCACGTAGGGATGATCATTGCCGTGCTTGCTGCGGCACTTCCCCGTCGACCAGATATCGGGCCGCCTGAAAATCCATCATGCGCGATCTGCGCCTCCAGAAGTGAGGTCTGTACCCATTGGCCCTTGCCCGACCGCCACGCTCCTGCAGCGCCACCAGAATGCCAATCGCAGCATAAAGCCCTGAGGAGCTGTCAGCGACCGCAGCCCCTGCGCGCATCGGCACCTTCTGCGGGATTACCGGTCACGCCCATCAAGCCCGCCCATGCCCTGGGCGATCTGGTCGAACCCCGCACGCTTGGCGTAGGGGCCCGTCTTGCCCGAAGCCCGAGATCGATGCGAGGATGATCCGCTGGATTGACCGCCGCCAGATCCTCATAGGCGATGCCCAGCCGGTCCTTCACGTCGGGACGGAAGTTCTCGACCACCACGTCGGCGCTCTCGACCATGCGCAGGAACAGCGCGCGCCCTCTCCGGCGCCTTCAGGTTCAGCGTCAGCGCCCGCTTGTTGCGGTGCAGGTTCAGCATGTCATAGCCGTGCCGCGCGCCTGATACACGCCGGCGGTGGGCTCGCGCTCCGACGGCGCCTCGATCTTGATCACATCCGCGCCGAAATCGGCCAAGCACGCGGCAACAGGTCGGCCCCGCACGCACGCGCGTCAGATCAAGCACCTTGCAGGGATCGCAGAGCCGTGGAACGTTCGGTCATCATGCCTCTGCTCCATGACTGCGGGCCGCACCGCCGGGTCGGCTGTGGCAAACCAGTCGCCAATGCCGCTGGACGTCAGGAAAATCGGTGTCGTCACGCGCCGCCAGCAGATCAAGCGCCGCTTCGAAATGATGCGCGATATGCGGCACGCCGATGATATGCGGATGCAGCGCCGAGGGTCATAACGCGCGGCTGGGCCTTCAGTTCCCGCTCAAACACCGCCAGCGTGGCCTCGACCGCGCTTGAGGTATTCGTCGGTCGACCCGTTCTGGATCGCGTAGACCGGCACGTCGTTCAACTCGAACGTATAGGGCAGCGCCATCAGCGGCCCATGTTTGGTCTTCATCCATGTGGGCAGATCGTCAAGCGCCCAGTCGTGCAGGAACTCGATGCCCTCGGCCTTCAGGATATCGGGCGTGTCCTCTGTCTCTCCCAGCCCCGGGCCCCAGCCAAGCGCGCGGGCGCGCCCGCCCAGCCTGTTCGAGCCGGTCAAGGCACCGGCGGATCACATCGCCCTCGTCATCGGCCTGCTTCAGCGATTGCTGGAACCAGCCGTGACCGACCAGTTCCCACTCTGCCTCCTGCACCGCATCCATCGAGTGCCGGGTATACATCCGCCACCTGCGCGTTCAGAAAAGCCGAGCAAGGCAATCCCTTCGCGCGCCAGCATGTCCAGAATGCGGGGCATGCCGCAACGCATTCCGTATTCCACCCAGGAGAAATTCGGCACATCGGGCGGTGCCGGCGTCGCGCCGTGGGGTGCAGGGATGATCCCGCGTGGCATGGCGCGCTCGATCGGCCAGTATTCGATATTCATCACGATATGAACGATCAGCTGCTTGCCCTCCGGCCCGGTCAGGGGCGCGCGGTCAGAAGAAAGCTGGAACGGTATGCGCGGGTTTGACGGCATAGGGTCTACTCCACGTGCAGACGGATATCTGAGGCTTTCCAGTGCAGACGCACAGGCGCGCCAGCTGCGGGCAATGTATCGTCGGCTGCCGGCGATCACGCGGCTGACCATTTCGGTGCCGTCCGGCAAGCGCGCAAGATGCGACGTTGTAAGGCCAAGATAAACGCTTTCATCGTAAGTGCCGACAATCGACAGCCCATCGACGGGTGCGCCAGCGTCGTTGATCTGGTCAAGTGCAACACATTCCGAACGGATCGACAGGCTTACCTTCTGCCCGGCCGCCACGACAAGGCCGCGCTTGTCGACCTTCAGCCTTGGCGCCCGCCACATCGACTGTGACACTGTCGCGCATCGCGCCTCTGATCACCTGCCCTTGAACATGTTGTTTTCGCCGACAAAACTGGCGGTAAAGCCTTTTCTGGCGCACGGTAAATGTCGCGCGCCTGCCAGACTCCACCAGATCGCCATTGGCGATCAGTGCGATGCGGTCGGCGACAGTCATCGCCTCTTCCTGATTGTGGGTTACATGGATGAAGGTGATGCCCACCTTTTCCTGCAGATGCTTCAGCTCAAGGCACATGTCCTTGCGCAATTGCGCATCGAGCGCCGCAAGCGGCTCGTCGAGCAGCAGAATGTCGCGGTCAAGCACGATGGCGCGCGCCAGTTGCACCCGCTGCTGCTGGCCGCCCGAAAGCTCGTGCGGCTTGCGGTGGGTAAACTGGCCAGTCCGACCTGCTCCAGTGCATAGTCGACCTTTTCCGGCGATCTGGGCCTTGGGCATTCCCGCAACCTTCAGACCATAGCCGACATTCTGTGTCACAGTCATATGCGGAAACAGGGCATAGGCCTGAAACACCATTGTTGTCGGGCGCTTATCGGGCGGCAGATGCCCCACGCTGCGCCCATGCAGCAGAATTTCGCCCTGGGTCGGCTTGTGAAAGCCGCCGATGGTGCGCAGAAGCGTGGTCTTGCCCCCACCCGAAGGGCCAAGCAGGACGAAATATTCCCCCGCTGCGATAGTCACATTCACATTCTTCAATGCAACGAAGGCGCCGTAGTGCTTGGCCAGGTTGCGTACCTCGACAGCTGGAGCAGTCTGTTCGGTCATGTGCGGGTGTTCCGTTGGGTCATGACATCACCGGCTCGGATTTGGCGCGGGCGATCCGCGACAGGCTTCGGCCCGGAACATGGTGAAAAGAATGATGGAGCCGATTACAGCGATCGCGACAAAGCTGACCAATGCAGACATCGCATAGCTTTGCGGCGACATGCCGGTGTTCAGCATCTGGCTGATCAAAACGGTGGTGAACGTGTCGAACCCGCCCTTCAGCAAGCTGGTACGCGTGTATTCGTTGAACACCAGGATCACTGTAAAGGCGCAGGCGGAAAACACCCCGGCGCGGATCTGCGGAAACTCGATATCCCAAAAAGCGCGCCAGCCATTGGCCCCGCAGGCGCGCGCCGCCTCGGTCTGTTCCTTGCGGTAACGACCCATTGTGATCAGGATCACCACAAAGCTATAGGGGATCGTGTAGATTATCAGCCCTATTGCGGCGGTCAGAAAGGACAACTGGAACCAGCCATCAAAAATCGAGGTGCCCACCTGATCGCCCAGCCAGACCAAAGCGAGGTTGAGGTTTTTGAAGAACACCAGCAGCGCCGACCCCAGAATATCCGGTGGCACAAACAGGGGCGCGAGAAGCAAAAAAACAGGAAACAGTTTGTTGTTGGCGGACTTGTAGTATTTCGCCGCCAAAAGCGCCATCGGCACAGCTATCACGGTCACGACCAAAGCCAGAGTCAGTGTCCATCGCAGGGCCCCGATCAGAAGCTCATCCGAGAAGATCAGCCCATACCACTCCCATGTGAAGACATACTCATTAGCGCCAAATCCGTTGGCGTTGAATGACACATACATCACGTAGAGGACCGGCGTCATCAGCGTCAGCACGATCATCAGCAGATATGCCCATTTCAGGCGATACAGCCAGATATTGTCATAATCGTTCATGGCGGGCCTCAGCTAAGCGGTGTCAGGATTTTGGTCAGATCGAACAGCTTGTGACCGATCCACAAAAGCGTCATCAGCGTGGCCATCATAATCGCGCTGACCGCCATCGCGAGCGGAAAGTCGAGCGCGGTGATCGCCTGCGTCGCAATCAGGCCTGCATTGACGGCACCTGCGCCGCCCAGAATATTTGGCAGAAGGGCCACGCCCAAACCGTTGACGAAGATAAACACAGAGCCTGCAAAAATTCCCGGGGCCGCCAGGGGCAGGATCACATCGACGAACCGCCGCCACGGACCGACGCCCAGATCGTCACAGACTTCGAAAATGTATTTCGGCACCGCCTCCATTGCCAGAAAGCCCGAGAACACAATGAACGGCAGAAAGGACAGCACCTCGCCAATCACGACGCCCGTATGGGTGTACAGCAGCGCTGTGATCGGTTCGTCGATGAAACCCAGTTCCATCAGCGTGGTATTCACTAGCCCATTGCGCTGCAAGACGGGCCGCAGCGCAAAAACGCGGATGATCTCGGACACCATGAAGGGCAGTATAAACAGCAAGACGACACGGTGTTGCGCTACTTGCGGGATAGACTTGCGCACGAACACGGCGATGGGAAAGCCGAAGACAAAGCATATTGCGACCGAGATCAGCGAATACTTCATTGAATTCAGGAAATTGGTCAGGCGCGCGGAGAAAAAGAAGTTCTCATACGCGAAAAATGTAAACCCCGGCTCCATCCAGAACATGGTCCGTTCAAAAACCGAGAATACGACCGTCATGGCCATCGGAATTGCAAAAAAGGCGACCATAAAGATCAGGGGCGCGCGGAAAGCCCATGGCGCAAGCCTTTCGCGCCATGGGGCCTTGTCGGCAGCGGCGGGGCGCACCCCACCCGCCTTATCGTTGGACAGAACAGTCACGAGCGATCAGGCCGCCTGAACCCGGGCCCACCAATCCTGATACGCACGGATGTTGGTCGGGAAGACGTTTTGCCACGAATTGCCCGCAACTTCGCGGCGGGCCTGCTTGCGCGCCAGACGTTCAGCCATGATTGCCTTTGTATCGGCATCAAAATCATCTGGGTTCGCGTCAACGTACTCCTCACGCCCTCCATCTGTGGCGTAAAGCCCAGACCCGCCAGCGTGCGCGCACCAAACCAAGGCGACAGATACACATTGGCGAGGCTATAGAATGCATCCTCCATTCCGCGCTCTTTGCCGCCACGTGTCAGCATCACGACGTTGTTCCAACTCTGGTGGCCTTCCTTCATCGTGCCGTAACGGATGTCCTGACCGTTCTTGCGCGCTGCGAAAATCTGGATCACTTCCCAGCATGACGACACCGAGAACTTCTTCCGATGACAACAGGTCTGCGCCATTCTGCACCCCGTCCCAGAAAGTGCGGAAATGGCCCTTCTTCTTTAGGTCAATCAAGAATTCGGCGGTCTGGCGCACTTCGTCCTCGGTCATGTCAGAGGGGTTATCGATGCTGCCTTTGCCAGATTGCTTGAGGTAGATCGCAGTGTTGGTCAGTGTCGGACCGAAATCGTTCTGCATGGCCGCACGACCACGGAACTGGCTATCAAAAAGCGCCTCCCAACTGCTCAGCTCTTCGCCGATTTCACCGTAGTTGAACGCCAGGCTATCAGCGTTGGAGATGTAAGGCACAGCGACCACGTTGCCATTGTGACGGATCGTGTCGGCCGACAGCCCGCCTTCTCGGTAGCTGGGCAGGATATTCTGCCAGTTAGGAATTCTGGAGATATCCAGATCGACAATCGCACCTCTGCGAGGCCAGGGCATCTTCCATGCCGCCACCATTGTCGGTCATTGCGTCATAAAGCGCGTTGCCGTCACCTACGACCATCTTCTGGATCGATTTGTCCGCGCGGGCTGATTTGGCGATCGCGTTGATCCCAAAGCCAGCCTGCGCCTCCATGTCCGTCCAGTCCTGCGCGCCCACTTTGGCGATACCCGGCGCCCAAAGCTTCAGCGCGTCCTGTGCGAGGGCGGCATTTGGCAAGCCGGCAGCCGCTGCACTTGCGCCAAGCAAGGCAATTAACTGACGACGATTAAACTCTATCTGGTTCATTAGTATTTCTCCTGTTGGTTGCGCCCTACGCGCGGGCCGAGGAACGGAAAGATGTGCCCCCGGTCTTTACGCCAGGATCCACGAAGAAGTGAGCTGATCTGCGCTTCTACCGCCACCGGACGGCGTAAAAAGCGCTCAGTATGTGTTTGTTAATTATGTCTACAAAACTTCAAAAAGCAAAATTTTTCTGTATGCAAATATAAAATTCTTATAAACATTTGTTATTAAACATTTTTTATCAATAAAATCAATTAAATAACTGCAATAATACATTCTTTGGTCAGCTAATTAACTTGATTTGTATGCTTTTTTCGGCATTCTGAGGGTTAATTGATAAAATTATGTATACGAAATGAGCAAAAACAAAGCCATCGCCGAATCAAATTTGAGGGACATCTGTTGTCGGATTCTAACGGCAGATGAGCTGTCTGCCGCGCGCCTGAGCCTGCTGGACTGGCTTGGCTGCATCCTTGCTGCGCGATCCACACCCGTCGCTGGCGCGTGGTCTCGTTCAATTAACGTACCTGTCGATGAGTTAATGCAAAACGTGCTTTTGCCAAGTCGTTGCAATACGCAGACGGCTGCTTTGGTGCTCGGCGGGTTGGGCAATGTGCTTGAGATGGATGATCTGCACCGCGCCTCGATTCTGCATCCCGGTGATACAATTTGTGCGGCGGCGCTTGCTGTTGCACTGCGCCGACCCACCTCTGGGGCTGAGCTGCTCACGGCGATTGTTCGCGGGTACGAGATTGCAACGCGGATCGGATCGGCGGTTGCAGCGGGAGGGTACACGCCGTTCTACAATTCAGGCACCTGCGGCGTTTTCGGAGCGGCCATGGCGGCTGCAACACTACACAAATTGCCGGATAATTTGTTGGCGGACGCGCTGGGGCAAGCCGGAATGCAGGCGGCAGGCATCTGGCAATGCAGGTTGGAACCCACATTTTCCAAGCAGCTTGCGACTGCTCATGCGGCCCGCGCAGGGGTGCTGTCAGCCGAACTGGGCGCTGCCGGTTTTCCGGGCGCACGCGCAATTCTGACAGGGGAAATGGGGTTCTTCGCAAGCTATTATCCGGGCGCGGATGTTGCCACGATGACCAATGCTGGCCCTTGGGCTGTCACACAGATGAGTTACAAGCCTTTTCCGGCCTGTCGGCACACCCATCCGGCCATCTCGGCTGCGCTTGACCTACCAAAGGTTCCATATGGCCAGATCAAAAAGGTGGATATCCATACTTATGGCGCCGCCATTGATTTTTGTGACAACGCTCAACCTGACAGCGCTGATGCTGCGCGCTTTAGCCTGCAACATGCAGTGGCGGTAACACTTTACTCCGGTGCCCCTGATATCTCAGATTTCGATCCGGCGTGCCTGACCGCCCCTGTGCTTGCCAGCTTGCGCACGCGCGTAGCACTGCACTGCGACCCTGCGTTTGATGCAGCATTCCCTGCTCAATATGGCGCGCGCGTGACGGTACAAACCGCACAGGGCACCTTTCTGACCGCCGACTGCCCGGCGGCCTGGGGTGACCCGGAAAACCCGATGACAGAGGCCGACCTGCTTGCAAAATTTCACCGCAACACTACGCATGGCGGGATGGCCTGCACACATTCCAAACGGCTTGCAAGTGCTGTTCTGGCACTGCCTGACGCTGCTGATCTCACCGATCTCACGCAGGCGATCACCCTCGCCGTTACCCCCGAACCGGAGACCCCCTGATGACCCTGAAATCACCTATCCCTTTCCATGAGATCGACAATGACACCGGATGGACACCTGTCCCAGGCGGTGCGCAGGGGGTCGAGCAGAAAATGCTGTCCGGTGCCCTTGATGAAGAGGCCAAAGTGGGCGTGCGCACGCGGCTGATCCGCTTTCAGCCGGGCACCGTCGCGCCACATGTATTCGTGCACGATTATTGGGAAGAGGTCTATTTGATATCAGGCACCTTAGTAAACGGCTGTGACGCAACTGGTCAGGGTGGCAAGCCGTTCACCGCTCCTGCCTATGCCTGCCGCCCGCCAGGGACCGAACACGGACCTTTTACATCGGCAGAAGGCTGTATCTTTTTTGAAATTCAATACTACGTTGGAGCGAATTGATGGATCTGGGTCTCGGTGGCAAGAGCGCGCTGGTGACGGGCGGATCGAAGGGCATTGGCCGCGCGATCGCCGCAGCACTTCTGGCTGAAGGCGCACAGGTCACGCTCGCAGCGCGCGACACCGATCAGCTTGCGGCAGCGCAGACCGCACTTTCAAAGGAGGCCGGAGGACGCATCGCGACCGTCACGGCCGATCTGAGCACAGATGCTGGACGCGAAGCTTTGATCGCGGCGGTGGGAACGCCTGATATTCTGGTCAACAACGCGGGTGCGATACGAGCAGGAAAGCTTGGCGATTTGACCATCGCCGACTGGCGACATGACTGGGAATTGAAAGTCTTTGGATACATCCATCTTTGCCAGTTGGTGCAACCTGCGATGTCCGAGCGTGGTTCGGGCAGCATCCTCAATATTATCGGCATGGCCGGGCGCGCGAACCGCGCCGCCTACATATCTGGTTCCGCGGCAAATGCCGCGCTCATTGCCTTCACCCAAGCGCTCGGGGCAGAGGCACAAGGGCAAGGTCTCCGGGTCTTTGGCATCAACCCTTCGCCCACCCTGACCGACCGGATGACCGACTTTATGAAGCGCAAAGCCGTGGCCGAATACGGCGATGAAAGCCGTTGGCACGAGATGGTCGAGCCTGATCGCTTCCCCTATGGACGCCCGGCCCGACCCGAAGAGGTTGCGTCACTGGGAACGATGCTGTTGTCGCCGCAGGCGGGTTACCTCAATGGCACCGTCGTTGATATGGACGGAGGCGGCCAATGGACAGGAGCATGACAGGGACCCGAGACTATGCAGAAGGTAAGGTGCGTCTTGACTTCGCAGACGGAATCGCGCGGATCGTACTGAACGCGCCTGAAAAGCTGAATGCGATGAGCTTTGCAATGTGGCAGGCGCTTGGTGATATCTGCCTTGGGATTGCTGATGACGACACGCTGCGCGTTGTCACACTGGAAGGTGCAGGGGATAGAGCCTTCGCCGTCGGAGCCGACATTTCGGAATTTGGCGAAACACGCAACAGCGTAGAGGCCGCCGACCGTTACAATGCAGCGGTGAGCCGGGCCGAGGAAGCCGTCGGGGTGCTTCCGGTGCCGACGCTCGCGCTATTGCGCGGCTATTGTATCGGCGGCGGGCTTGAGATCGCCATGCGATGCGACCTGCGTCTGGCGCGGAACGATGCGAAGTTTGCCATTACGCCTGCAAAACTGGGGCTTGGGTATGGCTATGATGGGATCAGGCTTTTGGAACGCCGCGTGGGGCACGCGACCGCAGCTGATCTATTGTTTTCAGGCCGCAAGATGTCCGCACAAGAGGCGCTGGAGAAAGGCCTGTGCGATCAGATACACACCGCAGACCGCTTTGATGAAGCAACGCAGGACTATGTGACTACTTTGGCCACAAATGCCCCGCTTACGATCCGTGCGATAAAGGCGACGCTTCTTGATCTTGCCAAACCAGACGCGGAACGCAATCCAGCGCGCGCCAGCGCAATGAGCCGGGCGTGCTTTGACAGCGCCGACTACCGCGAAGGTCAGGCTGCTTTTGCAGAAAAGCGCGCGCCACGTTTCAAGGGACTTTGAACAATGAATTCGCCAACCCCTGACACCCCCCCGACCACCACGCCTGATTTCGAGAACGCGATTGGCCGAAGCGAACGCGCAACCGACACGATCGACCTGCGGCAAGCCCGCCTGATGCAGTTGACCCTCGACCAACCAGCGACCTTCGAAATTGGTGATCCTCTGCCACTTTTTTGGCACTACCTGTATTTTAACCCCCAGATACAGGCGTCTGATGTGGGTGCTGACGGGCATGAACAGTTGGGCCGCTTCATTCCTGATTTCGGACTGCCACGGCGCATGTGGGCGGGCGGTTCAGTATCCGTCGACGCGCCCTTGCGCCTTGGTGAAACGGTCGAAAAGGTGTCAACCATCCGGTCCGTCACGGAAAAGAGCGGCCGGTCGGGACGGCTTTGTTTTGTGACGGTCGATCATGATTTCAGCGTCGCAGGCGCACATCGGCTGCGCGAGACCCAGAATATCGTTTACCGTGAACAGCCAGCCCCGGGCGCTGCACCGCCAGCCGGAACGCCCGCGCCAGATAACGCGGATTTTTCGCGCGAAATACATCCTGACCCGGTGCTGCTGTTCCGCTATTCGGCGCTTATTTTCTATGGGCACCGTATCCATTACGACGCCGACTATACCCGTGCTGTCGAAGGGTATCCGGGGCTCGTTGTCCATGGGCCGCTGACCGCAACCCTGCTGATTGATTTGGGGCGGCAACATTTGGGTGGTCGCACCATCCGCAGCATGGATATTCGGGCCATGCAGCCGCTTTTTGGCCCGACCTCTTTCACGATCGCCGGGCGATTGACCGACACAGGCGCAACACTTTGGGCCCGAACACCCGATGGTAACACGGCGATGACCGTGACGCTGCACGCCGTGGATGATTTTTCAGGAGAACCCCATGACCAATCTACTGTATGATACCTTGATCGGGAAGCACCGCGAAAGCGACGCCATACTTCTGCACCTGCCTGATGGCACGACCGTCACTTATGCGCAAATGGCAAGGCGGGCCGACCGGATCGCAGGGGTTTTGCGCAGCCACGGTGTGACCAAGGGCGACCGTCTCGCGATGCAATGCCCCAAATCACCTCAAGCGCTTGCGCTCTATCTGGCGTGTCTGCAGGCAGGTGTGATTTTCCTGCCGCTGAATACAGCGTATACGCCAGACGAGATCGCCTATTTTCTGGGCGATGCAACCCCGAAGATCGTCGTCACGGATCCCAGCGCCGCAGATGCGCTGACACCTGTTGCACAACAAGCCGGTGCTGTCTTGCTGACGCTCGACGTCGCAGAAGACGGTAGTTTTGCCCGGGCAGTGGCCGCAGCAGCGCCGGTGACAGATGTGGCGGAATGCAGCGCTGATGATCTTGCCTGCTTTCTCTATACATCAGGCACCACGGGGCGATCAAAAGGTGCGATGCTGACACAGGGCAATCTTTTGTCGAACGCGCAGGTGCTGACGGAAACATGGCGTTTTACCAATGATGACGTCTTGCTGCATGCGTTGCCAATCTTCCACGCGCATGGTCTGTTTGTCGCTTGCAACGTTCTGATGAATGCGGGTGGGTCAATGATCTGGCTGCCCGGTTTTGCGGTCGAGCCTGTGCTGAAAGCTCTGCCCCACGCCACGACAATGATGGGTGTGCCGACTTTCTATACCCGGCTTCTGGCAAGCCCCGCGTTTAACCGCGACAGCGCGGGTCACATGCGGCTGTTTACGTCGGGCAGTGCACCGCTTCTGGCCGAAACACATGCCACCTTTCGCGACCGCACCGGCCTTGCGATACTTGAGCGGTACGGGATGACTCGAAACCGGAATGAACACGTCAAACCCCTATGATGGCGAGCGTCGCGGCGGCACGGTTGGCTTTCCGCTGACCGGCACCGAAGTGCGCATTGTCAGTGAGAATGGCCAGAACATGCCTGCGGGTGAAACCGGCATGATCGAAGTGCGCGGCGCCAATGTTTTCAAGGGGTATTGGCAGATGCCCGAAAAGACCGCTGAAGAGTTGCGCAAGGATGGCTTCTTTATCACAGGGGATCTGGGGTACATCGATGCGGATGGCTATGTAACGATCGTCGGGCGCGAGAAAGACCTGATCATCTCGGGCGGCTACAACGTCTATCCCAAAGAGATCGAACAGGTGCTTGATGACCAGCCCGGCATTCAGGAGAGCGCGGTGATCGGCGTGCCGCATGCGGATTTCGGCGAAGCCGTTGTGGCGGTTCTGGTGCCACAGGGAGACAGTCCGCCCAACCTTGACGCAATCGCGGCTGGGGTGGCGGGGAAGTTGGCTAACTTCAAGCGACCCAAGGAATATATTATCATGGACGCCCTGCCGCGCAACACGATGAGCAAAGTGCAGAAAAATATCCTTCGCACCCAAAACGCCGATCTCTTTCGGACAATGAAAGTCCAATAACCCTGCATAAAGACCTGATCCGGCTAGAGCCTTGTCGCCAGTTCCACGAGCGACATTTCGGCCCCGGACGGACCAACAAGCTGGATTGAGCCGGGCGCAGGCGTCCGTGGTGTAGGGATCGCAAGGGCCGGTAGTCCCGCAATATTGGCAAGGGCCGTAAAATCCGCCTGCCCGACAGGAGGCTGCGCGCCATGGATAAAGGCCGGTTCGGCAACCGTTGGCATCAACAGCACGCGTGAGTGGGCCAATGCCTGACACACACCGGACCTTGCGGCGGCAAGTCTTGCGCGGCGTGGCGCCAGTTTCTCTGGCGTCAGGGAACGCCCATAATCAATGAGCTTGGAGAGCCCGCGGCTAAGCCCCTTCTGATCGCCCAGACTTGATACGGCCTCATGTTCGGTCAGCACGAAGGCGTCTTTTGACAGCCCAGCAAGATTGAGATCGTCAAGCACATGGGGCGGCCCAAACAGTGACTGCATGCGATCAGACGCTTGCCTGTAGTCGGAGAGGATGTCGGGCGTGCACTCTGGCAGGCAAGTGTCGGGCAGGACGGCCCAGCCTGTCAGAACAGACGCTTTGCTGTCGGGTATGAGTACATTAAGCAGATCGGCGATCCGTTTGGGCGTCGCGGCAATGATCCCCAACGCATCAAGGCTTGGTGCCAGCGGCACGACCCCGTCCATGCTGACCACATCGGGGCCGAGCTTCAATCCGTAGACGCCACAATAAGCGGCCGGAATGCGCACAGAGCCCAGCGTGTCGGTGCCAAGTGCAGCATCCACCGCACCCGCTGCTACGGCTGCTGCCGACCCACCGGAAGAGCCACCGGCGGAATAGCCCGGTCGCGTTGGGTTTTCGCAGCGTCCAAAATGCGGATTGTCAGTTGCGGCACCCAACGCGCCTTCATCCATCGAAAGGCGGCTGAGAATAGTAGCACCCGCTGCACGACACAGCGCGACAACGGGCGCATCCTGTGCCGCGCGATGCCCTGCACGCGCCCCAATCCCGGCGGTCCAGGCCTGTCGGGCGACACGGATATTGGACTTTACGCCAACGACTTGTCCGGCCAACACCCCGCTGTTTGTGTCCTGCGCCCTGTCCACAGGCCCGGAGGATCCAAAATCTTCACAGAAATGTAGTTTGTCGTTGAGCGTGGATATACGGTTGAATGTCGTGTTCAAAGTTGGCCTGCGGCTTTGGCAATGGCAAGGCGGCGCCGCATTCCCTTGATGACTGGCGCTTCGATCAACTTCCCGTCAATGACGACAAGGCCGTTCGGCGCAGCTTCGAAGGCTGCAATCACCTCCTGGGCTTTGGCAATCTCGTCGGGGTCGGGTGTAAAGGCTGCGTTGATAGTTGCGATATTTGACGGGTGAATAGCCGCTTTGCCGGTAAAGCCATTCTGCGCTGCATTCGCGGACGCTGTCGCGACGACCTTAGGATTGCGGAAATCAAGTTCAGGCACATCGAGTACGTCCAATTCGGCAGCCCGCGCCGCCTGCACGATCCGCGCGCGCGCGATGCGCATCGTGTCCGATCCACTCGCCGCGCCAAGCTCAGCGGACAGGTCGACGCCGCCAAATACCAACGCTATCAAACGTGGTGTCGCAAGGGCGATCTGTTCAACACAGCATAGGCCGCGGGCTGTCTCAACCAACGCAAGAAGCTCAGCTCCGCTGCCTGCTTCATCAAGAATGGACGCGGCGAGCTGCACTTCTTGCGCGTTGGCAACCTTGGGCAACATGATCAGCCCGGCGCGTGGTGCGGCCTCGGCCAGAATCGCAAGATCCTGCAGACCGGCCAGGCTAGAGAGCGCATTGATCCTGATAGCGCGCAGCGCACCAGCGTTCTGTTGTTTTGCCGCGTCGAGAAATGCCAAAGCGTCTGGTCGCGCAGCAGCCTTTCCATCGGGCGGAACAGCATCTTCAAGGTCCAGGCACACGCAATCCGCCCCCACGCCCAACGCCTTTTCAAAGGCGGCAGGCCTATTCGCAGGTGTGAACAGTAGCGAGCGTAGAACAATTGACATGTTTACTCCTGTGATGCGTTGTTTCTGTCAATCTGCTCCGACACCCGCGCCGCACCCGCCAGAAGATGTGCCGACATAACGCTTGAGGCCCATTTCGGCGCCCTTGCTTCGATTGCCTGTATCAGCTCTTCGTGGTGATGAAGGCTGCGCATCAGGTCCCTTTCGGAAAACATGGAATAGGTCCGCGCGACCATGCTTACATCTAGCACCGTTGCCATCAGCGCCGTCAGCCGTGGCGAACGTGCAGCAGTCACAATGGTACGGTGAAACGCCTCGTTGGCCTCGGTCAGGCGTTGAGACGCGGCTTCATCCACAGGTGGGGTGTCGCGCCGCATCTGGGTATAAATCCGGCGCAGTTCGGCAATATCCTCTTCAGTCGCCAGTTGAGCCGCGCGCTCCACCGAGTAGCACTCGACCAGGCGCCGGATTTCATAAATCTGCTCGGCTTCATCTTTGGGAAAATGGGCGACGCGGGTGGTGTATCCACTTTGGCGTTCGATAAACCCTTCGATCGTCAGCCGCCCAATCGCTTCACGGATGGGCGTGCGGGACAGGCCAAGATCTTGGGACAGCCGCGTTTCCGTCAGGCGCTCGCCCTCTTCAAGCTTGCCGGAAATGATGTTTGTCCGGATCATGTGGTACGCCTGTTCGGTGGCGTTCATCTTTGAGGGCCGAGTTGACTGCATGGATGAGAGCCTCCCCTTGGTAGCTGATCTTGCACACACAGCGTTGAGCGCGTTGCCACCCTTTTTGTATGCGAAAATGAAACATGGGTCAAAGGTATTTATTGGTAAACCGCCAGCACCGAGAAACCAAATTAGCCATTATAAATCATTTGCTTCTAGATAACAGATGGCTCATGACAGCTACAATTAGATAAGTTGACTGGCAGGTACGCCAGCGAAAACTTTCTTGGAATGTATGCAGAAGTCAGGTATCACTCGTGTAAGATGGGGGCCTTGTGGGATTCGTGTTTCAGTTTCGATTTGACGTGCGCAGCGACGGGCGATCTGCCTGACTGCACTGCAGGCCGCAACAGACGCAGCAGTTTCTACAGGTGCCGATCTGATAACATTTTCAGGGTGGAACAGCGTTTCGCAACCCGGATCAGACGAAACAGGGAGAAAACAAAAATGACGATGACATTCTCAAAGCTCAAGGCATTTGCTGCGGCCTCAACCGTGGTGGTCACACTCGGTCAGGCTGGGTCGGTCGCAGCACAGACATCTTGGGATATGGCCACACCATATCCTGATGCGGAGTTCCACACCCGTAACATCGCGCAATTCGCCGAAGATATTTCTGTCGCGACCTCCGGCGCGATCGATATCACAGTGCATTCCGGCGCATCTCTCTTCAAGCACCCTGAAATTAAACGCGCGGTGCAAAACCAGTTCGTCCCCATTGGCGAGGTGCTGATGGCGAACCTCTTCAATGAGGATCCGATCTTTGGCGCGGACAACATCCCTTTCATCGCCACCACCTATGATGATGCCAAGACACTGTGGGACGCGCAGCGTCCGCTGGTAGAGGCAAAACTGGCCGAAGATGGTATCCGCCTCCTCTATGCGGTACCATGGCCCGGTCAGGGCTTTTACACAAACAAGGACCTGACGGCAGGCAGTGATCTCGAAAATCTGCGTTTCCGGACTTATAATGCAACAACGGCACGCATGGCCGAGCTTTTGGGCGCAGCCCCCACCACAATTGAGGCCGTGGAAATTCCGCAGGCATTCTCAACCGGGATTGTCGATGCAATGGTCACCTCAGGCGCTACGGGTGTGCGCACCAAGGCGTGGGACTTCACTGCAAACTTCTACGATCTTCAAGCCTGGCTGCCGAAGAATATGATCATTGTGAATGAAGCGGCTTTTTCTGCGTTGCCCGCAGATCAGCAGCAGGCGATCCTTGATGCGGCAGCGGCGGCAGAGGTGCGCGGCTGGAGCATGAGCGAAACCGTCGCCACTGAGTCAGTCGGCGAGCTGAATGCAAACATGGATGTGCGCACAGCCAGTGACGCATTGCGTGCCGATTTGGCGAGCGTCGGAGCGGCGATGGCTGCCGAATGGGCCGAAAGCGTGGGCGAAGAGGGCCAGATGATCCTTGATGCGCTGAACTGATCCGGTCTCGGGCTCCCGGATCCGGGGGCCCACTCGCTCAACTATTAACGGTACGCGCATCTGATGTAGTACCCGCAAAGACGGATCGCTATGCTGACACGCTCCCTTCAAAGGCTGTACGACTTCGCCGGTGCCCTGGCAGGCATATTCCTTGTGGCCATCTGTGTGCTCGTCACGGCACAGATCGTTGCAAGACAGATGGGTACCATCATACCTTCCGCTGACGAGATTGCGGGCTTCTGCCTTGCCTCGACTTCGTTTCTGGGCCTCGCATATAGCTTCCGCCACGGAAGCCATATCCGAGTGACACTGTTCTTGCGCGGTCTGCAGGGTCTCTGGGGCCGCGCTTTTCTGGTTCTGGCACTCGCAGTAGCCACCGCGATGGTCCTGCTGCTTACCTGGCATACCCTGGCGATGGTCATCCAGAATTTCTCACGCGGAGAGGTGACATCGGGGCTTGTCCCGATTGCAGTTTGGATACCACAAACCGGCATGGCTGTGGGGATCACACTGTTTTCTCTCGCTCTTCTGGAAGACCTCGCACGGGCATTGACGGGTCGCGACCCGATATTCAACCAGGCCGAACGTGAAAGCGAGGCCCGGGCAAAAGACAGTGGCGCGCCCGAGCGGCCCTTATGACCCCCCAGCCGGAGATGCGCAGTCCATGGATCCAAACCTGATATCGTTTTTTCTGATCGGCGCGATGCTTGTGATGCTCGCTATGGGCATCTGGGTGGCGTTGACGCTTATGATCGTCGGCTTTTTGGGCATCGCCTTGTTTTCCGGTGCACCTGCCGGAGGGATCATGGCGACAACAATCTGGGGGCAGTCCTATTCATGGGCATTGACGGCGCTTCCGCTCTTTATCTGGATGGGTGAAATCCTCTATCGCACCAGTCTTGCAGCCAACATGTTCCGCGGACTTGCACCGTGGATGAGCGCCCTGCCCGGCCGCCTCTTGCACCTAAATGTTGTAAGCTGCGGCCTGTTTGCCGCTGTGTCAGGCTCGTCGGCGGCCACGACCGCCACCATTGGGCGGATCACAATTCCTGAACTTGAGAAGCGCGACTACGACCAGAAGATGATCGTTGGTAGCCTCGCAGGGTCAGCAACGCTGGGCTTTCTGATCCCGCCCTCGATCATTCTGATCGTCTATGGTGTCGCCGCCGAGGTGTCCATCAGCCGGTTGTTCATCGCAGGGATCCTGCCGGGGCTGGGGTTGATGCTTTTGTTCATGGGGTACATTGCAATCTGGTCGCTGTTAAACCCCAACCGCACACCACCTCCCGAACCGTCCATGCCGTTTCTTCAACGGATCAAGGCAACGGCAGGCCTGTTTCCGATGGTGGCATTGATAGTGGCCGTGATCGGTTCAATCTACGGCGGCTTCGCCACCCCGACCGAAGCAGCAGCCGTCGGCGTTCTGGGCGCATTGGTACTGTCCGCGTTTTCGGGCACGCTTAACCGCGCGTCTTTTGTCGCGAGCGTCGCAGGGGCAACCCGTACCACCTGCATGATTACACTGATCCTGGCTGGCGCGGCCTTCCTGTCTGTCTCGATGGGTTTTACAGGCATCCCGCGAACCCTCGCCACGTGGGTCGGATCTCTCGAACTCAGCCAGTTCCAGCTTCTGCTAGCGCTGACACTTCTGTTTGTCATCTTGGGATGTTTCCTCGATGGTATCTCCATCGTGGTTCTGACGGCATCGGTCATCATGCCGATGGTACAGGCGGCGGGCATCGATCTGATCTGGTTCGGAATCTACCTTGTTATCGTAATCGAGATGTCGCAGATTACGCCGCCGGTGGGGATCAACCTATTCATCCTTCAATCCATGACCCGGCACGATCTTCTGACCGTGGCAAAAATGGCCTTCCCGTTCTTTCTGGTGCTTGTGCTGGCAACGCTGCTTTTGATCCTGTTTCCCCAAATTGCAACTTTCTTACCATCGCTTATGACACGGGGTTAGGTTTTTGCCGGTGTGCTTTCACCAAATGAACTGAAGCGCCGGCTGCATCTCTTTGTTTTGAATAAGACGCTGCGAGTAGTCGGATGAGGCTCCGCAAATTTCGATCCCATCGAATTGCCGGATCACGGCTTTGGTTGCATTGCAGAGGGTGCTGTCAGACCAATTCGAACCCGTCTCTGCAAGGACAGTGAGGCTGTCCCTTATGCCGCGCAGAGACCGCGCCACTCGGCAAGAGCGGCGGCGCGGTTGAGTTTGAAATTCGTTCGAGTTGAGAGGCTGCGTTCCTGATTAAAGTGATTGTAGACTGAAGCGTGAACGGAGGCGAATTTCTGCAAACTTCGCATGCGCCGGAAGCGAAGCATGGCCCGTTCTCGTCGTCGAAACGGCAGGTGCGAATTCTCCGCTCGGTTGTTCATCCACCGGCCCGTTTCCTGCCTGTCTGCGGCGCCGATCTCTTTCAGCGCGGCGCCATATGAGCGCAGCAAGTCCGTGACGATCACTTCCGGACGACCGTGCTTACGCATTGCTTTCTTTAAGAATTTCAACGCAGCCTTCTTATCGCGTGTCTTCGTGACAAAGCTTTCCAGCACCTCGCCCTCATGATCGACCGCCCGCCAGAGATAGTGCCTGCTCACCGTTGATCTTCACGAACATCTCGTCCAGATGCCACCGCCACCGGCTGGATTTCATGCCCTCAATCCGTCGCTTTCGGATCTCGGAAGCGAACATCGGGCCGAACCGATGCCACCAGTATCTCACCGCTTCATGGCTGACATCGATGCCGCGTTCGTGCAGCAAATCTTCGACATTGCGAAGCGACAGCGGGAAACCGGACATACAGCATTACCGCCAGGCGGATTATCTCTCGGCTCGTTTTGAAATAGCGAAATGGATCAGGTTTGGTCATCCGATGAGGCTACGAAACCGCCCTGCCCGCCTCAAGTGATTTTGCTCTGACAGTACCGCTGTTTGCATTGGGTTAAACGCCGTTCACACCTGTCATTTGTGGCGCAAAAAGGTTTCTACTCGTCGATGTCATCTACATCCGTCTGGCCCGTAAGCGCGCGGCGAACATGGCTCCAGCCGAGGCCAATCCCAAGCATTAGCGACAACACCACAAGAGCGAGCCAAGACTCACATTGGGGTTATCGAGTGTTACAACCCCAAAATCATAGAGTACCCAGACCAGTGCCCCGACCAGCGCCAGCACCAGCACCATTCGAAAAGACCGATTGAGCGTAGCGTTGCCCGCAAGAAAATAATGTAGGCAATCGCCAGCATCAGAGTCACTAGCACTGCCAGCGATAGGTTTGTGTTGCCGTGGGTGCGTACCCAGGCTGATAGTTGTACTCAGTCGGATTGAAGGTTGCTCAGCCAAAATGAAAGCCGCCGCCCACCGCACTAGAAATCCCATGCGCTTCCCACTTCCTGCTTAAGCTTAGCTGTAACGGAGTGCCTTAAGTTGAACTCTGTCAGGTTGATCGTGCAGTCATTTTTCCCATGCTTCAAGTCTCAGATTTTTTACCAGAAAAACAGGCTTTAGTGAGGGTATCGTGCGCAGTTTGTTAGCTTAGTTTTGTGTAAACGTTTTTTGTGCATGTAGTGCCATCATACCTGATGTTCGCAAGGCACTATGCGACACAACAGCATTGGCAGGGTGCCGCTGTTATAGAGCATGACAGTGCAGGCAATCGCATTAC
>CAWCLQ010000016.1:0-65551 GCA_963796445.1 uncultured Alphaproteobacteria bacterium | reverse complement strand
TCCAGTCTTCGGAAGCCGATGATGGGACCACAGACACGAGAGGTTTCCTCCCTGCGATCGTCCGGGAGATTGCCCCACGGGACGGGATCGAGCGTATGCTGGTAGTCCAGATGGCAACAACGCATATCGCACTGATGCGGCAGGGCGGACGCATGGCCATTGCCGACCAACTCCCTCAATTCGAAGCACATGAGCGAGCGTGCACCAATCTGGCGCGCACCTACACGGCCCAGGTCGAGGCTTTGCGCAAGCACAGGAACGGCGGCAAGCACACCGTCACGGTACAAACATGTATATCGGCGGAGGGCAGGTCCTTGTGGGCGATGTAAAGCCAGGGGGAGGGGCACATATGAAAAGTGACGCCAACCCCGTGCAATAGGCGCACGCGGCCCCTCGATGCACTGCAACCTCGAAGCGCAGCGGCCAGCCATGCAAGGCTCCGGCCGTCAAAGGCTGGAATCTATGCCGGATGCACGGCGCTGGTGGCGGGCATGGGGCTGGCAAAGAGAATCCCGCTTATAAACACGGCATACGCTCGCGCGAATATGTCGAGATGCGCAAAGCAGTCAATGAACTGATACGGGAAGAGAAAGAGATCGAAGCGTTGATAAAGTGACGTCTGTTTTCCCTCGAAAGACAAAACCCTTAAAAGCGCCTGTGTCAGGATTCCTGCTGTTGCGTCAAAAGCTTGGCTCACTGGTAACACAGTAGTGACACGGAAAAGCAAAGGGCTCAGCCATATCTGGCTAAGCCCTTGATGTAGTGGTGAGCCGTGCAGGGATCGAACCTGCGACCCACTGATTAAAAGTCAGTTGCTCTACCAACTGAGCTAACGGCCCACTAGGCGGTTTACTTAGAAAGGTGCGACCAGCGGGTCAACCCCAAAACCGTGTTTTTGCAAGCTTCTACTGGATAGTTTCCCGGCATCAGCTTATATGGCCGCCATGTGCCCGCCGGATAATACCATTTTGCCCTTCATGAAAATGCATGGGCTTGGAAACGACTTTGTCGTTTTGGACGCGCGCGCCGAATTTATCGATATATCAGAAACACTTGCACGAGCGCTTGGCGACCGACACCGTGGCGTCGGCTTTGATCAGCTGGCTGTCATGCACAATGGCCGAGATGGAGTGCACCTTACCTTTTTTAACTCGGATGGTTCCAAGTCAGCGGCATGCGGCAACGCGACGCGCTGTATTGCACGCTACATCATGACCGAGACCGGCGCTTCTGAGCTTTCGCTGATCACAGACCACGGCGTATTGCGCGCATGCGAGGCGGGCGGCGGTCTTACATCGGTCAATATGGGGCATCCGCAGCTCAACTGGGATGAGATTCCCTTGGCCCGCGAAATGGATACGCTTGAGTTACCGATAGAAGGCCGTCCAACAGCCACGGGAATGGGTAATCCGCACTGCACCTTCTTTGTCGACAATGTTGAGCAGGTGGATGTTGAAGCTCTTGGTGCCGAGATTGAAAAGCACCCTTTTTATCCGGAACGCACCAACGTCCAGTTTGCTGAACTTATCGGTAACGACCACATCCGGATGCGCGTTTGGGAACGTGGCGCTGGTCTTACACTTGCTTCAGGATCGTCCAGCTGTGCGACAGCTGTCGCGGCCGCTCGGCGCGGGCTGACATCACGACACGTCAAAATCGATCTGGATGGCGGTACGTTAGATATCAACTGGAAAGATGACGGTGTCTGGATGACAGGGCCCACCACGCATGTGTTCAACGGCACCCTAACCCCTGAGTTTCTCAAAGGTTTGGAGCCATGACTGCGCCCAAGTTTTCGACACTTGGGTGTCGTCTAAACGCATATGAAACCGAGGCAATGAAAGAGCTTGCCGACGCCGCGGGCGTTCAGAATGCGGTCGTGGTCAACACCTGTGCCGTGACGGCCGAAGCGGTGCGCAAAGCGCGCTCGACCATCCGCAGAATGCGCCGCGAAAATCCTGACGCACGGCTGATCGTGACGGGGTGTGCGGCGCAGACGGAACCGGCTACCTTTTCGGCAATGCCCGAGGTTGATGCCGTCATTGGCAATACGGAAAAGATGCAGGGCGAAACCTGGCGTGGGCTTGCTGCGGACTTCATTGGGACGTCAGAGGCCCTTCAGGTCGATGATATTATGTCCGTCACGGAGACCGCAGGTCATCTGATTGACGGTTTCGGCACCCGAAGCCGGGCCTATGTTCAAGTTCAGAACGGATGCGATCACCGCTGCACATTTTGTATCATTCCTTTCGGACGTGGAAACTCGCGTTCCGTCCCTGCTGGTGTTGTCGTCGATCAGATTAAACGGCTGGTGGATAAGGGCTTTAACGAAGTGGTGCTAACCGGTGTCGATTTGACCAGTTGGGGCGCGGACCTGCCAGCAACGCCTAAGTTGGGCGATCTGGTCATGCGTATCCTGAAACTGGTGCCCGACTTGCAACGGTTGCGGATCAGCTCCATCGACAGCATCGAAGTGGATGAGAACCTCATGCAGGCAATCGCGACCGAGCCTCGACTAATGCCGCATCTGCACTTATCCCTGCAACACGGCGATGACATGATCCTCAAGCGCATGAAACGTCGGCACCTTCGTGACGATGCGATCCGCTTTTGCACCGAAGCGCGTACGCTCCGGCCCGACATGACCTTTGGTGCCGACATTATCGCCGGGTTTCCAACAGAAACAGAGCGCATGTTCGAGAATTCTCTTGCGCTGATATCGGAATGCGATCTGACGTGGTTGCATGTTTTTCCGTACTCGGCGCGCGCAGGAACGCCAGCCGCACGGATGCCGCCTGTCGCAGGGCCGCTTATTCGCGAACGCGCTGCACGCTTGCGCGCTGCTGGACAGGATCAAGTCAACGTCCACCTGCATAGACAGGTTGGCCAGACACATAACGTGTTATTGGAAAGCCCCGAGATGGGCCGCACCGAGCAATTCACAGAAGTTCATCTTGCAAGCCCAGCACGCGTAGGCAGCATATTGCCGGTCTGCATCACCGGTGTTGAAGGGACTTATCTGACGGCGTGAAGCCATGTGAGCCGACCTGAGGCTAGATACGTGACCATAGCAGCTTTGGCCTGCTTGACTGGCGCATAGTCTATTTATTGCTTTCTGGGGCCGCCAAGTAATTCGTCCCACGGCAAAGACGGCGCTTGATCACATGCGATTGTTCAGGTCTCTTCAAGCTCTTAGTCGTTTGCCGGTTGTTGTTCTGCGGCTTTTTAACAGATACGGTAGCAACCGGTTGGTTAGAACGAACCAGGAGTATGTTGGATGGAAACCTTGGAGCTACCAAAAACAGGTTTTTTAGCACATGCGTCGCAGGATCTCTTGCGGCTACTCAACTCTGTTGCGACCGAAGTTGAACTCAAAGAAGGTGAAGTTCTGTTCGAACAGGGGGACACTGGCGATGCGCTTTACGCGATAATGTCGGGTACATTGGAATTTAGCATTATCTCGCGTGAAGGTCGGAAGCTGTCGCTCGACGTAATGCGACCCGGTGCATTGTTTGGAGAGATTGCTTTGTTTGACCCCGGCACGCGGACTGCCAGCGTCACCGCGCTTAAGTCTTCACGCGTACGTGGTGTGAAAAACGCAGATGTGCTTGCTGCTATCCGCGAAGCACCCGGATTGGGGATCGATATGATCCAACTAGCAGGCGAGCGTATGCGCTGGATGAGTAGCCAGTTGAACGAGCACGTGTTTCTGCCAATGCCCGCGCGACTGGCCCGCAAAATTCTGTATCTTACAGTGGACGGGTCCGAGCAGCTATCCCTTCTGACCTTGTCGCAGGCGGAGTTAGCAGAGTTTGTCGGCGCCACGCGGGAAGCGGTGTCAAAAACGCTTTCTCTCTGGAAAAAAGCAGGTGTGATTGATGCCTCGCGCGGGGGTGTCAAAGTCATCGACCGCAATGCGCTGCAGGTGATGGCAGATTTACACCAAATATAGTTTGAACGTGTGAAACACTTCACAGACTGCGATTCGCTTTTGCGTCATATTGAGATCATCGATGGGCAATTCATCCCTCTCTCAATAAGCTCCCTCAAACAGAGCCGGCACGCAAAGGAAGTCAGACATGGAACACACGACCGACAAAAGATCTGAACAGACGAAAACATCCGCAAAAGCTTCTCCGGTTAAAACTGTAATCTCTTGGTTGATCCAAACCGACCACGAATTCCGCGTAGCACAGTCAATGGTGAATGAGACGCACGACAAACTGTAACTGCCTACTTTTGAGGCTATGCAGGCTTAGTAATGATTATTCGCGTTGGTATTTTTTGGGTCCCCTTTCACTAGTAACGTGTCGTTGTGTGAACAAGATCACAAACTCCGATTCCCATAAAATGCTAACCTTAATTTATTAAAACGACCGGTATCAGGATGAGAATTCGGGGCTCGGGTTCTCTTAGGGGTAACAAGTTATTAAAAACAAAGAGAAAGAGTGTAGAGCTCCTTCTGGGTATGCGAAAGCCTTTGGCTGCCGAACGCTCGTCTGGATGCTTTCATTCTGATTTCAACTCTCCCCAGGGTCTGTCATTTGCCTCGATTTAGAGGTGCAGACGAATATCCCCCCGTGCATCGCTGCACGGGGGGTTATTTCTTGTCAAACCTAGGAAGCTTGATCTTAGGCGGACTTCTTGCCTTTAACAGGTGCCCAAATCCGCTTGTTTGTCAGATAAAGCAGAACTGACAGAATGGTCAGGAAAAGCACACCGACGAAGCCGGCTTGCTTGCGCGCCATCATCTTAGGCTCTGCTGTCCACATCAGGAATGCCGCAACATCCTTCGCCTGTTGTTCGATTGTTGCCGGTGTGCCGTCAGCGTATTCAACATCGTCACCGTAAAGCGGCTGCGCCATGGCAAAGTAGCCGCCGTATGCGTCGTTGCCATAAAGCACAACACCAGCCTCTTCTTTTTCGCTGCCAGTGTAACCGTTGAGAAGTGATGCAATGTACTCAGCCCCCCCCATACCCTTGAAGAACTGGTTAATGCCCAGTCCATAGGGGCCGTGGAAGCCCGCACGTGCCTTGGCCATGAGGCTCAAATCCGGCGCATTCTCAAGACCAAACTCGCCGAAATGGTCCGCAGGGGTTGCAGGGCGGAAGTCGTCGATCTCTTCGTCGAAAACTTCGTATTGGGCTGCGAAGGCACGAACCTGATCCTCAGGCAAGCCGACGCCGCCGTCTTCCGACAAGCTGCGGTATGGCACATACTTCAGGCCATGACATGCAGAGCAGATTTCCGTGTAGACCTGCAGACCGCGCTGCAATTGGTTCTGGTCGTAGGCTCCGAACGCACCCTCGAAAGAGAAGTCATAGTCGGTTACTTTTCCAGCTCCGCCGGCAGCCAGTCCTGCCGTGGCAAGCCCAAAAGCTGCCACGACACTAAGTGCTATTGTTCTCAACATGATTATCGGTTCCTTTACTCAGCCGGCGTAGCGACGCTAGCGCCGCCACCGGACTTAGCGGCTTTGTGCGCGTTAAAGTCGTCTTCAATCGTCGCTGGTCGTGCCAAGGGTTTCTCGATCACACCCATGAGCGGCAGGATCACAAGGAAATAGGCGAACCAGTACGTCGAGGCGATCAGTGAGATCGTGTTGTATGGTTCTTCTGCCGGCATTGCGCCAACCCACATCAGCACGAAGAAGTCGACGACCAGCAAAGCGAACCACCACTTCAGCATCGGACGGTACCGCGCGGAGCGAACCGAAGACGTGTCGAGCCACGGTGCCAGCGCCATTACAACAATCGCCCCGAACATCGCGATCACACCAAAGAATTTGGCGTCGATGATACCACCGGTGACGAAGGACGCGATCTGAACGATCCATACCTCGTCAGTGAAGGCCCGCAGGATCGCATAGAAGGGCAAGAAATACCATTCAGGCACGATGTGTGCAGGTGTCGCCAGCGCGTTTGCCTCGATGTAGTTATCGGGGTGACCCAAGTAATTGGGCATAAAGCCGACGATTGCGAAGAAGACTGCCATAATCAGCGCCAGCGCAAATAAGTCTTTGATGACGAAATAGGGCCAGAACGGAAGTGTGTCTTTCTCTGCTTCTTCCTTGGACGTGCGGCGCACTTCAACACCAGTCGGGTTGTTGTTGCCCGTCGTGTGGAAGGCCCAGATATGCACGATCACAAGCCCCAAGATTACGAATGGCAGCAAATAGTGCAGCGAGAAGAAGCGGTTCAACGTTGCGTTGTCGACAGCAGGTCCCCCCAAAAGCCACGTTTGCAGCGCTTCACCGATGAACGGGATCGCACCGAAGAGGCCAGTGATAACGGTCGCGCCCCAGAAGGACATCTGCCCCCAAGGCAGAACGTATCCCATAAAGGCGGTACCCATCATCAGAAGGTAGATAAGCATGCCGATGATCCACGTAATCTCGCGTGGGGCTTTGTAAGAGCCGTAATAGAGGCCACGGAAGATATGTGCGTAGACCGCGACAAAAAACAGCGAGGCGCCGTTCATGTGGATGTACCGCAGCATAGCGCCACCATTGACGTTGCGCATGATGTGTTCAACCGACGAAAACGCGTAGTCTACGTGCGGCGTGTAATGCATCACCAGAACAATGCCGGTAACGATCTGCAACACCAGCACAAAAGTCAAAACGATGCCCCAGATCCACATCCAGTTCAGGTTCTTAGGGGTCGGGATCATCAAGGTGTCATACATCAAACCAACAATTGGCAGACGTTTCGCCAAACCCTTTTCCCAGGCGGCTTTTGGTTCGTAATGGTCGTGTGGAATTCCACCCATTTCTTGTCTCCCTTAACCGAGTTGGATCGTGGATTCGTCCACGAATACTGCTGTGGGTACTGGCAGGTTGCGCGGTGCAGGACCACGGCGAATCCGGCCAGACGTATCGTAGTGCGAGCCGTGGCACGGGCAGAACCAGCCGCCGAAGTCGCCGGCATCACCCAGTGGCACACAGCCAAGGTGCGTGCACACGCCCATCATAACGAGCCATTCACCTGTATCATCAAGCGAGCGGTTCTCGTCAGAGGCGTCCGCGCTCGCTTCAATGTTTGCGTTTTCGGCGAGCTGGTCAGGAAGCTCCGAGATCTCGACTTCGCGCGCAGCCGAAATTTCATCTTCGGTACGACGACGGATAAATACGGGTTTGCCCAACCACTTCACAGTTAATTGTGTACCCGGCTCAATACCGCTCACATCCACGCGGATCGACGACAAAGCGCGTACATCCGCGGAGGGGTTCATTTGATGGACAAGGGGCCATATTGCGGCCCCTGCGGTAACCGCGCCGGCACCAGCCGTGGCGTAGTAAAGGAAATCCCGCCGGGTACCCTCGGTATCTTCTGCATGCGACACAGGTTTACTCCATTTCTCGGGCCGGTTGCGGCCAATAGTGTATAGGTCGCGCACGACGCAACCTTCCTCAAGCGTTTATTTAGCGCCGTGGGTCGTCCCAGTCCAGTGACCTTGGGCGCGCAAACCGTCGCAGGTTGCGCCACTCTGTCGCAACTAGCGCCCTTTGCTGAAGGAATTATAAATTTGTTTTTCGGATTCGGCGCTTACGCGGGCTTGGTTGCCTGCATCGACGGGCGCGATTCGAAGCTTTCGTGCCATTTCGCCAGCGCTTCGTTCCCCTGCCGCCAATTTCGCGCGTCATGCCGAAAATCGAGGTATGATAATGCACAGCCCACGGAAATATGCGCCACGGTAACAGGACCGTTCAAATGGCTGATCCAGCGGGCGTTCAAGACAGTCAGTGCGCGGCTGACTTTCTCCCACTGCGCTTCGATCCAGGCTTGAGACTGTTCCCCGGGCGCGCGCAGGCGCATTTCGTAGGACATGGAAACCGCCGAATCCATAATGCCATCGCCCGTGGCCTCTAATGTCAAATTCTCCCATTTGCCACTGCCTTGCGGGTAAAGCCCTGCATCGAACACCTCGTTAAGGTATCCTGTGATGACACGGCTGTCGTAGAGGGTGACACCATCCTCGCGCTGCAATGCGGGCAGCTTCGCCAGAGGATTGGCGATCATCAACGCTTCGTCCGAGGCAAAAGCCGTTGTCGCAACAGTTTCGAATGCCACCGCGTCCAGTTTGTTCATTTCATGGAGCATGACGACGACTTTGCGTACATAGGGCGACGCCGGAGAGTGGAACAGTTTCATATCAGTATCCTTATAAGCCACAAATTAGACTAACAGAGTGCCTAGCCCTGTCCATTCGCGCCGCGCATCAATGCAGCAAGAACACGGACATCAGCGCCAAGGCCATAGGCGTCAACGTTTTCAGCCGCCTGCAGGCGCACGTCATCGGGTTTGTTCTGGTTCAACTTCCAAGTGCCATCAACGCCGGTCAGCACCATTTTGCACGGAACAATCGCGCGCATCATACGCTCCATCACTCCGTCGCTCATTTTTTCTGTTTTCCAAGGCGTTTTAGGTAACAGGCGATCTTCAAACAGGGTCGACTGGCGGTCTAATATTGCGTGCAACTCTTCTTGCGGGCGCAATTCAAGCTGACCCATCAGATGCACGGCCACGTAATTCCATGTCGGCACCTGATCGATCACGCCATACCAGTCGGGTGAGATATAGCTATCCGGCCCTGAGATAGCGATGCGCGCGGATTGTGGCTCTTTGATGTGTTTTACGATGGGGTTGGAGCGCACTAAATGCAACCAGACCGTTTCCCCGTCATCATCCAGCAGAAAAGGAATATGCGACAAAAGCGGCCCATCAGGTGCATTCACTGCAAGCACACCAAACGCCCTGTCGCGGGCATAAGCCAGATTGTGCAGTGCATCTTGGGTATGGAAAACCGGATTGGGGTGCATCGTTTTGGCCTTATTGTGTGTCGCTTTTGCTATTGCAGGGTTTGGCTGGTCTTGGCAAGCTGGCGACATTCTCAGGGCGGGGCGAAACTCCCCACCGGCGGTATACGGGCATGACCCGTGAGCCCGCGAGCGGCCCAGAAATGGGTGTCAGCAGATCCGGTGAAACGCCGGAGCCGACGGTTACAGTCCGGATGAAAGAGAATGCGACGGCACGCGGCTTTTCGAAGCTCGCGCGTGGTCGTGATCGCCTTGGGTGTACGTGTCGGACACAATAAAGGAGATCGATATGACACACACCCGTTTCGCATTCATCAAAGCACAGTGGCACGCCGAAATTGTCGACCGCGCCTACGACGGCTTTGTCGATACTATTCCCGCCGCACAAGTCGATGTCTTTGACGTGCCCGGCGCGTTCGAAATGCCATTGATGGCGCGCGATCTGGCCGCAAGCGGCCAGTACGATGCGGTTATCTGTGCAGCATTTGTCGTGGATGGCGGCATATACCGGCATGATTTTGTTGCCCAGTCTGTTGTTGACGGGTTGATGCGCGCTGGTCTCGACACCGGCATTCCGGTGCTGTCAGTGTCGCTGACACCACACCACTATCAGGAAACGGATCACCACAACGAGATCTACCGTGCGCATTTCGTCACAAAGGGGCGCGAAGCCGCAGCAGCCGCATTGGGCATCCTCACGGCGCGTCAGCGACTACCACGCGCAGTCGCAGCCTAACCCAGATAAGCACGCAAGGCGGGCGGCGGGTTGGCCATCAATTCCGCCGCCGGCACGGGTGCTTGGGCGGCCCCGGCGTCAACAAAGATCACGTCATCTGCAATACGAGCCACATCTTCAGGTGCGTGCGTCACCATCAACAACGTAGCCCCAGTCTCTGCCACCAGATCGCTGACCAACGCCAGCATCTCAGCCCTTAAGGCCGGTCCTAATGCGGCAAAGGGTTCGTCCAGCAACAGCAATGGCTTGTCCTGCATCAGCACCCGCGCCAAAGCGGCACGGCTTTGCTGGCCGCCGGAAAGGGCGGCGGGGCGGCGGTCTTCCAAGCCATCCAGCCCGACACGTGCGATCGCAGCACTCACCTGTTGCGAGTCTTGCGCGCTCAACCGTAGATTTGACCGCAACCCAAGACCCACATTCTGGCGGATGGTCAAATGTGGAAACAGGTTATTGTCCTGAAACAGCATCGCAACAGGTCGCGCACCGGGGCGCGCATCGGTTATATCCTTGCCCAAGCAGACGACACGCCCCGCGTCCACGTCCACAAAACCCCCAACAGCACCCAAGAATGTCGATTTACCAGCCCCCGACGGGCCGATCACTGCCACTTTGTGCCCCTGCTCAACGGTCAGATCGGCGGTCAACGCAAAGCTACCCTGACGGATGCAAACCCCATTAAGCTGCAGCATACCACCGTCCTCCCTTGTCGCAGATCCAGAAGATCCCAAGCGCCATGCCCAGCAGGATCAGCGCCGCTCCGGCTGCTGCTTCTGTCTGGTAGGCCCCCATAAGGCGGTACATCTGCAAAGGCAGCGTCGTTCGGTCAGGGTCGGCGAAAAGTGCGATTACGCCCAAGTCGCCGATAGACAGCGCGCCGGTTAGCCCTGCAGCAAAACCGATCTGCGGCAAAGCCCGCGGCAAGAGAACCCATCGCCACGCCTGCCACCCCTGCACCCCGAGCGTGAGGCAAAGCCGTCCATGGCTGTCCAGCGTGTCACGCAGTGCGGGCACCAGAATGCGCAGAGCGAACGGAAGCGCCATCATTGCATTCACCACTGCCGTAACCGGCAGCGAAAGGCTTACAGGGTCTGCGACCGGGTTTATCAGAATGAACCAGCCGGTGCCTATCATCAAAGGCGACGCGGAAAGACCCAGCAGGCCAACAGCCTCTGCGCTCCCACGCGGACGGGTGGCGATCCAACCTGCCAGCGGCAAAGCGAGCGCGAGCAAAACGCAAACGCTTAGGCCTGCCACCCACAAAGACACAAAGGCAGAGCGCCAGACAGATGCTGGCACCTCAGTGATGCCGGCCAGACCGGACAGGGTGACCGAAAAGAGGGGCAGCAACAGAAATGACGCACCAGCGACGATCATCACGCCATCCCCCAACCGCTGGAGCCCGCCCCGCGCGTCCCACCGTTGAACCGTGCGGTCCATGCCACCCGAAAGCGGTATCTGCGGAATAATCCAAAGGGCGATCAAAGCCGCGCCACCTGCTAAAACCAGTTGAATCACGGACAACCACGCAGCTTTGGCCAGATCAAAATCAAACCGGAAAGCCTGATAGATCGCTAGTTCAATTGTTGTAGCACGGGGCCCGCCGCCCAACGTCAAAGCCACAGCAAAGCTGGTCAGGCAAATGACGAAAATCAGCATCGCCGCACCTGGCAGGATTCGCCACAGCATCGGCCTTTCGAGACTACGAAAGATCATTCTGGGCGGCAGGTCAAGTTGGGCAGCCAGACGGAACCTTTCAGCAGGAATACTCTGCCAGCCTTGCAGCAAAAGACGTGTGGCCAGCGGCAAGTTAAAAAACACATGCGCCAGCACGACGCCGTGCAGCCCGTAAATGGAAATTGTGGGCAGACCCACAGCCTCAAGCCCCGTGTTGACCCAGCCGTTGCGCCCAAAAACTGAAAGCAACCCAAGCACAGCGACAATGACCGGCAAAATGAAAGGCGCGCCCAACAGCGTGATGAGCCCCTGCTGGAAGGGCATATGCCGCCGCGCCAGCGCACGGGCCAACGGCACCGCGACAGCTACCGAAATCAGGGCCGACAAGACCGCCTGCACGAGCGTGAATCGGATGGCCTGCCATTCGGCAGGTCCCAAGCCCGATGAGATTTCGGCCCGGAGGCCGATCCCGATAAAGGCAAGCAGGACCGCTGCGACAACCAAGCTGCCTGCAACGGCCCCAAGTGCACCGCTTATTGGCTGAGAGCTGCGCGCCATGTCTCAATGGCCTCTGCCTGAAGCGCCGCAGCTTCGGTTTCGGAATAGAAAAGTACCTTTTCCGGCAACGGCAGCTCCGACCATCCTTCAGGCCAATCAGATTGCGGCAAAGCAGACGGCAAGGACCAGTTCGCGGTCGGGATCATCGCCTGAAAATCGCGCGACATCACATATTCCATGAACGCGTCCGCCAGTTCCGGCTGATCGGTGAGCGCAATTTTGCCCACCGTCTCGACCATGAAATAGTGACCTTCGGGGAAAATCGCCGCTTTTTTGGTAAAGTCCTCTTCGGCAAACATATGATAGGCGGGTGAGGTGGTGTAGCTTAGCACCATATCCGCTTCGCCGTCGGTGAAGAGACCATAGCTTGCCGACCAGTCTTTGGTCACCGTAAGGATTTTGGGGCTTAGCTTTTCCCAGACCTCGCCCGATTTATCGCCATAGACGGCCTGAACCCAAAGCACCAACGCGAGCCCAGAAATTGACGTGCGCGGATCCTGAATGACGATTTTCACATCATCCGACATCTCGAGCAGTGCATCAAAAGACGCAGGCGGCGTGTCCATTGTGGTCTCGTTATAGATAAAGGCTGTATGTCCATAGTTGAACGGCAGGAATGTGTCGTCCGTCCATTCAATCGGCAGGGTCAGCGCGCTGTTGTCTTGACCATGTGTCGTAAAAAGACCCGTTCCGCGCGCTCGTGCGGTGACATCGGATGTCAGACCAATGACCACGTCTGCCTTCGTACGTTCCCCTTCCAAAAGCAGCCGTGGCAGCAAGTCACCCGTTGACCACTGCAGATCGCAATTGCAGAAGGCCTCAAATCCTTCTTCGATGATCGGGCCGGGGCCCCATTCGGATGTAAAGTAGTCGCCCGCATAAACGGTCAGCACGGGCGTGTCTGCCCCTACCCCCGTCGCCATCACAAGGCCTGCAGCTATAAGAGTTCTACGCATGATCTATCCCTTTCAAAATGCGTCGAACGGCGAAAGAGGATGATACGCTCACCTTCCCTCCGCCGGTTCTAACCGGTTCAGGTTCTACGGGTCCGTACAGATATACATCTCAGCCAAAAGGCCCCCCGAGGTACTGAATGACCTAGTGTGCCACGCAGGCTTTGGCAAGCGATAAGGGCTTGAGGCGCTCGCCGCGCAACGCTAAGCACCTGTTTCAAAGGAGCAGCACATGTCGATGAACAGTTTTGGCCACCTATTTCGCGTCACCACATGGGGGGAAAGCCATGGGCCTGCGCTGGGGGCTACTGTGGATGGCTGCCCGCCCGGCGTGCCGGTTGATGCCGCGATGATCCAGCAGTGGTTGGACAAACGCAAACCGGGACAAAACAAATACACCACGCAGCGTCGCGAAGCCGACGAGGTCAAAATCCTATCGGGGACCTTCGAAGGTGTAACGACGGGAACGCCAGTGCAATTGATGATCGAAAACACCGATCAACGTTCCAAGGATTACGGCGACATCAAGGATAAGTTCCGCCCCGGCCATGCTGACATCACCTATTATCAGAAATACGGCGTGCGCGATTATCGTGGTGGCGGGCGGTCGTCGGCGCGTGAAACCGCGGCGCGCGTGGCCGCAGGAGGACTGGCGCGCGAGGCGATCAAAGCCATAGCGCCCAATATCGAAATCAAAGGGTACATGACGCGCATGGGCGCACACGAGATTGACCGCGCCCGTTTTGACTGGAACCAGATCGACAACAACCCGTTCTGGACGCCGGACGCGCAAGCAGCAACAGACTGGGCTGCTTATCTGGACGGTTTGCGCAAATCCGGCAGTTCCGTGGGCGCGGTGATCGAGGTCGTCGCACGCGGTGTACCCGCAGGTCTTGGCGCTCCGGTCTATGGAAAACTCGATACCGATCTGGCAGCTGCTATGATGAGCATTAACGCCGTCAAAGGCGTCGAAATTGGCGAAGGCATGTCTGCGGCAATGCTCACGGGCGAGTTGAATGCGGATGAGATCAGCATGGGGCCAGACGGGCCTGTTTATTCTTCCAACCATTCCGGCGGTATCCTCGGCGGGATCAGCACAGGACAGGATGTCGTTGTACGCTTCGCGGTCAAGCCTACGTCGTCCATCCTGACCACGCGCAAGACAATCACCAAAGCCGGCGAAAACACCGAGATCATCACCAAAGGCCGTCATGATCCTTGTGTCGGGATCCGTGCCGTACCAGTTGGCGAAGCGATGATGGCCTGCGTTCTGCTCGATCACTTGTTGCTCCATCGTGGGCAGATCGGCGTGAACCGGGGTGCCATCGGCTAAAGGCACCTGCGGCTTGATCTTTGGCGCGTCGAGGCGCACAGAGATATCATGGCAAAAGACCTCACCCAGAACAAACCCGGCCTTGCCATCACCCTGAAACTGATGGCGGTATTTCTGTTCATGGTGATGGCGGCCCTTATCAAGGTGGCGTCAGACCATGTACCTGCCGGTCAAGCAGTGTTTTTCAGATCGTTTTTTGCCCTGCCGGTACTGTTGCTCTGGCTTTGGCAGCGCGGGCAACTGCGCGAGGGTCTGATCCCGTCGAATCTGATGGGTCATGTCTGGCGCGGTATATTTGGGACCACTGCCATGGGATTGACCTTTGCGGGACTTGGTCTGCTGCCTCTGCCTGAAGTCACTGCAATCGGATATGCAACACCGATGTTTGCAGTGATTTTTGCGGCGATGTTTCTGGGTGAACGGGTGCGGATCATCCGACTGTCTGCGGTCGCTTTGGGACTGGTCGGCGTTATGATTGTTATAGCACCACGATTAACTGTCGGCGCAGATGCGCTGAGCACTGCGGCAACGCTGGGTGCGCTGATGGTCTTGATCGCCTCGATACTGCGGGCTTTGGTGCAAATCCACGTCCGCCGCCTTGTGCAAACCGACACCACGGCCGCCATTGTGTTTTACTTTTCCATGACCGCCTCGACACTTGGGCTTTTAACCCTGCCCATTGGTTGGGCAACTGGGATACCCGCGCTTGAGTGGACGTCGCCTGCGCTATGGGTCTTGGCGATCCTTGTGCTTGCTGGAGTGATCGGCGGTATCGCGCAGATCATGGTCACCGCGTCATATCGGTTTGGCAGCGCGTCCATGTTGGCCCCTTTTGACTATGCGTCGATGATCTTCGCCAGCGCGATAGGATATGTGGCGTTCGGCGAAGTGCCCACCGGTCCCATTGTGCTGGGTGCCAGCCTCGTCATTGCAGGTGGTGTGCTTATCATCTGGCGTGAAAGGCAACTGGGCCTTGACCGCAGCAAGTCGAAACCGAATGTCCCGCCGTCAGGAACACCCTAACCCGCGTGGCAAGCTGATGCCTCGATCACCAGACCGTCCATGCCAAAACGTAGTGTTTCAGCAGCTAATACGTTGTTCTGGTTACGGTAGGTGATGACCATCATTGCATGGCCTTTGAATACGTCGACGACCACAAATGAAAGATCAGGCTGGCTGGCAAGCGCTTTGGACCAGTAGCCACGCAAAGCCGCGTGCCCCCTTAACTCGCCTTGGCCGATAAGCCGCACCGCCTTGTGCGAACGAAACACCACATCTTGGCTGTAGTGCGCCATAATTCGGTCGAGCGAATGGGAGTTCCATGCGGCCTCCCATTCCTCAGCAAAGGCTGTGTAGTCCATGACCCGTCAGTCGCGGACCAGCTTTTCGTAGCTTTGTGCAATGTCTCGCGTCAGGCTACCCACCTCAAAGTTATAGTCGCCGATCTGACCAACCGGTGTGACTTCAGCCGCCGTGCCCGTTAGCCAGCACTGCTCAAACCCTTCAAGCTCTTCTGGCATGATATGGCGCTCGTGCACCTTGACCTGGCGGTCCTTCAGCATGCCGATCACAGTCTGACGGGTGATCCCGTTCAAAAAACAATCGGGGTCCGGGGTGTGCACCTCGCCCTCTTTCACGAAGAAGATGTTCGCGCCTGTGGCTTCGGCGACATAGCCGCGATAATCGAACATCATTGCATCAGAGCAGCCTTTGGCCTCGGCTGCGTGCTTGGACATGGTGCAGATCATATAAAGACCCGCAGCTTTCGCGTGGCTGGGGATCGTCTCAGGGCTGGGACGTTTCCATTTGGAGATGTCGAGCTTGGCACCTTTCATTTTGGCGTCACCGTAGTATGCACCCCACTCCCACGCGGCGATGGCAAGGCGCACAGGGTTTTTCGCAGAAGCGACACCCATATCCTCGCCGGCACCACGCCATGCGATCGCACGTACGTATGCATCTTGCAAACCCGACGCGGCAAGAACTTCGACCTTCGCCGCTTCGATTTCATCAACCGTATAAGGAATTTCGAAATCGATCATATTTGCAGAGCGCTTCAAACGCTCGGAATGCTCGCGGCTTTTGAAAATCTTGCCATTGTAAGCGCGCTCACCTTCGAACACCGACGAGGCGTAGTGCATGGCGTGGGTCAGAATGTGGACATTAGCCTCGCGCCAGTCGACCATCTTGCCGTCCATCCAGATTTGACCGTCACGATCATTGTATGCGCCCGCCATGGTTTCCACTCCCTAATGCCAAAGCTGTTTTCCAAAAGTTGCGCATTTATGTCCGATCCGGTCACAATATTGCGCAAAACCTGCGATTCGATATCTGTTCACTCTTGGAATGTCAACAACACTGACATAAGCTGCCCGGAAATTGATCTAAGCAATTGGGGCAGATAATGGCAGACGGCAGAACAGGACCCGTCCACAGCGGCGAGAGCTTGCTGTTTTTAACCGATGAACAGTTAAGACAAGGCATCGAGGCGATGTTCTTCGCTTATCGCGGATTCACGGCAGACCCGGACAGGATTTTGTCAGATATGGCATACGGGCGGGCGCACCACAGGGCCGTTCATTTTATCAACCGGGCGCCGGGCACGACGGTCAATAATCTGCTCAGCATCCTTGGCGTTACCAAACAATCTCTTAACCGCGTATTGCGCACCCTGATCGGAGATGGTCTGGTTGAAAGCAGGGTCGGCAAGACCGACAAGCGGGAGAGGCATCTGTTTTTAACAGAGGACGGTCAAGCATTGGAACAGAAGCTGTCGGATGCACAGCGGGCGCGGATGCGGATGGCTTTCCGCGATGCCGGACCCGAAGCGGTTGCCGGCTTCCGCAAGGTGCTCGAGGCGATGATGGATCCGGAAATGCGACATGCCTATTTGCGACTAAAGGATAGCGGACCATGAGCGATTTTGATTCGCATCTGTTGATTGTGGATGACGACGAGCGCATCCGAAGCTTGTTGCAAAAGTTCCTGATGCGGCACGGCTTTCTGGTCACAGCTGCGCGCGATGCGGCACACGCCCGCCGGATTTTGTCCGGGCTAGATTTTGACCTGATTGTTCTTGATGTCATGATGCCCGGGGAAGACGGCATCGCTTTCACCCGCGCGCTGCGGGAAGATAACACCGTACCGGTTTTACTGTTGACGGCGAAGGGCGATACCAACAACCGCATCGAAGGTTTGGAAGCGGGCGCGGATGATTATTTGTCCAAACCGTTTGAGCCCAAAGAACTCTTGCTGCGCATAAACGCAATTTTGCGGCGGATGCCCGAGACGCTCATTGACGAGGCCGCGCCCAAAGTTCTGATGCTCGGACCGATCCGGTATGACATGGAACGCGGTGAAATGTGGCAAGGAGAAGAGCTGGTCAGGCTGACGGGCACAGAGATGCAGCTGATGAAGATTTTCTCAGCAAGCTGTAACGAAGCGATCAGCCGTTCAAAGCTGGTAGAAGAATTGGGGCGTGACCGTGGTCAGGCACAAGAACGTGCGGTTGATGTACAAATCACGCGGTTGCGCCGCAAAATTGAATCAGACCCGAAACAGCCTCGCTACCTGCAAACCGTACGCGGTGCAGGTTATATGCTTGCGCCTGATTGATGTCCCTTCCGCAATAGCGGCATTTGGTGCGCTTTTTGACCAAACAAGGCTCTGTGGTCTGGCACGTTGCGCGCTTTGGCGCTAAGGTCTTTCGACTTCAAAGCTAGGAACCGAAAACATGACAGAGACACCCGTGACAGAAATGAGTTTTGAACAAGCCATGGGCGAGCTGGAAAAGGTTCTGGGCCAGCTTGAACGCGGCGATGTCGCGTTAGATGAGAGCATCGCGCTTTATGAACGCGGCGCTGCCCTCAAGAAACGGTGCGAAGAAAAGCTGAAAGAAGCTGAAGAAAAGGTCGCCGCCATTACGCTGGACGCAGAAGGCAACGCGACCGGGACGCAGCCCGTAGACGGTCTGTAACCCATGTTCGACCACAGGCTGAGCGCGGCTGCGTCTGCCATCCAAACCCATTTCAACCGTGTTCTTTCATCCTATGACGACTTACCCGTTGTGCGCGCGATGGCGCATGCAACACATGGCGGCAAACGGTTGCGCGGGTTCTTGGTGCTCGAAAGTGCGCGACTGCATGGGGTTTCGGCGGATAGCGCTATATGGGCGGCCACCGCGATCGAGGCGCTGCACGCCTATAGCCTCGTGCATGACGATCTTCCCTGCATGGACGACGATGACCTGCGTCGCGGTCAACCTACAGTTCATAAAAAATGGGACGAAGCGACTGCCGTGCTGGCTGGTGACGCGTTGCAAACGCTGGCATTTGAATTGGTCGCGCGACCCGACGCTGCCCTCACCGGAGATGTGCGCGCTGACCTAGGGCTAAGCCTTGCCCGCGCCAGCGGGGCCAAAGGTATGGTCTTGGGACAGGCTCTTGATATTGCGGCGGAAACGGCAAATAGCGCGCTCACCCTCGACGAAATCACCACTTTGCAAAGGGGCAAGACAGGGGCGCTGATCGAGTGGTCCGCCACTGCAGGCGCGCGGATGGCCTCGGCGGATGTCTCCGCCTTGTCACGGTATGCGCGTGCGCTGGGGCTGGCGTTCCAGATCGCAGATGACATTCTGGACGTTGTGGGTGATAGCGCTATTGTTGGCAAAGCCGTCGGAAAAGATGCGGGTGCTGGCAAGGCCACATTCGTATCGCTTTTGGGACTTGAAGGCGCACAGATCCGCGCCGCCGCATTGGTCGACGAAGCCTGCGACAGCCTCGCGGGTTACGGCGACGAGGCGCAAACCTTACAAGAGGCCGCACGCTTCGTGGTAAAACGCGCGCACTAAGGAACCGAGATGACGAACACACCGCAGACCCCGTTGCTTGATACAGTTCAGCGTCCCGCTGACCTGAAGCGGTTGAGTGACAAACAACTGACGCAGCTCGCACATGAGCTGCGCACCGAGACGGTCTCGGCGGTATCTGTCACAGGTGGCCATTTGGGCGCAGGTCTGGGTGTCGTCGAACTGACAGTGGCGCTGCACGCCGTCTTTGATACGCCGCGCGACAAAATAATCTGGGACGTCGGTCATCAGTGCTATCCCCACAAGATCCTGACCGAACGACGCGACAGGATCAGAACACTGCGGATGAAGGACGGGTTGAGCGGCTTTACCAAACGCAGCGAAAGCCCCTACGATCCCTTTGGCGCGGCGCATAGTTCAACCTCTATTTCCGCAGCTTTGGGCTTTGCTGTGGCGCGCGATCTTGGCGGTGTTGTACCCGAAGGTCTGGGCGACGCGATTGCCGTCATTGGTGATGGCTCGATGAGCGCAGGCATGGCCTATGAGGCGATGAACAACGCGGGCCACCTTGGAAAGCGTCTAATCGTCATCCTAAATGACAACGAGATGTCGATAGCACCTCCCGTAGGTGCCATGTCGTCTTATCTCAGCCGCCTGTACGCAGAAGAACCCTTTCAGGAATTCAAAGCCGCCGCCAAAGGTGCTGTCAGCTTGCTGCCAGAGCCGTTCCGCGAGGGGGCGAAGCGGGCCAAGGAAATGCTGAAAGGCATGGCCGTGGGCGGCACCCTGTTCGAAGAACTGGGCTTTTCATATATCGGACCGATTGATGGCCACGATCTGGACCAGTTGCTGCCATTGCTACGCACTGTAAAGGCAAGGGCGACCGGCCCCATTCTGATCCACGCACTAACCAAAAAGGGCAAAGGCTACGCACCGGCGGAAAATGCGCGTGATCGCGGCCACGCCACAGCAAAATTCGATATGGTGACGGGTGAGCAGAAAAAAGCGCCCTCAAATGCGCCAAGCTACACAAAAGTCTTTGCCGAAAGCCTGCTGCAAGAGGCAGAGCAGGACGACAAAATTTGCGCGGTGACGGCCGCGATGCCAGATGGTACGGGCCTTAACCTCTTTGCCGAACGGTACCCGAGCCGGTGCTTTGATGTAGGCATTGCCGAACAACACGGTGTGACATTCTCGGCCGCGCTGGCGGCAGGGGGTATGCGTCCATTTTGTGCGATGTATTCCACCTTCCTGCAACGTGGCTACGATCAGGTCGTGCACGATGTTGCGATCCAGCGCTTGCCGGTACGGTTTGCAATTGATCGCGCGGGCCTCGTGGGTGCCGACGGTGCTACACATGCGGGTGCTTTTGATGTTGCCTATCTGGCCAATCTGCCTGGGTTTGTAGTTATGGCCGCTGCGGACGAAGCCGAGCTTAAGCATATGGTGGCGACGGCAGCCGCACATGACACAGGGCCGATTGCGTTCCGCTTTCCGCGCGGCGAGGGCGAAGGCGTCGATATGCCAGAACGTGGTATACCGCTCGAGATTGGCAAAGGCCGCTTAATACGCGAAGGCGCGCGCGTCGCACTCTTATCGTTTGGAACAAGGCTGGCCGAGGTGGAAAAAGCCGCCGAAGCGCTTGCTGCGCGCGGCATTAACCCGACGATTGCCGATGCGCGCTTTGCCAAACCCTTGGATCGAGAGCTCATTCTAGACCTTGCAGCCACGCATGAGGCGCTGATTACCATCGAAGAAGGAGCCGTCGGCGGCTTCGGCAGCCATGTCGCACAGCTTTTGGCGGAGGAAGGCGTTTTCGATACGGGGTTAAAGTACCGCTCGATGGTATTGCCTGACATCTTTATCGATCAGGCAAGCCCTGCCGATATGTATGCAGTCGCGGGTATGAACGCATCCGATATTGAAGCCAAGGTGTTATCCGTTCTCGGCATTGCCCAAATCGGTGAGGCGCGCGCTTAACCGTTTGCCAAACGCGCAAGCGCCGCCACAGAAATTGCCGTATCCAAAACACCAAGACCGGTCATATCGCAAATGGTGATATCTGCATCTGATGTCCGCCCGACATCCTGACCACAAATAACTGAAGAGAGCTCGACCGCAGCACCTGAGAGGGTACCTTCCGGCACGTGCTGCAATTCGCCTCCGATTCGACACTGCGCAACACTATCACAAACGATGCGGTCGGCCTTTTGTAAAAGTGTGGCCGTAAGTTCCTGCTTTCTGGGCAGGTCAGACCCCATTGCGGTGATATGTGTCCCGGCCACAATCCACTCCGGCTGGATCAAAGGATCACTGCTCTGGGTCGTGGTCACCAAAATATCGCTCTGCCGGGCAATGGTCGGCAAATTTTCGTGAGCCATAACTTCGGCATTTGTGTACTGCCCTATGTCCGAGGCGCAAAGTACCGCCTTTTCCGCATCACGCCCCCAAACTAGAACCCGTTCAAAGTCGCGCACCAGCGTTAAGGCCTGTAATTGCGCGCGGGCCTGTACTCCTGTTCCTACAATACCAACGGTTGCCACCTCTTGTTTGGCAAGATGATCCGCCGCAACAGCCCCTGCCAGTGCGGTGCGTAGATTCATCAAATAGCCGTTGTCCAGGAAGACAGCTTCGCAAAATCCCGTTGTAGAACTGATGACGAGCATGACGCTGCTGCTGCTTGGGATGCCCTTGTCTGCATTCGCGTAAAAGCCAGACGCCATCTTGATCGCAAACGCATCGAGGCCTTCGACATAGGCACCCTTGATGTCGACAGCGCTTTGTGGATCAACGTCGATGTGGAACACTGGCGGCATTGATATCGCGCGTTCCTGCAGCCAGCGATAGCCCTGCTCCACCTGCTTTAGCGCGGCGATGTCGTAGCCGATCGCCTCGCGTAGTTGGGCTTCGTTCACGATGCGGGTCACGGGCTTGCCTTCAATAGCGCGCGCAGCCCCGCGCGATAGTCAGGGTATCTAAGCGTGACGCCCAACTCACTTTTTATCAGATGATTGCGCACCTTTTTGCTTTCCGCATAAAAACTGCGTGCCATTGGCGTCATCTCGGCCGTTTCAAAATCCTCTGCTGGAGGCTCGGGCAGGTTGAGAAGCTGAGCTGCAAAACCGATCACATCCTGCGGGGGCGCCGGGTCGTCATCGCACAGATTATAGACCGCACCGGGGTTGGGGTTTCGCAACGACGCTTCCAGCACCTGAGCAATGTCTTCCACGTGGATACGCGAAAATATCTGGTTCTTTTTGATGATCCGACGCGCAGTGCCTGCGCGTACTTTTGCAAAGGGTCCACGGTTTGGCCCGTAAATGCCAGCCAGTCTGAAAATATGCAGGGGCAACCCGGGAATGGCTTGCCATGCCGCTTCGGCAGCGACACGTGCACATCCCCGTTCAGTGCTTGGGGTGAGTGGCGTTGTCTCGTCCACCCATGCGCCACCGTGGTCACCATAGACACCGGTCGTCGACAGGTAACCAACCCATGAAAACTTTGGTGCGCAGGCCGCAATCTGGGGCGCAAGTTGCGCGAGCACCGGATCACCCTCTGCGCCGGGTGCCGCAGATACCAGTACTGCATCTGCACTTGCCAGAATGTCCGTAACATCCGCACCGGGCCAGACCAGCGGCACGGCACCGGTCTGCGCTATACTTTCGGCTTTTTCGGCGCTGCGCGTGGTCCCTATGACGCGCCACCCCAAAGGCAGCAGCATGTCGGTGAAGGCCTGTGCACTATAGCCGTGCCCGAAAGAAAGAAGCGTTTTCTGAGACATGATAGCAACTTGCCTCTGTTATTAGCCAGTGGCAAGGCAGTGCATGGCGCGTTTCTCATCAGGCCGTTTTTGAATGCGTGTCAGACCCGGTCTGAGTTGGTTGTGTATCCGTTTCGACAAAGGCCATTGCGATTTCGCGGGCCATATCCTCATCACTGGCGACCAACGCCTCGCGAAGCTTGCGCAACACTTGCGCGATCTCATTGTGCTGGGGTTTATCCTCGTGAGAGGCAAAGATTTTCGGGTGATCGGTCGCCCGCAAATCGCTTCCCAGCGTCAGTTCTTCAACCAGCTTTTCGCCCCGTCGCGCCCCGGTGATCGAAATTTCAATGTCTCCGGACGGATTCGACGCGTCGCGTACAGAATAACCGGCGTTTTCAATAACCTGACGTGCAAGCTGCTTGATTGACAGCGGATCGCCCATATCAAGCACGAAGGTTTCTCCTCCCTCAGCGATCGACCCACTGCGCAGGACAAGCCGCACCGCCTCCTGGACGGTCATAAAATAGCGCATCATGCGCGGATCGGTGACGGTGATCGGCCCCCCGCGGCTAAGCTGCTCTTCAAACAAGGGCACCACAGAACCTGAAGAGCCCAAGACGTTTCCAAAGCGCACTGTCGAGAAAATGGGCATGTTTTGAGGTGCCACCTGAAAGTCTGCGTCGTGAAGCACGCATTCCGCCAAACGCTTGGAAGCACCCATAATATTTGTTGGCCGCACAGCCTTGTCGGACGAAATCAGTATGAACCGTTCCACATTTGCCTGAATAGACTGCTGCACCAGCGTTTGCGTCCCCAGCACATTGTTCACCAGACCGGACAGCGGGTTGTTTTCAACAATCGGCACGTGTTTGTAAGCTGCCGCATGAAGGACGACATCAATCTTGTGATGTTGCATCACTCGCCGCACCTGACGCACCTCGGTGACCGACCCCAGAACGCCAACGACCTCTATGCCAAGGCCGTCTGCAAGGGCTTCCATCTCTTGCAAAACCGTATAAAGGGCGAATTCGCTTAGCTCAAAGAGGACCAGTTTTGACGGTCCCAGTTGCAGCACTTGCCGGCACAGTTCAGACCCGATGGAACCGCCAGCCCCCGTGATCAAAATGACACGATCTTTGTAGCAATTGCGTGTTAGCTGCCAGCTTTCGTTGATCTCATCCCGTCCGAGCAAGACGCGCGCAGACGCAGGTTTTAACTTGTCGATCAATGGAATCTCACCGATCAATTGCGCAAACGAAGGCAGCGTTTGCACTTCAACACCCATGGTGTCGAGTTTCTTGACCACCTGAGTTTGCTTTGCCTGTGCCATAGAGGACGCGGCCAACAACACGCGCCCGATACCAAGATCATGCACGAGATCTTCTATGCGTAGCGGGGACAGGACCGGCAGACGAGCTATCTTCAGATTTTGCAAAGTGACGTTGTCATCAACAAATGCTACCGGCTCAAGAGATTTGTGATGACGCAGCGCCAGTGCCAGCTGCTTACCCGTACTGCCAGCGCCGTAAATCAGGATCCGTGTTCGGTTCTGCGAAGTCCGGTACACCAACATTACAAGCTGAAAGAGCGCCATCCGTCCTACGACGGAGAAAAGAAAATACCCCATCCCTAATACGATGTGCAGTGCCACAGGATATGTCAGGCCGACCAGCGTACAAAAGCCCGCAGATGCGAACACCAATGTGCCCGCAACCAATGCCGTCGGCCACGCGGCGCCCGTTTCGGTATGCTGGATGCGCATTTCGTTTAGGCCCGCTGCCCAGCTTGCCAGCACGCCCGACATCACAACATAGGGCAACACAAACAGGTAAGAACCAGCCACCGTTGCGGTGTCGGAGGCAACATCAACAAGCAATAATGCACAGAGAGCGGCCACCACTATAAAAAGTGCGTCGAAGCCAAAAACGACCAACCGCCTTTGCAAAAGGCTCAAACTGAGAAACTTGTTAAGCATTCGGATCAAAAGCTACTCGCACAAAAAAATAGGATTTACCGCCCGTAGTCGTATGACACTAAAAGGCGCGCCACGAGCTGCGGCACTGTTTTGTTGGCGCACGTCGGTTACGCTTTCATTGCTCCAAATAGAAAACATTTCCATCGCACTGTTCTTACATCTAAAAAACCGCTCTATCTGCGGCGTTTCTTCGGGCGGTCTCTGGGCCGAAACAGATTCCCGATCGTCTCAAACACCAAGTCGAAGTCGTAACATGTGCTTTGATGGCTTTGGTAGATCAAATCAAGTCGCGCTTTGCGAGGAATGCAAACCTGTGTGTAAATGGCATCGGCCTCTTCAGCCGTTTCGCACCGATCCAATAGTTTTGCTTCATGATGATGAAAACGCGTCGTCGCCAAGCCGGTAACTCCGGGGCGAGACTTCAAGACCTGGGCATAGATGTCAGGATACCGCTCAACGTACTCGCGCAGGGGGGGGCGTGGACCGACGAAGCTTAGATCACCTTTTAACAAGTTCCAAAGCTGCGGGAATTCATCCAACCGTTTAGACCGCAGCCACGCGCCCGTTGGTGTTACCCGGTCCGCCTTATGGGCAGCCGTCACGCCCTGATCACGCTCAACAACTGTCATTGTACGAAATTTCCACAACCGAAATGACGTGTCAGGCGTTTTCATTCTCTCGGCTGCATAGAACAGAGGGCGACCCTGCTTCCGCCACAAATAAAAGCACAGCCACAGGATGATCGGCCCAAGAATGACCACAAGCAGGCTGGTGAAAAAGAGGTCAAAAATGCGTTTGCGCCACGTCATTGTGCAGCTGTCTCTTGTTCGATCGTACGCTTCCATTCCGCGACGAGCCGGGAAGCGGTAGCGGCATCTCGTGGCAAGTTGAGATAGCGGTCAAGCTTGGAAGTCTCAAGCATTACGCAGTCGATGGCGTGTTCTGGGGCAATGCGTGGGACCCAGTTCAGGCCCGCTGCGTCCAAGAGATCGCCCATCGCGATGGCACCGGGCGCCGCGACGTTCAAACAGCTCTCGCTATTTTTTGCCGAGGATAGCGCAACGATCACTTTGGCAAGGCTTACAGGACCGATATAGCTACGTCGTGGTGTGGCTCCGTCGGCGAATGTATCGAGCATGAAACCCGGATGCCAGTCGCCCAAAATCGCATCCGCGCCAGCCACGTTACCGATCCGCAAGTTGCACACTTCCACCCCTTGCGCGTCACCTAGGGCGCATGCCGCTTGCTCCATCTCATGTTTTGCCTGCCCATAGGGTGACGGGTCCGTGCCAATAGTCTCTTCGGTCAGGGGAGACTGCGCGCGACCATAAACAGCGGCTGAAGACGCCAGAAATACGCGCGGCACACCGCCACGCGCAGCGGCCTGCACAGTAGCCTGAGCAAGCCGGCTGTTATCCCTTAGCGACGCGCCGGTGTCACGGGCGTGCTTGTCGGTCACGCCGGCCAGACAGACAACGGCACGCGCGCCCTCCATCAGATGTGCCAGCCCGTTAGCGTCTTCCAGAATATCGCAGGCCACGTATCCGTCCTGCGGCATGCGCGACTGCCACAGCGTCGGAGTGTCTTGTGGCCAAACAGAGCGCATGAGCCTACCCAGACGTCCCGTAGCGCCCAATATCAACAGTGGACCTTTTTCACGCGTCACTGCGGTACATCCAAATGCAGCGTCGCTGGCAGTAGCGCGTTCATCTGGCGCAAGTGTTCGGGCAAGCAACACCGCAAAAAGTCATGCTTTCCAGCCACATACGCGCGCGCAGCGGGCCCAAGATGCGCATAGGCATCCGGCTCTGCCAGCACATCAATTACCTGTGCCGCCAAGGCTTGAGGATCATGGAAATCAACCAGCAACCCCGTCTCACCATGGGTCATCATCTCGCGGACGGGCAGGACATCAGACGCAACAATTGTTGCCTGCATCGACATCGCCTCGAGCATCGACCACGACAGCACGAAGGGCATTGTAAGATAGATGTGGCAGCGGCTAATCTGCACGATCTTTTGGAAGTCCTCATAAGGGACCTGCCCAATAAAGTGGACGCGTGACCAATCCACATCTGCGCCCACTTCCTCTTCCATCCTGGCCCGTAGCCCGCCGGGATGTTTGCTTTTACCGCCGTATGATACGTCGTTGCCGCCAACAATAATGACGCGCGCTTTAGGCCGTTCACGCAAAATACGCGGCAGCGCACGCATGAGCACGTGGAAACCACGCGTCGTTTCGAGATTGCGCGCCACATAGGTAACGATCTCATCCGCGCGGGTCACCGGATTCTGCAACCGCGAGAGACCCAAAGATGCATTTTCATCCGGCAGGAGTTTGTCGGTGCGAATACCGTCGTGACACACGTACATCCGGTCGTGAAAGCTCTTTGGGAAACGGTCGCGCTGCCAGAGCGTGGGGCACTGGCCTTGATCGACGACTTCAATATTTGCCAAAGGCACGGCATTCCGCGCTTCCAGTAAAAATGGCGTGTGCTCGTTTACAGGCTCTAGCGGGTCAAAACCTACGATGCCGCCTTCCAAACGATAAAAGTATTCAAAAAAACCAACAATCGGGACATCCGGCCAAACCTGTTTGAAGAACGTAAGTTCCCCCCAGCCTACATGACCCACAACGATATCGGGTTTGAAATTATGGTCTTTTTCAAGTGCCCGCGCGGCCATTGCCGCACCAAAACCGGCGCCAGTCGCCTGTTCCCACACTTTTGAAAGGCCATAGGCTTTAGGGCCTGGTACGTGATGCGGCTTGTAAATTACGGTGCGGACGCCTTCAAACTTGGGCGGCGCTTTGCGTTGCGTCAGAAAAGCGATCTGGTGGTCTTGGTTTGCGATTAACCACTGCAACAATTCACGGTACTGCCCAGGCATGTTCTGGTGAACAAAAAGTATTTTCATTGGGCTCCGGCACTGTTGTCTTCGTCCGGCTCACATAACCAGTCTGCTAAGGCTTTGGCAAACGCTTGCTAGCGGCCTTTCCAGACCGGATCGCGCTTTTCGGCAAAAGCGCGCGCGCCTTCCAGCTGGTCTTCGGAGCTGTAAAGCGTATCGACCGTCTCGAACTGGCGTTTGGTGATCCGGTTCATCGCGTCCTGAAACTTGGCATCTTCAGCCTCGCGCACGATCTCCTTGATCGCCGCATAAACCAGCGGCGGGCCAGACGCCAGCAGCCGCGCCAGGTCCCACGCGCGGCCCATCAAATCGGCTGCGGGCAGCGATCTCGTTCACCAGCCCCCAGCGCTCCGCCTCTTCCGGCGTCAAACCAGCGCCCGGTCAACAGCAGTTCCATCGCGATGTGATAGGGGATGCGCTTGGGCAGCTTTACTGAAGCGGCGTCCGCAACCGTGCCCGACCGGATTTCAGGCAAGGCAAAGCTGGCGTGTCCGCAGCCAGGATCATGTCCGCGCTCAGCGCCAGTTCCAGCCCGCCGCCACAAGCATATGCCATTGACCGCAGCGATCACCGGCTTGTTCAGGCCGCGCAATTCCTGCAAGCCGCCAAAGCCGCCGACGCCATAGTCGCCATCAACCGCGTCACCGTCAGCGGCGGCCTTCAGATCCCAGCCCGGGCAAAAGAACTTGTCGCCCGCGCCGGTGATGATCGCCACGCGCAGATCGGATCGTCGCGGAAATCGCGAAATACCTCGCCCATGATCCGCGATGTTTGCAGGTCGATCGCGTTGGCTTTGGGCCGGTCCAGCGTCACTTCGAGTATTGCGCCCTCGGTACGTGTTTTAATCGGGTCCATCGGTTTCTCCAGCCAGTTGTGTGTCATCGAGACGTGCAATCAAAGCGTCGGCAGCAATAGCAGACTGCGGAGTACACATCAGCGGGTTTATCTCGACTTCGTACAGGGCCTGATTGTCGGCGACAACATAGTCTTGCACCGCCATTATCGCGTCGAGCACAGCGTTCAGATCAGCACCTATAGCGCCACGGTAGCCCGTTAATTGCGGATAGATGCGCAGTTTTTGCAAGGCATCGCCAACTGTCTGCCGATCTGCAGGCAACAAAAACGATGCGCGGTCCTTCAACAATTCGGTCAAGACCCCGCCGGCAGCAACTGTCATTAGAAAACCATGGGCAGTGTCGCGAGTGACACCAACCAAAAGCTCGGTCACCGTATCCTCAACCATCTCTTCGATCAAAAATGTATCGCCCGGCATAGACTCTGACGCCATCTCAAGCCCGTCGACTTGCAGCTTTAAGCGTAGCCCACCCGCTTCCGACTTATGGGCGAGTCCCAGCGCCTTGAGCACAAGAGGTGCGTTCAAGTCCCGTGCCAATGCAGCAAGCTGGCCTTTCTGCGCGATCACATTGTTTGGGATCTTCACACCGTGTTGCGCCAACAACCCCTTTGCATCAGCTTCCGACAGAACCACCGGTACACTACTCGCACTAACGTGCAACGGTGGCATCGCTGCTGGCGGCTTGATGCGCGTTGCAGCCGCTGCGGCGCCCAGCGCTTCGGTCAGTCCATGCAGCGGTGTTACACCTGCAGCCAAAAGTTCTGTCGCTACGGCTTGTGGTAAAAGCTCGGGCAAGGTTGCGACTACTGCAACCGGCCTTCCGGTTTCGCGTCGCACGGCGATTGCGGCACGGGTGGCGTTCTCCCATGCGCTTGGGTCCGTGTGCGGATAGTCCAGAATAATACAGCACCAAGGCAATGTGTTCTGCTGCCATAGGCCGCCACGCGGCGATCATTCGGGGCAAGTCATTCCAGACATATGTATGGTAATCCAATGGGTTGGAAAGCGCGACCATCGGACCCAGCGCATCCGCCAGCGCGGCCTTCTGCAGGACGGTTAATGTGGGAAACTGCACGTCAAAGGGTGCCGCGACATCGGCCACCAAAGACGCTTCGCCACCCGAACAACTGATCGACGATAGTGCAGTAGACGACAATGCGCCGTTGCAGTGCAGCAGCATCAGCGTTTCCAGAAATGTCGTCAGATCGTAGACGCGCGGAATGCCCAGCCGGTCAAGCAGAGCAGAAGCTCCAGCATCGCTCCCTGCCAAAGACGCGGTGTGCGAGACGGTGGCGCGCTGCGCGTGATCCGACACCCCGACCTTAAGAACGATCAAAGGCACACCCTTGGCATAAGCCTTATGCGCCAGCTCATGCCATAGTGCGATGTCGCCGAAACCTTCGACATGTAGCCCAATGGCCGTAACACGCGGGTCATCCAGCAAGCCCATTGCAATCTCTGCCTGAGAGGTCTGCGCCACATTTCCGCACGTCACAGTAAAAGCAATCGGCAAGGCTCTTTGCTGCATCGTCAGATTGATCGCGATGTTCGAACTTTGCGTCAGGATTGCAACACCGCGGGTGACGCGCGTACATCCGTGTTGATCAGGCCAAAGCAAGGCACCGTCCAAAGCATTCACGAACCCGTAACAGTTAGGCCCCAGAATTGGCATGTCACCGGCTGCTGCAACCAGTTGCGCTTGCAAAGTGTTACCATTGGCATCCTCTGCCGAAGCCTCAGCGAACCCGGAGGCAAAGCAGACGGCGCCACCGGCACCCATGCTGGACAAGGCCGCGACAGTATCGACACAGGCCATGCGGTTTATACCCAGAAACACGGCATCCGGCGGTTTTGGCAGATGAGCGACGGTGGCGACGGCTGTAATGCCCTCAACCGTATCGCAAGCGGGGTGTACGCGGTAAATCTCGCCGGAAAAGCCCATCAGCTTTGACTGCAGCACCACTTGCTGGCACCACGCACCGCCGCCGACAACGGCGATAGACGTCGGGTGCAGTAATCGGCTTAAATCACGTGTCAAATGCGTGGCTCCGCACCGATCCAGCTGGGGGTTGTTGTTATCCCAAATCGCCGGGACAAAGCCTTAGGCTCCCAAAGCGCGCAAGAGCTCGCGGCTGATGATATGGCGTTGTATTTCAGAAGTCCCGTCCCAGATGCGCTCAACCCGGGCGTCGCGCCAGAACCGTTCGAGCGGGTAGTCGTCCATCAGCCCCATACCGCCGTGAATCTGTATCGCGGCATCCGTCACACGCGCCAGCATCTCGGAGGCATATAGCTTGGCGCTGGCGATCTCACGGTTTGCGGGCACTTCCTTGTCCAACCGGTCTGCCGCAGCCAGTGTCAGCAGGTCCGCCGCATCAATCTCAGTTATCATGTCGGAAAGCTGGAAGCTGACACCTTGGAATTTACCAATCTTCTGGCCGAATTGCTCACGCTCAGCCGCGTAATTCAGCGCATAGTCAAACACCCGCCGCGCGCGTCCCACGGACATCGTGGCCACGGTAATGCGGGTCGCATAAAGCCACGTATTCATGACCTCGAACCCACCATCAACCTCGCCCAGCACCTGAGCGTCAGGCAACCGGCAGTCATCAAAGTCGAGGATCATATTCTTGTATCCCCGGTGGCTGACCGATTTGTATCCATCGCGGATGGTAAAGCCGGGCGTGCCTCGATCCACCAGAAAGGCGGTGATCCGCTTTTTGGGCCCTTTCGGGGTCTGATCTTCGCCTGTTGCGATAAACACAATTATAAAGTCCGCATGATCCGCGCCAGAAATGAAGTGCTTGGTTCCGTTGACCACCCAGTCGCCACCATTGCGGACGGCCATGCACTTCATGCCGCGCACGTCCGATCCCGCCCCCGGTTCGGTCATGGCGAGCGCATCCATACGCTCCCCCCGGACCGCGGGCATCAGGTACCTTTCGATCTGGTCCCCCTCGCAGGCCATAAGGATGTTCTGCGGTCGTCCAAAAAAGTGGTTTAGCGCCATTGAGCCGCGCCCCAACTCACGTTCGACCAGTGCAAATTCAACGTGGTTGAGCCCGGCACAGCCGACAGTTTCAGGGAAGTTGCAGGCGTAAAACCCCAAATCCAGCGTCTTTTGTTTAATCTCCTGCGCGATCTCTCCAGGCACATGCCCTGTGCGTTCTACAAGGTCTTCGTGCGGGTATATTTCTTTTTCGACAAAGCTGCGGACCGTATCCGCAATCATCTGGTGTTCGTCGGTTAGTCCGTAGATCATGTATACATCTGCTTTTTGCGCGCGCGGGTTTCATCTGTAGCGGTGGCGGATCCGTTATGATAGCTGCCAAACCACCGGTCCCATGGCATCTCTACGGTGCCGTAATTGCATTCAAAATAGCGGTGGTGCAGTTGGTGGAAAAACACGCCCGCCTTGGCCTGCCGCTTGCCGCCGACCACAATCTCTTCAAAGCCCGAATGTGAAAAAACGGGGTGCGTAGATTGCACATAGCCGTGAAAGAGAACGTGCAGCGGGTGGCTGGGGACAATGAAGTGGATCAGGAAGTTAGTGTAAAAGAGCAAATGTTCGATCGGATGCATCGAGATACCCGACCACGGCCCGACATTGATGTTCCGGTGATGCAGCGCGTGCGCCGCTTTATAGAGCGGCGGCCAGTGCAGCAGACGGTGCACCCAGTAAAAATGAAAGCTCGACCAGATCGGGAGCAGTACAAAGAAGGCGGCAAACCACAGCGGGTTTCCTGGAAAGAGCGCTACAGGCGCGTAGCCGTTTGCCATCGCCCAGAACACTAGCACCTGTGCTGCTGTCCATAGTGTTATGCCACTGGCAATGTGCCAAAACATATTGTCATGCACCTGATTGCCGAACGTAAACGTGCCGTTGTTGTGCGCCTGATCGCGCGGGTCGTATTTAGTTTTGTCCTGCTGGCCTTTGCGAATAATCAACCAGTAGTGCAGCGTGCCGGCACAGATCACTTGTGGTATCAGGTTGGCAAGCCAAACCTTCAGTACCCAGCCCCACGCAAGAACCTGCATATCCGCAAGGTCGGGCAGTACTAAAAAATAGGCGATAAGCGCGAAGGCCAGACACAGCGTCGTGGTCGAAACCTCTAACCAAAAGGCGGCGTACCACCGAAAGATCGCGCCCGGACGCGGCGGCCATTGAAACAGCGGGTTTTGCGCCAATGGCACTGTTGGGCGAAAGTTCCAGCGCCCCGCTTCGCGTGCCTCCGCGTCATTGGGCATAGCTTGATCCTTCTTCATCAAGGATGGCTTTCAGTTCGGCCAGATGGCGAATGTCCTGCTCGGGATAGCTTTCGATCTCTTGGGCTGTCTTCTCGGCAATTTCTTCGGGTATCAGACGCAACGGCTTTCCGGTTTGCAGCGCGATCATGTAGTTCATGCAGGCGCGCTCAAAATAGTACATCCGGTTGAAGGTTTCGGCCACAGTGTCGCCAATCACCATGACGCCATGGTTGCCCATGACCATGACCTTCTTTTTCGGGTCATCGAACAAGTGCGCGCAGCGCTCGCCTTCCTCTTCAAAAGCCAGCCCACCGTAATGGTTGTCGATCACCTGCCGGTTAAAGAACATGCAAGCGTTCTGATCTACGGGCGGCAAAAGGCTGTCATCGAGGCTGGCCAGCGCCGTGGCGTAGGGTGAATGTACATGCATCGCGCAGCGCGCATGCGGGCAGTGCCGGTGCAATCCGCCGTGCAACCCCCAAGCTGTCGGATCGGGTGCATCGGGCCCTTTTAGCGTCTCGGGATCATTGGCATCCACGATGATCAGGTCCGACGCTTTGATACGAGAAAAGTGCATTTGGTTGGGGTTCATCAGAAACTTGGTGCCGTCGTCGTTAATCGCCAGGCTAAAGTGATTGGCCACGGCTTCATGCATGTTCAGGCGCACGGTCCAGCGAAACGCCGCCGCGAGGTCTACGCGTTCCTGCCAGTGGTCCATATTCGGAATAATTTCTGTCACTGACATCTATGCATCTCCTTTTTTTTGGTTGCCTGAATACCAGCATGTGAACACCCTGCTTGACCAACGAAAAAAACACCAGCTATTCAGTAGTAAAACTTATGGATGAGTTATAGATGGATAGCCTGCCACCTCTCAACTGGCTGAGGGCCTTCGAGGCATCGGCCCGCAACCTTAGCTTTACAGGTGCTGCGCGCGACCTCAACATGACGCAAAGCGCCGTAAGCCAGCAGATCAAATCACTGGAGGGGTTCCTTGGGCGGCCCCTGTTTCACAGGCATGCAAGAGCGCTTGAGTTGACCCAGACAGGGCTGAGCTATTTGCCCGTAGTGCGCACCGCGTTCCGTACGCTATCGCATGGAACCCGCGCGCTGACCCGCAACGAAAGCGATGTTCTGCGGGTACAAAGCAATTTGACCTTTGCTTTGCATTGGCTCGCCCCCAGGCTTTCAGACTTTTATGCAGCACACCCCGATGTCAGACTGGCAATCACGACCGAGCTATGGGAGCCGCGCGACATGGCCGAAGGCGCTGACGTCGAGATACGGTTTTCGCTGCGCCCTTCGGATCAGGTCTATGCCGAACTTTTGTGGACCGATCACTACTACCCCGTTTGCCACCCTGACCACTCTGTGGACTTCGACACTTTACACCTGAACTCGCTCTATGACTGCTCGAACATGATGGGCACGTGGACGGTATGGGCCGAAGAACAAGGTCTGAACTGGCCCGATCCACCTGTGACCTACGCGACAACCTATTCATTTGCCTATGCGGTCGCGCAGGCAGGTGGCGGACTGGCTTTGGGCCATGATTTAACGGTGCGCGGATTGATCGACGCAGGTGCTTTGACAATCCCCTTTACTCATCGTGCAAAGATGCAAGAAGCCTACTACCTTATTCAGACACCGCAGGCACAAACACTGCCCGCCGCGCAAGCCTTTATCACTTGGTTGCGGCGCAGTCTGCCTGCGTCCTTGCAACCTTAGATCAGCACGTCACTCAAGCGCACGACTGGCGATAAAGGCGTATCCATCCTCGCTTAGAATATAGCACTCTCGCAGGCCGTGCGGCTTGTCCGTTGGCGGTTGCAGAATTACTGCATCCAGCGATTGCGCACGCTCAAACGCCTCGTCCGGATCGGTATCATAAAAGTGTATTTCTACTCCGGCGCCCCGCGGCGGGTTTTCGGGCACCAGAGACAGCAGAGGATTCGAATGATACGTTCCGTCGCTGTGAACCTGAAAAACATCTTGCCCATAGGTGATGATGGCGAAGTCATCAGACAGGCGGTGCACGCCCACATCAAACACGGCAGACAAAAACGCCGTCGTGTTCCGCACGTCGCGCACCAGAATATTCAGGCCGACCCCGCGCAAAGATTTGCCAAAATCCCCAGCTGACACTGTTTCATAGTCCAATCTATGCGCTCCTGTCTTGAACATTGCGAACGCCCGTGGCACGGAAGGTTATGACGCATCCTTCAATCCCTTCGTGGCCCGATGCCGCCGCCGATCTGATTGCCGTGGCCACTGGTCGAAAACCGGCGGACATGGTCATTAGGGGCGGCAAATGGGTCAATGTCCATACCCGCGAGGTGCTGGACGGGTACGACATCGCCATCATCCACGGGCGCATCGCAAGCGTTGTGCCAGATGCAACGCACAGTACAGGACCCGATACCCAGATTATCCGCGCAGGCGGCCGCTACATGATCCCCGGATTGTGCGATGGTCACATGCATATCGAAAGTGGCATGCTGACACCTGCAGAATTTGCCCGCGCCGTTATTCCGCATGGTACGACGTCGATGTTCACCGACCCGCATGAGATTGCAAATGTGCTGGGTCTGGCGGGCGTGCGCATGATGCACGACGAAGCATTGATGCAGCCAATAAACATCTACACTCAGATGCCATCCTGTGCGCCGTCTGCACCGGGGATGGAGACGACCGGCTTTGAGATCACCGCCGAGGATGTCGCCGAAGCCATGCAATGGCCGGGCATCATCGGTTTGGGTGAAATGATGAACTTTCCCGGCGTTTCAGGCGCGGACCCTAAAATGCTGGCCGAGATTGCCGCCACGCAGCGCGCAGGCAAGACCGTTGGGGGGCACTATGCCTCGCCCGATCTGGGGCCTGCCTTTGCGGGCTATGTTGCGGGCGGTCCTGCCGACGACCACGAAGGCACCTGCGAGGCAGACGCGATCGCGCGTATGCGTCAGGGCATGCGGTCCATGATCCGGCTGGGATCTGCCTGGTATGACGTCGAAAGCCAGATCACCGCGATTACCGAAAAGGGGCTGGACCCGCGCAACATGATCCTATGCACCGATGACTGCCATTCTGGTACTTTGGTAAACGAAGGTCATATGAACCGCGTCCTGCGCCATGCAATTGCATGCGGCTGTGATCCTGTCATTGCTCTGCAAATGGCGACGATCAACACAGCCACGCATTTCGGGTTGGAACGCGAGATCGGCTCGATCACGCCGGGACGCCGCGCGGATATTATCCTGACATCAGATCTGACAGACCTCCCGATCGAGCAGGTTATTGCGCGCGGACAGATTATTGCTGAAAACGGCGTCTGTTTAGTGGACTGCCCACACTATGATTGGCCCTCTGCAGCGCGAAGCACTGTGAAAATGGCTCGCGACCTTTCGGAATCAGATTTCGTGATCGAAGCACCGCGTGGCGCAAACCATGTAACCGCAAACGTCATCGGGGTCGTTGAAAATCAGGCCCCAACCCGAGCGCTCAAATTCGAGTTGCCGGTTACAGAAGGTCGCGTACAACCAAACGGAGACGTGGCACAGATTGCATTGGTTGAACGCCACCGCGCCACGGGCACTGTCACGAATGCGCTGGTCTCTGGCTTCGGCTATCAGGGTGACATGGCGATGGCATCGACTGTGGCACACGACAGCCACCATATGATCGTCGTAGGGACCAACCGCGCACATATGGCGATGGCTGCGAACCGGTTGCGAGACATCGGCGGCGGCATCGTGATCTTTAAAGATGGTACCGAACGCGCCTTGGTCGAACTGCCCATTGCGGGCCTTATGTCAGACAGCCCTGCCGCCGACGTTGCTTCCAAGGCGGATGCCATGATGCAGGCGATGCGTGACTGCGGATGCACGTTGAACAACGCCTATATGCAACATTCGCTGCTTGCGCTGGTTGTTATCCCCGAACTACGTATTTCCGATCTTGGTCTGGTTGATGTGCGCACCTTTGAATTCATACCGGTAATCGAGCCACATTCATGACAGATATCCTGACACCAGAAGCGCCCCAGTCAGCGCTTTTTGACAACGCAGATGACGCGGTCGACCGGTTAGAAGAACTTTACGCACAAGCAAGCGACTTTCTACGCGCCCACTTTGCGCGCGCCATGGCAGAGGGTGCACCCGACAGCCGCGTGCGCGCGTTTTATCCTCAGGTGCTGTTCGAAACCTCGAGCTATGCGCATGTCGATACGCGGCTGTCCTTTGGGCATGTCTCGGCGCCGGGGTGCTACCGTGCCACGATCACGCGGCCCGATCTGTTTCGCAACTACCTGACGCAGCAGATCGGCCTGCTGATCGAAAACCACCAACAACCCGTCAGAATTGAGGTTTCAGATACGCCGATGCCTGTTCACTTTGCTGTCGCGGGTGACGACAGCATCAGCGTGCCACAGGAAGGAGCGGCGGCCTTCACGCTACGCGACGTTTTCGATGTGCCCGACCTTGGCACAACGAATGACGACATCGTAAACGGCACCTACGTTTCCCCCGATGGGATACAGCCGTTGGCGCCCTTTACCGCGCAACGGGTTGATTATTCTCTGGCGCGCCTGTCGCACTACACAGCCACGGACCCCGAACACTTCCAGAACCACGTTCTGTTTACTAACTATCAGTTCTACGTCTCAGAGTTCGAGGCCTATGCGCGCGCGCAACTGGCTGATCCCGCGTCGGGGTATACATCCTTCGTTTCTACCGACAACGTTGAGATCACCGACGCGGACGCGCCGCTCCCATCCAGTTTCAAGACACCACAAATGCCGACCTATCACCTGAAACGCGCTGACGGATCGGGAATCACGTTGGTCAATATCGGCGTGGGCCCGTCAAACGCGAAAACAGCCACTGACCATATCGCCGTTTTGCGTCCCCATGCCTGGCTGATGGTCGGGCACTGTGCTGGCCTGCGCAATAGTCAGGCTTTGGGTGATTTTGTGCTGGCACATGCCTATCTGCGGGAAGACAGGGTGCTGGATGACGACCTGCCGGTCTGGGTGCCTATTCCCGCACTTGCAGAAATCCAGATCGCACTTGAGCAAGCCGTGGCCAAAGTAACCGAGCTTGAAGGCTACGAGCTGAAACGTGTGATGCGTACAGGGACGGTTGCAAGTCTTGATAACCGCAACTGGGAACTGCGCGAACACACAGGCCCCGTGCAACGGCTCAGCCAGTCGCGGGCCATTGCGCTTGATATGGAAAGCGCCACGATTGCCGCCAACGGCTTTCGGTTTCGGGTCCCCTATGGCACACTTTTGTGTGTCTCCGACAAACCCCTCCATGGCGAATTAAAGCTGCCCGGTATGGCGTCGGACTTCTATAAAACGCAGGTTTCAAGGCATTTGATGATCGGAATTCACGCGATGAACCGGCTGCGGTCTATGCCGCTTGAGCGTATTCACAGCCGGAAATTACGGTCATTTGAGGAAACAGCCTTCCTCTGAGCTGTGAAATCCATAAAAAACAGGAAAAAATGGCATGTTTTTGGTTAATTTTGTCTACTAATCGTTGTGTTTGCCTACAACATACGGCTAGATTCGCGGCATGAGGCCCTAATCATCGGGCAGCGAAGGAGAATAAGATGGCGAAACCAATGACAAAGACCCAACTCGTTGCCGCACTGGCAGAAGAAATGGGCGCAGACAAAAAATCCGCAAGTGCTGCTCTTGATGCAGTGTGCAACCTAATCACACGTGAAGTGTCCGGCGGCGGTGCCGTCACACTGCCCGGCGTTGGCAAAATCTACTGCCGCGAACGGCCAGAACGTATGGTGCGCAACCCAGCCACCGGCGAACAGTTCAAGAAAGACGCTGACAAGGTGGTCAAAATGACCATCGCAAAGGCGCTAAAAGACAGCGTGAACGGCTAAGGCCAAAACATGCGAACTACCAAAGGGTCACCATCGGTGGCCCTTTTTTAATGTTTGGGTCATTGTTGTAGCGACCCGCTTGTGTCCGTTGAAAAATTGCTCAATGGTCCTGCCAGGACACAAGCTTTTGGAACCATCCCTACAATGGACATTCGCGCGATACTGATGGGGCTGGCCTTTGCGCTTATGTGGTCATCTGCATTCACATCGGCGCGGATTATTGTGGCGGACGCATCTCCCCTTGCCGCACTGACTTTGCGTTATCTGATCTCGGGACTGCTGGGTGTCGCCATCGCACGCGCGATGGGGCAGTCGTGGCATTTGACACCCGTACAATGGCGGGCAACGATCATCTTTGGCATCCTACAAAACGCGGTCTATCTGGGCTTGAATTTCGTTGCGATGCAAACGATCGAAGCATCTGTGGCAGCTATCATTGCATCGACAATGCCATTGCTTGTCGCTTTGGCGACATGGATTTTTCTGGGCGAGCGGTTGCGTCCCCTGGGCATCGTCGGGTTGATCGCCGGACTTGTCGGTGTGGCAATCATCATGGGCGCGCGCATCACGGGCGGCATTGACCCGTTTGGTCTGGTTCTTTGCGGCATCGGCGTTGTCGCGCTGACGATCGCCACGCTTTCGGTACGAGGGGCCACATCAGGCGGAAATTTCCTGATGATTGTAGGCTTGCAGATGCTTGTGGGCTGCGTAGCGTTGGGCGGCGCCACCCTGCTGTTCGAGACGCCGCATGTGACCCCTAGCTTGCCACTGCTGGCCGCGTTCACCTACACCACGCTCGTGCCCGGGCTGGCAGCCACATTCGTGTGGTTCTGGCTGGTGAACCGGATCGGTGCCACGCGCGCGGCGACGTTCCATTTCCTCAATCCCTTCTTTGGTGTCGCAATCGCCGCAGTCTTGCTAAGCGAACCCCTTGGGAAACAAGACATGATCGGAGTCGCGATTATCACGCTGGGCATTCTCGCCGTGCAACTATCGCGTCAGCGAAAGCCACAACATGCCTGAGCGGGACGCAGTGAAATCGTATGCGTTTCTTCTAATCCCCGGATATTCGCAACTAGGGTTTTCCTGTGCACTAGAAGCCCTGAGCCTCGCCAACAGATACCCGGAGGGCGGGCCCTATTACCGCTGGCGCGTTCTCAGCGAAACCGGTGATCCGGTGGCGGCATACAATGGCGTCAAGATCACGGCAGACGGCGGGCTTGAGAGCCTCGCAAACGACGAGACAATTGTAGTGTGTGCAGGCGAAAATGTCGGTACCGGCGCATCAAAAGCAGTGCTTGGCTGGCTACGGCAGGAAACGCGCAAGGGTATGGATTTCGGCGCCTTGTCGTCAGGCACCTACGTGCTTGCCCGCGCGGGCCTGATCGGCGGCAAACGTGTGACGACACACTGGGAATACCGCTCTGCTTTGACCGAGGTTCTACCTGATATCATCATGGAGGAGACGCTCTTTTGTGTCGACGGTCGTGTTTTCACCACTGCCGGGGGTGCGGCCTCAATGGACATGATGCTTGACCGCATCCGGTCTGACCACAGCATCGAGCTTGCCACATGGGTCGCCGACCAAATGGTGTATACGGACCCGCGATTGCCCAACCACTCGCAGCGCGCCGCCTTGCACACACGCTCGCAAGTCCGCAACAGCAAGTTGGCTTTGGCCTTGCAGGTCATGGAAAACAACATTGAAGATCCACTGACACCAGACGAGATTTCAGAGGTGGTTACCCTCTCGACAAGACAGTTGGAGCGGCTCTTTTCAAAGTACATCGGCGTGTCCCCAAAACGGTACTATCTGAAAATACGCCTTGAAAAGGCGCGCGATTTGCTGCGCCAAACCGACATGTCTGTCACGGATGTCTGCGTCGCCTGCGGGTTCAAATCATTGTCGCATTTCTCGAAAAGTTATCGGGGGGCCTATGGCATTAGCCCTGGACTTGAAGGCGGCAGCACCCAACTGGTTTGGCGCGGTGGCGTCTAGGCGCGTCGAAAACGCACCACAAGTCCTTCGTCCTGTGCACGGCCGGAATCCGCGCCTGCGCCATAGATCGGCAGGCTTTCCTTGGAAAAGTCTGTGATCTGCTCACCAAGCGATTCGAATTTCTCCACAAATCCACGCTCGAAAAAATGCTCTGTTTTGATGGTGAGAACAAAAAGTGCGGCTGGCATGGAAATCCGGAGTAATTCATCGAGAGCTTCTGGACCGACATGGCCATGTGTGAACGTCCCACTGCTTGTAATCCCACTGTAGAGCGCATCCTGCAAAGGAAGTTTGCGGGTCAGGTCGGCAACGAACGTATTACGATACAAGCCCTTGGCCGTCGCAACCTGGAGCATCTCAGGCGAAATGTCCAAACCGTCGACCTCCGTTATGCCTTTCTCTTGAAGTGCCGCCGCAACCAGCCCCGTGCCCGCACCAACATCCAGCACCGGCCCGATGCCGCCTTCCTCACGGAAAATCCGGGCGACATGCCGCGGCATCAGGAAATCCAACGCCTCGGCAAAGCTTCTGTCATAAGTCTGCGCCCATTTCGCATAAAGCGCCCGGTTGTCATCCGGCGTTTCCAGCGCATAGGCCGTGTCAACGTTTAGGTCTTTTTCATCACTCACGGCAAGTCCCCTTGCCGGAGTTTAGCTCTTTGTAGGGCCCTCAAGCAATGCCTCAACGGCATTGGTGATATCCGACGACATGGGTTTCGTGCGCGATCCCCACGTCTCCACGATTGCACCGTCAGGACCCACCAGCACCTTGTTGAAATTCCAACGCGGGGTGAAACCCGTCTCGTCGCGGACTTCCTTGTAGAAAGGATGTGCCTTAGACCCTTTCACACGCGTGATATCGGCCATGGGCATGTCCAGCCCGTAATTCATCTCGCAGAATTCCTTGACCTCTTCGGCACTCCCAAGCTCTTGGTTGAAATCATCAGAGGGTACGGCAAAGACAACCAAGCCCTGTTCGCGGTATGTGTCGTACAATTCCTGAAGGCCCGCGTATTGACCCGTAAAGCCGCATTGTGAGGCTGTGTTCACGACCAGAACCGGCTGACCCGCCCAGTCGGACATCTCAAGCGTACCGCCGTCGATGTTGGCAAACGTGTGATCCCGTTCACCCGCCCAAGCGGTGCTTGCAAGCGCCATACTTAGTATTGCTGCGGTCAGTTTTCTCATTCCGGCCTCCTCGATCCATATGATTGTGATATAGTTGTGTCAGGCAAAAGGTCCAAACTGTGCGGCCTAAAACCGCAGCATCCAGGCGGCGAAACGCGGCGCGACCATGGCCACTGCGATATGCGGCACTAGCAGAAATGGATAGATGGCATAGGGTCTGGGGCGAATGGCAAGATCAGCCAGCGCATCGGCGCAGTCTTCCACAGAAAGCCTCGGGACCAGCTTGTCGAGCCAGGGTATGTCGCTTTCCTGCACATTGTTTTCCGCAAAGAACGATGTGTCGACCCTACCAAAAATAACATGACAGCTTTCTACGCCAGTGCCGACCAGATCCTGCGACAGCGCGCGGTGAAAGCCCAAAAGCGCCGCACGCGCCGCGGCGTAGCCTGCGCTACGACGCCATGCAGCCAGGCAAGCGGGCGAGTTGATGTGCATGATCTGACCACTTCCGCGCGCGATCATTGCCGGCAGAAACACATGGGTGATGTTAAACGCGGCAAAGTAAGGCGCATTCATCATTGTGACGGCTTCTTTTGGCGATGTGTCCTGCACGCTTTTCCATGCACCGGCACCTGCGCAGTTAACAATCACGTCTGGCACGCCGTGGGTCTCCAAAACCTGCTCCGCCAATGCAGCCACCGCCGCCGGATCAGCAGCATCACAAGGCGCGGCAACAGCACCGAAACCAATATCGGCAGCCACCGCCTCCAGCTTGTCCGCCGACCGCGCCACGAGGATGACTTTCGCCCCGCGCTTCACGAATTTGCGCGCCGCAGCTTCTCCTACGCCGCTCGACGCGCCCGTTATCAACACCAGTTCCATCGCACCCTCCCCTGCCAGCCCAAGCAGACGACCCCATCATACAGTTGTCAATGCGTGATGTAGGCCATGGCAAGGGCCGTTCAAAAATCGCTCTTTTCTTTGGTAGAATTACCCCCATCTTAGAGACAAGTCTGAATAAGGAGCACACCATGCCCAAATACGCAAAAACACAAGAAGCGGTTGCCCGCCTTTCGCCAGAGGAGTACCGGGTCACCCAACAGGACGGCACCGAGCGGCCTGGCACAGGCCCGCTGCTCTATAACAAGGACCCTGGCATTTATGTCGATGTGGTTTCGGGAGAGCCGCTTTTTGCGTCTTCCGATAAATACGAAAGCGGCTGTGGCTGGCCAAGCTTCACCAAGCCGATTGAGCCTGCACATGTGCAGGAATTGCGCGATGCGAGCCTTGGGATGGTCCGCACCGAGGTACGCTCGGCCCATGGCGACAGCCATTTGGGGCATGTCTTTCCTGATGGCCCTCGGGATCGGGGTGGGCTGCGCTACTGCATCAACTCGGCAAGCCTGCGGTTTGTGCACCGTGACGACATGGAGGCAGAAGGCTATGGTGACTACATCAATCAAGTGGAGGATATCGCATGACTGAAGAACGCGCAGTATTGGCGGGCGGATGCTTTTGGGGGATGCAGGACCTCATCCGTAAACGCGATGGGGTGATTTCCACCCGCGTTGGCTATACGGGCGGCGACGTGCCCAACGCCACCTACCGCAATCATGGCACCCACGCTGAAGGGATCGAGATTATCTTTAACCCTGATGTGATAAGCTACCGCGATCTGCTGGAGCTTTTCTTTCAAATCCATGACCCGACCACACTGAACCGACAGGGTAATGATCGCGGGCTTAGCTATCGGTCCGCAATCTACTATGTGGATGATGCTCAGAAAGAGACTGCGATCGATACCATTGCCGACGTAGAGGCATCTGGCCTATGGCCCGGCAAAGTCGTGACCGAGGTTGAGCAGGTAAGCGATTTCTGGGAGGCCGAGCCTGAGCATCAGGATTATTTGGAACGCATTCCAAACGGCTATACTTGCCATTTTGTGCGACCCAACTGGGTGCTCCCAAAACGATCTGCGACAGCCGCTGAATAGGACTATGCCCTCGCTACTCGCGGGCGGCCTGCGGCTTCAACCGTTATAACCGCTTCAATAAATACCTCGCGGGCTTCAATGCCCGCGACTTTCACATCCCGCGCCACGGAAATCTGGATATCCGCGGCACCCGCAGCCAAAGCCGCATCCCGTGCAGTATCGCGCAAGTAGCCCTCGAGAGCATCAAGCGCTGTGTCACGGTCTGCGTAATCCTGAGGGCCGGTTTCGAAATGCGCACGGTATTTACCTTCACCAGGTGATGTGACGGTTCCTACATGGCGCATTGTGACACGTCCAACGACTGCGCCGATGGCATTCGCGACCCCTGCATGAGCGGGCAAGATCACCTCTGCCCCAACCGCCTTACCAACCGCAGGATAATACGTCGCCGCCGAAGCGCCCAGCCCGACGACCGGCACACCCAACTCTGCCTGTAGGCGCAGAAGACCCTGATGCCCGCTCAATGCGCGTTGCGTCAGGACGTGCCGCGCAAGCTCAGCGGGCGGCAAGCCGAAATCCGGCTCGTCTTCTGCAAAAACGGTTTCCAAAAGGGCGAGGGCGGTTTGCGCTGTGAGCTGATCGACGATCATCCGCGCCATAGCTTCGGCTGATGCTGCGAGAACATCGCCCGACCCTGCACGTTTTCGCGCAAATAGCGTGAGCGCTTTTTCTGCCGCGCTGCGGTCCCAGTCCGTCAGCGCGCCCAAAACGTGGCTCGCATCAGAAGGAGTGACGCCTGCGACTTGTACAAGACCCCGTTCCACCAAGCGATTGAGCGCGCCATGCTCGATGCGTGACCGCAAAATATTACCCAACGGGTGCGTATGACTTCCAATCCGTTCTAGCAATGCGGTTTCGCGCGGCCCTAACCCCTCTGCTGCATGTCCAGGAACGGCGCGCACGAAACGGGCATCATGTTCACCCGGCGTGGAGCCGCGCAGCGCTTTGTCCAATGCGGCATGCACAACATCGGGTGCCTGATGCGCGATCAGGGAAACCGGCAGCACCCGGCGTGGGCCCAGTGTCACACCACCGGCAAGACCGCTTTGCACCATTTCAACGACGCTATCACCGCCCAAGCCTGTCGTCCGCATCGCGACCGCTTCGACCATGGTACGATAGGGGCCAACCTGCGCGCCTGCGGGATCAATGGCAGGACGGCCGTTTTTCAACAAAGCCACATCCGTCGTGGTCCCACCGATATCGCTGACCAATGCATGGTCAGCCCCTGTCAGCCAGCGTGCGCCAACCAAAGACGCGGCAGGCCCGCTCAGGATGGTTTCGATCGGCCGTTCGCGCGCCTGGCTGGCAGAAATAAGCGCCCCATCCCCGCGAACGACCATCATCGGCGCAATCACGCCAAGCTCGGAAAGGCAGTCCTGCGCCCGCCCAATCAGCCGGTCGATCATTCCAACAAGTCGCGCATTCAAGAGCGCGGTCATAGCCCGCTTTGGCCCATTCAGTTTGGCTGACAACTGATGTGACGCCGAAACCGGCCGCCCTGTGATCCTTTCAACCATGGCTGCTGCTTTCAACTCATGGTCGGGATTTCGCGTGGCAAACTGCGCGGCCACTGCAAAGGCGCTTACCCCTGAGCCATGTTCGGTCAGAAACGCTTTCAATCCCGCCTCATCCAGTGCGGTGACCGGTTGCCCCGCGTGATCGTGACCACCCGCACAAATAAAGACAGGATCACCCCTAAGCGCTTCTTTCAAACCGTGTGTTTCAAGATCCTGTGCGCGAAAACCGATATAGATAAGGCCGACACGCCCACCCTGCCCTTCAACTAGTGCATTTGTGGCCAGCGTCGTAGACAGCGATGCAAGCGACACATCCGAGGGATCAACACCGGCCCGGTCCAGAACCGCCTGTACCGCCGACCTGATGCCAAGGGCCAGATCATGGCGCGTTGTCAGGGCTTTGGAAAAGGCAACAACCGTATCATCGCCGCGCAGCAAAACGGCGTCTGTGTAGGTTCCACCCGTGTCTACTCCAAGCAGCAAAGACATCTGCTCTTCTCCTTTATGCGACCCGCTTTCAGAACGCGACTGTCGTCATTCAGTTTTGGTGGGTCATGCGTCACGCAACTGATCCACCGCCCATTTTGCTGCATCCGCAACCGCGGAATCGGGATCAGATACAAGGGTCTGCGCGACCCCATGCAATGCTGCATCACCCGAATTTCCAATTGCATAAAGTACGTTTCGAACAAATCTGTCGCGGCCTATCCGCTTGACCGCTGACCCTGAAAACAGCGCGCGAAAGGCTGCGTCATCAAGCGCTGCAAGCTCGGCCAGTTGTGGCGCTCTGAGCTCGGGCCCGCCAAGAAGGCGCATGTCACGGGCAGCCACGGCGAACTTGTTCCATGGGCACACTGCAAGACAGTCGTCGCAACCGTAAATCCTGTTGCCCATCTTGCTGCGTAGTCCAATGGGCACAGGCCCTTTGTGTTCAATCGTCAGATAAGAGATGCACTTTCGCGCATCCAGTTGATAGGGCGCTGGAAAGGCATCCGTCGGGCAGATGTCCAGACACGCGCGGCAAGACCCGCAATGGTCAATTTCCGCTGCATCCGGCGACAAATCTAGTGTTGTAAAGATGGCACCCAGAAAGCCCCAGCTTCCCCATTCACGGCTGACCAAATTAGTGTGCTTGCCCTGCCATCCCAAACCAGCAGCAGCAGCAAGCGCTTTTTCAGGCACGGGCGCTGTATCGACAAAGACCTTTACCTGAGGGTGATGTTCAACGGCCTCGGCCATCAACCATCGCGCCACCCTCTTGAGCCTTTTTTTGACTACATCATGATAGTCCCGGCCCTGCGCATAGACCGAAATCGCACCTTTGTCGGGATGTTCCAAAACGGCCATCGGATCATGCTCAGGGGTATAGCTTTCCGCCAGCATGATAACGGTACGCGCCTCGGGCCAAAGGGCCGTCGGATCGCCCCGCCATGCCATTCTTTCAGCCATCCATGCCATTTGTCCGTGATAGCCTGTAGCAATGAATTCAGCCAAACGTTCCGCCACATGTGGGACAGCATCCGGCCTGCACATCCTGCAGGCAATAAAACCTTCCTGAAGTGCCTGCGCCGTCAAGCGCTGCTTCAGCCCGTCCATCAAAGCGTTGGCCCAAGGATTTTTCGCATTGGAACCAAACGGATAAATGGCCGCCGCCTCCGGTCAGAAATCAAGATCATTGTAATGGCGAGGTGGCGGGAAACCGGACACCTGATCGGCCAGAATTGAACGAAAAGCAGGGCGTGATTTGATCTTGGCATACCAGTCTTTGACAACATCAGACCTGTTCCAATCGACATCCGATATGTAGTCCAAAGAACTCAGATGTGCGGCGGCTGCAAAATCGGCTAGGGTCATGGCATCCCCAGCCAGCCAGCGACGGTGGTCCAGAAGCCACGTCATGTAGTCAAGATGGTACTTGATGGCCTTGGCCCCCGCTTTGACATTGCTGCTGTCCGGATAGCCGCGACCCATCACCTTTTTATTCACACGCTCATATAGCAGCTTTGAGGTCACTTCGGCGTGGAACTTGTCGTCAAACCATCCGACTAGGCGCCTGACCTCCTGCCGTGCCACCGGATCTTTCGGCATCAGCGCGGGGTCTGGCCGGGTTTCTTCAATATATTCACAGATGGCCATGCTTTCGGCCATCGTGACATTGTCGATTTTCAACACGGGAACTTTGCCCGCAGGGTTGCGGCGCATAAAGTCGGCATCTTCTTCCCAATACCGTTCTTCGACCAACTCAACCTCGACCTTTTTCTCGGCAAGGCTTAGCCGTACTTTTCGGCAAAACGGAGACAGGGGAACATGGTAGAGACGTGCCATCAGATCTTCCACACTTTCAAATCTGTTCCCTCAATGCCTGCAACCGTCGCCGGTTTCAACTCTCGAAACAAGCAGCACGGCCATCCCGGCGGATCGTTTCCGCCCCATCTGCAATTGATCTCGCACGTCGCTGGACAAAATTCGATGGCTTAGACGCGGATCGCCCTTTGGGGTTCGGCAGAATTGCTGCAAGCCGCGCCGCCTGAACCGCACTCAGTTCTTTCGGATCAACACCGAAATAGTGTTGCGCGGCCGCTTTGACGCCAAACACGCCAGTATCGAACTCCGCGATGTTCAAATAGACTTCGACAATCCGTTGTTTCGGCCACATCGCTTCCAGCGCGGGTGTCATCAACGCTTCTAAAGCTTTGCGCAGGTAAGTGCGCCCATGCCACAGATAAAGGTTTTTGACTGTTTGCTGGCTTAGCGTTGATGCACCGCGCGTCCCGCCATCTTCGATTGCTTCGCGGATCGCCACCATGTCAAATCCCCAATGCGTGCAAAAATTCGCGTCCTCTGCCGCTACCACAGATCGCGCCATCACGGGTGCAATGTCTTCGATAGACACCCAATCGTAGGCGACTTCGCCAAGCCTTTGGCTTTCCACGAACATATAAGGCGTCGTCCACGGTGCCAGAAAGCGGCCCAGCAGCATAACAACTGCAATGACGGCCACAACAGCCAAGGCACCGCGAAAAACATAGCGAAGGCCCAACCGGAACCAATGACGCTTTGCACTGCGCCGTGCCTTCGTTTTTTTTGCAGGTGTTTTGCGAGATTTACCTTTGGCCATGGCGGGACTTTATGCCTGCCATGGCCGCTTGTGAACCGCAGAACATATCGCCGTCATTCTGCGGGGATCGCTCCTTTTTCAAGGCTTAGCGGTGCTGGCAGATGCACCAGCATTTCCTTGGGGCATACCTGCACGAAGTTATGACGCTCCATATCCCAGTGCTGAAGAATATCGGCGACGCGCCGACTGCCCGTTTCGGTCAAATGCATGCGCAACAGCTCTTCCAGTTGATCCACCCAATGGCCAACTGTCACGGGACACGTCACCAATGTCTCCATGTTCATTAAGGGAGGTGATTTGCCTTCGGGGTCATAGAGATAGGCCATACCGCCAGTCATACCCGCACCGAAATTAGCGCCGATTTCACCCACGATCACTGCAACGCCACCGGTCATGTATTCGCAACCGTTGGATCCGCACCCTTCGATCACAACCTTCGCACCCGAGTTACGGACCGCGAAACGTTCACCTGCCCGCCCTGCCGCAAAGAGGTATCCGTCGGTTGCACCATACAGTACCGTATTGCCGATAATGGTGTTCTCACCCGCGACAATTGGCGATGCCATAGGCGGTCGCACAACAATCCGGCCGCCCGACAACCCCTTACCAACGTAGTCGTTAGCATCGCCCGACACCTCAAGCTTTAGACCCGGCGCCGCAAAAGCACCCAGCGATTGTCCGGCAGAACCGGACAGCTTCACCGTGAGGTGGTCGGGCTGCAAGTTGTTGCGCATTCCGAATTTTTTCACGATGTGGCTAGACGTGCGGGTACCCACGGTACGATGGGTATTTTGCACGGCATAAGACAGCTGCATCTTCTCGCCGTCTTCAAGGAAGCGGCGCGCATCGCGCACAATTTCTGCATCCAGCGTGTCTGGTACCGCATTACGATCCTTATCGCGGTTATAAACAATGCCAGCTGCACCATCGACCGTAATCAGCAAAGGATTAAGATCCAAATCATCAAGATGCGCTGACCCACGACTGACCTGAGTCAGCAAATCCGCGCGGCCGATCACATCGTCCAGACTGCGCGCCCCGATCTCGGCGAGGATTTCACGGACTTCGGTCGCATAGAAAGTGATAAGGTTCACGACCTTGTCTGCATTGCCAGTGAATTTTTCACGCAGCGACTCGTCTTGAGTACAGACCCCTACAGGGCAGGTGTTGGACTGACACTGGCGCACCATGATGCAGCCCATCGCGATCAAAGCCGCTGTTCCGATGCCGTATTCCTCAGCACCAAGCATGGCAGCCATCACGATGTCACGACCGGTACGCAAGCCACCGTCTGTGCGCAGTGTCACACGATCCCGCAGGTGGTTCATTGCAAGCACCTGATGCGCTTCGGTCAGGCCCATTTCCCATGGCAGACCGGCATATTTGATCGACGTCGCCGGGCTCGCGCCCGTTCCACCATTGTGACCAGAGATGAGGATAACGTCCGCCTTGGCTTTGGCCACACCTGCCGCGATTGTACCAACGCCCGAGGACGCAACAAGTTTCACCGTCACCTTGCAGCGTGGGTTGATCTGTTTGAGATCGTAAATCAGCTGCGCAAGGTCTTCGATGGAATAGATATCATGGTGGGGCGGCGGCGAGATCAGCGTCACGCCTTTGGTTGAGTGCCGCAACCGCGCAATCAGGTCTGTTACCTTCATACCCGGCAACTGCCCGCCTTCACCCGGTTTCGCGCCTTGCGCCACCTTGATCTCAAGCTCTTCACACTGGTTCAGGTATTCGGCAGTGACGCCAAAACGACCGGAAGCGACCTGTTTGATCTTTGCCGAAGGGTTGTCCCCGTTAGGCTCGGGTACGAAGTGTGCCGGATCTTCGCCGCCCTCGCCGCTGTCTGACTTGGCTCCGATGCGGTTCATCGCAACGTTCAATGTCTTGTGTGCTTCAGGACTTAGAGCCCCCAGCGACATACCCGGCGTTACAAAACGCTTGCGTATGGACGTGATGCTTTCCACTTCCTCAAGCGGAATGGATTTACCTAGCGGTTTGATGTCCAACAGATCACGCAGGTGAATTGGCGGATTGCTTTGCATCTTGGCAGAATACTGCTTCCACACCTCGTAAGACGCCTGATTACACGCCACCTGCAACATATGCATTGAGGTGGCTTCCCATGCGTGGGTTTCACCGGATGTACGGGCTTTGTAAAAACCGCCAATCGGTAGGATGGACGCGCTGGATGCCCACCCTTTGGCATGGACTTCTTCGGCTTTGCGCTGAATGCCCCAGACTCCAATACCGCTGATCCGGCTTGTCATGCCAGGGAAATACTCCGCGCACATCGCTCGGCTCAGGCCGACAGCTTCGAAATTCAGCCCGCCGCGATAGGATGAGATGACCGAGATGCCCATCTTGGCCATGATCTTCAGCAACCCCTGATCAATCGCGTGCCGGTAACGCGATATGGCTTCGGTCAGCGTAGTGTCCAGAAGACCGCGATCAATCCTGTCCGCTAGAGAGTCTTCTGCCAGATAGGCATTCACGATGGTCGCACCGGCCCCAACGAGGACGGCAAAGTAATGCGGGTCGATACACTCGGCCGAGCGTACATTAAGCGAACAGAAGGTCCGAAGCCCCTTGCGCACAAGGTGGCTGTGAACGGCCGACGTCGCGAGGATCATCGGCATACCGATTTTTTCCGCATCGCTTTTATGGTCTGTGAGAACAATATGCCCTGCGCCGGACCGTACAGCATCTTCAGCTTCGGCACGGATACGCTGCAAACCGGTGCTTAGCGTTCCGGTGCCTGCAGTAAAGGTACAGTCGATTTCAACCAGTTCCGCATTGAAGTTCTGCACCAGTTGATCGAACTGCGCATTGCCGACAAACGGGCTATCCAGCGTAATAATCTCGGTTTGGCTGCTGTCTTCATCCAGCACGTTCTTGAGATTGCCAAAACGCGTTTTCAGGCTCATCACGCGGTATTCGCGCAAGCTGTCGATCGGTGGATTGGTCACCTGGCTAAAGTTCTGACGGAAGAAATGGCTTAGCGGGCGATACTGTTTTGACAGCACGGCCGACGGTGTATCATCGCCCATGGACGCGAGCGCTTCTTTTGCATCCTCTGCCATTGGCGCCAGGATTTGCTCAATTTCTTCAATGCTGTAGCCAGCTGCAACCTGGCGGCGTCGCAGTTCATTCCCACTGAACAGCGCCTGTTCGGTAACGCCGGACAGTGCTTCATCCAGATCATTGATCTTGCCTACCCATTCGCCGAAAGGCTGGCTGGCTGCAAGCTTGTCCTTGATTTCGGTATCGTGAAAAAGGCCGCCCTCTTTCATATCGACGGCCAGCAACTGTCCTGGCCCCAATGCACCCTTTTCGACGACATTCGCCTCGTTCAGTGGCACCATACCGGCCTCTGAACCCGCGATGAGCATACCGTCCTTGGTGACGACATAGCGCATGGGGCGCAGGCCGTTGCGGTCCAGACCCGCGCATACCCAGCGCCCGTCTGTCATCGCCAGAGCTGCCGGTCCGTCCCATGGCTCCATCACAGAGTTGCAATAGGAATACATGTCGCGCCACGCTTGCGGAAGCTCGACCGCCTGTTTCGACCAGCTTTCGGGAACCAGCATTGTTTTTGCCATTGGCGCATTGCGACCCGCGCGAACGAGCACTTCGAACACAGCGTCCAGAGCCGCAGAGTCGGACGAGCCGGCAGGCACGATTGGTTTGATGTCCTCTGCCATCTCGCCAAAGGTAGATGACGCCATGCGGATTTCGTGGCTCTTCATCCAATTCAGATTACCCTTAAGCGTATTGATCTCACCGTTGTGCGCGAGCATGCGGAACGGTTGTGCCAACCACCATTGCGGGAAGGTGTTTGTGGAATACCGCTGGTGATAAATGGCAAACGCGGATTCAAAGCGCGGGTCCATCAAGTCTGGGTAAAACTCGGCCACTTGTTCGGCCAACATCATGCCCTTGTAGATGATCGACCGGCACGACAAAGACGCTATGTACAGCGAAGGCACCTGTGCCGCGGCGGCGGCTTTTTCAATACGGCGGCGTATGACGTAAAGTTCCCGTTCAAAGGTTTCTTCGTCGACACCTTTAATATTAGAGATCAGGATTTGTTCAATTTCAGGCCGTGTCGCATTGGCCTTTTCACCCAGTACAGACACATTCACCGGCACGTGACGCCAGCCGTAGATGTAATAACCCATGCGGAGCACTTCGGTTTCAACAATTGTCCGGCAGGTTTCTTGCGCGGCAAAGTCAGTTCGCGGCAAAAACACCTGACCCACGGCCATCAGCAGTTCGGCCTTGGGATGATGCCCTGTGCGGCGGACCTGATCGTAGAAAAAAGGTGCAGGAATTTGCACATGGATACCAGCACCATCGCCGGTCTTCCCGTCCGCATCAACAGCCCCACGGTGCCAGATCGCCTTTAGCGCCTTGATACCGTTTTCAACGACTCCGCGCGAAGGCTTGCCATCAATCGACACGACTAATCCGACACCACAGGAAGAATGCTCTTCCTCTGAAGAATAGAGGCCATTCTCTGCCATGTAGGCACGTTTGGCTTCTTCGTGAGCCACCCAAGCATCATCATATTTGGTCATATGGTGTCTCCTTCGACAAATCTGTTCTTGGCCTCATACTGGGCCTGCGTTGCGCGTGGATGAGTGCCGGCAATTTTTGCCGCCGCCAACGCGGTATCAGTGTAGATCTCCGATCGCAGCGGCCACGTTGCCGCCGCATCAAACAGACCGGGCATCAATTCATAGCCATCGTTCGCATCTATGGTATCGCGCATCCACAGGTGCGACCCGCAGGTAGGACAAAATGCGCGCTCGGCAAAAGAAGAAGAGGCAAAGCGCGTCACGTTGCCGGAAACTGTAACCGCCTCAGCCGAGGCCTCAAAGCACATGAACACGCCGCCCGACCAGCGCTGGCACATGCGACAATGACAGATACCAGGTTGCGGCACATGCGCGCCAGCCACAGTAATCTGCACCGAACCGCACAAACAGTTTCCCGACAAAACGTCAGTCATGTTCGCCCTCCATCTCGCTTGTGAACAAAGCGATGGTTTCCGCTTCGGTCATTCGCTTGTGGTCACCCGCCAGAGTATACCCTTGCGGGCAGTTGTCGGAAAAATACTCAAGTGTCAGCCGCGCGCCGCCTGCGTTTTCGAACAGGCCGGCAGAGAGGTAGCGCGCGCCGTCATGCACCGTGCTGTACCATAACGTTGAGCCGCATTCGCTGCAGAAGGCCCGTTCGGCCCATTCTGAAGACCGGAATACTTTGATAGGCCCTTCAGCTTGGGTTGCGGATTGCTCCGTCATGATTGAAATGTAGGGGCCACTGTTTTGGCGGTGGCACATGCTGCAATGGCAGGCGGCCAGCGTCGGCGCGTCAATAGCGGCAGCGACTTTCACACCGCCGCAAAGACACTGACCTTCGATCTTTTGCTTTTCTGCCATTTCGTGTTTCCTTGATGCACAACCGCTTGTCTATCCATTCAACTATTTGGTTGGGCCGACAGGTTATTCAGCGGCGATACGCGCCCCTGCTCCAATCTTGTCCAGAATCGCTTCGGCACAGTCTCTGCCATCACGGATCGCCCACACCACTAGGCTGGCGCCGCGTACGATGTCCCCGACCGCGTAGACACCTTCAAGCTCGGTCTCACCGGTGGTGAAAGCCGCCTTGATCGTTCCCCAGCGCGTAACGGGTAGTTCGGGCTGATCCCAGAGCGTCGGTAGTGCTTCGGGTTCAAACCCGAGCGCCATGATCACGATATCCGCCTCTTCAATATAGTCGGCTCCCTCAATCAGTTCAGGTGCTTGCCGTCCCGTGGCGTCCGGCGCGCCCAGGCGCATCTTTTGGACCATAACGCCTGTGACCGGGTCACCCACGAACCCTTTGGGGGCCGACAGCCATTCGAATATGACGCCTTCTTCCTCAGCGTTCTGAACCTCGCGCTGCGAGCCCGGCATGTTCGCGCGGTCACGGCGGTACAGGCATTTGACCGATGTAGCACCCTGCCGCACAGACGTACGCACACAGTCCATCGCCGTGTCACCGCCACCGATGACCACGACTTTCTTACCTTCCGCGTTCAACTCACCGCTATCAAACTCGGGCACTTTATCACCAAAGCTTTTGCGGTTGGATGCTGTTAAAAAGTCGATTGCGCGCACCAGACCAGTTGCCCCCACTCCCGGCGCTTCGATTTCGCGGGATTTGTAGACGCCAGTAGCAATAATCACCGCGTCATGCTTTGCGCGTATGTCTTGAAACGATATATCTTCACCGACGCTGCAGTTCATCTGGAAGGTCACACCGCCTTTTTCCAGCTGTTCGTTTCGGCGCATCACAACGTCTTTTTCCAGCTTGAACCCTGGAATGCCATAGGTCAGCAGTCCACCCGCGCGATCGTAGCGGTCGTACACTGTCACCTGCACGCCAGCCCGACGCAAAACGTCGGCCGCAGCAAGCCCGCCTGGTCCCGCGCCAATGATCCCAACCGATTCCGCGCGCTCCTGTGTAGGAGATATCGGCAGAACCCAGCCTTCTTCCCAGGCCGTATCGGTGATGTATTTTTCTACCGCACCGATCGTCACCGTTCCGTGGCCCGATTGTTCAATCACACAATTGCCTTCGCACAGACGGTCCTGCGGGCAGATGCGGCCACAAATCTCGGGGAATGTGTTGGTCGCCTGACTGACCTCATAGGCTTCGCGCAAGCGGCCCTCGGCGGTTAAACGCAGCCAGTCAGGGATATTGTTGTGCAGGGGGCAATGGCTTTGGCAATAGGGAACACCACACTGACTGCAGCGGCTCGATTGCTCTTTCGCTTTCGCATCGGCGTATTCCGCGTAAATCTCTTTAAAGTCTTCGCGACGCGCTTCTGCTTCCCGCTTTTCGGGCATGTCCCGCTCAACGGTCACAAACTTCAGCATCTGTTGGCCAGCCATGTCAGAAATCCTTCAAATCTTTCAGAACCGCACGTTTACGGTAAGTTGAAAAGGAAATAAAGTCAGCAAGAGTTACCTAAATCAAAAAAATGAAGCATTTCTGAAAGGGAATTGCATAATTTTCCGCAATTTTAAGTCCGTATCGGACCTATAATTGCGCTTTTCATTTGATTCCCTGCGCTTATACCACAACTACTATTGTCAGAGCTCAGGATTACTGCATGACACTTTTCTATCTTCTGTTGGTTGCGACGATACAGGGACTGACAGAATTCCTCCCGGTAAGCTCTTCTGGTCATTTGATTCTACTGCCCACCCTGACAGGACAACCAGATCAAGGTCTCGCGATTGATGTCGCAGTGCATGTAGGTTCTTTAGTGGCCGTTATTCTCTATTTCTGGGCTGATGTAAAAATCGCAGCACACGGAAGCCTGCGGTTGTTGAAGGGCAAAGTAGACACTCAGGGCGCATTTCTAGCGCTATGTCTCGTCACGGCGACAATACCAGTCATTGTGGTTGGACTCGTTCTTAAACTCAGTGGTCTTACCGAAGCACTACGCTCTGTTGCGGTGATCGGATGGACGATGATCGGGTTCGGTCTCGTGCTCTACTGGGCTGACCGTACGGGTATTTCAGAAAAAACCGCCGACCGATGGACGATTCGGGATGCAGCAGTGATGGGTTTGGCGCAGGTCCTAGCCTTGGTTCCTGGCACATCACGATCTGGAATAACGATCACGGCAGCTCGCAAACTTGGTTATGAGCGTGAAGGCGCCGCAAAATTGGCCATGCTGATGTCGATACCAACGATAATTGCTTCGGGTCTGGTGCTCAGCATCGAGGTCGTTGGCACAGCAAATTGGAGCATGGCGCGCTATGCCTCTATCGCAGCGGTGTTCGCCTTTGCAGCAGCGCTGATGGCACTTAGCCTGATGATGAGACTACTCAGATCGGTAAGCTTTACGCCTTACGTGATCTACAGAGTTGCCCTTGGCATCGTCTTGCTGGTTTATGCCTACAGCTAGCTATGTACGCAGGTTTTTCGCAGACCGCTTCATCGCGTCATACTGGCCCGAGGGACGGAACCGCCATAGATACTCCGGCAGAATTGAAGCCATGGACCTCGGTTCAATCCCCAGATCCGCGAACGTCTTATCCGCGTTTGCCACGATATTGTCATTTGCGAGGTTCTTCACCTGATCGCGTGTGATCATGCCGTTTTTGATAAGCCCGAGTGTCACCGTTTGAAGCATGTCAAAACCGAAAGCCATCGCTTTCGCCGCGAAGAACGGGATGTTCACGATCAAGCGGCGGCGGTGGATGGTTTCCAGCATAAGTTCCATCAGTTCACGGAAGCTCGCGATATCAGGGCCACCCAGACTGTATATGCCCGGCGACACAGATTTGATTAGCGCCATTTCTGCGGCGCGCGCGACGTCATCTACATAAACCGGTTGGAATTTCGAATCAGCTCCCACAACAGGCAATACTGGGCCAAGTTTTGTCATACCGGCAAAGCGGTTAAAAAACTGATCCTCAGGACCGAATACGATGGAGGGTCTCAAAATCACGGCTAGCGGCATATGTTCTGTAATCGCTTGTTCGCCCAAAGCTTTTGTACGGGAATAGTCACTCGCCGACTGCGCATCAGCACCGATTGCCGAGATGTGGACCATTTTTTCAATGCCCTGTGCTGCTGCAAGCCGCGCGATCCGCGCGGCACCCTCAGCCTGAACCGCGTCAAAGCGGTTTTTGCCATCCTCAGCGAGAATGCCGACGCAATTCACGACAGCATCAGCGCTGGACATCGCAGCAGCGACAGAAGCATCATCACGGATATTGCACAAAATAGGTTCGACTTGCCCGACAACACCGTAGGGTTTTACGAAAATGGCTTCGTTCGGCCTGCGCACAGCGACGCGGACGCGCCAGCCTGCCTTTGCCATTCGCCGCGCGATGTAACGTCCGACAAACCCCGAACCACCATAAATTGTGACCAGTTTAGACATCGCTCGCCTCTTTTGTTTCGCACACATTCTGATGTATCGCCCCGCCCGTTGTGAGACAAGGCGCAAATAGGCGCAGGCCCTGTCATGTCACAGCCGAGTTGTTCAAATTCCGTTTGACAGGCCAAGATCTTGAGCGTAAATGCCTGCGTCACGACACCGGCCCAGGTGGCGGAATGGTAGACGCGCTAGCTTCAGGTGCTAGTGTCTGTATGGACGTGGAGGTTCGAGTCCTCTCCTGGGCACCAAAAATTCTACTTATATCCTTTAAAATTAGATACTTGGATCGACGCAGAGCGAGTCTATCCACCTAATTGTCCACCCTAAGGCTTCTCTTGATATCGCTCGTGATGGGCAGGCCTGCAGGGCGTTATTGCCATAGAGGGCGGTAGAGCGGACCTTCGCTGCGCAGGTGACTAACGACAGCTTTGCTCAGGAAACAACCTTTGCAAAGTTGCGCGTCATCGTCGCCCGTCGTATCGTGACCCGTCCTAGCAGCGCGTTCAGGCTAGGCACATCGAATGACCGCTACCGGCCCGGATAGATTGTTGGGTTGAGGACTTGCAGTGCCTCATTCAGAGGGTGGCTAAGCGCCCATTTCTACATCTAAATAATTCAGGAGTGTCTAAACAAGGAGATAAATCGACCGAGTATGGTCCGCCTATTCAAAAACGCTTCGTGAGTGTGATCCTGCGTTTTGATTGCGATATTGTTCATCTCATCAGATAGCTCCAAAATAACCCTTGAATGCACTATTCGATCCAAGTTTGGCGTTACCGACAGATATGTGTTGGTAATCTGGGCGAGGGAAATCGCTGTCATCATTAGTGGGTCCGCAAATCCAGAACTGCTCGCACCAACCAATGTAACATGTTCTTTCGCCTCAGACATACCCAACAGTTTGTCATTGGGCACAAAGTCTGCGTGCGTGTGCCTTGAGGCCCACTTGTACCGAGGCCTCCAATGATCCATCCCAACATGCCTTTCTATGTCAGCGTAATTCCGATGCGCCAAGTTTATGGCAGGCCATTCGCCGTCTCTGTCTCGATCAAACTTCCTATCCAGTTGTTCTTCCGCTTCCGCACAACGGTTGTCAAAGGTTAGGAGCATTTCATCTGAAAATGGCTCCATCCGAGCGCGCTCGGCGTGCTCATTTAGTTGGTGAGCCGCTCGACGTGCAGAAAAATGGAAGCTCATCATATAGTTAAGCGCGGGTTCTTTGCCCTCTTTTAAAATATACCTAGCGGATACTGTAAGTTCGTGTAAGGACCGCCATCTTGCCAAGGCGCCATCAGGATAACCACCCTTCAAAAGACAAATGATTTCCTGAGCCACGATAAGCGCCTTCGGGAATATTTGGGAAATCGCACCCATAACGATGTGTGTGTCTTGTGGGCTCTCTAAATCGAAATCTATTGAATGTGCTTCACCCAACTCCTGGGCGATTTGCCACATCATTTCAAGATGATCGAAAGCTGGCTTCCAGCGTTTGAAGGTACGATTTTCAAACCCCTTGGTCTCAATTCGAATTTTATGCAGCGTTTTTGCAGCAGTCGTGCGGTAGCTTCGTAAGCTGCTAGTCACGCAATCATCAATTGTTTCTTGTATTAGCTTTGGCAAACCCTCTTCTAAGAAGTCGTTCGCAATCTTGAGGATTTCCTCGCCATCTTGATCTGTCAATTCGATGACTATCTCTTCCTCTGCGCCGTCATCCCATTCGTACTCGCCATCTTCTTCAGAAAGAATGTGTTCCACGATCGCGCCAATCGTTTTCTTGTCCTCAATTCCTTTTTCTGCGAGCTTATTTGTTAATGCGGAACGTAAGAAGTTGCGCGGAATTTTCTCAATCTCCGTCTCAAGTACTCTCATCATCTTGTCCATTGAGTGGTTCCTAAGTACCTGACCAGCGACTTCTTTATAGCGACCTTTGCAATGGTGTAGCAGAGGTCACTTGGTGCAAGCCAACGTATTCTGAAAGCTTCGCTTTCTGCGCCTTGGAGACCTTCGTGCTGGCTGCAGCAGACGACAGCTTTGGGCCGTGAGCGATCACCTGATTTGTGCTGCCCTAACATGATGCTGCGAAGCGGAGAACGGCTGCTTGGAGCCCTCTTTACCAATTTTCTGCACCGCAACGAACGTCCGTTAGGCTTTGGGGAGTTACCGACGTGCGGCGGAATGAGGCCCTAGACACGCCTACCTTTAGCTATGCTGCCCACGGATTGGCGGGACTGGACATTGAGCACCGCGAAGCCGATCTTAGGAATGTAACCGGACCTACCAACCGAGAATTAGTGGCCCTTTCAGCTTGGCTCAGTAGTTAATCGCAGGAACCTACATTGCTTACAGACATTTTCGCATTTCGATATGCAAACAGTAAAATTTGGGACGCATTAGCGCCAAAGAAAGTCGCCTATTGGTTCAGGCATTTTCTGTGGTGAAGGACATGAACCCTTATTATGAATTCCAAGGGTAGTGAAGACTCAGTTGGGAAGGCATTTTGGAAGAGCTTACACGATAGAATAGCGGTTGAGCTTGGACTTCAAAAACTCTCACAAACGGCATTTAGTTATCAAACGATGTATCAGGGGAAGCAATCAAGCTTCACCCATTCGCATACTTGGCTGGCTGTCTGCGAAAACTGGTTGATACAAAGCCCGACTGGAAACGACGATATTGACGCATTTATCAAAGAACGACTTAGTCTGATTGAGGTGGCACTGCGCGATAAAGAGTTAGCCGTATCGAAGGCGAATGCTGAGTTGCCCCAGAAGATTTTGGATGCAAAATTGAATGCCAAGAGGCGTCCACCCAGCGGAGTTATTAGGATTCCGGGTGACCCGGAAATAGGTCTCCGGGCTTGGAACAAGAAACTAAATGAGGCCTTTCAGGTTCGCGTCGATGAGTTGAATACTCGGTTTCGCCAAGCCGGTTGCAAACTGCATTATCACAATGGGTTTATATCAGAGTTTCAGAAGACGCATTGTTTTTGCATGAAGCCGAGGAACCATTTTGGAAGTTGGTAGCTGATCCGATCTGGAAAAACGTCGATACTGACATGAAAGAAGCCATAGATAGGCGAGACGGCGGCGAACGTGATCCCGCGTGGTACGCTGCCCGAGCTCTGGAAAGCACGATAAAAATCATCTCTGGCGAAAAGGGATGGTCTCATGGGCGAGAAAAAGGCGCACATAACTACATCGATAATTTGGCAAAGAAGGACGCCCCTATTTATCGAGCGATGGGAGGCGGATGCACTCAAGTCAATTTTTACGGAATTGCGAAACCCATTTGGGCATGGCCCGGGTAGCGAAGAGATGCCTAAGTCTTAAAGCTCAACAAATCGACCTCGCCATTGAATTGTGCATTTCTTGGGCGAAGAGTTTGATAAAGCGTTTCTGATATTCAGTTTAAGAGAAACACCGCCAAGGACATTCGTTGCCCCGCAGATTTAGTACCACTGCCTAAAGCGGACCTTGACGCAACAGCCGCTAACAGTAGCTTTGTCCCGCACACTGTGAATTCGCCTATCCGCCGATTTAGCAGTTGCAGCGAATGTCCGGTTCGACGCGCCGCATCGCAGCATGCCGTCCTACGAGTGAATGACCGGTATGGGCGGCGGACTCAACGGGTCGACGCAACACTTCACTTTGGAAGCAAGGATGGAGTGTTGGTATGGCTTATCGTCGTCGGATTTATTTTACGGAGAAACAGAAGGCAGAGATTTGGGATCGCTGGCAGCGCGGGGAGTCGATGAGCTCGATCGGTCGGCTATTTGATCGAGGCTCGTCGTCGATCTATCCCCTGCTTGCGAGGACAGGTGGTATACGGCCACCAGAGCGGCGGCGATCACGGTGGGCGTTGACAACGGCAGAGCGCGAAGAAATTTCCCGCGGGCTTGGAGCCGAGTTGTCCCTTCGTACAATTGCGCGTCAGCTGCGGCGCGCTCCGTCGACGATCAGCCGGGAGGTGCGGCGCAACGGGGGCCGTCAGCGCTACCGCGCCACCTTGTCCGATCAGGCGGCCTGGGATCGTGCACGGCGTCCGAAGCCCTGCAAGCTGGCGGACAGGCTGGCGCTCTGTCACACAATATCTCAGAAGCTCGAACGCAAGTGGTCGCCGCAGCAAATAGCGGGCTGGCTGAAGCGTGAGCATCCCGATGACGAGGGCGCACGCGTGTCTCACGAAACGATCTACAGAAGCCTGTTTGTCCAGGCCCGTGGCGTTCTGAAGAAGGAGTTGCTTGCGCATCTGCGGGCGACACGTGCCATCCGCCGGTCTCGGCATGCGAGCCTGAAGCGGGAAGGGCACGGTCAGATTAAGGATGCGATTTCGATCCGGGAACGGCCTGCTGCTGTCGAGGACCGCGCGATCCCTGGCCATTGGGAGGGCGACCTGATCGCTGGTTCGAAGAACAGCTTCATTGTGACGCTAGTCGAACGGCGCACGCGCTATGTTATGCTGGCTAAGGTGAGCGGCAAGGAAACGCAGACCGTCGTCGTAGCGCTGGCGGCACAGGTTCAGCATCTCCCCCGAGAGCTACGGCGCACGCTGACCTGGGACCGCGGCAAGGAGCTTGCCGATCACAAAAGCCTGACGCTGGCCACCGATCTCGATATCTACTTCTGCGATCCGCACAGCCCGTGGCAACGCGGCACCAACGAGAACACCAACCGACTTCTGCGCCAGTACTTCCCAAAAGGTACCGACCTCTCGGTGCATAGCCAGGAGTATCTCGATGCAGTCGCACGTGAACTCAATGAGCGACCCAGAAAGACGTTGCATTACTTCTCACCAGCAGAGAAGTTCGATGAGTGTGTTGCGGCGATCGGTTGAATCGGCAGCCGATTGCCGCCGCCAGTCCAATAGGGCTTGGTCTTGTGAAACAAAAAGCCTGCCCAAATATTCTGTATCACATGGGTGCGATTTGCCTTTTGAAACACGATGTGTCCTAATCTCTTGGAGCCTTGTGAAACAAATGGTGCTTTATGATTATTGGATATGCCAGAACCTCTACCTTTGACCAAATTGCAGGGCTGGAAGCCCAACGCGACGAATTACTTGCCGCACAATGCGAGAAGATTTTGAAGAGCAAGTTTCTTCTGTTGACGTTGCGGCTCGGAAAAAACTGACAGAGGCGCTTGAGTTCGTGCGTGAGGGCGACACTCTCATTGTGACACGCCTTGATCGCCTCGCCCGTTCGGTTCCCCACCTTCTGGAGGTATTGGCAACATTAGCGGACAAGGGCGCCTCGCTGCGCATTCTGGCAATGGGCATTGATACAGCCACGCCGACCGGTAAGCTCATGCTGACCGTATTGGGTGGCATCGCAGAGTTTGAGCGTGAGATAATGCTGGAACGCCAGCGTGAAGGGATCGCTAAAGCCAAGGCTGCTGGGAAATACAAAGGTCGCAAGCCAACTGCGAGAGCTAAGGCTGAGCAAGTTTTTGAGCTCCGAAAGAACGAAGTCGGTCCCTCCGAAATCGCAAAGCAGCTCGGCATCAGTCGCGCGTCCGTTTACAGAATTCTCAATGGAAACGAGAGTGAGGTTCTTTCGAGCGCATAAAGTAAGAAACCTTCGAAATTCGTTTATCAGCAAGGTGATCTGCGGAAAGTTTCTTGAGTGTCTGAAGGGATGTTGGGTGTGAACGCACGTTCACGTGGATCAGCTTTGATGAAGTTTCAACTTTAATTTCGACTACTGTGGCCTTTGAAACGATGCAATAAGCGTGCACTCGCCCGAATGAATATGCATATTACCAGCCAAAGCGGACGCCGAAAAACGCAGTTTCTAGGATCTAGTTGCGGACAAACCCACCCGATGCTGATGCCGCGAAATCCAACTTGTTTGCTCGATCGTGCCCCGGAATGATCCGCAGCGTTGCAGTGCGATTTCTCCTAACCGGAAATTCAAAGTCGTAAAACAGCCTAAAATCCAGACCGGACATTCGCTGCGCCGGCGTCAGATGTCTCACATGCGGACAAACCCGCCTGATGCTATCGCGGCGAAAAACACCTTGACTGCTCGACAGTATCAGGGAGTTGGTCGCGGCGGCGCAGCAGGATTTCCCGAAAGCAGTCGTTCAAACCGTAAAAATATGCATATTCTGAACCGGACTTTCCCTGCGCCAGTGTCGGACGTCTCCACCGCTGTGACATTCCTGCGGCGAAAATTTGCCAAGCAAAGCACCGCTCATTGACCCAAGGTAAGTCCTGCGAGTAGCGGCTAGCCCAAAATGAGGCAATTGAGTGTGAACTCCAACATGAGCAATTTAGAAAAGACCGCTGTGGGTGTCTTGTGCCTATTAGCATCAGTAGGCTTCTTCAAAGCGGTAAGCGTAATAGTAGAGGCCCTGTAGCACGCCCCAACAAAGCGTCGGGGCAAGGCGGCTGTACGGCATGAACTTCGACCGCGAGACGTCGCCATGGAACTTGCCGGAGCTTGGTTGGTATATGGGCTAGAACGTTCAAAATGTAACCGAATGGACAACAGCTATTCTGATAAAGTCGCCAAGATTATTAATTCATTAACTTGTGCAAAGCTATTGGCCTATTCAGAAGCCGTCGGTTTGTTTTCAAGAATTTGTGTTTTTCGCTTTTGCCGCTGCCACACGAAGACTGTAATGCCCAAAAGAACGGCGACAATCGCCGGAGCGATTAAAGCATGCTCGATTCGGTGGAGTTCCCCGAAAATGGCCTCAATTGAATGCCCCATGAAGTAGCCAAGCGTGACGCCGGTCACACCCCAAGCCAATGATGAAAGCCCAGTCAATAGACCGTATTGCATAGGTTGCATCCCGAGAGTTGCCAAAGCAACAGGTCCAGCGGTACGCATCCCGGGGATAAATCTGAAGACAAGCGCAAATAGGACTAGGTTAACAGACAGCCGCGCGACAAGTGATGCAACTCTTGGATTTCCGAGAGCGCTCCGCAGTCGCGGTGCCTCCTTATATTTCCGTCCAATTCCGTAGATTACGATATCTGACAGATAACCTCCCGCGGCGGCTGCCAACGCCACAGGCCAGAAAGAAAGATGTTCGCGGTGAGCCATCACTCCGCCGGCAATCGCGACCGCCTCCCCTTCAATGCTGGTCCCGAAGAATACAGCAAGCGTTCCGTAGGTTTCGACTAAACTTTCCAGCCAACCAGACACATTCATCCTTTTACGAGATTAGGATACAATCGCTTCTGTTCGCCGAGCGGTCAAGAGCCTGAGGCCCTCGGGTAGGTCAACTGGACTGACCCAGGCATTTAGTCTGATCAGACCACGTACGTATGAGATAAATTTTTGTGTGATCGACAACAGCAGATTTTTTCTCACTCTGGATCTACGAAAACCAACCCTTAACACGACCCCAGACCGACTTTTCTTCTGGAACGTCTATTGTCGAGCCGGCTACGACTTGGGATCCATTAAGTCCCGGCATTGGCTCACTTTCAAATCCTGTTTCGTCAGGTTGTACCGCGGCTTTCGCGACTGTTTCTTCTGTCATCTCGGCAAAGGCATCCAACTTCGCCAAGGTTTCGGGCCCTGCCAGACCGTCGGCATCAAGACCATTGGAAGTCTGGAACTCCTTCACAGCTTTCTCGGTGCCCGGGCCAAACTTTCCGTCAGCATCAATGCCAAGGGCGGTCTGGAGCTTCTTTACAGTGTCACCGCGTGTCCCAACCCGCAGCAGAACAAGTTCGTTCAGACCCAGCGCCGTAAACGTATCCGGCCCCGCAATCCCGTCGACTGACAAACCAGCAGACGCCTGCGCGTCGCGGACCGCCTTTTCCGTACCAGATCCAAATATGCCATCAGCATCAATGCCCAGCTTTTCTTGGAGCCGTTTAACAGGAACGCCCTGCATTCCCTTTCTGAGTATCGACATGTGTAAAATCCTTTTTGAACTTTGGTGTAGAAGGCCCTACGAAAGATTCTGCTGGGCGGTCCTTGATGAAAGGAAACTTAACCGACGAATATTCTGGTATCCACAATAAAAAATCATTCAATGCTGGCGGCGTCACGTGAGCAAGAAGTTTTCTGGATTTCAGAACTTCCAACATTTACACGCCATTCAGCGTGAAGAATTTGTTCCTTAGTGCATCCTTCTGATGGTCACAGTTCAATAGACCACCACATAACGGGACTAAACACCTAGAGACGTCCATCGCGCTGGTTAAACACCTGTCCTCTTGAGTTCGTGCCGTAGACTGCGTGACGATGACCTGCAGCAAGTTAAATTTGGCATTCGTCAGGCCTTTTAGATTCATTCAGCTGAAGCAAGACAGATGGCTCGAAACTGCCAATCATTATTGTGGTTCCACTAAG
>CAWCLQ010000015.1:0-21187 GCA_963796445.1 uncultured Alphaproteobacteria bacterium | reverse complement strand
TCGACCTCTCCATTCTGATACATGTCGACCTGAGCGTTGCGCGTGCGAGGGCTGAGCGCGCCCATAACCACCGCAGCACCGCCCTTTTGGCGCCTGATTAGCTCTGCAATCGCATAGACATTCTCAACCGAAAAGCAGACAATTGCACTGCGCGGCCTCATTCTGCTTATCTTTTTCGGACCAATGTAGGATAAAGTGGACATTCTTTCACGCTGAATGAACTGCGCATTGGGGATCAGGTCTCGAATGGGTCCGCGCATCGTATCGGCACCCAGAAAAAGCGTCTCATGCAGGCCGCGCGCGCGCAACAAGCGGTCAGTAAAAACGTGACCGCGTTCAGGGTCCGCGCAAAGCTGGATTTCATCAACGGCAAGAAAATCGCACCCCATGCCCTCGGGCATCGCCTCAACCGTGCAAACCCAATACTGGGTACGCGGCGGCACAATCCGCTCTTCTCCGGTGACAAGTGCGACAACCGACGGCCCACGCGCCGCGACGATACGGTCGTACACCTCGCGGGCCAAAAGGCGCAACGGCAAGCCAATAACACCGGTACGATGACCAAGCATCCGCTCAATTGCATAAGTGGTTTTGCCGGTATTGGTCGGGCCTAGAACGGCCACAACCCTTTTCTCAGCCAACACGGCGAATTCCTTGCTTAAACCCTCAGAGGGTCTGACCAATCCCCAGACCGGCCAGTCTTTTCCGTGCCTCTTTGGCCCGTTCGTGATGCGGGTTCAAGTCCAACACGAGATCATAAGCATCGGCCGCGCGTTGCAGATCGCCAAGCTCCTGCATCATCACGCCCAGCCCAAAAATCGCGTTGAAGTTGTTCGGGTTCAGCGTCAAAGCATGCTGAAGATCGTCCAGTGCAGGGCCATATAGCCCGGCGCGAAAAAACGCAGTAGCGCGCGCGTGCCAGCCTTCGGCGAAGTCCGGCGCATGGTCCGTCAGGGCGGACAAATGTTCGATTGCGCGGCTATTGTCTTCGGCCTCGAGTGCATCCCGTCCACGCTGTAGCAGCAAATCCATCGCAGGCGAGCCGGAATTCCCCCATATCAGCGTCAACTCACGCTCCAGACGCGGTGCCTCGATTCGGGTGCATCTTGCAACTGTGCCAAAGCTCCGCCTCACTGGTCTGAGCCGTTGCGGGCACTACAAATGCAATCACAGCAAAAAGTGCCGTAACGATTAGTTTGAGAATCTTATATTTCACATCCATAACGCCTAACAATGTAACAGTCGTGCAAGCCAATTCCAGAGCTTGCGGACAGATCAAGGCAAAAGGGTCTAAAAATGAGTGATATTGTGAACGGTGCAGTCGAAAAGCTGAACGAAAAAATGGCAGGTTCGGATTTCGCGGGCACCGCCAAGTTCGACATTCTCGGCGAAGGGGCTGTTTTCGTCGATGCTCAAGGCGCCCGCGCGAGCGATGAAGAAGCCGAAGTCACCATGAGCGCGGATGCAGACACGTTTGTGTCTATTCTCGCCGGTGAGACAGATCCGACCAGCGCGTTTATGACGGGTAAACTGACGGTCGACGGTGATATGGGTGTCGCAATGCAAATCGCGCAGGCTCTTTCTTAATGAGCATTAGCCCCGCCCCCTTCTTCAGCGATATCGCACATGGCCCGGCGGGCGGGGCTGCGCATTGGACGCATACTTCTGACGATATTCGTGTCCGGGTCGGGCATTGGGCCATGGCTGGTGCCAAAGGCACTGTGCTGATCTTCCCCGGACGGACAGAATTTGTTGAAAAATATGGTCAGGTCGCAAAGGCTTTCGCCCACCGGGGACTGGCCAGTGCCGCAATTGATTGGCGTGGACAGGGTTTGTCGGACCGGTTGCTTGAGAACCCGCTGATCGGTCATGTGACGCAGTTTACCGACTACCAGAAAGATGTAGCGGCACTGATACGTGTGGCCCGCAAGATTGAATTGCCGCGTCCCTATTATTTGCTGGCCCATTCGATGGGAGGTGCCATCGGTCTACGCGCTGTGATGGAAGGGGTTGCCGTACGTGCCGCAGTATTCAGCGCACCGATGTGGGGCTTGCAAATCAAGCCACACCTCAGGCCGCTGGCATGGATGCTAAGCCACAGCATGCCCAAAGTCGGACAAGGGCACCGTTTGCCACCTGGGACCCGCATGGATCACCATGTGCTGACCGATGGCTTTAAGGGCAACTTGCTCACCCGCGACCCCGATCAGTTCGAAATCATGCGCGAGCAACTGATGGCCCACCCCGAAATGACGCTTGGGGGGCCAAGCTATGTATGGCTGCGCGAAGCCTTGCTGGAAACGCGCCATCTTGCCAACCGCGCCTCTCCCAGCCTACCAGCGCTCGCGCTTTTGGGAACAAGCGAACGGATCGTTGAAATGGCGCCCATCCAAACGCGGATGAGCGACTGGAAAGGCGGCAGGCTTGAGCTTGTACCAGATGGCGAACACGAAGTGCTGATGGAAGGTTCTGCAGTAACCGAACCGCTTTTTGACGCGATGACAGAGCTTTTTTTGCAAGCGACGCAACGGTAGGCTCTGTGCTTTCGGTTCAGCCCCGCTAGGTTGGTGGACATGTCTGATGCACCAGTGCTCACCTTTACAGACCGAGGCATCTATTGTGCCGCCGGGGACTTCTTTATCGATCCGTGGCGACCTGTCGATCGCGCGCTTATCACCCATGGACATGCGGATCATGCGCGTCCCGGTCATGGATCCTACATGGCGACGCATCAGGCATTGCCAGTCATGCGACACCGACTTGGCGACGTCTCGGCGCAGGGCGTTGGCTATGGCGAGGTGATACGCATCGGATCGGCGGATGTGTCGTTCCATCCTGCAGGCCACGTTCCTGGATCAGCGCAGATAAAAGTCACCGTGGCGGGTGAAACCTGGGTCGCGTCAGGCGACTATAAGGTGGAAGATGACGGCCTTTCCGAGACATTCGAGCCGCAGCTGTGCCATCACTTCATCACCGAAAGCACCTTTGGGTTGCCGGTGTTCCGCTGGCAACCTCAAAGTGTCGTCGCAAATGAGGTTAACGCGTGGTGGCAGGCTTGTGCCGCTGTCGGCAAGACAGCTTTTCTGGGTGCCTACTCGCTTGGTAAGGCGCAGAGGCTTTTGCGCATGCTCAACCCCGACATCGGACCGATCCTGACGCATGGCGCGGTTGAGGCCACCAATGTCATCATGCGCGGCCAAGGCATCGTACTGCCCGAGACGACGCAATTGACTAAGGACGTCGATCCAAAATCGCACAGAGGGGCCATTGTCATTGCGCCGCCTTCCGCCTTGGGCGGCCCTGGGCCAAACGGTTTGGCCCGCGCGAGACGGCGTTTGCCAGTGGCTGGATGCAATTGCGCGGCATCCGGCGGCGGCGCGCCGGCGACCGAGGCTTTGTAATCTCAGATCACGCCGACTGGTTGGGTTTGCTGGACGCCATCAAAGCGACGCAGGCCGAGAACATTTATGTAACCCACGGCTACACGGATATCTTTGCGCGCTACTTGGGCGAGATTGGGCTGAATGCGCAGGTGGTCCCCACAGAATTTGGATCTGATGAAGAAAATGAGGCTGCCGGATGAAGGAATTCGCGCACCTCTTCAATGCCGTCGACCAAAGCACTAAGACGACCGTCAAAACCAATGCACTTGCCGAGTACTTCACTGCGGCGCCCGAGCAAGACAGGCTTTGGACCATCGCGCTCTTCTCAGGCAAACGGCCCAAGCGCGCGGTGACAAAACAAGCTGCGGGAATGGGCCGCCGAAATGGCGGGCATTCCGCTTTGGCTGTTTGAAGAAAGCTACCCGGTTGTTGGTGATCTGGCAGAAACCATTGCTTTGGTTTTACCCGATACCGCAAGCGAAACGGATCATGGGCTGTCATATTGGATCGAAAACCTGCGCAGGCTTTCGGATCAGGATGAAGCGGCGCGCAAGGCATTTGTTGCATCGGCATGGCAGCAGCTTGGCGGTGCAGAGCGCTTTGTTTTCAACAAATTGATTACGGTGGTTTTCGGATGGGTGTCAGTCAGAAACTTATGACCCGCGCGTTGGCCAAGGCCACAGGGCAAGCCGAAACCGAGTTGGCTCACCGTTTGATGGGGAACTGGACACCAGAAGAAACAAGCTGGCATCAGTTGATACTGGCGGATGACCCGATGGCCGATGCCTCGCGCCCGTACCCGTTCTATCTTTCCTACGGTCTGGACGGCGACGTTGAGGCGCTTGGTGCCCCGGACGATTGGCTGGCCGAATGGAAATGGGACGGCATACGCGGGCAGCTGATCCTACGCGACGGGCAATACTATGTTTGGTCGCGAGGCGAAGAATTGATGACCGACCGCTTTCCCGAACTGGCGCGCGCGCTTGATTATCTGCCTTCCGGCACGGTGCTGGACGGTGAATTGCTGGTCTGGCCTGAAGGCGCTGAGGCACCGGCCAGCTTTAACGCGTTGCAAAAGCGGATCGGTCGCAAAACCGTCCCCAAAAAGCTTTTAGCCGAGGCGCCGGTCGTTCTTTATGCCTACGACCTGTTGGAATGGGACGGCGAGGATATCCGAACGCATCCCCTTGCTGACCGGCGCGCGACGTTGGAACAGGCTTGCCGGAACCTGCCACTCGACGCGCCTGTCAAACTGTCCCCCAACCTTAAGTTTGACACATGGGACGCAGTGGCCCAGTTCCGCAGCATGGCCCGGCCCAAGCCGAAGGCGTCATGCTGAAACGTGCTGCCAGCCCTTACCTAGTGGGGCGCAAAAAAGGCGATTGGTGGAAATGGAAGCTCGATCCGCTGACCATCGATGCGGTGATGATATACGCACAAGCCGGACACGGGCGGCGGGCCAACCTCTTCACCGACTTCACCTTTGCGGTCTGGAACGGTAACGATCTGGTGCCTTTCACCAAGGCCTATTCAGGGCTGACTGATGCCGAATTTCGCGAGATCACCGCATGGGTGCGCAAAAATACGCTTCAGAGGTTCGGGCCAGTCCGGCAAGTCACCCCGTATCATGTCTTTGAAATTGCCTTTGAAGGGATACAAGCAAGCCCGCGCCATAAATCCGGGGTGGCGCTACGGTTTCCGCGTATGTCACGCTGGCGGCAAGACAAACCGCTGCAAGAGGCGAACACATTGGACGATCTGAACGAAATGCTGAGAATCTATGGCTGAAGACAATAAACCGTATGCACAAATGCCGCCCGCGCCAGACGCGCCACTGCGACGCGCACCCCAAGGGGCCTGCGACGCTCACGTTCATGTGGTGGCAGGTTCAGACGAATTTCCACTATGGGATGGCCGTGCCGAGAACCCCGCTCCCGGTCCAACGCTAGACGGCTGGCTTGATCTTTATCGCAAGCAACTTGAAACGCTGGGGTTTTCCAGAGGCGTGATCGTCCATTCAATCCTATATGGCACAGACAATAGCGTGACAGTCGAAGCCGTCCGGCGTATGGGTGAAGGCTTCAAAGGCGTCGGGCTGCTGGCAGACGGGGCCTCGGAAAATGCATTGGACGCTTTCACCGACTGGAACATGGCGGCGGTACGGTTGAATTACGTACATGGTGGCGTGTTGACGTGGGAAGGCGCCAAATCCATGGCTCCTGCTCTGGCTGCTCGCGGGTTGCACATTCAGATGCTCGCCCATGCAGACAGGCATATCGCACAGATAGCTGACGATATCCGCGCATTGCCCGTTGACGTCGTGTTTGACCATATTGGGTGGCCTGCCGATGATCTTTCTGTCCACAGCGACGGATTTACACAGCTTTGCGCCCTGCTTGCCGAGGGGCACGTCTGGGTCAAGCTGTCCGCTCTGTACCGACTGTGTGACGCCCCATATGACCAACTTGATGCGCTGGTCGCTGCTCTGATCGAAGCCAACCCCGAACGTTGTCTGTGGGGCTCCGACTGGCCGCACCTGATGCTGGCCGACGCCAAGATGCCTCAGGCGGCGGCCCTACTTGATGCCTTTGACCGCGTTGTCCCGGGCGATGACACCCGCCACCGCATCCTTGTCGACAATCCCGCCAATTTGTTCGGCTTTTAGGCGCAAGCCGCCTGTTTCACGGCTTGTACCTGCCCAACCCGCAGCCTACCTATTGACCAAATGAACAGCGAGGACCCACATGTTGCACCTTCCCTTTCCAGTATTCGACGCAAATACTTCTACCTCGGGCGATCCACTTGGCGATCTGCCCGAATGGAATCTCGACGATCTCTATACTGGTCAGAATGCGCCTGAACTGAAACGTGACCTTGACTGGCTGGAGCAAGCCTGCGCCAGCTTCGCCGCCGACTTTGAAGGAAAGCTCGACACACTTGACGCACCGGCTTTTCTGGATTGCGTGCTGCGCAACGAGAAAATCAACCAGGTCGCAGGACGCATCATGTCCTTTGCCGGGCTGCGGTACTATCAGCTGACAACCGACGCAGAGCGCGCGAAATTTATGTCTGACCTGCAAGAGAAGATCACCAACTTCACGACCCCTCTGGTTTTCTTCACGCTTGAGATAAACAGACTGCCCGATGACCATCTCGGTACTTTGTACGCCCAAAACGCCGACCTTGCCCGCTACAAACCGGTATTTGACCGCGTTCGAGCCATGCAACCCTATCAGCTGAGCGACGAGCTGGAAAAATTCCTGCACGATTTGGGCGTTGTTGGCGACGCGTGGGAACGGCTTTTTGACGAGACCATTGCCGGGCTGGAATTCGATGTTGATGGCGAGATGCTCAATATTGAGGGCACGCTGAACCTGCTGACCGATCCCGACCGCGCAAAACGGGAGATGGCCGCGCGCACTTTGGCCGAAGTCTTTGCAGACAACATCAAGACCTTCGCGCGTGTGCACAACACACAAGCCAAGGAAAAAGAGATCATTGACCGCTGGCGTGGCATGGAAAGCCCGCAACTTGGCCGCCACCTGAGCAATCAGGTCGAACCAGAAGTGGTCGAAGCGCTACGCAACGCGGTGGTCGACGCCTACCCGAAGCTGAGCCACCGCTATTACGAGCTGAAGCGCAAATGGCTTGGCCTTGACACGATGCAGGTTTGGGACCGAAACGCGCCCCTACCAATGGAAGACCCGCGCGTCGTTGGCTGGGAACAGGCCGAGTCCATGGTGATGGACGCCTACAATGCCTTTGACCCCGCATGGGCGAGATCGCCGAGCCATTCTTTCGCAAAGGCTGGATTGATGCTGGCGTTAAACCGGGCAAGGCACCGGGCGCCTTTGCGCACCCCAGGGTCACCAATGTGCACCCATACGTTATGCTAAACTATCTCGGCAAACCGCGCGATGTGATGACACTAGCGCATGAACTTGGGCACGGCGTGCATCAGGTTTTGGCCGCCGATCAAGGGGAAATGCTGTCTTCTACACCGCTGACGCTTGCAGAAACGGCCAGCGTGTTCGGTGAAATGCTAACGTTCCAGAAGATGCTGGAAAAAGCAAAGACCGACGCCGAGCGCAAAGTGCTCTTGGCGGGCAAGGTCGAGGACATGATAAACACGGTTGTCCGCCAGATCGCCTTTTACGATTTCGAGTGCAAACTGCACGACGCGCGGCGCACAGGCGAACTGACACCCGACGATATCAACGCGCTGTGGATGTCTGTGCAGGCCGAAAGCCTTGGGCCAGCCTTTGAATTCATGGACGGCTATGAGACATTCTGGGCCTATATCCCGCATTTCGTCCATTCGCCCTTCTATGTCTACGCCTACGCCTTCGGGGACGGGCTGGTGAACGCGCTATACGCGGTTTACGCGGAAGGCGACGAGGGTTTCGAAGACAAGTACTTCGATATGCTCAAAGCTGGCGGATCAAAGCACCACAAAGAGCTTTTAGCGCCCTTCGGCCTTGATGCATCGGACCCTGCGTTCTGGGACAAGGGCCTCAGCATGATATCGGGCTTCATCGACCAGTTGGAGGCGATGGAGGATTAATCCTTCGCCGCCGCGAACGTCATATCGATCATCTGCTGCGTGCCCCTGCTAAACTCCAGTGGGCACGCCCATGGTGTCTTGTCACGCAGTGTCGCGCCAAAAGCTTCAACCTGAAGCACGTATTGGTTCACACCCGGAAAGCGTTCCACGCAAACGTTTTTGCCAGCTGTTTCCACATGGATTTCAGCCTGATCGTGCACGTCAGAATTAAAAGGACACGTCAGTCGCATGACACCTTTATCGCCGTGAAAGACGACCTCTTGCCGGGGGAAGGCGCGCATGGACACGACAGCGGAATAGGTGAACGTGGGGAACTCTGCTGCCATCTGCACGAAGGTATCCACGCCATCTTCAAACTCGACCCGGGCATAAGGCACACGATCCGGTTCTTCTTCGGTCACGAAACGCACAGAACCGAAGGTATAAACTCCGATATCGGGTAGGCCACCGCCGCCCGCACCCGCTTGATTTCGGATGTTCTCGGGGTTGTCGTTGAAATAGGTAAACACGGCGTCGACGTGGCGCAAAGTCCCGATCGCACCAGTTTTCAAAACCTCCCGCGCGCGGATAAATTGCGGGTGATGCACGATCATAAATGCCTCTGCCACTTGCAGCCCCGAAGCATCGCGTGCCGCAATCAGGCGCGCAAAATCATCCGCCTGCATGGTCATCGGCTTTTCACAGAGCACATGTTTGCCAGCGGCTATCGCCTTCAGGCTCCATTCGACGTGAAGGTGATTGGGCAGCGGAATGTAAACCGCGTCTATTTCCGGTGATGCCAGCAGCGCGTCATAGCTATCAAAGACTGTACAGTCAGGCGCGAAAGCCGTGAACCTGTCCGCTTTATCCGAGCTAGAGGTGGCAAGCCCCGCAAGCCGCGCGCCTTTTGACGCGTGGATCGCCGGCCCCATCAGATCAGCGGCAAAGTTTGATCCGCCCAATATTCCCCAGTTCACATGATCGCGCATAAAACTGCCTCTCGGTTAGACGGGCAGCTAAAACCGTTTATGCTTCTGGCACAACCTTACAAGCACAACAAAAAAGGCCTGCGCAGTGACACCGCGCAGGCCTTTCGCATGATTGATCGGCAGAGTTCAGGCCGTCGCCATCATCCCTTTGTCTTTTGCCAAATCACGCATTTTCTTTTGCAGCTTCTCAAAAGCCCGCACTTCGATCTGGCGGATGCGTTCGCGGCTAACGCCGTATTCCTCGCTTAGATCCTCAAGCGTAACCGTCTTTTCGGACAAACGGCGCTGGGTCAGGATGTCTTTCTCGCGATCGTTCAGAACGCTCATGGCGTCGGCAAGCAACTCGCGCCGCGCTTCAAGTTCATTGCGCGCTTCATAGTCGCTAGCCTGATCCGCGTCTTCATCCTCTAGCCAGTCCTGCCACTGCATTGTCCCCTCGCCTTCGGATCCGACGGTCGCGTTCAGTGACGCATCCCCGCCCGACATCCGCCGGTTCATCGAGATTACCTCAGCCTCAGTCACGCCCAGATCAGTAGCGATGCGGGCAACGTTGTCGGGATGCAGATCACCATCCTCAAGCGCGCCAATTTTATTCTTGGCTTTTCGCAGATTGAAGAACAGCTTCTTTTGGCCAGACGTCGTGCCCAGTTTCACCAACGACCATGAACGCAGGATATATTCCTGAATTGAGGCGCGGATCCACCACATCGCATAGGTCGCCAGACGAAAACCCTTTTCGGGATCAAATCGCTTCACAGCCTGCATCAGGCCTACGTTTGCCTCGGAAATAACTTCGGCCTGCGGCAATCCATAACCACGGTAACCCATGGCAATTTTAGCGGCGAGACGCAGGTGCGACGTGACCATCTTGTGCGCCGCTTCGGTGTCTTGCTCTTCCACCCAACGCTTGGCCAGCATGTATTCCTCTTCCGGTTCCAACAATGGGAATTTCCGGATTTCCTGCATGTAGCGGTTCAACCCGCCTTCAGGGGTTGGTGCCGGTAGGTTTGCGTAATTGGCCATGTGTAGCCTCCCGATGTATATCGCCTTAACATAAAATATGGTGTCTAAACTGATCAGTTCAAGTAGCGTGCCCGAAAAATGTTAACGGAAACACTACACAATCCGCGTTAAGCAAATATTGCCACAAAGCACTGGAAAATCCACGTCCTGACTACTGATCTCACGCGGGTTTGCGAATTATGACACTTCGCTGCGCAAAATTCTCAAGAGATCAGCCATATCCGCAGGTAAAGGGGCCTCAAACCGCATGTTTTCGCCAGAAACAGGGTGCACAAAGCCCAAAACGGCCGCATGCAGCGCCTGACGATTGAAACATTTGACTGCGTTCGCTGCGGTTTCAGACAGAGCTTTTGCGGGTAATTTACGTTTTCCACCATATGTCGGTTCCCCGACCAATCCGTGCCCCGCATGGGCGAGATGCACCCTGATCTGATGCGTTCGGCCCGTTTCCAGCCAGCATTCCATCAAGGCCAGAACTTCTGGCGCACCAAACCGTTCGATTGTGCGCGCGCGGGTCACAGCATGTCGCCCGCCTTGGAACAAAACGGCCTGACGCTGTCGGTCAGTGCGGTGGCGCGCCAATTGAGTGGTAATCTTCAGGATATTGCCCGGCTCAAATCGAGTGCCCTTAACCCCGCGCAAACGCGGATCATTGGCATCCGGCACCCCGTATACCAGACAATTATAGTACCGCTCCACCGTGTGAGCTTCGAATTGAGCGGCTAAACCGTGATGTGCCGCATCCGATTTAGCGATAACCAGCAACCCACTTGTCTCTTTGTCGATCCGGTGGACGATGCCCGGTCGCTTCATTCCCCCGACCCCCGACAGATCATCGCCGCAATGCGCCAACAAAGCATTCACTAAAGTCCCGGAAGGCGTGCCGGGCGCGGGGTGGACGACCATACCGGCAGGTTTATTCACAACGATCAAATCTGCGTCTTCATGCACGATATCTAAGGCAATAGCTTCAGGTAGAATGTGACTGTCCTGCGCCTCTTCTACTTCGACAACGACTTGTGCACCCTCGGCCACGCGCGCTTTTGGGTCGCGGATGACACTGCCATCCACAGACACGGCACCGTCGTCGATTAACCGCGCCAGCCGCGTGCGAGAAAGTGACGCCTCTACTGGCACATCACGCGCAAGCGCCTTATCAAGGCGCGACGGCGGTGAAGCGTCGATTTGAAACCGGATGTGACGAACAGACATGCAAGATCCCGAACTGCTTCCAGAGCCGGACACGCAAGAGCCCGCAAACCTGAAGTTTCTGCGACGTTTGGTTACGGTCCTTACCGCAACGATGATAGGCGGCGTTTTACTCATCATCGGGCTGATTGTCATCCGCTTCTATGATGTACCGCCCCCCCTGCCCGATACGCTGAGTTTGCCAGGTGGCGCGCAAGCCATTTCCTTTACGCAAGGCCCGGACTGGTACGCGGTTGTCACAACGGACAACCAGATCCTGATTTTCGATCGCGTGACTGGGAGCCTTAAACAATCAATTGAAATCACGCGGTAACTAAACGCCACCGGATATGAGCACATAATCGCGCGCACGCCATTTGCGCCCACCCAAGCAATGTATCCGGTCGCATCCGAACGTTTCGAAGCAACACGGTAAATTTCCGCGAATTACTTTTCAAAATCATTTCGTGCTGGTCTTTCAATGATAGAAAACGCGACGTCACCCGGAACGCACACCGAACATTCCTAACGACATCGGGTCGTTTTAACCGTTTGAATGAAAACAATTACAACAGATCGTCCCGGTTGTTCGCCATCAGGAAACGCAAGCAGAAGTCATATTGAAACACGTCCAATTTGTAGCAAGGTCATTGCTGAAGTGCTTCGTCAATTGTAATGGCTGAAACGCGCATTTTCGAAATTGGTCCCAAACTGGGGCGTGTTGGATTTTCACATGGTGGTTCAATATCGTCTTGCAGCAGTGCTGCTGGTGTCGACCTCGGATTTACTAGCCGAGTGCGCAATCCCAGCCGAAAATGTTATCACACGTGCGTCGCAAGTAGACGCGGTACTGAACGATATCAATAACGCGTGTCAGTACAGCGGAATTTAGGTTTCTCTGACAGAGCAAATCCGCGCACGCGAAGACGCAGAAGAGTTGCTAGAACGTCTCAGCGATGTGCGCCCCGATCTGGAGATCAGTTTCTCAGAACGCGATGGCGCAGCAGCAACTTTCCGGTCAGCCGCAATAGGTGGCAGCTACTCGGACCAGAACGGGCCAGAGACATCACCACCCAAAGGTGGCAGCGGAAGCTCATCAGGCGGCACACAATCAGGTTCTGGCGGATCGGCTGGTGACAACTCCGGCACGCAAAGTTCTGGTGGACGAAGCACTGGTTCGGGAAGCGATGGCCCTGATGGAGGTGGATCGCAAGGTGACGGTCCCGATGCAGACGGCTCTGGACGCGACGGCTCTCAAGGTCTCGGCGGCGCACAAGGCGGTATCGGCGGGGAGGCTGTACCCGCATTGTTCGGAGGGGTGTGGCGACCCTACGCTTCAAAAACAACTGTCTTTAATACCCCCCCAACGAAAGCGGTCATTGGAGCAACTGCAGCGAAAGCTCACTTAGTCCGCAACTGAGACATCCGAAACGTGCGCAGCGAACGGCCGGTTTGGATTACAACCAATTTCGCGGTTTTGAATGGCCGCTTCGGGGAAACCGTGCTGCATCGCCACGCCCCGTGCACCAACTTGGTTGATGCGCGGAGGTTTGATTTGCTGCATCCGCATCAGGCGGCTTAGTCCCGCAACTGAGACCTTCGTTGTGACTGCAGCGAAAGTCCGCGGCTAGTGAAAGCCGACATTCGGAACCAGCAATTCGAATTTTCAGTCGTGAACGGCTGCTAAACGCGACACAGCAGGCACTCACCAAAATTCGGTGAATGACTGCATCGAGCCCAAATGTATGTACCGGCTGCTGTTCGCAAGTGTTCAATGCATGTCTTCAGGAAGTCGCTGATATGTATCCGGCCTTTGTATTGGCTTGTGGTTTTTGCCGTGGCCCTGTTTGAAGTACGCACGCGCCTCTGTCTCATTAGTGACCTGATCTATGATGACCATTTGGGCTCTCAGACTTTGGGTGCGCCTTATTCCGTTCCACGCAGTTGAGGTCTACGAAAATCGTGCACGGCTGTGAACAGATCGCAGTCGCTAATTCCTTTTCCTTCCAATCAAAGTGTTTGCCTGAGTTGAGAACGCTCCAAGCGATCCGCGCGAGCTTGTTGGCGAGTGCTACTCCAAGCTTGTTATGCTGCATGCGCGTCGCGGCTGCCTCTAGCTCACTCAGCGGCGAGACGCCCCAGCTCGTTAGCACACTTTGCTCCGGCGCCGTTTCCGCCGGTCAGGTCACAAATTCGAAATCCGCACCCGTTGCGCCGTCACCCCAATACTCGATCTCCTCCATATCTGAGACAACGGTCGTTCCCTTTTCACCACGGACGGCGGCCGGAACATCGGCGAGCGCACAGATAACCGATGTCCCGCCGGTTCTGCGCACGAAATCCTGTGCGGCGGCGACTTTGGGACCCATGGACCCTGCAGGGAAATCAAACGCGTCGAGCGCATCGGCACTCGCGCGTTTGATACCCACTTGTTCCGGTTTGCCAAAGTTCAAAAAAACGGCGGGCACATCGGTTGCGATGACCAAGGTGCTCGCGGCAATGTTCTGCGCCAGCAGGCAGGAGACAAGGTCCTTGTCGATCACGGCCTCGACACCGACGAGTTTCCGGTCCGCGCCTTTTTCGTACATTGTCGGAATACCGCCGCCGCCGGCCGCGATCACCGTGGCACCTTTCTCCAGTAGCCACTTAATGGGCTCGACCTGAAAGATGCGCTTTGGTTTGGGTGATGGGACCACCCGCCGCCAATACTTGCCATCCGGCTTTACCGACCATCCTTTGTCTGCAGCTTGCGCGTTGGCCTCTTCTTCAGAATAGACCGGTCCGATGAACTTCGTCGGGTCTGAAAAGGCAGGATCGTCAGGATCGACCTCGACCATCGTCAGGACCGTTGCGAGATGATGGTCGAATGGCAGGATGTTGCCCAGTTCCTGTTCGATCATGTAGCCGATCATGCCCATCGTCTCGCCTACTAGCACATCAAGCGGATACTCCTCGACGTCGGTGTAGATGATCTCCTGCAGGGCGAGCATGCCGACCTGCGGACCGTTTCCGTGCGTGATAACGGTTTCATGAGCCTCGCAGAGTGGCGCGAGGGCTTCTGCGGCGATACGCGCGTTGATCCGCTGATTGCCCGCCGTCATCTCCTGCCCTCTCCTGAGGAGGGCATTGCCCCCAAGGGCGACGACAACACGACCCATGGATCAGGACCCAATGGTGGCGACAAGGATCGCCTTGATCGTATGCATCCGGTTTTCGGCTTGTTCAAAGGCGATGTTCATATCGCTCTCAAACACCTCTTCGGTGACTTCCATCTCTGAGATGCCGAACTCATCGTAGATGTCTTTGCCAACCTTGGTCTCGGTGTTGTGAAAGGCCGGTAGGCAATGCATGAACTTAACATGCGGGTTTCCGGTTTTTTTGATGAGATCCATGTTCACCTGATAGGGGCTCAGAAGCTTGATCCGCTCCGCCCAGACCTCTTTTGGCTCGCCCATCGAGACCCAGACATCCGTATGAACAAAATCTGCCCCTTCGACAGCAGACAGATCGTCAGTGATGGTCACCCGTGCGCCGGATTTTTCGGCGCGTTCATGCGCAAGCTTCACGACACTTTCGCCGGGCTGGTTTTCCTTGGGCGCGATCATCCGCACGTCGCAGCCCATCAAGGCGCCAAGCATGAGAAGCGAGTTGCCCATGTTGGAGCGCGCGTCGCCGGAATACGCGAAAACGATATCGCGGCGCGGCTTGTCGGCATGCTCGATCATCGTCAGCATGTCTGCCAGCATCTGCGTCGGGTGCCAGTCGTCGGTCAGACCATTGTAGACCGGTACACCGGCATACTCTGCCAGTTCCTCCACCATCGCCTGTCCCGCGCCGCGGAACTCGATTCCGTCGAACATACGCCCGAGCACGCGCGCGGTGTCCTTCATGGATTCCTTGTGCCCGATCTGGCTGCCCGAAGGGTCAAGGTAGGTGATGTTCGCCCCCTGATCGTGCGCCGCGACTTCGAAGGCGCAGCGTGTGCGGGTAGAGGTCTTCTCGAAGATCAGGCAGATGTTCTTGCCGTAGAGCGTCTGCTGCTCTGATCTTGCGTATTTCGTACGTTTGAGGTCGCGCGCAAGATCGAGCAGATAGAGCATTTCACGCTGAGTGAAATCCGCGATCTTGAGGTAACTACGTCCCTTGAGATTGAAGGCCATTTTTTAACTCCTTGTGTATAAACGATATTCAGTAGGCGGAATCGCGCAGGATGGGACAGGTCATGCAATGACCGCCGCCGCGCCCGCGCCCGAGTTCCTGACCGGAGATTTCGACCACTTCAACACCTGCGTCTCGCATGAGCCCGTTTGTGAAGGTGTTGCGGCGGTAGGCCACCACGACACCCGGTTCAAGCGCGACCACGTTGTTGCCGTCGTCCCATTGTTCGCGTTCCGCTTGAAACTCGTTGCCGCCAGTACCAATGACCTGCAGGCTGTTGAGTCCGAGCGCTTCCTTGTAGACATCGAAGAGATGCTTGCCTTTCTCGACACGCAGGTCGAGATCGCCTTTATCTCCGGGCCGAATGGAGATGCATGTGATCTGATCTGCCACTTCGGGAAAGGCTGTCACCTTGTCATGATCGAGACATGTAAAGACCGTGTCCAGATGCATGGCTGCGCAACTCTTGGGCATCGCGCAGGCAACTACGCGCTCTGCGCCACCCTTCTCGAAAAGCGCCTTGGCGAGCTGGGCAACGGCCTGGCGCGTCGTACGCTCTCCCATCCCGATAAACACAGTACCCCTGCCGACAGGCTGGACGTCCCCGCCCTCGACCGAGGCATAGGCAAAGTCCTCGTCGCTGTCGCCCCACCAGATCTGGAAATCCGCATCCTTGAACATCGGATGGAACTTGTAGACAGCACGCATGATCAGGGTTTCCGGTTTGCGCGCTGGCCAGAACATCGGGTTGGTCGTCACGCCGTTGAAAATCCAACAGGAGGGATCCCGCTGGAACTGGGCATTGGGTACCGCCGGCAGAATGAAATCCCCGAGCGCGATCAGATCCTCAAACTGCGGATGGATCATGTCTTTGGGCAAATCCGAAAAGATGATGCCGCCCAGCATGTGCTGTGCGAGCAGCTTGGCATCCATCTCGTAGAGCCAAGCGCGCATGTCTACCGAGAAACCAAGGCCCACCATATTAGGCGTGATGAGACGATTGAGCATGAAAGACCGCGCCTCGGGGCTGGAATTGAGGGTCTCGGCCAACAGATCCTGTACGTCGAATACCTCGATGTCACGCTCTCGCATTACCTGTACGAATTCCGCGTGATCCCGGCGCGCCTCTTCAACCCAGATCACGTCATCAAACAACAATTCCTCACAATTGCGAGGCGTCAGGCGGTCATGCGCGAGCGATGGCCGCGATACGATGACCTTGCGTAGTTTTCCGATTTCCGAATGAACGCCGAATTCCATGATTAGACCTCTTCCGATTTGAGTGACTGGGGAGCGTTGGCTTCGCCGACAGGTTGCCGGGATTTGATCCAGACATGGATAGGGATCCCCGCGAGGACGAGCAGAAACCCGAGAAACACGGTTTCAGCGCCGGAACCGTAAATGGCCCAAAGTGCGTAGACGAAACCAAGTGTTCCAAGGATTACAACTTTGGCGCGCCCTAGGGTAGTCAGCTGAGTGCCGTGGCCCTTTAGTCGTATCATAATCTCGGCAAGGGCACACATTGCGTAAGGCAAAAGGCTCGACATCACGGCCAGCAAGATGATGACTTCGAACGCACCGACAAGCCCCTTGAAAAAATTCATGACGATGAGGATTGAGGCGAGCAGATTGGAAAGGATTAATGCATTCGCCGGCGTGCCATACCGGCTGAGTTTGCCTAATGCGCTTGGGAAAACGCGATCAAGCGCCGCGCCATAGGGCACCTGACCCGACAAGAGCGTGAAGCCGTTAAGCGTACCAAAGGTCGAGATCACGGCGCCGATCGCGATCAGGATACCCCCTGCAACGCCCCACATCGCAGTCGCAACATCGGACAGGGGCGCCGAGGATTGGGAGAGTTGAGCGCTTGGCACCACACCGATGGCCACGAACGTGACCGAGATGTAAACCACGGCGGCAATCAGAACGCCGAGGATGGTCGCGCGCGGGATCGTCTTTTCGGGTTCAACCACATCGCCAGACGGAACCGTGGCGGATTCTAGGCCCAGATAGGCCCAAAGGGTCAGTGCGGCGGCGGCGGAAATAGCAGCGAGATCGCCCTCCCCAGACAAGTTTGCTGGCGAAAAGTTTTCAAGATTCACCCAGATCAGGCCCAGACTCCCGATCAGCAGGAGTGGAACAAGCTTGCCGATCGTCGTGATGGCCTGCACCATTCCCGCCTCAGAAACCCCGCGTATGTTGACTCAGTGTTAGCGTCCAGATGGCAATCAGTGCCGCAGCGAGGCTCATTTCCGTGCTGTCTCCGATCGCAGGCACGAGATATCCGAGATATCCAACCAACGCGACGGCGACCGCGGCGTTCCCGGTCCAAAGAGCGATCCAGTAACCCCACGCGATAATGAAACCGGCAAACTCACCGTAGCCGACCTCGCAGTAGGCATAGGGTCCACCTGTTTTGGTGACGAGTTGCGCAAGCCGGCCGAATATCACCGCGAGAATCAGCGCGCCCACAGATGTCAGAACCCAGCCCCACATCGAAATCGGCCCAATCCTGGCGAGCGACGCAGGTAGCAAGAAGATGCCCGATCCGATCATGTTTCCGACCACCAGCGCGACGCATGCCCATAATCCGAGAGACTTGGTGGCAGGGGCTGCAGCTTGCATGCCAACGCTTTCTACAGCCACGGGCACGCTCCTCTAGTTGCCTGTTTCGGTTGTCGCTGGCTCTTCGACGGTCTCGACCGCAGGAGGCGCACCAGAATTATTGCCTGTCATCGCGCCCACAGACAAGCTTGCCATGATGATAAGCGCCAGAGCAATTAGCAGCGGAAACACGAAACGCAGCCAGCGGTCGTAAGAAACCTTGCCGAGTGCGAGTCCGCCCATGACAACTGCAAACGTGGGGTTGAACAGATTCACCCAGCCCGAAGCAGACTGGTAGGCCGTCACGACGAGGTCGCGACCCACTCCTGCAAAATCTGAAAGCGGCGCGAGGATAGGCATTGTCAGCACGGCAAGACCGGAGGACGAGGGTACCAGAAAGGACAGAACCGTATTGACGAAGAACATCATGTTGATGAACGCAATCTGACCCAGGCTTCCAAACAATCCTTCGAGTGCGTGCAGAATGGTATGCGTGATGTTGCCCTCGTCCATCACAACCACGATGCCGCGCGCAACACCGATGATCAGCGCAACGCCCAGCAGGTCGCGCGCCCCGTCGATAAAGGCGTCGATGAACTCCTTCTCGGATAGAGACGTCTCAGCCTCGAACCAGCCTACGATCCATACAAGGATCGACATGCCCAGAAACAGCGCGGACATTTCGCCCATCCACCATTGCTGCGTGATCACTCCCCAGAGCATCGCCACAAATGTCAGACCGAAGAGCGTGAGGATGATCCCACGCATCCGGGTGAATTCCGGCAGGGATTCCTCTTCTGATCCCTTCAGGAAGTGTTCTCGGTGGGCGTCCAGCTGGTCTGCCACGATGGATGTGCTGGCGTCTGCTTTCACCCGCGTGGCGTAGCGCATCACGTAGACAATGCCTGCCGCGAGGCAGAGAACGAGAATGACGATACGCAACACCAGACCATCTCCAAGCGTCACACCGGCCGCATCAGAGGCGATCCCGGTGGCAAAGGCATTGGCGGTCGATCCAAGCGTTCCGATTCCGGCACCCAGCAGAATGGTCGCCACCGCCGTCGCGGAATCGTAACCGGCTCGGATCATGACCGGGATGATGATCGAGTAGAAGGCCAGGCTTTCCTCGGCCATCCCGTAGGTCGTCCCGCCAAGGGCAAAAGCAATCATCAGGATGGGGATCATATAGATCTCGCGGCCCTCCAGAGCGGTCAGCAGGCGACCTATGCCGGCATCGATCGCGCCTGTGCGCGTTACAACCATCAGGAAGCCACCTATGATCAGAACGAAGAGCGACACGTCGATCGCATTGGCAGTATATTCTATCGGGTCGTAAAAGCCCTTGATCGGGGCCATCAGGACGGCGATCCATCCTTGGGAATTCGGTTCGACCTCCTTGTAGGTGCCCGGTACCGGTGTCTCACGGCCGAGTGCCTCGTTCATGGCAAGATCGTAGAGACCAGCAGGAATGATCCATGTCAGAACCGCGACGACAGCGATAAGAACAAACAGGATGGTGAATGCAGTCGGGAACTTGAAATTACCCACAGCCACCCTCCATTAATGCCAGATAGAAGGCAGCGTACCAATCGAACGTAACAAACTGTTGACCGTGGCGCGCAAATGAACGGACACTTCCCAAGTGATGTTGTTTTGAGTTTGGTCGATTTTGCGCCCGTATTCAAGCTTGTTTGCGGTTACAGAAGCTGAAGCACTGACACTGGCGGCCATTGAGACACCATAGAACGGGTTTGGCGGCGCTGTCATGTGTGGCCGGCTCCTTTTTTGCAAGGTTTAATCTGAGCTGATGTTGATCGCCGCAGGTTGCGGTCATGTGTCCGGCCTGTTTACGCGGTACGTCTGACCGCCGGCCCTGATGAAGTCCGCATGCCGGGTCCCAATCAGACCAACGAGCTTGCAAGCCCTGACAGCACCTCGGGGTGTCCTGGCAGCGGTCCCGTTTGATCATCATCACTCACGTTTGCCCTTGCATTTCATCGCGGCGTTTTGGGCGCCGCTATCTCCTCCTGTAGTCAGATGGCCGCTACGACCTTGTAGTCTTCTCCCTTCGCCAACAACGCCCAGGCTGTACGCGCTGTCTTGTTGGCGATGGCGACGGTGACGAGCCGCGTTGGCTTGCGCTCGAGAAGCGATCGCACCCAGGCCCCGTTTCGAGTGTCGGTGGTTGGCGCTCGTCGTGTGACAGAGGTGGCCCCGACGACCAGCAGTCGTCGCAGGTAGCCGTTGCCCATCTTCGAAATATGCCCGAGACGGTCCTTGCCGCCTGATGAGTTTTGTCTGGGCACGAGGCCTAGGTAGGCCGCAAACTGCCGACCAGATTTGAAGACGGTTGGGTCGGGCACACTGGCAGCCAGCGCCGTGGCGGTGATGATGCCCACGCCCGGGATCGTTTCGAGCCGCTGGCTCGCGGCATTCTGCCGATGCCATGCCATCAGCTGGCGTTCGATGTTCCGGACTTCGGCTGCCAGGCTCTCGAGTTGACCCGCCAAAGCCACAAGCGCGGACCGGGCGACCTCGGGCAGTCCGAGAGCGTCATCATCACGAAGGCGACCGACCAAGTCTGCCACCTTCCGAGGCCCTTGGGCGGCGATGATCCCGAACTCGGCGAAGTGGGCGCGGATCGCATTCAGGATCATCGTACGCTGTCGCATCAATTGATCACGTCATCGGTGCAGGACGAGAACACCCTGCTGTTCCTCCGTCTTCACCGGCACGAAGCGCATGTTTGATCGCGTCACCGCTTAACAGATTGCCTCGGCGTCTGCGGAATCGTTCTTCTGGCGTTTGACGTAGGGCTTTAGATAATCGGGCGGGATCAATCGGAGCTCATGTCCAAGCGCCGCGATTTCACGCGCCCAATAATGTGATGTGGCGCCGGCATCCATCCCGATCAGGCAAGGCCCAGCTTGCCAAGAAAGTCTAACACGGCTCCGCGTCGCGGCTTCTTCTGTAAAATAACGGCCCATCCGCATCCACCCCGTGAAGCTGGAATACGGACTTGGCGAAATCAATCCCGAGTGTTGTAATCGTCATGTGGTCGGCTCCTTCTCTCTGTTGGTTGCAAACAGCACCGGCATGGCACATTGCGATGCCGTTCGGGTGGAACTGTCCACACCATCAGACCAATTCGAACCCGTCTCTGCAAGGACAGTGACACTGTCAATTAATTCACGAAGAGACCGCGCCACTCGGCAAGAGCAGCGGCGCGGTTGAGCTTGAAATTGGGTCGACTTGAGAGGCTGCGTTCCTCGTTGAAATGGTTATAGACGGAAGCGTGA
>CAWCLQ010000014.1:0-454631 GCA_963796445.1 uncultured Alphaproteobacteria bacterium | reverse complement strand
TTGCAAATCCGTGTACACCGGTTCGATTCCGGTACTCGCCTCCAACGTTTTCAATGGTTTAGTGGAATTTTGAGTAACTATTCATTGTAAAATGGCATATTAGGCGACCAAAGCTAGTGTGCCAGACTTATGAACCAAACACTCGTTCAGCCCGATTAGGCTAGTCTCCATGTTGTTGAGAACAACTTGGAGCAACAAATGCTGAATACTGCAAAACCCAGAAGACCTCATTCAGGTCAATTCAAGGCTCAGATCGTGCTAGCTGGACTCTCAAAAACATGTACAATTACAAAGCTTTGCGAGAAAAATAAGATATCCGAAAGCTTGTATTATAGCTGGCGCAACCGCTTCATTCATTCAGGCATTTTGGGCCTCGAGAAGAAGCGCAGCATTCGCCCTAGAAGATCAAAGCCGTCCACTAACATTGAGCTTCAAAGAGAAGAAATCGCAAGACTTAAGAGCCAATTTGATACGCTCCGTCAAGCCACATCTCCTTTTCCAACTCGGATGAGCGCATCAGAAAAGGCAGACGTTATCGACCTCGTTAAGCACTCGAAATTATCAAAAAGATGTGCTCTACAGTGTATAGGCGTGCCGAGATCAACATATTACAGATGGCTCAACTTTGCAGTCGAACACGGAAGCAGCGAAACAACAAATGCAAAGCCCAAACGCCTTAGAGTTACACAACGAGAAGACCTGAAGGCGGCTGTCTTTCGGGTCATGCATGCGCCACCATCCGACTTTGGATTCAATCGTACGTCATGGAAATTGATTGATCTTCAGGATGCCATAGCTCAGTCGGGCTTCAAGGTCGGCAGGCATTCAATACGACAAATAGTCAAAGAAGCGGGCTATCGTTGGCTGAAGGCGAAAAAAGTTCTAACCAGCAATGATCCCGAGTACCGAACAAAGCTTGCAAACATACAAGAAATATTGGGCTCGCTAAGCAGCAAGGATGGCTTCTTTTCAATCGATGAATATGGGCCATTCGCAGTCAAGCAGCGGCAAGGAAAAAAACTGGTCCCGCCGGGAACAGCGTTCACGGTGCCTCAATTTCAAAAGTCCAAGGGAGCACTGATCATGACGGCTGCGTTGGAATTATCGACCAACCAAGTCACCCATTTCTACTCAGAGAAAAAGAACACCGAAGAAATGATCAAGCTGCTAGACTTGCTCAAAACCCAATATGCTCACCTTGATCGAATATTTCTTTCTTGGGACGCTGCTTCTTGGCACGTATCAAAAAAACTCTTGGAGAAAATTGAAAGTGAAAACTCTGAACCATCGGCTACGCGCGGCCCCGAAGTTGAACTGGCTCCACTACCCGCAGGTGCGCAATTCCTAAATGTTATCGAAGCAATCTTCAGTGGAATGTCACGTGCCATCATTCACAACAGTAACTATCCAACAAAAGATGACGCCAAAGCCGCCATCGACCGCTATTTTCTAGAGCGCAATGAGTACTTTCAGATGCACCCCCAGAGGGCTGGGAACAAAATTTGGGGCGAGGAACGGGCGACCACCGAATTTTCCATAAGCGGCAACTACAAAGACCCTCGTTATCGATGAAGAGATTGGAATTACCACAGCATTTCAAAGTTGCCGAGAAGGTCATGTCAAAATGCTGGGAACGGGCTCGAAATGAAGCACAAGTCTGGGAATTCATACAGGTTTTACACTATACTGACCGAGAAACTTCTAACCGAAGCGAACCCTTCCCATGAACCAGCCCTATTTTAGTCTTATCCACCGTTGCCTATTACGAACTTCCCTTCTCATAGCAGCAGTGTTTGCGCTTTGCCTGATTGGGCAAGGCGATGCACAGGCACAAATGTCCGGCGGCGGCATGACGCATGGAATGCATGGTCATGGTTCAGACGGCACTGAACATGACGAGATGAACATGCCCGGTCTGCGGGGCCTGAATGCGACGCCCGCAGAAAGTGCCGAGATCGCGGTGCTATTTCGTAACTTTGATACCATCACCCGCGAAGTGACAAATCTCCCGAATGGCATCCGTACTATCACCAACTCCTCGGATGACGATGTGATGGAAGCTCTGGTCAGTCATGTGATCGGGATGATCGACCGCGTCGATAACGGCGATGACCCAAAGATCATGATACAAAGCCCAACACTCGATGTTTTCTTCTCTCGCAGCGAAGCAATCACGACCGAAATTGATGTAACTGACGAAGGAATTATTGTAATTCAAACGTCTGACGACCCCGATCTTGTCGACGCATTGCAAATACATGCAGCCGAAGTCACTGACATGGCGGATCGTGGAATGCAGGCTGTCCATGAAATGATGATGAAGCGCGCGGGAAACTGACCCGTTTTGCTTTCCGAGCTTTGGCATGAAATCCACACACTTTGGCCGAATTTCAAAAGCTTACTGTGCTTACGTTGAATATTTTAGATGGGTCAGAAGCACAGCGCCTTAGAAGCACCGCTCTCACACAACAGATTCTTCGGAGTTCGAAATGAAGAAAATTACAATGAATGCCATCTGCTCGCTTGCACTTCTCTCGAGTACACCCGCTTTGGCAACGATTTCAAAGGAAGTTGAGTTTCAGACCCAAAATGAAATCCAACATGGTGGCGGCTGTAGAAAATCAAGCCCTCGCGGCCAATGCTGTCATGCAGGGTCCAAACCACTTCACTGCCACTAATAGACGACTGATACCATTGCCTATTGCCCTCTCTATGCGTCAAATAATTTAAACAAACTTTGTAGAAGGCTAATATGGAACAGATTTATCGAATTTACTCCGCAATCGTTGGGGATGAGGTCGCTTATCTTTTTTCCGCCGTGATAGTCGCATGGTTATTGTTCGCGACTGTGGTGAGTTTCATACCGAGCCTATCAAGTAGGCGTTTTGTTGGCGGCCTTGTTGCTATCACGCCTAATAGTTTAGCCACCTTAGGGGTTCTCGGCACCTTCACAGGAATATTAATTGGACTTCTGGATTTTGACGTCGAAAGAATAGATGAGAGTGTTCCTAGTCTGCTTGCAGGTCTCAAGATAGCTTTCACAACCAGTATCGTCGGGATAGCAGCGTCCATCGGCTTCCGGTTAGTAAGGACAATTGCTCCGACATCCTCGAGTTCGACGGAAACCAGTCCCGAAGACATACATGCGGTTTTGAAAGAAATTCGCGATGACAGCCGTAGAACTGCTGACGCTTCCAAAGAACAGATGCAGCAACTAAGAAACGCCATTTCGTCCGAAGGCGACAGCAGCCTGCTTACACAAATTCAAAAGCTACGGACTTCGCTTCAGGACGGTCAATCAGAGCTAATAAAAGAGTTTCGTCAATTTGCTGAACACATGGTTGAGAACAACCAAAAAGCAATTGTCGAGGCGCTCGAAGAAGTCATTCGTGATTTCAATCAAAATCTCACCGAACAGTTTGGTGACAACTTCAAGGAACTTAACTCCGCAGTGGCCGCATTGGTTGAGTGGCAGGATAAGTACCGAGAACACGTAGATGGGCTCCAATCTCGTCTCGAAGCCGCTGTTTCTTCGATTGAAGCAACTGAAAAAGCTCTGTCAAAAGTCGAAGAACACTCGGCCAACATCCCCCCAGCGATTGAAAAGCTGGAACCTGCTTTGAGCGGGATGAATGCCCAATCAGAAATCCTGCGCGAAAATCTTGACGCAATCTCTCAACTTAGAGACAAGGCCATAGAAGCCTTTCCCATCATCGAAGCGAATTTGCAGAAGGTGACCACGGATCTCAGTGCTAGTGTGGACGATGCAGTCGCGAAGTCTCAATCAGCACTAGTAGACAGCCAGTCCGCTTTCGATAGTATCTCGAATGGGTACAATACCTTACTATCCAGCGCAGAGGAGGCTCAAGGCGCTATTTCCAAGGGTGTCAGCGATGCAATGGTCCAAATGAACGACAGTGCATCGCAACAATTTACTCGACATGGAGAGTTGATTGAAGCGGCGTCCACCGAAGCACAGAAGGTTATCCAAGAGTTGTGGGCATCAAGTTCAGATAAAATCAATCAACAATTCTCAGAATTTGATCAGCAGATGCAGCAGGAACTTCAGAGATCCCTTGAGCTTCTTGGAAGCAATCTGGCGTCGCTTTCTGAAAAATTCGTCTCCGATTACGGGCCATTGACAGACAAGCTGCATGCGCTCGTAAATGCTAGTCGGGCCAACTGATGAACAATATTTTCGGTGCATCGAGAAAAGACGAAGACAGTGATTGGCTTTCCGTCTCGGATCTCATGGCTGGTCTCATGGTCATATTTCTTTTCATTGCGATCATTTTCATTCGGCCATTGACGGAACAAAAAATCATTCTGGAGCAGCAACAGGAAAGAATTACGGAGATCGCCTCTACATGGCAGGAGACCGAGACAAACATATACGAAGCATTGGTTTCCGAATTCCAAGATGATTTGCTTGCGTGGAATGCAGAGATTGAAAAGGAAACTCTTCTGGTTCGCTTTAAAGCGCCAGAAGTGCTGTTTGCTGAAGGGCAGTCGGAAATCAGAGTAAGGTTTCGCGAGATCCTGTCAGACTTTTTCCCGCGGTACGTTGGCGTGCTATCTGGTTTCAGAACTGCAATCGAAGAAATCCGGATTGAAGGCCACACATCATCGGAGTGGAACGGCGTTTCTCCAGAACAAGCTTACTACAATAACATGGCGTTGTCTCAAGCTCGCACCCGAGAAGTTTTGAGTTTTGCCCTCTCTATCCCGGACGTTGAAGGGGAAAAAGCATGGTTGCAGACCTTGCTTACGGCCAATGGTCTTTCCTCAAGCCGCCTAATTCTCAACCAGTTCGGTACCGAAGATCCTTATCTTTCGCGACGGGTCGAATTTAGGGTTCGAACCAAAGCTCGGTCAGAGATTGTAAAAATCCTTGAGGCAGTGCGGTGAAGCTAGAATTGGACTTTATGGAGCTAATTCGACTTCGTGGCGACATGGGGGCGGAGCATTCGTCTTGGAAACCCGGCACTGATACGCTCAGCCCAAGAGAAGAGATTAGAACTCAGCTTCAAAATGGAATTGAGATCTCTCTTGAGGACGTGGATGCTAGTCCCGGCGGCTTGCTTACCTACAAAGGTGAGCAAGTTATTCTGTACATCAGGGATACACGCGCGGATCAGTACACGTTGAAACATGAACCAGAGAAGTCCCGGCGGTTCCACGTCGCCGAATGTGATACGCTCGCGACCATGCGCGACAAGGGCCGGTTTGAGCGCTTTGTGGTGACTAATAGGATGGACGGATTATTCCTCGTAGACTGGCTTGATAAGGATACAGGAGACCGAGGTGAGACAGAGGCCGCGCTAAAAGTCTGCAAAAATTGTCTAAAGGCTATTAATTGGCGTGGTTATGAGCATTCCTTAGACAGGCTAGAACTAGAGGGAGGCAAGCGCCAAACAAAGTCTGAGATCTGGAGCGATTTCGAGATCAGCCAATTTTTGCTAGAATTCTCGACATTTTTTACCAGCAAGCCTTCGCGGAAAGACATAACCGCCGAACCAAATGTTTATGTACCAGATTGGGCGGGCATTTCGGAGCGTACACGGCGTTCAAGGAACTGGACCTGTGAAGCTTGCAGCGTGAACCTCAAAGCCGCTCCTCACCTTCTTCACTGCCATCACAAGAGCGGTGTTGTGACAGACAACAGCCGGTCAAATCTTCAAGTTCTTTGCGCGATAGATCATGCAAAGCAACCCGACCATGGTCACATGAAGATACCTCAGAAAGACAAAAGTCTGATAATTGATCGGCGGTTAAAACAGGGGCTAGCAGCCAACTGACATTTGGTTGTTGATTTGGTCATGGGAGGGCGCTTGATTGGCGATAGGCCAGACGCTCGCCCAGCAAGAAATGGAAATGAGACGGCCCTACCCCGCGTTAGCGGGTACTCTCACTGACCCTGATCTGTTTATTTGCGATCCCAGATTCTTCCCTTTTGAAGTGGCCTTTTACATTCAATAGGTAACCCACTGATATCCCACGGTCGCCCTGCGGTTTATTTTACAAAAATGCTCAATGTTTTCAGCGGAATCCGTAGGATTGCAAATCCGTGTACACCGGTTCGATTCCGGTACTCGCCTCCAAATAAAATCAATAACGTACATGATTTTTGCGTCTTGCAGCACCGCGCGTCTAAACATTTTGTCTTTGTTGTGTTCGCGTTTAGAATACGTAATGCGGCGTCCCGACACCGCTCTAACCGCAGTTCTTTTGTGTTTACGAAAGGCAGTTTGGGTGTGCGGTCATTAAACCAGCATGTTATCAACATCTGTGCTCATTAATGAGCCGCGCCAATCCCGATTTATCGGTAACAGGCGCCATGAAACGCCAAAGATAAGCCCCGTTCTGCGGAAACTGCCACGCAGCATCAGTAAAAACAGTGAACCTTGGCTCAAGACGAGTATCTTTTCGCGTGAGTTCGTTCGTATTCGAACTGCTCCCACAAATACATCTTTCCCTTTTGACGAGCATCCGCGAGCCACATCTTTTTTCGGGCGTCTGGCGCCTCCATTTTCCGATACACTCCGCCTGAGTATTTTGGCCAGTCGATGGCCAAACCTTGCTTCACCAATTCGGCGGAAAGGTCCCTACCGTCGGGAAGATAGCAACGCGCGACAATACGTCCATAGGCATCTTTGTCAGTTACTTCAGCACGTATCTTGTGTCCCTTGCAAAGCTTTACCATCGCCCACTTTGCCTTTTGGCCGTATGGGTGGTCCAACTCAGGTGCGTCGATACCAAACAAGCGAACCTGAGTTTTGTTTATGACGATCGTGTCTCCATCAGTCACATAGGCGGCTCCATGCACAATTTTCTTAAAAGGCAGATGTTCTGCTGTCTTTGGGTTAAACGGTGCTGGTCGCTTTCTGGGATTACCCGCAGAGGATATCCGGATCGGCTTACGGGGTTTGTGTTTTGTAGGTGCGTGATAATGTGAACTGTCGTTATCTGGTGACCCAAAGCGAAGGACTAAAATAACCAGCCCGATAAGCAAGAACACCCCAACTAAAACTTCCACTGTAATTACCTCGCAAGATCAACAACACTACCAGTTATCAGAGCCGTTCGTGTCCATATTGGGACCTCAAGACCACGCGTACGCGCGTAGCCATAATTTGCTCTTGTTCAGCTGTTAGTTAAGCATCGCCAGCAAACTGCCCTTTAGGTCTTTTGCCAAACTCTTGTGAATGTCGGCCAAAACAAAAAAGGGACAAGAACCGTCTAAACATTCGCCATATGTCCCGGCGAAAGAAGGCTTTCATCTAAACATGAAATACTGATCTCTGAGTAATGTTCTTAATCTTACAAATCCGTGTACACCGGTTTGATTGTGGTACTCGCCTGCAGTAACAGGGTACCTCAGCCCGATCAGTTTTTGCTTTCTCAGTCAACCTGAGCGGCATGTAGCAACCAGATCTGTTCAGCCTGTTTGCGCGACAGACTTGCGGAAGAGCCCGAGGCTCATCACCAGCAAGACAATCCCCAAGACTGCCATCCACGCAAACTCGGGCCAGACGATATCAATGCCTGCGCCCTTGAACACAATGCCCTGACTGGCAGCCATATAGTGACGCGAGGGCAGCAAGATCGTGATCGCTTGCAACCACTCCGGCTGACCTTCGACCGGTGTTTCGCCGCCAGAAAGCATCAACATCGGCAGAACTGTTAGCATGACCATAAGCGCAAATTGCGCCATTGACCTCGTAATCGTCGCCAGAAATACACCCAGCGCTGTAGCAGTGAACAAAAAGAGCGCGGTTCCCAGCAAGAAAAGCGGCACCGAACCGGCAATATGGATGTCCAACACCCCCTGCATCACAAATATCAGGGACAATCCGGTCGCCCCCATTACGACCGCCGCATTGGCCCATATTTTAGCTACGGCAATGTCAAAGGGGGCAAGCGGCATCGCAAGAAGGTGCTCAATCGTGCCGTGTTCACGTTCACGGATCATGGCAGCACCCGTAAGTATAGTCGTGAGCCACATGATTTGACCGATCAGCGCCACCATACCCGCAAAACGCACCGTATCGCGATTGGGATTAAACGCACTGCGCAAAATGATCTCGACAGGGGGCGTGCTGACAAGCTCAGAGCCAGACATGCGCCTGCGGATTTCCGCGCCCAGAATATTGGTGATGTAGTTTGCGCCGATGCCCGCCTGCTCCATCGCCGTGGCGTCTATCATCACCTGAATTTCAGGTGTGCGGGCGGCAAGTAGGTTTTTCTCAAAAGCTGGGGGAATGGTGACGACAAACAGGAACTTTCCAGCGTCCATTTCTGCCGCTCCCGATCCGGGTTCAATCTGTACGACCGGCTGGAACTCGGGTTGGAAGAACGCGGTCGCAAGCCTCCGCGACAAAGGTGAATTATCCTCATCTTCAAAGGCAATGGATGCGTTGTTGACCGAGGTTGCAACGCCGGTTGCTTCCATCACGGGTGCCAGTGTGAAAGACCAGACAAGCAAGGCCATCATGATCCAGTCCCGCCGCAAGCTCATTATTTCCTTGAGGCCAAGCCAGAATATGCACGACACGCGCCGCATCTACTTGTCCTGCCCGCGCAACAATACAGCGGCAAACATCGTCAGCACTGGTCCGAAACAGGCAAGTGCGAGGATGTCGGGCAGCAAAGCCTCCCAGCCCAGTCCTTTGGTAAATGCGCCTACATTGAGGTGCAGAAAATAAGAAGACGGCCACAGCGACCCGATGATACGCGCACCGGGCTCAAGCGTTGAAACGGGTTGCAGCAATCCCGAGAACTGAATTGTCGGCACAATAGATGCAATCGCGGTCGCGAAGGTAGCAGCCACCTGGCTCGACGTGAGCGTCGCAATGAGCAACCCATATGACGTGGTCGCCCAGACATAAAGCAGTGCACCTATCGCAAGTGGTATCGGGTTCCCTTTCAGGGGCACGCCAAAAACTACGATCGTCATCCAAGCCAACAGCAGGAAATTGGCAAAGCCGATGATAATGTAAGGAATTTGCTTGCCCACAAGAAACTCCAGCCGTGTCGTGGGTGTTACGTAGAAATTCGTAATAGTGCCCAGTTCCCGTTCGCGCGCGACGCTGACCGCCATCAGAACAGCGGGCAACATGACAAGCAGGATCGCAGGCATTGCCGGTGCCATTGCCGCGATACTCTCGAAACTCTGATTGTAGCGAAAGCGCGGCTCGATACGCGCGATCTCAGGAGGTGTCGCACCGTTCTGCCGCGCGAATACATCGAGAAACGTCTGATGCAACCCCGCGACATAGCCCTCAACCGTTTCGCCCTTGAAAGGTATTGAACCATCCACGCTTGCCAGCACTTGGGTCGGCTGACCTGCGCGCAGCTTGCGTCCAAAGTCAGGCGGCAGTTCAATCACGAGCGACACGTTGCCCGAAACCAATTCAGCACGGCCCTCGGCAGCACTATCAACCGGCGGCGCTGGTTTGAAGTAGCGTGAACCGGCAATTTCCGAGATATAAGCCCGGCTTTCGGGGCCCTGCGCCAGATCGTAGACGGTAAAGCTAAGCTCGTCGATATCCAGCGTGATCCCAAAACAGAACACAAGCATCAAAACGGCCGACCCCAGAAAGGCAAAAGCAAGCCGGATGCGGTCGCGCAGCACCTCAGCAGTTTCGCGCAATGCATAAGCAAACGTGCGTCTAAACGGGGACCACGCCTGCGCCGATCGGGCAACAGCACGCACATCCGGCGCCGCAACAGGCTTTGGCGGGTCCGAGCGTTCGAGCACAGCTATAAATGCCTCTTCCAGTGTCGATGCATCTTCCGCCTCGATCAAGGCGCTCGGCGGTCCTTCTGCAAGAACCCGGCCCGCGTGCATGAAAGACACACGGTCACAACGTTCTGCCTCGGCCATGAAATGCGTGGAAACAAAAATTGTGACGCTATCGTCGCGCGATAACTCAAACAGAAGCTTCCAGAAGGCATCACGCGCATCAGGGTCCACGCCCGAGGTCGGCTCATCCAGAATAAGTACCCGCGGCTTGTGAATAACCGCGACCGCCAGTGACAAGCGCTGCTTGATCCCCAGTGGCAAGGCAGAGGCCAACATATTGCTATACGCGTCCAGTCCAAAACGCTGTGAAAGCTCGGCAATGCGCGCGTCGCGGCCCGGCACAGCAAAAAGCCGGGCATGTAGTTGAAGGTTCTGGCGTACCGTTATCTCCCCATAAAGCGAAAAAGCCTGGCTCATATAGCCGATCTGGTGTCGCAATTCGCGGTGGTGAGCGTTTACCGGTGTGCCAAATAGGAACGCCTCGCCCCCGCTCATGGGCAACAAACCCGTTAACATCTTCATCGTGGTTGACTTGCCACAACCATTTGAGCCGAGAAATCCAAATATTTCTCCACGGTTGATCGAGAAATCAACCGCATCCACCGCTGTGAAATCACCAAAACGCCGCGTGAGCGCGCGCGCAGTTATGACAGGGTCTTGTGCAACCTGCTGAGCGCGAAAAGTATCAAACTTTCCGTCCGCCGGGGTGTGACCACACAGCGCGCGGTAGGAGGTTTCAAGGTCTTTCGCCTCCCCTTTCAAGTCATCAGGGGTCCCTTCAAAAAGAACTTTCCCGCCACTCATGGCAACGATCCGGTCAAAACGCTGCGCCTCTTCCATATAGGCAGTAGATACAACCACCGACAAACAAGGGCTGACCTGCCGGATCGCGTCAATAAGCGTCCAGAACTGACGACGCGACAGCGGGTCGACACCCGTGGTCGGCTCGTCCAGTATAAGCAGCCTCGGATCATGGATCAGCGCACAGCACAGCCCCAGCTTTTGCTTCATCCCACCCGATAGTTTACCCATTAAACGATCTGCGAAGGGCAAAAGGCCTGTCGCGGACAAAAGTGCTTCAATCCGAATCTCGCGCTCTTGCTGAGCTTGGCCGAAAAGCCGCGAGAAGAACTCGAGGTTTTGGCGCACCGTCAGTTCTGAATAGAGGTTTCTGCCCAGACCTTGCGGCATAAAGGCTACATCAGGACCAATGCGCCGCCTGTGCGCGCTGTCACTGATGGGGCCACCAAGAACGTCTACCGTGCCGCTTTGCAACTTTTTCGCACCGGCAATCAAGCCAAGAAGCGTTGATTTCCCAACCCCGTCGGGCCCGATGAGACCGACTATTTCACCAGCCGGGACCTCTAGTGACACATCGTCCAAAGCGACCGTACGGCCATAAAGATGCGTGACACCTTCCGCGCGGAATGCAACCGGTGTGTCATGTGACGTCATTCGAACAACTCAGGCGGGATACGTCGTTCCAAGGCTTCGGGCCATGCAGTGTTCCGGTCCAGCCGGATGACGGCGCGGCCCCGCAGACCGGTTTTCACATGTTCAATCCGCCCCGCGACCAAATCATCAGGGATGCGCACGCGCACGCGAAAGACCAGTTGTTGCCGTTCGCTCAGTGTCTCGACCTGTTTGGGTGTAAATTGCGCTTCGGGCGACACGAAAGAAACCAAGGCGGGGATGGCATAGTCCGGCAAGGCATCCAGCACGATACGCGCTTCGGCTCCTATCGCCAGCAATCCTGCCTCGCGGGCGGGCAGAAACACCTCCATGTACACTTTCTCAAGACTGAGCAGCGACAGAATGGGACTGCCCGCGCCCACCACCTCGCCCGGCTCGGCCAAACGGTAAAGCACCCGCCCCGGCGCTGGCGCAAAAAGCGAGCTATGGTTGATCTGTGTCGTGATCCGCCGGGCTTCGGCTTCTGCGGCGGCGATGCGGGCATCAGCCGTCGCCAGCCTTGCTTCAGCTGCCACAACAATGGCTTCGGCAACACGAAAGGCGGTTTCGCGATCCTCAAATACCGTCTGTGATATCGTGTTGCCGGACAGCAGTGCCGTGGCCCTCTCAAGCTGATGCTCTGCGCGCAGTTTTTCACTTTCACGCTGCAATACCACGGCTTGCGCCTCTGCCTTGGACTGGCGCGCGAGGGCTACATCTGCATTTGCACGGTCCAGCAAAGCTGAAAGTTCATCGGTGTCCATCACAACCAGGATGTCGCCAGCAGAAACAAGGCTGCCTTCGCTGGCCTTCACCTGCTCGACACGGCCCGCGGTGATCGGCGCTATATCAATTTGTTCGGCCTCAATGCGCCCGTTGCTTTGCACGAAACCTTCAGGCAATTCACCTTCCGCGCCCGTGTTCGACAGCAAGACCGCAAATCCGCCCAAAAGGATGGCTGCAATAATGGCAAGTGACCAGATTGTTTTCTTCATGGCGCTCTGCCCCGCGTTGAAAAACTTATCCGCGAAATACCGCAGACGCGGACAGCGCGCCTTGCGGTTTGTCAATCCGGCAACCAAAAGGGCGGTCCCTTCTCAGCAATTGACGTATATAGCCGCTTGCCCAGCGCGCCCCCGATTGAGGTATATCAACGCCCGCCTTCGCGCCTTTTGGTAAAATGAACGTGGACTATGGGGAGGCTAGAACACCATGATTACCTTGGACGACATAGAGGACATGTGCGCGCTGACGCGGGCAGAGATTAGCGCTCTGGCTGAACACGACCACATTTCCGAATTCGATGCGGCACTGATGGGCGAGTATCTGATGCATGAGCACCACGGCCCACAGAAGGTGCATGAGATGATCTGCGACGATATCCGCAAGTCTCTGAACAGTGACGAAATTGACCACGCGCGCGAATTATTCGCTGTTCTGCGCGGTTTCCTTGCGGAAAACCCGGAGGCCGCGCGCGGCGTTGAATAAGCCCAAGCAGTGTTTCACGCACATGTAGTCGTTGCGGAGCCAATCCCTATTTGGCAGCGCTAGTTGGTGAGTATCTCTGTCTCGCCTATGTTTTTTGCTTGCACCAGAAAACGATTCGGAAACGCGGCTTGCTCTGCTGGTCCCAACTCGTTCCATATCTCGCGGCTTAACCGGATTTCACCTAAACGCCCGCTACCTTCTGAAATATCGTTGGTACGGGCTTGCTCCAGACGCGCGGCCTTGTTCACTTCGGGTCCGATCAGGGTAAACTGATGCCGCGTCGCCGATCCAAAATCACCGCTGACCACTAACCCGATATGCAGCCCAATGCGCAGTGACAGGGGAATATCCCCGATCTTGATTGCCGAGACATTTTGCGAGGCTTGCTGTGCCGCAGCGATCGCTTGCAGACAAATCGCCCCGGCACTTGTTTCCTGACGCGGCAAAATCCAGAACGCCATCAGCCCGTCGCCGATGAACTTGTCAATATGGCCACCAGCTTCAAGGATAGGGCCGGTTTGTGCGTTGAAAAAGCGCTGCACTACATCGGCGACCCGTTCCGGTGTCGCCTTTAGCGTATACTGACTGAAATTCACTACGTCCGAAAACCAGATGATACAGCGTTCTACCATGTAGTCGGTCTGATGCGCGCTGCCGGACTGCATGCGCCTGCTCAGCGCGTATTGGTTTGTGTAGGCGTGCAGAATGCGGGTGTCATCGGCAAGCTGCCGCCCGAGCGACGCGGTCTTTTGGCTGGCACCCCGTAGCTTGAGCGAAATGATCTTGGCGATATTGCGCCATAGCGTCCCCGCTTCAGGGTGCGCTTCGATCTTGGCCTTGTCCACGACCAGAACTTCAACAGTGCTTTCCGTCGCAATCAGCGCATAGGTCCGTTGATACCCGTTGCCAACCAGATGTTGCTCACCAACCACTTCATTTCGGCTGCGGGTGAACAGCGTTTGCTCCTTGAGCTTCACCGCGATTGCACCATTCACAATGATCCACAGGCAATCGGCAGGATCGCCGGGTTTGCATAGGTATTCGCCTTCCGCGTACCGATATGGACGCGCATTTAACAGTTCCGGTGCCTGCACGTCATCCACAAGCCCACATAAAGCCAACGCCTCGGCGTATTCAGGGCTTTGGGCACACGGGTCTGCCGGTTGTGGACTATGCTGCATAAACCAGGTCCAAAATGCTTTGCTGGCTTTTCAACCTTGCGCGAATGCTATGTTGCACCCCGTTCTTTTTGAACACCGTCGCGATACGCGCGGATATCCTAGTATACGGATTGGCTCTGTTCTTCATGTGCCTGCGATCACCCTCCCCTTTCTTGAGTGCACAATATTAATCGCCGTGCCGCGCGCGCCTCGTTGATCAATATCAATTGTGAGGCCTTGAACCTGGTGTGAGATGGGCGCGGTCGCATACTGAGGCCTGAAGGGGTGTGAAAATGTGCCACCTCTGGCTTTCGCGCCGCCCCGAAACAGAGTTCGTGAAGAACGCTAAAGTGCGTTCTTCGCCAGACTACAGGAGGAAAAAATGGTAGAAAAAACTGAGGAAAACAGCCGCTGGCCATCTTTGCTTGACCCTCTTTACGATCCGCTGCGGTCCTTTGGCCAGCGGGTTGCAGACTGGCTAAAGCCTGCCAGCGCGGCATCCGGCAACGACAACAGCTACACGATCAGCGTCGAATTACCCGGCGTGACCGAAGATGATATTTCGCTTACCGTGCAGGAAGGATCCCTCGTGGTGCGCGGTGAAAAGAAAACCGAGACAGAAGAAACGGGCGACACGTGGTTCTTCAGTGAAAGACAGTATGGAGCGTTCAGCAGAACATTCCGTTTGCCCGAAGATGCCGATGGCCCAAAGGCGACCGCCTCTATGAAAGACGGGGTTCTGTCCATTTCAATACCGAGGGTGGCGCAGGAAACCCGAGACAAAACACACAAGATTGCCATTTCAAAGGCCTGACGCGCACAGCACTCAGGCCTAGGCGGCTGTCTGGTGCGCGCACCCGCCCAACTATGAACAGTGCGCGCACCGTTCTCGCTTTTCTGGGACACCGTTAAAAGATGGAAAACACAGACTACTACAAGGTACTTGGCGTCCCGCGAGACGCGGATAGCAAAGACATCAAACGCGCCTTCCGCAAGCTTGCGCGGAAGTTCCACCCTGACGTGGCGAAAGGTGCGCAAGCCGAAGCACGTTTTAAAGAGGTGAACGCAGCCTATGAGGTCCTGAAGGACCCCGAAAAACGCGCGGCCTACGACAACCCCCAACCGCAACAGCGCTTTGAACATGGCTCCCAATGGGACGAAGGTTTCGGATTTTCGCATCCCGGTGCCGGTAGTGAGGACGCCTTTGCCGATATGTTTGCGCGGTTTCGCGGCGCTGGTGCCGGAATGTCGGGCATGGCGGGCGGAATGGCTGCGGCGGATCAACACGCGCGCATCGAAATCCCGCTGGCGGATGCATTTCAGGGTGCTACGCGAACTCTGACACTGCGCATGCCCCGGATCGGTCCCCACGGGGACATATCTTATGAAGACCGCAATATCGCGGTGCGGATACCTAAAGGGGTCATCGAAGGCCAGAACATCAGACTTAGTGGCCAGGGGCTGCGCATGTCGGAAGGTGACGCTGCGGGCGATCTTTATCTTGAAGTTGCTTTCGCGCCGCATCCTGTTTACCGGCCCGAAGGACGGGATTTGCACCTTGATCTGCCTATCACACCTTGGGAGGCCGCATTAGGCCAGAAAATTATTTTGCCGACACCTGATGGCAAAGTCGATCTGAAGATCCCAAAGAATGCACGCACGGGCCAGAAACTCAGGTTGAAGGGTAAAGGGCTGCCCTCGCATCCGCCCGGCGACATCTACGCCACGTTGCGCATTGTGAACCCAACGGTGACCACGCAACAGGAACAGGAATTCTTCGAAAAAATGGCGGGTGAGATGGCCTTTAATCCCCGCGCCAAGATGGGAGGAGCGTGACATGAAGAAAGCCAGACCAGAAAGCGAAATTCTTGACAGCCTCACGTCGCATGAGCTTTGCAGGTTTTGCGATGCTGATGAAACATGGGTAACAGAGCTTGTTGAATACGGTGTGCTGGATCCCTGAAGGCACATCCTTCAGAGAGTGGCATTTTCGCGGGGTCAATATTGTCAAAGCCAAGAAAGCTCGCAGGCTTCAACGCGATCTGGGCATCAACACGCCCGGCGTCGCAATGGTGCTTGAACTGCTACAGGAACGCGACCAACTGATGCGCGCACTGCAGGCGGTGCAAGAGCCGTGAGCATACGCAGGCCCCTGTGCGCTGGTTGGCAGATTGCGGATTGGCACCCCTCGTGGGATCGGCGGAAAGTTGGTCTGACAATGAAAGTTGCAAGCAGTCTGGCCCTGTGTGCCGCGGCATTCGCCTCGGAGGTGGCAAGTGAAGAACAAACTGCGATGGGGCGCGCCCTATATCTGACCCATTGCGCTGCCTGTCACGGGAACAACGGAGAAGGCGGCACGCAACCGGTCGGGGAGCAGCAGACAAGACCACCCGATCTGACGAAAATTGCGCAGCGCCGTAGCGGGGTCTGGCCAATGCTTGAGGTTATGTCGATTATCGACGGCTACACAAAAGCAACACGACCGCGCGAGGGCATGCCCGTCATTGCAGCCCTGAATGAGGGGCCGCAGGTCACCTTTGACAGTGGCAATGGTCGCTCCCGAAACGTGGCCCGGCGTCTGCTCGCCGTAGCAACATATTTGGAAACGATCCAGTCGCCCAAACCCGACAGGTCGGTGCCCTAGCCTATCCGTATTTTTGATCCGAAGCTGCCGGAAACCCTTGCAATAACGATAGGACAGAAAGCTTGCACAGGGGTTGCTTTAGTTTAACGAAAAACTGCATACAAAAGTTGATATATTTTTCAAAAGACAGGATACCCCATGCGCTTTTTGTCAAAATGCACTAGCTTGCTGATCTGCGCTTTGGGCGCCGTGCCAATGGCTGCCAAAGCCCAGAGCCAACCGAAACTCATCGTACAAATCACGGTCGACCAGCTGCGCGGCGATATGCCAACGAGGCATCTCAAGCAGTTTGGAGAGGGCGGTTTCCGTTACTTGCTGGAAGAGGGTATCCACTACAACAACGCCCACCACACGCACGCCAACACCGAAACCATTGTCGGTCACACGACTTTGGCCACAGGTGCCAACCCTGCCGCGCATGGGATGATCGGCAACCTGTGGTATGACCGCGAAGCCGGTCGCACAGTCTACAACATCGAAGATCCAGACTATTCGATCTTGACCAGCGGAGCAGATGTGGACGATGAAACCGAAATTGACCCCACACAACGCGCCGCGACCAGCGATGGCCGCTCGCCACGCACGATCCTGACATCCACGTTTGGCGACGAGTTAGCCGTCAACACAGCCGGAAAAGCAAAGGTGTTTGGCGTGTCGATCAAAGATCGAGGAGCGGTTGCAATGGCAGGGCACGCAGGCAAAGCATTTTGGTTCTCGAAAGCCGCCGGAGAATTTGTAACCAGCAGCTACTACTACGATGCCTATCCCACTTGGGTCGATACGTGGAACGACAAGGGTTTGCCACAAAGCTTTGGTGGCCAGTCGTGGGAATTGCTGAACCCCATCGACAGCTATCTTTTCGCCAACAGCAACGAAGACGGATACAAACCGGACTTTGCCGGTTTCGGGAGCACGTTTCCCCATCCACTGGGAGACGCGAGCGGACAGTATTACACGACATTCCTGACCCTCAGTCCCTACGGGGACAGGATCACGGCTGACTTCGCGAAAGCCTTGATTGATGCCGAGGACCTCGGCGACGACGACGTGACAGACTTTCTTGCGGTCAGCTTTTCAGTCACTGACTACGTTGGTCATTTCTTTGGCCCCTCAAGCCTCGAGGCGGAAGACAATCTGCTGCAGCTTGACCGCACGCTGGCCGATTTCTTTTCCTACATCGATGCCGAAGTCGGGCTTGAGAACACGCTGATCGTCTTATCGTCAGATCACGGCGCACCTGAGGCGCCCGGCTATCTGGCTTCGATCGGAATGCCAGGCGGCTATGTCACGCCAAATTCGTGGGATACTGCACCTGCCGCTGATAGGATCAAAGAACGCTTTGGCATAACCGGTGCGCTGTTCGAAGGCTATGACCACCCCTATTTGACCTTGGCCGCAGGGGTCCGCGACAACCCTGACATCGACCGCGTCGCGCTCGAGACCATGATTGCAGATGAACTGGTAGCCTTTGAAGGTGTGGCCTATGCGATCCCCAGTTCGCGCCTGCGCGAGGGGTCAGTCCCAGACAATGCTTTGATGCAGGCGGTCTTGAATAACTACCACCCCGGACGGTCGGGGGATATCTACCTCGTTTTCCAACCGGAATGGTTCATCAACGATATGGACGGCTTGTCGGTGACGGTGACCCACGGCTCACCATGGCGCTACGATACTTTTGTGCCGATCCTATTTGCGGGACAGGGCATCGCACCGCAGAAAGTGTCGCGCCGCGTTCATACGATTGACGTGGCCCTGACCCTGTCCATCGTCGCGGGCACCCGCCCCCCTTCCGGTGCGACAGGAGAGGTTCTGCTTGAGGTACTTGGGCAGTAATAGCAGGTCTATTTCCGCGGCTTGGCAGTAGAGCATTCCGGCGCAGACCCGTTGGCGTCTCAGCCCCGCTGCTCTTGCAGCGACGGGTTTGTGTTTAATAGCTGTTGCCATACCTCGACCGCCTCAAAGAGGTAAATCAGCATAAACGCCGCCAAGGTAAAGCAATCTCTGGCAACATAAGCTGCGGTGATTTCCAGACACAGGATGCCCAGAACGATCTACGGGTTTCGCAACAACAAACAATCTGCTGAACTGCCAACGCGGAAAAAGAGCCTGCCGGTAAGCACAACCAGCATGCCGTGCACGATGTGAGACGGGCCGTGCCAGTCAACGATATGCTGCAAATTTCCCGAGACAACAAAAAACTCACCCAAAAACTGCACATAGCCTCATGTGCAGATCAGCGGTTACGCCGATGCGAAAAGCGTGACACCAAAAAGAAGTGGGCAGAAGATGGCAGCCCCAAAGAACCACCGGTCAGGGATTTGACCGAACAGCATTCTGACTGCACTGAGGGAGTATTGTCGCGTCGGTGCAACGCAGCGGGTGTTGTGTCCAATGCATTTTCCAGGGTCACGATGGTTTGACTGACACCGCCGCACGAATGCCGAGACGCGGTTGCGGAAGGTGGCAAGAGAAGGATACATGGGTCGACCCATGAAGAAAGTTCGACATGCCCGAAATCATCTTGCACAATTACCCGCAATCGCCCGTCGCCGAAAAAGCCAGAGTAGCGCTCGGCATGAAGGGGCAGTCCTGGCGCTCGGTTGAGATACCAAGACTACCGCCCAAGGTAATGCTGACCAAGCTAACGGGCGGATACCGCCGCACCCCTGTCATGCAAATCGGCGCAGACATCTATTGCGACTCGCAGTGCATCATCCAGGAGCTTGAGCACAGGGTCCCTTCCCCGACGTTCTTCCCCGGCGCAGATGCAGGACTGATGATGGGTCTAAGTCGCTGGACCGATGGCCCATTGTTCGACCTGACCGTCAAAATCGTACTTGGCTCGGCGGGAGACGATCTGCCGAAAGACTTTGCCGAAGATCGCGGTCGGCTCTATCTTGGTGCGGACTGGGCCGAAGGCTTGAAGAAAGCCAACGAAAACCTACCCCATCTTGCATCGCAAATGCGCGGTCCGATGAGCTGGCTGAACATGCAGTTGTCGGATGGCCGGAAATTCTTGTTGGGCCCGGATGCTGCAGCCATTGATGCCCAGTTCTATCATCTCGTCTGGTTCCTGCGCGGACGCTGGGACAAGGGCGCTGCATTCCTTTCAGAGTTCCCGCATTTGGAAGAATGGGAAGCCAGCGTCGCCGAGATCGGTCATGGATCGTTCTCTGATATGAACCCCGAAGAAGCGATCCAACAAGCCGCTGAGAGTGAACCCGTAGAAGCTCCAAGCGCGGACCAATACGACCCGCAAGGATTGGTCGCAGGCATGCAGGTAACCGTATCTCCCGATGTCGATGGTGGCGAACAACCCGTCGAAGGCACACTCGTCGCCATCAGCAGCCAAAGGCTGGCGATCCGGCGCACGGCCCCGGATCTTGGCAATATCAACGTTCATTTCCCAAGAATAGGATACCGCGTCACTATTCTGGGATAGGTGGCACGCGCCTTGGGCCGCGCTGCTCAACCCGTAGATTGCAGCTGAACTATTGTTCACAGAGGCGGAAAATCCCCGTCAGTCTGGCAGGCGTTTAGCGTTTTTCCGGCCTTTACAGCTCTGTTCTGCGCCAAATATCGGTAGTTTTACCAATAGGAAGAATTGGAAACGCTTTCTGCTCTGCGAAGAGATAATGATTGGCCTTGCCATAAACGGGCTACGCTTGAAGACATCACGTGGTCTTGTCTGGCGAACGCCCCAGCGCTTCCAGTGTGCATCGGGCGCGACGCCCGAACAATACATATAAATTATTGTTATTTATGCACTTTAGTGCACCCAAGAGATCCAAATCTATTCCTTGATTGCGCTTCAACTTTCTCACTTGCGCCGAACCACGCCACCAAACTGGTTTGGTCAAATCCCCTTGACCAAGCGATCTATTTGACGCCAGATCGCGCGTTGCTCACTTACAATTCCGCTAAAAGTTTTCAAATTGCCCGCTTGACGTGCGACTTTTCGGCGTCAATGCTTAAAAAATGAGCGGAATTAAAAGACTGTTAACGACCGCTATCGTGGCGGCCTTTTGCACAGGTCCGGTACAGGCTGACGTCGATTTAAAGCAGGTCTTTGCGGGATGCGCGGGGCGCATGTCCGCAGAAATGGAGCGGTCGTGGCTTCTATCCACTTCGGATGCCGAACGATACGAGACACAGCGCGCGTCCTTCCAGACCCTGCTGGACGCGGTCGTGCCGCAAGAAGAGCAACGCAGCGTTTTGATCTACCGGATAGAAACAAAAATCGCCCATGCATCGCTCTTGGCCACTGCAGATTTCGGCGTTGATCCCGCGCGAGCGCAACGCGCCCAAAAGATTGCGCAGCAACATGTGGCATCGTGCGAGAGGCTACTCTTGGGCGCCTGAACGTTCAAATGCTAGGGGCGCCCAAAAATTCATCGAAAAAATCCCGTTCGATTAAAAATAGTGCGTCCGCCCGGAATGCGACGGCTAAATTGCCCTAAACAACTCCAGAGTTGGCAAGGTATCGCGATACGTAATCACGGGGGGCCGTCCGGTCCTGCTTAGAAAACGTGCGATGGTGCCGGCCTAGCATCCAAACGCCACCGCACGCCGCATTTAAATGCGTAGGATGTATATGAGGCGATGAACGCGTTTCTCAAGCATTCTGCGCATCGTAAGAGAGGAAATACGATGTCACGAAAACTGCTTGGCGCGACAACCGCAATGGTACTTCTGGGTACTGTGCCAGCATTGGCCGACTGCCCGGTCAAAGTTGGTGTTCTACACTCCCTGTCAGGAACGATGGCGATTTCGGAAACGACGCTGAAAGACACAATGGAAATGCTGGTCGACCAGCAAAACGCCAAAGGCGGATTGCTTGGATGCGACATTGAGGCGGTCGTCGTAGATCCCGCATCCGACTGGCCGCTTTTCGCAGAAAAAGCACGTGAATTGCTGACGGTACAAGAAGTTGACGTGATCTTTGGATCATGGACGTCGGTTTCGCGCAAATCAGCACTGCCGGTTCTGGAAGAACTGAACGGCCTTATGTTCTACCCTGTGCAATACGAGGGCGAAGAAAGCTCCAAGAACGTCTTCTACACCGGCGCTGCACCTAACCAGCAAGCGATCCCCGCCACAGACTACTTTCTTGAAGAGCTTGGCGTTGAAAAATTCGCGCTGTTGGGCACCGACTACGTATACCCGCGCACGACAAACAACATTCTTGCAGCCTATCTGCAGGACAAAGGCATCCCGGCCGAAGATATCTTTGTGAACTACACGCCCTTCGGCCATTCCGACTGGTCCAAGATCGTAGCAGATGTCGTAGCACTAGGTGCTGACGGCAAGAAAGTGGGCGTCATTTCGACCATTAACGGTGACGCAAACGTTGGCTTTTACAAAGAGCTTGCCGCCGCAGGCATTTCTGCTGATGACATCCCAGTTGTAGCCTTCTCGGTTGGTGAAGAAGAACTTGCCGGTCTGGATACGTCCAACCTTGTTGGGCACTTGGCCGCTTGGAACTACTTCCAGTCCGCTAAATCCGAGATGAACGACGAGTGGGTCGCCGCTTGGAAAGAACGCATGGGCGAAGACCGTGTTACAAATGACCCGATGGAAGCACACTTCATTGGCTTCAACATGTGGGTGAACGCGGCGACTGCAGCGGGTACAACCGACGTTGATGCGGTACGTGAGGCGATGTACGGACAGGAATTCCCGAACCTGACCGGTGGTACAGCGGTAATGCTGCCAAACCACCACTTGGCCAAGCCAGTTCTGATCGGTGAAATTCAGGCCGATGGACAGTTCGACATCATCTCTCAGACAGAAGAGGTTCCGGGTGACGCATGGACAGACTTCCTGCCTAAATCGGCGGTTCTGACATCCGACTGGCAAGAACTGGGCTGCGGTATGTACAACACCGAAACCAGTTCCTGCGTGCAGATCAAGTCTAACTACTAAGACGACTTGACCAAAAAAACGGGGGGGGCCTGAACAGGCGCCCCCAATCTTCTCCCAAAAGGGAAATCCCTGATGCTGTCTTTTGTTTTGCGCGCTGTCGCGTGTTGTTTGCTGTGTGCCGCGATCAGCACCCCTGCCCCGGCACAGGATACCGAAAGCCCGATACAGCAGCTTTTGCAAACCCACGGCGAAATCATCATCAAGTCGTCAAGACGCACGATCGGCCCCGCCATCGATGCGCTAGGGGCAAGCGGACTGGACGACGCGCAAGCCGTTTTGCAACGCTGGCAAGACAAAGAGATGTGGCACGAACGCGAGACAGGTCTGTTCGTTTTTGCCGAAGAAGCGGAAGGCGATCAGCTGCGGCTCTTTGATGTCGCGGGCGGCGCCGAAATCGGCACCGTCGACAAAAGCACCTACAAACAACTAAAACCGAACTCCGGCATTCGGGGCCTGATATCGGCGGCACTGGTGCAGTTCCAATTGAACGCGCCAGACCCGGAAGAACGGCTGACCGCCATCGTCTCTATCGAGCGCGACGCGGACGCATCCCATCTGACAGCATTGCGCGGCGCAATTGACGGTGAAACTGACCCCGACCTGAAAGCACGAAAAGAACGGCTCGAGCGGCTTTTGACCATCCGCTTTGCAGAACACGCCGACGAACGGATTGCCGCCATCGAAAGCTTTTCCGGCGACTTGGGCGTCGACTTGCGCGCGGCCTTGAACCCCTTGGTTGCAACCCGGATTGATGCGGGGCCACAAGTGCCTGAAGACGCCCGCAGGATCGAAGCCGCGACTGAGGTTCTATCGCGGGACGACGCCTATGCAATCTTGGTGGACAAAGGCCTCGCCCCGCCGCGTGTGGGCCTCGACGTCATGCGCGACACACTCGTGGCAAACATCAACGGTGGGACGATTGCCGGTATTCAGGTGGCAACTCTTGATACCGATGATGCCCGCACCGCCGCTTATGAAGCCTTGGCGCAAAGCGGTGTAGCCCCGCCTCTTGTAACAGAAGATGAAGTGACAGCGGCATTGGGGGCCATACAGTTTTTTGAGGTTTTCACCGGCGCGCCGGTCTCTGTCGCGCAGGCTGCACAGGTTGCCCTTGACGACATCGAGACGCGCGTGGCGCTGAGCCAGACGGCCGATCTGGCGCTTGATGGGCTATCACTGGCGTCGATTTACTTTTTGGCGGCAATTGGTTTGGCTATTACCTTTGGCGTGATGGGCGTCATCAACATGGCGCATGGCGAATTCATTATGATGGGCGCCTACACTGGCTATGTGGTGCAATTGTTCGTGCCCGATTACACCCTTTCCATACTCATTGCGATCCCGTTGGCCTTTGCTGTGACTTTCGGCGCTGGGGTGGCGATGGAACGGCTGGTGATCCGGTGGCTGTACCATCGACCGCTGGAGACGCTACTGGCTACTTTTGGTGTCTCCATCGCCCTGCAGCAGCTGGCCAAGAATATCTTCGGCACACAGGCACGACCGTTGACGGCGCCGGGATGGCTTGATGGATCGTGGGTTATAAACGACATTATCTCGATCAGCTACATCCGCATCGCGATCTTTGTGCTGGCTTTGTTATTTCTCACACTCTTTTTGTTTGTCATGAAACGGACGCGACTGGGGCTTGAAGTGCGCGCGGTCACGCAGAACCCCCGGATGGCAGCGTCCATGGGTATTAACCCGGACAAGATCAATATGCTTACCTTCGGGTTTGGGTCAGGCATTGCCGGGATCGCGGGCGTGGCAATCGGGCTTTATGCGAAGGTCACATCTGAAATGGGCAGCGACTATATCGTTCAAAGCTTTATGACTGTTGTCGTGGGGGGCGTGGGTAATATTTGGGGCACATTACTTGGTGCCACCATGGTCGGTTTCTTGCAAAAAGGGATCGAGTGGTTGAACCCGTCCAATACGCTGGCGGCGCAGACTTACATGATCCTGTTCATCATCCTGTTCATCCAATTTCGGCCGCGAGGCATTATTGCCCTCAAGGGTCGGGCAGCGGAGGCGTGAGCATGACAGGGACACGAAGTTTGGTTTGCTTGGGAACAAACGGGGGCCAGCCCCCGTGCCCCCGGAGTTTATCTGGCAAGATGACTGTCGAAGCCTGTGCGATGGGCTTTGGGTCGGTTAACTGTAGCTTCGCCAAGGGTAAATTGCATGTCTGATGTTCTGCTGGATCAACCGCGCAGGCCTTTCGTAATGAGGTACCCTTCGGTTCTTATATTCTTGGGCGTGCTGGCTATTTTTACTGTTGGCGTAACGATCCTGGCCGAAGGCTTTGGGGTCGGAATCATTTCCACGTCGTTTGTAAAAACCCTTGGAAAGACGCTTTGTCTTTGTCTTGTTGCATTGGCCATGGATCTTGTTTGGGGCTACTGTGGCATTCTTAGTCTCGGTCACATGGCGTTTTTCGGGATCGGTGGATACGCGATTGGCATGTGGCTTATGTATGCTCGCACCGAGATTATCGTCCGCGAGAGCCTGGCGGCAGCCCCTCTCCCCCCCACGCCGCAAGAAATTTCGGACGGTATTGCAAGCCAGATTTTTGGCGTTGTTGGCGCATCAGAGTTCCCACCGATATGGGCGTTTGCGCATTCTTTGCCCTTGCAGTTGGCAGCCGTGGTGCTGGTCCCGGGCCTGATAGCACTTGTGTTCGGGTGGCTGGCGTTTCGCAGCCGGGTCACGGGCGTTTACCTGTCGATCCTGACGCAGGCGATGACACTGGCACTGGCGCTTTATCTCTTCCAGAATGACAGCGGTCTGCGCGGCAACAACGGGTTGTCGGGTTTGCAAAACCTGCCAGGACTGGATCAGGTGCCTCAGTCGACCATATCAATCTTATTTTTCTGGGCCTCGGCGCTTGCGCTCGGGCTCGGGTATTTAGTTTGCGCTTGGGTCGTGTCCGGTAAATTCGGGTCGGTTGTTCGCGCCATCCGCGATGACGAGGCCCGCGTCCGGTTTCTCGGGTATTCCGTTGAGGCGTATAAATTGTTCATTTTCACTTTTACAGGAATCCTCGCGGGGATCGCGGGGGCGCTCTATTATCCGCAGGCGGGCATCATCAATCCAGCAGAGATCGCACCCATCGCCTCGATTTACCTTGCGGTTTGGGTGGCCATCGGCGGCCGTGGCAGGCTTTACGGCGCGGTAATCGGGGCAGCTTTCGTATCCCTTCTGTCGACTTGGTTTACCGGTGGGCAGGCGCCTGACATCAATTTGGGCTTTTATACAATTCAATGGGTTGATTGGTGGACGATTTTGTTGGGTCTGTCTTTTGTTTGTGTAACCCTTTTCGCCCCGCGTGGCATTGGTGGGCTGGTTGATCTTATCACTGAAAAGCGCAGCCCCGAACGCCACGGGGCCGACCTTGGCCCTGAGCCTGGCGCACTTCAGGAGAAGGAGGCTGACAAATGAGCACATTGCTTGAGGTATCGGGCGTCTCCGTTTCATTTGACGGTTTCAAAGCGATCAACAATCTGACCTTCCAGATCGGTGAAGCCGAAATGCGTGCTGTGATTGGTCCCAATGGTGCGGGCAAAACGACTTTCATGGACATTATTACCGGCAAGACCAAGCCTGACAGCGGCCGAGTGATATGGGGAGAGAAATCGCAATCGCTTCTGAATATGTCAGAAAGCCGTATTGCGCAGGCCGGCATCGGCCGCAAGTTCCAGCGCCCTACCGTATTCGAAGACCAGACTGTTGCTGACAACCTCATGCTGGCGTTGAAAAAAGATCGCAACCCATTCTCGGTTTTACGCTTTCGCGCCGTCAGAGAGGATCACGATGCGGTTGCGGAATTGGCCGAGCGGATAGGCCTTTCCACCGCGTTGCACCGTAAGTCCGGAGAGCTATCCCATGGTCAGAAACAGTGGTTAGAGATCGGGATGTTGCTTGCTCAAGATCCGCGACTGCTGCTGGTGGATGAGCCCGCCGCAGGCATGACACCCGCCGAGCGCGAGCATACCACCGCGCTATTGGTGGAAGCTGCCAAAACGCGCGCCGTTGTTGTGGTCGAACATGACATGGAATTCGTGCGCCGCCTGAACTGCAAAGTAACCGTTTTGCATGAAGGATCGGTGTTGGCCGAAGGCTCTCTTGACCATGTGACGAATGACGAAAAAGTAATCGAGGTGTATCTTGGCCGATAGTCTTTTGCAGATTGATGATCTGACGCTGCACTACGGCGGCAGTAAAATCCTGAACGGGATTACGATGTCTGCAGCCATGGGCGAAGTCACCTGCGTCATGGGGACAAATGGCGTTGGCAAAACAAGTCTGCTGAAGGCCATATCGGGAACCCACCCCCGCAGCGGCGGCACCTATCAGTTGCAGGGTCAGCAGATCGAAAAGACAAATTCTCACATGTTGGCGCAAAAAGGCGTTGCCTATGTCCCTCAAGGGCGCGAGATTTTCCCGTTTTTAACGGTTCGGGAAAACCTTGAAACCGGCTTTGCCTGCCTTCCAAAGCAAGAGCGGCACATCCCTGACGAGGTGTTCGAACTGTTTCCGATCCTCAAGGATTTTCTGTCGCGGCGCGGCGGCGATCTGTCGGGCGGTCAACAGCAGCAGTTGGCGATTGCGCGCGCGTTGATTACGCGTCCGAAGCTTTTGTTGCTTGATGAACCCACGGAAGGCATCCAACCCAATATCATCAAGCAAATCGGCGAAGTCATAAAGCTTTTGCGCAAGCGTGGTGACATGGCGATTGTGCTGGTCGAGCAGTTTTTTGATTTTGCTTTTGATCTGGGCGATAAATTCGTTGTGCTTGAACGGGGGCAGGTAAAGTTAGACCAGACCGCTGCGCAAATCGAGCGCGACGTGTTGCATGCTGCGGTCTCTGTCTGACCGCGTCCCGCTTGTGGGTTCAAAACCTTTTGGATCGTGTTTACGATCTGGCCACACCTTCCTGATAGCTCTGTCATACAAAGCAAGGCAACTCTGGTTGCCGCGCATGGTTCATTGAGCAGGCAAGGTGAAAACAGTTTATGTTGGCACGGGTTAAGGATGCAAGAATTGGCGTAAAGCTTCCATTGGTCATTGGCGGTCTGGTTGCGCTTACGATCGCCGTCATGGCGGTTGCGAATGCCTATCTGACCAGTCAGATCATAACTCAAAACGCACAGGAAAAGCTGCAGAGTATTGCTTTCATAAATAGCAAACGGATCAGCGGCCTTCTTGATAGCATTGATCGCGATATCAGATTGCAGGCCGATGCACCGGCCACATCGGTTGCTCTGATTGCTTTGGCAGACGGCTATGATTCGCTTGAAGCGGCTGAAGACACTCTGCGCCGTGTTTACGTCGAAGAAAATGAATTCCCAGTTGGGGAAAAAGACAAACTTGTGTCTGCCGATACCGGGTCCAGCTACGGTTATATACACGCAGTGTACCACCCTACATTTGATGCACTACAAGACGAGATGAAATACTACGATGTCTTTCTTTTCGATACTGAAGGCAACCTCGTCTATAGTGTTTTCAAAGAAAATGACTTTGCAACCAATATGTTGACCGGGCAGTGGGCATCATCGGGTCTTGCAGAAGCATATAGGCTGGCATCTGAGTTAGAACCGAATGCACGTTCCGTATTTGTAGATTTTGCGCCATATGGCCCCAGCAATGATGCCCCTGCCGCGTTTGTTGCGCGACCTGTGTTCAACGACGAAGGAATCCGGTTGGGGGTGCTTGCCTATCAGATGCCCATCACCGAGCTGAATACGGCTTCGGGTGATTTGCAAGGTTTAGGACAATCAGCTGACGGTTTTTTGGTCGGTGGTGACGGCACGATGCGCACCAATTCCAGCCAAACCGAACAAGACGACACACTACTTACCCGCGTAGAGCATCCCGCGATCACGGATGCGCTGAGAGGAGTCGAAAGCAGTTTTCAAACACGAGGGCATCACGGACAGGAGGTCATGGGATTTGCTGTACCCGTGGAATTTTTGGGTAAACGGTGGGCTGTTGTGGTGCAACAAGACAAACGGGAACTTTTTGCCGGGTTGATTTCGGCACTCGTAAAAATAATGCTTATATCTACTGCAATTTTGAGCTGTGCACTTGCCTTTTCCGCCTTTTTCTCACGTGGTGTCGCGCGCCCTCTCCAACGGCTTACTCAGGCAGTTAACAAAGTAGTCGACGGCGCGCTGGATACCAAGATTCCCTGTACCAACCGTGGCGACGAGATCGGCGAGCTTGCCCGCCAGACAGAAATATTCCGACAAGGTGCTTTGCGCATCGAAAAGCTGGTTGAAGAGCAATCCAAAGCAAATGAGAAGATGACCGCACTGAACTCAGAGCGAGAAGCAGCAGCGCTGCGTGAAGCGGAACTCTCGGCCGAGAAAAAACGTGCTGATGAAGATGCAGAGCGCAATCGGATCAAAATGATGGAGCAGCTTCGCACATCATTCGGCAGTGTTATCGGCGCGGCGTCCGAAGGGAATTTCAGCAACAGGATCGAGATCGCGTTTGAAGACGAGGTACTAAGAGAACTGGCGACGGGCATGAATGCATTCATGCAAGAAGTCGATGACGGGCTAACCCGGACAGCCGCCGTATTGTCGCTTGTTGCAGCAGGGGATTTGACGCAGACGATGGATGGGTCTTTCAAGGGGGCATTTCTGGATTTACAAACAAATGTGAACGAAATGCTGAACTCCTTGACCGGTCTTGTGACTGACATATCCGAAAGCGGAGAAATTCTGAACGGCTCGTCGATGGAGCTACGCCAAACAGCAGACATTCTGTCGCGCCAAGCAGAACAGAATGCCGCATCGATGCAGGAAACATCCGCTGCCCTTGAAGAACTTTCTGCAAGTGTTTCACAAGTAAACAATAATATCGCGGACGTCAGCGCAAATGCTCAAGAAGCCAGATCAACAGCATCAAACAGTGAAACAGTCGCCGCCCTTGCCGCGACATCAATGGAACGCATCGCGCAAGGGTCCAAGGAAATCACGCGGGTCACAGAAGTCATCAACGATATTGCCTTCCAGATTAATCTACTGGCTCTCAACGCGGGGGTCGAAGCCGCCCGCGCAGGCGATGCAGGTCGAGGCTTTTCTGTAGTTGCCTCCGAAGTGCGACTGCTTGCGCAGCGCGCCAGTGACGCCGCAAAAGAAATTTCGCACGTATTAAATGAGAGCGACGTTGCCGTAACTGAGGGTGTTGCTAATGTTTCGAATGCAAAATCTGCTTTGGACGGGATTGCCACAAGCGTAGTGCGAATTTCGGAAAGTGTTGATGAAGTTACCAGAGCGGTCTCAGAGCAAGCCTCTGGCATTCAGGAAATATCTTCCGCGATGGCACAGGTAGATGGGAATACACAAAAACAGACGGCAGCTATTGAAGAACTTACTGCTTCAAGCCACTTGCTCGCAGCGAAGGCAGGTGACTTGAAAAGCTCAACTTCCCAATTTCGCGTGCGCGCAACAAACCAATCATCAAATCACACAGAGCCGGAACCGGCAGCACCATCTGAACCGCTTGTTCAAAATAGACCCGCACTTGCTGCGGGCGCAGAGGATCTCAGCGGTTGGAGCGAATTTTGATACCCTCTGCTGCAACGAATGGGAAAAACCTTGTGCAACTGCCAGTCATCTGGAACAGATTAGCGTACAAAACGTAATCACAGGACGCGTGAATGAGTGGGGAAAACAAACTGGAAACGCTAGTCGCCAACATGGCAGCCGAGCTTTCTCCGGAAACATTTGTTTTTGTCACTATAAAAGATCGTAGCGCGCAGGATGGTCTGACACCAAAAATGGTTTTCCAAGAGGCGGAAGGCGCCACCTTGATCATTACCAAAGCGCAAGCTGAAGCATATAAGCTGCCCTATGAGTTTCCATGCCGGATGATCACGCTCAATGTACACTCTGCACTTGAGGCAGTTGGGTTCATCGCCAGCATCGCAACCGATCTGGCCCAAGCAGGCATGGGCGTCAATCCGGTTGCCGGCTTTTTCCACGATCACCTATTTATTCCTGAAGGCCGGGAACAGGACGCAATGGCTATATTAGATGCAAAGGCTGCGGCAGCTAGACATTTGTGATGCCCGCCACGCCGTCTGCGGGGCGGATTAAAAGTGTCAACGTACAGTTCACAGCTTTTTCACCGGATCATCAGCTACGCGTCCCGCCGCACATCAGCATGTCAAAACACTGAAATTTGTCAAACAAATTTGCAGCATGCCCCCAACTGCGGGCCCTTTACCCTTGCTCGCGCAACCATTCCATAAGTGCAGGCCGCACCGACATTTCGCCACGGTGACGCGCGTCGGCGATTACCTTGCGAACCTCTCCCAAATCACATCTGCGCAGCAAGCTTTTCACGGGCCCGATGGACGCAGGACGCATAGACAAATTACGAAGGCCGATCGCCGCAAAACACAAGGCCTCTATGGGGCGTCCTGCATCTTCACCGCAAAATGAAACCGCCGTACCGGTTTGTTCGCACCGTTCGACAATGCGCTCAACAAAGCTCAGAAAAGAGACATTCAACGTATCATAGCGGCGACGAACACGCTCATTTTCTCTGTCTGCAGCAAAAAAGAACTGCTTGAGGTCGTTACCGCCAATCGATAAAAAATCCACGTCCTGAAAGAACTTGACCGGGGCAAACGCAAGGCTCGGTGTTTCAAGCATCGCGCCGACTTCTACGGTCTGAGGGAGAACATGCCCAAGCCGTTCCTCTGCCGCTAATGTTTTGTCCATCAGGCGGCGCGCTTCCGTGAACTCCTCCATTTGAGCAACGAAGGGAAACATAACTGTCAGCGGACGCCCGTTTGCGGCGCGGATTAACGCCTGCAGCTGCATCCGCATGATACCTGGTTTATCAAGACCGACGCGTATCGCCCGCCATCCCAATGCGGGGTTCGGCTCGTCGTTGGGCTTCATGTAGGGCAGGACTTTGTCGGAACCGATATCCAGCGTACGAAAAACAACCCGTTTGCCTTGGGCAGCATCCAGAACGCGTGCATAAAGAGCAACCAATTCGGCCCGACGTGGCATCTGGTTGCGTACGAGAAACTGCAATTCGGTCCGGAACAAACCGACGCCTTCGGCACCCGATGATGGAAGAGACGGCAAGTCTGCCATCAGGCCGGCGTTCATGTGAAGCGCCACCGTCTGATCGTCTTTGGTTGTGGCGGGCTTGTCGCGGATTGACGCGTACCGCTCTTGCGCTGCCGCAAGCATCGCAATCTTGTCGCGAAATGCAGATACAACCGTTTCGTCGGGCCGCAAGTGGGCGATGCCTTGCTCACCGTCCACCATGATGTGGTCACCGTTCAGCGCTTCGGTCGCCACACCACTTGCGTGGACCACCAACGGGATCGCCAAAGCCCGTGCGACAATTGCAGCGTGGCTTCCAACCGATCCCTCTTCAAGCACAATGCCCTTCAAACTACGGCCGTATTCCAACAACTCTGCCGGTCCGATATTACGCGCAATCAGGATAGGATCAGATGGCATTTCGGCGCCGGTATCAGAACCCTGCCCCGTCAATATCCGCAAGAGCCGGTTTGACAAATCGTCAAGATCGCTGAGACGTTCGCGCAGATAACCGTCTGTCACCTGAGACAATCGCGCCCGCGCGGTGGACTGCTCTTTTTCTACGGCCGCTTCCGCAGACAACCCGTTAGAGATGTCTTCCTCCATCCGCCGCATCCAGCCTTTGGAGTTTGCGAACATTCTATAAGCTTCAAGCACTTGCAGCTGTTCTTTGTCTTGCCGCCCCGCGATTTGCAGCATTTGGTCCACGCCCACGCGCAGCTGCTCTACGGCTTCCTTCAGCCGAACCCGTTCTTTATGCGGATCATCGGCAATCGGATTGGTTACGACAACGCGAGGTTCATGCAACCAAACATGCCCTTCAGCCGCGCCTTCCTGACCGACCGTGCCACGGAACATTGCAGGTTGAGAGTGGCGTGCCGACATGGCCGCCCCTTCGCCCACAAACGCGCCAAGCTCGGTCATTTCGGCCAGAACCATTGCCACGACTTCCAGCGCGTAAACCTCATCTGCCGAGAATTCACGGGCCGATTTCGATTGCACCACCAGAACGCCCAGCGCCTCGCCCAACCGTTGGACAGGCACGCCAAGAAAGCTTGAGAAAATTTCTTCTCCGGTTTCCGGCATATAGCGGAAACCTTTTTCAGCAGGCGCATCAGGCGTGTTTATCATCGCCCGCTGCTTTGCGACCCGCCCGACCAGACCTTCGCCCAGTTTCATCCTTGTTTGGTGAACGGCTTCGGTATTCAGGCCTTTGGTCGCACAAAGCTCGAGCGTCTCACCATCCCGGAACAGATAGATCGAACATACTTCGCAGCCCATGCTGCTGGCGATAAGCGAGGTGATCTCATCCAACCTGGCCTGTCCGGCCGCGTTGCCCGCCATCGCATCCCGCAACCGACCCAGCAATTTGCGTGATTCACTCTCCGGCCGATCAGACACCAGTGTATTCCTCCCAAAGCCGGCCCGGTGCTATATCCGGTCAGGCTGCCTTCTCTAGCTCAAAAGCATCATGGAGCGCTTGAACGGCAAGTTCCATGTATTTTCTATCAATCAGGACGGAAATCTTTATCTCTGACGTTGTAATGACCTTGATATTGATCCCTTCAGCGCTCAGCACCTGAAACATCTTGGCCGCGACGCCTGTGTGACTGCGCATGCCGATACCCACAACGGACACTTTGGCGACATCAACGTCTGCTACAACTTCCTGAAAGTTGATGGTGCCATTAGTTTTCGCTTCTTCCACCGCTACCTGCGCGCGCTGCACCTGATCTGTCGGGCAGGACCAGGTCATATCCGTACGACCTTCTTCCGCAATGTTTTGCACGATCATATCCACGTTCACCCCGGCATCGCTAAGCGCCATGAAGATACGCGCAGCGATACCGGGTCGGTCCGCAACACTGATCAGCGTCATTTTCGCTTCATCACGGCTAAACGCCACACCCGCTACAACTTTGCTTTCCATGATCTCTTCCTCATCACATACCAGCGTTCCCGCCGCGTCAGATTGTTCTTCAAAACTGCTTAGGACGCGCAGTTTGACCTTGTAGCGCATCGCCAGTTCAACAGACCGGGTTTGCAACACTTTCGCACCCAGAGATGCCAGTTCGAGCATTTCTTCGAAGGCGATCTTGTCAAGCTTGCGGGCTTTCGCGCTGACCCTCGGATCAGTTGTGTAAACACCGTCAACGTCGGTGTAGATATCACAACGTTCCGCATCAAAAGCGGCGGCAAAAGCCACTGCAGTCGTGTCCGAGCCACCACGCCCCAGAGTTGTGATACGGCCTTCGGGGCTTACGCCCTGGAAACCGGCGACAACGGCCACCCGCATGCCTTCGCCAAATTTCGCGTTGATATTGTCAGTCGGGATTTCCTCGATCCGCGCCGAAGAATGCGCCGACGTTGTTTTGACCGGCACCTGCCAGCCCTGCCAACTGCGCGCAGGCACATCCATCTCTTGCAGCGTCAGCGCCATAAGACCAGCGGTGACGTTTTCACCCGAAGAAACCACTGCATCATATTCGCGCGCATCATACAGCGGAGACGTTTCATTGACCCAGCCGACCAGCTCATTCGTTTTACCAGACATTGCAGAAACAATGACGATCACGTCATAACCGTTTGCAACTTCGACACCCACGCGTTTTGCAACACGCCGAATGCGGTCCAAGGTGGCAACAGAAGTGCCACCGAATTTCATCACCAGAACTGGCATGTCGCGTCCCTCGCAGATAACGCGGCGGGTTTACGCGCTCTCACTGCGACACACAAGCGGGGTGCGACCAATTCTCCGGCACAGACGAACGAACCGCACGCGCTAGTATGGGTGCGCGCGGCCCTCCCATGTTTCAAACGTGCCGGTCGAGGCCATGGACAGATCATCAAAACGTTCCACCAGACCCGAGACCGCGTCATCCACTGTGATGTCGGCTGCTCCGCCGCCCATATCGGTAATAACCCATCCGGGGTGATAGATACCAACGGCAATGCGACGCGCACGCAAATCAGCGGCGAGGTTGCGGCCAAGATTGAGCACGGCGGCCTTGGAGGCGCGATAGATGTAGCTGCCACCCGGTGCGCGTTCGCTCGATGCCATCTGAGACGAAATAATCGCGATTTTTCCATGCTTGGCGGCTTCAAGGTTTGGCAGCAGGGCTTGGACGGTCAGAAACACGCCAGTGACGTTGGCAGCGAAGGTATCCGCCCAAAGCTGGCTGTCATAGCCGCTGTCCAGCCGCTCGCCCTTGTCGAGGTAGACGCCCGCATTGCACACCAGCAGATCAATGGGCCGGCCTTGCAACTTTGCCGACAAGGCTTTTTGGCTGTCGGGGTCGGTTACGTCCAGCGGCCAGTCTCCCCCGCGTGTGGTGCCAATCACTTCGTCCCCGCGGGCTCTGTATGACTGCGCCAAACCAGCGCCAATGCCACGGCTGGTACCTGTAATAACAACCGTCATGATATCAATTGGCCTTTCGGTTGGGCAAGAACGGCAGTGGTGCTACGGGAATGCCGTCTTCTATCAACGCTTTGGCTTCCGCGCCATTTGCTTCCCCGTATATTGCGCGCTCTGGCGCGGCACCTAGAAACATCGACCGCGCCTCATCTGCAAAACGCGGGCCTACGTAATCTGCATTTGCTTCCACCTGTTTGCGCAAAGCTGCGATCGCCTTTTCCTGTTCAGACTTCGGTTCAGCCAGTTTCACAGGTGGTTTTTCGTTGTCTTTGGTCGCAACACGCGGCGCCATCACAGCCTTCTTCACCTTGGCACTTGCGCAGATCACACAAGACAAGTGGCCAGAACGCTCCAGCGCCTCGAAAGCAGACGCCGACTGGAACCAACTGTCAAAAACGTGGTCGTTCTCACATTTCAATGCATATTGGATCATGGGGTAGCGCACACTCTCATAGGATCAGCCTGAATGAAGATGAGGTGCAATACTGCCCACGTCAAGCGCGACTATGACGGAAGGCGCGGATCGAAATCGCTTACGATACGCGACAACTCCGGCTCATCAACAAGCTTTGCTGCTTTTTTGCGTGACACCCAAATCCTTTGGCGTTCTTGCGCTTCAGGGTAAGCATCGGCGAGCGACTGCACCTCGATTGCGAATACCATTGCCACGCATGGCAATGCCCCGTGGTCATCCGTTGCTTTGCTGTAAGAGAATATACCGATACAGCGTCCGTCAGATACGCCTTTAACGCCCGCCTCTTCCCAAGCTTCGATTGCCGCGCATTGAGCTGGTGTTTTGCCATCCATCGGCCAGCCTTTGGGGACGATCCAGCGTTTGGACGAACGCGACGTGATAAGCAGGATTTCGACCTTTTTCTTGCGAATTCTATAACACAGCGCGCCAAACTGCGTCCGCAAATCGGTTTTGCGACCACTGGGAAGCGAAATTGGAAGCTGCTTAATCATGTTGCGCTGATGCGAGCTCATAAAAGTGCCGAAGCCTGTCATATCGATAGTGAAACAATGCCCGAATTAAGAGCTAATGCCAACTAAATCTACATAAAAGCACTAAGCAGGCTTGGTAAATGAAGTGTTAATACCACATGTTGTTATGCGCGGACACGGCCGCTAGACCAGATTATTTTGCGCGATACGCTCTTTCAAACGCGCGACGAGCGTGTCGACAGGCACATCCGCGTCAACGGCCAGACGCCGCAGGCCAAAGTGAACATGAGCCATCTCTTGATAATAGCTGGTGTAGGCATAGTTCGTCGCAGCCCCCGCAACAGCACCCAAAACAGGAACGGTTTGTGCTGCAAGCTTTTGCCCCAGGACTGTCGCCAATCGTGGCGAGACGCGGGCCACCAACCCATGCACGGCAGCCCCAGTCAACGTCACACGCGCCGAAATAAATCCAAGATCCGCGCCGTCATCCGCCTCCAGCGGACCCGCCGACGAAAAGACCTGAACACAGTCAAACTGAACGTTTTCAGCGGATGGATCAAAATCGTAATCTTTGGCAACACCCTGAATAACGCGCAGCAAAAGCGTCGTTGTCACCGGCAGTTCGGCCAAAGCAGTAGGCAGACCGCCCATACCGCCGACCGCCCCCATGGCAGCACCAACCGCCGAATTGAGCCATCCTTTTTGATCCGGCACCACGCTACGACTGTCATTTGCAACTTTCATCGCCTGCTCAAGCGCGCGTTGGGTCGCGTGTTCCAAACTACCCCGTACTGACGCGGGCAGCTGGTCCAGCAGGGCTTCGGCTTTGCCACCGACGAGATTGAGCAGATCGACACCCAAGCCACCAGCGCGCTTGTAGCGCCGCGCAATCGCATCAAGTTGTGCGTCTACGTCCACCGGCCCGGTGGTCGTCGAGATTAAATCCATATTGATCTCCTCTAATGGTCAACATGGGATATAATCTGAGCTTTTCAATCCGCTTGCCAGCGTGTGACATCCCCACAAATGCCGTCCCATGCCGCATCTGTCAGCGCGCGTCCCAGTACACGGTCGGGGTTTGTGGGCGGCGGCATGTTGACCCCTTCCAGCCGTTCAAACCCGAATTTTCCGTAGTACGGCGCATCGCCAACCAGCATAACCCGACCCCATCCGGCCTGACGCGCGATATCCAGCGTCTCGCGGATTAACAGAGCGGCAAGCCCCTCGCCTTGACGTGTCGGGTGAACGGCCACAGGCCCCAACAGCAACGCAGGAGAGCGGCCAACATGCACCGGCCAATACCGGATCGCACCTGACAAAATGCCGTCTGCATCCCGCGCCACATGGCTCAAGCCAGCGACGGGCGGCACATCATCGCGCAAACGGTAAGACGACAGCGCCTCACGGCCGGGCGCAAAGCACAGATCATACAGCGCTTCGACCTCGTGATGGTCCTGATCTGTTTCTGCAGTGAGAGAGTACACGAGGCTTTGGCCGCCGGTTTTTTTGGATATAGGTTTCAGGTGGTTTGCCCCTAGCACATGCGCTATGTGGCCTGCAAACCATCAGGAGACGTTTATGTTTTATCGCCCAACCGAGGGTCACGGCCTGCCGCATAACCCCTTCAATGCTATTGTCACGCCGCGCCCGATCGGGTGGATTTCTACACGCGGGACGTCAGGGCAGAACAATCTGGCCCCTTACTCGTTTTTTAATGCAGTCGCTTACGTGCCACCGCAGGTGATGTTCGCATCAACTGCGGCCAAAGAAGACCGCGGCGACACCAAGGATTCCGTGGCGAACATTCGGGAAACAGGCATATTTTGCGTCAATATCGTAGAATACGCGATGCGCGACGTGATGAATGCATCGTCCGAAGCGCTGCCACGCGAAGTGGACGAATTTGAACATGCGGGGGTCGAAATGGCCCCCTGTTCCGAGATTGACTGCGCGCGGGTGGCGAATGCACCTGCGTCGCTGGAATGCCGGATGACGCAAATCGTCAAGATCGAGGGCGCGCACAACTTCGTTGTTTTTGGTGAAGTTGTCGGAGTGCACATGCGCGACGATACACTTGTCGATGGGCGCTTTGACGTGACCACCTTCACACCGCTCAGCCGCATGGGGTACCGCGACTACACCCGCGTCAGCGAAGTTTTCGAACTGGTGCGCCCAGACGACTAATCGAGGGAACAGCTGGGCGGCCTTAGTGCCCGCCCAGAACACCCGTGCGTACGGAATAGTTGACGGCCAGGGCATAGTCGGGGTCGTCATCACTATCGACCATGAGGTGCCCTGCTTTGTTCAGCAGGCGGTGGCAGTCATGGCTGAGGTGGCGCAACTGGATACGCTTTCCCTGCTCCTCATACTTGCCCGCAATAGCTTCGATGGCTTGTAGCGCGGATTGATCGACAACGCGGCTGTCGGCAAAATCCACGATCACCTCGGATGGATCGCCATTCACATCGAACAGTTCTGAAAACCCATCGGCAGAGCCAAAGAACAATGGCCCCTGCACCTGATAGACACGGGCACCTTCGGGCGTTGTATAGGTTTTGGCATGGATGCGACGCGCGTTATTCCACGCATAGGCCAAGGCACTGACGATCACACCGACTACAACGGCGACCGCCAAGTCTTCCATGACGGTCACGACCGTTACGAGGACGATCACGAAAGCATCGGTCAACGGCACCTTGCGCAGAATCATCAAAGAATTCCACGCGAATGTCCCAATCACAACCATAAACATGACACCCACGAGTGCGGCGAGCGGTATAAGTTCGATGATGCTGGAACCGACAAGAATAAAAAGCAGCAGGAATACTGCCGCCGCGATCCCTGCGACACGAGTGCGGCCACCCGATTTCACGTTGATCATGGATTGGCCGATCATCGCGCACCCGCCCATGCCGCCGAAAAAGCCAGTGACTGTGTTTGCAACACCCTGTGCTATGCACTCCTGCGAGGCGCCACCGCGTTTGTTGGTCATGTCACCCACAAGGTTCAGCGTCAGCAGACTTTCAATCAGACCGATCGCCGCAAGAATAATCGCGTAAGGCAAGATAATCTCGAATGTTTCCAGCGTCAGCGGCACCATTGGGATATGAAAGCTTGGCAGACCGCCCTGAATGGATGCCAGATCACCGACCCGAGGCACATCAAGACCGAAGAAGATAACGATGGCGGCAATGACACCGATACCGGCCAAAGGCGCGGGGATGGTGCGGGTGATCTTGGGCATAACCCAGATGATCCCCATCGTCGCGACAACTAACGCCAGCATCAAAAACAACGGCTCGCCCGACAGCCATTCACCGCCGCCTAATCCGTGGCCTGTATTCTCCATCGTGCCGGGCACTTTGAACTGGCTCATCTGAGCAAGGAAGATGACAATAGCCAAGCCGTTCACAAAGCCAAGCATCACCGGATGCGGCACGAGACGGATAAACTTGCCCCATTGCATGACACCGGCAAAAACCTGCAACAGGCCCATCAAAACAACAGTCGCAAACAGATATTCGACACCATGTTCCGCCACCAGAGCAACCATCACCACCGCCAAAGCGCCCGTCGCACCGGAAATCATACCGGGCCGCCCCCCGATCAGGGCTGTAATAAGACCCACCAGGAAAGCAGCGTAGAGGCCGACAAGCGGGTTAACACCAGCTACAAAAGCAAAAGCAACCGCTTCCGGCACAAGTGCCAAGGCCACCGTCAAGCCCGACAGCAGCTCAATTCGCAAACGCGCTGGCGAAAAACCCTCGTCCGGCATCCACCGCAGGTCGGTGACATCAAGGTTCTTGGTAAAAGTGCGAAAAGACGTAAACGCCATAATACTGGTCCCCATCTGGGTGCAAAGCGGGTGCAAAAGCACAAAGCGCGCCCGATGGCGCGGCCTTTGCGGCCTCCTAGACCTATTTGGCCTGAAAGAAAACCCCGCGCTTTATTACGGACCTGTATTAATTGGACGTGAATGGCAGCTGTGCAACGCCAGCTGTACCGCAACGCGCACCGTGCGCGTGTTTCACTTTGTCTTTATCAAACGCGGCGATTTGTGCCTTTTCAAGCCTGTGAACAGAGGGCAGAGTGGCCGTGCGGCAGAGAAGGAAATGCGCCATGACACAAACCAAAATTGCCGTCATTGGTGGCTCCGGTATCTACGATATAGACGGGTTGGAAGATGCGGAATGGGTATCGGTCAACACGCCTTGGGGTGCGCCGTCCGACGATATTCTGACCGGTATTTTGAACGGTGTGCTCATGGCATTTCTGCCGCGACACGGGCGCGGACATGTACATAGCCCGACCACGGTGCCCTATCGGGCGAATATTGACGCGCTCAAACGCATTGGTGTTACCGATATCGTTTCCGTCTCCGCTTGCGGATCGTTCCGTGAAGAGATGGCGCCCGGCGATTTTGTCATTGTAGATCAGTTCATTGACCGCACATTCGCGCGCGAAAAATCTTTCTTCGGGACCGGATGCGTCGCCCATGTGAGCGTGGCGCACCCCACATGCCCCCGGCTGTCAGATGCGTGTGAGATCGCCGCAAAAGACGCGGGTATTACTGTCCACAAAGGCGGTACATATCTCGCGATGGAAGGGCCGCAGTTCTCGACCTTGGCAGAATCGAAAATGTACCGCGAAAGCTGGGGGTCAGATGTGATCGGCATGACCAATATGCCCGAGGCGAAACTCGCCCGCGAAGCAGAGCTTTGCTACGCCTCTGTCGCCATGATTACCGACTATGACAGTTGGCATCCTGACCACGGCGAAGTGAATGTAACCGAGATAATCAAGACGCTCATGGGCAATGCAGACAAGGGACGTGATCTGGTGCGACGGCTGCCCGATCTTTTAGGGGCTGCCCGCGCACCCTGCCCGCATGGGTGCGACCGCGCGTTGGAATACGCGATCCTGACCCAACCTGACGCGCGCGATCCCTTGATCGTGGCCAAGCTGGACGCAGTGGCCGGTCGCGTCTTGTGATACGGTGTGCGGTCGTGCTGTTGCTTTGGCTCGCCGGTCAGGCAGTTGCGCAGGAATATGTGACTATTCCCGATGGGTCGCTCAGTGACGAAGAGTTCTACCGTGTCGTGGCCTGTGCCGCAGCACCCAAGCAACCCTGCCAGAAACCAAATATAAAGTGGCCCGATGATGCCGCGCATGACATTTCGTTGCGTATCGTGTCTGTGGCACCGCAGTACCCCAACCCTATTCATACCCAGATCCACAATGCGGTCGATCATGCGATCGCCCAAATCAACGCCGCTGGAACGATTGTGCAAATGCGGCGTGCCAAACCACGCGAGACACCCGACATCGCGATCCATTTGGTTGCACAAAACGAAGGTGACGTACTTCGGTTTGCGCCTGATCCTGACATCGCAGGTTTGCTGATGCCGTCTGGATACGTGCATATCTGGTGGAATGGGAATGCGGAAATCACACGCTCTATCATATTGTTTTCACAAGATATCGAAACAGATGACATCTATTCTGTCGTGCTGGAGGAGGTCTTGCAGTCCACAGGGCTGGTGACGGATATAGATAGTGACTACTACAGCGATAAATCCATATTTGCAGAAGACGGACCGAACAAAATCATCCATTTGCTGGACCAGGACCTTCGGGCCTTTCAGCGGCACTACAATTCAAATTGACCAAATATGCGGAACACCATGATGACCGGAGAATGCAGTGCCCTTTGACCTTTGGCTTACCTTTGCAGCAGCTTCCACTGCCCTTTTGCTGATCCCGGGTCCGACGGTTCTGTTGGTACTCAGCTATGCCTTGTCCAAGGGGCGTTCGGTGGCCGTGGCGTCGGCGGCAGGTGTGGCTTTAGGCGATTTTGTTGCCATGACGGCATCACTTTTGGGTCTTGGTGCCTTGGTCCTTGCATCTGCCGCTGCGTTTACCGTGCTGAAGTGGATTGGCGCGATCTACCTTGTCTGGTTGGGCATCAAACTGATCCGCTCGGCTCCGACGGAAGGGCTTACACCACCGCGAGACGTTTCGGCAAACGGCGTGTTTGGCCATACCGCGGCGGTGACCGCTCTTAACCCAAAATCAATCGCCTTTTTCATCGCCTTTGTGCCGCAATTCATCCAGCCGCAAGCAGCCCTCCTGCCGCAATTTGCGATCCTCATTGCGACATTTGTCACCCTCGCCGCTTTGAACGCGCTGGCCTATGCGCTGCTCGCGGACCGCTTGCGGCGCATTATCGGGAAACCGAGTGTTCTGGCGTGGATCACGCGCGCAGGTGGTGCCACCCTTATTGGTATGGGGTTGCTTACCGCGACCCTACGCCGTGCCTCCTAATCAAAGAGAGACCCCATGAAAACCGTACAGGACTACATTCGCAACATTGTCGACTTTCCTATCGATGGGATCATCTTTCGCGACGTGACAACGCTTTTTGCGGACCCGCGCGGGTTTCGTATGGCAATTGACCAGATGCTGCATCCCTATGCTGGCCTTAAGATCGACAAGGTCGTGGGATTGGAAGCGCGCGGTTTTATTCTGGGCGGCGCCATTGCCCACCAACTGTCAAAGGGGTTCGTGCCCATTCGGAAAAAGGGCAAATTGCCAGGCAAGACAATCAGTGAAGAATATACGCTGGAATACGGAGAAGCGATTGTCGAAATCCACGATGACGCTATCGAAGCCGGAGAGAAAGTTCTGGTTGTAGATGACCTGCTTGCGACCGGCGGCACCGCCGAGGCGGGCATCAAGCTGATCGAACGCTTGGGAGGCGAAATCGTATCCACTTCTTTCATCGTCGATTTGCCCGATCTGGGCGGGCGCGCAAAGCTCGAGGCATTGGGGCTCGAAGTGAATGCGTTATGCACCTACGAAGGTGGATAACCAATCCGACCGACCCATGTTTGTAGCAGATTGCGCGGGGCAGACGGAGATCGAAAACTGTCGATAGACCTGAGCGAATTTCACATGCTAGTCTGGCGTAAGTTGTGCCGCAACATATGGCGCGCGATGATTTTGTTTACCAGACTACGGTGGAGCATATTGCGTTTCGATCTTAGCAAGACAGCCGGATGGCTCTACCACTGCGCGACACGGGTCCTCCCTGTTTCTGCTTTGGTGATTGGGCTTTTGTCCAGTCCGGCTACGGCACAGGAATTTTTCACCCTCAAAGGACATGGCGGCCCCATCAAAGGTATTGCAGTCGGACCTGATGGCGCGATTGCAACCGCGAGTTTTGACAACTCGGTCGGCCTGTGGCGCGCCGGCGCGCCCGACTGGATGGAAAGTCACGACGCGGCCGTGAACGCCGTCGCTTATCTGGGGCGCGGACGTGTGGTATCAGCAGGCGACGATTATTCGGTTCAATACTGGGATAGTGCGGCGGGTGTCATTCGTGAACTTGGCAGACACGAGGCCAAAGTGATCCAACTTGCACCTTCACCAGATGGTGAGCGTGTCGCCGCTGCCAGCTGGGACCGGACGGCGCAGATTTGGTCGCTGGACCCGCAGACACCCCCTGTCATTATGGAAGGTCACGACAATACCGTGAACGATGTGGCCTTTTCGCCCGATGGCGCACGTCTTTACTCCGCGTCGAGCGATGGCACGATCCGCATGTGGAATGCGCTGTCAGGCACCTATATTGAACGCCTCGTTGCGCATGGTTTCGGTATTAACACCATTGTCGTAGCACCCGATGAAAGCTGGCTTGCCTATGGCGCGGTAGATGGCGGCACACGCGTCATAGCACTCCCCTCTGGCGAAGAGATCGGCGACTATACCGCTGACCGTCGCCCTGTGCTGGCGATGTCTTTCAACGCTCAGGCCAACCGGATCGCCGTTGGCGACGCCCATGGGTACATCATGATGATTGACACCAACGAATGGCGTATTGTTGACGATTTCCAAGCCACACTATCAGGGCCAATCTGGGCGCTGGCGTTTTCGCCCGATGGGCGGAACATCCACGCAGGCGGGTTGGACAACGCTATGTATAGCTGGCCTGTCGCGGCAATGGACGCGGAAAACGCAATGACGGACACCAAACGCAGCTTTCTGAAAGACCCAAGCGAAATGTCCAACGGCGAACGACAGTTCCAGCGCAAATGCTCGATCTGTCATACGCTGGGTCCCGACAGCGAACGGCGTGCGGGCCCGACGCTTTACAACCTGTTCGGAAGACCCGCCGGTGCAATCGAAGGCTATCCCTACTCGCCTATTCTGGAAGGGTCGGACTTGGTCTGGTCTGAAGATACCGTGGACCAGCTTTTTGACATCGGGCCGGATCATTTTATCCCCGGATCAAAAATGCCGATGCAGGTCATCACGGCTCAAACCGACCGCGATGATTTGATCGCCTTTTTAAGAGACGCGACCGGGCCTGACCAATAGCCGTTCAGGCGCGCAGCACAGCCCCCGGATTCATAATACCAACGGGATCCAGAGCCGTTTTAATCGCCCGCATTGCCGCGAGCTTTGTCGGATCGCCATAACGTTCCAGATCGTCGACCTTCAACCGGCCTACACCGTGTTCGGCGCTGACAGAGCCGCCCATCTCGTGGACCAGATCATGCACGGCGCGTTGTACGGCGCCCCGTTGGTTTGCGTGATCCTGAACAGACCGCCCTGCTGCTGGAAAGACATTGTAATGCAGGTTGCCGTCCCCGACATGGCCGAAACAGTTTATCCGAAAATCGCCCAGTCCCGCGACAACCGCGTCCGCGCGGGTAATGAACGCGGGCAAAACGCTTAGCGGCACCGACAGATCATGCGAAGACACGGACCCGATTTGCTTGTTCGCCTGAGGAATATGTTCGCGTACGGACCAGAACTCGGCCGCTTGCGTCTCATTCTGGGCAATGACCCCGTCAGAAACCAGATCACGCTCAAGCGCATCTGAAAAAAGGCTCTCTAGCGCCGCTTGCGGTGCAAGTCCTGCACTTAGCCCAACCTCGATCAGAACGGACCAAGCGGGGGGGGCCGGGAAAGGTTGCCGGATTTGCGGCAGTGTCTCGTGTAGAAACGAAAGCCCTTGCCCTGCAATGAGTTCAAAGGCGCTTACCATCTCGCCCAAGTGGTCACGCGCCAGAGCTAGTAACGAAAGGGCCGCCTCTGGCGAGTGTACGACAAAGACGCCAGTGCCCATATGGGCCGGTTGCGGACTCAGCTTTAATGCTGCCGCCGTGATAATTCCCAACGTGCCTTCCGAGCCGATCAGCAAATGGCGCAGATCATAGCCTGTGTTGTCTTTGCGCAGGCGTTTCAAGCCGTGCCAGATGGCGCCATCCGGCATCACCGCCTCTAGCCCCAAACACAAGTCGCGTGTGTTGCCATACCTCAAAACGCCGGTGCCGCCCGCGTTGGTCGCTAGGTTGCCGCCAATGGTAGCAGTCCCTTCAGCGGCCAGCGACAACGGGAAAAGCCTGCCTGCTGACACGGCAGCGGCTTGTACGTCAGCAAGGATGCACCCTGCCTCGCAAATCAGGACATTTTCATCTGCGAATACGTCTCTGATCGCGTTCATACGCTCTAGCGACAGCAAAAGCGGTGTGGGGCCCTCGGGCTTGATCTGGCCACCGACTAGTCCTGTGCCCCCGCCATAGGGCACAATGGGAACGCGGGCCTCGGCCGCGAGCGATACAATCCCCGAGACTTCACCAACCGTGCGCGGGGCCGCAACCACGGCATCTTCTCCGTGCCAGCGCCCGCGCGGCTCTTCCAGATAGCGCGGTGTCAGCGGGCGCAGAACGTCACCGCAAAGCCGCTCCTTGAGCAAAGCTACAAATTCAGAATCAGCTGATCTAAGGGTCATGCGCCTTCATCTATGGCACACAGCATGGATGCAAGCACCCACTAGCGAGGATCCGTCAGATACGCGGGGCGCAAGACCATGACGGTGGGCCGCGACGGCAACCGATCCAGCGACATCTCAAGCGCAGGGCCACCGACCTCGACCACAGCAAATTGATCCGCCATCCCGGCCAGAAATTCGTCCAGCGCACTTAGCGAGAACCAGTGCATCGGGATCACGACCGACGACCTCAACCGTTTGAGAACGCGCGTCATCGTCGCCAGATCAAGCGTATATCCGCCATCGACCGGCGCCATGACGATATCCACCCGCCCCAAGGCCGCATATTGTTCGGGCGTTGGCTCATGGTGCAAATGACCCAGATGCCCGACACAGAGACCTGCCAGTTCAAACACAAAAATCGAATTGCCTTCTGGTTCCACCCCGGAAAAGGCCGCTCGGATATCGGTTGAAACGTTGCGGATCAGCACCTCGCCCAAATCGACCTCGTGATCGATGCCCTCGCCGAACTCTCCCCACCCCGGCAGAACGTGCGGAATCGAGGGATCGGGGAACGCTGTCCAATGGGTGTCATGTGCGTGATTCATCGTGACCACATCGGGGATCAACGGCGCAGAGCCGGTAAAGCCAGTGTAGTCGGTGACCATATTCAGTCCACCATGGCTGCGGATCAGAAAGCTTGCGTGCGCGATATAGTGAATGCGTACCGTTTCGGGCGGCACGGGGCCAAGACTGGCGGGTACCAAATATTCAAGACCCGGCGCGCTGTTGGCAAGAGCCAGACAATGGCTTGGTGTGCGTTCGGTAACCTGCGCGTGCGCGGAACCGCCCCACACCAGAAAGACCAAAAGTAAGCGTATCAACATCTCAAGCACCTCCCCCTGCAAATAAGGTTAGCACGCTGATAAAAATGTCCAGAGTACGCATACCGGAAAGGATGCCCCCGCTGACGGATATGATGAATTGGCAGGCAGCAGCTACTACGATGCGGTGGTCTTGCCCCGTCGGTCCGATCTGAGTGCAGCATAAAGTACATGCGTCCTCCAGCGCCCGTCTATCTGCAGATAGCTTTGCGCAACGCCTTCGTATTTGAAGCCTGAGGTTTCCAGCAAGCCGCGCGACGCTGTATTTTCGGGCAGGCAAGCCGCTTCAATCCGGCTAAGATCCAGCCGCGTAAAGGCATGATGCACCAGCCCGAGGATTGCCTCTCTCATGTAGCCTTGCCGAGCAAACGGCTCGCCGGTCCAATACCCCAGCGTGCCCGCTTGGGAAGGCCCACGACGGATATTATCGAGTGTAATCGCACCGAGTAGCTGTTCATCCTCGCGCCGGATCAGAAAGAGCGGCAGCGCCGTCCCACCGGATACGGACCTTTGCGCCCAATACACCCGGTTTGTGAAGGCCTTGCGGCTTAGGTGATCTTCGGCCCAGCTTGGCTCCCATGGGGTGAGGTAATCGCGACTTTGCGAGCGCAGATGAGACCACGACCTAAAATCCGAATGCACCGGCGGGCGCAGGGTCATGCGCTCTGTCTCAACCTTGAGCTTTCGAAAACCCCGCAGGATCACGCGGCACGACGCTCTTGCAGGGTGGCCAGTGACGGTGCCTTTTCGATCGGCCCATATAGCGCGAGCGCTGCTGGTGCTGCCTCGGCCATGTCTTGTGCAAAGGCACGTACATCGCCTGTTGTCACGGAATTGATCAGACTGACGGTCTCTTCTAACGGCGGTATACGATCCCAGATCTGGATCAGCCGCGCCAGACGTTCAGCACGATTCGAAGGGCTTTCCAGCCCCATCAAAAGACCCGCTTTCATCTGCGCCCGCGCGCGCGCAACCTCGGCCGGAGACATATCGTCCGCCGCGCGTTTCATCTCGTCGATGGTGATCTCTGCAAGTTGCGGCAACTGCTCTGCGCTGGTACCTGCGTAGATCGTGGTCATGCCAGTGTCGGCATAGGCACCGGCTTGCGCAAAGATTGTGTAGCACAGACCACGGTTTTCGCGAATTTCCTGAAACAGCCGGCTGGACATACCGCCGCCCAAGGCCGACGCATAAATCTGCGCTGTATAAATCTGCGCGTCACGGTATCCCGGACTTTCAAACGCCAGCGCAAAATGCGCCTGTTCCAGCGCTTTGGTCTGACGCCGTTCGCCCCCCATAAAGCGCGCGGTATCCACATCCGAGAAGGGCTTAGCTTCCATCCCCCCAAAGAGGTTTTCGGCAAGCTTCACGATTTCGTCGTGATCCACGGCGCCAGCTGCAGACAGGATCATCTGCTCGGGGCCATAGTGCTGTTGAATGAAGGTTTGAAGATCGCTGCGTGAAAAACCCGCAACACCTTCGGACGCACCAAGGATCGTGCGTCCCATAGGGTGATCTGGATATGCTTCTTCTTGCAGCCAGTCAAAGATCACATCATCCGGTGTATCCAGCGCTTGCCCGATTTCCTGCAGGATGACACCGCGCTCGACCTCAATCTCGTTTTCTTCAAGCGTCGGATTCAGCAGGATATCAGCAATCACGTCCAACGCCAGCGGCACATCATTTTGCAACACGCGCGCGTAATAAGCTGTCACCTCACGACTGGTGTAGGCGTTAATGTAGCCACCTACATCTTCGATGCTTTCGGCGATTTGCAAAGCTGTCCTGCGCTTGGTGCCCTTGAACGCCATATGCTCAAGGAAGTGCGCAATACCGTTTTGTGTTGGTGTTTCATGTCGCGCGCCTGCGGTCACCCAGACACCAATAGCTGCCGAAGCAAGGCCCGGCATATGTTCAGTTACAATGCGAAAGCCGTTTGGAAGGCGGTGCTGGTTCAGTGTCACGCGGTCAAATGCCCTTTAATATGCTCTTTCAGGGCGGCCAGATCGTTTGGCACGCGGGTCACCCTTTCGTCTCTCTCATACAGGTCTGCCATACGGGCAGGCAAGGGCGGCAAGATGCCCGATGCTTCTTCTACTGCGGCGGGAAATTTCGCCGGATGCGCAGTCGCAAGTGTGACCATTGGTGTACCTTTGACACGCAGCTCTTCCGCGACTTTCACACCGATGGCCGAATGCGGGCACAAAAGTTCGCCTGCGGAGGCCAGCGTTGATGTGATCGTTTGCGTTGTTTCCGCCTCGGACGCGCGACCTGACGCGTAATGCGACTGCAAAACCTGCATCGCCCCTTGGCTGACATCGAAACCGCCTGCTTTCAATTCGTCCATCAGCTGCACGATAGCGGGCGCCTCACGGTCGTAGGCATCAAAAAGCGCGCGCTCAAAGTTGGAACTGACCTGAATATCCATGGACGGGCTGATCGACGGAATAGTCTGCCCTTTGTGATAGCCATGCCCCGTCAGGCAGCGGTGCAGAATGTCGTTCTGGTTCGTCGCCACAACAAGCTGGTCAATCGGCAGGCCCATGCGCTTGGCAATGTATCCCGCAAAGATGTCACCAAAGTTGCCCGTTGGCACTGTAAAGCTGATCTTGCGATGCGGTGCCCCCAAAGCAACTGCGGATGAAAAGTAGTAAACGACCTGCGCCAGAACACGGCCCCAGTTGATCGAGTTTACACCTGCAAGCCGCACGCCATCGCGGAACTCAAAATCGTTGAACATGTCCTTAAGGCGTGCCTGACAGTCATCAAAGTCACCATCCATCGCCAGAGCATGCACATTGCTTTCCTGTGGTGTGGTCATCTGCCGACGCTGCACTTCGGAAATACGTCCATGCGGATAAAGGATGAATACATCAACATTATCCAAACCGCGAAAGGCTTCTATTGCAGCAGACCCAGTATCGCCCGAGGTGGCCCCGACAATCGTGACACGCTCGCCTTTACGCCCCAAAGCGGTCTGAAACATCTGCCCGATAAGTTGCATTGCAAAGTCTTTGAACGCCAGCGTGGGACCGTGAAAAAGCTCTAACAGGAAATGGCCCTGATCCAATTGCTTTAGAGGCGCACGCGCGGCGTGGCCAAAACCAGAATAGGCACGCCCGATAATCTCGCGAAATTCGGTGTCAGTGAACACGTCGCCGACGTAGGGTCGCATCACAGTATAGGCGATGTCTTCGTAGCTTTGCCCTTCCATCGACGCGATTTCATCCACACCGAGTTGCGGGATCGTTTCAGGCACATAAAGACCGCCATCCCGTGCAAGGCCGCTGAGCATTGCCTCTTCAAAGTTCAGAACGGGCGCTGTGCCTCGGGTAGAGATATAATGCATATCGTTTCAGCTTTTGTTGGCCGCAGTGCTGCGGCGAAGGAAAAAGATTGTCATGAGCGACCAGATCACAGCCAGAGAGAACCACGTGATCGCATATTGCAAGTGATCGTTCGGAATGGCGCGGGTGTCGACAGGCAAGGGCGACAAAGGCCCGCCCAATTGCGGCGCATCCCGCCGCACCACCAGAACGGGCGCCGTCCCCAGAACGTCCGCCATAGCCTCAACGTCGCGTGCGAACCAGATATTGTTGTTTAGATCGGGCGCGGGAGTGAAGCTGTCCGTCTCTTGCGGCCATTGCAGGTTGCCAACGATAGTCAATGGCGGCCCTTCTTCAAACTTAAGCCCCGATGCGTCGGCGGTTGCTACAAATCCCATATCCACCATGATGCGGTCTTCTTCCCGAAGCATGGGGCGGATAATCCTGTAGCCAGCCCCTGCCCCCTTCTTTGAAACCAGAACCTGCAAATAGTCAGGCCCCAGCAGGCCGGTCACCTCCACCGGAAGGTAAGCATCGCGCGCGGGGTCAAGGGTGCCGGGCAATGGCACTGGTGCTGCGGCTATGCGGGCTTCGATATCCGCGATCAGCGCGTTCTTCCAAGCCAGCCGTTGCATCTGCCAGACACCGAGGCTGATTAGGATCGCAGCCCCTCCCAAGCCAAAGATCAACAAAAAGCCTAGCCGTCCCATGACCCAAATTGTCTCCAAAGGAAAAGCGCGCGAAAAAACGCGCGCTTTGGTTTTTAGTCAGGCGATGGTGCCTAATGCGCGCCCGGCATCTGACCGACACCGTAGATGTAAACGGCGAAGAACAAGAACAGCCATACCACATCAACAAAGTGCCAATACCAGGCTGCCGCTTCGAAACCCACGTGTTTTTCAGGGGTAAAGTCACCCTTAATCGCGCGGATCAGACAGACGGTCAGGAAGATCGTGCCTATGATCACGTGCAAGCCATGGAAGCCCGTCGCCATGAAGAAGTTGGAGAAGAACTTGTCGCCGCCAAACTCCCAACCTTGGTACAGCAGGTAAGAGTACTCATAGGCCTGCAGGAACGTGAACAGAACCCCGAGAATAATGCCGATTGCCAGACCCCAGATCAAATCCTTGCGGTTGTTTTCATGGACCAGCGCGTGGTGCGCCCAGGTCACAGCACAGCCCGACAAGAGCAGGATCAGAGTGTTTATCAGCGGCAGGTGGAAGGCATCCACATGGTAGATTTCCGGCTGAACGTATTCTGTACCTGCGTAGCCGCTCATCGGGTAGATGGCGTGTTTGAAGAAGCTCCAGAACCATGCGGCAAAGAACATGACTTCGGACATGATAAACAGAATGAAGCCGTAGCGCAGCCCGATGCGGACAACGGGTGTGTGATCGCCGACACGGCTTTCGGCTACAACCTCGGACCACCAGCCAAACATCACATAAAGCACGCCCACAAAGCCGATCCAGAACATCCACGCAGTGACATCCTGCATCCAGAGCACGCCGCCGAAGAGCATAACAAATGCGCCAATCGAGCCCAGAAGCGGCCAGATTGAGGGGTTTAAAATATGATAGTCATGGTTCTTTTCATGCGCCATGGTTTCGTCCCTTACCTTATATTGGTCAGTTCAGACTTGTGTCTGAATTTGCGTCACTGTCCTGCACGGAGGCTGTATCTTCGGGCAGGTCGATTTCGTAGAAAGTGTAAGACAGCGTGATCGTGTGAATATGCTTGCCTTCGCGGTCGTCCACGATCTCAGGATCCACATAGAATGTCACCGGCATCTGCACCCGTTCACCCGGTTGCAAAACCTGCTCTTCAAAGCAGAAACACTGAATTTTGTTAAAGAAACCGCCCGCTTGGTATGGTGTCACGTTATAGCTTGCAGATCCTGCGATGGGCCGGTCCGTAGGATTGTACGCCTCATAAAACGCAAGCCCGGATTCGCCGATGCGCACTTCCATCTCGCGAACCACAGGTTTGAATTCCCATGGCATGTAGTTGTTAAGCGATCCGTCAAAGCGAATGGTAATCGTCTGGTCCAGCACATCTTCAGGGGCGACCTCGGACACACCGGTCACGCCGCCAAAGCCTGTGACACGGCAGAACCAGTCGTAAAGCGGGACCGAGGCCCAAGCCAACGCACCCATAAAAATGACAAGGCTGACGGTTTGCGCAACGGTTTTTGCGGGTCCTTGTAAAACCATCAGTTCGCAAGCTCCGATGTGCTGGGCACGACAAAGTCATCACCAGTGACTTTTGCGAAGGTGATGGCAAGGACAAGCACAACAAATCCCGCCAGCATTAGTCCAACGCCCACATTCCGCCCTTTACGGCGGGTATGAATTTCATGTTCCGCACGGATCGCCATGTATCACCAACCTCCCAGTCCGAAGGGCCGCAGCGCAGCCTCTGCCAAGATAACCCCGAAATGCGCAAAAAGATACCAAAGCGACAAGCGGAAGAATTTCTTTTCGACGCGGTAGTTGTCAACCAGTGCGGCATCCTCATCACGCTGCCAGATGTCGAATGCACCCTTCAGGAACAAGGCATTCAGAACAACTGCCGTTGCAAGGTAAAGCGGCCCACCGATGGAAGTGAAACCCGTTCCAACGGCCAGCACCGCAAGTAGCACGGTATAGACAATGATGTGTATGCGCGTTGATTTACGCCCGTGCGTTACGGTCAGCATGGGTACGCCTGCATCGTCGTAGTCGGATTTCATAAACAACGCGAGCGCCCAGAAGTGCGGCGGCGTCCACATGAAGATCAGCGCGAACATCAACCACGCTTCGACAGAGAAACTGCCCGTTGCAATGACCCATCCGATGACTGGCGGAAAGGCACCCGCCGCACCACCAATAACGATGTTCTGCGGCGTCAAACGCTTGAGCCACATGGAATATACCACAGCATAAAAGAATATCGTGAACGCCAATAGAGCGGCGGCAAGCAGGTTGGCCGTGACCGCCAGCATCATGATAGACAGGAAAGACAGCGCAGCGCCGAGATTAAGCGCTTCACTCGGCTGCACACGGCCCGACGGAATCGGCCGCTTTGTGGTCCGGCGCATTACGGCGTCAATATCCGCGTCCCACCACATGTTCAGCGCACCCGATGCCCCTGCCCCGATTGCCACGAACAGAATCGACGCAAACGCGATGATCGGATTAACGGATACTGGCGCGGCCAGCAGGCCAACCAGAGCCGTAAACACGACCAAAGACATGACGCGCGGTTTCAGCAGGGCAAAGTAATCGCCCAACTGCGCTTCGTATTCTTTCGGTGTCGCACTATAGCCAATATCAGCCATCTATATGCCTCAAACCTCGTCAAAGGAGACGCGCCAAGGCCCGCCCCAACGCCTTATCAATTGGACGCGAGCACGCGCGTTTTCGGGATGCCAGCGTATTCTTCTTTCGCGTCGGAAAGCCATTCAGCGTAGGCTTCTTCAGACACGACCTTTACCGTGATGGGCATATAGGCGTGGTAGAAACCACACAGTTCGGAACACTGACCAAAGTAGATGCCTTCCTTGTCAGCATTGAACCAAAGCTCTGCCAGACGACCGGGCACCGCATCCTGCTTTACGCCGAATGCTGGGATAGTCCACGAATGGATCACGTCCGCTGCAGTTACCTGCATCACAACAGTTTTTCCGACGGGCACAACAACCGACGTATCAGTCGCCAAAAGGAATTCGTTGCGGCTATAGCCTGCATCGACCAGCTTAGCCTCCATGTGTTCGTCCAAAACGAAAGGTGTCACGTTCGCATCATCAGGGCGGTCGTTTTCGCTTAGAGTAGCAGGCGACCCCAGCATGTAACTGTCGAACTCGAAGCCTTCATCGACGTATTCATAGCCCCAATACCATTGGTACCCCGTGACTTTAATCGTCAGGTCCGCCTCAGGAATTTCCTGCTGCTTGAACAGAACGGGCAGAGAGAACGCGCCGATGAACACAAGGATCACAATTGGCACTACCGTCCATGCGACCTCGATTGGGGTATGGTGCGTAAAGTTCGCCGGGGTCGGGTTACGTTTTTCGTTGTATCGCATCGCAACCCAGACCATCAGGCCAGTCACAAAAATCGTAATCGCGGTAATGATAACGAGGATCATGCCATCGAGCCACTGCAGGTCCGATGCAAGCTCGGTGGCGGCAGGCTGAAAGCCCATTTTTCCATCGATAGGTTTGCCGATGATTTCAAGTCCATCTTGCGCCTGCGCTGCAGTCGTCATGAGGGCGGCCGCGAGGCCTGCGAATGAGAAAAGTCGTTTCATTTGCCGTCCTGGTCTAAGGCTGATCTGTAGATCAAGTTACGTATTGTGGCCGGGGAATTGGTTTGCGCACCGTCCCGACCGTTGTAATCTTGTTCCTTACAATCATATTCTCACCACAAGATAAAGACTTGACCGTGCGATATTAGGACGCTCTTTTCCAAATTTAACAAAGCTGACGGAGCCTGACATGACCGATGCCCCTTTTTCACCGCTTCAGGATGCTTTGGACCACGATGCGGCGCTTGGTATTTTACGCGCAGCAACAGATGGCGCTGATGACGGTGAGCTTTTTCTTGAACGCCGGCGCGCCGAGGCTCTTGTGTTTGATGATGGACGCCTCAAAACGGCAAGCTATGATGCCTCCGAGGGCTTTGGCCTACGCGCCGTGCGTGGTGAAGTTGCTGGATACGCTCATTCGACCGACATCAGTGAAAGCGCACTGAAACGCGCGTCGCAGACGGCACGGCTTGCCGTTGGCGAAGGCGGCGGCACCTGGGCCGATGCCCCGAATCCTACAAACAAAAAGCTATACACCGACACCGACCCGATCGCGGCGGAACCTTTTCCTGTCAAAGTCGAAACTCTGCGCGCAATTGATGAATACGCCAGAGGATTGGATGCCCGCGTTGTCCAGGTTTCCGCCACCATCGCGGCTAGCCTACAAGAAATCGAGATTTTACGCCCTGACGGATACAGTGTGCGCGACGTGCGGCCCATGACGCGGGTCAACGTATCCGTAATTGTCGAACAAAACGGACGCCGCGAAGCTGGTTCCGCTGGCGGCGGTGGGCGCACGGGTCTTGACGGCATGCTCGCCCCGGCAGATTGGCAAGCCAAGACCCGCGAAGCCCTGAGGATTGCTTGCGTAAACCTTGAGGCCGAACCCGCACCGGCCGGTGTGATGGACGTCGTCTTGGGCCCGGGATGGCCGGGTATTCTGCTGCACGAAGCAATTGGCCACGGGCTTGAGGGTGATTTCAACCGCAAGGGGTCTTCGGCCTTCGCAGGTCTTATGGGACAACAGATCGCAAGTCGTGGGGTAACAGTGCTGGACGACGGGACAATACCGGACCGTCGCGGCTCGATCACAGTTGATGACGAAGGCACACCATCAGGTAAAAATACGCTCATCGAGGACGGTATCCTAGTTGGTTTCATGCAAGACCGTCAAAATGCGCGTCTTATGGGGGTTGAAGCAACCGGCAACGGACGCCGCGAAAGCTATGCACACCCCCCGATGCCACGGATGACAAACACCTACATGCTGGGCGGGGATACCTCGCCCGGTGACATCGTTGCTGACCTCAAGGATGGTATCTACGCTGTGGGCTTCGGCGGCGGTCAGGTGGATATTACAAACGGCAAATTCGTGTTTTCCTGCACTGAAGCCTATCGCGTCAAAGACGGCAAAATTGGCGCACCCGTCAAAGGAGCCACACTGATTGGCGATGGTGCGACGGCGTTGAAACACATCCGCGGCATCGGCAATGACATGGCACTGGATCCCGGCATGGGAAACTGCGGCAAGGCCGGTCAATGGGTGCCTGTGGGCGTCGGCCAACCCACCCTTATGATCGGTGGGTTGACCGTGGGCGGGTCTGCATCCTGAAAAAGGTCAAAAGAAGTTCGAACCGAAAGCAAATCATTCATCCGTTGTTAACCAACACGGCTTAAACCTGATTCTGCAACGGACGGAGCTACGGATGACTGACAGGGACCACAATCCTTCTTCCACTCACCCCCCACTCCCACCCACCTCGGAAGACGACCAGTTCTCCAGGCTCCGTCTGTTGCGATCTCGCCGGGTTGGCATAGCGACGTATAAACGACTGCTGACTGAACACGGCACTGCGCAGAACGCGCTGGCCGCGCTGCCCGAGGTAGCGCGCGCCGCCGGCGTTGAGACATACGAAGTATGCCCAGAGGCAGTTATACAGGCCGAACTCAACGCCGCGCGGGCCGCAGGTGCACGTCTTGTGATGCAAGGCACGCCCGCCTACCCCGGCCTTCTGGCCGAACTGGATGATTCCCCCCGTTTTTGTGGGTCATTGGAGATCCCGCTCTGCTCAATCGTCCCATGGTCGCTTTGGTGGGCGCGCGCAACGCGTCCTCTCTTGGAACGCGCATGGCGCGCAAACTGGCCCGCGATCTGGGACAGGCCGGATACGCGATTGTGTCAGGACTGGCCCGAGGCGTAGATGCTGCGGCACATGATGCCGCACTCGATACAGGCACCATCGCCGTGCAAGCAGGCGGTGTGGATGTCTTGTATCCTGCCGAAAATACCGAACTTGCGATATCTATTGCCGATCGCGGCCTTCGCCTTTCTGAACAGCCCATGGGCCTGCAACCGATTGCGCGACATTTTCCGTCTCGCAACCGCATCATTTCCGGCCTGTGCCGCGCGACGGTGGTTGTGGAAGCTGCTGCAAAATCTGGCAGCCTCATTACCGCGCGTGACGCTTTGGATCAGGGGCGCGATGTTCTGGCCGTGCCAGGCAGCCCGTTTGACGCACGAGCAGCAGGGTGTAACCAACTGTTGCGCGACGGTGCCGTACTAGTCAGAAACGCGCAAGATGTGATCGAAGCGATGGACCCCATCCACAAAGAACCGTCACAGCTTGCGCTTGGTACCGCTCCGATCGAAACTCCGAGAAAGCCGCAAAGCGACATCCGAAAAAGTCTGCGCAAAACAGCTAAACTGCACCAGAAAATACTGGCGCGCCTCAGCCCCGCGCCCATCGCCGAAGACCAGCTTATCCGCGACCTCGCCGTGTGCGCTGCTGAAGCCGCCCCGGTGCTTTTGGACCTGGAACTGGAGGGACAAATAACGCGACAGTCCGGCGGCATGCTGTCGCGTGGCTAAAGCTTACAGCCTTACAGCCGACACCAAAGCCTGCGTGGTACGGCAGCTAAAGCAGCACAATAAATACATATATTTCAATTGGCTAAACCCCTTTAAAGCCGCATAAAATGCCTCTTGAAAAGCAGCGCAGCAATGTGACCTCTCTGGATCGATAGGAATGCTTAAAGGCGTTGACTTCACCTTGCGCCATTGAAAATAAGGGCTTGCACACCACCTGTCTCACGACCATAGACACAGAATATTACCGATCAAAGGGTTTCACATTTATGCCGGTTGTCGTTGTAGAGTCCCCAGCAAAAGCAAAGACAATCAACTCGTACCTGGGTGATAATTATACTGTTTTAGCCTCGTATGGTCATGTGCGTGATCTGCCCCCAAAGGACGGATCGGTTGACCCTGACGCGGCTTTCGCGATGCAATGGGAAGTGGCCCACGACAGCCGTAAACACGTAAAAGCCATTGCGGATGCGCTCAAGGAAGACAATGCACTGATCCTCGCAACCGACCCTGACCGTGAGGGTGAAGCGATCAGCTGGCACCTCCAAGAGGCGCTGACCAAGCGCAAGTCGATAAAGAAAGACACACCGGTCAGCCGTGTCGTTTTCAATGCGATCACCAAATCGGCCGTCACCGAAGCGATGCAGAACCCGCGTCAGGTTGATATGCCGCTGGTCGAAGCCTACCTTGCCCGCCGAGCGCTGGACTATCTGGTTGGCTTTAATCTCAGCCCCGTTCTGTGGCGCAAATTGCCAGGCGCAAAATCGGCAGGACGCGTACAATCAGTAACACTGCGCCTGATCGTCGAGCGCGAGATGGAGATCGAAGCCTTCCGTGCGCGCGAATACTGGTCTGTCAAGGCGATGCTTGCCACACCCCGCGGTCAAGAGTTCGAAGCGCGCCTTACCGTTCTCGCCGGTAAAAAGCTGGACCGCTTCGATATCGAAAACCAAACACAGGCCGAACTTGCTGTTCAGGCGATCTCGAGCCGTGACCTAAAAGTCACCTCTGTTGAAGCAAAGCCTGCAAACCGCAACCCTTCCGCCCCCTTCATGACCTCGACGCTCCAGCAAGAGGCAAGCCGCAAATTTGGTATGGGCGCGCGCCAAACGATGAGCACGGCACAAAGGCTCTATGAGGCGGGCTACATTACCTACATGCGAACTGACGGCATCGACATGGCCCCAGAAGCGGTTACGGCGGCGCGGGACGCAATCAAAACGCTGTACGGTGATAAATACGTACCGGCGAGCCCTCGCATCTATAAGAACAAAGCTAAAAACGCACAGGAAGCGCATGAATGCGTGCGGCCAACCGATATGATGACCAAGGCGGAAGACCTGAAAACGTCGGATGCGGATCAGCGCAAGCTTTATGATCTGATCTGGAAGCGCACGCTAGCATGCCAGATGGAAGCGGCGCGGCTGGAAAGAACCACCGTTGATATCAGCAGCGCTGACGATCAGGTGGGCCTCAGAGCCACCGGTCAGGTCATGCTCTTTGACGGGTTCTTGCGCGTCTATGAAGAAGGTCGCGACGATGTGGTCGTGGATGACGACGACAAGCGGCTACCCCAGATTGACCAGGGGGATGCGATGGCCAAGCGCCAGGTCACGCCCGAACAACACTTCACCCAACCGCCGCCCCGTTATACCGAAGCGACATTGGTAAAACGCATGGAAGAGCTTGGGATCGGACGGCCTTCGACCTACGCGTCCGTTGTCACGACAATTCAGGACCGGGAATACGTTCGCAAAGAGAAAAACCGTCTGATCCCCGAAGATAAAGGTCGGCTGGTCACGGCTTTCCTGTCGAACTATTTCCGCAAATACGTGGGCTATGACTTTACCGCTGATCTTGAAGACCAGTTGGATACCGTCAGCGCAGGCGAAGCTGATTATAAAGACGTGTTAGCACGGTTCTGGCGTGATTTCTCGGCCGCAATCGCCGAGACAGCGGATCTGCGCATCACCGAGGTGTTGGAGAAGATCAACGAAGTGCTTGAGCCGCACCTATTTCCGCCAAACGAAGACGGGAGTGATCCACGGCTTTGCCCCAACTGCGGCGCAGGACGGCTTAGCATGCGCACAGCCCGGTCCGGTGGCGCCTTTATCGGCTGCTCGAACTATCCTGAATGCCGGTACACCCGCGCCTTTGGTCCACCCGGTGAGGAAGATGACAGCGGCATTCCACCCGAGGGCAAGCTCTTGGGTGAGGATGCAGGCGACAAGATATACGTCTTCAAAGGGCGTTTCGGCCCTTATGCGCAACGCGGCGAGGTTACCGAAGACAACAAAAAACCACCTCGCCAGTCCATTCCTAAGGATTGGCCACCCGAAGACGTCGATCTGGCGCAGGCGCTTAAACTGCTGTCTCTCCCGCGCGAGATTGGCCCCCACCCCGAAGATGGCATTGCTGTATGGGCCAATATCGGGCGCTACGGGCCGTATTTGAAGCATGCACCATCCACATCTGATCGCGGTGGCACCAACGCAAACCTCGAAGGCATCGACGAGGTCTTTACCGTCGGCATGAACCGCGCCGTTCAACTACTGGCAGAGAAAGTCGCCAGTCGTGGCGGCCGCGGAGGTGCGGCAAAAACGCTTCGCGAACTGGGCGAACATCCTGAGCAAGGCGGGCCGGTAAACATCATGGAGGGCAAATACGGCCCCTACGTGAAGTGGGAGAAGATCAACGCAACGCTACCCAAAGAAACAGATCCGGCGGATGTAACTTTGGAAGCGGCAGTTACGTTGATTGATGAAAAAGCGGCGCAAAAAGGCAAAGGCCGTCGAAAAGCACCCGCCAAGAAAGCAGCCAAGAAAACGACCGCAAAGAAAAAAGCCGCGACCAGCAAAAGCGCGAGCTGAAATCTCGCACGAAGATGACACACGAATTGTGTATGCCAGTATTGTCGGGTCGATATAATCTTGTGCTACGGCATAGCGTGAAATAAAACTGCACGAAATTAGTCGGCATCGGCCTGCGAAATCTAACGTTCGGCAACTTCTGGTGCGCCGACCAGATGTGAGGAAGCGAAATGAAAAAAGTCTATGGATCAGCGTCCGAAGCGCTTGATGGTGTTTTGAGCGATGGCATGCTGATTGCTGCGGGCGGTTTTGGCCTTTGCGGTATTCCTGAACTTTTACTATCTGCTATTCGTGAGGCCGGCACCAAAGATCTTACTTTTGCATCCAACAATGCTGGTGTGGACGATTTCGGTATCGGCATCTTGTTGCAGACGCGGCAGGTCAAAAAGATGATCTCGTCCTATGTGGGCGAAAACGCAGAATTCATGCGTCAGTATCTTTCGGGTGAGCTTGAGCTGGAATTCAACCCACAAGGGACGCTCGCTGAAAGAATGCGCGCAGGCGGTTGTGGCATTCCGGGATTTTATACGAAAACCGGCGTCGGCACGGTGATCGCAGAAGGAAAAGAGCACAAGGACTTCGACGGAGAGACATATATACTAGAGCGCAGCATCGTCGCCGACTTGTCGATTGTCAAAGCATGGAAAGCGGATGCGACGGGAAATCTGGTGTTCCGCAAGACAGCACGCAACTTTAACCCCCCTGCCGCAATGTGCGGGAAAATGTGCATTGTCGAAGTGGAGGAGATCGTTCCAACCGGCAGCCTGGACCCTGATAGCATACACTTGCCCGGCATTTACGTGCATCGCCTGATCCAGGGCGAGCATGAAAAACGTATCGAACAACGGACAACCAGGGCCGCTTAGGGCGTATTCTATGGCTTTTACGAAACTGGAACCAGAAACAGATCAGCAGCTGAACGATTTGCTGTTTGAAGGCCGTGGCTTTGACGGCCTCGCCCGCGCGAAAGTGTCAATGGTTCTGACAAACCCCACGCTCGACGATAATCCAATTGTTTATGTGAACGAAGCCTTCACACGCACAACAGGCTATGCGCGCAGCGCCTGCATCGGGCGGAACTGCCGCTTTTTGCAAGGTGAGAAAACAAACAAGGGCACAGTGGATATTCTGCGCAGCGCAATCGCCATGGAACAGAACGTCACCGTGGACATCCTGAATTACAAAGCGAGCGGTGCACCTTTCATGAATTGGCTGATCGTGTCGCCGATTACGGATGCGAAAGGCGTGACCCAGTACTTTATCGCGATCCAAAAAGAGCTGCTGAACGAAGAGCGGGATCCAAGCGCGAACAAAATCAATGATCAATTGATGGAAGTTCAAAATCGGGTGCAGTCCGATCTGTCGATGATTATTTCGATGATTCGTCAGCAAAGTGCTGCTACTTCTGTCCCAGACGATTTCGCTGCCCTCAGCCGCCGGATAGAAACACTACAGTTGCTTTATGAAGAGATGAAGCTCGCGGATCAGCATTCTAACCGCGATACGATACAGATGGGCAGTTTTATTTCGCGTCTGGCCAGCGCGATTGCGCATATCGAAGGACGCTCCGGTGTTCGCATGAACATGCAAATCGAACCACTGGAAGTGCCGATCGAGGTCGCAACCCGTGTGGGTCTTGTTGTGTCAGAATTGCTAACCAACGCCTTCCAGCATGCCTTTGATCGCATGGATACGGGGCTTGTCGAAATTCGCATGTCACAACTTAGCGCGGGTGGCCTGCGTTTGATTGTGTCAGACGACGGCATCGGCATTCCCAATTCCACACAGTGGCCATCCAGTGCGACTGTCGGCGGACGGATCGTTGCAGGCCTGATCGAAGGCCTCGAGGGGACTTTGCACTTGGGCCGCGGCGCGGCGGGCAGCTTTGTAACAATAGACGTGCCCGCTGGCGCGTCGGTGACAGATTAGAATAGGACTTCAGATTATGCCTTGGGATCGCAACCAGATGGCCGCGCGCGCGGCACAAGAACTGGAAGACGGCTGGTACGTTAACCTGGGGATTGGAATACCGACGCTTGTCAGTAACTATATCCCTGACGGTATTGAGGTCACACTTCAGTCTGAAAACGGGATGCTGGGAATGGGCCCCTTCCCGATTGAAGGCACCGAAGACGCAGACCTTATCAATGCAGGAAAGCAAACGATAACGGAATTGCCGCAGACCGCTTACTTTGACAGCGCTCAGTCTTTTGGCATGATCCGTGGCGGCAAAATCGCTATGGCCATTCTGGGCGCGATGGAAGTGGCGGAGAACGGCGATCTGGCAAATTGGATGATCCCGGGCAAACTCGTCAAAGGCATGGGCGGTGCCATGGACCTTGTGGCTGGCGTCGGCCGCGTTGTGGTTGTTATGGATCACACCTCCAAACATGGTGACAGCAAACTATTGACAGAATGCACGCTGCCCCTGACCGGCAAAGGCGTCGTTGACCGGATCATCACCAACCTTGGCGTACTCGACGTTGTAGAAGGTGGTTTAAAGATCGTTGAAACCGCAGACGGCGTGACCGAAGAAGAATTGCGCGCCGCGACCGAAGCGACGATCGTATAGTCACAACCCCAAGCGCGGCTGGGTCGCGGAACGCGCCCGCCGTTTTCTAGTACATCAGTTCAATCCCGCAAAGACACAGCCGTCTGACACGAGTTCAGGCGGCGTGAGGCACAAGCCTCGCGCGATCTGGAAAGCGGCAAGCACTTTGGGAACATAGTCGCGTGTCTCAGCGAAGGGTGGAACGCCATCATACTTCTTTACCGACCCCTCGCCCGCATTGTACCCCGCCAAGACGACGATTGGGTCACCATCGAATTCTTCCATCAACCAGTCCAGATAACGAACGCCACCTCGGATATTCTCACCCGGTGACATCGAATCCTCCACGCCGAACCGTTCAGCCGTGGCTGGCATCAGTTGCATAAGCCCCTGTGCCCCCGCTGAACTGACTGCATCTGTTTTGCCCGACGACTCAACTGAGATGATCGCCAGGACCAGCGCCGGTGAAACACGTGTGCCTACAGTTGTCCGCAATATGTCCGAGCCATTGGTGCGCGCGATTTCTTGCAAGTGCTGCAATCGGGGCTGGGGAATATCCCCCGTCCCTTCGATTACATCCATCGCGGTAAAGAGCCTGCCCGGACCGGAAGCCTGCAAAGAAGGCGATATTTTTGTCCAGAACCAGCTGAACGCTCCGATCTGTAAATCTTCTGCCACGCTATCTTCGGGAAAGACCTCTGGTTGGGGCAGCGGCGTACGACCTGGTGCGGTGCCATTCGGCAACGATGCAAGTAACCGTGCCTGCTCAACCGGATCGATCTGCACAATACTGCGTTTCTCCCCGGCTTTAGGGACAGAAACTCTTTTGGCGCTGAAATCCTGAAATTCTGTAGGTGTTTCCGCGAAAGCTACCGCCCCAACGGTTAACGCCGCCATGAAACTCATGGGGATCGTCATTTTCATACTGCTGCTCGTTTGTTTGTTTTTCTAATTTGTAAACAATATCGCAGGTTTGGACCCTTCTGGCCAGAAATTCCGCGACTGGATCACGGCAGTTTCGCCATAATTTGCCTTTACTTTAACGAAGAGTAAACAGCGAAAAGAATTTAATGCATTATAAATCAATACGTTAAAACTTTTTTTGCAGTTTTTTTTAGGGAAAACGCAAATGTCACATTTGCCGCCAAATTCATGCCCCAATCAAACGGCTATATATGTCCATACCAAGTCGGACAGACCACCAGAGAGAAACGGTCACTGAGTACGGCAAGGTTAGTAAGTGTAAAATATAGTGATCCTTTGGAGGGACATACCATGATGAAATTTATCGAAAACTTCCGCAACGACGAAGACGGCGCCGTAACAGTAGACTGGGTTGTTCTGACAGCCGCGGTCGTAGGCCTCGCAGTTGCAGCATACAGCACCATCTCCGGTGGCGCAGACAACCTGACTGCAGACACAGCGAACTACCTGAACCAGCAGGACCTGTCCACGTTCACCAACATCTCTGACTAATTTCCGTTCTGCGTAACGGAACAACATTCAAGAGGGGGCCGCTTCACGATTAATTCGCGCGCGGCCCCCTTTTTATTTATCCGTGACAGAGTTCAGTCATAAGGGTTTTGATATGTTAAAGTTTATAAAGCAATTCACAGCGGATGAAGACGGCGCAGTCACAGTCGACTGGGTCGTACTTACCGCTGCAATTGTTGGACTTGCAGCAGTTGCGGCAAGTGAAATTAAGGGCGGTAGTGACTCGCTAACCGCTGAAACAACAAATTACCTTGAACGTCAGGATCCTTCAACAAAAGGTAACATCCAGGACTTCATAGGCGGCGGAGCGCCAGCCACGGGCAATAATGTTACGCCGCCAGAGGATTAAATCCTGGCGGCTGATCTAATTGTCCCTGTTCTAAGCGGGTTGTGACATTGGCTGGACGCATACCAGAAATTCGATCTGCGCCGTGCATTCGGCACGTCTCCAAGCCCATAAGGGCTTGGAAACAATTGGCGGAAAACAATCATACCGTTCGCCGCGCAGATACCACCGGACAAACCACAAAATGCCACAATCAGGCGAAATAATGAGGTTTGAAGCTCTTACCACAGCGATGGCCGGGCACAGTCAAACAACGAGGTGACAAAATGCGAGTAATATTCGGACTGGTACTTCTGGCGGGCTTGGCGCTTGCCGGTGGGGCCGTATTCATGGCCAAGGACTACATTGGCCAATACCAAGCAGAGCTGGCGCGCGCAAAAGAAATGCAAAGCGCTATCGTACCCACGCAAACGGTCTTTGTTGCAGCGCGTTCGCTGAACTATGGCGACGTACTTGCACCCGAGGATGTGCGCGAAGTCAAATGGCCAAAAGACGCGATACCCGAAGGCACATTCGATGATCTTGCGGTGCTTTTCCCAGAGGGTGATGAGGAATCACGCTTGATCGTTCGCCCGATGGAAGAGAACGAAGCTGTGCTTGCCGTGAAGATCACCGAACCTGGCGAAGATATCGGCCTTACCTCCAGACTTGAAAAAGGGATGCGCGCCTTTACGATCCGTGTTGACGTTGCAAGCGGCGTGTCGGGCTTCCTTCGCCCCGGAGACAAAGTTGATGTGTATTGGACCGGTCAGATCGCAGATGCCGGCGGCTCACAAGACGTCACTATGCTGATCCAGAACGCGGTACGCTTGATCGCAGTCGACCAGACAGACAACCAGATGAACGGTGCGCGTATTGCAAGAACAGTAACTGTCGCGGCAAAGCCCCAACAGGTAGCAGCCCTTGCGCAAGCACAGTCCACCGGCAAACTTTCCCTGTCGCTGGTTGGCGCGGGTGACGATACCGAAGTCAACGAAATCAGAGTTGATCAGGTTTCCTTGCTAGGTTTGACACAAGCTGCTCCGGTTGCAAAAGCGCCAGAAGCCAAGGTTTGCACGATCAGAACCCGTCGTGGAGCAGAAGTTGTCGTGATCCCGATCCCCTGCACAAACTAAGCAGAAACAACTTGTTATGAAGGCGCAGCGCATTCCGCTGCGCCTTTTACTATTTCTGCGTGTTGCCATTTGTCCACATAAGGGTAACGTCAGAACCCATTGATTATTGCAATAAATCTGAAACCCGCGCACAGTAAAGGACATGCGGGCACTAGACCCGTTCCCGAGGCGTGATCATAAAGGGCAGGTCACATGAAAAATTATGGAATACTGAAAGCAGCCCTTCTCGGGCTGACCATCGGCGCGAGTTCACTGGCCATAACGGCTCCGGTGACCGCTCAAGCCGAAACACTTCGCGTGATAACGCGAGACACAAACGACACGTTGTCTGTTGCACAGAACCGCGCCGTCGTTGTTGAAAGCGAAATACCATTCGCCGAGCTTAGCATCGCCAATCCCGGCATTGCTGATATCTCATCTCTATCAGATCGCAGCATCTATGTTCTTGGTAAAATCCCAGGCATTACAACACTTACGCTTTTGGATGCAGCAGGACAGCTCATTACAAACGTGGAAGTGCGCGTTGCGCCCGATCTGACAGAGTTTAAAGAGCGTCTGCAGCAGATTCTGCCAGGCGAGAATATTCAGGTACGCACCGCAAATGATGGAATCGTGCTCTCTGGGCAGGTTTCAAGCAGCGTTCGCTTGTCGAAGGCACTAGAGCTTGCGGCGCGTTACGCACCTGATCGGGTTTCTAACCTGATGACCGTAAGCGGCGTACAGCAAGTTATGCTTAAAGTGCGGTTTGCTGAAATGAGCCGCGGTGTCTCCAAGTCGTTGCAAAGCTCGCTGCGTATCAATGGCACGGAAGCACAAGCTGGTGTCGGTCGCGGCATCGCGGGCATTCCTAACCTCGCGGGTAACAGCTCTCAAGGTGCTGTTTTCTTTGACTTCGGTCTGGGATCGGTTCAGGTACAGTTGCTGCTTGAAGCACTTGAAACCAAAGGTGCTGTCAGAACATTGGCTGAGCCTAACCTCGTCGCACTCTCCGGTCAGGAAGCAAGCTTCCTTGCGGGTGGTGAATACCCTGTGCCCGTTCAAAGCGATGACGGTATCAGCATCGACTACAAACCGTTCGGCATCGAGCTGAACTTTATACCGCGCGTTGTTGGCGGTGATCTCATCAACTTGCAGCTTGAAGCCGCTACATCGGCAATCGACCCTTCCAACGGGATCACAATCGACGGTGGGTTCACTATCGATGCATTTATCCGGCGGGAGGCCGGTACAACGGTTGAGCTTCGGGACGGTGAAAGCTTTGCCATCGCGGGCTTGCTGGAAGACACCTTCAACGATTTGGTTTCGCAAGTACCGTGGATCGGTGACGTACCCGTGTTGGGCGCGCTGTTCCGCAGCACAGACTATCAGCGCAACCAGACAGAGTTGGTCATCATCATTACGGCCCATCTCGTTAGCCCAACCCGCGGCGAAGCACTGGCACTGCCAACGGACCGTATCAAACCACCAACCGAAGCAGATTTGTTCCTGAACGGGCATACCGTACAGACACTGAATGCGCGGGGTGCTGCAGGCGAAGTCGCCAAACAGGACTTCATCGGTTCCTATGGCTACGTGATGGAGTGATAGAATGCACAATCTTGTAATAAAACCCGCACGTATGTTGATGATCGTAACTGGGCTTGCCACTGTAGCAGCCTGTGCACCAGAAAGCGGCCCCGGCCAGTTTTTCCGCGAAGCCGGTGCTCAGATTGACTCTGGTGAGTTTGGCAACGCAACGCTTCACAACCAGCTGGTCCAGACATGTCGTACAAACGGCGCGATTGGTGGCAAAGCTGGTGGTGCCGCAGGTGATCCGGTGGTTGTTCTCGCCCCCGAAAGCACACCGACCCGCAAGGTCTATCGTGTACATTGCAACGGCAATCTGGACGGTAAATATGCCCAGATCATCTATCGCGAATACGTGGCCAGTGCGACACAGGAGAGTACTGTGGAAGAAGCGGACGGCGAATAACACCCCCGACCTGCCACAAACCACGACAAAAGGCAGAGCTTCGGCTCTGCCTTTTTTGTTTGGCACGCCCGGTGTTCTCCCACAATTACGAAGCGCAACAGCCATTGTGTCTAGAAACCCAACAATTGGGCGGTTTAAGCCCTAATCTCGCCCAAGTTCACTGCGACTTTCACTCCAATGGGACAAGTATCTCCGGCAAATTTGTCGGCAATAGGCGTCACAGAGGGTGTCGGGGTGACACGAATATTCATGCCTCTGCCCTTTGTAGCGCTCTGAACACGAAGGATTAAAAGGCAATGAGCAGCACAATGCCAAACACGGATACATCGTTGATCGTGGCCTGCACCGTCAGTCGCGACGTACAAAATTTCGATCTGCTGATTGAAGACATGGAACTTGCGCTCGGTGAAAACTGGGGAGATCTCGGTTTTGCAGAAGCATTAGCCTTCTTTGGACAACCCGAAGCAAACGCTTTGGAATTCATTGCACTTGCGATGGATGAAACGGACGAAGATAACCTTGTGCTGATGGGTGAAATCATTGCTCAGGCCAAGTCGCGCAATATCAAAGTGATCTTGATCGCCGAAGATGTAACCCCAGCATCATTGCATTCTTTGTTGCGGCAGGGCGCGGATGAGTTTGTCCCCTACCCGCTTCCGGAAAACGAGTTGGCGGAAGCAATCGAACGCATTCGTACCGCTGAACAGGTAGCTCAAGCAGCTGCGGACACACCACAATTGCAAGCCGGCACCCAAAAAGAAGGCGCGGTTATTGTTGTGCACGGACTGGCTGGCGGAACCGGGGCCACAACACTTGCGGTTAACCTCGCGTGGGAACTCGCCACATGCCAGAAGAAAGACGGGCCAAGTGTCTGCATCCTCGACTTTGATCTTCAGTACGGCTCGGTTGCGACCTATCTCGATTTGCCACGACGCGAAGTCGTCTACGACATGCTAACAGATACGGAAAGCATGGATGACGAAACCTTCGGTCAGTCACTGGTCACATTCGAAGACAAGCTGCAGGTTCTGACCGCTCCCGCTGAAATGCTACCTCTCGATCTGGTCAGTTCAGACGACATAAACCGCTTGCTCACCATGGCGCGTCGTCATTTTGACTATGTGGTGATCGACATGCCATCAACGTTGGTAAGTTGGAGCGAAGCGGTGCTGAATGCGGCGCACGTTTACTTTGCCACGATTGAATTAGACCTGCGTTGCGCACAGAACACTCTACGCTTCAAACGGGCGCTGCAAGCCGAAGAATTACCCCTGGAGAAAATGCGCTACGTGATGAACCGCGCGCCCAAGTTCACAGATCTTTCAGGCAAGAGCCGGATCAAACGGATGGCCGAAGGTCTTGGCATCTCGATTGACCTTCAAATGCCCGATGGTGGCAAGCCTGTCACGCAGGGCGCCGACCACGGAGTACCGCTTGCGACGTCCGCAGCGAAAAACCCGCTGCGTCGTGAAATCGCGAAACTAGCACTCTCTATTCTTGAACTGGGCGACGAGTCCGTCAAAGCAGCCTGATCCTCAAAGGAAACCACGCATGTTCTCTAAGTACAAAAAAGACAAAACGGCCATGCCAGCCGCGTTGGACGCCCCAACAGACAAAGCGGCACCCAAAGCAGCGCCCGAGACAGCGCCGGTAAAGACATCCATGCGTAAGGCTGCTCCGGCAACGCCGGCGCAAGTCACCCCGATCGACAAGGAACGAAAGCGCAAGGAACGCATGGGCGAGATCAAGCTTGATCTGCACCGCGTCCTGCTCGACAACCTGAACCTCTCGGCACTCGAGCATGCCACCGAACAGGATTTGCGACAGGAAATCAGTGCGATCGCAAGTGAGCATTTACAGGCCCAAAGCATTGTTTTGAACAGGGAAGACCGTCAGACACTGACGTCCGAGCTCTATGACGAGGTGACAGGGCTTGGGCCGCTTGAAACCTTGCTGAAAGATGACACAGTCAACGATATTCTGGTTAACGGACCGCAACAAATTTTCGTGGAACGTGACGGCAACCTTGAGCTGTCTGACATTACCTTCAAAGACGAACGGCACCTTCTACGGATCATCGACAAGATCGTTTCCGCCGTTGGCCGTCGTGTTGATGAAAGTAACCCCTATGTGGACGCCCGCCTCAAAGACGGCTCACGCTTTAACGCGATGGTGCCACCGGTTGCGGTCGATGGATCGCTCGTTTCCATTCGTAAGTTCAAAAAAGACAAGCTGGGCATCGATGACCTTGTGGCTTTTGGCGCTTTCACTGAAGAGATGGCAGCCTATCTGCAAGCCGCTGTTGCGACACGACTGAATATTATTGTGTCCGGCGGTACCGGTTCGGGTAAAACGACTACGTTGAACGCATTGTCGAGCTTTATCGACAACGACGAACGCATCCTGACCATCGAAGACACGGCGGAACTTCAGCTGCAACAAACCCACGTAGGCCGAATGGAAAGCCGCCCGCCCAACGTGGAAGGCAAAGGCGAGGTTTCTCCCCGCGACTGTCTGAAAAACGCGTTGCGGATGCGTCCGGACCGGATCATCGTCGGGGAGACCCGCGGCGAAGAAGTTATCGACATGCTTCAGGCCATGAACACCGGCCACGACGGTTCTATGACGACAATCCACGCCAACTCTGCGCGGGATGGTATCAGCCGTCTTGAGAATATGATTGCGATGGCGGGTATCGAGATGCCCCTGAAAGCGGTCCGCAGCCAGATTTCATCGGCTGTAAACCTGATCGTTCAAGCGTCGCGTTTGCAAGATGGCTCGCGCCGCATGACCTCCATCACCGAAATAACCGGCATGGAAGGCGAGGTTATCTCCATGCAGGAGATCTTCCGCTACCAGCGCGTCGGCCTGACACCCGACAACAAGATTATCGGTCACTTTACCGCCACTGGCGTACGTTCAGCCTATGCAGAACGTTTCCGCTTGTGGGGTTACGATTTGCCACCTTCAATTTACGAGCCCATCGCGGCCCAATAAGGATCATCTGATATGAGTGCAGAACCAATTATTTACGGCTTGATCTTCGTGGGCGTACTTGTGCTCGTCGAAGGGCTTTACCTCGTCACGTTTGGCAAATCCATCAGCCTGAACAGCCGCGTCAACCGCCGGCTTGAAATGCTTGATAAAGGTACCGGCCGCGAAGAAGTGCTGGAGAAGCTGCGCAAGGAAATGCAGCAACACATGAAATCACGCTCTATCCCGCTTTATTCGTTGTTGGGTGAAAAAGCGCAGAAAGCGGCAATCGCCTTCACACCGCGCCAGTTGATCATGATTATGGGCGTGCTGGCCGTTGTGGCGTTTATGGGTCTGACCGTTGGCACGGCTTCTTCGCTGCCTGTTCGCGTTATGATGTCGATCGGCATCGGTGTCGGTGCGGTGTATTTCTGGGTATCCAGCAAAGCGAACAAACGCACGGCTATGATTGAAGAGCAATTGCCGGATGCGGTCGAACTGATGGTCCGATCGTTGCGCGTGGGACACCCGTTTACCTCTGCGGTGCAGATCGTTTCAAAAGAGGTTCAGGATCCTCTGGGGTCAGAAATGGGCATCATCGCTGACGAATCCGCCTACGGCCGCGATGTTGGTGATGCGTTGAAAGAAATGGCCGAACGTCTGGACATGCAGGATTTGCGCTTCCTCGCAGTTGCCGTGAACATCCAGCAGACGTCGGGTGGTAACCTTGCCGAGATCCTTGCCGGTCTTGCAAAGGTGATCCGCGCCCGTTTCCGTCTGTTCCGCCGTGTAAAAGCGATTACTGCAGAAGCGAAATGGTCAGGCAAGTTCCTGTCGGCCTTCCCGCTCCTCGCACTTGTGGTCATCAACGTTGGCGATCCGCACTACTATGACGAAGTCCGCGACCATGCGTACTTTATCCCGGCATGTTTTCTTGTTGGTATCTTTCTGGCGCTCAACCTTCTGGTCATGCGCATCCTGACCGACATCAAGGTGTAAGGAGCCGCACCCATGGAATTTCTAACCAATATCAACAATATAGTTGTCGAATACCTCGGCCCGCTTGGTCCGATCATTGTTCTGGGTACAATCGGCGTCATAATGGTGGCCCTGACCATCTCGATGATGCTTTCTCAGCCCGAAGACCCAATGGCCAAGCTGAAAAAGCAAATCAATGCCCCCGAAGACAGCAAGCCGGAACGGCGCCTGCGCCAAGGCGGTCGCAACGAAAAGTTGGAAAAATTCGCCTCTTTTCTTGAACCAAAAGACGTAGCAGAACTTAGTAAACGACAGCTGGAACTGCGCCAGGCCGGGTATCAAAGCCAGGACGCCGTACGTTTTTTCCACTTTGCACAGTTTACATTGGGCATCCTGGGGCTGCTGCTGGCGTTTGTTTATCTCAACATTCTGGGCGGCGGCGAAGGGTTCACCACACAGAAAATGATGATTTACACCATCGTCCCGGGAGCCATCGGATACTACCTGCCAAGCTACTGGATAAAACGTCGGATCGACACGCGTAAAGAAGAGATCACAGCCGGTTTTCCCGACAGTCTTGACATGATGCTGGTCTGCGTAGAAGCCGGCCAGTCTCTGGACCAGTGTATCATCCGCGTCGGTAAAGAGCTTCATGCCTCCTACCCCGCATTGGCGCAGGAATTTGATGTTGTCGCCTACGAGATGAAGGCGGGTAAAGACAAATCAACTGTCCTGAACGATTTCGGAACACGCTGCGGCGTACAAGACGTGTCCTCTTTCGTGACTGTTCTGAACCAATCGGCCCAATTTGGTACTTCAATCGCAGAAGCCCTACGGGTTTATGCGGGAGAAATGCGAGATAAACGGGTAATGCGCGCAGAAGAGGCCGCAAACAAGTTGCCAACCAAGATGACGCTCGCCACAATGATGCTGACCGTTCCGCCGTTGTTGATTATTCTCGTCGGCCCTTCGGTCCACGGCATTTCCGCATTGGGCGAGATGGGCATCGGAGGACAGTAATGCAGGCAAATCGGCGAGCTACGTGGCTCACCATTTTTGCAATAGCCTTAACCGGATTGGCCGCTTGTGACAGCACAGGCGGCCTTTCCGCGCCTGAAGAACAGGTTATGGCACCCGGTATCGACCTGGAAGCACTGGCCGACGCAGAGGGGGCTTCAAATATCGAAGTGGGTCACCGCTTGATCTCAGCAGGTGAATATGAACTGGCGATCAGATCGTTCAACCGCGCGGCCCTGGAGAGAGGCACGCTTGACGCTGAAATCCTGTCCGGTCTGGGCACGGCAAATCTTGGCTTGGGGCGATTGGGTGAGGCAGAAAAACTGCTGGAGCGTGCTGTAGAACTGCCAGACGCCCAGCCCGTTGATTACAACAATTACGCCGTTTTACTGATGGAAAAAGGTCGGACCGGCGAAGCGGTTGCCTATTTCGAACGGGGCTTTGCGCTGAGCAATGGCGAAAACATCGCAATCCGTGACAATTTACGCTTAGCACTCGCAAAATCTGAAAATTCTGTTACAACAGAACAACAAGAAAAAAGCGACTATAAGCTGGTGCGCCGCGGGAGCAGCGATTTTGTGATCCGCCCGACACCGTAAAGAGGCAAGAGCAGTAAAAGGACGCAAAACATGCGCCACCCCTATATCATTTCAGCTTGCATCGCAGGCGCCGTTCTGGTGTCTGGCTGTGCTCAGGATCCATCGGACGAGGAAACTGTGGAACGCGCGTTCCAGGACGTCAACGTTGTCGATGAATCCGATTTGTCAGATGTCATGCTGACAGTAGCCGATCCGAACGAAGCAATAAGCTATTTCCAGCGCACACTTAAGTCAGACCCCACGCGTATCGATCTGCGTCGCGGGCTGGCAAGCTCTTATGTGAGGGCACGACGTTTCACGGAAGCGGCGGTTGCATGGAAAGCTGTTGTAGAGCTGCCCAATTCAGGACCAGGCGACAACGTAGCCTACGCAGATTCGCTGATCCGCAGCGGTGATTGGGCAACCGCAGAAACAGTGCTCGACAAGGTCCCCCCAACCTATGAGACATTTGAGCGCTACAAGCTCGAAGCGATGGTGGCTGACGCCAACAAGGAGTGGCAGAAAGCTGATAGCTTTTACGAGATCGCGGTTGGTCTGACGACAAAGTCGGCAAGTGTTTTCAACAACTGGGGTTATTCCAAACTGTCGCGCGGTGACTACAAAGGCGCCGAGCAACTCTTTGGTGAGGCGATCAAGCAAGATACCACGCTGTTCACCGCGAAAAACAACCTTGTTCTAGCCCGTGCAGCACAGCGTCGCTATACACTGCCAGTTGTTCCGATGGATCAGACCGAACGCGCGCAGCTTTTGCACACAATGGCGCTGTCTGCGATCAAGCAAGGCGATGTTTCTACTGGCAAGAGCTTGCTGCACGACGCGATTGAAACCCATCCACAGCACTTTGAGGCCGCCGTTCGAGCGCTGGAAGCTCTTAATCAATCCGGTTGATAGTTGATGGCAATCTCGGCTTTTGCAGCGTTATGGTTCATTCCGTTCGTGGTCCCCATCTGTTTTTATGTGGCCTACACTGACCTTGCGTTTATGAAGATTACGAATAAGGCGGTCCTCGCAATGGGGACCGTCTACGTTTTTGTGGGTCCTTTTGTGTTGCCCGACCAAATACAATACGCGTGGGGTTTTGTGTCCTTTGCGGTGGTTCTTGTGATTGGCATGGTCTTGAATGCTGCCAGTACCATGGGTGCAGGAGACGCCAAATTTCTGGCCTTTGCGGCCCCTTTCGTGGCCCCGGCGGATGCAATCCTTGTGCTGATGGCGTTGGGTGCGGTCACTCTGGCCGCAGTCATCACGCACCGCGCCGTTCGTGCGAGCCCGTTGCGTGCAATTGCACCGGATTGGGAAAGCTGGCACCAGGGCAAAAGGTTTCCATTGGGGCTTGCCCTTGGCCCCACCCTTGCCCTCTATCTGTGCCTTGGTGCCCTTAATGGCGCCTGAATTACGCCATAGTCCTTTTCTATTGTTCGACTGAAGCGCCTTAGGCGCATTTTGAATCGAGCAACACGAAAAGGCATACCAATGAATATGCAAGCTTCAGACGTCATGTCCCCTCCCGCACCGCGGACACTGGCGGACATGAAACTCTCTACAGTTATGATGCGAGATATCATCCTGAAAACCATGTTCCGCAAGAACGTGGACATGGTGACCCAGCTGAGCGAGGCCGTCTGCCTCCCTATTCCGGTCACACAAGAACTTGTAGACCTCGCGCGCACCCAACGCCTTGTCGAGGCAACCGGTACTTTGAACGCCAACAACGGCAACGAAATGGGCTATCAGCTGACCGAACAGGGCAAAGCGCGCGCGCTCGACGCTCTGGCGCAGTCAGAATATTTCGGCCCGATGCCCGTGCCCCTTGAAGTCTATCGCGAACAGGTGAAACGCCAGTCCATTCGCAACATTCAGGTCACACGTGACCAGCTCACTGGCGCAATGGGGCATCTGGTTCTGCCGGATATGCTGTTGGACCAACTCGGCCCCGCCGTCTCTGCCGGGCGCTCAATCCTAATGTACGGTCCTCCCGGCAACGGTAAATCGTCGATCTCAAACGGTATTCGTGACGCTTTGGGCGATAGTGTCTATGTGCCGCGCGCTATCGAATACGCGGGTCAGGTCATCACGGTCTACGACCCTATCGTCCACGCTGCGGTAGAGGAAGAAGCAGATGATCCGAACGCCCTACGTCGCACAACACGTTTCGACAAACGCTATGTGAAATGCGAACGCCCAACCGTGATCACCGGTGGTGAATTGTCCCTGGATATGCTCGATCTGGTCTATAACCCTACTGCACGGACGTATCAGGCGCCGCTGCAGCTGAAATCCACCGGCGGCATCTTTATCGTCGACGACCTTGGCCGTCAGGCCGAACCACCGCAGGCGCTCGTCAACCGCTGGATTGTTCCACTTGAAGAGGGAAAGGATATCCTCGCTCTGCAATCAGGTGAAAAATTTGAGGTTCCTTTCGATACGCTGGTTATCTTTTCGACCAACTTCCACCCGAACGAAATCTTTGACCAAGCGGCCTTGCGCCGGATTTTCTTCAAGATCAAAATTGATGGCCCAAACCAAGAGAACTTCCTGAAAATCTTCGCGATGGTGGCCAAGAAACGCGGCATGCCACTGGATGAGGCCACGCTTGTTCACCTCTTGAAGGTCAGATACCCCGAGATCGAAAACATCTACGCCAACTACCAGCCGATTTTCCTGATCGACCAGATGATCTCTATCTGTGAATTCGAAGGCATTCCCTATCAAATGCGTCCAGACCTTTTGGACCGCGCATGGGCGAACATGTTCGTCAAGGATGAAACGATCGTTAAGTAAACATATCGCGCGCCCATTCAAACGGGCGCGCGATATTCTGTGGACAGCTAGGTTGTGTAATTAATGCGCGCTCGTTGCGTGAACCAAACACTCGTTTTTGCGCACATGAAAAACAGTATTACTCATTTTTTTCATGCCTTTATGATCGACTTTTAAAGCTTGACCACACATCATTTCACATGCCACCTTCGGGTAATGGAACGTTTCGTATTCGTGATGGCTTTCTTGTTTATGGCATCTCCTACCAGTGCAGGAGACCTTCTCGTTGGAATTGGCGTGGATGATGTTTCCGACAGGACAGGCACAGAAGCAATAACGCTTGGGTTGGAATATCACGCGAACCCGTTTTATGAGTAAAATCAATTTCTTTTAATATCGCCGCTGCAGGACACTTTGACGGCGACGGAGATATTTTTGTTGGCGCGGGCTTGGCTGCGATTTGGTCGCCCGGTGGCGGACCATGGTAGGTCGAAGGCAGCTTAATGCCCGGCTACTACGACAAAGGCAGCAACGGGTCTGATTTGGGTAGTGATGTCAGTTCAGATCACTCGTTGGTTTCGGCTATCAACTAGATAGCAAGCGTAGCTTTTCACTAGCGATCGATCACAAGTCGAACGGGGGTTTGGAAAGGCGAAACCCAGGCAGCGAAACGATTGCGGTCAGATACAGAGTGGGCTTCTGACGCAATCAAAGACACAAGTCCCCCGCATCAATGCATTTTGATACCTACGTTATTCGGTGTGAAGCCAAGTGCATCCTATCCAGCTCCCAACCGTTTTAAAGAGACAACAGATTTGCGCCTTTAAAACAAGGTCCCCACTTGGGGCCCGTTGACAGATACCCAATATAGTGTTGGCTCAAAATCCCGGGCTGACCTGTGGGCGAAACAGTGATCTGTGTCGGGAACTTCACCTGTTTTGCAAGCGCCGGGTCAAGCCCCCACTGGTACCTGGCCGCAAGCGAGCTACACTCCGACTCATGCGTGCTTTGCCTCCAATATTTTACGACTGGTTCACCGCCAAAGGCTGGTCTATCCATCCGCATCAGCAGCAGATGCTGGACCTATCTGATGCGCCCGCTTTACTGCTCATCGCCCCAACGGGCGGAGGCAAGACACTTGCCGGTTTTTTGCCGACACTGGTTGATTTGTCAAAGGGACAACACAACGGGTTACACACTCTCTACATCTCTCCTTTGAAGGCCCTTGCGGCGGATATCAAACGCAATCTCACAACGCCTGTGACCGAAATGGATCTGCCCATCCGCATCGAAGACCGCACTGGCGACACCTCTGCCACGCGCAAAAAGCGCCAGCGCGCCGACCCGCCGCATATTCTGCTGACCACGCCCGAAAGCCTTGCACTGCTCACCAGTTACGAAGATGCCCCACGCATGTTCAAAGGCCTCAAGCGCGTTGTAATCGACGAAATCCATGCCTTGGCGGAGTCCAAACGAGGCGATCAGTTGATGTTGGCGCTTGGCAGGCTTGACCGGCTATGCCCAGATCTGAAACGCGTAGGCCTATCAGCCACCGTCGAGGACCCAGATGCAATAGCCCGCCAAATGGCGCGCCACCCTGACCCCTGCACTATTCTGCTGGCTGATCCCGGTCCCGCGCCCGACATTTCAATGCTGTCCACGGACGAGCCGCCGCCGTGGTCCGGCGGTAACGCAGCTTACGCAATCCCTGCTGTGCTGGAGCAGGTAAAGGCACACAACACGACATTGATTTTCCACAATACCCGCGCACAGGCGGAAATTTTCTTTCATAATCTATGGCTTGCCAATAGCGACAGCTTGCCCATCGGCATTCACCACGGGTCACTCGACCGTCAGCAGCGCGAAAAAGTCGAAGCGGCGATGGTGCGGGGCGATCTGCGCGCCATTGTGTGCACCGGCAGTCTTGATCTCGGAATTGATTGGGGCGACGTCGACCTGGTCATTCAAATCGGTGCACCCAAGAACGTCAAACGACTTGTACAACGGATCGGACGCGCCAATCACCGGTATAACGCGCCGTCCAAGGCTTTGCTGGTCCCCGCAAACCGGTTTGAAGTTGTCGAATGCCACGCCGCACTTGACGCAGTGCGAGAGGGCACCCTTGACGGTGATCCGCGTGGCGCAGGCCCACGCGATGTTTTGTGTCAACATATTCTCATTACTGCTTGCGCGGGGCCTTTTGACGCTGAGGCGCTTTATGCCGAGGTGTGCACCGTCGGGGCTTATGCTGACCTGACCCGAGAGGCGTTTGACGGCTGCCTGACGTTCTGTGCCACTGGCGGATACGCATTGCGCGCGTATGACCAATGGCAACGATTGATCCGGAACGCTGACGGCACATGGCAGCTGCGTGACCCGCGCGCCGCTCAGAAAATCCGCATGAACATCGGCACCATTCAGGACACCGACACGCTGAAAGTACGGCTGCAACGCGCACGCGGCGGCAAACCGCTGGGCGAGATCGAAGAAGGGTTTGCAGCAACCCTGACCCCCGGTGATACCTTTTTGATCGGTGGCCAGATCGTACGCTATGAAGGCCTACGCGAGATGACGGTCGAGGTTAGCCGGAATGCTGCCAAAAAACCTAAGGTCGCAACGTTCCTTGGTACCAAGTTCGCAACCTCAACACAGCTTAGCGCCCGCGTGATCGACATTTTTCAGAAAGACAGCTGGCCTGATCTGCCCACCCATACGGCTGAATGGCTGGGGCTGCAACGCAAGTATAGCCAACTGCCCAAACCCGGTCGGCTGCTGATTGAAAGCTTTCCCCATGACGGGCGCGCGCAAACCGTGATCTACGGCTTTGCCGGTCGCAATGGACAACAAACGCTTGGTCTCTTGCTCACCAAAAGGATGGAGGAATTGGGGCTCAACCCGTTGGGTTTTGTCGCCACCGACTACGCCACCCTGATCTGGGGTCTTGATCCGCTTGAGGATGCAGCACCCCTATTCGATCTGGCTGCTCTTGAAGACGGGCTCGAGACATGGTTGGCTGGCAATGCGGTGATGAAACGGACCTTCCGCGCTAGCGCCACGATCGCTGGCCTGATCCACCGCAATACTCCGCAATCGCGCAAGTCGGGGCGGCAGGCGACCTTCAGTTCAGACATCCTCTATGACACGTTGCACAAGTATGAACCCGATCACCTACTGATGCAGATAACCCGTGAAGAAGCATTGCGGGGGCTGGTTGATTTTGGCCGTATCCGCGAGATGGCCGCGCGGATCGAAGGGCGCATTGACCATCTGAAACTGAACCGTGTCAGCCCCCTATCCGCGCCAATGTTCCTTGAGATGGGGCGCGTGCCTGTGAAAGGTGCGGCAGAGGAAAAATTACTGGCCGAAGAAGCTGCGCGACTGATGGAAAGCGCAGGACTTGCGCAAATCACGCCCCCGCCAAGCAATACCCCGAAATGGCGCGTGGGATGGTAAACCCTTGCCAATGCTACCTTGATGCGCAATGAACAAACCATGAACTATCTTGAGTTTACCTTTAACGAGATAGCTTTAAGAGCACTCCCCTCTGGCGCACTCTGGTGGCCGGACAAGGCCCTGTTGTGTGTGTCAGACCTCCATTTAGGTAAATCCGACCGCATTGCCCGTCGCGCAGGGCAGCAGCTACCCCCTTACGAGAGCCAAGATACACTTGATCGTCTCGGCCACGATCTGGCGGCAACCGATGCACAAACGGTTGTGTGTCTCGGCGACAGTTTTGATGATCTCAGCGCGGCACACACCTTGAACGAACAAGAGCGTATGTGGATAACACGGCTACAAACCGGACGGTGCTGGATCTGGATCGAGGGCAACCATGACCCCGGCCCCGTTGAGTTTGGCGGTGAACACCTAAAGCACCTGTCCGTAGGAACCCTCGTGTTCCGTCATATTGCCAACCCTGATGCGACTGGTGAAATATCCGGCCACTACCACCCGAAAGCCCGGCTTCAAACTCGTGGGCGGATGATTTCACGCCCTGCCTTTGTTTATGACAATGCGCGGTTGATTCTGCCTGCCTACGGCACCTACACGGGTGGGCTTTGCACGCAGTCCGTAGTGCTCAACACGTTGATGCAGCCAAATGCGCTTGCCATTCTGACCGGTCCCGTGCCTACCTGTGTGCCAATGCCACGGTAGGATAGATCATGGAAAAAGCAGTGCTCGAACGGATCAAGAGCAGTTTTGCCGCCCAAAGCATGATGGCGACCTTAGGCGCACAGCTTGCCCATATCGCCGAAGGCTCGGTGCACATCAAAGCGCCTATCCTTCCAGGCAGCCTTCAACAGCAGGGGTTCGGTCACGCGGGCTTGACGTTTTCAATCGGCGATAGTTCTGCGGGATATGCAGCACTTACTACGCTGCCATTAGAGAACGAGGTCGTCACCGCAGAAATAAAGATTAACCTGCTGGCGCCAGCGCGCGGCGAATATCTGATCGCGAAGGGCCGGATTATAAAACCCGGCCGCCGGTTGGTCGTGGTTGCGTCAGACGTTTATGCCGTCTCAGGCATGGACGAAGTATTGATCGCCGTTTTGCAAGGTACGATGGTGCCGGTCGGGCGCTAAGCCGTCAGCCCTTCGGGTTCGGGCAGGCCGTTGGCTCGGCAACAGGCCGTTACCGTGTTCGCCAGGAGACAGGCAATCGTCATCGGCCCCACCCCTCCCGGTACGGGTGTAATTGCGCCGGCAACCGCAGCACAGCTTTCAAAGTCCACGTCGCCCACCAACCGGGTCTTGCCTTCGCCTTTTTCCGGTGCATCCAAACGGTTGATGCCCACATCGATCACAGTCGCCCCCGGTTTGATCCAGTCGCCCGGCACCATCTCAGGGCGTCCGACGGCAGCTACGACAATGTCGGCGCGGCGCACAACTTCGGGCAGATCTTTGGTGCGGCTGTGTGCAATCGTTACCGTGCAGCTATCCCCCAGCAACAACTGCGCCATAGGTTTACCGACGATGTTCGAACGCCCAATGATAACCGCATCCATGCCGGACAAAGATCCGTGATGATCGCGCAGCATCATCAAACATCCTAGCGGCGTGCAGGGCACCATGCTTTTCTGACCGGTGCCCAAGAGGCCCACGTTAGAAATATGAAATCCGTCGACGTCCTTGGCTGGATCGATAGAATTGATAACCAGATCTTCATCCAGATGATCCGGCAGAGGCAACTGCACCAGAATACCGTGGATTTCCGGATCATTGTTCAGTTTTTCAACAATGGCCAGAAGGTCAGATTTGGACGTGTTCACGTCAAGCTTGTGCTCAACAGATTTCATGCCCACTTCCACTGTCTGTTTGCCTTTGGAGCGAACATAAACCTGACTTGCAGGGTCTTCGCCAACCAGCACGACTGCAAGCCCGGGCACGATGCCGTGCTCTTCTTTCAGACGGGCCACATGGTCGGCGACTTGCCCGCGCACGCGCCCGGCAAAGGCTTTTCCATCAATGAGCGTTGCTGTCATGCTATGTCTTTCTTTTATCTTACAAAATTCACACGATGCGCCATATCACGACCGTTGCTGATAATAAGTTCATCAAACTGCATCAACTGTAAAAGGTCATAAAAGGTCGCCACGTATTGCAATTCTTCCTGCCGAAAGAACCCGCCCTGCCGCACACTAACCGTAAGCTGCGCCATGATCGCACGCGCGCGGTACAAGGTGGCAAACACGTCATCATCAAGCGCTACCACAATCAGGGTTGATGCGTCTTCCCCCTTGGTGAAGAACACAAAGCGCGGGCTTTCTGGTGCTTCAAGCTGCGCACTTGTCAACACATTCACAAAGTCGATCCTGACCGCCTTGCCGGCGCCTTGGCTGTCGCGCACCAAACGGTCAAAGGTCTCCTCTGTTGTGATCTCGGGATAGTAGTAACCAACGTAACGGTCTTCTGCGGCCAGAGGGCCTGTTACTATCAATGCTACCAGCAGGGAAAGTATTCTGGTCATGTAGGTATCCTTTCGTGGATCATGGCGCATACTTGCGACCTGCTAGCGCAGAGGGCAAGGTGAATTACCGCTCCGCACATGCTTAAGATTGGATCAGAACAAGCCTTCCACATCACCATCCGCATTAAGTCTAATTGCTTCGGCCGAGGGCACACGCGGCAGCCCCGGCATCGTCATGATTTCCCCACAAATCGCCACGACAAAACCGGCACCTGCACTCAGACGTACTTCGCGCACCGGGACAGAGAAACCGGTAGGCGCACCGCGTCGATCGGGATCTGTCGTAAAGCTGTACTGTGTTTTCGCCATACAGACGGGCAGGTTCCCGTACCCTTGCGCTTCCCAGTCTTTGAGCTGGTTGCGCAGCTTTTGATCCATCAACACCTCGTCCGCGCGGTATATCCGCTTGGCGATGGTGTCGATCTTATCAAACAAGCTCATATCGTCAGAGTATATCGGCGCAAAGTTCGCAATATCCGCATCTGCAATTTCCGCCACGCGGGTCGCAAGAGCAGCAGAGCCTTCGGAACCAAGTTCCCAATGCCGCGACAAGATCGCCTCAGATCCATTTTCGGACACATAGTCCTTAACCGCCTGCACTTCGGCGTCGGTATCGGTGACAAAATGGTTGATCGCGACGACCACCGGCACGCCAAAGGATTTGACGTTTTCAATGTGACGGCCAAGGTTGGGGCAGCCTTTCTTAACCGCGTCCACGTTTTCCGCACCCAAGTCCGCCTTAGCCACGCCGCCGTTCATTTTCATCGCGCGCACAGTTGCAACAATCACAACACACGAAGGCGCAAGCCCGGCTTTGCGGCATTTGATGTTCAGGAACTTTTCGGCCCCCAGATCCGCACCAAAGCCTGCTTCGGTGACCACATAGTCCGCCAGTTTCAGAGCAGTCGTCGTTGCAATCACCGAGTTACAGCCGTGTGCGATATTTGCAAACGGGCCGCCATGTACAAAGGCCGGGTTGTTTTCAAGCGTCTGCACAAGGTTGGGCTGCATCGCGTCCTTTAACAGGACCGTCATTGCGCCATCGGCTTTGATGTCACGTGCATAGACCGGTGACCGGTCACGGCGGTAAGCCACGATCATATCACCAAGACGCTTTTGCAAATCCTGAAGGTTCTTGCTGAGACACAGGATCGCCATAACCTCGGAGGCCACGGTGATGTCAAAGCCCGTTTCGCGCGGAAAGCCGTTTGAAACGCCGCCCAAAGACGCCGTGATCTGGCGTAGCGCCCGGTCGTTCATATCCACCACACGGCGCCACACGACGCGGCGCGTGTCGATTTCAAGCTCGTTGCCCCAATAGATATGGTTGTCGATCATCGCGCTGAGGAGGTTGTGCGCTGAGGTGATCGCGTGGAAGTCGCCCGTAAAGTGCAGGTTCATCTCTTCCATCGGCACAACTTGCGCCATCCCACCGCCCGCAGCACCGCCCTTCATCCCAAAGTTCGGGCCTAGAGATGCTTCGCGGATACAAACAGCAGCTTTCTTGCCGATGTGGTTTAGCCCGTCCCCGAGGCCTACAGTCGTCGTGGTCTTCCCCTCGCCGGCTGGTGTCGGGTTGATCGCAGTTACAAGGATCAGCTTGCCATCTTTGCGATCTTGCACAGAGTTGATGAACGACTGGGACACTTTTGCTTTGTCGTGGCCATAGGGCAAAAGATCATCGCTTGAGATGCCCAGCTTTGCGCCGATTTCCTGGATCGGAAGCTTGTTTGCGGCGCGCGCAATTTCGATGTCGGTTTTATAGGCCATGATGGTTTCCCCTGAGAATGCCGCTTGAGCGTTTGTCTATACGCTGCATACAGGTGTGCACCGTCCTGAGAGAGTAGCATTTCCGACATTTTCAGCGCGTCTTGCGGCGGTCATGGCTGCAATCGTTTCTTTTCGGAAACGAATGTCACGCTCGGGCGGCTTCAAGATGCGCCCAGACGCGCTGATCAGGAATATGTAGAACAACTTTGTCGCCCAGCTTGACGGGGCCTTCCCGCTCGACCCAAGCTGTTACACCGCGCCGGTCTTTTGCGGCGGGTTTGAACTTTGGCCCCAGACCGGAATGGTCTTTGTCGATTTCGCGCCCCGGAAAAATGCAGGGCCGGTTCTCCATATCGACGGTTAGACAGGCGCCACTCTCTGTTTGCAAGCGTGACGATGGCGGAATACGGGTGAAATCCGGGATGCCTTTGATGACCATTGAAGTGCCCAGCCATCGTGGATCAAGCGCATCTAACCCCATGCGGGCCGCAATCTCGTCCAGCTCTTCCTGCGAGACCACCGATAGCTGCCGCACATTGCGAATTTCAGTGCCTCTGGGATATTGTGACAAGACCCGCGAACAAGATGGTCGCGTCGCACCGCCGTGGAATTCTCCGGCGATTCCGTCAAAATCTAAATGCGCTTGGGTCAAAACTTCAGAACGCAGATCGTTGTCCTGATCCATAACCCTGCCAAGCCACACAATGGTGCCTTCGAATTCGGTTGGCTTTAGTGCTGGCATGATTTGTTCCCTTCGGCTGCGTCTGAACAAAGTCAGTTTCAAAAGCAAAAGACCCCGCCGAAGCGGGGTCTGTCAAACACGATTTAGGGATTTCCTCAGGTCGAAGGTTCAGGCTCGAGCCCGTCATCAGACGGTGGCTTTTTCTTAGCCTTACCTTTCGCTTTTGGAATGCTGATAACGCTGCCGGGTGCGGAACCACTGTCAGGCTTATCGGCTTCGTCTGCGGGCGGCACGGGTGGGTCGCCGTTCATGACGCGCTTGATCTCTTCACCGGTCAACGTTTCATACTCCAGCAGACCCTGTGCGAGACGCTCAAACTCTTCTTCGTTTTCAACGATGATCTTGCGCGCCCAGTCATAGCCGTCCTGAATGAACGTCTGCACCTCTTCTTCGATCAGCTCTTTGGTATTTGCCGATACCGAGAACCCGGCAGTGTTACCCTGATAGCCTTCGGCAGCTTCGGAATAGTCGATGTTGCCAACTTTGTCCGACATGCCCCAGCGCAACACCATCGCACGCGCCAAACCCGATGCCTGCATGATGTCACCTGCGGGACCGTTGGATACCGCTTCAGGACCGTACTTGAAGATTTCCGCCGCCTTACCCGCCATAGTCATGGCCAAACGCTGGTGGCATTCATCTTTGAACATGTTGAGGCGGTCCATTTCAGGCAGGCTCATCACCATGCCCAGTGCACCACCGCGCGGAATAATCGTAGCTTTATAAACAGGGTCACACTTCGGCAGTTTGATCCCGACAAGCGCGTGACCTGCCTCGTGATAGGCTGTCATTTCCTTCTGCGCGTCGGTCATGACCATGGAACGTCGTTCGGCACCCATCATGATCTTGTCTTTTGCGCTCTCGAAATCGGCCATCGCAACGAACCGGCGTCCGACACGGGCAGCACCCAAGGCAGCCTCATTCACAAGGTTTGCCAGATCAGCACCCGAGAAACCCGGCGTGCCCCGCGCAATAATGCGCAGGTCGACGTCAGGGCCCAGCGGCGTTTTACGTGCGTGAACACCAAGGATTTTCTCACGGCCTTTAATATCGGGGTTACCCACGGTGACCTGACGGTCAAAGCGACCCGGACGCAGCAGCGCTGGGTCAAGTACGTCTTTACGGTTGGTCGCCGCGATGATGATAACACCTTCGTTGGCTTCAAAACCATCCATTTCGACCAGCAACTGGTTCAGTGTCTGCTCGCGTTCGTCGTTGCCGCCGCCATATCCGGCACCGCGGTGACGGCCTACAGCATCAATTTCGTCGATGAACACGATGCACGGCGCGTTTTTCTTGGCCTGTTCGAACATGTCACGAACGCGGCTCGCGCCTACACCGACGAACATTTCAACAAAGTCCGACCCAGAGATGGTGAAGAACGGCACGCCAGCCTCGCCCGCGATGGCACGCGCCAGCAGGGTTTTACCGGTACCCGGAGGGCCTTCAAGCAACGCCCCTTTGGGGATCTTACCGCCCAACCGGCTGAATTTCTGCGGGTTGCGCAGAAATTCCACGATCTCTTCCAGTTCTTCCTTGGCTTCATCGATACCCGCGACGTCGTCAAACGTCACACGGCCATGCTTTTCCGTCAGCATCTTGGCCTTTGATTTACCAAAGCCCATGGCACCGCCTTTGCCGCCACCCTGCATCCGGTTCATGAAGTAAATCCACACCCCGATCAGCAACAGGAACGGCAAGAGCGACATCAGGAAGGTCTGGAAACCCGATTGCTGCTGCTGCTCGGCCCTTACGGCCACATCGTTTGCGATCAATAATTGCGTGATTTCCGCGTCCGTCGGTTTGATGGTTACGTAATCCGTCCCGTCTGCCTGACGGAACCGAACTTGTTCGCCGTCAAGTGTTACGTTGCTGACGTCGCCGGATTCGACGGCCTCTACAAATTCCGAATAGCTGATTTCACGGCTCTGCATTGTTGTGCCGGGGCCACTGAACAGGTTGAACAGTGCCAGTATCAACAGGAATAATACGACCCAGAAGGCGATGTTACGTGCGTTTCCCAAGGGGAGTCTCCTAATTCTGCGCGTGATGCGCGTCACTCTTATAGCATCACGAGTGTAAGATAGACACTGCGCGCGCATGTTCAATGCAAGATTACTGCGTCAAAGAAACCACATCTCGGGTTTGGTCAACTGAGCGCGCCAATTTGATGATGCATCAACAAGCGGAGCCGCCACCAATTCGTGGTCATTCCAAACGGCAGGTGTTACCAATAGCACGTCGCGCGGGATGTCTGTCGCGCGCCAATCCCGGCATGCAGCAAGACCGGTTCCCCCAAGAGCGGAAACACGGTAATTTCCAATATCTTCAGCACCTTGAACAAGCCACCGGCTGTCCCACGCATCCCCAACTGGCACTGTAAGATCCTTGACGGCATTGTATTCCCTGAAGACCCAGATAGCATCCGCGACCTTCCGCAAATGGCACCCATCTACCGTCGCACTGCCTTCTTCCCGCAACGCGCGCAACGCCGCCTGCAAAGACCGTCCGCGCGGCGCATAAATCCCGCTATTGACCCAAGAAAGTGCAGACAGGATCAAACGGCGTGCAATATCATCTGGTAAGGCGTCGAAATCTACCTGCGAAATGCGGACGGCCCCTGCCTTGAGGCTGGTACAGCGCGCAGCGGCTTCTCTTGTTTGCAGCGACAAGGCTTCTCGGGCCGTCCTCATGTTTTCGGCGACTTGGGCAAGAGCGGCGGGTGTTACACCCAAAGGCGCTAAAACATCCCACGACTGGCGGATTTTAATACGGTCAAAACGGCTGTCGTCATTGGTTGGGTCGTCAACCCATGCGACCCGCGCCTCTTTAAGAAAGCGGCGCAAATCGTCTCGTTCAACGCCAAGAAGCGGGCGTAGCCATGTCACACCATCCTGTGTGCGCCGCTTAGCCATTGCGCTAAGCCCGTCAACACCGGCACCGCGCGCTAGTCGCATTAAAACCGTCTCGGCCTGATCGTCCAAGGTGTGGCCAAGTGCTACCTCACCCAACTGACGTCGCTGCGCCCAGTCTGCGAGCAACCGGTAGCGTGCCTCACGCGCAGCGGCCTGCACATTGCCTTTGCCCTTCCAGTCCGACCAAGTCAGTGTTTCGTGCGGGACCTGTAGCGCGGCACACAGTCTGGCAACGTGCGCCGCCTCGGCCTTGGCTTCCGCGCGCAATCCATGGTCAACCGTAGCACATACAAGTTCAATATCGTGCGCGATGCAAAATCGGTGCAACAAGATCAATAGCGCAGTTGAATCGCTCCCCCCAGACACCGCTACACCAAGGCGTTGCGGCGTTTCCGTCTGAAAGAAGGCTTCAATCAGTGCATCGAGATCGCGGGGCACCGGCGCTACGGGCAGGACAATGCGCGTTTGGCTTGCTCTGCTTCGGCAACTGCGGGGTCGCCCGGAAAGCGGATCGCCACTTCGGAGAGCGTGACACAAGCTTCGCTTGTCTGGCCTAACGCCCCCAAAGACCGCCCCAACCGGAACAGCGATTGCGCCGCAACCGATCCGGTAGGGTCTGAGCTGAAGCTGTCCAGATAGGCCCGCGCCGCTGACCGAGTATCGCCCAAGGCCTCCAGCGCCTCACCGCGACCCAAACCAGCACCAGCTGCAAGCGGGCCACCTGGATAGTTACGCGAGAAGGCCGCGAACTGATCCGCCGCATCCTGATAACGCCCCTCAGAAAGCGCGGTCTGCGCATTCTTAAAATCGTCCTGTTCACCTACCGCAAGCTGCGTTTCAGACGCTGTGGGCGTCGTTGTCACTGCAGGAGATGTTCCTGTCGCTCCGGTAGTTACCGGAGCACCGGTATCGCCGCCCAGCGTGGTCGTCTCACCCAATGCGCCGATATCGCCACCCTCAAGCTCGACCAGCCGAAATTCCAGATCGCCAATACGATTGGTGCCATCTTCAACGATCCGGTTCACGCGGAACTCCAGTTGCTCGGTGCTGGAAGTGAGCCGTTGCAACTCCGCCTCCATCGCACCAAGCCGATCAAGCACCGTGTTGCCGCCCGTTGAAACTGTGGGCGCACCGGTTGTCGACAATTCGCGCTTCAGGCGCTGCATCTCGACATAGAGGACAGTCAGTTCCTGGCGTATATCCGCAAGGGTCTGGTCCTGTTGTGCGGCAGCGCCCAAAGGCCACAGGATCAATGAAACGGCGAATACAACGGCAAATCGCATCAGATCACCCTGACAGCCCGCCAGCCAGAACCGTCACGGCACGACGGTTTTTGGCATAACATGCTTCGTTGCTGCAAATCTCGATCGGGCGTTCCTTGCCAAAACTTACGGTTTGCAGACGGTTGCCGGCCACACCACGAGACACCAAATATTCGCGAACCGCATTGGCGCGGCGTGCGCCCAAAGCCACGTTATATTCGCGGGTGCCCTGCTCGTCTGCGTGGCCTTCGATGACCGCAGTGAAATCTGTGTTGGCCAGGAGCCACTGCGCCTGCCCTTCAAGCGTCACACGCCCCTCTTCGCTGATGGTCGATTGGTCGACGGCAAACAGGACGCGATCCCCAACGGTCTGGTTGAAATATGCGGTCGAGGTGGGATCAGTGGCACTGCCTGCAACGAACGCCCCGTTGCCGCCAGCCCCCCCTGCACCACCGGCGCCATTTGCACCGAAACGATCTGGGTTGGTACAGGCTGCAAGCGCAATGCCCGCCATCAGAAAAACGATTTTTGTTGTTAGTTTCATGCTCTTTGCCTCTTCCATTCAAAAGGGTTCTTTTTTGTTATGCCGAAACTACCATATGCACGATACATTGGAAACGGCCAGTCGCAAAGTGTCTAGGGTTGCAGCGGCGACCACGATGGATCGGATCCGCCTTCGGGCGTGCGCACGGGGCGCAAGTTGCGACCCGTTATATCAACTGAGTATAGTGTTGAGCGTCCCTGCTCCCCTTGAGTTTCACGGGTAAACATAATGACACGGCCATTGGGTGCCCAAGTTGGACCTTCATCAAGGAACGACGCGGTCAGCAAGCGTTCTTCGGAGCCGTCAAGACGCATGACGCCTATGTGGAAGCGACCCGCGTTTTGCTTGGTAAAGGCCACCAGATCACCGCGCGGGGACCATACCGGAGTCCCGTAGCGCCCGGGACCAAATGAAATGCGGCGCGCTTCGCCGCCGCGTGCGGGCATCACATAAAGCTGTTGCGAACCCGAGCGGTCGCTCTCAAAAACGATTTGCGTCCCATCGGGAGAGAAGCTGGGAGCCGTTTCAATTGAAGGTGCCGACGTCAGACGGGTCACGCTGCCTCCGTTCACATTCATCGAATAAATGTCTGTGTTTCCGCCTTGGCTAAGTGAATAGATGATGGTCTGCCCATTCGGTGCAAAACGGGGCGCAAAACTCATCGTTCCCTCCTGGCTCTCCAACACACGGCGCTGCACCGTTCCGACATTGAGCACATAGATACGGGGGAAACCTGTCTCGTAGCTTGTGTAGAGCACTTGCTGCCCGTCCGGCGAGAAACGCGGTGCCAGTACAATCGAGCTGCTATCCGTTAGATATTGCACGCCTGCGCCGTCGTAATCCATAATGGCGAGCCGTTTTTGTCGGGCATTCTTGGCACCAGTTTCCGAGACATAAACCACGCGGCTGTCAAAGTAGCCACCTTCGCCTGTGATCCGGCTATATACTGCGTCCGCTACCTTGTGAGCCATGCGACGCCACCCTTCAGTGGTGCCCGAAAACTGCAACCCACTGCCCATCTCGGCACCTGAGAAAACGTCATAGAGGCGAAATTTCACGTTAATTTGCGAGCCCTGCACCGACACGGCACCGGTAATCAACGCTTGCGCATTAATCGCCTTCCAGTCGGCAAACTGAACAGGCGCTGAAAAGCTGCTGACTTTTGAGATAAAGGCTGAAGGTGCGATCTCGCGGAACAGGCCTGTGCCCGTCAGATCCGCTGAAATCACCTGACTGATTTGCCCCGCGTAGGTACCAGCATCCGTTGTTTCCGCCTCGAACACCGGTAACGCGAAAGGCAGAGGCTCAATCACGCCTTCAGTGATCTCGATCCGCAAGGGGCCGCTGCTTTGTGCCTGTACGATCCCCGCAAACGCAATCGCGACCAACAGTGCCAATGCACTTGAAATTGCCTGAAACCTCATTTGATCCGCATCCTTTCAGGATTGAATGTCATCTCAATCTCTTGCCATTGTCCATATTTCTCAACCGGTAATTCAAACCCGCGTGATCCGCAGCGAATAATGGCACGCCGCGCGGCCTCAAAGGCTTGGCGCGCTGCAGCTTCGGACCCGCCGGAACTTGACGCAAGCCGGATGGAATTATTCACAGGCTTACCATCCTGCGTCATCGAAACTTGCACGACCACAGTGGTAGCGAGGGCGTCTGTAGACAGCGACCCGACATTCCAGCAACTGGATACAGCAACCCGTAGCGCCTCTTTTTCGCCGCCTGTCAGGGGCGGACCTTGCGGGACACTCGGCGCAGCCTGGGCCGCCGCAAGCGCTTCTTCCACGGCAGAGTCGACCGCTGTGTCGCGCACGGGCGCTTGAGTTGCTGGCTCGGCAGTCTGTACCGGAGCCTCAGGCCGGCGCGCGGGCGGCCGGACCGAAGTTTCAGGCGCACGGGCAGGTTTTTCCGCCTCGGTCACAATCTCGGTGGCGGCAGCTTCGGGTGCTGTGGCCTCTGCAGGCTCTTGCACGGTCTCTCCTGCTGCATCAGGGGCCACGGCCTCTTGCTCTACCGGATCGGGCGTTGCCTCTGGATCGGGCGGTGCTACGGCCTCGGGCGCTACGCGCTCCGCCGCCTGAGGTGTAGGTGTGTCGGCGATCTCGGGCACCAGCACGGCGATATCAGCTGGAGGCTGATCCAGTACCGGCGCTTGATCCGATACATCAGCGGGCGGCGGCAGCGGAGTGATTTGTGAAACATCGGGTGGCGTTTCCGCATCGGGCGTTATCGCGGGATCAGGTTGCACCAGCTCAGTTTCGGTATCCGGCACAGGTGGCTGCGGGGTCTCTACCTCGGCCTCTGGTGGTGCGGGTTGCACGACCTCTGTTGCCGATTCCGGTGCCTCTTGTGCCGCCATCATCGCATCAAATTGCGCGCTTGATATCACGGACACATCCGTTGCCTGAAACGGCAAAGGCTCTGCGGCGAAAACATCGCCAAACGCCATCCAGCCCAACAAGGCCAAATGCGCCGCACCAGAGATATAGTGTCCCGTATGCACGGCGCGCCTACCGATCCGCTCCGCTGGTGGCATCGCGCCCGTCAAGCGTCGGCCCGCCAATATCAGTCACCAAACCGATGTTCGAAAAGCCGCCAGCATTCAGGGCGCCCATGACCTCCATCACGCGCAGGTAAGGCACGCTGCCGTCGGCACGTAAAAACACTTTGTCCGATGTGCGTTCCGCTGCGATTGCACGCAGCTTTGGGATCAATTCATTGCCTGCCGTCTCTGTGGTTTGAATCTGGATTGATCCCTCTGCCGTGATCGTGACGGTCAGCGGTTCCTCCTGATCTGTCGGCAGCGCCCCTGCGGCGGTTTTCGGCAATTCCACCGGGACACCGACCGTGAGCAAAGGTGCAGCAACCATAAAAATGATAAGCAACACTAACATCACATCAACAAAGGGTGTGACGTTGATTTCCGACATCGGTTGCGCGCGCGTCGTACGGCGGCGACGCTTAGTGCTACCACCCGGCTTCTGAAGAACGTTGGCTCCCATGGCTCACCCGTCCAACTGACGGCTTAGGATGGTCGCGAATTCGTCGGCAAAGAACTCATAGCCTGCCAGTATCTTATCCGCATCCGCACTAAGCTTGTTGTAAAAGATCACCGCAGGGATCGCCGCAAAGAGACCAAGGCCCGTTGCCAGAAGCGCCTCGGCAATACCGGGGGCCACAACTGCAAGGTTGGTGTTCTGCTGCTCTGCGATCTCGATAAAGGCGTTCATGATACCGATCACCGTACCAAACAGGCCAATAAAGGGCGTTGATGACCCGATCGTCGCCAGAACGGTCAAGCCATCCCTCAGATATTCGGATTCCTTATTAATCGCCACATCCATAGACCGGTCGATCCGTTGTGTGGCCCCGGCAATCAAACCGCCATCATCATGATGCGAACGCTGCCATTCGACCATGCCCGCAGCGAATATTTTCTCTGCCCCGCCGGAGGGCGCGGGGCCCACGTCGGCAAAGAGACCGTCCAGCGGCTCTCCCGACCAGAAGGCACGGTCAAAAACCGCCGCCTCAGCTTTCGTCTTGCGGTACAAGATCAGTTTTATGACGATCACGGACCACGCCCAGAACGACGCTGCGATCAGCATGATCATCACAATTTTTACGATTAAAGTAGCGCGCGCGAATAACCCGAAGAATGAGAAATCGATCTCATGCGCCACAGCCAGCGTTTCTGCTTCCATATGCCTGCTCTTTGCCCAATACACCAAGGGCCGATTTATCCGGCCTCTATTACGGATGACTTTATCCCAGCAACAGACAGAAAGCTATCACTATGGCGTTACCGGGACGCGGAAACAGGCAGTGAGCGGAGTTTTGCTGGCAAACGGGCTGGTTTCCCGTCAGCCCCGATACACACAATCGTAACTTCTGCCTCAAATAGCACTGTCTCGCCGCGGCAAACCTGCTGATGCATGACCATTCGAGCGGGACGTAAGGCGGAAACTTTTGTCCGAACCTCTAAAACATCGTCAAAATGTGCAGGCGACAGGTAATCTGCAGTTAGACGACGCACGGCGAACACCACACCCTGCGCTTTCATTTCCAACTGGTTGATACCGATTTCACGCACCCAATCGCTACGCGCACGCTCAATATACCTGAGGTAATTGGCGTAGTAGACAATACCAGCCATGTCGGTGTCTTCGTAGAACACGCGAACGGGGAAGCAATGCTTCTTTTTTTTATCAACCAATTGAAATACCTACCTTTTCGATCAGCGGCGCTTTCAAAATCGCCAATAGCGTCACAATGGCCGTTCACGCGCCGACGCCTATTTTGGGTCTGGTGCAAGACTGCGCTGCTCTGGTCGGTAACGCAATTCGGAATATGGGAATTTCGATATCAGTAAGGGCTAAAAGCCGCAGCAAAAGCGGACCCAAAAAACCCAACATCGCGCAAAGCTCCTGCGACCAAGTTTCTCTGATCGCGCCGCACCCGCGCCAAAAGATCGCCTCAATTATTGTCCATTCTTCTTCCAGCATATTCGGCTACTGATTGGGTCGAACAGACAAACAAAGATACGAAAAGAAAAAAACGGAGCATCAGGATGACGGCGACAGCAGTATTGGGCAACATGCATGCACGGGTGGTATTTGACCGCCGGGTGAGCGTGCTGACAGAGGCACTGGGACGCCTCGTGCCACCAGGAAGTTCCATGCTCGACGTAGGAACAGGCGACGGTCAGATCGCGCTAAAAATTGCACGTGAACAGCCCGGAACGCATGTTGAGGGCATCGACATCATGAAGCGTCCAACCACGCATATTCCCGTGACGCTCTTTGATGGTGAGACGATACCGTTTGAAGACAATAGCGTGGATGTCGTCAGCTTCGTTGACGTGTTGCACCATACAGATGACCCGCAAATCCTTATCTCGGAAGCGGCCCGTGTTGCGCGCAAGGCAGTAATAATCAAGGATCACCTAAGCGAAAACGCAATCGACCATATGACGCTGCGTGTTATGGATTGGGTTGGAAATGCGCCGCACGGCGTTGTTCTTCCTTACAATTATGCGTCTCGGGAACAGTGGGACGGCTGGTTCAAAACGGCCGGTCTGACCATCGACAAGTTTGAGACTGATGTGCCGCTCTATCCCGCACCGTTCAACATGATCTTTGGTCGTAAACTGCACTTCGTGACGCGGCTTACTCCGGCGGCCTGAAGGCAAAAAGCGAACTGGCAACAAAACTGAGCACCGCGGCTGATCCCGCGGTTGCCAAGAATATTAGCGTATCAATTGCAATGTTCTGAGTGACAAAGCGCGTGGTCACTGCCGCAACCAAAGCCAGACAGGTCACCTGGGTCCCTGCATAGATCAGAAATCCGTAGCGCCATGCTCGTGACAACCGGAAGGTAAATCGCTTCTGGACCGCAAACGCGGCAGGGATACAGATCAAATAAAGTACGACCGATGTGATAAAAGGCGGCGCGTCGGCCTTGCCAACCAGCACTGCAGTCACAACCGAATACCCCAAACTAAAGCCACCCCCAACAACAAGAAAGCGGACAAGTCGACCTGCGCGCTCACGGCCTGATAATGCGCTCGAGCCGGTCATGGCATTACCTTGAGCACGACCAGAGCCTCATGCGCGCCCTCCACCGGCACAAAACGCTCGTCGCGCGCACCATCCGCCAGTTCTGTTGCATAGAAACCGGCGTCGACAGGCCCTGTTCCGCGACAAAGCACGAGATATTCCGCGCGCCCATTATCGATGGCAGCCAATAACGTCTCTCTATCCTTTTCAAACGGCAGAATGCCGTTGCCAAGAGCAGACGCACTCCGGTGATAGGGCGCCGCAAGCACTGAATGATCGGTCAGCAAAATAATGGGTGGCCCCATGTTCAGATACGTCAGAATACGGCTTGGCGGCAAAACATCCAGAGATTGCAATATCTCGGGGGTGCGACAGGCATTTTGTGTAGGCCGCTCTTGAGTATCAGTGGGTTCGGCAGATACCGACACCCCCAGCCCAAGATAAGTTTTGTAAAGGTAGGGGAATAACAGCGTCATGGCGACCGCCACAATCAACTTCAACGATGCAGTGGATGAAGCGTCTAACGATTTACCGGCAGAATACAGCACAGCGACCAAGTAACCAATGAGAATGGGGATAACGGGTGCCGATAGAACCAAAAGGCGCATCTGGTAAAATGATCCAGCCAGTCCAATCCATCCGAAAACCAATAGAACACCCACCGCCGCCTGCACCCTATCGTCAGACTGCACCGTGCGTCGCGCGCGCAGCCACATGGCCGTGACGACCGTGAGGGTGAAAAATACCGGCACGATGCTTTGATAAAAGATGGCCGGGCCGTCCTTCAAAAACCTATAGGCAGGGCGTGCTTCAACGATCCGTGTCGCAATGATCTCTTGCAGTTCAACCGGCAACTCTCCGTATGGCCCTGATGCGCAGTAGGAAACTACTGGGAAGACTGCGACCCCACCCGCTACGGCGAGCACCGCAAAAACTGCGTTACGCAATGCCGTTGCCTTGGTGCGGCGCCCTATCACAGTCGCGGTAACCGTTACGGCTGCGGCAATACCTGTCAGTGCAAGCACCGGGGGGGCGAGTTCATCGCAGTAGGCAATCATCCATTCGGACGGGGGGGTCTGACCGACGAAAAGCAGCACGCCGCCAAGAAACATCGACAGCGCAAAAGTGCTTGGCTGCAGCCCTGCGACCGACGGGTTCCGCCACATCCGCAGATAGAGCAGAATACCCGCGACACCTAGCGGAAGAAGTGCCTCCAGCCCGACGGCCAAAGACAACGCAGCCGCGCCGCCTCCAATAGCACCACGCCTGACACTGCTCCCTTCACCGATCAAACTGAGGATCACAACGAGCAAAAGCAAAATCTGAACGTTGTGATGATCAAGCCGGCCCTCACCGAAGTAGATCTTTTCGGTCAGCGGCCAAAAAACAACTGCCAGCGCCGCGAGCCCGCCTGCAATCGGCCCGAACAGGCGCGCAGCAGCCTTGCCAGATAGGATAATCATCATGATTTGCAAAAGTATCGGCCAGATGACGATCCCGGCCGCTTCTGCTGTTTTCATCGGAACGAAGTGCGAAAGAGGCCAGATGATCGTGGCAAGCCCCAAATCCACATAGCGCGACCAGTGCAGCGAAACACCCTCAGGCGGCGCGACCCGATACAGGGTCATATCATACCATGCCTGGCCTGACAGCCAGTCACGGACTGATACAAAACGGGTAATTGCATCGTTGTCTGAAAGCACAATCAGATCGTGAGGCGGAACGTTCGTAAACGGAATACCAATCAGTGCCAGCACGATCGCCAGCAAGATCCCAACGGTCGCCAAATGCGGCGCGAGTCGGCGAATTGGTGGAGTCTCTCTCATCCTAAAACGCGCGTTCCCATCCGCCCTAATTGCAATCGTCTTAAAATACCTACCAAAAAAGAACAATAGCGCGGCAAAGTCTGGGTATATCCGTGGCTTTAGCGCCTGATTATCGTAACTTCCGGCAATAGTCATCGCACCGCCGCGATGCTTCCCCATTTCCGCCACGAAAGACCGATCAAGTCGTCTGTAACGGTCTGCATCTGTGCGGCCTCTTGCCAGTTTTACAAGGAGCGGCGCAATGACAGAACTTACCATCCTGATGCCTTGCCTGAATGAGATAGAGACATTGGAAGTCTGCATCCGCAAGGCACAGACCTACCTGCGCGACAGCGGCGTGGATGGCGAAGTACTGATTTCAGACAACGGCTCTACCGATGGTAGCCAGGCTCTTGCACGCCGATTGGGCGCGCGCGTCGTCGATGCACCACGCAAAGGATACGGTTCTGCTCTCATCGCCGGAATTGACGCGGCAAAGGGCCGGTACGTCATTATGGGCGACAGCGACGATTCATATGATTTCTCAAGGTTGGACGCTTTTGTGCAGTCACTGCGTGATGGCGCGGATCTTGTGATGGGCAACCGTTTCAAAGGCGGCATCGAGAAAAACGCAATGCCGCCGCTGCACCGCTATCTTGGCAACCCCGTGCTTTCGACGCTGGGCCGCGTATTTTACCGCACACCAGTAGGTGACTTCCACTGCGGTCTGCGTGGGTTCTCGCGCGCAGCGATCCTGAACCTGAAGCTGGCCACACCGGGTATGGAATTTGCCTCTGAGATGGTCATCAAAGCATCTTTGGCGGGACTGCGCATCGACGAAGTACCCACCACACTCAGCCCCGATGGCAGGTCGCGCCCGCCGCATCTGCGCAGCTGGAGAGACGGCTGGCTGCATCTCAAACTGCTGTTTACCTTTGCACCACATTGGTTGTTCTACTATCCCGGCATGGCACTTTTGGCGCTTGGCATGGCGGTTTTCGCCTTGCTTATTGGTGGCCCAGTCACAATAGCCGGCGTGACTTTTGACATCGCAGCCCTCATCCTTGCCAGTGCGCTGATCCTCGTAGGGTTTCAGCTTGTCTGTTTTTACGGTCTGGCGCGCCAGTTTTCCGTCCGCTTCGGGTTCTTACCGACGTCGAAACGCTTTGAACGGGTTTCCCAAGAGATCACCGTCGACCGCGCTTGCCAGTTCGGCGGCGCTTTGGTGCTGGCAGCAATCGCTGCAACGATCGGGTCATTCGTCCTCTGGGCCAATGCCGGATGGGGTGATCTGAACCCCAGCGTCATCGCGCGCCCTGCAGCGTTCGTTGTGGTATGCGCATCCCTCGGTGTACAGACAATAACGGTGGGCTTCCTCTGGGGGCTGTTCAACCAGCGCATCGACCAGAAAGCTGATGAAGCGCAGCCCCAGATGCTACCGGCAGCAAACTGATCTACGGGTAGAGAAACGGCAAACCAAGTCCATCCAGGCTCTGGTTTGCCACAAAAGCCCGGACCCTGTACGCGGGCAACAGGGACCGCACAAAACCAATACCAGCTCCTAAGATAAAGCTTTCTAGGCGTTCTTAATGCGTCCTGCCAACACGCGCAGCCAGCCGCAAAGCATGGCTGGCATCGGTCGCAAAGGCAGGCAAAACCGGATCGTAAGCCTCGCGGATCACCTCTGCGATTTCGGGACGCAGAATTGTTTTCTCCCCAGCTACCGCTAAAGGCGAGCAATCCTTAAACGCATTGTCTGACCACAATAGTACGGATTGCACGATCTGGCTCAGGGCGAGGGTCTCAGCGGGAACCGCGCTGAGGTTGTCATCCATACGCAAGAAAACAAAGCAGGCCTTGATCGCGCCGTCCGCATCAAAGTGAAAAACCCGGTACTGGTTCGCCTCCATGCTTTTCAGGCGTACCACAAGAGCATCAAGACCTTGGATCAAACCATCCAACCCCGGCACCTCGGGCAGCTCGTCCCATTCCCTAAAGAAGAAGATCATCATGTTGCTGCCAAGCTCGGGATCCGTCTCGGCCATCTTGTGACCCGACAACGTCATCACCGCCTCTAGCGCCCCTTTGACAATGGCAAGCGTTTCGTCCGTCACTCCAAAAACAACAGGCGCGATCGGACGACCCCACCGCGCAAACGCATATTCACCGCTAGCGCGGGTGAACAAAGCTTCCACTTCTTGCGCATCCATCATTTGCTTCTTTTGTCCCTACCAAAATATGCCCAACGCATTCTGTTCACGATTTTACCTGAAAAGGTCACTTTGCGGCTTGGGCGCCTCCAGCCCCAGATGTGTCCATCCTTTTTGCGCCAGCATACGTCCGCGCGGCGTGCGCTGGATCAGGCCTTGTTGCAGCAAGAACGGCTCGATTACCTCTTCCAGAGCATCGCGACTCTCGGACAGCGCAGCGCTCATGGTTTCAATCCCGACAGGGCCACCCGCGTAATTCTCGGCAATCAATCGCAGGTAGCGCCGGTCGGCCCCGTCCAGACCCAGATGGTCCACACCAAGCCGCGTCAACGCCATATCCGCCAACGCCTGGCTGACCCGCCCGTCACCTTCGACAACGGCAAAATCAACCACACGGCGCAACAAACGGCCCGCAATCCTTGGCGTCCCCCGCGCACGCCGCGCAATTTCGCGTGCGCCGCCTTCATCCGCCGGTGCGCCCAGCTTGCGCGCATTCCGTTCAACGATCACAAAGAGCTCGTCTTCGGTGTAAAATTGCAACCGCGTGGGTATTCCGAACCGATCTCTCAGCGGCGTGGTCAAAAGCCCCATGCGTGTGGTCGCTCCTACCAGCGTAAAGGGCTGCAATTCAATGCGAACCGTGCGGGCTGCAGGCCCCTCGCCAATCACCAGATCAAGCTCAAAATCCTCAAGCGCCGGGTAAAGCACCTCTTCTACTGCAGGGTTCAACCGGTGGATTTCATCAATGAAAAGAACGTCACGCGGTTCAAGATTGGTCAGGATCGCCGCCAGATCGCCCGCCTTGGCCAACACAGGACCACTAGTCATACGAAAGTTCACGCCAAGCTCGCGTGCCATGATCTGCGCCAATGTTGTCTTACCCAGACCGGGCGGGCCATGGAACAGCGTGTGATCCATGGCTTCACCACGTTGGCGCGCCGAGGCAATGAAAACGCGCAAGTTCGCGCGCGCCTCCGCCTGACCGACAAACTCATCCAATTGCTGTGGACGCAGCGCGCGATCTTGATCCTCTGGCAAAGCATCCGGTCGCACTGTCGGATCTATATCGCTCATCTTTTCTCCTGCTCCGCGACCTTAGCCTAGCCCTTTGGGGCGAGGAGTTTCAATGCAGCCTTAATCAACGTTCCGGTATCTGCATCAGGCGTTTCACCTGCAGCTTGCGCCACAGCGCCCGCCGCATCCCCCGGGCTGTAGCCCAGATTACTCAACGCCGATAGCGCCTCGGCCTGAGCCGAGCTTTTTTGCGGCGCTGGATGCGGTGTGGACACAGGCTCGATCACTTCGTTCCCGTCATCCGCTTGCGTCTGTGCAGTAGCGTTGCCCATCGCCATCACGGTGGGCGCTTTGTCCTTAAGATCCAGAACGACACGTTGGGCGATCTTGGGCCCGACCCCTTTGGCAGCCTTGACGGCATTCCAGTCCCCCAGCGCAATGGCACGGCTTACCCCGTCGGCACCCAAGGTCCCGAGGATCGCCAAAGACGCCTTTGCACCGACCCCCTGAACGGAGGTCAGCAACCTGTGCCATTCTTTTTCAACGAGCGTCGTGAAGCCGTAAAGCTGCAACAGGTCTTCGCGCACGACAAGGTCGGTATAGAGTGCAACTGCTTCTCCCGCACCGGGTAAGGTCGCCATTGTTCGATCTGAGCAAAAGACAAGATAGCCGACGCCACGCACATCCACGAGGATGTGATCCAATGCGCGATATTCCAAACGGCCTGAGATCTTGCCGATCATGCGCGCACGCGGCGCAACGCCGCCTCAAATCCTGCAGAGCCACCATGATGCGCATGGCATATTGCAATCGCCAAAGCATCCGCAGCATCTGGCCCGTCAATCTGTGCGCCCGGTAACTGCAATTGCACCATATGCAAAACCTGACCTTTATCCGCGTGTCCGACGCCAACCACTGTCTTTTTGACTTTATTGGGTGCATATTCCCCAACCTTCAGCCCAGCCTGCGCGGGCACCAGCATGGCGATCCCCCGCGCTTGCCCCAACTTCAGAGTACCCACGCCGTCTTTGTTCACAAAGGTCTGCTCGACCGCAGCGGACGTCGGAGAAAAGCGTACATGCACAGCGCTGAGTTGCTCGTAGAGCGAAAGCAGGCGATCCGACAGTGCATCCCCTTTTGAGATACAGGTGCCATTCGCAACATGTGTGATTCGGCTGCCAACGACGTCAATCACGCCCCATCCGAGGTTTCTCAACCCCGGATCAATGCCAATTACCCGCTCCATTAGCTCTGCCCCGTAAAATTTTTTCTATTGATCCACGCATTAGCACGAAAGGCGAACATCGGCCAAGCATTTAGAATATTCCGTATTTTGTGCTCCAAATTATCAAAACAACGAAAACCGGCATGAAAACGTCATCGCAGAGTTGAATTGCGACACCCACCTCAGTCAGATTTTTCATTTATTTACCGACAGTTAACTGCGATGCGACCCATGCAAAAAATGCATATCCACCATGCATTTTCTCATCTTGCTGAAAAATTAGACACACCCTATCTGCCCATCACAACACACCGGCATGACCGGTTCACATCTATTCAGAAGGACGGCTAACATGGCTATTTTTGATACCACCCGCACCACATACGGCTCCGCCAACGCGGCAAGCCGCTTCTATACAGTTTTTTCTTCCGCAGTCGCAGCGATCGTTGCCTGGAATGACGCACGCGTCACACGCAATTCACTGTCCAATCTGACGGACCGTGAACTGGAAGATATCGGCCTGAGCCGCGCAGACATCGACAGCGTCGCAGACAGCAACCTGATCCGCTAAACGACCTTCGCCTGCTTGTGCAGTGCAAAAAGAAAAACCGCGCCGACAGAACATGTCAGCGCGGTTTTTTTACCAGTGAAAACCTTGGAGGGACTTTCAATACACTCGTTACACGGCACTTAGCCGCGGTACAAATCTCTTAGCCGATGAACCCGCTCAGCATAGTTGCGAGACGTTGGCTCAGTGGATCGGCCTGCATGATCCATCCTGTTGCACGTTCAAACGCTGTGCCAGACCCCAGAGCATCAATCCGCCCTTGGTAAACAATGGGTCCCACGATCGAAAGCGTTATCACTTTAAAGGCGATCACACCCAATACAGCAGCCGCGAGAACACGAACGACCAAGCTCTTGCTTTGCGGCTTGGGCTCTACTGTAATCAGCCCGTCGGGGTTAATTCTGGCGACGTACCCGACTGCAAGCTCTTTGTGCCTGCGCTCCAGACTCTCCAGTCTTTTTTCAAATTGAGCGAATGTATCAGACATCCCACTCTCCCATCGATCAGGCCCCCACCGGATCAATAGGCAAGATGTCGCTCAAATGAGTTCATTTCAAGGCAAAATCTTCAAATATGACGAGAATGCGGCTGTTTCTATGTCTTCCGGACCAAAACTAGTGTCGTCCAGTCAACAATCTTTTCCTGACTCACAAGATTGAAGCCAGAGCGTAGATAAACCTCCAGCACGTCTTTGGCCTGTTCGTTCAAAATCCCGGAAAGAATCGCATAGCCTGCAGGCTTGATATGTGCAGCCATGTCAGGCGCAAGCGCTACAAGAGGGCCTTTCAGGATATTAGCGAACACCAGATCAAAAGGAGCATCGCGTGCAATCTCAGGATGAGCGAACCCTGCAGCCTCATAGCATGTGACCCGCCCGGCCAGCCCATTTGCGGCGATATTGCTGCGCGCCACATCCACGGCAACCTCATCTATATCGCTTGCCAGAACGCCTGAAGGCCAAATCCGTGCAGCGGCCATCGCCAAAACCGCAGTGCCGCACCCGATGTCGATCACATTTTCACCGACAAAGCCGCCTTCCGCCAACTGGTCCAGCGCGCGCAGACAACCTAGCGTCGTGCCATGATGGCCTGTCCCGAAGGCCATCGCCGCTTCAATGAGCAATGGCTCGCAATCCTCAGGGACTTTATCCGCGTCATGGCTGCCGTAGACAAAAAACCGCCCCGCAGCGACCGGCGCCAGTTCGCGACGGACATGAGCAACCCAGTCGGTTTCCGGCAATTCCGAGATCACAAACGGCTGCGCGCCCATGGCAGTCGACAACAGTAAAAGTGCCATCTCATCTGGGCTTTCAGTGAAATAACCACCCACTTCCCAAAGCCCTGATCCGTCTTCAACCTCGAACACACCAATGCCGGTCGGCTCGGGCAAGAGGTTTTCCATCGCCTCCCCGAGCTTTTCAGCGGCGTCCTTGCCGGGCAATGTTGTCAAAGCTGTGAAGGTCGGCATCAACGTCTCCTGTAACGGTCGGGGTTCGGGTAGGGCCGTGGTGAAGTCAGGTCAAGAGGCTCGGGCGTGTCTGCCTGTAAGTTTTGGACATAAAACCACCCCCAGACGCAAGCGAGGGTTCCGACCAGCGCACTTGCTGCGGCTTGTCCGTAAATAACCCCCGACGCGCCAAAAGCGCCCGCCATCACGACGGCGGCAGGCCACCCCAAAAGAGCTTCTTTCGTCCAATTCAACAGCGTTGATCGTGCAGGTTTACCCAGATTGTTGAAGGCAGCGTTCGACACAAACAAAGCACCTACAAAAATAAACCCGCCAACCCCGATAGACGTGAAGGCATAAAGAACGTCCGCGCCCTGCCCCGCCAGACCAAAAAGGCCCGCCACAAACGGTGTCAGGGAAAAGAGCACGCCCCACATTGCCAGCGTATAGATCAGGCAAAACACAAGCGCATCGCGATACGTGGACCGGACCCTGTCCATGTACCCTGCACCGTAATTCTGGCCGAAGATGCCGCCGATGGCACCCGAAAGCGCAAATATGCCACCAAATGCCAGAACGGTAAGACGGCCCACAACGGCCCAAGCGGCAACCGCGTCATCGCCGAATGGGGCCATCACGATCGTTAAAAGGTAATTCCCGACTGGCGTGGCCATTTGCGTGGCAATCGCTGGGAGCGCAATAATGAGGTAGGGCCGCAGACACCGCAGCGCATCACGCGCACCGGGCCAGATGACCAGACGCTGCTGGTAGACCGCGAAATACAGTCCAAGCCCCATCAGCACGATGCGGAAAAGCACCAACCCTATTGCAGCGCCGTCAAGGCCCAGACGCATCCAAAGGATCAGGATAGGGTCGACAACCATCAGAACGGCACCGGAAATCAGCGTGATGTACATTGCCTTGGCACCGAACCCGTCCGCGCGCAAAACGCCAGACGTGATCAGCCCCACAGACATGAACACCAACGACGGGACCGTAAAAGCCAGATACCGTGCAGCAAGGGCCGCAGTTTCGCCCGTGGCCCCGGCCATTGCCACCAGATCATGCCGGAACAGAACGACAAGTGCCGCGACACACGCTTGAAAAGCCGCTGCAATCGCCATCGCGGCACCTGCTTGAACCTTTGCGCCCTCTCTGTCCCGCAGACCAATGCTGCGCGACACCAGAGCCGTGCAGGCGATCATCAGGCCAACACCGGATGAGACTGAAAAGAACTGGATCGCGAAAGCAAAGCCGATGGCCGCGACGAGCTGCGGGTCACCAAGTTGAGCGATCCACACCAGATTGGTCGCGTCGACCAAAAACACGAATGTAATGCCTAAAGCCCCCGTCGCAGTCATCCGCACCACATGGCCCATCGTACTGCCTGACAAAAAGCGCCCTTCACTCATTCCGCTGGCGCAGCCACCACACGGGCGAATATCGTCTCAGACCCTTTTTCGGGGTGACGCGGGATCATCATTGCCAGTGAAAAGGATATTGCCGCCATACAAGCGGCAAGCAGGAAAACTGCCGCGGGCGACCAGAGCCACAGGAACCCCAAAGACACCGGCAAGAACACAGCTGCGATATGGTTGATCGTAAAGGCCACGGCCGCTGTGGGCGCGATGTCCCCCGGATCGGCAATTTTCTGGAAGTACGTCTTGAGCGCCAGTGCCAGCCCAAAAAAAATGTGATCCAGCACGTAAAGCGTCGCAGCAACAGCGACACCCCAGCCCAGATAGTAAACGCCCCCATAGCTGAGAAAGATGATCACAAGGCCGATGTATTCAAACCCCAATGTACGCCTTTCCCCGAAATACCCCACAGCGCGTCCCAGCAGCGGGGCCACCAGAATGTTAACCACGAGATTAATCAGATACAGCAGAGTGATCTCGTGCACATCGTAGCCGAATTTCTCGACCATCATAAAACCTGCAAATACCACAAAAATCTGTCGCCGCGCGCCCGACATGAACTGCAACGCGTAATACAGCCAGTACCGTTTACGCAGGACCATCTTCTTGATCTGCGGGTTTGGCGCTTCGAACTGCGGGTAGGCCACCATTGCAAACACAGCAATCAGGACGGTGATGCTGCCACCCACCATATATACAGTATTGTAAGAAAGCCCCAACGTATCCCACAGCGCCATGATTGCCAGATAGGCAACAAGCGTCGCGGCAGACCCAGCCGCAAGCAGCCAGCCCAGAATGCGCGGCGCCTCTTCCTTGCTGAGCCATTGAAGCTGCAAAGACTGGTTGACCGTCTCGTAGTAATGAAACCCGATAGAGCTGAGCATGGTAATCGTCAAGATACCGCCCATAGACGGAAACCAAGCGGTGACCGCGGTCGCTACGCCAAGCAAGACAAGGGAAACAAGCGCCAGTACCTGTTCGCGCACAAAGATAATGATCGCGATCACGCCTACCGCCAGAAAGCCCGGAATTTCGCGCACCGTATGTAGCAAGCCGATATCGGCCCCATCAAAATTGGCCGCCTCAATCACAAAGTTGTTCAGCAGCGCCGACCATGTGTTGAACGCGATAGGCATCGCCAGCGCCATCAGGACCAGCAACCCGATGGGGCGGCGCCAAAATGGCAGCTTTTGAGCATCTGCAAGGGTAACGGTTCGGGCCATGCTTTTCCTTAGGCCTTTTGTACACAGATGGCGAGATGCATTATCCACGCCAACGCGTAGTCAGGCCACGCAGCCGCAGGCGAAGTCTGCCTAATAAAAGCTCTGAGGGTCTATATCGATTGCGACACGTAGATCACCTTTTATACGCAACTGCGCCACCCACCGCGCGAGCGCCTCTTGCAAAGGCGCAGTTTTTGCGGCCTTGACCAGCAGACGCACGCGATGTCGTCCGCGTACCCGGGCAATGGGCGCAGGGGCGGGGCCAAAGACCTGAGCACCGATGGACCGCAAGGGCGCGTCCTGCCGTGCCAGCGCATTACCGGCCTCAAAAACCATGGCAACGTCCGTTCCACTAAGGATGATACCTGCCATCCGGCCATAGGGCGGCACGCCCGCCGCCTCACGCTCGCGGGCTTCGGCTGCCCAAAACCGTTCTTCATCACCTGCGAGGATGGCGCGGATCACGGGGTGATCCGGTTGGTAGGTCTGTAAAAGTGCGGTGCCCGGCTTTTCTGCACGCCCGGCGCGTCCTGCTACCTGCCGCATGAGCTGAAAGGTACGTTCTGCTGCGCGCAGGTCAGATCCTTGCAAACCCAAATCGGCATCGATCACACCAACCAGCGTGAGGTTGGGAAAGTTGTGCCCTTTTGCTACAAGCTGTGTACCGATAATAATATCAGCCCCACCAGCCCCAATCGCTTCGATTTCCGCCTTCAATGCACGCGCAGAACCGTACATGTCCGAACTCAGCGTTGCGATCCGCGCATCAGGAAAAAGCTCAACTGCCTCTTCCGAAAGCCGCTCGACACCGGGGCCGACGGGTGCCAGCCGGTCCTCGACCTCGCACGACGGGCAGACAGTTGGCATCGGTTTGCTTTCTCCACACTGGTGACAGACCAATCGTTTGAGAAACCGGTGCTCGACCATGCGGGCGTCGCAGTCATCGCATCCGATCTGATGCCCACAGGCACGACACAGTGTGATGGGCGCATAGCCGCGCCGGTTGATAAACAGCATCGCCTGCTCGCCCTTGCTCAGACGTTCCTCTACGGCCTTTTGCAGTGTCGATGACACCCATCTGTTGGCGGGCAATGTCTCATCGCGCATATCGATGGCCGCCATATGCGGCATTACCGCAGGGCCATAACGCGCCTTAAGCTCCAGTTTGTTGTACTTGCCGGCTTCGGCGTTGACCCAGCTTTCCAGAGACGGCGTCGCCGATGCCAGTATCACCTGCGCACCGCAGATTGATGCCCGCAACACAGCCATGTCCCGCGCGCTGTAAAGAACGCCCTCTTCCTGCTTGTAGGAGGTGTCGTGTTCTTCATCCACGACCACCAGACCCAGATTCTGATAGGGCAAAAACAGAGCCGAACGCGCGCCAATGACAAGCTGCGCCTCACCCTGACCGACCATGCGCCAAATGCGCCGTCTTTCGGTCATGGTTGCACCCGAATGCCACTCTGCGGGACGCGCACCGAAACGTTCCTGAACACGGGTCAGGAATTCAGCCGTCAAAGCGATTTCCGGCAGCAAAACCAAGGCCTGACGCCCCGCTTTTAAAGCAGCAGAAACCGCCTCCAGATACACTTCGGTTTTGCCCGATCCCGTCACACCGCGCAAAAGCGTGGTGCCATACCGCTCGGACGTCACTGCCGTTGCGAGCTGACCCGCCGCCGTCGCCTGATCTTCAGTAAGCTCCTTGGCGGGCAGCGCGGGGTCCAGACGCGGAAACGGCAGATCGCGCGGGCTGTCTTCTTCGACGACAGCCGCCTGCGCGACCAGTCCCTTCACCACGGAAGTACCAACACCGGCCATCTCGGCCAGTTCTTTCAGCGTGAAAGACAAATCCCCATAGTCTGCCAAAGCCTCCAAGACTTTGCGTCGCGCCGCTGTCATCTTATCGGGTTCTTGGCCGCCGCGCCGGTAAATCTTGCGCATCGACGGCGGATCGCCCAACCCCGGCGCACGCGTGGCCAGCCGCAGCATGGCCGGAAGCGGCGTTAGCGTATATTCGGCCGCGCGGGACAGAAACGCACGCATTTCCTCGCGCATCGGAGCTGCATCCAGCACACGGTAGGCTGAGCGAATCTTGGCAAGATCATAGTCCCCCCTGCCCGGCCCCCACACAACGCCCAAGACTTTGCGCGGCCCCAGCGGCACCTCGACAAAGGCCCCCAGAAAACACCCCCCTTCCGGCGCGCGATAATCCAGCGCCCGCCCTAAAGGTTGGGTCGTCAACACGGCAATAAGATCACCCGCATTGTAAAATTGCGGCAAAGACAACAGCAGGGCTCCGGCTCAAAAGGCTTTTGTGGGTTTAAGCATCGCAGATCATGCGGTAAAGCCAAGCGCAAGAGCGATCGCGAGAGACGCGATCCGACACAGTCTATCTGGAGGGCACTGAAATGAAGTTTTTTGTCGACACGGCCGACACTCAAGCGATCTCGGAACTCAATGATCTGGGCATGGTCGATGGGGTTACGACAAACCCCTCCCTGATCCTGAAATCGGGACGTGACATCATTGAAGTGACCCGCGAGATTTGCGGCATCGTCACCGGCCCCGTCAGCGCCGAAGTCGTCGCACTCGAGGCCGACGCGATGATTGCAGAAGGTCGCAAACTGGCAGAGATTGCAGAGAACATCACGGTAAAGCTGCCCCTGACATGGGATGGTCTGAAGGCCTGCAAAGTGCTGTCTGAAGAAGGCAAGATGGTCAACGTAACCTTGTGCTTCTCTGCAAATCAGGCGCTTCTGGCGGCAAAAGCAGGTGCCAGCTTTATCAGCCCCTTCATCGGACGGCTGGATGACATGAGCCTTGATGGTGTCGAACTGATCGAGGACATTCGCACTATTTACGACAACTACGGATATCAGACCGAGATTCTCGCAGCCTCTATCCGGTCCATCAATCACGTGCAGCAAGTGGCACTGGTCGGTGCAGATGTGATGACGGCGCCGCCTGAGGTCATCAAGAAACTGGCGAGTCACCCGCTGACCGACAAGGGCCTCGAACAGTTCATGGCGGATTGGGCAAAAACCGGCCAGAACATTCTCTGACGCGTCTCGGCGCAGCACACGCCACAGAACAATCTGTGGCGTGGTTTCGACAGTTGCAGGTAATCGGGATTTTCCAAAATTCCGGGCAGATTTTGTTGGCGCGCCATGTTACGGTGTAAAAAAAACAAACCGAGCAGATAATGAAAACCGAACCAAAAATCGAAGAAGCACTGCGAGAGGCGATCATCGCGCAGCCCGATGTTATCCTTGACGACAAGGATGTGATGCATGCGCTGATTGCCGCAAACGAAAAGATCATGGGCGCGAATATTGTTGATTTACGCGGCATCGCCATGGACCGGCTTGAAACACGATTGGACCGCTTGGAAGACACGCATCGCTCTGTCATCGCTGCAGCCTATGAGAATCTGGCAGGTACGAACCAAATTCATCGCGCCATACTGCGCATGCTGGATCCCGTCGAATTCGAAGTATTTCTACGGGATTTGGGCGGCGATGTCGCGGAAATCCTGCGCGTGGATTCTGTGCGATTGGTGCTTGAGACGGCGCAAGCAGAACAAGACAAAGTGCTTGGCAGCCTGAGTGACGTGCTCACTGTGCAGCCTGCAGGCTATATCGACGACTACCTGACCCAAGGGCGCGGCGGTTCCGCTCGACAGGTCACATTGCGCCAGATTCAGGAAGGCGACACATCGATCTACAGCGACAAAGCGGGCTGGATCCGATCAGAGGCGTGCCTGAAACTGGATTTCGGCACGGGACGTCTGCCAGGTATGTTGGCGCTTGGCGCGGAGGACCCGCATATGTTTGGCCCACAGCAAGGATCGGACTTGCTCGTGTTCTTTGCCGGCGTTTTTGAACGGATCATGCGCCGCTGGCTGTCATGAGCCTTATCAGCCCCGCCGCAGCAGATGCACTACAGGGGTGGCTGGCGCACCAAAGCGCCATCAAAGGAGCGTCGGAAAATACTGTCAAAGCCTATCAGGGCGACGTGGTTGATTTTCTGGCATTCATCTCGGAACACAAGGGAGCGCCGCAGGGTCTTGGCGCACTGTCTGATCTAAGCGTAACTGACATGCGTGCTTGGATGGCGCATACCCGCGGTACCGGCGTCGCCGCGCGGTCGCTGGCGCGTAAGCTTTCGGCGGTCAAAGCGTTTTACAAGTGGCTCGCAGAGCGGCAAGGCTTTGAGCCTACCGCAGTACTTTCCACAAGGTCCCCCAAGTTTCAGAAAAAGTTGCCGCGCCCGCTCGCCGAGGATGCTGCACGCAACCTAATCGACGCAATTGAACTGCAGTCAGAAAAACCGTGGGTCGCCGCGCGTGATGTTGCGGTGGTCACGCTGCTGTGGGGCTGCGGGCTGCGCATTTCCGAAGCGCTGTCTTTGCAAGGCGACGACGTACCACTGCCACCAACCCTGCGCATCAAAGGCAAAGGCGGCAAGGAACGGATCGTTCCCGTTCTTCCAGCAGCACAAGCAGCGGTCGCAGGGTACGTGCACCTGTGCCCCTACTCTTTGGAAGCCGGCACGCCCCTCTTTCGCGCCGTGCGCGGTGGCGGTTTGGCCCCCGGTGCCATTCAAAAAGTGATGGCCCGGGCGCGAATGCAATTAGGACTACCCGCGTCTGCAACGCCCCATGCGATGCGGCACAGCTTTGCCACCCATTTGCTGAACGCCGGCGGAGACCTGCGCGCGATCCAAGAACTTCTGGGGCATGCATCGCTATCTACCACGCAGGCCTACACCGCCGTGGACACCGCCCGACTTATGGAAGTCTATGATCGGGCGCACCCTAAAGCATGATGGCAAATGATTTCCACAAAACGGTGCCGATTTTCCTTTTGCATCCCCTCCCGCGTTGCTTCAAAAAGCGCCAATGAATATTCGACTGGCCGCTTTGGGCGTACATCTACTGACTGCGACAGGTGCAGTTTTTGCAATGCTCGCAATGCTTGCAGCCGTAGATGGTGAATGGGACTTGATGTTTTTATGGCTTGTTGTGGCCTTTTTCGTAGATGGCATCGACGGCCCACTGGCACGCAAGTTCCATGTCAAACGAAACGCACCCGAATTTGATGGTGTCTTGCTAGACCTCATTATCGACTACCTGACTTATGTTTTCATTCCTGCCTTTGCCCTGTTTTCCTCGGGACTGATGGACGGTTGGACAGGTTGGGCCGCGATCATCGTTATAACCTTTGCCTCTGCCATGTATTTTGCAGATACGCGCATGAAAACAAAGGACAACTCGTTTTCTGGCTTTCCGGGATGCTGGAACATGGTGGTCTTGGTGATCTTCGCGCTCGAGCCAAATTTCTGGATTAGTCTCATGTTGGTTTCTGTCTTGGCGGCGACAATGTTTATACCGCTCAAGTTCGTGCATCCCGTCCGCACAGAGCGGTGGCGCATCGTGACGCTCCCGATGGCGATCGCGTGGACCTGCTTTGCAGGCTGGGCAGCTTGGGTCGATTTCCACCCCGAAAGCTGGGCGCATTGGGGACTGGTCACCACCAGCTTGTACCTCGTTTTTGCCGGCGTAGCGCAGCAAGCTATTCCCGCAAAAAACGGTGTCAACTAGATCAAGAAGCCACCTGCTTTTTCGTGTTTGAGCAAGGCAACTTTTGTCTCAACGCCACCCGCGCCTGAGAACCCGGTAAGCCCTTTCGCCCCCATCACACGGTGGCACGGAATAATGACAGGTATCGGGTTTGCACCGCATGCCTGTCCTACGGCTTGAGCAGGCACACCCAGCTCTTTGGCAATGTCACCGTAGGTTACGGTTTCTCCAAAAGGGATCGCGCACATTGCATCGCAAACCGCTTGTTGGAAGGCTGACCCGCGCACAGAAAGCGGCAACTCAAACCGTTCCAGAAGTCCTGCATCGTAGGCGTTCAACTGGCGCGCGGCCTCCTTTAGAAGATCAGAGGTGCTTTCTGTTTTGGCACGGCCCCAACGCAGGGCGACAATGGCGCCAACCTCCTCGACCAGCACCAGTGACCCGAATTGTGTATCAACCGTTTGTTCCTGCATAGAACTCAAGCTGCAGTACGCCAGCGCCATAGGCAACCCGCAACCTGCGCATTATGCAGGTGCGGGGCCAGTGGTTGTTGTTAGCTGTCGGACACCGCCGTGTCGCAACGTGCGCAGATGTCCTGATGCGCGTGGCTGCCCACGTCCGGCAAGACCTTCCAGCAGCGCGCACATTTCTCGCCAGCAGCTTTCGAGAAAACGACCGCAATACCCGGCACATCTACGAGCGTGAAGGCCCCGTCAGGCACAGCACCTTCGGTCACTTTGATCTGTGAGGTAATGCACACGTCTTCGAAAGGCACACTTGTAAGAGCGTCACGTAAACCAGCATCTGCAACATAGACCACCGGTGCCGCCTCAAGCGAGGCCCCGATCACCTTATTCGTACGCTCGATTTCAAGTGCCGCTGTCACCACACGCCGCGCCGTTCTGATACCCGCCCATTTCGCGGCAAGTGCATCATCGCGCCATGTGGCAGGCGTGTCCGGGAAGTCCTGCAAATGCACGGAACTGTCATCACCACCGAAACGCTCCAACCAGACCTCTTCCATGGTAAAGACCAACGCGGGTGCAAGCCATGTGGTCAACCGATGGAACAAAAGATCAAGCACGGTGCGCGCCGAGCGACGTTCAAGCGTGTCGCCATCGCAGTACAGCGCATCTTTGCGCACATCGAAATAGAACGCCGACAAGTCACTGGTGGCAAATGTAAATATCGCCTGAAACACACCTTGGAAATCAAATTTAGCGTAACCTTCGCGCACCATCGTGTCCAATTCCGACAAGCGGTGCAAAACCCAGCGTTCAAGCTCGGGCATGTCCTCGGGTGCTACACGGTCACTTTCACTGAAGTCGTTCAGCGAGCCGAGCATATAGCGCATGGTGTTGCGCAACCGTCGGTAGCTATCCGCCACACCCTTGAGGATTTCCGGCCCGATCCGCTGGTCGAGCGTATAGTCCGTCTGCGCCACCCAAAGCCGCAGAATATCAGCCCCGTACTGCTGCACGACTTTTTCCGGCACAATGGTGTTGCCAAGGCTCTTGGACATTTTCATGCCCTTTTCATCGAGCGTAAAGCCATGTGTCACCACGTTGCGATACGGCGCGCGGCCCATTGTGCCAACGCCTTGCAAAAGCGACGAATGGAACCACCCGCGGTGTTGGTCGGTACCTTCCATGTAGACATCCGCAATGCCGTCTTCCGTGCCGTCCGGGCGGTCGCGCAAGGTGAACGCGTGCGTACACCCTGAATCGAACCATACGTCCAGAATATCCGTGACCTGATCGTAGTCGTCAGGGTTGACGATCCCGCCCAAGAACCGCTCTTTCGCGCCCTCTTCATACCACGCATCCGCGCCTTCAACCTCAAAGGCATCGACAATGCGCTGGTTGACGTCTTCGTTGCGCAGCAAAAAATCAGGGTCCGTGGGCATAACGCCCTTCTTGGTGAAGCAGGTCAGCGGCACACCCCATGCGCGTTGCCGCGACAAGACCCAATCCGGGCGCGCTTCCATCATTGAATGGAGTTGGTTGCGCCCTGACTTCGGTGTCCAGTTGACGTTGTCGATCTCTGTCAGTGCACGTTCGCGGATGGTCTTGCCATGCATATCCAACCCGTCGCCCACGGGCTTGTCGATGGCTGCAAACCACTGCGGTGTATTGCGGTAGATCACTGGCGCTTTGGATCGCCACGAATGCGGATAGCTGTGTTTGATCCGCCCGCGCGCCAAAAGCCCCCCGACCTCGACCAGCTTGTCGATGACGGCAGCATTCGCGTTCCCCTCTTTGCCGTTCGGCTTGAGGATTTGCTTGCCACCAAAGAAGGGCAGATCTTCGCGGAAATGGCCGTCATCCATCACGTTATAGGTAATGACTTGGCTCAGCATGCCCAAATCACGGTATAGCTCGTATTCGTCCATCCCGTGGGACGGCGCGCAATGCACAAAGCCCGTGCCTTCGGTGTCGGTCACAAAGTCAGCGGCGCGGAAATCGCGGATATCGTCCCATTCGCCATTGCCGCCTTCGGCACCCGCCAGCGGGTGTTGCAACTGAACTTTGGCTAGATCATCGGTGGTCACGTCACACAAACGGCGGTACATCGTCTCGTCCAGCCTTGCGCGGGTCAGGACGTCAGCGGCCAGATTATCTGCCAACAGATAACGGTCACCGATTTTCACCCAGGATTCTTCAGGCCGACCCGTGATCTCGTAGAGGCCGTAGGAAATGCCTTCGCCATACACGACCGCTTTGTTAGATGGCATCGTCCAAGGTGTTGTCGTCCAGATCACAACATATGCGCCATCCAGCGTGACATCGTCTGTACCTACAACCCTGAACTTCACCCAAACCGTAAAGCTGTCTTTGTCGTGATACTCGACCTCGGCCTCGGCCAGAGCGGTTTTTTCGACTGGCGACCACATCACCGGTTTTGAACCCTGATAAAGCGTGCCGTTCATAAGGAACTTCATGAACTCTTCGGCAATTACGCGTTCGGCGTGGAAATCCATCGTCAGATAAGGATCGGCCCAATTGCCCGTGATGCCCAGGCGCTTGAATTCGTCGCGTTGGATATCCACCCAGCCTGCTGCAAACTTCCGACACTCTGCGCGGAAATCGTTGATCGGCACTTCGTCTTTGTTTTTGCCCTTCTGGCGGTACTGCTCTTCGATCTTCCACTCAATCGGCAGGCCGTGGCAATCCCAACCGGGGATGTAGCGCGCGTCAAAGCCCATCATCTGATGTGACCGCACGATCATATCCTTGATTGTCTTGTTTAATGCGTGCCCGATGTGCAGATGCCCGTTTGCATAGGGTGGTCCGTCATGCAGCGTGAAGGGCGCACGGCCTTTTGCCTCGCGCAGACGATCATAAACCCCCAAGCGTTCCCACCGGGCAAGCCACTCTGGCTCGCGCTTTGGCAAACCGGCTCGCATCGGGAAATCTGTTTTCGGCAGGCTCAGGGTAGATTTGTAGTCAACGGCGGTTTTTTCGGTCGTATCGGCGCACATTGCGGGCGTCCTTTTTGGGCAATCTAACGAAGGGGCATCATCTGGGGATATCGGTCGGTGCGCGGAACTCAAACACCTTGGCCCGGCGTCTCATACACTAGAGCGCCGGGGTTGTAATTCGAATTATGCGGGTCACTTTCCCAGTCATAAGCGGCCTTATAAGCACCTGAACCAAGCGCTACAAGTCCCGGCTTTTGCGGTCTCGGGATATTAAAACCAGTCAAATCGGTTCGGGCCTCAGCCCTTGACGTGATCCCAGACCGCCGACATCACGACAGACCCTTCGCCCACGGCTGATGCCACACGTTTTACAGAACCCGCCCGCACATCGCCTACGGCGAACACACCGGGACAAGACGTCTCGTAGGATGAGCGTCCGCCTGCATCACTGCCCGTGACGACAAACCCTTTGTCGTCCAGAGCAATTAGGCCCGAAAGCCATTCCGTATTTGGCGCAGCACCTGCCATCACAAAAAGCGCGCGCGTCTTTAACGTCCAATCCTGACCCGACGCACGATCACTGATGGTCACGCTTTCCAACTGCGTGTCGCCCTGCAGGGCGGTCACTTGGGTATTGGTGTGGATGATGATCCTGGGATGAGATTGCAGTCGTTGCAACAAGTAGTCTGACATCGTGTCCGAAAGGCTGTCACGTCGGACAAGGATATGGACGTGCCGCGCCGTTCTTGCCATGAACATTGCGGCCTGCCCCGCCGAGTTACCCCCGCCGATCACAGCAACCTCAGCATCCTTGCACAAGCGTGCCTCGAATTCGGTAGCGGCATAATACACACCAGCGCCCTCAAACCGCTCCAATCCTTGCAAAGGCAGCTTTCGATATTGCACGCCTGTTGCGACAACCAAGGCCTTTGCAGACACACTGCGCCCATCGGCAAGGGCAGCATGAAAGTACTTTTCACTACATTGGGTCAGCGTCGACACGCGCCTCGGCACAGCAAACCGTGTGCCGAATTTAAGCGCTTGCACCTCGCCGCGCCCCACAAGATCACCACCCGAAATGCCGGTTGGGAAGCCCATGTAATTCTCTATCCGGCTTGATGTGCCGGCCTGACCGCCAATGGCCAGATCCTCGAGCACAAGCGCGCTAAGGCCTTCCGCTCCGGCATAAACAGCCGCAGCAACACCTGCAGGCCCACCGCCGACAATCAGAACATCAAAGGTCTCTTCGCCGCCAACCGCAAGATCAAGGCCTAGCGCCTTCGCCAGCCCTTGCGGGGTGGGTGGGTCAATTTTGAAACGACCCCCGAAAATGACGCCCGCGACACCCTCTTCAAGCCCACACACAGCTGCCAAACGCTGCGCCTCCAGCGATCCGGCATCGACCTCGCGGTAAGGAATACGGTTGCGCGCTGCAAAACTGCCGACCTCACGCACGTTGCGGCTGATTTCCGACCCGATCAGCGTCAAGCCACCGTCCGATTGTTCAACCGCGCGTCTGCGACGTGCGGCCAATACGGTCACAACGATATCGCTCATTTCTGGCATGTCGGACATCAATCTGAGCATCTTGTCGCGCGGTACGCACAAAAGCTCACTGGCGACCAGCGCGCGGGCCCCTGCCAGCGACACACCACCCGACAAGAACTGTAAATCCCCGAAAAACTGGCCGGGGCCAAGCGTCGCATTTCCCAATCTGGTGTTTGTGACTGGATCAACCACCTCTAATTCGCCCTGTAATACAAAGTGGAATAGCGCCGTTTCAGCACCGGTTTCCTGCACGGTTTCACCAGCATCAAAATGGACGATCTGCCCGACCTTTTGCATGGCTTGCACGTGCTCGGGCGCAAGCGGCCTGCGCACCAGTGTTGCAAGATCAGCAGCGAAACTTTCCATCAAAGGCTTCCTTTCACATCAGCGCGGCGCGCAACTAGTTAGGACTTGGCACCTGACACAAAACCGCCAAGGGCGCGCTTGATAATGTCGCGCACCTTCGGCCGCGGCTTGGCCGAAAAAGCCATCGGGCGGCACACTTCCATGGCGGCCACACCAACGCGCGCCGTCAGCGCGCCGTTGACGACACCCTCACCAAAGCGCCGGGAAAGCTTGCCCACGATTGACCCCCCCAGAACAGGTTCGAGCAGATCATCCCCCACGGCGACAGCACCGGTTGCAACCATATGGCCAAAGACAGCACGCGTAAGACGCCAGCTCCCGATGGTGCCTGCGCGCCCCCCGTAGATTTCAGCGATCCGCCTGATCATACGGATGTTGGCGACCAATGCAGCCGCCACATCTGCAAGTGCAAGCGGTACAAGTGCCGTGACCGCAGCAACTTGTCGGGCCGCCGCCTCAACTTCTCGGGATGCCTGTATGTCAAGCGGGCCCAAAAGCTCGGCTTCGGTGAGCGCAAGCAAACCTTCTGCATCCAATTGGTCACCGCGCAGCTCTGCCAACCTGTCGCGGCTCCAACGCATGTCTTCCCGCGACCCGTAAAGGGCGACCAGACGATCCGTCATCTGCCTTGCCTGCTGTAAATCCTTCGCTGCAAGCGCTTGATCTGCGGCACGCTTCAACCCATCGACGCGCGACAGGCGCCCCAAGGCTGCAAGCTCGCGCAGTGCGACGATCGACAAAACAACCAGAAAGCCAGCAAAGAGCGCGGCAATACCCCACCCCAACAACGGATTTCGCGGTACCAGCCCCGTCACAAAGTCCCAGGCGGCAACAGACACAACAGCGCCAAGCAGCGCTGCACCAAGACCAAAAAACCAACGCGTCAAACGTGACGGCTTGCGCGCGGCAAACTGTGCCGCTGCGCGCATCGCTTCCCCATCAACGGACAAGGGGGTCACATCAGGAACCGGAGGCGCATCTGCCACCGAAGGGGCCGGTTCTGCCGTTTCCAGATCAATCAGCACTGGACCTTTGGCCATCAGCCTTTGCCTCTTGTCCACTCATAGCGAATATCGGGCAGGCGCGCTTCGTTGCTACTGCCGTCCGTTCGGTCGACTTCGACAAAACCCCGCAACGTATAAAAATGCGATGCTATGCCATTGGCCTCATAGCTCCACAACATCAACCGGTCGCATACCGCCATCGCATCCTTAAGCAGCGCTGTGCCCACACCGCTGTCTTGCGCGTCTGGCAATACATAAAGTGCGTAAATTTCAGCTTCGTGGCGCGCGATAAAGCCTACGACTGTGCCGCCGGCAATCGCTACCCGCACCCATCCTGCATCAATCATCTCGGCTGAATACTTAATCTCTTCTGCGGCAGAATGAACACGCGGCAGCCACGGCATCGCGTCATTCGAAACAGACAGGATATGTCCTACAGCCCCGGCATCAAGCGATCGGGCCGGCTTAATCGTCAGATCATTCATAGCCTATCCCCTAAAAGGAATTGCGCCGCCTTATCAAGCCGGATGTGCGGTGGACCATCACCGGGGCGCATACTGAGCACGGATGGTGCGAAATTCATCACGCGGTAGTCAGCATCCAACCAGTGCTCTGCCCCTTCACGGGCCGGTTTCAGCAGTTTTGCGGGATCTGACGGGAGATCACCGGGATAGAATGCCGCCTGCTTGCCGGTTTCAAGCAACCGCCCGCGCACCACGTCCAGCGTTTGACCGCCGTGTTCTACCCTGTCTTCAGTTGTGGCGCGCAACGCTGCCAGCGCAAGCGCTCGCGTATCGGCCCCCGCAAAGCGGGCGCGATCGGTTGCGTCACGCACCAAAGCCTCCATTATTGCAGTGAGTTTGCCGTGCTGGCTGTGATGCAGGTGGTCGGCCTTAGTCGCCGCAAAGAGGATTTTCTCCACCCGCTTGCCCGCGATCAGCTGTGTCAGGAAAGCGTTCCGGCCCGGGCGAAATGCGCTTAGGATATCCGTCATTGCGGCGCGCATATCTTCAACCGATTGCGGACCTTTGTGAATGGCGCCTAATGCGTCCACCAAGACCACTTGCCGGTCAATGCGCGCAAAATGATCGCGGAAAAATGGCCGGACGACTGCGCGCTTATATGCTTCGTACCGACGGGCCATCTCGCGGCGCAACGAGCCACGCGCATCGCCATTTCCGGCGGGCAAAGGCGCAAAGGTCAAAACGGGGGACCCCTCCAGATCACCCGGCAACAGAAACCGTCCCGGTGTGCAATCGTAGTATCCACCATCCCGCGCCGCGCGCAGGTATTCAGTAAACGACGATGCGAGCGATTTGGCCTGTGGCTCTTCAAGTGGCGCATCAGCCGAAATGGACGCGATCTGCGCCATATATGCATTGGCCGCGGGACGACGCGCGGCACGGGCGAGTGTTTCCTGCGCCCAAACATCATAGGACTTATCCATGAGCGCCAGGTCCAAAAGCCATTCACCCGGATAATCGATGATATCGATATGGACGGTGCGCGGCCCTTGCAGTCCCGCCAGTAGACCAGCCCCTCGCACCCGCAAGGACAAGCGCAGTTCAGACACGGAACGGGTACTTTCAGGCCAGTGGGGTGTATCCGAGGTCAGCGCCCCCAAATGGGTCTCAAAATCAAATCGAGGCACCGTGTCATCAGGTTGAGGCTGCAAGAATGCCGCGTCAATACGGCCTTCACTGGCAGCAACCAGATGTGGCATCCGGCCACGATCCAGCATGTTTGCAACCAATGACGTGATAAAAACCGTCTTGCCTGACCGCGCAAGCCCAGTGACCCCTACTCGGATCACTGGTTCAAAAAGCGTCTCGTTGACGGCGTCTTGCACATTTTCAATCTGGCGCAGGACCGTATCGGCAAGTGTGGAAATGACCAAAGCGTGTCTGCCCCTGTCTGTCTTGTTGTATGAACATAAGCTGCCATGCCCGGGCTTGCCAGAGGTGACAAGACATTTGACGGCAGGCCCAGTCTTGTCTAGGGCCATGCGCCATGCCCAGATACGCACTGAAAATCGAATACCACGGCGCGCCCTTCGCGGGCTGGCAACGCCAAAAAGACCTGCCAACAGTGCAGGGTGCGATTGAATGCGCGCTCGATAAGATTGCGGCTGGCCCTCATACGATTGCCGCAGCAGGGCGCACGGACGCCGGCGTACACGCGACATGCCAAGTGGCGCATTGCGATATGGACACGGAATGGGACCCTTTCCGTTTGTCGGAAGCCCTTAACTATCATCTCAAACCTGCGCCCATTGCGATCACCGGATGCAGCAGGGTGGCAGATGACTGGCACGCACGGTTTTCAGCCCGTCAAAGGCGGTACTTCTTTCGCATTTTGTGCCGACGCGCGCCTGCGACCCATCTGGCGGGCCTTGTCTGGCAGGTCAAGCAACCGCTGGATGTCGATGCCATGAATGCGGGGGCTGCTTATCTTATCGGGCGGCATGACTTCACGACGTTCCGGTCAACGATCTGTCAGGCGGAAAGCCCTGTAAAAACACTGGATACGTTGAAAGTCACAAGTGTCACCACTGAATACGGGCAAGAAGTACATTTTGATGTACGCGCTCGATCATTTCTACACAATCAGGTGCGCAGCTTCGTCGGAACACTCGAACGGGTGGGCGCTGGCTCTTGGGTGCCGGAAGACGTGTCGGACGCACTTGCCGCCCAAGACCGCAGCGCTTGCGGGCCAGTTTGCCCGCCACAAGGCTTGTATCTGGCGGATGTCGCCTACGAGGCGCCACCGTTTCCACAGGCGCACATGCGGTAAGGCACTGTTACCGAATCTCTTTAATCATTGTCAGTCAAACCTGCACCGGCACCGCTTCTACGTGACACATGGCTTTCCGGCACAAACGTGCGCGCAGCCAATCGTTGCATCTGGTCAATCAACGCATCGCAACCAACAATACGTTTGAGTGTTACAGCTGCGCGGGGCACGGCCAAATTGCCCTTGAGCACCCATCTATCGTGACCGGTTTGTGTCACTGCCACCTCGAAAGGCAGCGTATCCACATAGCTTTGCAGCAATGCGTCAAAAGGAACGCCTTGCACCACCGCCTCACCCTCTTGGGCCAAAGCAATTAAGGCGCGATCAACAGCTAAAGGAAAGGATAAGACGGGCCCATCAGGCAACGCATCAAGCGCAGCACCCAATAGCGTTGCGTCGCGGCCGGTCATAAGATGATGTGGGGCCACCTGACCAAAGCGCGCGGCCTGCGCGGGCGGTGCACCTGCCCCGCGCGCCGCCTTTGTGCCAAGCGCCAAAATCTCAGCTGCAGACCAAGTCAACTTTCAAAAACTGGCAGCCACCAGTCGTCACCGCGCGTCTGCAATTCGTCGGCCAACGGCGCGCCCTGACATAATGTGATACGGGTCCAGCGGTCGGATTTTGGATCAAATTTAGACGCGCCAAAGAACGCCAACTTGCAGCGCAGCATATCAATCGGCAGGCAGTCTTCACCAATGAGATTGTCGCGGATTTCGCTGTAAGGATAGCGTACCACCGCAGACATACGCGAAACTGCCAACGCGTGATCCGGATGCCGCACCAGAAAATCGGGAACCAGCTCGGAGGTATCAGGCAGATCATCAAATAGCGCTTTGATCCGTCTGCCGATGTCCAAAGGGCTTTCCAATTCCGCACCGTCTTCGGCGTAGCGGTCGCCCAACCGAGGTTCTTGCTTAGCTTCGCTGACATACCAAAACTGTTTCGAGCCTGAGACGCTGCCATAGTCGTTCTGCAGCGCCCAAGCACCTGCTTCAAGTATGGCTGTCTTTAACGCATCCGTGTCGGCAAAGGGCGTTGTAAGCGCACCGAACGGATCGCACATGCAATCCGCCAAGCCGTCAACCACGGCGCCAAAAGGTTCAAGCACAAGCGCCACCATAAGCTCTTGCAGATCAATACTTTGACCCTCAGACCAGCGCAGCAGATCATCCAATGCTTTCGGTTCGGTTAAAGCATTTTCGGTAAACTTGTGCGCGGCCTCTGCCCACTCTGTGCGAAGCGCTATGATGCGCGTCTGGTGCACGACATCCGGGACATTCCATTCATCAAGGTGCCGCCCCGCGCGCACCGCGAGATCACACAAGCGCGCAGCCTCTTGCACCGTTAGTTCGGGTATCGCCCGCACACGCGCCAGCGCCGTCTCTCGCGCGACCATCCAATTGTTGAGCAAGACAGGATGATTGACCAAAAAGGGCGCCATACCCAAACCGGTCGAATTACCGATCCCGAGATGACGTTTCAGTTTACGATCCAGTGGTTGCCCGCCCAGATACTCTACGAGATCATGCGTAAACAGACGGATCAGCCAAACCGTTAGCATCTCGGCCATAAACGGCCCACCAAGGCCCGGACGCGTATCAATCAGCCCGCGGTCCGCGATGCCGAACTTACCGTTGCCATAAACTGCGGTGGTCCGCATCAGATAGCCCGTCTGTCGCACTAAATCTTCGTCAGGCTGCCGGCCTAAGCGCAACTGTTCAACCACATGAGAAAACAGACGTACTGACTTGTTTGCACGACTTAAAACCAGATCACGCTCGGTAAAGCGTGCGGCCTCCTGCTTGGGGGCTGCTTCACAAATGCGGGCAATTTCATCGGCGTCTGGTATGCCGTCATACAGAACATAAGCCGTATCCCAAGCGGTGGCGATGACGCGATCCGTGCGTTGGTCATCGGGCAAATCCGTGGAAACTGCTACCAGCGAATATGTATGCCCGCCAAGCTGCACCGAGTAGACCGCATGACCAAAGCCTGCCGCGTCCATGCTCCAAACCGGGCGCGACACCTGCGTCTGTTCTGCCGCCAAAGCCCGGATCAGCGTGCGCAGAAATGACAAGCGGGTGGGAAACATCGCCCCCATACGCGCCAGTTTCATCACCTGTTCCGGTGGCCGCAGCGCCGCTTGTGGGATGTCAAATCCGTCTTTCATAAAGGTCCAAAGCTCTCTTTATAAAACCGTAACCAGTTGCCTCCCATAATTCCGTCGATCTCGTCTTCGGAAAGAGATGTCTTGGCCAGCCCTATCCGCATGTTACCAAAATCGCGGTTATCGTGAAACCATTCAGGCATGGGCGGGAAGCCCGCGTTGCTGGCTGAACCTTCGCCGTAGTCTATTTCCTTTGACCAACGCCCAACGCGCATCCACTCAACCACGCTGTCAGGCTGATCTTGGCACAGATCAGTGCCAATTCCCAAATGCCGGGCGCCATAACGCCTTGCGGCTTCTTCGATCATGACACAAAAACTGTCGAGCGTGCAGGCTGATCCCGCCTTGAGGTGATGGGGATAAACAGAAAATCCCAACATGCCGCCCGACTTGGTGAGCGCTTTCAAAACAGTGTCGGATTTATTACGCAAAGCGGCATGCCACCACGCAGGGTTGGCATGGGTGATGGCAATGGGGCGTGTCGAATAATCGATAGCTTCGAGCGTTGATCGTTCAGCAGAATGCGACATGTCGACGACCATGCCCACACGATTCATTTCCGCCACCACCTGTTTGCCCATACGGGTCAGGCCGGTGTCTTCTGCCTCGTAGCAACCTGTCGCCAGCAATGACTGGTTGTTGTAGGTCAACTGCATAAAACGAATGCCCAACTGGTGGCAAATCTCGACCAACCCGATATCGTCTTCAATCGGGCTGGGGTTCTGAAACCCGAAAAATATTGCGGTGCGGCCAGTCTCGCGCGCGGTCTGTACGTCTGCGGCACTGGTGCCTTTAAAGATCAGGTCGGGGTGGTTTTCGAACCAGCGGTTCCACTTCTCTAGGTTCAGCACCATTTCGCGAAAGCTTTCGTGATAGGCAATGGTCACATGCACTGCATCAACGCCACCGGACCGCATTTGCGCGAATATCTCCGGCGAAAAATTCGCGTATTGCAGGTTATCGATCAATGGCTGTTTCATGAGATCAGTCTGCTCTGTTCCAGTGTGGGGCTCAATGTCAAAACCGGCATGTCACGTGCCGTTTTACACGTTGTCAGATGGCTTTGAGCCAATCTCAGCAGCATCGTGACGCAGAAAATCTCAACCAATATTCAAATATTTGCACCAAAATGCACCCCTTAGTTATACTTCATCCACATTTTAACCCTTCACCCACAACGCAGACCCGCCATCATCAGACTTTTTGCTGGGTATGTTTGCGCAACTCGGCGCGCGCCACCTGTCGGCGGTGCACGGCATCTGGACCGTCCGCAAAACGCAACGCACGTTGCCATGTCCACGCCATCGCAAGCGGCGTGTCCTGACTGATGCCCTGCCCGCCATGCATCTGCATCGCCTCATCCAAAACTTTCAATGCCATTCGCGGCGCTACGACTTTGATCTGGCTGATCCAAGGGGCAGCGGCACGCGCGTCTCCCTGATCCATCATCCACGCAGCCTTGAGGCACAGCATGCGGGCCATTTCGATTTCCATCCGGCACTCGGCTATAATGTCAAAATTTGCGCCAAGCAGTGCAAGCTGTTTACCAAAGGCTTCTTTTTCCAAAGACCGTTTGCACATCAACTCAAGTGCTGCCTCGGCCTGCCCGACGGAGCGCATACAGTGATGGATGCGCCCTGGCCCCAAACGGCCCTGTGCGATCTCAAAACCGCGTCCTTCTCCAAGCAAAAGGTTCTCGGCGGCCACTCGTACGTTGTTGAACCTGATATGCATATGGCCGTGCGGGGCATCGTCGTGGCCAAAAACATGCATCGGGCGCAAAATCTCGATGCCGGGCGTTTTGGCATCCACAACTAGCATTGAATGGCGTTGGTGCTTGGAAGCGGCGTCATCGCCGGTGCGGACCATGACGATATAGACTTTGCACCGTGGGTCCCCTGCACCTGACGCCCAGTATTTTTCACCGTTGAGCACATATTCGTCGCCGTCCCGCACGCAGGACATGCAGATGTTTGTCGCATCAGACGAAGCAACGTCGGGTTCGGTCATCAAGTAAGCTGAGCGGATTTCACCCTCTAACAAAGGGGCAAGCCACTGCTCTTTCATGGCCGCCGTGCCATAGCGCTCAAAGACCTCCATATTACCGGTATCCGGCGCGGAGCAGTTAAAGACTTCGGCACCCAGCGGGGTCTTACCCATCTCCTCGGCAAAATAAGCGTACTCAACAGTTGTCAGCCCATGCCCGTTTTCACTGTCGGTTAACCAGAAGTTCCACAGCCCTGCGGCTTTTGCCTTGGCTTTCAGTCCCTCAAGGATTTCGGATTGCCGCGCCGTGTATGTCCACCGGTCGCCTTTGCCTATTTCCGCATGGTATTCCGCCTCGAGCGGCATCACCTCATTGCGGATCATCTCGGTCACACGCGCCAAAAGGTGGCGCATCTCCGGGCGCATTCCAAAGCTCATATCCATCGGTAATTCCTTCTTACGGCGAATGCGGGTTTTCCCCGCGTCCCAGAATTGCTTAGATCACAAGTGGTTGTCCATAAGGCAATTGGGAGAACATGAGCATGCACAAGTTTGATCGCATAACGCTAGAGAGCTATCTGGCCCGGCATGTGGAGGGATTTGGCACATTGGACGGGATCGAGAAATTCTCGGATGGTCAGTCAAATCCAACGTATAAGGTCACCAGCGGCGCGCAGGTTTACGTTTTACGTGCCAAACCACCTGGAAAACTGCTTAAATCCGCGCATGCTGTCGATCGTGAATACCGCGTCATGAAGGCCTTAAGCGGCACAGATGTGCCCGTGCCGCGCGTTTTCCACCTGAGCGGGGACGAAACCCCCATGGGCCCACAATTCATGGTCATGGAGATGGTCAACGGGCGCATCTTTTGGGACCCCGCCTTGCCAGAAATCCCACGGGACCAGCGCGGCAAGTTCTACGATTCCATGAACAAAACACTGGCGGCTTTGCATCAGGTCGACCCCGCAACGGTTGGTCTTTCAGATTTCGGCAAACCGGGAAACTACTTTGAACGGCAAGTGGGCCGGTGGTCGGGCCAGTACGTTCAGGCGGCAACCGACCCGCTGCCCGACGCTGACTGGCTGATGGGATGGCTCGCGGACCATATGGTTGCAGATGATGGCATCGTGAGCATCGTGCATGGTGATTTCCGCATCGATAACATGATCTTTGCGGCAGATGATGAACGTGTCGTGGCGCTTCTGGACTGGGAGCTGTCCACTTTGGGCCACCCGCTTGCGGATTTGGCGTATCAATGCATGCATTGGCGTCTGCCGCACGAGGGGCATTTTCGAGGATTGGGCGGGCTGGAGCGGCCAGAGATCGGTTTGCCGGACGAAGAAGCCTACGTCACGCAGTACTGCGCACGCCGCAACATTGATATGCCTTCGAACTGGTCCTTCTACGTCGTCTTTTCCTATTTCCGACTGCTGGCGATTCTGCAGGGAGTTTACCGAAGAGGCCTTGATGGGAATGCATCCAACCCGAAAGACACGGATCGGTTGCGCGCAGTTATCACTTTGATGGCCAAAGATGCCAGAGCTTTGGCCGGTAGTGTCTGAGCATTGCTTTCACAGAGCTTGACCTGCAAGCCTTTTCGCGTGTTTCTGGCACAAACTGCAACGGCTCGAGACGCGCATGACTGCAACATACTCAAACTACGATGTAGTGATCATCGGCGGCGGCATATACGGCTGCAGCATCGCGTGGTGGTTGACTCAAATGGCTGATTTTAATGGCCGGGTCTTGGTCATCGAACGCGATCCGACCTATGAAACAGCGGCCACCAGCTTGACAAACAGCTGTATCCGGCAGCAGTTCACGAACGAGACCAACGTACGCATCTCTCAATTCGGCGCCGAGTTCATCAATAACTTCAGACACTTCATGGGCAACGACCCAGATGTTCCGGATTTGAGCATACAAAGCTACGGTTATCTCTACCTCGCAGACACCCAAGCCTTTGCGGATGATCTCAAAGCTGCGCAATATATCCAAGCGGGCCTCGGTGCCGCCACCAAGCATATGACCCGTGACGAAATCAGATCCGATTATCCGTTTTTCCAACTGGATGACATTTACGGCGCCAACCACAATCTCGTAAACGAGGGCTATTTTGATGGTGGCACCGTATTTGACTGGTTCAAACGGATGGCGCGCAAGAACGGGGTAGAGTTCATTGCAGCGGAAGCCGCGCGGCTGATACGCGAAGGCCGGCGCGTGACGCAAGTAGAATTAAAAGACGGCACAAGGATCAGCTGTGGTGTGGTGGTAAACGCGGCAGGAACGCGCGCACGAAAACTGGCTCAGACAGCTGGGCTTGATATTCCAGTAGAACCGCGCCGCCGTTACACCTACATCTTTGATGCCGCTGAGCCACTCGACCGCGATCTGCCACTCACGATCGACCCGTCTGGCGTCCATTTCCGCACCGATGGGCGCTACTATCTTGCCGGTGGCAGACCAGATGAAGACCCCGAAGTGGATGTGGATGATTTTGCCGCCGACCATAGCCTTTGGGAAGACAAGTTCTGGCCCATCATCGCCACGCGCATTCCACAGTTTGAACGGATCAAGCTGGTGAACATGTGGGTGGGACACTACGACTATAACACACTGGATCAAAATGCTATTTTGGGGCCTCACCCGGAAGCGGAAAACCTGATCTTTGCCAATGGATTCTCGGGTCATGGGCTGCAACAAGCGCCCGCGTTGGGACGCGGGTTGGCCGAATGGATCACCTTTGGATCTTACCAAACGCTTGACCTCGCGCCGTTTTCGGTAGAGCGCGTGTTAAGCGGCGAAAAGTTTCTAGAAAAAGCCGTTATCTGACGAAGGGAGTAGAAAATGAAAAAACTGGTTCTTACAGGGGCTGCCGGCCGTTTGGGGTCTTATCTACGTGAACCGCTCGCGGCACTCTGTGACACATTGGTCAGCACCGATATCGTGGATGACATTGGCACGCTTTACCCCGGTGAAGAGTATGTAAAAGCAGACTTGGCACAGATGGACCAGATCGCACCCGTTCTGGAAGGTGCTGATATGGTTGTCCATTTTGGCGCGATTGTTGATGAAAAACCCTTCGAAGACCTACTGGGCCCCAACTTTGTCGGCTCTTACAATATTTGGGAAGCGGGATACAAAGCGGGTGTGCGCCGCATCGTCTACGCCTCATCCATCCATGCAGTCGGCATGCACCTCAAGTCAGACTTTATCGGCACGGACGCCGAACACCGCCCTGATACGTTTTACGGGCTAGCCAAGTGCTTTACCGAAGATTTGGGCCGCATGTATTGGGACAAACGCGGTATGGAGTCGGTCCATCTGCGTATTCTTTCCTGTGCGCAGGTCAATAACACCCGTGCTTTGGGCTCTTGGTTGTCTTACGCGGACCTGATCCAGCTTGTCACCCGCGCCATTGACACACCGTCGGTCGGATTCTCGATCATTTATGGTGTGTCCAACAACGATCGCGCGCCCGTCGACAATGCAAAGGCATCGTTTCTGGGCTACCGCCCCGTCGACAACGCCGAGGTTTTCGCCGCCCAACTTCTGGCCGAAGAAGGCACCGTCGACACAACCGATCCCGGCCAGATGTGCCACGGCGGCCCCTTCGCCAAGGTCGATCTGGGTCAAAGCGGTCTGGCACAAATGAATGTGGTGAACGACAAGAAAGAAACGTGAGACCCACACTTAGACCAGCCGATCCCACAACGCCGCCGCGTCCCTGAAAGGGTGAACTGCGATGGCACAGGGAAAACCTACGGCATTGATTTGTCCCTACGCAGTATCAATTTGTTTAAATCCGACAAGGGACTTAGGCCTCATCTGAACGCAGACACGTTAACCGGTAGTGCGACACGGCTGCACGGGCGACCCTATGGATGTCTGCATGCTATTAATCTGGAAATAAGCGAAGCGATCTATTTAATACGGACTGGCCAGGATGTGCTTTTCGACGCGCACAAGGCGCAGCCCATGAGCGCGCTTATGAATGACGTTGTTCGAACGCTGTCGCGCTGGCGACCGTCCAAATGCAAACTATGCTGCAAACTGTTCTGCTAACACCGGTCGCCGTAGGGTCGCGATAACCTGCGCCTCTTCCTTTTTATCTAATGCCATCAGAGCGGTAAGAAGCGTTTGCTCAACCATATCGCGTTGCGCACGACTACCGCCAATACGAGCAAGGTCTGACATGGCAGCGGTCATATGATCGACAACCGCTGTCCAGTCCTGCCGGGCCACAGCCCCGAAACCACGCGCCAGATCCGGCACCAGATCAGCGGCAGGTCCTGCGGGGTGGTCAATGATGGCCTCTAAAGCGGCCTGACGACCCGCCATCGCATGGGTCAGTGCTGCATGCACATCAATGAAGGCGTTTCCGGTCTTGGGAAAGGCGGTCTGCGCGTAATCGCTCAAGCTGGCCCATCGGCCCTGACTGACCTCAACGCCTGCCATCGTCGCGCGATGCAGGATCGACGCGGTATCCGTCAGAATATTGATCGCCGGGCCGCCGCTGTTTGCCTCTGGTGCCACGGCGGCATCCACCTTTTCCCACATATGATTGATGTCGCCCTGCTCCAGCGCCCAAAGCGCTTCGTGCCAGTTCAGATGCGTAAACATTACACCTGCAGGACTATAATCTGTCATCCACTCCGACAAAAACGCGCGACCCGTTTCCGTTTCGCCAAGTTCGTAAGAGACATGACTGCGCACATGGACACCGTGGGCATTGCGCGGGTTCAAAGACAGGGCACGGTCGATCAACATGTCGGCCTTCAACAGGTTTCCCGTTTCACAGAGCGCAAAGGCGTACTGACTAATCGCCCACCAGTCTTCACCGTAATGCGGCAGCAAACCCGCGTTAAATGCCAGCATTTCCGCTTCTCGGCCCGGCTGGCCAGAGAACCCGATTAGCCCGAAAACCGAAGAGCAGGTTTGTGCCACCAAAGCATCGCGCGGAAATGCCTGCACATGTTCGCGAATGGCGCTGTACGCCTCGGCCAGCCGTCCGGATAACATAAGGTCAAGGGCTGCCACATGCGAAACCTCACGCGCAGAGACACCACTCGTTAAACTCTTTGCGGTTTCAATTGCATTTAGTGCCGCGGGCATGTCGCCTGCGTATTGATAGGCACGGGCCAGACCAACCCACCCCAGAGCAAACCCGGCATCTGCCTCGACAACTGACTGAAAACCAGCGCGGATGCCGCCTTGCCCCTCCAGCATCAGATCCAACGCCGCGACATAGCCGTCGCGCGCCGCATGAGAGCTGGTTGTCAGCCCGTTGCCGTACTGATCTTTCAGCATAGTCCCCTCCCGGGTTTGTATTTGCCCAAGGCTAGGCCTGCGCGCAGTTTCCGGCAAGAGACGTTACACGCCTGCCTGTGACGTCTTCAATACACGCAGTGCAACCATCCAAAACCTCGTGGACAGCAAAAAAGCAGCGACGGCCAACCCGACGACCAACCCCAACCAAACGCCAACCCCTTCAAATCCTAGAACGAACCCGAAGAAATAAGAACATGGAATCCCAATGGCCCAATAGCTGACGGCTGCATAAATCATCGGCATACGCGTGTCCTGAACGCCTCGCAACAGTCCGAGCGCTATGACCTGTGCACCATCAACCAGTTGAAACAATGCCGCAACCACAAGAAGCCCGACGCCAACCGCTATGATCTCGGCCCGTCGTGGGTCATCCTGTTCAAGGAAAAGTGCCATAAGCTGTTCGGGTATTGCCAGATACAGAATGACTGTGACCACTGCGAAACCCAGCGACATCAATGTAACGATTAACGCGCCGCGCCCCATCTGTTCGGGATCGCTGCGGCCATAAGCGTTACCCGCTCGGATGGTTGCGACATTTGACAGCCCCATATGCACCATGAACATGACGGCCGTCAGCTGGGCCGCAATACCATGCGCCGCCAGGGGCACAGTCCCGAGCCACCCCATCATGATTGCAGACGCGGCAAAAAGGCCCGTCTCGGACAGCGCCGTTAGGCCGATTGGCCATCCCAGTTTAAAGACGCGCTGAAGCATCTGGGTATCAACACGCCACAAGCGCTGGAACAGCCTGTGCTGCGGCAGAGTAATCTGCGCATAAAGCGCTACACCCAAGAGCATAACAACTTGCGACACAATCGAGGCGATCGCGGCCCCGCGAATTCCAAGCTCGGGCGCGCCCCAATTGCCAAAAATCAACACATAATTGGCAACTGCGTTGGCGAAAGCGCCAAACAAGGTCATCCACAACACCACTTGGGTGCGTTCTAGCGCGGCAAGGTAGGATTTCAGGACCATCACCAACAGGGCAGGCATAACGCCAAACCCCGCGATGGAAAGATACACGCTTACGTCACGCGCCACAGTCTCGGGCTGCCCCATCACGCGCAAAATTGGCTCAGACCATATCAAAGCTGGCAGCGTCAGTAGTGAAAACGTAACGCTGAGCCACAAACCCATCCGAGTGGCGCGTCGCACGCTCGTGTCATCACCCTCGGCGTCAAAGCTTGCAACCATCGGCATCACTGCCCACGCAAACCCTGACCCGAAAACCAAAAGCCCATACAAAAGCGTCGACCCAAGCGCTACGGCAGCCAACGCGTCAACACTGTACCAGCCAAGCATTATGGTGTCGGTCAACCCGAAGGCGATTTGCGCCACATGCCCGCCAATCAATGGCAACCCAAGCCGCAAGATTGCGGAGGCATGTTCCGGATATGTGCGTGCAGGTCCCATCCCTCAGCCTTACGCCCCTCTGCGCAGTAGGAAAAGAGGCCAGTCGCATCGGCGCTCACTGCAGAAGTCGTTTTTTTCACTTAACATCCTGCGGGCTCGCGCACAGACGCTGTACCCCAAAACTAAATCCCGAAAACCGTGGGCGTAGATACTCATAACCGCTTGATTTTTCTCAAGCACCTGTCAGGCTAGTGCAAACACCGGACATGCGCGATCAGGAAAATTGCAATGATACGAACAAAACATGTTGCGGCTGTTGCTATGTTGGCTGCATCACCTCTCTGCGCTAATCAAATCGATCAGATCAGACCGGATGCGCCGCAACTTGCAGACTACGGAACACTGCCGGTTGGCGTGCAAACGCTATCGCTTGTCCATCCTGACCAAGTCGACGTCGTTGCAATCAACGGTGCAGACATACCGCGCTATGACCGGCCTTTGATCGTAGAGGTTTGGTATCCGGCCGCCGATGTGCCCGCAGAACGCGGCACTTATAAAGCCATGTTGCGGGATGGGGCGACGGAAGTAGAATTGACAGGACGCGCAGCACGCGATGCAGCCCCCGCAACGGGTGAGAGATTTCCTTTGGTTGTCCTCAGTCACGGGTATCCGGGAAACCGGTACCTCATGGCCCATCTAGGCGAGAACCTCGCCTCAAAAGGTTATGTCACGGTCTCAATTGACCACACCGACAGCACCTATTCGGATCAGGGGGCATTCGGCTCTACCTTATTGAATCGCCCGCTTGATCAGCGGTTCGTCATTGACCAAATGGCAGCACTGGACACCGACCTCGGCGGCATTATCAACACCGACATGGTCGGGGTTATCGGGTATTCAATGGGCGGGTACGGCGCGCTGGTATTTGGTGGCGCAGGCCTGACGCAAGCGGCAACTGAATACAGTTGGGGAACACCCAACGGACTGCTGGCGCAACATCTGGCGGGGTCGGATAGCCATGAAGCGCTGATCGACCCGCGGGTGCGCGCAGTGATCGCTATAGGGCCATGGGGCCGAAATGCAGGACTTTGGGACGCACGCGGCGTCGCGGGCTTGCGCAAACCGACCCTGTTGATGGCCGGGGGTTCCGATGATGTGTCTGTCTATGAAACCATCCGTACATTATTCTCAGAAGCCACCGGCACAGACCGCCACCTTCTGACGTTTACCAATGCAAACCACAACGCAGCAGCCCCAATCCCTGCCCCGAAAGAAAGCTGGACACCGGTGGATACGCTAGACTTTGTACCCTTCGAGCACTATGCGGACCCCGTTTGGGACACAGTGCGCATGAACAACATAGCACAGCATTTCACGACCGCCTTTCTGGACCTGCACCTCAAGGGCGATCTTAGCAAGGCCGTCTTTCTTGATCTGATACCTGACGGAAGTCAGGGCGTTATGGCCTTGGACGAAGAGGCAAACCCCGCCGAGGATCACACCTATTGGGCAGGGTTTTCAGCACGCACGGCCACCGGATTAAGGTTTGAGACAAAGCGCGCTGGCGAATAGGGAAAACGACTGGCAACAAAAACACAGGCGGGCTTTCGTGTGTCCGTTGTGGAGTTTGTCAGGCGTGCTTTTGACGCCGGCGCATTGCGCGCAGACCTGCAACACCCGCAATCAGCAACCATCCAGAAACTGGCAGTGGCACAGGCGCAAGGTTGACGTTCAGATCACCATGCTGATGTCCCGAAAAGTCTGCAATCTGAAAATGGGTTGTATTTTCAGTGACTGTCCATGAAAATCTTACTGACGCGCTGAAACCGCTGTTCTTGTCATTCGCGCCAACACCAACCTGGAAAGGTTGGTGTTTGGTATCGGACTTCGAGAACCCGGCAAGCGTCAGTTTCAAACCCTAAAAATGTCCAGCTCCTGTCAGGGTAGCCTCGGTGAAGTCGAAGTATTCCCAAGTGTTGTTTTCAGGACCACCAACCGTTTTTGGTAGCTGACGGATTCCTGCATTTTCACCTGCGCCCTCGTGATATTTGAAATTCATGTCAACATCGAAAAGGAAATTTGTGTTGTTGGTCTCATTTCCGTTATTCTCGATCCGGCCGCTCACGTTTAGCGTATCAGCCTCACCATCAACGGTGAGACTTCCCGCACGACCAACAAACTGCCAGTAGGTGCCATAAGGATTGGCGATCAGATTGGGCCGCCAAATCGAATGCAGGTTGCGGTTTGTTTCCACACTGGTTGCGTCATACACGCCATCGTACACGGTGGATGCGCCAGCAGCGCCCGCCATAAAAAACGTCGCAGTGCGCACCGTGGCCACGACCATTTTGACTTTTGCCAGAGGCATTATTCCCTCACACCTTTTCGATAACGCCAGTCCGATAAGGAGAAACCGGCTAAAACGTCCTGCTGAAATAGGCAGGCATAGATTGTATAACGTCGTGACACGTTTTCGCCTTAGTTTTGCCACGCTTTAGTCAATGCACCTCGAGCTGTCATACTTTCACGTCAGGCTTGAAAACATGGCTTCCACATTTGCATCAATTCGGCCACAAGATGACATTGGCCAAAAAATGGAAACGTGAATTACACAGCAATTAGAGTGGTGACTGCAACGCGCCAAGTTCCCAAACACAAAGACCAAGCCTTCCCCCGCGCCCGCCGCTCTGCCATAGTGTAAAAAACACAAAAGAGGCCCGGGCACCCATGGCAAACGACCTATTATCCAACACTGAGTCACAGGAATATGACGCCTCTTCGATCGAGGTTCTCGAAGGGCTGGAACCGGTGCGCAAACGTCCCGGCATGTATATCGGCGGCACAGACGAACGCGCGCTGCACCATCTTGTGGCAGAAGTGCTCGACAATTCGATGGACGAAGCGGTTGCCGGCCATGCCACGCGCATCGAGGTCGAACTGCACGATGACTACGCCGTAACCATTCGCGACAATGGCCGCGGCATCCCAATCGACCCGCACCCCAAGTTCCCGGACAAATCAGCGCTTGAGGTGATCCTTTGCACGCTGCACGCGGGCGGCAAGTTTTCCGGCAAGGCCTACGAGACATCCGGCGGCCTGCATGGCGTGGGCGCATCGGTCGTGAATGCGCTGTCCGATAGTATGGTCGTGCAGGTCGCCCGCGACCGCCAACTTTACGAGCAACGTTTTTCACGCGGGCTGCCGCTTGGTCCGGTTGAACAGATTGGTGCTGCTCCAAACCGGCGCGGCACGACCGTTACCTTTCACGCAGACCCCGAGATTTTCGGCACTCACCGTTTCAAACCTGCGCGACTTTTCAACTCCATCCGCTCCAAGGCATATCTGTTTTCCGGTGTCGAAATCCGGTGGAAATCCGCGATCAACGATGGTGAAACCCCGACCGAGGCGACGTTCCACTTCCCCGGCGGTCTGTCCGACTATCTGGGCGAAACACTGGGCAATGCCACGACCTATGCCGACCGCCCCTTTGCCGGTACCGTCGATTTTAAGGAAAAGTTCGGCCAAGCGGGCAAGGTCGAATGGGCGATCAATTGGACACCCTCGCGCGATGGCTTCATCCAGTCCTATTGCAACACGGTTCCAACCCCCGAAGGTGGCACGCATGTCGCGGGTTTCTGGGCTGCGATCCTGAAAGGCATCAAGGCCTACGGGGAGCTTTCGAACAACAAAAAGGCCGCTCAGATCACCCGCGACGATCTCACCTCGGGCGGCTGCGCGTTGGTGTCGTGCTTTATCGCCGATCCCGCCTTTGTGGGCCAGACCAAGGACCGCCTGTCGACCGAAGCTGCAGCAAAAATGACTGAAGGGGCCGTGCGCGACCACTTTGACAACTGGCTGGCGGCAGATACCAAATCCGCCGGTGCGATCCTTGATTTTCTGGTGCTGCGCGCCGAAGAGCGTTTGCGCCGCCGTCAGGAAAAGGAAACCGCGCGTAAGTCCGCCACCAAAAAGCTGCGCCTGCCCGGCAAGCTTACGGATTGCACCTCAAAGGACCGCGCGGGCACCGAGCTCTTCATCGTCGAGGGCGATAGCGCGGGTGGCTCCGGTAAGGGCGCGCGCAACCGCGAAACGCAGGCGTTGCTGCCGCTCAAGGGCAAGATCCTGAACGTGCTGGGCGCGGCCTCGAGCAAGCTGGGCACCAACGCGGAAATCTCGGACCTGTGCGAGGCGCTTGGCTGCGGCATGGGCACTAAGTTCAACCTTGACGACCTGCGTTACGAGAAGATCATCATCATGACGGATGCGGATGTGGACGGCGCGCATATCGCGGCCTTGCTGATGACGTTTTTCTTTACACAGATGCGCCCGCTGATCGATGCGGGGCATCTCTATCTGGCCTGCCCGCCCCTATTCCGCCTGACCCAAGGCCCCAAGCGGGTGTATTGCCTGACCGAAGAGGAAAAGAACGTCTGGCTGGAAAAAGGCATCGGCGGCAAAGGCAAAATCGACGTGAGCCGCTTTAAAGGCCTAGGCGAGATGGACGCCAAGGACCTCAAGGAAACCACGATGGACCCCAAGACGCGCAAACTGATCCGCGTGACGTATTGACGAAGACCTGCCCGGCGAGACGGGAGATCTGGTTGAGCGTCTGATGGGGAAAAAGCCGGAGTTGCGGTTCAGTACATTCAGGAAAACGCGAAGTTTGTGGAGGAGTTGGATGTTTGAGTGGAGATAACTTCAAACCATCTGATTCAATTCACACAAGGTCAGCGATTTGGCGAATGTACCGTGACGCAGCCGATCACGACTACTTGATGGCCCGTTTCGCTGCCCGTTCTAACCTGCTCTATCAGTTTTGGTGGAACGCACAACAGGCGACCGAGAAGTATTTGAAAGCATGCCTTCTGCTTAATGAATCTCTGTAAAGAATGCGGCCACCGATTAACCGTCATGTTTTCGACAAGTTAACAGAATTGGCAGTCGACTTGGGGCTCCAAGCCGATTGCCCACCAATAATTTGTCCGTAGTGAGATTTGGCCAGAGACACGAACCCAAGAGGCTTTTATCCAGTTGCCGATTTTGTAGCATTGCTGGAACAAAACGGCGATCCAAACAACAGATACAGAGCATTCAGTATTTTCAGCTAAAAGGAGCATTTAGTCTACTTTGACGAACTTTGCTTTCGCCTAAGGCGGATCGCATTTCCGCAGATATGGAATTGCCAAACCTCGACCGAACAGCGCGTCAATTATTGCAGAGGACAGAGAGTTACAACTGCATTCAAAGATGGCGTTTCGACGGAGGCCTGAAAAAAACAAAAACCCTTTTGGTTTGAACCCTTGAATGGTGCAATTACGCGTACTATCTCGACGATGGCGTCGAGCCAGCGGCGAATTTCCAAGATTGGAAAAAGAATTGGATCAGCGAAGACAACTTGCCACTAATATCACGATACTCAGCATAGCCGCGAACGCGTTTTCAACAAAAAACATGGCAAAGAAATCAACCCAACGCGAAAATCGCGCGACCTCTCCGTTTGGATTGCACCTGATTTTGTTTGCAAAACAGTTCGAGGAAAAAAACCTCAACTGATATTTATCAACATCGATTGTTTGATTGCCTTTGCTTCGTAACTCCCACTATGGCTGCCCGTCCGGCGCCTCGCGGCCGGTCGCCCTTGAACTGTCCATCAGAAGGTTTCCGAACCCGGGGCTTACCAAATCCATCATGCGGATAACGCATTTCTGCCCCTCAATCATACCGACGGATTCTTCGGGTCAATCGTTGCGCTCGACACGACGGGAAGACGCACTCGTGGTCCTTGTCGCGCGCATCCCCCAGCCTCAATCGTGTCCACTGAAGCCTGCAAGACAGCCTCCGCGCTCGAGATCGGGCGTAGACCCTTACCAACTTTCCCGAAAATTATTCTTCACTCAATCACTTGCACACCCCCTAAGGCGCCGCGATCCCCGATGCAAAGATCTCACCGCCCGAGGCGGAATCCATTGTCATGGGCAACTCGTCCGCTGCTTTGGACCGTATCTCGGCGATCTTTGCCTGTGCGGCCATGGCGGAGTCTTCATCCGTGTAATTTGTAATCACAGTAAAGTGGTACTCTCCCGTCCGGATCATTTGCACGCCCGTCGCCCCGCAGCCCATGATAAGCGGCACGAATTTGTCCCGCGCGATGGCTTCCAGCTCATCGCTCCACTCTGTTGTTACCCAATGTGATGCTGTCGCATAGCCCATGACGATCCCCCCTGCATGGTATTGCCAAAGAACAACCATACCACAAAAACCGATGTTTTGCAGCCTATGTCACGCGCGCACACGACACGGAGCCTCGTTCAGCGCTTCTCGCGCCGCCAGTTCATCGAACTGAATGCGGTTTTATTGTTGCAGGCTTTGTAAATAAACCACCAGATCATTCACCGCAGGCGACGTCAGGATCGGTTGGCCGCTTTCAGTTTTCAACGACAGCTCTTCCCCCTCGAAGAAATCGCCATACACCGGCATCGGAGAGCCGTGGCTGACCAGCGGGTCGCGTCCGTCTATGCGCATCACCACACGCTGAACGGGGAAAACGCCATCGTTGCGCGCGCTCAGCGCCGTCAGGTCCGTCGGTTGCAACACCAGCACAGGTGCCATCGGCCCACCGCCCATAGCGTCCACGCCATGGCACGTTGCGCAATGGCGTGCATAGGTCTCTGCACCCGCGCTTGCGTCTTGTGCACCCGCACTTCCGGCCATCAAAAACGCGGCGCAAACAGTTGATATCATGTATTTCATTTAAAAGACTCCTCATGCCCCAGACCAACCCTACCACGCGCAGACACGCTCGCCCCTGATCTTGATCAAATACCGCAGGGCACTACAAAGCCTTGCACAACCCTGAGGCTTTCTGCACAGATACGGGCATGCGATTGTTATTGATAGTCTGTCTGGTATTCCTGAGCGCGTGCGGCCGTCCCATGACGGACAACGAAGTTGCGTTCGCGCGCACCCTGCACGGAGATACGCTGGACACCGAACGTGTGCGCATCGTGAATGGGGCGCCGACACGCGCGGTAACCTTCCGGCGTGAACCCCGCCCGCGCACCACCTGCCGTGAACGCATCTTTCCCCCTGCTACGACCGAAATCGTCACCTCAAAACCGGCGGCTGTGGCGGCCTACAACCACCTTATGTTCGACAAGGACTGGTATCTTGACGACTACCTGCCCGACTATCCCGATCGCGTAGGGCTCGTCGCGGCAATGCTGTTCGCGCATGAGGTCCTGCATGCATGGCAGTGGCAAAACCGCGATGACACAGGATATTCGCCCTGGCGCGCCGCGTTCGAGCATCGTGGCGTGGCCGACCCCTATCTGTTTGAACTTACCTCTGATCCGCAGTTCAACGACTTTGGCTATGAACAACAAGGCTCCATCATGGAGGAATACGTCTGTTGCCGCAGCCTTGATCCGACCGCCGCACGCACCGAGCGGCTGCACGCGCTGATCTCGCAGGCGATGCCGGTGCAGCCCTTGCCCAAGGGTCGAACCTACGCAGTAGGCTTGCCTTGGGACGGCGTAAAGGTGGAAGGTATCTGCCGCTAGTCAGGGCAATTGCGCGGCCTCAAGGTAGGCGAGCAAGGCTGCCTGTGGTGCAGGCAAAGACACGCGCCCGTCTTCAGTGCGCACACGCCTGCGCTTGTCTTTATTCAGATGCGCAAAGGGGCGCATAATGCGACCTGACTGTGTGCCTGAACCATAGCCCTGCAAGATGCCAATCACCTCGGCACGGGGAAAATTACCACCGTTGCGCACGGCCAGAACGGTCAGATCCGTAGGGATCCGGTTTAAACCGCGCACACCAACACCGCCGCCGCCGCGCAAATCGGCCCCATGGCAAATCGCACAGTTTTGCACGTATAGCGCTGCCCCACGCGAGATGTCCCGCTCTTGCCCACAGGCCGCCAACGAAAGTGCGGCAATGAAAGGTCCAAATGTAATTGCCCGCACTCGAATACTCCTGCTCAAAAAACTTCAGGCATTCATAAGCGAATAGTCTTGCTGATCCGGTAACGTCCGGCCAAGCGGCGCATAAAAGCGAATAATGGTTCAATATGCACTTTTGATGCTGCTTGCAGGCATTGGCATCTCCATTCTCCCCGCTTTGAACGCAACCTTAGGGCCTCGGAGCGGATCGTTCTCGGCAGCCGCAACGGTTTTGTTCGGTGTCGCGTTTATAAGTTCAGCTGTAGTGGCCATCGCCACTGATTTGGAGGCGTTCCGACGGGTTGCAGAAGCGTCAAAACACATGTTGCTGGCAGGCGCGCTCATCGCGTTCTACGTGCTGACAATTACCTATGACGCACTGCGCTTCGGTGTCGACAACGCTGTTTCTTCGTTCTGTTGCGGCAACTGATAAGCGCCGCCACAATGGATCACTTTGGCCTGTCCGGGGCGCGCGCCCCCCCGCTGAGTACGACGCGGATGTTGGGGATTGCCGTCATGGCGACAGCTGTTTTCATCACGCAGAAGGTTTTGGGCCCTGCACAAGTTCCTCAAGACGGGTCCAGACCTCTGGCGCAACTTCGACTGAAGCCAGTGGTGTTCGACTTTGTCCGGGCATGCGTGCACCGGGATCGAGAGCAACATTCTCGGCCAAAGCTGCGAGACGCGCCGCAAACCCCTCTGACACATTCGGATCGACCAGAATGTAGAATTGCCCCAGATCGTGAGGCGGTCCGTCCGGCGTCTTGAGCGGTTTGACATCGCGCGACAAAACCGAGCCGGTCATTGCCGCCGCGAAAACCTCGGCCATCAGGCCAAAGCCCCACCCCTTGTATTCGCCCATCGACACGAGCGATCCCTGCAATGCTTTGGCAGGGTCCGTTGTAGGCTTGCCGTCGGCGTCCAATGCCCACCCGAGTGGAATTTTGTCGCCGCGCGCGTTCGCCATCGTGATCTTACCCAAAGCGACCGTCGTGGTGGACTGATCCATATGCATGGCCAGACCGCCCATTCCATCAGGCACCGAAAACGCAATAGGGTTGGTGCCGATGACACGCGTTTTCCCGCCGGGCGGTGCCACGATTGGCGACGCATTGGTAAAGCCCAGAGCGATACAGCCAGACGCCGCGATCTGTTCCGTAAAATAACCCAGCGACGTGCAGGTATGCGCATGACCCACTGCAAGCGTGGCTGTCCCGTAAGCGCGCGCGGCCTCAAGCGCTGGGACCAAACCATGCGCGAACGCCGGTTGCGCGAACCCAAAACCTGCATCCACGTGAACAACGGCAGGTTTAGGATGGGTCACCACAGGATCAACTGCACCCTTTACGCGACCGCTTGCCAGTTGCAGACAATAGCTTTCCACATAGTAAAGACCGCAAATTTTATTGCCATAGGATTCCGCCGCACGCACCGCGCGGGCAACCTCGGCTGCTGCAAAAGCTGCGGCCCCATGGGCGATCAACGCCTTGCGCGTCAGCATTTCTATTTCGTCCAATGAAACGACTGGCATTCTTGTCCTCCACTCGGTGTCACCCGGAAGTCTGCAGCCACACACTCATAGCGCGGCCAGTAAATTTTCGCGTTCTCACACGGGAACGATATGGCCTGCGTCCAGACGGATCTGCCGGTCCATCCTGGCGGCCAGTTCAAGGTTATGCGTCGCAATCAAAGCAGAAAGACCTGTTGAACGCACCAAGCTCATCAAACTCCCAAAAACCTGATCCGACGTCGCAGGGTCCAGATTGCCCGTCGGCTCGTCCGCGAGCAAAAGCTTGGGCTGGTTGGCCAGCGCCCGGCAGAACGCGACGCGCTGCTGTTCGCCACCCGACAACGCCGCGGGGCGGTGGTCTGACCGCTGTGCGATACCAACCTCGGCCAAAAGTGCCTGTGCCCGCGCCTCTGCATCCGATCGGGGAATACCGTTTGCCAGTTGAGGCAGAACAATGTTCTCGACCGCCGTGAACTCTGGCAGCAAGTGGTGAAACTGGTAGATAAAGCCCACATCATTGCGGCGCGCAGTGGTCCGGCGAACGTCGGACTGGCCGGTCATGTCTTGCCCTGCGATCTGCACCGTACCCGTATCCGGCACATCCAAGAGCCCCGCAATATGCAAAAGCGTTGATTTGCCCGCGCCAGAGGGTGCCACCAAGGCGACAACCTCTCCGATGCCGATAGACACATCAACGCCACGCAGCACCTGAACCTCGTTCGCGGCACCCTTGTTGTAGGCTTTGACAATGCCGCGCATATCCAACGCCGGATTACTCATAGCGCAATGCCTCAACCGGGTTCATGCGCGCTGCACGCCGCGCGGGAAATATCGTCACGACAAAGGAAAGACCCAAAGACAGAGCAATCGCCGACAGCACGTCCTTGAGGTGCAATTCAGCCGGCAGAGCGTAGATGCCACGGATCGAAGGGTCCCACACACCGCCCCCCATCATCACGTTCACAAAGGAAAAAATCGGGTCGATATAGATCGCAAACAACGATCCCAGAATGACACCAGCGAAAGTGCCGATCACGCCAGTGAATGCCCCACAAATGAAGAAGACGCGCAGAACCGACCCTTCACTCAAGCCCATGGTTCTGAGGATACCGATGTCGCGACCTTTGTTCTTGACCAGCATGATCAACCCCGAAACGATGTTCATAGCTGCGATCAGGACGAGGATCGACAAGATGATGAACATCACGTTGTCCTCCACTTCCAGCGCCCGCAGAAACCCACCTGACGCGTCCTCCCATGTCCAGATTTGTGATCGCTCCCCCGCTGCTTGCAACAGCGACCGGCGCATCGGATCAATATTTTCCGGCTCCTCCACCATGACTTCCAACTCGTCGGCGACACCTTCGCGGTTGAAGTATTCCTGAGCTTCGGCGAACGGCAGATAGGCGCGGGTCCGGTCTATGTCATAGCGTCCTGCGCTAAAGATATACGTCACTTCATAGGCATTTACACGCGGAGACGTGCCAAAAGCGGTCCGCACCCCGTCAGGTGAAATAAGCCGTATCTTATCGCCAACGCCAACACCCAAAGTACGCGCGACGCCGGACCCCAGTGCGATCCCCGATCCAAAGTTGCCAATGTCACCACGCGCCGTTTCAGGATCCGCGATGCGCGGCAGCGTCACAAGGTTTTTAGCCTCTATTCCGAAGACTTCCACACCGGAGTTTCGGCCTTGAAACGCGGCCATCACCTGCCCGCGCACCAAAGGTGCTACCCGCGTGACCCCGGGTACCACCGCCACACGCGCGGCCATGTCCTCGTAATCGGAAATAGTCCGGTCAATCTGACCTGTCTCGGATATTTCTCCGATCTGGTAAACAGTAACATGCGCATTCGCCCCGAGGATCGTGTCAACAAATTCCGCCCTGAATCCGGACCTCACCGAAAGCGTTGCGATCAGGGCAAAGACAGCCAGCGTGATGCCGATCAGACTGATCCACGTCATGGTGCTAACGCCGCCCTCGGCACGTCGCGCGCGCAAATAACGCCACGCGATCATCCACTCAAAAGGGGCAAAGGGAGGGGGCGTCTGTGCCATTCGGGCGTCCTTGGGAGATACTCGCGCGCAACCTGAGGCTTTGAAGCCGGAGCGTCAAGCGGGCATTACCCGTCCCCGACGCCATGGCATACACAATCGCATGAGCGCAGACATGCCAATGCTACCGACGGCAAACCCGCCCAGCGCAAAAAGCAAGCTCGCCAACGACAGCGGCAGTGCAGGCTCAAAAGACTGCCAGGCGCCGCGCGCCAGTTCGGGGTCGGTCATATGATGTGCGTGGTACGCCCGCATGAACGGCCCCAACCCTTCCAGCGCTATCAAATCACCGCGCAGTGTTTCAAATCTTTCGAAAGTCTTTTGCATGTCCAACCGTCGGGCTTCGACAAAGTCGGTACCGGTCATCTGACCCAGCGCTTCTTGACGGCTAAGCCCCAGTGTCGCTGCAGATTTGTCAAAATTCGCGATGACCTCTTCGAGGGCCTGAACCGCACCGCCGAGACGTTGCATATACTGTTGTGAATAAGCGGGAAATTGCGCCGCGCTAATTGCTCCTGCAAGGCCGCAGGCGAGAATGATAGTCCGAAGGATCATTGCCTTCTCCTGCTCACCCCCCGGCGGCACTCAAGAAATATAGCAGCGCCACAGGAAAAGCGCAAAGGCGTTCCACAGCAGCAGCTTAGAGCGCGCCGCTCACCCTGTGGCCTGCATAGATCTCGACCAGTTTCTCAACGGCTTGTTCAGGCGACATCTCAACGCTTTCACCCGTCTTGCGACTTGTCAGTTCGACGACGCCATTCTTCAAACCGCGCGGCCCCACTGTGATGCGCCAAGGCAATCCGATCAGATCCATCGTGGCAAATTTTCCGCCGGCACGTTCCTTCCGGTCGTCATAAAGAGGATCAAGCCCCACAGCCTGAAGTGCTGCATAAAGCGCGTCACAAGCTGCATCAGCTTCGGCATCGCCCTGCTTGAGGTTGACAATACCGCAATGGAACGGGGTGACACCTTCGGGCCAGATAATGCCGTTCTCGTCATGGCAAGCTTCGATAATGGCCCCGACCAGACGGCTGACACCGATCCCATGACTGCCCATATGCACGGCCACGGGTTTACCATCTGGCCCCTGTACAGTCGCCCCCATCGCGTCAGAGTATTTGGTGCCAAAATAAAAAATCTGACCAACCTCAATACCGCGCGCCGTGCGGCGGCGTTCTTCGGGAATGGCATCGAAAACCGCTACATCGTGGGTTTCATCGGTGCGCGCATAAAGGTTTGTGAATTCCTCCATGACACCTTGGCATTGCGCGACATCATTGTAGTCAATCTCGCGGTCGCCAAATGTAAGATCGGTCACGGCACTATCGTAAAACACTTCGGATTCGCCTGTATCGGCCAAGACCAGAAATTCATGCGTATCATCGCCACCGATTGGCCCTGAATCAGCGCGCATCGGAATAGCCTGCAGACCCATCCGCTCGTAGGTGCGCAGATAGCTGACCAAATGGCGGTTGTAGGCATGCAGCGCGTCTTCTTTTGTCAAATCAAAGTTGTAGCCGTCTTTCATAAAGAACTCTCGGCCACGCATCACACCAAAACGCGGGCGCATCTCGTCACGGAACTTCCACTGGATGTGATAAAGCGTCAGTGGCAGATCTTTGTAGCTGCTGACATGGCTGCGGAAGATGTCGGTGATCATCTCTTCGTTGGTGGGGCCATACAGTATATCGCGGTCCTGGCGGTCTCTAATCCGGAGCATCTCGGGGCCGTAGGCGTCATAACGGCCACTTTCGCGCCACAAGTCTGCGGGCTGCAGTGTCGGCATAAGCATTGGGATGTGACCCGCGCGCACCTGTTCTTCGTGGACAATGTTTTCCAGCTTGCGCAGAACTTTGAACCCCAGCGGCAGCCATGAATAAATGCCCGCTGCGTTTTGCTTGATCATCCCCGCCCGCAACATCAGGCGATGGCTTACAATCTGTGCTTCTGCAGGGTTTTCGCGCAGCACGGGCATAAAGTAACGGGTCAGGCGCATAAGAGGTCCTTTGTCTTCGCAAGTTGGCACTGATTAGGCCAATCAAGCAGTACCCGCAATCGTGAAACGTGCCAGCGCGCCAACTGAAGCGTTGGAACCGGTGGCCAAGCATGCTTTGGTTTTTGGCACCGCCACCCTTGAAAGACAGCGCCTGATGCGCGATGTCACAAGGCAACACGCAGGAGAAAGCACATGGCGCTGCCGGTCAGGCAACAGATACTGTATTGGGGGATTGCGGCAGTCATCCTCTTTGTCCTGTTATGGGTTCTGGGCGATGTTTTAATGCCCTTCATACTGGGCAGTGCGATTGCCTATTTCCTTGATCCGATTGCGGACCGGCTGGAACGTATGGGTCTGAGCCGTGTTGCAGCAACTGCTTTGATAACGCTTTGCGGTGTTCTGTTGTTTGTCATCGCAACATTGCTGGTTGTTCCAACATTGATAAGCCAAGCCGTGCAACTGGCGAATGTGGCACCTGAATACACTCGCAGTATCTCGGCCTCGCTGACGGAACGGTTCCCCACCCTGCTCGACGACCAATCGACAATCCGTCAATCCATTCAATCACTGGGAGAAACCATCCAAAGCCGTGGCGCTGAGTTAATCGAAACGGCGCTCACATCTGCAATGTCCTTTGTTAACATACTAATCCTCTTGGTCATCGTTCCCGTCGTTTCTGTGTACATGCTGCTCGATTGGGACAACATGGTTGCCAAGATCGACACACTGTTGCCACGCGATCACGCCCCCACGATCCGCAAGCTCGCGGGAGAAATCGACGACACGCTTGCATCGTTTATCCGTGGCATGGGCACCGTGTGCCTGGTTCTGGGCACCTATTATGCAATCGCACTTATGGTGGTCGGGCTTCAGTTCGGACTGGTCGTGGGGTTCATCGCAGGGTTAGTCACCTTTATTCCCTACCTTGGCGCGCTCATCGGTGGCGCGCTCGCGATTGGTCTCGCGCTCTTTCAGTTCTGGGGCGAGTGGCTATCAATCGGGCTGATCGCCGGTATCTTTGTACTGGGACAAGTGATCGAGGGCAATGTTCTTACGCCGAAACTGGTCGGAAGCTCTGTCGGACTTCACCCTGTGTGGCTGCTGCTTGCTTTGTCTGTGTTCGGGTCGCTTTTTGGATTTGTAGGTATGCTTGTGGCCGTACCCGTCGCCGCAGCTTTGGGCGTGGTGACGCGGTTTGCCGTCACACAATACCGCAACTCATTGCTGTACCGCGGTATGAGCGATGGAGAAGACACCTGAAATGCCGGAACAACTTGGGTTTGACCTGCCCGGCGTAACAGCTCTTGGCCGTGCTGATTTTCTTGTCGCACCTTCGAATGCGATGGCCGTTGCGGTGATAGAAGGCTGGCAAAGCTGGGCTGGTGGAAAACTGGTACTGACTGGCGCTGAGGGGTCAGGCAAAACGCACCTCGCGCATGTATGGGCCGGCCTGACCGGTGCACAAATATGTGCGGCAAACACCCTCGCCGCACAAGACATCCCTGCTTTGGCCCAAGGCTGTGTCGCCGTAGAAGACGTGCCGCTGATCGCATCCGATCCCGCCGCGCAAGACGCGCTTTTCCATCTGCACAATCTGGTACTTGCCGAAGGGCATGCGCTGCTCCTGACGGGACGCGGTGCACCTGCGCGTTGGAGTATCACACTCCCCGACCTGGAAAGCCGGATTTGCGGCACCCAGGCCGTGCAACTCGATCCACCTGACGACGCGTTGCTTTCGGCGGTGCTGGCAAAGCTTTTTGCGGACCGGCAAGTGACACCAAAGCCGGATGTGATCCCTTATCTTATTCTCAGAATGGACCGCTCTTTTGCTGCAGCACGGCAGGTTGTTGCCCGCCTTGATGCAGCATCCATCGCCCAAAAGCGCCCTGTGACCCGACGGTTAGCAGCAGATGCTCTGGACAATTAAGAGCTGCTTGCGCGATAGTTGTCATCTAGCCCTCACAAATCACGCGCAAAAAGGCCCCAATGTCACAAGCTGATTTCCTATCCTCTGAATTTCCAAAGCCAACGGTCCTGCCCGGGTTTGATGCAGAGGGGCCAATGCGCTTTTTCAATCGTGAGCTCAGCTGGCTGGGCTTTAACTGGCGTGTTCTGGAAGAAGCGGAAAACACCCGCGTGCCGCTGCTGGAACGGCTACGCTTTTTGTCCATTTCGGCCACCAACCTTGATGAATTCTACACGGTAAGGGTCGCAGGTCTGCGCGAACTGGCAGACGCGGGAAATACGACGCCCGCAGCAGACGGACTCAGCCCGTCAGAGCAGTTGGCACTGATCGACAATGACGCACGTTCCTTGATGGAAACGCAACAACGGGTACTGATGCAGTTGCTTGAAGAGATGCAACAGGAAAACATCTCGGTGCTCAAGCGTGATCAGGTGACGGATGCTGACCGGAGCTATCTTGAGGACGTGTTTCTCACGCAGGTCTTCGCCGTTCTTTCCCCTTTAGCGATTGATCCAGCACATCCGTTTCCCTTCATTCCAAACACCGGCTACGCGCTGGCCTTGCAGCTAGAGCGGACGGCCGACAAACGCAGCCTGCAGGCGTTGCTTCCAATCCCTGCACAAATCGAACGCTTCATTTCATTGCCTGCCGATGAAGGTACACATCGCTTCCTACCTTTGGAAGAGCTGCTGGTGATGAACATCTCGCAGCTATTCCCCGGTTATAAACTTAAGTCGCATTTTGAATTCCGTGTGTTGCGCGACAGTGATCTGGAAGTAGAAGAAGAGGCTGAAGACCTTGTTCGCGAATTTGAAGTTGCCTTAAAACGCCGCCGACGGGGTGAGGTCGTACGCCTCACACATTCCGCGGGCGCACCGGAAAAGCTCAAGTCGGTCATCATGGGAGAATTGGACGTCGATCAGGACGAAGTCATCGAACTGAATGGTATGATCGGCATGTCCGACCTGAGCGAACTGGTGCTTGATGCGCGCCCCGATCTATTATGGCCGAACTTCACACCGCGCATTCCCGAACGGGTGTCAGACCACGATGGCGATCTACTTGCGGCCATACGCAACAAAGATATGCTGCTGCACCACCCTTACGAGACATTCGACATGGTCATCCGCTTCTTGCAGCAAGCGGCGCGTGACCCACAGGTGGTTGCAATCAAGCAAACGCTGTACCGCACATCGCGTGACAGCCCGATTGTAGAAGCACTTTGCGAAGCCGCCGAAGACGGCAAATCCGTCACCGCACTGGTTGAGCTTAAAGCCCGCTTTGACGAAGCCGCCAATATCCGCCAGTCCCGCCGGTTGGAACGCGCCGGTGCGCATGTGGTCTACGGGTTCCTTGATCTAAAAACACACGCAAAGATCTCGACCATTGTGCGGCGCGAAGGCAACCAACTGGTTACCTACACCCACTACGGCACTGGCAACTATCACCCCATCACCGCGCGGGTATATACCGACCTGTCCTTTTTCACCTGCGACACCAAACTGGGACGGGATGCGACAAAAGTTTTCAACTACCTGTCGGGCTACGCCCTCCCCGAGCATCTGGACAACCTCGCGATCTCGCCCACCACACTAAAGCCGAAACTGCTGGAATTGATTGCAGCCGAAGCAGACCACGCGCGCGAAGGCAGGCCCGCTGCGATCTGGGCCAAGATGAATTCGCTTATCGACAGCGAGGTGATCGACGCGCTTTATGCGGCAAGTCGCGCCGGTGTCAAAATCAGCCTTGTCATTCGCGGCATCTGTGGTCTTCGCCCGGGGATTAAGGGCTTAAGCGAGAACATCCGCGTCAAATCTATCGTTGGGCGTTTTCTGGAGCATTCGAGGATCGTGTGTTTTGGTAACGGGTCGGGACTGCCCCATAAGAAGGCCCGTGTTTTCATTTCATCTGCCGACTGGATGGGCCGCAACCTTAACCGCCGCGTTGAGACATTGGTCGAGATCGAAAACCCAACCGTCAAGGCGCAGATCGTCAGCCAGATCATGGCAGCCAACCTTGCGGACGTGGCGCAAAGCTGGATCATGCAACCCGATGGCTTGTTCCAGCGCCCGCCTTTGCCAGAAGGCGCTTTTGCCTTCAACTGCCACCGTTTTTTCATGGAAAACCCGTCCCTGTCGGGCCGTGGTTCTGCGGGGGATTCTGACGTGCCCAAACTAACCCACACTGAAGACTAGTCGCATTGGGTTGGGTAGACGCCGCCATCAAGGTGCTAAAAGACAAACTGTTCCATTGACGTAACCGTCAATTTTGCACAGGCTGCAATCCAAGAAGTGCGACGATTTTATGAATGAAGCCATCACAAGAACCTCTGGACCGGAAGCACCACATCCTGACGCGGGTTTGTTCGGGCTGCCGCTGTTTCAGGACCCGAGCGCACGCGCGTTATCTCGCGTGGGTGTCGTTGATGTCGGGTCGAACTCGGTTCGCTTGGTTGTATTTGACGGCGCGGCCAGAAGCCCGGCTTACTTTTACAACGAAAAGATAATGTGCGCCCTTGGGGCAGGCGTGTCTGAAACAGGCATTCTGAACCCTGAAGGACGGGTGCGCGCGCTGAGCGCGCTCAAGCGGTTTCAGCACCTCGCTGACGGCATGGGACTGCCCGCACTCACGGTGGTGGCCACCGCGGCGGTGCGGGATGCAGCCGACGGCCCCGAGTTTTGCGCCGACGTGCAGCGCGAGACGGGATTGCGCATCTGGGTCATCGACGGCGAAGAAGAAGCACGCTTGTCCGCGCAAGGCGTGTTGCTGGGCTGGCCCGGATCTTACGGGTTGGTCTGCGACATTGGCGGCTCGTCAATGGAGCTGGCAGAGATTTCCGAAGGCCGTGTCGGACGCCGTGTTACCTCGTCTTTAGGACCGCTCAAGCTCCGCGATATCAAGGGGGGCAGAAAAGGCCGCAGCGCCCATATCAAAGAGACCATGATCGATCTGCGCGAAAAAATGGGCACGCAGCGCGACAGGTTGTTTTTAGTCGGCGGCTCGTGGCGGGCGATCGCCCGTATAGACATGTACCGACGCGGATATCCACTGCATGTTTTGCATGAATACCGCATGACCGCACGCTCCGTCAGTGCCACCGTCAAATTCATCGAAAAGTCCGATCTGGAGGAAGTTCGATCCGCCTGTGGTATCTCAAACGCACGGATGAGCCTGGTGCCACTAGCCGCAGAAGTCCTGAGCCGCTTGGTCAGAACCTTCAAACCTAAAGATATCGCCCTTTCAAGTTATGGCATCCGCGAAGGCATGCTCTACGAGCAAATGCCACAGCGCCTGCGTGACCGCGACCCGCTCATCGAAGCCTGCCGTTTTGCTGAAGCGAAAGATGCCCGCATGCCCGGATTTGGCAAAGCGCTTTACGCCTTTATTCACCCTCTGTTCAAGTCTGCACCACCAGCCCGACGCCGCCTGATCAAAGCCGCTTGCCTTTTGCATGACGTCAGCTGGCGGGCACATCCCGACTACCGCGCCGAAACCTGCTTTGACAACGCGACGCGCGCCAACCTGGGCGGATTGAAACACTCAGAACGCGTCTTCCTCGGGCTGGCGCTGCTTCACCGTTATTCTAACAAACGCGAAGGCACGCGGTTCGCCGACCTATACGAATTGATCGACGAAAAAGACCAGCGCGACGCTGAAGTCCTGGGCAAGGCGATGCGCTTTGGTGCCATGCTTTGGATGACGCAGGATGCCGAACGCGGCACTTTTCAGTGGCACCCAAAGAAACGTCACCTCAAGCTCAGTCTTACCCCCGACATGGTACCCCTATTCGGTGAAGTCGCCGAAGCACGCCTTATGTCATTGGCCGCCTCTCTGGAAGCGAGCCTCGAGATCACAAAAAAGCGCTAAATCTCAATCTGCGGTGCCTGATCTTGGTCAGGTCCTGCCTCGGGGTCTGGTTGATCCGGTTTGCGTCGGATGATGATGTCGCCGTTTTCCAGAATTTCAGGCGGTTCATAGGCTGACCAGTCTTTTACCTCGTCCATAAGCTCAATCATCGCAGGCCCCATGGCATCCATAAAACCCTGCAATTCACGCCAAGCAGGTTCCATCTCCTGCAAGAGCCCTTCAAGGAATTGCTGCGCACCACGCTCCATCAGAGATGAACCGTCTTCTTCTTGTGCAGCGGATGCTGACGCACAGAAAGCGCACAGCGCGAAAGTCTTAACAAATACTCGCATCTTTTTATTTTAGCTCGATTTGCGTGATTCTGACAGCCTAGATCGGCAAGTCCACTGTTACCGGAAAGTGATCCGACGCCGTCACAAGCGCATCACGTAAAACCGGATCGCCCCAACAGTCAGGATCATCCAGCGGATGCCATATGCGCCACTGCGGTGTCGTCTTTTGCAGATCGGGACTGACCATAATGTAGTCCAACAAGGCCTGCAAATACCGTCGTTCGGGCTGAATCCAGAAGCGTGCGGTCGTTGGCACAGGCCCAAGGCGATACGCAAGCGCACGCGCGGCATGTGGATCAAAAAGCTGCCCTACCCCTTTGGGGCCCAACACAATTTCGACTGAAGACCGGCCAAAAAGGTCTTCAAATGCATCCAGCCCCGGCCCGTCATTAAGATCACCCATCACCATGATCGGGTGTCCTTGTTCAAGCATCTGATCTACCCGTGCCCGCAGCCAGATCGCTTGCGCCAGTTGTTTACGTCTGTTTGCGATTGCAATGCGCTTTATGTCGTCCGGTGAGGTCGCCCCATGCGGTGCTTTCGACTTCAAGTGGACGCCGATCATATGAAATGCAAATCCGTTTGCCGTCACCGCGGAAAGCTCGAGCGGCGGTTTTGAAAACCGGACCTGATCCTTTATCGCGTCCACATCAAGGTCCACCTCGAACACGCCGTCGAAACGTGGAATATCGCCATGACCTGGGTAAGGCGTGTGCTGGACCTCTAGCGCGGCAGGGTCATATAGCAGTGCGATCTCTTGCTTTGTGTCGTTCGCAAAGCCCGTCACAACCTCGTTCACACGCAAACTATACACATTCGAAAAGGACTCCAGCGCTCTGATTACGCTTCTTTTTTTATTAGTGCCGGGCGCCTCTATAATCATGACAGCATCAGCATCGATCGTTTGGAAAACATGCCCCAAAGCATCTGCCTGATCGCCACGAGTCACATTGTACCGTGCAGACCATTCGCCATCGCGCACCAGTTGGTCATTATTGTCAAAAAGTGCGTTGAACCATTCAATATTGTAGGTTGCAATGCGCATTACGCACCTCTGCTCTCGATCTCGTCCCAGGCCTTGTTGATGTCAGCCATCCGCTTTTGCGCCAACATAAGCGCCTCTTCTGGCACGCCGCGCGCGATCATTGCATCTGGGTGGTTTTCACGTACCAGCTTGCGGTATACCTTGCGGACGTCTGCAATGGGCACATCTGGCGATACCCCCAAAACCGTGTAGGGATCCTGCGGCGCATCAGGCGCGAAACGCATGCGCAACGCATTAAACTCTGTCTCAGGTACGCCGAAAATACGGTTAACCTCCTCCAGAAATGCGTTTTCGTTCGGATGGAAAAAGCCGTCCGCCATAGCGATGTGAAACAACCCTTCCAAAAGATCGCGCAGCGTATCGGGCTGTCCGTTGAACATCGACCTGATGCGGCGTGCATAGTCCTCAAAACCCGCCACATCCTGGCGCGCAAGATTGAAGACTTTCGCCGCGCCCGCCTCGTCTTGCGCAGCAATGTGGAAAACTTCGCGAAACGCCGTAACCTCGTCACGGGTGACCTGCCCGTCCGCTTTCGCCATCTTTGCACCAAGTGCAATAACGGCAATCGTGAAGGCGACAGACCGCTCCGGCGGGCTGCGCAACCGGTCGAAAACGACCGACAGCCCCTCTCCGGCGGTCAGCGCGGAAAGCGCGTCGGATATTCGTGTCCAGATCGACATTGGGCTACCTTATAGACTGATCTTGGAACTGTCAGGCCATCAAGCGCGGTCAGCCAGGTTTTTCTGCATCAAAATCAGATCCAGCCACCTGTCTGCCTTCCAGCCAACCTCGCGCATGTATCCAACCTGCTCAAAACCTATCTTTCTGTGAAATTCAACCGCTTGGCGATTTTCACTACTGATCGCGGCGACCATGATACGATAGCCTTGTACTTTTGCGGCATCCATCAACGCCTCCATCAATGCGCGCCCGATGCCACCCCCTTGACAGGCGGGGTCGACCAACACGCTGTGTTCACATGTTGCGCGATAACCAGGGCCCGTGCGGAACGGGCCAAAGGTGGCAAAGCCCTGAAAGACCCCTTGCGCTTCACTCACCAGAAAATGGTGCGGACGCTCCTCGATCAGATCAGCGATCAAAGCGACCGGTTTTTCCTCCGTGGTGAAGGTCGACAGTGTGTCGCGGATCATCCAGTTCCACAGCTTGGCAATATCGGTGGCGTTCGTGCTGCGGGCTGCGCGGATCATCCTGTAATCTGGCGCGGGCCGTGGGGCGTTTCGAACGCAGCGTTCAACCCCGCCTCGCCCTGCTCAATCGAAATCCGGTCATCAGACAAGTAAGGATGCATCAACGCCCCCAGAGCATCGCCCTCGGGGTGCGATATCGTAAGCCGGCGCAACCGTACGCCCGAAGGCTTGAGACACGTCGCAGGATGTGTCTGCGTCTGCCACTGGATGAGCGCCGGGGCACAGTTATCAAAGGGTAGGATGCCGCTGGGTGGAACGGCCATCCGCCAGCGCAAGTCACCACGCTGCAGGTCGACGGGCATACCCATTTCATTTGGTAGACACTGCAGCGCAGCATCCAGATCGTCGGTACGGCATATCCAGTTGGTCAGACGCGGCGCACCAATAAAGCGGTCAAGATCAAACCACCTTGGGCGTGCAGGTTGAGGTGTATCCGGATTGATTGCAATCGCCTCCAGATACAGCCCGTCCTCCAGCCCCAAAAGCGCATTATGCGTGAAAAACACGTCATGCGCGCCCCCCGGTTGCAACGCAACGCCAAGTGCCGCCTCAACATGCGCCTGTGCGGCTGCAAGCGTTTCACCCGAGATCGCAATATGATCGAATTCGATCACGCGCGCGCTTGGGAGATCAGTTTTAGGATGTCTTGTGCGGCTTTGGGGATATTTGTCCCCGGTCCAAAGATCGCCTTTACCCCAGCGTCATAAAGGAACTGGTAATCCTGTTGCGGAATGACACCGCCACAAATGACCAGAATATCTTCGGCTCCTGCTTCTTTCAAAGCTTGCACAAGCTGCGGTGCCAATGTCTTGTGCCCTGCCGCCTGAGAGCTGATGCCAATCACATGTACATCGTTATCAACCGCATCCTGCGCGGCCTCGGCGGGTGTCTGAAACAGCGGTCCGACGTCCACATCAAATCCGATATCGGCGAATGCTGTCGCAATCACCTTGGCGCCCCGGTCGTGCCCGTCTTGCCCCATCTTGACGACCAGCATCCGAGGGCGGCGCCCTTCGGTTTCGGCAAAGTCTTCGACAGATTTCTGGATGGCGGCAAAGCCCTCGTCGCCTTCATAGGCTGCACCATATACCCCCGCGAGCGTCTTCACCTCGGCGCGGTGCCGGCCAAAGATTTTTTCCATCGCCATACTGATCTCTCCTACTGTGGCGCGTGCGCGCGCGGCCTCAACAGCGGCCTCCAACAAGTTTCCACCTTCTTCGGCGCGACGGGTCACTTCGGCAAGTGCCGCATCACATGCGGCCGTGTCCCGCGTGCCACGGACCTTTTCCAAACGGGCAATCTGGCTGAGGCGCACGGCAGCATTATCGATGTCCAGAATGTCGATCGGGTCTTCTTTGTCGCGACGATATTTGTTTACACCGACAATGACTTCGGTGCCGCGGTCAATGTTGGCCTGACGCGTGGCCGCAGCCTCTTCAATGCGCAGCTTGGGCATGCCAGACGCGACGGCCTTGGTCATGCCGCCCATCTCTTCGACTTCTTCAATTATCTTCCAAGCAGCTTCGGCCAGATCATGCGTTAGCTTTTCGACATAATAAGACCCTGCCAGCGGATCGACCACATTGGTCACACCGGTTTCTTCCTGCAAGATCAACTGAGTATTTCGGGCAATCCGGCTGGAAAATTCCGTCGGCAGCGCGATCGCCTCGTCCAAGGCGTTTGTGTGCAAAGACTGTGTGCCGCCCAAAACTGCGCTCATCGCCTCATAGGCGGTACGGATTACGTTGTTATAGGGGTCTTGCTCCTGCAAGCTCACACCAGAGGTCTGGCAGTGCGTGCGCAGCATTGATGATTTGGGGTTCTTCGGCTCGAATTCAGACATGATGCGTGACCACAAAAGCCGCGCCGCGCGCAACTTTGCAGCCTCCATGAAAAAGTTCATGCCAATTGCGAAGAAAAAGCTCAAACGGCCGGCGAATTTGTCAACGTCCATGCCCCGGTCGATCGCAGCGCGCACATATTCCCGCCCGTCTGCCAGCGTAAAGGCAAGCTCCTGCACGAGGTTCGCACCAGCTTCCTGCATGTGATAGCCGGAAATCGAGATCGAGTTAAATTTCGGCATCTCGCTGGACGTATATTCGATGATATCCGCGATGATCCGCATCGATGGCTCGGGCGGATACACATAGGTGTTACGCACCATAAATTCTTTGAGAATGTCGTTTTGGATTGTCCCGGAGAGAACTGCGCGGTCATGCCCCTGCTCTTCTCCGGCCACAATGAAATTCGCCAAAATCGGGATGACGGCCCCGTTCATCGTCATGGAAACGGATACTTTGTCTAGCGGGATACCATCAAAGAGGATTTTCATGTCCTCAATACTGTCGATGGCCACACCAGCTTTGCCGACGTCCCCTTCCACGCGTTCGTGGTCGCTGTCATAGCCCCGGTGCGTCGCCAGATCGAAGGCAACAGACACGCCTTGCTGCCCATTTGCCAGCGCCTGACGGTAAAAAGCGTTAGATTCTTCAGCCGTGGAAAAGCCCGCGTATTGCCGGATCGTCCATGGGCGGCCCGCGTACATCGTAGCCTTCACGCCGCGCGTATAAGGTGCCTCACCGGGAATAGAGCCGAGGTGATCCAACCCCTCAAGATCGTCAGCCGTATAAAGCGGCGCGACATCGATCCCCTCAAGGGTTTTCCATGTCAGATCTTCGACAGCACGCCCCCGCAGTTCACCCTCAGCCAGGCCGCGCCAGTTTTCTTTCTTCGAGCTCATCGCATCGTCCCTTTCTATGTATCACCGGCGGCAGGGTTGGCCCCGCGTCGTGCCGTTGTCGATCCTCTGTCAGCGTCGCCAAACCGTCCGCACCGGCGGCCAGCCACATCATGTCATCAGCGTAAAGCTCTCGGAGAGCAGCGTGTTCGTCATTTGCAAACGGATTCCAACGCCCCATGCCAAAGGGTAAAACGCCGGAAGAACGCCCATTTTCAGCCATCAACCGACGCAGTTCGGGTAACTTCGGCACCGGGTTTAGCCAGTGCCGCCCTGAATTTGCTGGTGCATCAATGCCAAGTGTATCGCGCAAGATGCGGTGCGGGTGCCCGGCATAGCGTTCAAATGGTATTATACGCACAGCAACATTCGGCACTGCACAGGCGATATCCGCAATCACATCCCGCCAGCTGCGACGCGCCATCGCAATCGACCGCAGCGCAGCACGGTCCGGTACTGGCACCCCTCTGCCTACACCGTAAGCCAAAGCCGAACACCAATAAAGCTCAAGGCTGCGAGGGCTAAAAAGCACGGTCTTTATCCGGCCATCATAAGCCTCGGCAAAGCGTGCCAAACGCGATGCGACCTGTGGATACAACGCACCTTGATGTATGTTGTCGCGCACTGTGCCAATCATGTTCTCATCGCTGACCACCAAATGACGCATGCCCTTTTGCTGCACATGGCTCAGCTGATCTGCGATGCGCCGAGACGCGCAATCGGCCGACGGCTCGGAGCAAGGCGACCGCGCAGCGGGCAGAATACCCGCATGCAAACCGCGCCGCGTACGCTGCGGCCCCCAGAAGGCCACACCCTGCTCTGCCAGCAGGTCCCTGTGCCGGCGCATGTAGTCTTGAAAGCTGGTTGTGGCGGTGCGATGCGCGCCAAGATGCAAAATTACGTCCATAATGCGGTGGGTCCATTGCAAGAAAGCCGCCCCGACCGGCTGGTATGTTGGGGTTAAAGTCCCCATTATACCAAATCCGTTGCCGCAGCTTTAATCGCAAATTTGCCACGCTCAGCCATCGCATCTTGGAAAAATAGGATTATATTGCCTGCAACAGGAGAACGAATGAAACCGATATTACCCTTTGTTATCGCGGCGCTTTTAGCGACACCGACGGTTGCCCAGGAAACCACAGCACCAAGCGAGGAAACGTTGTTTTTCTCAATGGATGAAGTGGATTTGAACCAATTCAAGTGGAAAAAACGGCCCGTTGTCGTCTTTGCCGAATCTGAATTGGACCCTGCGTTTATCGACCAGATGCGGTTGCTGCGCTCTCGTCCAGAAGAATTGACCGCACGCGATGTGGTCGTCATCACAGACACAGAGCCGGAACCCCTGTCAGATTTACGACGCAAACTCCGCCCGCGCAGCTTCATGCTGGTTATCATCAACAAAGAGGGCACCGTGAACGTGCGCAAACCCTTTCCGTGGGATGTGCGTGAGATCACGCGGAGCATCGACAAAATGCCGATCCGCAAACGCGAAATACGCGACCAGAAAGAGCAGGCCGCCGAGCGGCGCGGCCCTTCCTGATGGTCACGAATTAAAGCGTTACGCGATGGCATGAGACTTATTCGAACTCCATAATCACGTCATCCACGGCAAGGCTGTCGCCTTCGGCAGCGTTGACTTTGGTGACCACGCCTTTGCGTTCCGCGCGCAGAATGTTCTCCATTTTCATGGCTTCAATCGTACACAGCGCTTGGCCGTCCTGCACTTCGTCGCCCACGGCGACATTCAGTTTCACCACGAGACCGGGCATCGGGCAAAGCAGCATTTTCGACGTGTCGGGCGGCAACTTTTCTGGCATCTTTGCGGCAAGTTCGGCCTGAAGCGGGTTGCGTACATGCACCTTGATGTCCGCGCCGCGTGTTCGGATGTTGAAACCGCCGGAAATCTTGCCCACTTTCAGAACAAGCGGCGACCCATCGACGATCATTTCGGCCAATTGATCGCCAGGCGTCCATGCCCCGCTGACACGCAGGCTGCTGCCGTCTTCAAAGCGTACTGTCGATCCCGAAGGATCAGCATCAATGACCACATCATAGGAATGCCCTTGCAGGTGCGCGTTCCAATGCACACCGACTTTGCGTTCATGGTTGTCCATCCGCCCCGAGACGCGCGTGCGGCGTATCTCACCGACACGGTGCATCGCGACACAAGCCGCCGCAACCCGGCGCAATTCTGCCTCGGGCAGCTCCACGCCCTCAAAACCGTCGGGATACTCTTCCTCGATAAAAGCCGTTGTCATGTCACCAGACACAAACTTCGGATGGTCCATTACGGCGGCAAGGAACGGCAGGTTATGCCCAATCCCTTCAACCTCGAACCGGTCGAGAGCCACGCGCATCTGCTCAATCGCTTCCGCGCGGGTCGGCGCCCATGTGCAAAGCTTGGCGATCATGGGGTCGTAGTACATGCTGATCTCGCCGCCTTCATAGACGCCGGTATCGTTGCGAACCGCCGTATCACCGGACGGCGCGACACCCTGCCAAGTGCCTTGCTCCAAAAGCGGACCGGCAGCAATTTCCGCCGGCGGGCGGTACCGCGTTAGGCGTCCAATCGACGGCAAGAAACCACGATATGGGTCTTCGGCATATAGACGGTTTTCAATGGCCCAACCTGTCAGGCTTACATCGTCCTGCGTGATCGACAGCTTTTCACCATTGGCCACACGGATCATCTGCTCAACCAGGTCAACACCGGTGATGAGCTCTGTCACCGGGTGCTCTACCTGCAAGCGGGTGTTCATCTCGAGGAAATAGAAGTTCTTATCACCATCCACAATAAATTCGACCGTCCCGGCAGAGGCGTAGTCCACCGCCTGCGCCAATGCCACGGCCTGTTCTCCCATCGCCTTGCGCGTAGCTTCATCTAGAAACGGGCTGGGGGCCTCTTCCACAACTTTCTGGTTACGGCGCTGGATCGAACATTCTCGCTCGCCGAGATAAATGCCGTTGCCATGACTGTCACACAGCACCTGAATTTCAATGTGGCGGGGTTGCGTGACGAATTTCTCGATAAAGATGCGGTCATCGCCAAAGGAATTCGCCGCTTCGTTTTTGGACGACTGAAACCCTTCGCGTGCTTCCTGATCGTTCCAGGCAATACGCATGCCCTTGCCGCCCCCCCCGGCAGAGGCCTTGATCATCACCGGATAGCCGACCTCGTTGGAGATCTTGACCGCCTCATCCGCGTCTTCGATCAAACCCATGTACCCCGGCACAGTGCTAACACCCGCTTCTTGAGCGATCTTTTTGGACGTAATTTTATCGCCCATTTTTTCGATCGCCCCGACAGGTGGCCCCACAAAGGCAACTCCTGCGGCATCCAACGCTTCGGCGAATTTTGAGTTTTCCGACAAAAAGCCGTAGCCGGGGTGAACAGCTTGCGCGCCCGATGATTTTACCGCCTCCATGATCTTGTCGATCACAATGTAGGATTGATTGGCCGGTGGCGGCCCAATATGCACTTTTTCGTCGGCCATCTGTACGTGCAGTGCCTGTTTGTCCGCGTCCGAAAACACCGCAACGGTCTTGATACCCATTTTGCGCGCAGTCTTGATGACGCGGCAGGCGATTTCACCGCGATTGGCGATAAGGATCTTGTCAAACATGAGAGGTCTTTCTTTCACAGTTTAGCGGAAAATTCGGAATGAGAAGAGCAAGCGCGGCGACAGACAAAACGGCCCAGAGCGGTAAACCTGCGGTATGTGTTGCGGCTTTTGGGAGGCATAATGCATCAGCAAACACATCCGGCACACCCACACCTTTTGCGCGCGCTCTGCGTTTGTCTCGATTGTCAGATGGTTCAAAAATGACGGGCGACCACAGTGGGGTAGAGCTGCCCCGCCCGTCTAGAGAAGGGGTCTTCAAAGTATTGGCGCCCGACATGCAGGGATACGCACACGCAGACGCAACGCAATTGGTACACGCAACGGTAGAAGCGCCTACATATTTTTTCAACGTCAGGCAAAAACCGGCAAAGCTCCACCGGTCCCGAGAAAATCCAAGCGAAATCATGCCGATCCCTCATCAAATGCTTCCGGGAACGACTGCCGCGCAATCCGTTCATCGATGACCAACATCGCCTCATAGCTTGCGGGATCAAATGGATCTGTCGCGGCGATCACCTCGCGCCCAAATAGCCACGATAGACGACCTGCATCAAGGTTTCCGCGCTCAAACGGTTGATCGCCGAAATGCTGCCAAAGGGCGGTGAAAAAAGCCACATCTGCCCGCCGGTCCGCCGGTTTGCGGTCGCGGAACCGCTCGCGCTGGGTCAATGGCGTCACACCGCGGGGATTAAACCGGCGTAAAGTGAATTGAAAGTCTGTACCTGCCAAACGGCCCGGAAAGCCCTTATGCTTCAGCATTTTGCAAGGCCCCCTTGATGTATCACCTTACAATGCGTGCACCAGAGCATATCAGTATTTTCCACCCAGCGGGTTACTACTGTGCGCAGCAGCTGGTCCCACAACAACATATTCACCACTGGCGGCGTTGAGGCCCGCCGCATCGCACCCCGATAGAGCTGCTGCGAAACCGATCCAAACCGAACACCATATGATCTTTGCCATTTGTCGAAATCTCCTTGATCCGGCTGAAACCACACTGCCTGAAATGAGCGTCGCACAGAAAGATATTGATTTATCACCACAAACCCTCCCATGCACATTGACCATCTCGAAGGCGGAACGCTTCAAAGAGCTGCGTCGCATCAGGATCAACCTCGCCAAAAGCAACGGGCCGATCCAAGAGCGACAACACAATCACATCCGCCGCCAAGTCGAATTCTCCCAGATAGGGCAAAGCAACTTCGTTGCACAAAAACTCAAAATCCGCCTGCGCCGCGTCAAAGGTCAATCCATCCTGATCGCGCATAATATCGGGCGCGAGAAACCGGAACCGCAGCCATGCTTCCTCTCCAACCTGATCTACCAGAACCTCAAAAAGCTCCGCCGACTGACCGGATGGCAGTGGCGTATCGATGGTGACCACACCACCGTTAAACTCAGCTTGTGGCAATGCCAGCTTGAGGCTCATGAACACTCCTTGCGCCGTGCGATGCAATCAACCTCGACCAAAGCACCTACGGCAAGCGCGGTTACACCAACCGTGGTGCGTGCGGGCAGCCTGTCTGTCGGAAAAAAGCTTTTGTACGTGTCGTTGAACAGCGCGTAGTCACGCTCGAATTCGGTCAGGAAGCAGCGGCACTGCGCGACATCGCTCAGATCAAGCCCCAGCCCCCCCAAGACAGTTTGCAAATTCTCCATAACTTGCTGCGTCTGTGCCACAATGCCATCCGCAAGATCAGCCCCCGATTGCCCCGGAACGGTCGGCATCTGACCGGTCAGGATGACCCAGCCGCCCGCCTCGACCGCATGCGAGAAAGGAGCTACATGTTCAGGCGCATCTGCAACATTATGAAAGAGCATGATTACAATACCTTACAGCGGGATGTTATCGTGCTTTTTCCACGGTGTCTGAACCGACTTGTTGCGCAGCGACGCAAATGCGCGAGCGATACGCTTGCGCGTCGTGCGCGGCATGATGACTTCGTCCACGAACCCCCGCTCGGATGCGACGAAGGGGTTTGCAAAACGGTCTTCGTAGTCCGCCGCGTGCTGCGCGAGCTTCTCGGGGTCGTTCAAGTCCGCGCGATGAATGATTTCCGTAGCCCCCTTGGCCCCCATCACAGCAACCTCGGCAGAGGGCCATGCGTAGTTGAAATCAGACTGCAAGTGCTTGGAAGACATTACAACATACGCGCCGCCATAGGCCTTGCGGGTAATGACTGTCACCATTGGCACTGTCGCCTCACCATAGGCAAAGAGCAGTTTGGCCCCATGCTTGATGACACCGTTATACTCCTGGCTGGTGCCGGGCAGGAAACCGGGCACGTCAACCAGCGTCAACAGTGGTATCTCGAAGCAGTCGCAAAAGCGCACAAAACGCGCGGCTTTGCGGGCGCTGTCAATGTCAAGCACACCCGCCAGCACCATCGGCTGGTTTGCCACAACACCGACCGTGCGTCCCTCAATCCGGATAAAGCCCGTGATAATGTTTTTGGCGAAGTCTTCCTGTATTTCGTAGAAATCACCCTCGTCGGCAAGCTTGAGGATCAATTCCTTCATATCGTATGGTGTATTCGGGTTTTCGGGAACCAACGTATCCAATGACGGCTCAATCCGGTCAGGCTCATCAAAGAAAGGTCGGACGGGCGGCCGCTCGCGGTTGTTGGAGGGCAAGAAATCCACAAGACGGCGCACTTCGGCAAGCGCTTCGACGTCATTCTCAAACGCGCCATCGGCAACTGAAGACTTGCGTGTATGTGTCGTCGCCCCCCCCAATTCCTCGGCAGAGACATGCTCGTTTGTCACGGTCTTGACCACATCAGGCCCTGTCACGAACATGTAAGAGCTGTCCTTCACCATAAAAATAAAGTCGGTCATTGCGGGCGAATAAACAGCACCGCCGGCACAGGGCCCCATGATCACCGAAATCTGCGGAACGACCCCAGACGCCGTGATGTTGCGCTGAAAAACATCGCCGTAGCCCGCAAGGGAATCCACACCTTCCTGAATACGAGCACCACCAGAGTTGTTGATACCGATGACGGGCGCGCCGTTCTGCACCGCCATATCCATGATCTTGCAGATTTTTTTAGCATGCGTCGCCGACACGGAACCGCCAAGCACTGTAAAGTCCTGACTGAACACATAGACCAAACGCCCATTGATCGTACCCCACCCGGTCACAACCCCATCGCCTGCGGGCTGTTGTTTCTCCATACCGAAATCGGTGCAACGGTGGGTCACGAACATGTCGAACTCTTCGAAGCTGCCATCGTCCAGCAGCAGATCAACCCTCTCACGGGCGGTCAATTTCCCCCGACCGTGCTGGGCGTCAATGCGCTTTTGTCCACCGCCAAGCCGCGCCGCGTCGCGCCGGTCTTCTAGCTGCTCCAGGATATCTTTCATGTCGAACCTCACATTTGCTCTGAACGGGTTGTAACGAAACCCGGGCTGAAATCGAAGCGGAATTAAGCAAATTTGCAAAGTTTATTCATATAAAAATATGCAAATTGCAAACTTGCAAAAAAAGACAATTCTCCTCAGAAATCAACATAGACAAGCTAACAGGCGTCACCTACAAAACTTGAATGAAACAAGCCCCTGTCGTCCGTTTTTTGGATCGGACTACTCCCCCACATATCGCAACGCTGATCCTGCTGGCAGGCATGTCGGCTATTGTGATGAACATGTTTCTGCCCAGCCTCCCCAGAATGACAGAACACTTTCGGACGGATTACAGCATCATGCAACTATCTGTCGCACTGTATCTGGGGGTAAGCGGTGCGCTTCAGGTCGTGCTGGGGCCCCTGTCGGATAAATTTGGTCGCAGGCCGGTAATCCTGTGCGGGCTGTCGGCATTTTTGCTCGCAACGCTAGGCTGCATCTTTTCTCCGACGGTCGAAGTCTTCCTCTTTTTTCGGATGTGTCAGGCCGTTGTCGCCGTCGCTATGGTGACAAGCAGGGCTGCCGTGCGTGATATGTATGAGCAGGATCAAGCGGCATCGATGATCGGGTATGTCACGATGGGCATGGCGGTTGTGCCAATGGTCAGTCCGATGTTTGGCGGCATTCTGGACCAGCTGTTCGGCTGGAAAGCCAGCTTCTGGGCGCTTTTCATCTTGGGCGCGCTGACCTTGTGGCTGTCGTGGTCTGACATGGGTGAAACCGCCATCAAAAGCGGAAAGACACTCACAGCACAGTTCAAAGAATACCCCGAACTTTTGACGTCCCCCCGCTTTTGGGGCTACTCGCTGGCCGCAGGCTTTTGTTCGGGTGCGTTTTTTGCCTATTTGGGCGGCGGGCCCTTTGTTGGCTCGGTGGTCTTTGGCATGACACCGTTTTGGGTCGGTGTTTACTTTGGCGCGCCCGCAATCGGCTATTTCTTCGGCAATATGTTGACCGGGATGTATGCGCAGCGGCTTGGCGTGAACAGATTGGTCATGGGGGGCACATTGATCAACGCCTTTGGTGTTAGTTTGTCTTTGCTCATTTTTCTGCTCAACCTGGGGTCGCCGCTTAGCTTTTTTGGCCTGATGACATTTGTCGGATTGGGCAACGGCTTGGTGATCCCGAACGCGACTGCGGGCATGCTGTCGGTGCGCCCGCATCTGGCAGGTACCGCATCGGGCTTGGGTGGTGCGATCATGATTGGAGGCGGAGCCGCACTCAGCGCTCTTGCAGGTGCTGCCTTGAATGAAACAACCGGCGCATTCCCTCTGCTCTACATCATGCTGGCCACATCGGTAAGCGCGGTGATCTCAATGTTGGTTGTGCTGTACCGCGAACGGCAAATCTCCGGCCAGTAATCCGCGCGTTCATTAGCCATCCATTAACCCAGTTGCTGCAGCTTGTTTCCCAGAGTTTGCAAAGCTACGCTGCGCAAACGGAACAAATTTGCAAAGTCGGCGAAGAAGGACCTACTGCATGGCAACCCAGAAACTCTATGCAGGTGCCAAACTGCGCGAACTTCGGACCCGCTTGGGTCATACTCAAAAAGACTTTGCAGCCAAGCTGGGCGTTTCACTGCCGTACCTGAACCAGATGGAGAATAACAACCGGCCTGTCTCGACCACGGTTGTTTTGGCATTGGCACAGGAATTCGGACTCGATGTGACAGAGTTGAGCGAAGGGGACAGCGAAAGGCTGGTCAGCGATATGAGAGAAGCCTTCGCAGATCCTGTTTTTGCAGACACATTGCCGCCGGTGGCAGACTTGCGGTTAGCCGCATCCAACGCGCCCGCATTTGCACATGCATTTCTTGAACTGCACCGAAGTTATCGGCAGATGCAAGAGCGCCTCGCGTCGCTGGACGAGGCCTTGGGCCGCGAAGACGCACGCGCCACCCCCAGCCCTTGGGAAGAGGTGCGCGACTTTTTTCATTACTGCGACAACTACATCGACGCGGTAGACCGCGCCGCTGAACACTTTGCTGAAAAGCAGGGTGGGCATCGCAATATCCGCGTGGCAGCGGTGGCGGCTCTCGGCAACCAGGGCGTTACGGTGTCATTTGATGAGACGGACAAGTTACGCCACTACGATGAGGCATCAAAAACGCTGTCGATGTCGCGCCGCGCACCAGCTGAGACGCAAACATTCCAGTTATTGTTGCAGGTTGCTTTGGTCAAACAAGACCCCCTGCTGGAAGCGACGCTTGATCTGGCGCGGTTCCACTCGATCGAAGCCCGCTCTATCGCCAAAATCGGATTGGCAAATTACTTCGCGGGGGCGGCCTTGATGCCCTATGGCGCGTTCCAGCAGGTCGCATCCGACTGCCGCCATGATCTGGAAGTTCTGAGCGGTCATTTCGGGGCATCCATTGAGCAAGTCGCGCACCGTTTGTCGACGCTTCAAAGACCTGGTGCGAAAGGCATACCCTTTTTCTTTGTGCGGGTGGATCAAGCGGGGACAATTACCAAAAGGCATTCAGCAACACGCCTGCAATTTGCGCGGTTTGGCGGCGCCTGCCCCCTGTGGAACGTGCATCGCGCTTTTGAAACGCCCGGCCAGTTTCTGCGACAACTTGCAGAAACACCTGACGGCGTGCGTTATATCAGCCTTGCCCGCGACGTAACGAAACCGGCTGGTCGTTTCGGGGCCCCTCTGCGCCGGTTTGCCATCGCTTTAGGCTGCGAGGTGCGCCACGCACGCGATCTGGTCTACGCCGATGGTATGGACATGGCCAGCGATCGCGCGTTCGAGCCCATCGGCATTTCCTGTCGTATTTGCGAACGGACCAATTGCCATCAAAGGGCCGTCCCACCGCTTGAGCGCAAGTTGACTGTCGACCCGAACCAGCGGGATGTTTTGCCCTATAGCGTTGTCTGAGATTACCGCCGCGCCGCCCGCCAGCCTGCTGCTTGGGCTTCTGCGGCGGAACAGAACCACCGTTCGCCTTTGTCTTGGCGAATACTCGTGCGATCATAGTCACGCTGTCCCGGGCTGTGGTAGATGCGTTCACCTTTAGACGAGATATTGCCCTTGATCGCGCAATTCCCCGACGGCTCGGTAGGGGCTGCGGTGCGGGACTGTCGAAAGGCTGCCGGCGCCTGGAACTGACCGTTATGCAGCCCGGCGCCACGGATCGCGGCGCCCTTTTCATCAAGATCGTAGTCCATTGAATAGCGCCGGTAAGCGAAGGCCAGACCATCTTCGACCAGCGTCTTTGCAACGTCGCGACCGTCGATAAAACAGCGCGCGACTGTGCGCCCGTATCGGTCTTTTTCCAAGGCGACACAACGCGCCCGTCTTTCCTGAAAGCGTTGCGCAACCACTGCACTAACCCATGCGCCACAGCGCCATTGTTGCCCTTCTTTTGACGTGCAGGTCTGCGCCTGTTCGGGTGCATCAATACCAAAAAGCCGGACGCGCGTTCCCGCAACATCAAAGGTGTCTCCGTCAATGACCCTGACTGCTCCAGTGATGTCGCCCGCCATCGCCGAGGGTGCAGCCAATGCGCTAGCCAGGCAGAAAAGAATAACAAAAATACGTTCCATACACCTGAAATGGCGGTGTTTTACGGCGCAAACAAGGCATCGCGTTAAGAAAGGTTAACGTGGTTAATGCCGTATCATCTTTGTTTCGTTTGCCACTGCGGGTGTATCCACGGCTCGTCGTTTGCGCGCGGCAGCGCAGGTTTGCACAGCAGATGATCTGATACCTTTTCACCCACCATGATCGAAGGCGCGTTCAGATTGCCGTTCGTGATGCGCGGAAAGATACTGCTGTCAGCAACGCGCAACCCGTCGACGCCAATAACCCGCGCCATCGGATCCACCACCGCTGTGGCATCATCTGCGCGACCCATACGGCATGTACCGCAGGGGTGGTAAGCACTTTCGGCATGGTCTCGGATGCAGTCGTCCAAAGCATCATCCGACTGATGCGCCTCGCCTGGCTGGATTTCATGTTTTACAAAAGGTTTAAAGGCATCTTGCGCAAAAATCTCGCGGGTGAGGCGGATGCAGCGCCGGAAATCGACCCAGTCTTCTTCTTTCGACATATAGTTAAAAAATATCTTCGGTGCTTGCTTGGGATCGGAAGATGACAAGGTGACGTGCCCGCGCGATTTCGACCGCATCGGGCCGACATGCGCCTGAAACCCGTGGCCTTCTGCGGCGATCTTTCCATCGTAGCGAACGGCAATTGGTAGAAAGTGGTATTGGATGTCGGGATAGATCACGCCAGCCTGCGAGCGGATGAAGGCCGCACTTTCAAATTGGTTGGAAGCGCCAAAGCCTCTCTTGGTGAAAAGCCATTGCGCGCCAATCAGCGCTTTGGAGAGAAGATTCCAATGCTTGTAGAGCGTGATCGGTTGCTTGGACGCCATCTGCACGTAAAGCTCAAGGTGGTCTTGCAGGTTTTGACCGACGCCGGGGCGATCTGCGATCACATCGATACCATGCTCGGCCAGATGAGCGGCGGGCCCGATACCAGAGAGCATCAACAGCTTTGGCGAGTTTATCGCGGATGCTGCGATGACGACCTCACGATTGGCGCGCAAGGTTTTTGTCTTTCCACCCTGCAGGTAAGCGACAGCGACTGCACGTTTGTCTTCAAAAACGATACGCTCTGCGAGACCATGAATAAGCGTGCAGTTTTCGCGTCTCAGGGCTGGACGCAAGTAGGCATTTGCCGCCGACCAACGCCGCCCCTGCCAGACGGTCTGTTCCATCGGGCCGAAGCCTTCCTGCTTTTGGCCGTTGTAATCACCCGTGAGCTCATACCCGGCCTGCTGCCCCGCATCCACGAATGCCTGGTACAGCGGGTTCGCGCGCGGCCCCCGGCTGACATGTAGGGGTCCATCAGTGCCACGCCACGCGGGATCGCCGCCGTGCCCTGCGTCGTGCCATGTCTCCATCCTTTTGTAGTAGGGCAACACGTCCGCGTAGCCCCAGCCATCAGCGCCCTGCTCTGCCCAATGATCGAAGTCCATCGCATGGCCGCGCACATAGACCATGCCATTGATGCTAGACGATCCGCCGATGACTTTCCCGCGCGGACACGCCAACCGACGCCCGCCCAGATGCGGCTCTGGCTCTGAGCGGTACCCCCAGTCGTAGCGTTTCATATTCATGGGAAACGACAGGGCGGCAGGCATCTGGATCAGAGGACCTGCATCCGTGCCGCCGTATTCCAGCACAATCACAGATGCGCCTGCAGCACTGAGCCTGTAGGCCATTGCGCATCCTGCGCTGCCAGCGCCTACAATGATATAATCAGCTTGCACGCGGCGCACTCCTTACGCGTTCAGATATCCGCCGAGAAGGGAGGCAAAAGCACCCAAATGCACCACCATGATCGCGCGGTCTTTCCACATGACGCCAACGGCGAACCATAAAATAATGCCTGCGAAAAAGGCGAAAATATTCCATGGTACTATGTTCATCCCCGTCAATCCGTATCCGACCAGCTGTACTGCTGTGGCAATCCATTTGACGATATCAACCGTGGTTGTCCCGAGAGGGTTGGTTTGCAGCATTTTAATAAGCCTTATCTATACTGTTGCGTCACGCGCCTGAATTTTATGCCTCCGGCGGGAGTTTATTGGGCAAGATGACCAGAGCTATTCCCCGCGGGGGAAGCGTTTGTTTTCTTCCAGAGTATTGAGATCCATGTGGTTGCGCATGAACTGCTCAGAGGCGTCGCGTAGCGGTTGGTGATCCCATGGGTAGTATCCCCCTTGCCGCAGTGCTTCGTAGACGATCCACCGGCGCGCCTGGCTTTTGCGTACATCTGCGTCAAACGCGCTGAGGTCCCAGCGGGTTTGGGACTTGGCGCGCAGGCTGTTGAGGGTGCCTTGATGAGCGGGCATGTCTGCGAGGTTGGCTAGTTCGTGGGGATCCGCATCCAGATCGAAGAGTTGTTCAGGATCGAGCGTGCAGCGATTGTACTTCCATTTGCCGTAGCGCAGAGACACCAGCGGGGCATAAGACGCCTCGGCCGCATATTCCATTGCGACCGGTTCGGTTCTAGGCACGCCCTGGCCCATAGGAACCAGTGAAATACCCGTGGTCCAGGGTTCGACTTCTTGCATCGATACGCCCGCCAAGTCGCAGAGTGTCGGGCAAACATCGATGGTCGAGACGGCGGTGGTTTGAAGACCCGGTGTCATCTGAGGGGCCGCGATCATAAGCGGGACGCGCGCCGAGCCTTCGAAAAAGGACATTTTGAACCACAGCCCCCGTTCGCCAAGCATGTCGCCATGGTCTGAAACAAAGAGGACAATCGCTTCTTGGCGGGTATCGTCCAGAGTTTGCAGGATGCTCCCGATCTTGTCGTCAAGGTAGCTGATGTTGGCAAAATAGGCGCGGCGCGCGCGGGCGATGTTATCGTCCGTGATGTCGAAGCTGCGCCAGTCGTTTGCATCGAAGATACGTTTGCTATGCGCGTCTTGGTCGTCGTAACCGAACGCGGGCACGCGCGGTTGAAGGTGTTCGCAGTCTTCATAGATATCCCAATACTTTTTACGGGCCACGTAAGGGTCATGGGGATGCGTGAAGCTAACGGTAAGGCACCATGGTCGCGGGTCTGCCCCGCGGGAGTATTCGTAGAGCTGCCGTGTCGCGTTGTAGGCGACATCGTCATCGTATTCCATTTGGTTGGACGTTTCGGCAACGCCCGCACCGGTCACCGAGCCCATGTTGTGATACCACCAGTCGATGCGCTCTCCCGGTTTGCGGTAGTCCGGTGTCCAGCCGAAGTCTGCGGGGTAGATGTCGGTTGTCAGACGTTTTTCAAAACCGTGCAATTGGTCTGGCCCCACAAAGTGCATCTTTCCTGACAAGCATGTCTGGTATCCTGCGCGGCGCAAGTGGTGCGCGTAAGTGGGGATGGAGGAGCAGAACTCTGCCGCATTGTCATACACCCCGGTGGCAGAAGGCAACTGGCCCGTCATGAACGATGCCCGCCCCGGCGCGCAGAGCGGGCTTGCGGTATAGGCATTCTGGAAGCGTGTCGAGCGTGCAGCCAAGCGTTTGAGATTGGGGGCGTGGAGCCATTCTGCCGGCCCGTCAGGAAACAGGGTGCCGTTGAGCTGGTCCACCATCAGGATGAGGATGTTGGGGTGCGTCATGATGCATCTTCCAGAAGGGTGTCGAGTGCCTTCAGTGCCGTGTCACGCGCACCGGTGGCAGATTTGGAATGCGAGAGTGCTGCGCGCAGGTAAAGACCGTCAATCAGCGCGGCGATCATTTCAGCATGCCCCCGGGGGTCGGTCGAAATGGGACGCAGTGCGTGTATTAGATTTGACTGCAGGCGTGCCTGATAGAGCCGTAGTAGTCTTAGTGTTTCCGGGTTTGTTTGAGCCGACGCATAAAGCGTCATCCATGCGCTGATCGTTGCAGGCGCAAAACACGCGGGTGAAAAACAGGATGAAATAAGGGCTGTGGCGCGTGCATGAGGTGTTTGAGCGGCATTAAGGGCCCGGACGACTTCGTCGCCGAAATCCCGCAGGATTTGCTGCATCGCGGCCAGAAATATCCGGTCTTTACCACCGAAATAGTGATGTGCCAGTGCCGACGACATGCCCGCGCGTTTCGCGATTTGGCCGACGGTGACATCAAGTGATCCCTTGGCACCGATCTCTGCGATTGTCGCTTCTACGAGTGCTGACCGGCGGATCGGTTCCATTCCGACTTTTGGCATTGTTTCCCCTTGGTTTTCGAAAAAACCAATAGAGCTTTTTTTATTGACCGGTCAATCAATAAAAATCAAACCTTCGTTTCATTCAGCGTAGGCGTGCGGTGTTGGCGGTTCAGGACGGACTCTCGCCAGGTGATAAACGAAACGGACCCAAGGATTACCAAGCCCCCCAAGAGCACCCAGATGTCGACGGCTTCGCCAAAGACGAAGTATCCCAGCAGCACAGCCCAGATCAGCTGTGTAAATGTGACGGGTTGCGTGACCGTGACAGGAGCAGCCGCGAAAGCCATGGTCATCGTGTAATGGCCCGCCGTGGCGAAACAGGCGACGCAAAACAAAAGGCCCAGATCAGAAAGCGTCGGCGGCACCCAGACCGCAATCGCAAAGGGTGCCAATACGATGGTCACAAAAATCGACAGCATCGCCACAACTACGGACGGTTTTACTTCGCCCGCCATAACCTTGGCAGTCAGGTAAGATCCGCCAAAGGCAATTGCTGTGAAGATCATCGCAATGTGACCCGAACTGACTTCGCGAAACCCCGGGCGCAGAATGATAAGAGCTCCGAGCAAGGCCGCCACGATCGCCGCGATACGTCGAAAGGCAAGTTTCTCGCCCAGAAAAAGGGCCGCGCCGATGCTGACATAAATGGGCGCCATATAGTTCATGGCTGTCACATCGGCGATCGGAATACGGGTCATGGCATAAAACCAAGTGATCACAGCCAAACCATGCATGAGCCCCCGTATGCCAAAGAACTTCCATTGCCGGGGGGTCAAATGCGCCGCTTTCAGCGCACCGATGGCCGGTAACAAAAATACGAGGCCCAGAAGATATCTCAGGAACGCCATTTGCGCGGGCGGCAGACCAGTTCCCATATATTTCACCAGAGCGGTCACAGAGATAAAACACAGACCTGTGACCAGCATCCAAAAAATGCCACGTAGCGGTTGTGAAGAATCCTGAGTGCCCATGCCCCATAGACACCCGCTTTGTGTTGCTTCGCAAGCCCTGCACCGCCAGAAGCCACTTTGATCTGGTCGGCATCTGCAACCGGGATTTGATCCTTCCTGCTTACAGACTGTTTTCAATAAAACTTTAATCACACAAATCTGATCACGCATGATTGGCGTATAGCTTTTAACTCCCCATATGAAGGAGCAGGTAACAAGAGTAAGAGCGCAATGTTGGATAACTTGAACAGGCTGGATTTGACGGCTAAGGACATTGAATTGATTGAGGCTGCGTTGCACACGCAAAAAAAGATACTGGCTGTCCAAAGCGAAGCCGGCGGTACCGGTGCACGTCAAAGGCTGTCAGATCTGAAGCATCTTATTAAACGGGTCAATCGCGCAAGAACGCAGCATTCAACACGCCAAAACATTTCGTGGTCTCGGATGGCGCGCGGTTTTTTCGCAGGTTAGAAGCCGCGGCCACTCTGACGACTTACCCTGACCAAAAAAGCCGCCTATTCCCGGCGGCTTTCGTTTTCGTGGTTGTGATACGCTAAAGCTGCGCCATCACTTCGTCACTGGCTTCAAAATTGGTTGTCACACGTTGAACGTCATCGTCGTCTTCAAGCGCATCGACAAGCCGCATAAGCTTTTCCATGCCTTCAAGGTCCATTTCGGTGGTGGTAGTCGGCTTCCAGACCAGCTTGGTCGATTCAGAATCGCCCAGTTCCGCCTCAAGTGCAGTGGCAACTTCATTTAAATCCGTGTCAGCACACCAGATAACATGACCGTCTTCAGAGCTTTCGACGTCTTCCGCGCCCGCTTCGATAGCAGCCATCATCACCGTGTCAGCGTCTCCGACGTCGGCGGGGTACGTCACTTCGCCCTTGCGGTCGAACATGAAACCGACGCTGCCGGTTTCGCCCAAATTGCCACCATTTTTGGTAAAGGTTGACCTGACCGTAGACGCTGTGCGGTTGCGGTTATCGGTCATTGCCTCGACGATCACAGCGACACCGTTCGGTCCATAGCCTTCATACCGGATTTCTTCGTATTCATCCCCATCGCCCACCTGAGATTTCTTGATCGCACGGTCGATGTTATCTTTCGGCATAGACTGGGATTTTGCTTCCTTCACGGCAAGCCGCAATCGCGGGTTTTTGTCCGGATCGGGGTCTCCCATTTTAGCGGCAACCGTGATCTCTTTGCTGAGCTTGGAAAACAGCTTTGCGCGGACGGCGTCCTGACGTCCCTTGCGGTGTTGGATGTTTGCCCATTTGGAGTGGCCGGCCATTGGTCTGATAATCCTCAATCTGTTGTCACACGGTGGATGCAGGCTTTCTATAGGTCACAGCGCGCGTCCCATGCAATCCCCCCGGCCAAACCGCCCGCTAAATTAGGTAATTTCCAAACTCCTGAAACCTTTCCTTAACGCTAGATGAGGTACACCCCAAAAGAGGCGCAAGGACGAAAGAACATCATGTTTTCATACTCCAAACGAGATTTATACCAGATGCGGCGGCCTGCGCATGAAGTGACCGCCAGCTACGAGGACGCAGGTCTCTTCAAGACAGCGATTTGCCAGCTGATGCTTGAACTCATTCCGCAAATGCGTCGCAATGACCGCCAAGACCTTATCGTTCGGGGATTTGTGGACCGTAAGACCGAAATTGATGTATTTTTCGCCGGTCGGCGCACGGCAGAAGTCGGCCCATTGGAGAAGCAACTCAAGGCGATGATGACCCACGCCCGCAATTTGGCAGCGGAGAATGACGCCAAGCCGCCAGACGTGACCAATATCCGTCTTCCCCTGCGCGCAGAGGGGGCTTGGCGGCGCAGTCTGCAGCGTGACGACAGCGGCTGGGAAACTGGCACCTATCATTTTGTCGTCGCGCGATGGTCGCTGCTGGATAAAGAGGGCCAGACCGTGTCTTTTGGCGAAGCAGCGGCAATCTAGCGGGTCAGTACACCAGGGCTAAAGGATCGCCATCAAACCTGTTTGTGCATTCATAGTGGCCATATGAAGGGTATAACGAATGACACGATCACGGCCATACTGATATTCAACGGCAACCCAACGCGGGTGAAATCGGTAAAGCGGTAACCGCCCGGCCCGTATACCAATGTGTTTGTTTGATATCCGATTGGGGTGGCAAAGGCGCAGGACGCCGCAATCATCACCGCAACAACCAAAGGCCGCGGATCCAACCCCAGCGCCGCCCCCAGGCCGACGGCAATGGGGGTCATAATGACCGCAACCGCGTTGTTGGACACGATCTCTGTTAGCGTCGAAGTCAGCACAAACACCACCAAGACAACAATAGCCGGTGGTAGGCTCATGAGCGCAGGCGACACACCATCGACCAAGAGCGTAATCGCACCGGAATGTTGCAGCGCAGCCCCAACCGCCAACATCGAAAAGATCAGCGCCAGAAGCCGACCATCGACGAAGGAAAACGCCTCATCCGCATCGATACACCCGGTAACAAGCACCATAGCTACCGCCACAATCGCCAGCAGCAAGATCGGCGCCACGTTAAAGGCCGCAAGAATAACAATGCTTGCCAGAGCAGCGATGGCAATCGGCGCGTGGCTTCGGCGATATGCGCGTTCAGTGGGGTGTGAGACATCAACCATATCCATGTCGGTTGCAAGGCGCTGGATATCTTCTGCAGCACCTTCCAACAGCAACGTATCACCTACTTTCACAATCAGATCATCCAGTTGCCGCCCGATGTTTTGATTGCGCCGATGCACCGCCAAAGGGTAAACACCGTATCGCCGCCGCAACCGCATTGCCCCAAGCGATCGCCCGACCATTTTACAGCCCGGCGTAATAAGCACCTCAACCGTCGTTGTTTCCACAGCCGAGACCTGATCGACCCGCTTAAGCTCCTTGTTTGCTTGCAAACTCAAAAGCTCGGTCATCTCGGTGCGCAGAACGACGCGGTCACCCACTTGCAATTCGACACCCTTAAGATTCCGCCGCAAAGACCTGTCCCCGCGCACCACATCAATCAGGCGCACGCCTTCACGCTTGAACAACTGCACGCCCATTGCGTCACGCCCGATCAGATTGCTGTCAGGTGGAATGACGGCTTCGGTAAAGAACTTCATTTTGCTGCGGTCGGTAAGCATTGACGCCATACTGTCGCGGTCGGGCAGAAGCTTTGGCGCAATGATACCCAAGTACAGCAGGCCCCACGCACAGACGATCAAACCGATTGGTAGAATTTCAAAGATCGAAAAAGGGGCAAGCCCTTCGCTGCGCGCGACACCATCTACCAACAGGTTCGTCGAGGTCCCGATCAACGTCAGGGACCCGCCCATTATTGCCGCATAGCTTAAAGGGATCAGAAACTTCGACGCATTGGACCCCAGCGTTTTGCTCAGTTGCACAACAACGGGGATCATAACCACGACGACCGGGGTGTTATTCATGATCGCTGACGCGCCCATAACGGACAGGATCACACCGACAACCGCGACCTTGGGTCTTGTTTTCGCCTGCCGTTCAGCCAAACGGGTCAGCACATCAAGCGCGCCCGTGCGCACCAGTGCCCCCATAACAATAAACATCGCGGCAATAGTCCAGGGCGCGGGGTTGCTTAACACGACAAGAGCCGAATCGTAGGGCAGCACACCGACCGCCAGCATGAACGCGGCACCCGCCAGCGCTACTACTTCGGTCGGGAAGGTTTCGCGCACAAACAGCACGAACATTGCGACCACTACCCCAAGCGTCAGCAAAGGGGCAGCTAAGGGTGAAAGCTCGAAAAAGGATATCACAGCCGAACAACCTTTAATTGCGCCATACCAGCAGGCAGTCTCGCTTATTGCTCACAAAGGGGCAAGCGCCACCTTCGGTCTGGGCTGAACAAGATACATCCCAAGAAACATGAGAGACAAAGCTGCCCAAACGGCAGGCGGATAGGCTTCATTCAGAATGGCCTTGGCCCAAAGGATCCCGAAACCGGTTACAAGATAGCTGACCTGCACGGTAAAAACAGGCCCAGCCCGTCCCACAAGCCACACGTATCCCGCGTAGACCAAAGTATGTGCGACCGACGCCATCATCAGCGCATAGCCCGCACTGCCAAGCAGATCGCGTGGTGGTATGAATTGACCACTTGCCACTGTGACCGGAAGGATTGCAACGGCCCCCAAGACAGATGCTCCGAACAACACCTGAATGGCATCGAGGCCTGCAGTGCCCCACTTGGCTACGATATTGCCCTCCATCGCGTAACAAAGGCCAGCAATCAGCGCGACACCTATCCAGAACACCGGCGTGTTGAGAGCCCCACTCGCACCTGGCATCACGATCACAAGCACACCGGCTAGTCCGACGCCCAACCCCGCAAGACGCCGCCATGAAAACCGGTCAAGTCCCATAAAAAGCGCTACAGGAAAGGCAAACATCGGGATCATCGACAGAAGAATTGACAAAATTCCGGCAGGCACATGCACTGCCGCCTGAAACGACGCCGTATTCGGGATCAACGTCCCGATCAGGGCTACCACCGCAAAGACCCGCAGGGTGGATTTATCGAAGGGCAAGCCTCTGCCACGCAGCACAGACAGGACCGCCATCAGCATAGAGCCGATCGCTAACTGCCAAAAGATAAGCCCGTAATGTCCAAAACCAGTAGAAACAGCAATTTTTGTTAGGGGAATTGTAACCCCCCACCCGGCCCCGAGCACGACCAACACTGCCGTGAAAAATATCGTTTCTCTCTTCGTCACTGAGGTGCCACATTTTGCAACAGACCACCTTCACGGACCATAGTGATACGTGTGGCCTTGCCGGTTCTGTCGTCGGTTTCCACATAGACACCGCTAAGCGTCGCAGCGCCCGTAGCAGGGGTAAACCGTTCTTTCGGCATGCCGGTGATAAAGCGGCGCAGAGGTTCTGTTTTCTCCATGCCGATCACTGAATTATAGTCGCCGCACATGCCTGCATCGGTCAGGTACCCCGTCCCCCCCGGCAGCACCATCGCGTCCGCTGTCGGCACATGGGTATGCGTCCCCACGACAAGGCTCGCGCGGCCATCACAATAGTGCCCTACAGCCATCTTTTCGGAGGTTGCCTCACAGTGGATGTCGACCACAATCGCTGCGGCCTGACCGCCGAGCGGATGCGTTTTCAGCACAGGTTCAAGGTGCGAGAAAGGATCATCAAAGGGGCGTTTCATAAACACCTGCCCCAGAACTTGTGTGACCAGAACCTTTCGGCCGTTTTTTGCGGAAAACAGTCTTGCCCCTTTTCCCGGCGACGCTTTGGAGAAATTCAGGGGTCGCAGAATGCGGGGTTCCTGTTCGATAAATTGCAGCATGTCTTTTTGATCGAACGCGTGATCACCTAGTGTGATGCAATCCGCACCAGCGTCCAGGATCGTACGCGCGTGTGCTGCCGACAGCCCCATGCCGGACGTAGCGTTTTCGCCGTTCACAACAATAAAATCGAGACGCCAGTCGCGACGCAACCGGGCGAGGTTTTCGGTGATAGCTGCGCGACCTGCGCGCCCCATCACGTCTCCGAGGAACAAGAGTTTCATGCGTGATGGGTAGGGCTGCAAGGCAGACTCGGCAAGGGGAACTGCGCATTATTCACAAAACTAATTGTTCAAACGGCAGGACTAACGCAAATCAAAGATGCGGGTTTCCGTGACGATAAGGTCCAGCGGTTGGTCTGTGGGTTCTAACGGCAAGTCCCCCGCCTCTTGCGCGGCATAGGCAAATCCAATGGCAAGGGTTGCACGTTTCGCGCGCAGCCGTTCGAGTGTCCGGTCGTAGAACCCTCCTCCATAGCCTAGTCGCCCGCCTTTGGTGTCAAAAGAGACCAAGGGCACAATAAGGATTTCGGGTTCGAAAAATTCCGGCTGTTCGGGGATGCGCGCACCAAATGGGCCACTGACCATGGGCATCTCCGGTTCCCAGCGGGCAAACAGCAGGGGCATGGCCTTGCCCTCGATCACGGGAACCCCCACAGGCCCGTAGGCTGCCGCCTCTGCCATCGCGGGCAGTGGATTTATTTCTGTTCGGATTGGCATGTAACCTGACAATGGCACGCCACGATACCCAGCCAAAACACTCGACAGCAGGCCCGCCCCCGTACCCGGGTCTTCAGCGTGAGCCGCTTTGCGCCTTGCAAAACCCGCCTGTCGCGCGGCCGTTTTAATATCTGTTTGTTCGGTCATAAAAGCACCAAAACCGCGAGCCCCAAGAAAGCAAAAAATCCGACAACATCCGTAACCGTGGTGACAAAGGCACCCGAAGCCAACGCGGGGTCTACGCCGACCCGCTCTAAAATCACGGGAATCACTGTCCCTGCCAATCCTGCCACCACCAGATTGATGACCATCGCTGCGGCAATAACATAGCCTAACGCCGGTGATCCGAACCATAAGAACCCGATGATGCCCATAACCACCGCAAAAATCAGACCGTTGATAAGCCCCACGAGCACTTCGCGCCGGATAACCCGCCACACGTTTGCGCCGGTCAGGTCTTTCGTTGCGATGGCGCGCACAGCGACGGTAAGAGACTGGGTGCCGGCGTTGCCACCCATGGAGGCCACAATCGGCATCAGGACCGCGAGCGCTACGATTGTTCCCAATGCTGTTTCGAATTGCGCAATCACTAGAGATGCGGCAATGGCGGTTGCAAGGTTCACCGCAAGCCACGGAAACCGCTGTTTTGTGGTTTCAATAACCCGGTCAGACAATGACCCCTCGCCGACACCGGCAAGACGCAGGATATCTTCTTCGTGCTCTTCATCTAGAACCGCCATGGCGTCGTCGATCGTGATAACCCCGATCAATCGCCCCTCTTCATCCACCACGGGCGCAGAAATAAGGTGATACTGGTTGAAGGCATATGCCACATCGGATTCTGCTTGGGTGGCTGGAATGATCTGAAACGTTTCTTCCAGCAAATCCAGCATCCGCGTCTCGCGCTTTGAGCGCATGACCTTGCCCAAGGTGACATTCCCAACCGGGTGAAGCCGCGGATCAACCACCACGATATGATAAAACTGGTCAGGCAGATCCTTTTCAGGCGTGGCGCGCAGATGGTCTATCGCCTCGCCCACCGTCCAATGCTCCGGAGCCATGACCACTTCGCGCTGCATCAAACGTCCGGCAGAGTATTCCGGATACCGCAGTGCTTGCTGAACCGCCGCACGGTCTACATCCTCAAGCGCATCGAGAATTGCTTCTTGCTGCGCATCCTCCAGATCTTCGACAAGGTCGACCACGTCATCACTGTCGAGCGTGCGGACCGCCTGGCTCAATACATGAGGTTTTAGGACGGAAATTACTTCTTCGCGGATGCTTTCATCAAGCTCTGACAGGATGTCGCCGTCAAATTCGCGGTCGTAAAGCCGGATAAGACGAGACCTGTCGAATGCGTTGATCTGCTCAAGCAAATCCGCGATATCTGCCGCGTGAAGCGGCTCCATCAGTTCGGTAAGCTTGGCCTGATCCTCGATATCCACCGCATAAAGGATCGCGGCAATCGCCTTGGGCCCCAGCATGTAGGCATCGTCTTCGGCCTCAACTTCCGATCGTTCAGTCTGATCCGACATCTGGAGCGCTCCTCGTTTCATGGCGACCATAATCGGCTGCAGATGCGGATACAATGGGCCGCCAGATCACCGTTGTTCTTGTGCTTGCAACGGCTTAAAAGCAAGGCATGCAAGCAACCGATCTAATCCTCGGGCAAACCTTTGAAGTGTCCGGCAACCCTATGGTTGCGCCATGGCAAGACTGCGTTCGCGTGAACACTGAAGGGGCTGTTGCATTGGCGGGTGGCAAGATTATCGCCGTCGGGGATGCAGGCAGCCTGCGCGCGGCGCACGGCCAAGCGCGCGTGACAGACTATGGTGCCAACCTTATCTGCCCAGGATTTGTAGACGCGCATGTACACTACCCGCAGACCGCGATTATCGCGAGTTGGGGTAAACAGCTGATCGACTGGTTAAACACCTATACGTTTCCCGAAGAAATGCGGCTGGCAGACCCGACCTATGCCAGCCAGATCGCCACGCGCTATCTCGATCTGGTCTTGTCTTACGGAACAACTACAGTATGCACCTACGCGACAATCCATCCTGCAAGCGTGGATGCTTTTTTCGATGCTGCAGCCACGCGGGGCATGCGTACGGTGGCCGGCAAAACCTGCATGGACCGCAACGCCCCCGCCGGGTTACGTGATACAGCTAAAAGCGCATATGACGACAGCAAAGCCCTGATTGCCGCATGGCACGGCAAAGGTCGCGCACAATATGCGATCACGCCAAGGTTTTCACCCACATCAACCCCCGAGCAGTTGCAGGCTCTGGGCGCTTTATGGGGTGAGCATCCCGACTGTCTGATGCAAACGCATCTGAGCGAACAAATCCCAGAAATCGAATGGATGCGCGGGCTGTATCCTGACGCCCGCGACTACCTGGATACCTACGAAATGCATGGCTTGCTTGGACCTCGGGGGGTGTACGGCCATGCGATCCACCTTGAACCTCGCGAAATTGACCGCTTGGCGGAAACCGGTGCGGCCCTGGTGCACTGTCCAACATCAAATAGCTTTATTGGATCGGGTTTGATGGATGTGGCAGGCCTTGCCGCACGACAAATTCCTGTCGGACTGGCGACCGACACCGGTGGCGGTTCGTCATTTTCAATGTTGCGCACGATGGCCGCAGCCTACGAAATCGCGCAACTGCGCGGCACGGCACTGCACCCCGCGCAGCTGATGTATCTGGCAACGTCAGGTGCCGCGCGCAGTTTGCATCTACAAGATTGCATCGGCACCTTGGCCGCCGGTTTCGACGCAGACCTCACAGTGCTTGACCTTGCATCAACCCCTGCTATCGCGCAACGAGCAGCCGAGGCGGAAACCATTTGGGAAGCAGTTTTCCCAACGATAATGATGGGCGATGATCGCGCGATTGCAGATGTCTGGGTCGCGGGTATGCGACGCCCAAAGCAGACCACTTAGCAACCGGGCCGCGCCAGTACCATAACCCAGATGTAGCCACCGCCCTCGACAACCGCGAATTCCGTCACCTCGCTGGACAACATGTTCGCGCGATGCCCCGGAGAGTCGACCCACGCGCCCAACACTTCTTTCAGGTTTCGATGGCCTTGGGCAATATTTTCGGCCACGACGCACCAGCCATAGCCGGTTCGACTGACACGCTGCCCCACGTCAGACCCGTCACTGCCCGTGTGCGAAAAGTGGCGCGCACGCAACATGTCATCGGCATGCAGCAACGCTGCTTGTTCCAGGCGCGATGAATACGTCAGTACAGACAACCCGTTTGCGGCACGCAAAGCATTCAAAGAACTTGTCTTATCCGGATCAGCCCCAGCAGACAGCCCCGACATCGCAAAGATCAAAACAAAGAGCCCGAACGCTCTCACAGGCTGTCTCGCAATCCGCGCGCCAGTTTGTTTTGCCGTGCAATGACAGAGGCCATATCGAAAGTCGTAATATGCCCGTCGCGTACCACGTCGCGGCCTTCTACGATGAGGTCTCGCACCGTCGTCGGGCCAGCCAGCAGCAATGCGGCAGGATCCCAACTGCCAGCGGCCTCGATCCCCGAGACATCCCAAATCGCAATATCGGCGCGCGCACCCGGCTCGAGCCTGCCACAATCGGGCCGCCCCAGAACATCGGCACCACCGCGTGTGGCAATCTCCAGAGCTTCACGCGCGCTCATCGCATCTGCACCTTTTGCAACGCGCTGCAACAACATGGCCTGACGCGCCTCGGCCACCAGGTTGCCCGCGTCATTACTCGCCGAGCCATCGACCCCAAGACCGACCGGCACGCCGCAATCCCGCATCGCGCGTATCGGCGCAATGCCACTTCCAAGCCGACAATTAGAGCATGGACAATGGGCAATGCCTGTACCGGTTGCTGCAAAGAGCGCGATTTCAGTCGCGTCGAGTTTGACGCAATGCGCGTGCCAAACATCATGGCCCACCCAGCCCAGACTTTCAGCGTATTCGCCCGGACGGCACCCGAATTTTTCCAGCGAATAGGCGATATCTTCTTCGTTTTCAGCCAGATGGGTGTGCATCATTACGCCCTTATCCCGTGCCAGCACTGCGGCATCCCGCATCAGATCGCGACTGACGGAAAAGGGTGAGCACGGCGCGACACCGACGCGGCACATCGCACCCACGCGGCTGTCATGGAACGCATCAATGACGCGGATGCAGTCGTCCAGAATATCGTCCTCGGCCTCAACCAGACTGTCGGGAGGCAAACCACCATCCGACACGCCGATGCTCATCGCGCCACGTGTCGGATGAAACCGCAGACCAACCTCTGCGGCGGCATGGATTGTGTCTTCCAGACGCGCGCCGTTGGGGAACAGGTAGAGGTGGTCGCTGCTCAGACTGCAGCCCGACAATGCAAGCTCCGCCAAACCAATCTGCGCAGAAGTAAAAATATGATCTGGCGTAAACTTGGCCCAGATCGGATAGAGTGTCTGAAGCCAGCCAAAGAGCAAAGCGTCTTGCCCGCCGGGGACCGCACGGGTCATAGATTGGTAAAGATGATGATGGGTATTGACCAAACCCGGCGTAACGACACAGCCATCCGCCGCAAGAGCTGGCAAGTCACCGGCAATACCATGCCCGACAGCTTTGATCACGCCACCATCCAGAACGATATCAGCGCCATTCAACTCGCGACGCGTATCATCCATCGTCAGGACAAAGTCAGCACTTTTGATCGCCCGCAAGCTCACTTCGGCATCCCCTGCAGAATCGACAAGGCCTGCGCATGGATTTCACGATTGGCCGCGGCAAGAACCCTTCCACCATTATGGGCTGGCGCTCCGTCCCAGTTGGTCACGATTCCACCAGCGGCTTTTATGACTGCAATCGGGGCGTGTATGTCATAGGGCTGCAATTGAGCCTCAATCACCAGATCAATCTGACCTGCGGCAAGCAACGCGTATGCGTAGCAATCCATGCCGTAGCGGGTCAGCTTCGCGCGGTTTGCCACAGCGCGGAAAGCCCGCGCATCTGCCTCGGTGCCCACCTCGGGAAACGTCGTGAACACCGTCGCCTGCGATAAATCCAGCGTGCCGCGCGTAGCCAGCGCGCCACTATTGTGCGGGCCCGACACACGCGCACCGAGAGGCGAGCCAATAAACCGCTCACCGATGTAAGGCTGATCAATCAGCCCATAAAAGGGGCCGTCTGCGTCGGATACTGCGATTAAGACACCCCACGTTGGGGTCCCGCTGATGAACCCACGCGTGCCGTCAATCGGATCCAGAACCCAAGTCAATCCGCTCGTTCCTGTATAGGGACCGAATTCCTCGCCCACGATTGAATCCTGTGGGCGGGCTTCACGCACGATCGCGCGGATACATTCCTCGGCCGCACGATCCGCCTGCGTGACCGGATCAAAACCGCTTTGTGCTTTGTTGTCTTGGATCAGATCGCGTGACCTGAAAAACGGCAATATCACGGATCGTGCCGCAGTTGCCGCCCGTTGCGCTATCTCGTCAATCGTTCCGAGCGTTTCGTCTGAAAGTTCCATGCCCACAGACGTGCCAGTTTAGGCCCGCTGTCACAAGGGGCCTAAAATAAAATCGCGCCCAAAAAAGCCGGGTATCAGGCGACGTCGCTCAGAACTCGTGCCAATTCAAACAGGCGCCGGCGCTGATTTTCGGGAATCGCATAGTACGACCGCACCAAATCCATAGCTTCTTTGTCGCCCATCATCTCTGCAGGAATAGAACTTGTCTTGTCTTCTGGAACTTTGTCCGCTTCATCACGCAGTCCCTCAAAGAAAAACGCAACGTCGACTTCAAGGGCATCTGCAATATCCCATAGCCTTGACGCGCTGACGCGATTGGCACCGGTCTCGTACTTCTGTATCTGCTGAAACTTAATACCGACCCGTTCGGCCAGTTTTTGCTGCGTCATACCAACGAGCCACCGGCGTTGACGAATGCGCTTACCTACGTGAACGTCTACTAAGTGTGCCATTCAATTTTCCTTACCCTCATTTCAACTCATTACCGGCGTAGGCACCTGCATTTTACCACAAGCGTCTATCATATGCCGCGCCATAAAACGGTTACACACAACAATAATACGAGGAACCGTGCCTCAATCAACTAAAAAGACTGCACGTAAACGTGTGCTGTGGAGCACCGCAAACAACCTATACGTGTTTAGATCTTAAGGATCAACGGTTTGCAAATGCATAATTCAGCGAATCTTTACCGATAAAAATTTATGTTTCCATCTAGTTGGAAGCTCTGGCAACTCACTCTTTGGTTGTACGGTCGACACGGCCGGACAGCGCACCTATTCCCGTAAAACGAGAAAGTGTACGCTAAATTTCTACTAATTGACGTAGCTGAATCTAACGTAATCCACTCAACTCAGGCATTCCTCGCCCTACACCGCAACTAAAATACCGTGGCACCAAAGGAAAAAAGGAAAATTCCACCCCAAGAGTCACCTGAAGGCTAAACCGCCTTCAAGCGATGCATCTCGACGCCCGAGAATGCACGGCGCAGCAAATCCGCGAGACTGTCTTGAATAACCCCCGACCGCGTTGCTGCCCCATATAGATTGATCTGCTGCATGGGCAGGTCAGGCAGAACATTGTTGTGGTCAATCCGCTCGAGATGTGGCGGCTCGGTTCCCTCGATCATGGTATGAATCGCAAGATCGGCACTGACGGTCGCCTCAATTGTGCGGTCACTATCGGTTTCCACAATCACTTCCCACGGTATATCTGCCGCGTCCAACGCTTCGATCACACGCGGACGGAAAGTACACAGTTTGCCGAAGGCGAGCTTAAGAGGACGTTGCCGCCATGCCGCGCCACCGGGTGCACCTATCCACCTCAGCGGCTTGCGGCACAGTGTTTCCGCACCCTGCTCCATCGAGGTTTCAGTGGTCAGTATCAAATCACACTCTCCGCGCCCGAACTGTTCTTTCAAACCGCGTGTGTAAGAAGAGATAAGATGCACGCGCACCCTTGGAAACGCCGAATTAAACTGCTTTAGAACCTGCGGGATGGCCGGGTAAACAATGTCATGTGGCACCCCGAGCACAATCTCTCCCTCGTAGGCTTGATCGGTGAGCCGGCCAATAACCTCATCATTCAGCGCCACCATCCGACGTGCGTATACGAGCAACTGCTCACCAGAGGCCGTCAGTGCAATCGTACGCCCAGAGCGATCCAAGAGATCAAGGCCCAGCAACTCTTCAAGGCGTTTCAATTGCATCGACACTGCGGACTGAGTCAGGTGCAAAAAGCCAGCAGCGCGTGTGACGCCTCCGGAATCGGCAACGGCTACAAAAGAACGCAGTGTGGTGACGTCCAAATTCCTCATATCAATAATCCTGATGCTTTAGTTCACAAACATTCGTTTTTCATATTAATACAAGCCGCCATATACATCAAGCAATCAGATGGAAAGCTGTCAAATCATCACGAAAAGGAAAACGATATGGCACATGTAGTACACCGCCCCGCATTGAAGCCAATGACCCTTGCGTCATTGCTCGCCAACACTCAAAAGAGGCTTTCGGTATGGCGTTCGCGTCGCGCTCTTGCGGAATTGGATGCCCGCGCTCTAGAAGATATTGGTGTTTCACCGGCGCAAGCCCACGCGGAAGCACGCCTGAGCATCTGGGATGTCCCCGCGAATTGGAAAGGTCGCTAGGCCATAATTTCCAGCTGTTTGAGCGGAAATTTAGGTCTTGTTGACCATTTTCGCTCAATTCTGTCTATTCCCGACCGAAAAGCCTTGAAATAACCACAAGGGGCCACGATATTCCCCCCTGAGAGCGCGCAGAAAACCTGACGCGCCGGTTATTTCAAGTTGGAGGTCTTAGAATGGCTGACGTGAATACAATCCGGTCCGCAGCCGGAACCCGCGCTGCCCAGATTGACGAGGGCTTGCGCGCCCACATGAACAAAGTCTACGCGACAATGTCCGTAGGAATGCTGATCACTTTTGCAGTCGCATGGGCTGTTGGCACCGCGCCACAGTTGATGGCTGTGTTCCGTGATCCGGTAACACTGTCCCCAAATATCTTGGGGTGGATCGTTATGTTCGCACCATTGGCCATGGTTTTCATGTTTGGTGCGATGATTAACAAGATGTCTGCAGCCGCAGCGCAAACATTCTTTTACGCTTTCGCGGGCGTCATGGGACTTTCCATTTCGTGGATATTCGTCGCCTTCACCGGCATGTCGATTGCGCAGATATTCCTGATCACATCGATCGCCTTCGCAGGCCTGTCGCTTTGGGGCTACACCACTAAGAAAGATATATCCGGCTGGGGTAGCTTCCTCATCATGGGCGTGATCGGCCTTGTGGTAGCGTCGATCGTCAATATCTTTTTGGGATCCCCGGCCATCATGTTCGCGATTTCATCCCTCGGCGTGCTTATCTTCGCGGGCTTGACAGCTTATGACACCCAGAACATCAAGAATACGTATCTCGCCCACGCCCACCACGGTGACAGCGAGTGGTTGCAGAAATCAGGTATCATGGGCGCGCTAAGCCTCTACCTGAACTTCATCAACATGTTCATGATGCTGTTGTCGTTGTTCGGCAACCGCGAATAAAAAACCACTTTGTAAATTGAAAAAGCCGGTCTCATCAGAGGCCGGCTTTTTTTGTGCCTGTTACGATTGTGTCTTTATCTGTTGCGGGATGCGACAGCGCGCACGATCCTATCGGGATAGTCAGGCGGAAAACTCCATACGGCGCTGTCAGCGTCCCTTTGAAGGCCACGTGCCTGCGTATCCAGCCCGTAGATCAAAGAAACAAACATGTCGCTGCTGACCCATGGTGATGACTGGAAATAAGAGTGCCCGTTGCCAAAAGACGAACCATCAGCGCCTGACACATCAATTAGGTTCAGCTTGGATATGTCGCGTAGTCGCCGCTCGATCTCTTGTGATTCCTCAGTGTCGTCTGACAAGAAAACCTGACCTAACCGGTCCTGACCGAGCGCAAAGCTGGACATGCGCAAAGCGGCATCTGTAGATGACATGTAGACAGTCACCGAATCCATTTGGTCGAGCACCCCATCATCCAGCGCTTGTAAGAAATAGCCACGGTCCAGATCGCTGCCGATCAGAATCAACTGTCCCATTTTTGGACCACCGCTTTCCCCGGGCGGGTGCAGGAGGGTCAGATTATAAATCGCTTCGAACGCGAGCCGCGATCCGGCACTGTATCCGATAACGTGAATATTTTCCGCCCGCGTGTTGCGCGACAGAAACATAATCAACTCGCGCAAATTCTTACGCGTCGCATCTGCAGTTTCCAGATCTTTGAAATAAGCAAGCCTGTTGGGTGTTGCAGGCCAGGCATATGTAACGAATGCCCCGCGATATCCCATATAGTGCTGCAGTTCTTGCGACGCCAACACAGGGTAGTCAAAGTCGACATTATAGCCATGCACATAAAGAAAGATGTCCTTTTGCGGCGAGGAGGCGAGCTTTTTGTTGATCGCAGCGCTAAAAGCCTGCCCTGCACGATCTCTCGCTGCCTGCTCACTATTGTCGGGGACAAAGCTGCTCGTGGTGATTGGCAACACACCGTATTCATTTACACCTGCCATCCGGAGGACGCGCCTTTTACCGGGCTGGTCCGTCAGGCTTGCGGCGCGGATCTCTTCCCAACCGCTAAAAGGCGGGTCAGCGCGTACGGTGACTGATCCGCCGCGCAGGAAAAAGCCGCGTTCGTTCGCGTAAAACTCACCCGCGTCTTCTTCAGCGGCAGGGCGTCGGTCAGTGGCATAAAAGAGCACCGCTTGTTCGGAATAGGTGCCTTCAGTGACTTTTGGAAAGGGGTCTACCTCACCGGCCACATAGACTGCGGGCGGAGGCATCAGCTCGATCGTGTCGTACACGGCCTCCCCGCAGGCGGCGACGCTCAGTGCCGCAAACAGAGAAAACCCCAACCTTGACGATATACGTCTCTGCAGGCTGCCTGCGGTGATGGAACCACATTTGGGGTGTTGGACACCTATCATCAGCCCGCTCCTTTTTGATTTGCTTTGCCGAGATATCTTGAAGTGATACGGCGGGCATCACAACCGGAATGCAGCACGCGCCAAGACAACCCGCCAAGGGCGAAAGGTGCTTGACAGAAAAAAAGCCGCGCATAGTGCGCAGCTTTTTTCAATTCTCAAATGGAGACAAAACCTTACTTGATTTTGCCTTCCTTATATTCCACGTGCTTGCGCGCGACGGGGTCATATTTCTTGACGACCATTTTCTCGGTCATTGTACGCGCATTCTTCTTCGTGACGTAGAAATGGCCTGTCCCCGCCGAGGAGTTCAGACGAATCTTGATCGTGGTTGGCTTGGCCATGTGTATTCTCCTGCTGCTGCCCGGCTCAGACGAGGGGCTGCGTAATCCTTGAAGTTGGGCTTTTACTGCGATCAGCGCGCGAGTCAACTGCAAAAGCCTAAGCCGTGACGCTTTTCACGCCATCGCAGCAGCCCCTATGCGGGCCGATAGGCCAAGGTGGTCGCTTTGACCCGAATAATACGCGCGGAGAGCCTGTAAGCCGGATTCTGTTCCCCGGGTTGCCCCGGTTCGATGACCATTCCTCTTGCCATACGGTTGCCCGTACAGCTCTAGCTGCCAACCCGGACCTGCTGAGGCAAAAGCGGCCTCGTCTTGCGACACGCGGTCCCTATTTGGCATTGCTCCCGGTGGGGCTTGCCTTGCCACCCCTGTTGCCAGCGGCGCGGTGGGCTCTTACCCCACCTTTTCACCCTTCCCTGTCGCCGGTTTCGGTTGCCCGACCTCGCGACCGGAGGTTTGTTTTCTGTGGCGCTTTCCGTCGGGTTGCCCCGCCCGGGCGTTACCCGGCACCGTTGCTTTTTGGAGTCCGGACTTTCCTCGCCTTCCCGAAGGAAGTCGCGGCCATCCGGCTCTCCGCGCGTGGTGGCTGATGCGCCGAAAGCGCGCTTGCGTCAATGGTCTATTTGTTTCGCGGCCTGTGCCAATACTTTGAGCGACCTGGCGACAATCACGTCTGATGGTAGAGTTGCAGATCTTCAGGGCACTGTGCCCCCCCTCGCCATGGCGCAAACCGAAGGCGGGTCGCCTGCAACAACAGATCTGCATCCGACGTAGCTGTAAATCCTGCCGCGCGTGCCATCTCGGTGAAGTCCGGCAAAGCCGCTGGCGGCGTGGTTGGCCCTGCCAGCCCCTGCCGTGCCAGTCGCGACCAGTCAAACCGGGGGCCCGGATCATGTTTGCGTCCCGGTGCCATGTCTGAATGACCAATGATGTCCACCGGATCAATCGGCCACCTACTGCGGATATCGCTCAAGAGCTGCTCAAGCGCCATCATCTGGGGTTCAGGGAAGGGTTCCGCGCCGGTATTATCCAACTCGATCCCGATCGAGCGTGAATTGATGTCATCCTGGCCGCGCCATTCACCGACGCCTGCATGCCACGCGCGCCGGTCCTCGGCGACCATCTGAACGACCTCACCTTTTTTACCAACAAGATAATGTGCGGACACTTCAAAAGCCGGATCGCACAAGCGCTCGATAGCCGCTTCAGCGGTTTGCATCGCAGTGTAATGGATCACGACAATACTCGGCGTCAAACCGTTGCGGCGCGGCCCGTGGTTCGGGGAAGCGTGCCACTGCACTTTACCCGCCCTGCGATGCCTTACGGAAGGGCGCGGGGTTCCAAGAGCATGCATAACCGTCCCCGTCGGGATCTAAGCCTCTGCGGTCACGCAATGGGCCGCCACGGGCGAGAAAGTCGATCTGCGCTTGATCCGGTGATGGGTATTGCGCGCAATTGCGTTCCGCGCGTGAGGCGCCATTCAGGCCAGCGCGGGAATAAACGCGTGTCCCCACCGGATGGTTCGTTGAAAGAGCAAAGGCCACGATATTGGGCTGATCGTTCCCATCGCGCTGCGGCAGGGCTTGCGGCTGGATCACCTCATACTGCGCGCGGTTCTGCTCTAGACGCTGCGCGTCTCCTTGGATGGACCGCTCACCGCTTACGGCGTCAAAATTGTTTTCCCGCGAGATACCAGCGCGATTGGCAACCGCCTGCGTAGAGTCGCTTGATACCGTCGGGCGGGTTTGTTCCAGCAAAAGGGTCGTTTGCGCGGCCGTGTCTTCGGCGGACCCTGGAAGCGGTGCCGTACCACTTATCGGAGCCGGCGCACCTGTGCCGCCTTCAGGTGGCAGCACGGTATAAGGGACCCGTGCGCCGGAACCTTCCAATGCAGCGTCCCGTTGCTGAATGACAGTAGGCGAGTCGAAGCCGACCCCGCGCGCGCTATCAGGCACCTGCGGTGCGCAAGCCGCGCCTGATACCAGCAAACCGATACAAAAGAGATGTCGAACCTTCATACGCTTACCCACCCGATTTTGTAGCGATGCTGCGAAACTACCACCATTTGGCTGGTTTGGCCACAAATCCTGCCGCGTTTTCCAGTGCGAAAGCGGTATTCAGCAAATCCGCCTCTTCCCAGGGCCTGCCGATCAATTGCAACCCCAGCGGAAGACCTTGACGGTCGACACCTGTCGGCACGGCAACCCCCGGCAAACCCGCAAGGTTTACCGTAACGGTAAACACGTCGTTGAGGTACATCGCGACCGGATCAGCATCCGTCATTTCCCCCAAACCGAAAGCCGAAGACGGCGTCGCAGGCGTCAAAATGGCATCAACGCCCTGATCGAATGCCAACTCAAAATCGCGTTTAATCAAGGTCCGCACCTTGCGCGCGCGGTTGTAATAGGCGTCATAAAACCCTGCAGACAGAACGTAGGTGCCGATCATGACACGGCGCTGCACTTCGGCACCGAACCCTTCGGCGCGGGTCTTTTCGTACATCTCGGTGATGCCGTCGCCCTGATCCAGCTTGGCGCGGTGGCCATAGCGCACCCCGTCATAGCGCGCGAGGTTTGAAGACGCCTCCGCCGGCGCGATGACGTAATACGCAGGCAGGGCATATTTTGTATGCGGCAATGAGATATCGATGATCTCAGCACCTGCGTCCTTCATCATCGCGATGCCCTCTTGCCAGAGGTTTTCAATCTCTGGGGGCATGCCATCCATCCGGTATTCCTTCGGGATACCGATCTTTTTACCGCGGATATCCCCTGTCAGGGCTGCCTCAAAGTCCGGCACCGCCAGATCGGCCGACGTGCTGTCTTTCGGGTCGTGCCCCGACATTGCCTCGAGCATGATGGCAGCATCACGTACGGTTTTTGTCATAGGTCCTGCCTGATCCAACGACGACGCAAAGGCGACAATGCCCCAGCGCGAGCATCGGCCGTACGTCGGCTTGATCCCGACGATGCCGGTAAATGCTGCGGGCTGGCGGATGGATCCGCCGGTGTCGGTGCCGGTTGCGGCAAGGCACAGATCTGCAGCAACCGCCGCAGCCGACCCACCGGATGACCCACCCGGCGTCAAGGCTGTGTCTTCATCATTGCGGCGCCACGGGTTCACCGCGTTTCCGTACACAGATGTCTCGTTGGACGAACCCATGGCGAATTCGTCCATGTTGAGTTTGCCCAACATCACAGCACCTGCATCCGCCAGATTTTGACTGACGGTGGACTCGTACTCGGGCAGGAACCCTTCGAGGATACGTGACCCGGCCTGCGATGCGACCCCCTTTGTGCAAAAGAGATCCTTAATGCCAACCGGCAAGCCGCACATCGAGGGCGCATTGCCCTGGGCTATACGGACGTCTGCCTGTGCGGCACGCTCCATCGCCAGTTCAGGCGTTTGGTGCACAAAAGCGTTGAGCATGCCTGCGCCTTCAATCGCCTCAAGACAGGCTTGGGTCAACTCTTTCGACGTTGTCTCGCCTGCACGCAATGCATCGCGCGCTGCCGCCAACCCCAGTTCATTCAACTTGGTCATTATTCAACTACCTTCGGCACTGCAAAAAAGCCTTCGCGCGCATCGGGCGCATTCGACAGGATACGTGCCTGCTGATCACCATCTGTAACCACATCAGCGCGTCGTTTAAGCACCTGTGGTGTGACCGAAACCATCGGCTCGACGCCTTCAATGTCAACTTCATTCAGTTGCTCGATAAAGCCGAGAATCGTGTTGAACTCTCCGGCGAGCGCGGGCAACGCGTCAGGTTCAACCTTGATGCGGGCCAGTTTTGCCACACGCGCCGCTGTGCTTTCATCAATTGACATGTCTTTACCTCTTCTGCTTGAGCGCCGTTTACCGCGCAACAGCGCCCTTGCCAAGTCTCAGCCGGCGGTAAACCTCGATCATCCATCCCAACATCAATCCGTTCAGAACGTGCCACAGAAAATGGGTGCCGAGCGGGAAGTTCTGACAAAGCGGTTCGTCCACTGTCCTGAAGAACAGTGACACAATAAGGATCACCGCACCTGATGCCATGCCCTGAGCAAATTCAGGGTGCTTTTTTCGCAAAAAACCGGCGTAGATCAGGATAAGCAGCGGCACAGGCGCATACCCGGCAGAAGACCCCATCCAAGAGAACGCCGCAAACGCAGGAACCATCACAGCCGCGTAGGGGAAAAACAAAGCCGTCATGCCCAGCGCGCGCCCCGTGCGCAGGCCAACCGCATCACGGTTGACAGCAAAGAGATAGGTCAGAATAAACAGCGCAATCGGCACGACATCGGCCAAACCCGCCCAAACCTGTGCGTAGGTGTGAAAGAAAAAACTGCCAACACCGATGGCACCGAGGATCACACAAAGAAACTGTGCCATGGCGATGCCGCGCGACCGGCGCCACATCAGGAAAGCGGCAATCAGGAAGGCCAGGTTGGTCACTGCGTTGACGGGTTCTGCCCAGTATTCGGCCCCTATCCGTTCGCAATACCCATCAACTGCGCGCGTCCACTCCAAAAGGCTCTCCTTCACGCTACTAAAAATATCCCGATCGCAGTCTCCCCAGCTTGTGAAAAGACAGCTAAGGTCGGGATACCCTACTGAAGGAGAGGATCAATGAAAATTATCTGGCTCGGCCACGGCAGCTTTCGCATCGAAATCGAAAATCAGGTTCTACTGATTGACCCTTGGTTGTCGGGTAATCCCACCCTGCCGGAGGACCAGCACGAGGCTGCGACCGCAGGGGCAGATCACATCCTGATTACGCACGGACATTTTGACCATACAGCTGACGTTGTCGCTTTGTCCAAAGCGCTGAACGCGCCAGCCGTCGGCATGTACGACTTTATGAGCTATTTCGAGACGAATGACGGCCTAAACGTTATTGGGTTCAACATCGGCGGCACGGTCATTTTGGGTGACGTTGCGGTCAGCATGGTGCCCGCGCTGCATTCGAATTCATATGCACAGGACCCGCAAGCACCGGTAGGGCGCGAAGTGGGATACATTATTAAGGGCGAAGGGCATACGCTTTATATTTCTGGCGACACCGGCATCATGGCGGATATGGAATGGATCGGCGACTACTACAAGCCTGACATCGGCATCCTCAGCGCCGGTGGCCACTTCACCATGGACATGAAGCAGGTGGCCTACGCCGCCAAAAAGTATTTCAACTTCAGAACTGTAATCCCCTGCCACTACAAAACCTTCGACATCCTGGAGCAATCCGCGCAAGACCTGATCGATGGTCTGCCCGATGTGGAGGTAGTCGAACCTACAGTCATGACTGCGATCACGCTCTAGACCCATGTATAAAGCCTCGCCAGAACTTGAAGCTATCGTGATCCGCTGGAACGAGGCCATTCGCACCAAAAACAAGGGCAGCATCAACAACATGCTGTCCGCCTCCGAGCATCTGCGCTACGTCGGGTCTGCAGCGAACGAGCTTTGGAGCGGAGCGTTGCTGAGGCGCGGCATCGGCGATCATTTTGACGAAGTGCCCGAATTCCACTACCGCGACTATCACATTGAAGCATACGAAAGTGGTCAGATTGGCTGGGCGCTTTGGACTGGCGATATCTATTTTCCAACCACGGATGTTTTGTCAAAAAACCGGATCAGCTTTGTTTTCGGGTTAGAAGACGGGCTTTGGAAAATCGTGCAAATCCATATTTCCAACCCAAGCTCAAACATGGAAAAAATCGGGATTGAACACGAGGCGCTGGATGCATTAATGGCCGCAGCACAGGAAGGTGCCTTGGGTTTGGGGCGCGCGGGAATGGCCACGGTCATGTTCACAGATGTGGTTGACAGTTCTGCTCTTGCTGACGCGATGGGGGACCGCGCGTGGATAGGCCGGATCAATGCGCATCTGGACGAAGTATCGCAAATTGTTGAAGCGGCAGGCGGAACGCTGGTCAAGTCTTTGGGCGACGGTACCATGTCTACCTTCACGTCGACCCGCGCGGCCCTGACCGCAGCAAGTGAAATTCAGAACAGGGCTTTTGCAGACACTCAAACACCGGTGATACGTCTGCGCATCGGCTTGCACACTGGCGAGGTTATCGAAAACAAAGGCGACTTTTTCGGTACAGTCGTGAACAAGGCCGCACGGATCAACGCAGCAGCGGCACCGGATGAAATCAGATTGTCAGATGCCACACATATCATGTTAGGGCGCACGGACAGCTTTACTTTCGACGACCCACGGGATGTGGCGCTGAAAGGTCTTGAAGGCACACACCGGCTTTACCGACTTCAAACCTGACGAAAAATGCCTCTACCTGCGCGCAAGAAAAAAACCCTTGAGCATGGCTTCGGATTCCGCCGCCGCGATGCCTTCAAAAACCTCGGGAGCATGGTGACACTGCGGATGCGAGAACACCCGCGCACCCGTTGCAACGCCACCTGATTTCGGATCGCTCGCACCATAGTACAGTTTGCCGATACGCGCCGCCGAAATGGCCGCAGCACACATCGCGCAGGGCTCAAGCGTGACGTACAGGGCATAGTCGGTCAGCCGTTCCGACCCTGCAGCCGCACATGCGGCGCGAATGACCAGCATCTCTGCGTGTGCTGTCGGGTCACTATCTTCGCGCGTTCTATTACCCGCCGAGGCGACAACGCGCCCTTTCGGGTCCACCACCACCGCGCCCACAGGTACTTCGCCCCGTTTGGCTGCAGCGCGCGCCTCTGACAGGGCCAGTTCCATATGTGTGTTAAACTGCATGGCCCCACATGGCCGCAAACTGATGGCTTTCGCAAGTCCTGCAAACAGGCTATGCCGCGCAGTATGACGGACACTCCAACACCTCAGGGCGACCGGATCGCCAAAGTCATCAGCCGTGCCGGTGTCGCCAGCCGCCGCGAAGCCGAGCGTATGATTGAAGCGGGACTGGTCACGGTCAATGGCAAAATCATCAACTCGCCGGCACTGAATGTCACCGCCAGCGACAAGATCACCGTTGAAGGCAAACCCGTCAATGCGCCGGAACCTGCGCGCCTGTGGCTTTATCACAAACCCACCGGTCTGGTTACAACAGACCGCGATGATAAAGGCCGCGAGACAATCTACGACGCACTGCCCGACGACATGCCCCGCGTGATGAGTGTCGGGCGGCTGGATATCAACTCCGAAGGGTTGTTGCTGCTCACCAACGACGGTGGGGTCAAACGCAAACTGGAATTGCCGTCAACTGGCTGGCTGCGGCGCTACCGCGTTCGCGTGAACGGCAGACCGACTGACGACACTCTCGAACCGTTGCGGCGCGGCATCACTGCCGACGGTGAAAACTTTCAACCAATGCAAGTCACTCTGGACCGCCAACAGGGCGCAAATGCCTGGCTGACCATCGGGCTGCGCGAAGGCAAGAACCGCGAAATCAGACGCGCTTTGGCAGAGCTTGATTTGTCTGTAAACCGCCTAATCCGGATCAGCTACGGCCCGTTTCAGCTTGGGGATTTAAAACAGGGCGCTGTCGAAGAGGTCCGCCGAAAACTGATGCGCGACCAACTGGGGCTGGAGGTCGAGCAAACCGACGCCAAGAGCGATCCCCCGGACAAAAAACGCAAAGGTACCGTCAAACGCAGCCGCAAGTCCACGCCGCGTCCTCAAGCACAGCCCCCCCGTCGTCGTCAAAAATGATGTCTCCTTGGCGTTTTTCCCTCTGGGCTTTGTAGCAGGAGTGACATCATCTGAGTACAAAGCTATTCAAGACTTGTATCCAAAGCGTTGCGCGGCAATCTCACGTTGCTGGAAAACTGGACTGGTGCGCTGCAGCATGTGCGCCTATATTTAACGAATATGCGGCTCGGGGGACGCCAAATGACACCGACTACTTTTCAAAAAGTCAGCTACGTGGCTTTGCTGATCGTGATGATTGGCGTGGCATCCGGCGCGCTGCAAGGATTGTAAAATGGCGCAACGGTACGGCGGAAAATTCAGCCCCAAGGCAAGCGCGCAGTCACAAGCGCAAGGCAGTTTCGCCGCGGCACAAGTTGATCCAGTGGGTGCGCGCGCAAATCTGATGTTCCTGCCTGCAGTGACACTGCTGTTTACAGCCCTGTTCAATGGCGCGATCGGACTTATCCTGTGCTTGCTTGGTGCTGGCGTTCTGTCTCTGGGCGCGTGGTTGCTACGCGGTGGGCTGCAAGCAGAGGCCGAGTACAATGCGCGTAAAGTAGCACGCCGCCCCGCAATTCCGCGCAAATTGATGGCTGCTGCACTGGCTGGTGCCGGCACGGGACTGGCAGCGCTCAGCCATGAAAGCGGGATCGTTGCGGCAGTTCTCTATGGCGCAGCCGTTGCGGGCCTTCACGTCGCAGCGTTTGGCGTTGATCCTCTCAAGCACAAGGGCATGGAAGGGATCGACACCTTTCAACAAGATCGCGTGGCACGGGTCGTGGACGAGGCAGATGCAACCCTGAAATCGATGACAGACGCGTTGCGCCGGATTTCGGACCGGCAAATCAGTGACCAGATGGCTAAATTTCAGGCAGTTGCGCGAAAGCTGATCCGTTCCGTCGAGGAAGATCCCCGCGACTTGACCGCTGCACGCAAGTACTTGGGCGTTTATCTAACCGGCGCACGTGACGCGACCACCAAATTCGTCGACATCTACGCTCAGAACCCCGGGCCTAAAGTGCGCGAGGATTACATGACACTTCTGGATGATCTGGAACGCAACTTTGCTGCGCGAAACGAGAAATTGTTACTCAACGAACACAGCGACCTGACTGTAGAGATTGAAGTTCTTCGCGAAAGGCTGGATCGCGAAGGTGTGCGTATCCAATAGGCGACCAACAACGAAAAACAAATTTATTGAAGGGAGTTACGATGTCTAACGAAACCCGCGCCAAAGCTCAGGAAGCGCTTGCAATGGTTGAAGAAGTGACCGCCGCAGTGCTGCCGGAACCTGTAGAGGCCAATGCAATCGTGCCCTTGGCAGAAGCGGATGCACCTGTTGGGGCCGAGATTTCCAAACGGATGGCCGAGATAGACATGTCCAACACCAATTCGATTGTGTCCTTTGGCAGCCGGGCACAGGTAGAATTGCAGGAGATAAGCCAAGCAATGCTTGGCGGAGTACGCAACAAGGACGTGGGGCCGGCAGGCGACAGCCTGCGCAACATCGTAACAACTATTCGCGGATTTTCGGTCTCCGAACTGGATGTGCGGCGCGAACGCAGTTGGTGGGAAAAGCTGATCGGTCGCGCAGCACCAATTGCAAAATTCACGGCTAAGTTCGAAGAGGTGCAAGACCAGATCGACCGTATCACGGACGATTTGCTCCAGCATGAGCATACGCTTTTGAAAGACATCAAATCGCTTGATATGCTGTATGAGAAGACGCTGCAGTTCTATGATGAACTTGCTCTTTACATTGCTGCGGGCGAAGAAAAGCTGCGTGAACTGGATGAAACGGTGATCCCCGCCAAGGCCGAAGAGGTTGATGCTGCCCCCGAGAACGATCAGGTTATGGTCGCGCAAGAGCTACGCGATCTGCGCGCAGCCCGTGATGATCTGGAACGTCGTGTCCACGACCTCAAGCTGACACGTCAGGTCACGATGCAGTCCCTGCCCTCGATACGTCTGGTACAGGAAAATGACAAATCACTGGTGACCAAGATTAACTCGACTCTCGTAAATACTGTGCCCCTATGGGAAACCCAGCTTGCCCAGGCAGTGACGATCCAACGGTCTAGCGAAGCTGCGAAAGCGGTGCGCGAAGCGAATGACCTGACCAATGAGTTGTTGACGGCCAACGCCAAGAACCTGCGTGAAAGCAACAAGATCATTCGCGAGGAAATGGAACGTGGCGTGTTCGACATCGAAGCGGTTAAGCAAGCCAATGCTGATCTGATCGGCACGATCGAGGAAAGCCTGCAAATCGCTGATGAGGGCAAAGCCAAACGCGCCGCTGCTGAAGCCGACCTGCAGGAGATGGAAATAAAGCTGCGCGATACACTTGCCTCGGCGAAAGCGCGCGGAGACGGCACCGGCGACACCGCGGCAACATCGGTGCCGCGCTGACGCGCCATGTACTGGCGCAAGACCATAAGGCGTTGGAGCGTAGCTTTTGCTGCGCTCTTCGCTGTGGGCGCGTGCGAGATGGGACAGATGACCAGCAGCTTTCCCCAAGCACGCCCCGACGGCCTTGCCAATCTAGAAGTCCCGCCACCTTCCGCAGAGAGTACGCAGCTGCGCCAGTATTTTACGCAAGTGCAGTCCGCACAGCTCAATCAGGGGTTGCTGCGTCAGGGCGGGGGCGGGCCAGACACACCATTCACCGCAGATATGCTCGCGCGCAACTTTGAACAGATCGTATTTTACAATGAATATGCATCGGCACTGCAAGGTCGCGGCGGCAAAAGCCCATTGCGGCGGTGGGAAGTCCCCGTGCGGGTCGATATCATATTCGGACCAAGCGTCCCCGCAGAACAGCGCGCGCGCGATGAGAAAGCAGCGCGTGATTACGTGACGCGCCTTGCTCGGGTCACCGGTCATCCCATATCGAACTACGGCGGCCCAAATTTTGTGGTTATTTTCGCCAGCGAAGACGACCGTGACGTGGCTCTCGATGCTGCCGCAGCGCGCATTGCCGGCATTACTCCCGAAAGCCTTAATCCATTGCGTAATCTGGGTCGGGACACATATTGCGCGGTAGCAGCTTATGCCTCTGGCCCGCAAGCGTACGATTATAGCGCCGCAGTTGCCGTTGTCCGCACCGAAAACCCGTCGCTGTTGCGTCTGAGCTGCATCCACGAGGAAATGGCGCAGGGTCTTGGCCTTGCCAATGACAGCCGCGACGCCCGCCCGTCCATTTTCAATGACGACGATGAATTCGCGCTGCTTACGAACCATGATGAGCTTTTGCTCAAGATGTTGTATGATCCAAGGCTGCGACCCGGAATGACCGCAGACGAAGCCGCACCAATCACCCGCATTATTGCCCGAGAACTCACGGCAACGGCGCCACTTTAAGATCACAGATCAAAGGACTGAACACATGGGAATTTTCGATTTTCTTTCTGGCGAATTCATCGATGTCATCCATTGGACAGACAATACGCGCGACACGATGGTCTGGCGGTTCGAACGCGAAGGGCACGAAATCAAATACGGTGCCAAGCTGACCGTGCGAGAGGGTCAAGCCGCCGTTTTCGTGCACGAAGGGCAACTTGCAGACGTCTTTACGCCGGGGTTGTACATGCTTGAGACGAATAACATGCCCATCATGACCACGCTTCAGCATTGGGATCATGGCTTTCGCAGCCCGTTCAAGTCGGAGGTCTACTTTGTTAACACCACCCGCTTTAATGATCTGAAGTGGGGTACCAAAAATCCGGTGATCTGTCGCGATCCCGAATTTGGGCCTGTGCGCCTACGCGCCTTTGGCACCTATAGCATAAAGGTAAGCGACCCCGCGCGCTTTCTTGTCGAGATCGTTGGTACCGACGGTGAATTCACGATGGATGAGATCAGCTTTCAAATCCGCAATATCATCGTGCAGGAATTTTCGCGCACGATCGCACGCGCCGGTATTCCTGTCATGGATATGGCGGCAAACACCCGTGAACTCAGCCAATTGGTAGGCCGTGAAATCAGTGCCCAACTGACGGAATACGGGCTGACGATGCCCGAGCTTTACATCGAAAACATCTCTCTGCCGCCTGCCGTCGAAGAGGTGATGGACAAGCGGTCTTCCATGGGTGTGATCGGCGGCAATCTGAATGAATACATGCAGTTTCAAGCTGCCGAAGCCTTGGGACGAGATGGCGGGGGGGCTGCGGCCATCCAAGCAGGTCTTGGTGCCGGTTTGGGCATGCAGATCGGTCATCAGGCCGCACAACAAGTCGGCCCTTGGGGTGCAGCACCGACCCAGTCGCGTGGTGCAATGCCGCCCCCACCACCCGTTGAACACGTTTGGCACATTGCGGAAAACGGAGCCACCAAGGGCCCCTATTCCAAAGCCGCGATGGGTCGCATGGCCAGTGATGGCGGGGTGACCCGCGACACGATGGTTTGGACCCAAGGACAAGATGGCTGGATGCGCGCAGAAGATGTGACCGAACTGGCTCAGCTTTTCACCGTTCTTCCACCGCCGCCGCCGCCCGCGCCAACAGGATCCTAAAGCATGGCAGCGCGCGGCTTTCAGAAAGCGCCGGATAGCTACCGGGCGTGGCTAAAATTCTTCCACTGGTCGTCGCTGATCTTGCTGACACTGCTGCTTGGGCTGGGAAACACCATCATCCTCAAGTACAGTTTAGCCCTTGTTGTGGCGAGCTGGATCATCTGCGTCAGCGCCTACGGCATACTCGCAGCCCCCGGCCCCAAGCTTGCCGGAATACTGCATAAAGCATTCAAACCCGTCCACTTTGCATTGATAATCTTTTTGGGTTTCACCGCGATAACTGTTGTGCGTTCTGACGTTGGTCCATTGACAGGCGGCGTGAGAGTGCAATGCCTGATAGCCTTCGGGGCTGGCTTGCTGCATGGCTGTTTTCATCTCTGGCGGCACACCGCCCTCGGGGATGGGGCGCTGCGCAATATGCTGCCCAAGTTCATGCACGGCTTTCTATGACGCACCAAAACACAATCCCCGAGGATGCACGGCTGCACTTTCCCTGCGACACCTGCGGTGCAGATTTGCGGTTTGATCCCAAAACCGGCGACATGGTCTGTGCGCACTGCGGCAATGTCGAAAGCCTGGAGCAAGGGCCGTGGGCGGCCGCCAAAATTCGCGAGCTGGATTTCAAAACCGCGCTGAATGATGAGTTGCCAGCACCCGAGATGGAGGTGACACGCGTATCACAGTGCCCTAACTGCGCGGCGCAGGTCGAATTTGATCCCAATGTGCATGCTAAGGAATGCCCCTTCTGTGCAACACCCGTTGTAACAGGAACTGGTACGCACCGGCACATCAAACCCAAGGCAGTATTACCCTTCGGGTTTGATGAAACAACGGCGCACAATGCCATGAATGACTGGCTGGGGTCACTGTGGTTTGCGCCGAACGGGCTCAAGGCCTATGCCCGCAAAGGGCGCAGAATGGACGGCATTTATGTGCCCTACTGGACTTTCGATGCGGACACCGCATCAAGCTACGCTGGCGAACGCGGCACAGTTTATTATGAAACCAGACGCGTCGTGCGCAATGGCAAGGCCACCACTGTCCAGGTAGCGCGCGTGCGCTGGCAACGCGCGCGCGGCAAGGTAGCGCGGTTTTTCGATGACGTGCTGGTGCTGGCATCCAAAAGCCTGCCCAAACGCTTCACCGACGGGCTCGCCCCTTGGGACATGGCGGCGCTCGAACCCTATGCGCCCGAGTACCTCGCTGGCTTTCGTGCTGAAGGGTATTCCGTTCCGTTGAAAGACGGCTTTGTCGAAGCCCGCGCAATCATGGACGATGTGATCCGTCGTGATATACGGTTCGATATCGGCGGCGACCGACAGCGCATTCACCAAGTGGACACAACGGTGCGCGACGTGACATTCAAACACATACTGCTGCCGGTTTGGGTGGCCGCCTACAAATATCGTGGCCAGACATATCGCTTTGTCGTCAATGGCTCCACCGGCAAGGTGCAGGGCGAACGCCCCTACTCGGCCATCAAAATTGCCTTTGCCGTTATCACCGGGTTACTTCTTGCCGCGTGCTTCGGCTACGTCTATGCGATGAACCAATGACACATATAAATACTTTGGACGATCTTCTGAGCAACCGCTTTTCATGCCGGGCTTTTACGTCACACCCCGTACCACGCGACCAGATAGAGCGTATAATTGATGTCGCCAAAAAAGCACCATCCTGGTGCAACGCCCAACCATGGCAGGTTGTCGTGACTGAAGGCCCCGCCACGGAAAATTTCCGCGCGGCCTTGATGGCAGAGGTCAAAACAGGCAGCCCGAAGCTGGATCTGGAAGGGCCCGAAGCCTATCCGGGGGTATACGGCGACCGGCGGCGCACGGTAGGGTGGCAGCTTTACGATGCCGTCGGTGTCAAGAAAGGCGATCGCGCGGGGTCAGCGAACCAGATGCTGCGGAATTTCGCGCTCTTTGATGCACCGCATGTGGCAATCCTGACCAGCCCGCGCGCGTTGGGGCCTTACGGTGCTATGGACAGTGGTGGATTTGTGCTGGCCTTTACGCTTGCCGCACGGGCGTTGGGTATTGATACAATTCCACAGGCTGCGGTGGCAAATTACGCAGGCTTTGTACGCAAATACTTCGGCATTGGTGACGACCGGATCATGCTCTGTGCAATCTCGTTCGGATATGCCGACCACGACCACCCGGCAAACAGTTTCAGAACAGAACGCGCACCTTTAGGCGACATTGTGGACTGGAGATCATGAGAGCTCTGTTGCAAAGAGTGAGCAGCGCAAACGTTCGCGTCGACGGTGAGCTTTCCGGCGAGATCGGCGCAGGCCTATTAGTTTTCATCTGCACCATGCCGGATGACACACCAGAAGTATCGGCAAAATTCGCGGCCAAGATCGCCAAGCTGCGCCTTTTTAAAGATGACGCGGGTAAGATGAACCTTAGCCTTGCGCAAACTGGCGGCAGCGCGTTGGTTGTCAGCCAGTTCACACTGGCGGCTGACACGTCACGCGGCAACCGCCCCGGTTTTTCGGGCGCGGCAAAACCGGCAGAGGCTGAAGCGCTCTATTTGCAGTTCGTAGAGGATTTGAAGATTTTGGACATACCCGTCGCAACCGGTCGCTTTGGCGCAGACATGGCGGTGTCTTTGACAAATGATGGCCCGGTGACACTCTGGCTCGATACTGACGCGCCATGACCCCGAAACATCAGAGGTAAAACGATGTCGCAGTCCGATCTTTTGAAGCCACTTTTTGAAACGGGCGTTGCCGCGGTGCGCGGCGATGCGGCCGTGTCGCGCGCGTTGAATAACATCGGCATGGCGCGCCCCGACCAAATCGTAGCTGTGGGCAAAGCGGCAACGGCGATGGCTGCCGCCGCGCACGCCATCTACCCAGAAGCGCCGCTGTTAATCATCACGAAATACGGTCATGCGGTCGACGCTCCGCCCGCCGCCGAAGTGATCGAAGCCTCCCATCCCGTTCTGGACAGCAATTCGGTTAAAGCAGGATCGCGATTGTTGGAAGTCGTTTCAGAAATGCCGGCCGGAAGCCATCTTTTGATGCTGGTTTCCGGCGGTGCCTCCGCCCTCGCTGAAGCACCCGTTGACGGGCTTGATCTTGAGGGGCTGAAAAACCGCACGACTGAAATGCTTGGGTCCGGCGCGGACATCCATGCCATGAACAAGGTGCGCAAAACGCTCAGCAGGATCAAGGGGGGCAAACTGCTGGCTGCTTTCAGCGGCGCAGAAGTTACAACACTGGCGATCTCGGATGTTGAAGGTGACACCCTGTCGGTCATCGGATCGGGCATCGGCGACGCCCCCAGGAACCGTGCTTTCAACTTCGCCCCTCACATTGTTGCAAGCAACGCAATTGCCAGAGACGCCGTAGCCCGCGCAGCAAAGGCGCTGGACATTCCCGTGCAGACAAACGCCGAGACGCTGTATGACGACATCGAAACCCTCGGGCCGCGACTGGCTCAAACGCTGCTATCAGGACCGGCGGGCTTGCATCTATGGGGCGGTGAACCCACCGTTGTGCTCCCGGAAAATCCCGGTCAGGGTGGCCGCAACCAGGCACTGGCCCTTATCATCGCACGCGAGATTTCAGGCCAAAGCGGCATCAGCGTTCTGGTGGCGGGCACGGACGGGACCGACGGGCCAACAGATGCGGCAGGCGCGCTTGTTGACACAAACACATGGCAGCCCTCGGGTAGAGAAGCCCTCGAACGCGCTGACGCCGGGCGCTGGCTGGAAGAGCATAACGCGCTTTTGAAAACAGGGCCGACAGGTACCAACGTGATGGACCTCGTTATTGCCTTCAAATCCTGAACAGGTGGCCATCGGTTGACATTACCGCATTAGGTGGGGACCGTACTGCCATGGAAACGCCCAACACCACGTCCAACGCTTTGCGCGACATTGAAGAAGATCCGGATTTCGGCATCACGCTAAGTGACGGGTGCCGGTTGTCGGCCCGTCTGTGGAAACCCAAAGATGCCCACGACGATCCTGTGCCGGTGCTTCTCGAGTATCTGCCCTACCGAAAACGCGATGGAACCTGCGCGCGAGACGCCCTGACCCACCCGTGGTTTGCCGCGCGAGGTTATGCCTGCTTGCGGGTCGACATGCGAGGCAATGGCGATAGCGAAGGTTTAATGGAGGATGAATACACCCCCCAGGAACTATCCGACGCCGTGGAAGTGATAAACCAAATGGCGGCAGAAGCTTGGTGCAATGGCCGCGTGGGAATGATGGGGATCAGCTGGGGTGGATTTAACGGATTGCAGGTTGCAGCACTTGATCCCGCCCCGCTCAAAGCCGTCATCACACTATGCTCTACCGTGGACCGCTATTGCGATGACATCCACTACAAAGGTGGCTGCTTGCTAAACGAAAATCTTGGCTGGGGGGCAACGATGTGGTCCTATTCCAGTCGCGCGCCCGACCCTGCCTTACGCGCGGATTGGCGCGAATTGTGGCTGCAACGGCTTGAGAACGAACCGTTCCTACCATCGCTCTGGCTGCGCCATCAGCGGCGTGATGCGTATTGGCAACACGGATCCGTTATCGAAGACTACAGCGCCATCAAGGCCAGGGTTTTGGCTATCGGCGGCTGGGGCGATGCATACAAAAACGCAGTTCCGCAGCTGGTCGAAGCCCTGCCCGGTGCCAAGGGAATTGTCGGCCCTTGGGTCCACAAATACCCGCACTTCGCCGTACCGGAGCCGCGCATCGGATTTCTTCAAGAAGCGTTGCGGTGGTGGGACAAGTGGTTGAAGGATATCGACACCGGAGTCGAGCAGGACCCCGATTACCGCGCCTATCTTATGGACGGTGTGCGCCCTGCATACTGGTATGTCGAACGCGAAGGAAGATGGGTTGCAGAGGAATACGGCGCGACCTCGCATATTCCGCACCGCACCCTGCATCTGACGAACGTGGGCTTGTCCGATGGGTCGGGCCCGCTGAAGGCACAGATACAATCGGCGCAAGACTGCGGCGCTGAATCTGGTGAGTACTGCGCGATCTGGCTTGGCCCCGAAATGCCCGGAGACCAACGCCGCGACGACACCTTCTCGGCCATCTACGATAGCGCACCCGCAGAAGATGTCGTCGACATCTTTGGTGCGCCACGCATCACCCTCAGACTGGCCAGCGACAAACCACAAACGCAAATTGCAGTACGGCTAAGCCATGTCCACCCCGACGGGGCTACCACACGCATAACTTATGGCGTGCTGAACCTGTCACACCGCGATGGCCATTCTGAACCTGTCCGGCTCACCCCGGGAGAACCTGTACGTGCGGTGTTGCACCTTGATCAAGTGGCATACCGCTTACCTAAAGGCCATTGCTTGCGAATTTCAGTGTCTACGGCCTATTGGCCCCTTGTCTGGCCTGCGCCAGAGGCCGCCACGATCACACTCTTCAGCGGCACATTAAATCTGCCCGTTCGCCGCACCACGCGCCGAGACGAGCACGTTTTTGAGCCGCCGGTGGCCGCTGATCCGTGGCAAGTCGAAACCCTTCGCGAGAGCGGCAACCTCAGAAGGCGCGAAGTCGATATGCAGACCGGTATAGTGTCGCTGGTGATTGAAGACGACTTTGGCAAAGTACGCGATGCAGAGCATGGACTGATAACAGGATCGGTCGCGCGGGAGCGGTGGAACATCCACCCTGACGATCCGCTCTCCGCGCGCGGGAAATGCCACTGGACAGATGAATTGGAGCGTGGGGACATACGCTTGCGCACCGAAGCCTACAGCGAGATGTGGTCTGACGCTGAACAGTTCTATTTGGCCGCGAGACTGGAAGCCTACGAAAACGACGTGTTGGTCTATGCCCGTGACGTAAAAGATGAAATCCCTCGGGACCATATCTAGCGCCCAAACGATCAAATATCCGCAATAGGCCTTGCGACACCGCGAGAAATGCGCATGCTTACGTCAATAAATAATAGAAGATTAGCGCACAACGCGCAAAAGCCACTGGGAGAAATCAATGAAAACCGAACTCGAACACCTTAGTAAACGTGTGACCAAAGGCCTTATGACGCGCCGCGAATTTGTTGGACGCGCGGCGGCTCTTGGGGTCACTGCAGCTGTCGCCAACTCGATGCTTGCGACAGCAGCAAAAGCCGAAGGTCCGGTCAAGGGTGGCATGCTGAAACTGGGCATGTCAGGCGGCGAAAGCACGTCGAGCCTTGATCCTGCGCTGGCGGCATCCGAAGTACCGATCATGAACCTCCGCAATCTTGGCGATACGCTGGTTAACGTGAACAAGGACGGCACGCTCGACAACAGGTTGGCCGAAGAAATCGAAGCCTCAGCCGATGCGACCACATGGAAGTTCAAAATCCGCAGTGGTGTAGAGTTCCACAATGGCAAAACCCTAACCGCCGAAGACGTGATGCGCACGATGGAGCGTCACTCGAACGAGGACAGCCAGTCCGGTGCGCTTGGCATTATGCGTGGCATCAAGGAAATGAGCGTCGATGGCGACATGTTCACGGTCACGCTCGACGGGCCCAACGCGGACCTGCCCTATCTGATGGCCGACTACCACCTTGTCATCCAGCCTGATGGTGGGTTTGACGACCCTGCGGGCGGCGTCGGCACAGGCCCATATACCGTCGTGTCAGATGAACCTGGCGTGCGTCATACGTACAAGAAATTCGCCAACCACTGGGACGAAACCACAGGTCACGTCGATGAAATCGAAATGATCGTATTGAACAATTCCACAGCCCGCACAGCCGCGCTGCAGTCCGGTCAAGTAGACATCATCAACCGTGTTGAACCCAAGATTGCCGACCTTCTGGGACGCGCGCCGAACCTGAATGTTGTGAGCACCGCAGGTGCCGGACACTACGTGTTTATCATGCACGTAGACACAGCGCCTTTCGACAATAACGAACTGCGGCTGGCGCTTAAACATGCGATCAACCGTCAGGATCTCGTCGACAAAATTCTGCGCGGATATGGCAGCGTCGGTAACGATTTCCCGATCAATGCAGCTTACCCGCTGTTTGATGAATCAATTCCGCAGCGCGAATTCGATCTGGAAAAAGCGGCAGAGCACTACAAGAAATCCGGCCATGATGGATCCCCGATCATTCTGCGCACGGCAGATGGCGCATTCCCCGGGGCGGTAGATGCGGCAGCACTATTTCAGCAAACAGCACAGGCGGCTGGTATCCCACTGGAAATCAAGCGCGAGCCAAATGACGGCTACTGGTCCGAGGTTTGGAATGCACAACCTTTCTGTGCGTCCTACTGGGGCGGTCGTCCGGTCCAAGACCAGATGTACACCACGGCTTATCTCTCAACGGCTGACTGGAACGACACTCGGTTCAAGAACCCTGAATTCGACGCCAAGCTTCTGGAAGCGCGCGGCGAATTGGACGGGGCCAAGCGCAAAGCACTGTATACCGAAATGGCGTACATGGTGCGCGATGAAGGCGGCCTGATCCTGCCGATGTTCAACAACTTCATCGAAGCAACATCAAGCAATGTGGGTGGATACACCGGCTCGCCCATCGGTGAGACAATGCACGGGTTTGCGGCAGCGAGATGCTGGAAAACGGCCTAGAGGCTGCTGACAGATGCACCCTATCTTGAAATTGGTTACCCAGCGCGTTGCGCTGGGTATCCTCCTTCTCTTTGCGGCGTCCATTCTGATTTTTGCAGGCACGTCGATCCTGCCGGGAGACGTCGCCCAACAGATTCTAGGCCAGTCCGCGACGCCTGAGGCGCTTGAGAACCTCCGCCGCGAACTTGGCCTGAATGACCCGCCCCTCACCCGCTATTTCGCGTGGCTTGGCGGCGTGCTGCAGGGCGATCTGGGCACTGCCCTCACAAATGGTCGCGACATCGCCGAAAGCCTCGGCTCTCGTTTATCCAATACGCTGTTCCTCGCTTTCTGGGCGGCCGTGATTTCGGTCCCGCTGGCGATTTTTCTGGGCCTGCTTGCCGTGCGCTACAAGGACCGCTGGCCCGACAAGCTGATTTCGGCAGTAACGCTCACAACCATTTCCATCCCAGAGTTCATGATCGGTTATATCCTTGTGTACTGGGTTTCGATCCAGCTTGGCTGGTTCCCTTCTGTGGCGATCCTGAATGATAGCATGTCATTAGGGCAGAAGCTTAACGCAATCGCGATACCTGTCATGGTGCTGACGCTGGTTGTGCTGGCGCATATGATGCGCATGACCCGTGCCGCGATCCTGAATGTGATGCAATCAGCGTATATCGAGACGGCAGAACTCAAGGGTATGCCGATGCTGAAAATTATCCGCAAACACGCTTTTCCTAACGCCATCGCGCCTATCGTGAACGTCGTTATGATTAATCTCGCCTATCTGGTGGTTGGCGTCGTCGTGGTTGAGGTCGTCTTTGCCTATCCCGGCATGGGGCAGTATCTGGTTGATCATGTGGCCAAGCGCGATATCCCTGTGGTACAGGCCTGTGGGCTGATATTCGCGGCCGTCTACATCGGTCTTAATTTGGTGGCGGACATCGTGTCGATCCTGGCGAACCCAAGATTGAGGCACCCGAAATGAGAATTCCTGTTGCAGCTCTCATCGGGCTATTCTTCACGTCTCTGTTTTTCCTCATGGCCATTTTTGCGCCCTTGATCGCACCCTACGGAATGGCCGAGGTTGTAGGCGATGTGTGGGAGCCGCCGTCAGACCAGTTCATGCTGGGTACCGACAACATTGGCCGCGATCTGTTAAGCCGCATGATCTACGGTGGTCAGACCACAATATTTATTGCGACCGCTGCCACAGCGCTTAGCTTTATCACCGGGTCTGTGCTGGGCTTTTTCGCGGCTGTGTCAGGTGGCTGGATAGATCAGGCCATCAGTCGCTTTGTCGACCTTATCATGTCGATCCCGTCCCTGATCTTTGCGCTTGTGGTACTGTCGGTGATGCCTACCACTGTCACCATTCTGATCGTGCTGATGGGGCTATTGGATTCCACCAGAGTGTTTCGATTGGCCCGCGCCGTGGCCGTCGATATCACGGTGATGGACTATGTCGAAGCCGCGCGCCTGCGCGGTGAAAAGACGGCATGGATTATCTTCCGCGAAATCCTGCCGAATGCCCTGTCGCCTCTGGTCGCTGAAATGGGTCTGCGCTTTATCTTTGCCGTGCTGTTTGTATCGACACTGTCGTTCCTGGGGCTTGGGGTTCAGCCACCGCAAGCAGATTGGGGTGGCATCGTGAAAGAGAACAAGGAGGGCATCAACTACGGCATCGCCGCAGCCCTTTACCCGGCTTATGCAATTGCGGTCTTGTGTATCTCCATCAATCTTGTGGCGGACTGGATACTCAACCGGACCACAAGTCTGAAAGGCGGCCGCGGATGACCGATCCTCTCCTGAAAGTACGTGGTCTGAAAATCGGGGCGACGATCTATCCTCCCGGTGAAAAAGCGCGTGACATTGAAATCGTACATGGTGTTGATTTCGATCTCGCCCCCGGCAAAGTGCTCGGGTTGATCGGCGAGTCCGGGGCGGGCAAATCCACAATCGGGTTGGCGTCTATGGCGTATGGCCGCGGCGGGGTCGAGATCACCGGCGGTTCTGTCGAGGTAAATGGCCGCGACATCCTGCAATCGGGTATTCGTGACATTAGGCGCTTGCGTGGGGCCGAGGTGACCTATGTGAGTCAGTCGGCAGCAGCCTCTTTCAACCCCGCCAAAAAGATCATGGAGCAAGTTACAGAAGCCGCAATCCTGCAAGGCAAGTTCAGCCGCAAGGACGCCGAAGAACGGGCTGTAGCGCTCTTTGCAAAACTTGGCCTGCCGGACCCGGAAAATATCGGTCAACGCTACCCGCACCAAGTCTCGGGTGGGCAGTTGCAACGCTGTATGACGGCGCTGGCGCTTTGCCCCGAGCCTGACTTGGTGGTCTTCGACGAACCAACCACAGCGCTGGACGTGACCACCCAAATTGATGTGCTTGCCGCGATCAAGGACGCGATCAGGGATACTGGCGTCGCAGCTCTTTACATCACGCATGATCTGGCGGTCGTGGCACAAGTATCGGATCATATCATGGTGCTGCGCATGGGGGAGATGGTCGAATACGGCACAGTTGATCAGATCATCAACAACCCGCAGGAAGAATATACACAAGCTTTGGTTTCCGTGCGCTCTATTGACCACGAAGAAAAGAAGCCAACCTCCGATCCCGTGTTGCGGGTCGAGAACATCACCGCGCGTTACAAAGGCACCGACTTTGATGTGCTCAAAAACATCAACGTAGAACTACACCCCGGGCAAACGCTGGCGGTTGTTGGCGAATCCGGCTCTGGCAAATCAACGCTTGCACGGGTCATCACCGGGCTTTTGCCCCCAAGTGCCGGCAAGATCGTCTTTGATGGTCGGGAGCTAACGCCCGATCTGCCCACGCGTCCGCTAGAAGACCTGCGCGAATTGCAAATGATCTACCAAATGGCAGACACTGCCATGAACCCGCGCCAGACCGTGGGGACGATTATCGGCCGCCCGCTTGAATTCTACTTTGGCCTCAAGGGTGCCGAGAAACAAAAACGTATTCAGGAACTGCTGGACGAGATTGAACTGGGCACAGGATTTCAAGACCGCTACCCCGCAGAGCTTTCGGGCGGACAAAAGCAACGTGTATGCATCGCGCGCGCGCTCGCGGCCAAGCCCAAGCTTATCATCTGCGACGAAGTCACCTCGGCGCTTGATCCACTGGTGGCAGATGGCATCCTCAAGCTGCTTCTGAACCTGCAAAAGATTGAGGACGTGGCCTATCTGTTCATCACGCATGACTTGGCGACAGTGCGAGCGATCTCGGACAGTATTGCGGTCATGTACCAAGGCGAGGTCGTGCGCTACGGGCCAAAGTCTCAGGTGCTTAGCCCGCCCTTTGACGACTACACCGATCTGCTGCTCAGCTCTGTACCAGAGATGCGGTTGGGGTGGTTGGAAGAAGTCATTGCCAACCGTAAGATGGAAAGTGCCGGCAACTAGGCCGTCCGTGCATCTCGTTACAGGCGCTGGTTCAGCGGTTAGTTTACACTTGCACGGCCCATCCAAAAAACGTCTTGTTTTGAGTGAAGCAATAGGACGAAATGATGAACAAAAAGCTGCTGCTGATCGTGCTGGACGGCGTGCCTTACCGTAATTTTCGCAGGCTTTTCGGCAATCTCGAAGCATGGGTGGACAGCGGCGACGCCCGGGTCTGGACCCATAAATCGGTCCTACCCTCTACATCCGCCTCATGCTACGCATCGATCCATACGGGCGTGCCACCGGTTGAACATGGCTGCACCGGCAATGGTAACGTCTTCCGGATTTCGCAGCCCGACATATTTTCGCAAGTACGCCAAGCGGGCGGCACGACGGGTGCCGTCGCGCATTCGTTCTGGTCCGAGTTCTTTAACCGTGCGCCTTTCGACATGGTCCGCGATATTGAATACGATGAACCCGAGAGCAACACGATCAACCACGGGCGGTTCCACACAATGACCGGCTATGGGCTTGTCAACCAGATGACACCCTCTGACATCGACCTCTTTGCGACTTTGACCCGGCTGTGCGCTCGGTTCGAGCTGTCCTACGGGATGTTGCACACCTGTACACTGGACAGTATGGGGCACCGATTTTTCCATGACTGCCAAGAGATGGATCACGCCTGCTTTGTCATGGATGAGATGCTGGCACCATCTATCAGCCGCTGGCGCACTATGGGGTACGAGATCATCGTAACCGCTGATCACGGGCAAGACACGCGCGGGCATCACGGTGGTCGCGATGCCGCGCAACAAGAGACAGCACTCTACTACTTCGGGCCAGCTGAAGGGCCAGAACCAGGTACGGTCATTGACCAGTTGCAACTCGCGCCGACCATCCTGTCACGATTGGGTGCTCCCATCGCCGACACGATGAAGAGCGGCGTATTTCTTAGTTAGCTACTCAGCCGCTACCGTTTCATCGGCCATTTCCCAAGGCTGTACGAAGTCACCAAGCGTCTGACCGATCTGCGACGCCTCGGCACCATTGGCTGCAACCCGAGCAACCAATCCACGTTTTTTGTCGTCCACAACGCCCACCACGCGCGCGGGCAACCCTGCTTTCTCAAGCGCGCCATTGTAAATACGGGTGATCGCGTGTTTGCGAAGATCAGGTTTGAAAATTTTCCCAACCGCCGTTTTCGGCAGTTCCGGCAAGATTGTCATATGCTTGGGCATCGCGGCCCGCTCGTGTACGTGCTGTTTGCAGAATTCCAGAAGCTCGGCCTCTGACACCTGCCCACCGTCGACCAATTCAACGAAGGCGCACGGTACCTCGCCTGAATGCGCGTCCGGTTGCCCGATAGCGCCAGCAAAGGCTACCGCCTCGTGGTGCAGCAGCGCCTCCTCTATCTCGGCCGGGTCGATGTTGTGACCCCCACGGATGATCAAGTCTTTGGCGCGACCTGTAATCCAAAGGTAGCCATCCGCATCAACGCGTCCCAAATCGCCGGTCCGCAGATGATCACCATAGTAAAGGTCAACGTTCTTTTCAGATTCCGTGTATGTGTTTCCGACGAAAACCCCAGGATTGGACACGCAGATTTCACCCACTTCATCAACATCCGCCTCAATCGGGCCATTCGGCGTTGTCTTGAAAATCCGGACATCGCAATAAGGAAACGGTATCCCGATGCTGCCAACTTTCTTTTCGCCGTCGGTGGGATTGCAAGACACAAGGCAGGTCGCTTCGGTCAGACCATAGCCTTCAACCAAAGTGACACCAGTTGCTTTTTCAAACCGGCGAAACAATTCGAGCGGCAGCGGCGCGGACCCTGAGAACGCCATCTGCACCGAACTTACATCTGCGTCAATCGGACGTTGCATCTTGGCGGAAATCGCCGTGGGCACGGTAATGATAAAACTGATCTTCCAACGCTCAACCAGCTTCCAGAAGTTGTCCATAACCCCTTCGCCACGGTAACCCTGCGGCGTGGGAAAGACCACATGCGCACCGGATACGACCGCAGCCATCAAGATCACGTGACAGGCAAAAACGTGAAAGAGCGGTAGCGGGCAAATGATATTGTCTTTCTCGGTGAAGAGCAGCTCGGTGCCGATCCAACCATTGTAGATCAAGCCAGAATACCGGTGCTGCGCGACTTTTGGCATGCCTGTCGTCCCACCGGTGTGGAAGTAGCATGCAACACGGTCTTCGGTGCTATCCGCGAAATCAAGCATTTTAGATTGCTTGGCCAGTTCCGTGTTGAAGCTGAGGTATCTGGCGTGGTTCTGCACCTGGCGCTTGGGCCGGATCAACGGCACGATCCATGATTTTGGCGGGGTGAGATACCGCAGCAGATCAACCTCGAGAACTGTCTCCACGTTCGGTGACAGCGCGACGGCTTCCGCCGTTTTGTCGGCCACATCCGTTTTCGGAAACGGGCGCAGGGTAACCACAACTTTCGCATTTGTTTCGCGCAGGATCGAGCCGATCTGTTCGGCGTCGAGCAGTGGGTTGATTGGGTTTGCAATGCCAGCGATAGACCCCCCCAAGAGGGTGTAAACCGTTTCGTTCGCGTTCGGCAGCACATAGGCAACAACGTCCTTTTCCCCTACGCCCAGAGCGCGGAAAAGGTTTGCGGCCTGCGTCACCTTTTCTTTCAGCTGCGCCCAGTTCAGCGTTTCGGCCTTGTCGGTCGGGCCAGAGAAAAGCTGATAGCTAATCGCGTTGCTCTGCGGATATTTTTGCGCAGTTGCGCTGATCGCCTGATATAGCGTCAAAGGAAGGTCACGGTCCTGCCAGACCATTTGCGCCTCAATGGCATTACGATCATCCAGCCCGGCAAAGGTCATGCGTGTTCCTCCCAAAACGATTGTGCATGGTGCGTCTCAGTATGCAGCGCGGAGGATGAGACGTAAATCGCACCAGCACAAGCCATGTGACGTCGCGTGACGCGCCGGGACGCTACGTCAGAAACCGGGAATTACTCCGCCGCAATGCCTTCGGTGAACTGCAGCTTGGCCAGACGCGCATAAAGCCCACCTTGCGAAACAAGTTGATCGTGGGGGCCGGTTGCAACAATACGGCCCTCTTCCATAACAACGATACGGTCGGCCTTCTTCACGGTGGCAAGACGGTGCGCCACGATCAGCGTGGTACGTCCCGCACTCAGCCTGTCCACCGCATGTTGCACGGCGCGTTCGCTTTCTGCGTCCAATGCGCTTGTCGCTTCATCTAACAATAGAACCGGTGCATCGCGCAGGATCGCGCGGGCAATGGCAATGCGTTGCTTTTGCCCCCCTGACAGCATGACACCGCGTTCTCCTAGGTAGGCGTCATATCCGTCCGGGAGCGCCGCAATAAAATCATGTGCAGCTGCTGCCCGCGCGGCATCTTCGATCTCGGCATCAGAGGCATCCGGTCTGCCAAACCTTATGTTTTCGCGCGCCGAGGCTGCGAATATCACCGGGTCTTGCGGTACCAGAGATACCGATTTGCGGAAGGCGTCCCGACGCAGCGTTGCCAGATCAACGCCATCTAGCAAAATGCGTCCTGAGGACGGATCGTAAAACCGCAGCAACATTTGGATGATCGTGGTCTTGCCCGCACCCGACGGGCCGACAAAGGCTACCGTTTCACCCGGTGAAATCGTCAGGCTTACATCATCCAGCGCCAACGTATTGGGGCGCGAGGGATAAGCGAAAGTTACATTTTCAAAAGCAAGCCGCCCTTCAACAGGCTGCGGCAGCGTTTGAGGGTTGGCAGGGTCCTTCACTGTATCCTCTGTGCGCAAAAGCTCGACCAGACGTTCGGTAGCACCAGAGGCGCGCTGCAGTTCGCTCCAGATTTCGGAAAGCGCTGCGACCGCGCCTGCAACCATCACGGAATAGATGACAAACTGCACCAACGCCCCTTGGGTCATGTCGCCTGCGCGCACGTCCCGCGCGCCCACCCAAAGGACACCCACGATGCCCGCAAAAACCAGAAAAATAACAATTACGGTCATCAAGGCACGCGTGGTGACCCGTCGCCGCGCGGCATCAAACGATAGCTCGGTCACATCCGCGAACTGCCCACGGCTGGCGGTTTCATGGGTGAAGGCTTGCACAGTTTGCACAGCACTTAGTGTTTCGGAGGCATTCCCTGAGGAGGCCGCAATCCAATCCTGGTTCTCCCGGCTCAGCACGCGCAGTTTCCGCCCCAGAATGAGGATGGGCACGATCACCGCCGGTACAAGCAAAAGAACCAGTCCCGTCAGTTTCGCGGAAGTCAGAAGCATCAATGCAAGACCGCCGATAAAAATCAAAAGGTTGCGCAGCGCAATCGAGACCGACGATCCGATCACCGACAAAATCAGCGTTGTGTCGGTGGTGATCCGGCTCAGGACCTCTCCCGTCATTACCTTCTCATAGAAAGCAGGGCTCATCCCGATGACGCGGTCGAATACGGCCTTGCGAATGTCAGCGACAACCCGTTCACCCAGGCGGGTAACCAATGCGTAGCGCAGGCCCGTCCCTAGTGCCAGCAAAGCAGCAATCCCCAAAGCCGCGGCAAAATAGAGGTCAAGCGTCGTTGGGTCTTTGGTGTAAAAGTTGTCGACCACACGGCGTACGGCCAGTGGCAAGGTCAGTGAGATAACCGCAGTACACACCAGCGCAAGCACTGCCCCGACGACCAACCCGCGGTACGGTGCAACAAAAGGCATCAAAGCCTTGAGAGACCCCAGTTTCTTGGATTTCTCTCGTTCTTCTGTTTGTCCCGATGCGCTAGGAACACCAGGTGTGGGTCGCGCCATGTCCTATCCTTCGTTTTGCCGTAATATGTGATGGACTTAGAGCGATCAGGCGTCAAGAGAGAGCGGCACAGACAGGACGATTCCGCGCAGTTTCGGCGCTTGTATCGATTGTCATATATTCGGTGATTAAATCTGGAGCGGGCGGCGGGAATCGAACCCGCGTCATTAGCTTGGAAGGCTAAGGTCTTACCACTACACAACGCCCGCTCAGTGGATTCATCTACTATTTCATAGCCATTCGGGCGTCAAGTAGAACCAATTGAATGGCTGTCTCGGCGGATTGCTCCAATGATACTTGCGGCCCGCAGCCGACCTTGGCCGGTCATACGAAATGCTATGTCGCGACCCGACTAAGAAGCCATTCGCTGCGCTCGCTAAATCACATTAACGGACACTGACTATGCTCTGTCAATGCTGCCTCGCATCCATTTTTTCATGGTTCAATGACCCGCTTGCGCCTTGCAAAGTGTTAGGCACTTTATATCAATGCTGATGCCGCGCACATCCACCGGCAAAATCCAGAAATTTGCTTTCTACGCACAAACCAAAGAGATCGCGCAAAAAACACATAATGGGTAAACGGTTCCGACATAGCGCGTCGGGGCAATAGATATTTAATCAGGCAGGCATCACTTTTGACCTCTGCTCGCCTAAACCGGCAATGCCCAAGGTCACGACCTCTCCGCCGTGCAGGTATTGCTGTGGGGATTGGCCCATGCCCACGCCGGGCGGTGTCCCGGTTGAGATCACGTCGCCCGCTTGAAGGCTCATGAACTGGCTGCAATAGGCAATCAGATGTGGGATCTTGAAGATCAGCGTCGCGGTCGATCCTGTCTGCATGCGCTTGCCATCGACATCCAGCCACATGTCCAAATTGTCCATGTCTGAGATCTCATCAAGGGTCACGAGCCACGGGCCGGTTGGGCCAAAAGTGTCGCAGCCTTTGCCCTTATCCCACGTGCCTGCGCGGTTGAGCTGAAAATCCCGTTCCGACACATCGTTGATGACGCAAAACCCAGCGACATGATCCATTGCATTGGCCTCGTCGATATAGGCGCCGGGTTCGCCGATGACGACGCCCAATTCGACTTCCCAATCTGTTTTAACCGAGCCGCGCGGCACCTGAATATCATCATTCGGTCCAACCACGGCAGAGGTCCATTTGTTGAAGATGATAGGCTCTTCGGGGATCGCCATGCCCGCCTCTTCGGCGTGATCGGCATAGTTCAAGCCGATGCAGATATACTTGCCGATACCACCCACACAGGGCCCAAGCCGCAAATCCTCTTGTGGCGTGCCCTCGATCAACGGTAGCGTTTCAAGGTCCAGCGTATGCAGTGCCTTAAGGCCCGCCGGACGCAGCGTATCGCCAGCAATGTCCGGAACGACGCCAGACAGGTCGCGCACACGGCCGGATGCATCCAGAATGCCAGGTTTTTCGGCGCCGGGCGCACCATAGCGGAGAAGTTTCATATCAAGTCCTCTTTTTCAGTGAGTGTGTTTGGTCTAATTCAATGCGCCACGCGCTGCCCACAGCGCGCCGCGCCGAATGATCTCGGTGACTTGCGGTACCTTCAGGTCATCAAGCTCGTGACCGATCGAGCAGTAAAAAACCCGCCCCTTATCCCAGCGCCGTTTCCAGACGACTGGAATGACAGTGCCTTCGATCCACCACAGGTGATCGCCTGAAAATGTCGTTGTTGCCAGCACGTCGTTGGAGGGATCGACAAGCATGTAATATTGCTCGGTCGTCAGGCGGAAGCTTTTGATGCCCTCGCACGATCGGGTCATCCGGTTTGCAGACGGTGACGTCATAATCCACGTAGTCTTCCCGCGGCTGCAGATTGTCCGGCCAACCCGGCGGATGCGCCACGAACTGACCGCCAATCAGAAAGTGATATGTCGGACGGTCGCGGAATGCGTCCCCCATATGCCCGTGCCATCCTGCGATCCCACATCCATCGGCGATCAATTTCAGCAGGCCGTCCTCTTGCGGTTTGGTCATATTGCCGAATTCTTCGCGGTGGCCCGACCGCGCAGAAGACCAGATCGGCGTGATCAGATCGACATCAGACAAATTCTCAGGCTGCGCCAAAGGTTCCAGCGTATCATAGACATCAACCGCGAAGCCGTTGGCTTCGAGCAGGTCTTTGTACCAATCGGCAAAATGGCTTGGCGTATGGCCTTCCCATCCACCGACGAACAGTGTGGCTTTCATACCGTGTCCTTTCGCATGAAGCTCAACATCGATGCCATGTCGCGGGAACCGAAGCCTGCAGCGTCAGCCTCGATCAATTTGGCCAGAGTAGTACGGCCTTGTGGCATTGCGGTGCCCAGCCGGTCTGCAAGTCGCGCCGTGATTTCCATATCCTTGCGGGCCAGTGACACAGTGAAGGTCACGTCGTGGTCTGCCTCATTCAGATAAAGCGGACGCCGGTACTTGAGCATCGGCGCACAGGCAGCAGAGGCTTCGATCACGTCGAAAGCTGTTTCGGGTGCAATACCCGCCGCCTCGGCAAGCGTCATGGCTTCGGCCAGGGTCTGGTTGATGCCGTGGATCAGTGCATTGACCGCCAGTTTCATCACCGCACCGCTGCCCGCCTGACCCAGGAAAAGTGTTTCTTTACCCATGGCATCGAAATAGCGTGGAGAGCGGCGCGGCGTCTTCTGGTGTACAGCCCGCCATAATGACCAGTTGCGCCTCGGCGGCGGCCTGTGTTGCACCTGATACCGGCGCGTCGATCACGCGGGCCCCTGCGGGAGCTTGTTCTGCCAGCCAAGCGATGTGATCGGGGCTCATCGTGCCCATCTCGACATAGGTCCGCGCTGATCCGGCAAACAGCCCGTCCGGGCCACCATGTACTGCTTCGGAAGATGGATCGTCGGACAACATGGTCACGACCACCTCCGCCGCACCAGACAATGCGCGCGGGGTGTCTGCCACGGCACAACCAAGCTCAGCGGCCAAGTTTTGAGCCTTGTCAGCCGAGCGGTTCCACAGCGTCACATCATGCCCTGCACGGCACAGGTTGCACGCCATATGTGCGCCCATACGCCCCAGACCGGCAAAACCAACCCGCATCAGGCTACCTTTTCAGTTTCCAAGCCCGAAATCGCCGCAATCAGGTTTTCCTCGGTCACCTCTTCAGAGGTGAAAGTCCGCATGATCCGGCCCGAGTACATCGCCACGATCCGGTCGGACACATGCAGCACCTCCGGCATTTCCGAACTGATCACGATCACCGCATAGCCCTGCGCCGCCAGATCACGCAGCAGATTGTGAATTTCGGCTTTTGACCCTACGTCAATGCCGCGTGTGGGCTCATCAACGATCAGCACGTTGGGGCGCATGGACAGCCATTTTCCGATAACGATCTTTTGCTGGTTGCCCCCCGAAAGATTACCCACAAGCTGTTTCCAGCCCGGTGTCCTGATGTCGAGCTTGTCGCGATATTGGTCGAAGATCGCGATCTCTGCACCATCTGCAACGAAGGGACCGGATTTGAGATCGTCAACCTGCGGCAGGGTCATGTTATCGCGACAGTTCATACCCAGAATCAAACCTTGGCCTTTGCGGTCCTCGGGGACAAGCGAGATGCCCCGCTCTATCGCGTCATAGGGCGAATGAATCCGCACCTCTTCGCCATCAATCAGGATCGTGCCGGACGACGGATTTCGAAGGCCGAACAATGTTTCGGCAATTTCCGTCCGGCCGGCACCGACAAGCCCGTAGAAACCGAGAACCTCACCGCGCCGCACCTCGAAACTGACATCCTTGTAAAGGTCGCCACAGCTCAACCCGCGTATTTCGAGGGCAACATCGCCCAGTTCGTGGTGGCTTTCGTTGCGGCTGAGGTCGAGCTTGCGCCCGATCATCATCTGGGTCACGCCTTCTTCATTCGTATCGGCGGTATTGACCGTGCCCTGATATTGACCATCTCGCAAAACGCTGATCCGGTCCGTGATCTTGAAGATCTCTTCCATCCGGTGCGAAATATAGGCGATGCCCACGCCCTGCTTTTGCAAATCGGAGATCACCTCGAACAGAACAACCTTTTCCGCGTCGGTCAGCGAGGCTGTCGGCTCGTCAAAGATAACGGCTTTGGCGTCAACCGTCAGCGCGCGGGCAATTTCGACCATCTGTTGGTTGGCAATCGACAAGTCCCCCACACGCGTATTGGCGTTGAAACTGACCTTGAGCTTTTCGAGGATCGCATTGGTCTTGGCTGCGAGTTCGGCCCAGTCCACCAGCCCGAAGCGCTTGCGCGGCAATTCTCCGAGATAGATGTTCTCGGCCACACTCAACTCATCAGCGAGGCTGAGTTCCTGATGGATGAAGACAATGCCCTTGGCTTTGGCGTCCAACGGGCCGTGCATAACCACGGGTTTCTCATCGACGATGATCTGGCCTTCGTCAGGCTGGTGAATACCGCCGAGCACCTTCATCAGGGTGGATTTCCCGGCACCGTTTTCACCCATCAGGGCATGGACTTCACCGGGCAGGATCGAAAGGGAGACGCCATCGAGGGCACGCACACCGGGAAATGTTTTTACGATCCCTTCTAGCCGCAGTACGGGGCTTTGTTCGGTCATACCTTCAACTCCTCTTTGCCTTTGACGTTCAGCTGCCGATCAAGGAACAGCACGGCGATAAGAATAAGACCGATCACTAGGTTCACGGTCGATGTGTCAGCACCGATATGGCTCAGCCCTTTCCGCAACAGCTGGATCGCCAGCACGCCCCCAAATGTCGAAATGATCGAGCCCGCCCCGCCGGTCAGCTTGGTGCCGCCGAGCACGACGGCGGTAATCACCCACAATTCGTAAAGCTGGCCGTCGTTGGGGTTCACCGATCCGGATTCAGAGTAGAACACCACTGCCGACAGCGCCGCCAAGAAACCGATGATCATAAAGTTGATCATCATGTGCGGACCGACACGGATGCCCGCATTGACTGCCGCTTCGCGGTTATTGCCGATGGCATAGGCGTTGCGGCCATGAACCGTGCGGTTCATCAGAAACCAGATCGCCGCTGTAACGATCAGCAGGAACCATGTCGCGGTGTGAAGACCGAGGAACTGCGCCTCGGCAAAATCGACCAGCGTCCAATTGAGATGGCTGGTCGGCTGCTCGCCGTTGTACATGAAGACCAACCCGCGATAGCCCAACATCGACCCAAGCGTCACGATAAAGGCGTCGACCCCGGTCTTCCACACGATCAACCCGTTGATCGCGCCGAGAATCACGCCCGTCAGCAGCGCCAGGCACCAGGCCACGGGAATGACCCAGTTTCCGAGGCCGGCGAATATCGGCCATGTCATCTGAATCCAGCAGGACAATGGCGCAGATCGCATATATTGCCCCGACCGACAGGTCGATATTGCCGTTGACCATGACGATCGTCATGCCCATGGCGATGATGCCGATCGGTGCCGACTGCTTGAGCAGCAGCAGCATGTTGTCGACGTCCATGAAGGCCTTGTCGCTGACCGACAGAAATTCGCCCGCCACGCGAGAAGAAGATCAACTCAAGGACGATGAAGCCCCAGATGGCACCGCCCTTGAGGTATTTTGAGAGTTTTCCAGCTTGCATTTTCTTCCCTCCCTTACGCGATCGGCGACATGAGCTTGCCGCGCTTGGCCGCAATATCCAGCCAGACCGCAAGGATTATGATGACCCAAGTCACGACGTACTGTACGGAGAAATCAAGCCCGACCAGCAAAAGACCATTCTGGATAAACCCAAGGATCAGGACCCCGATCACCGTCTTGAAGATCGTCCCCGACCCACCCAACAGCGATGCACCGCCGAGAATGACTGCGGCGAGCACTTCAAGCTCCAGCCCTTGTCCCACGGTGTTTTGCGACCCCATGGAGCGGCTGGCCTGGATAAGACCGGCTGTGGCCACGCAAAACGCGCTCATAACGTAGCAAAGGAATACCACGCGTGCCCGTCGGATGCCTGAGAAGGTCGCTGCCGTGCCGTTGCCGCCGACCGCGTAAACCTTTCGGCCAAAGGGTGTTTTGGCGAGATGATCCCAAGCAATGCGGCCAGTGCGATGAACATCAGGATCGGCGTCTGAATTCCCATGATACTACCTTGCCCGAAGATCGCGAACCAGGTGCCCTCTTTGTCGGCGATGTCCATGTTCTTCCCGCCGGAATAGGTCAGCGTCAGTCCGTGGATGGCCGAAAGCATTCCCAAAGTCACAATCAATGAGTTCAGCTTCAGATAGCCGACAAGAAATCCGATGAATGCCCCAAGGCACAGAGTCATCGCGAACATGGCAGGGATCGCGAGGGCAGGTCCTATCTTGTCGTGAAGATCAAGCACAACGATGGTCGAGAATGACATCATCGACCCGACGGAGAGATCCAGATTGCCGCTGATCACCACAAAGGTCACTCCCAGCGCCATCACTCCCAGAATCGCCGACGACCTGATCACGTTCTCGAAATTGTCGAGGGTCAGGAACTTCGGTTGGCAATTGTGAACCCGATTATGAAAAGAGCAAAGGCGATCAAAATACCCTGCTTCGCCAGCAACTTTCCGATCGTCCTGCTTCGTAAATTCAGCCATTGTTCCCTCCCTTGGGCCGCTGTGACGGCCTGTAGATCATCTCCTATCCAACCTGCCGGAATCCTCCCCGGCATGTCAGATCAAACCAGCGTCATGCCCCCATCGATCATCACGATCTGGCCTGTCATGTAGTCGCTTTCTGGCGCTGCCAGAAATGTGGTCGTTCCGGTGATGTCTTTTGGCTTTGCCACACGGCCGCGCAGTATTTCAGCCGAAAACTCCTCCATTGCCTGACCGGGCCGTTCGGCTGCACCGATGGCCATCAAGTCCTGATCAACCTGCTCCCACATCTCGGTCGCCACCACGCCCGGGGCAAAGCCCGTGACGGTGATATTATGCTTTGCCAAATCGCGCGCACCCGATTGCGTCAGCGACACCACGGCAAATTTGCTGGCGCAATACGGGGCCACGTTGTCAAAACCCTGCCGGCTGGCAATTGAGGCAGTGTTGATGATCTTGCCGCCAGTGCCCTGAGCAATCATCTGGCGGGCCGCTTCCTGCATGCCGATCATGCAGCCCAGCCCATTGACCCCCATAATGAAATTCCAGTTGTCTTCGGTGACATCCATGAAATTCATCGGCCGGTTGACGCCCGCATTGTTGAACTTCACATCCAGCTTGCCAAAAGTTGCGACGGTATGGTCGATCATGGCGCGTACCTGCGCACGATCTGTCACATCGACCTGCGCGTGTGTCACTTGCTCGCATGCCGTGTGTCTTCTCGGTTTCTCGTCGGCGACTTCCGTGACCTTATCACCATTGATGTCGGCGAAACAAACGTTCGCCCCTTCCTCCAGCAGCGCCTCGGCGATGGCGCGACCGATACCTTGCGCCGCACCTGTCACAATGCATGACCGACCAGAGACACGACCCATTGGTCTTCTCCCATACCTGAAATCAATTTTGGAATAGCGAAAGGAGGCGGACGAGGGAGCCGCGCCCCGCATCCAAGAGGATCTTAGAATACCGGCTTGGTGAACTCGTCCATGTTGTCCTGAGTGATCTTCGGTGTGTCGAAGTAGTTCAGGAACGGCAGTTCCTCCCCGTTGAGCAGATCAATCGCGGTTTTCAGCGCCGCTTCCGCGTCATCGACAGGCGACTGGTAGATCGACCCCCAGTATGCGCCGCGCGCCATCGCTTCATAGCCCACTGCGAAGTTGGTGGCACCGACGAAAGTGATGCCTTCGCGACCAGCAGCGACAGCGGCGTTCATTGCGCCCACACCCATGTTGTCATCGCCAGAATAGACACCGTCGATATCATCATATTTGACGAGGAAAGCCTCCATGACCTGCTGCGACTTTTCGCGATTCCAGTCACCAGGCTGCTCGTCGATCTGCTCAACGTTCGGGCAAACCTCGGGCAGACGGTCGTTGAAGCCCTTAGCGCGCTCGATAGCAGTCGTGTAGCCTGGCTGGCCCGTGATGTGGACAACCTTGGCTTCGTTCTCAATTCCCAAGGCTTTGAAGCGGTCACACATGATCTCTGCAGACCGGATGCCCTGTGTGATGTTGTCAGGACCGGAGAAGGAAGAGACGAAATCGAAACCAGCTTCGGCGATATTGGAGTTGGTTACAACAACCGGAATATCAGCTTGATGCGCCTTGCGTACGGCAGGGATCACGGCCTCGCCGTTTGTTGGCCAGATAATGATAGCGTCCACTTCCTGTTGGATAAGGTCTTCCATCTGAGCGATCTGACGGGCAACGTCGCCACCGGCATCCAGAACGACGACCTCAACGGCATCGTTTGCTTCGGCTGCAGCAATAAAGGCCTTCTCGTACGTCGTCTGGTAGCTATCGACCCCCACGTTGTTCTGCGTGATACCGATCGTCATGGTTTCAGCGGCAGCCACACCTGCAACGGTCATCGCCGCCGTCGCGGTCGTCGCTGCTAGCATTTTACGAATTTTCATTGTGGTTTCCTCCCAAGGAATCTTTTCATAATTCAGTTCATACGACTCCCATCATTAACGGGGAATCATGGTCCGGCGGACTGCGTCTACCTTGTGAGGTTGTCGCACGCGCCGCGCCGGAAATTATATCCATATTGGATATTTTTTAATCCATTATGGATATATTTGAGATATATTTCGGACATCTACTTGCACAAGTTAAAGGAGAATATGTCCGTGGGAAACTCAGAATTCGTCCAAAATGAATGTTTCAGCAGGCAAACGGACAGCAACGTCAGTTGAACCCTTCAGAAAGGCAAAACTCAGTTCGATGAACGCGATGAGCCGAAAAAAAATAGCCCGGTTTGTGCCCCCAACGGCAAAGACCGAGATGCTTCAGATCATCGCTTTCCTTGAGAGTCTTGGCGATGAATTGGATAGGCGTGGCCGATATTTCTGAACCAAATCCAAATCTGCGTATGGCGCTGCTGTTGTTACGTGGCCACCTCGAGGGGCGCGTGATCACGGCAACGGCCCTGATTGGCGCCAGCCGCGTACCCTACGCTACCGCGAACCGACGCCTTAAAGGAAATGGTCGCCGCGGGCTTGATCGAACAGCGCCCGCGCACCAAAACCGGCAAGAGCTTTTCGTTGCACCCCAGCGAGGCTCTGATGGAACAATGGGCGCAGCTGTCAAGCCGTGTGGGACGTCTCGCCGGCGGCCATTTTGGGGCCCAACAAACGCAGAGTGAACCCGAGGACTACTATTTTGGCGGATCCTATATGGAAGCCAAGTCGATCCCGCCGCTTCAGGTTCTGCCCGAGCCGTTGAAACTTCTTGGCGGCCTGCGCGTCCTCGTCCATGGCGATCCGACGTTTATGGTGATGAATAATCTCAAACGGCAGTTCGAACAGTCCATTGGCGCGCAAATCCACCAGCGTGCCTTTTCAATTGATCGTCTGCACGAAGAAGCCGTGCGCAATGCAAACCGCGATGTCAGCCGATATGACATCATCGCCGTTGACCTGCCGTGGGTCGGGGATTTCGCCGAGCGTGGCATCCTGATGCCGCTGGACGAGGTGATGGACATTGTAAGCATCGATCCTGCCGATTTCCACACCGCAGGCTGGGAGGCCGCGCATTGGGGCGGCAAACCCTATGGCGTGCCAGCCCAGACCACGCCGGAACTGCTGTTTTATCGCAAGGACATGTTCGCCGAGGCCGGGCTTGAACCTCCAGCCGACAACTGATGCGCTGCTTGGTGCGGCTAAGGCGTTGCATGATCCGCAACGCGGTCAACACGGCATCGCTTGGAATGCCGCACGCGGCACGGCACTTGGCCACACCGTCCTGATGACACTTGCCGATTTTGGCCAGCCGGTCCTTGATCTGCCCCCGGTCGCGGGCGGCTTTGCCACGAGCCATCTGGCAGATCGGCGCTACAACGCCACGATCGACACCGAAGCAGGCCTGCGCGCCGCCGAATTCCTGCTTGAACTGCTTGAATATTCGCCGCCCGATATCCTGTCGATGTCTTGGTATGAACGCGTGCGGCCCTATGCGGCGGGCCGCATCGCGATGGCCTATGGCTACACCCTGCTCGCCCCGTATTTTGAGCTGGACGAGGAGCTCGCCCGCCAAAGGCCAGACCGGGCTATCTGCCGCATCCCGCAGGCCCCGGCGCGAGCCAGATTGCACCTGTGGGCGGCTATATCATGGGCATTCCGGCCAATCTGCCGCCGGATCGCGTGCCTGCTGCCGTCGAAGCGCTGCGCGTCTTCACATCCCCCGAGGCGCAAAAGCTGTATGTACAAAACGGAAGCCGAACCAACCCGCGCTATTCCGTCGGCGCAGATCCGGACGTACGCCGCTTGTCCCCTATCTTCGAGGCCGTGGATGCAATGTCATGGCGCGACGAGCTGCAGTTCTGGCCGCGTCCGCCCGTGCCCGAGATCAGCGAGATCATCCAGATTTGCGGTGAGGAATTTCACGACATGCTGCGCGGGTTGACCGCCCCGGCCGAAACACTGCGGCGCGCCCAAGAAGAGGGCCGACGCACGTCATCAAACAACACAGGTCTAAGTGACAACAGGAGGAGACAATCATGGACCCCAACCGCCTAAAAGGTAAAAACATTCTCATCACCGGTGCCGCCCGCGGCATGGGTCAGGCCAACGCCGAAAACTTTGCCGCTCAAGGTGCTAATGTTTGTCTTGGCGATCTGGATGGCGACGAGGCGCAGAAGGTTGCCGATGCGATCAATGCGGCAGGCAATGGCAAAGCAGTTGCCGTCAAAATGGATGTCACCAAGCGCGAAGACAACGCCGCTGCAGTGGCCGCCACTGTTGAGGCGTTCGGATCGATCAACGTTGGTCTGTTCAACGCCGGCCTGAACAAGCCGCGGTTCTTCATGGATATCGATGAAGACAACTGGGACATGATCATGAACGTCAACACCAAGGCGATGTGGCTGGGTATGCAAGAGACGGCCAAGCAGATGATTGCCCAAGGTCCAATGGAAGATCATCCCTACAAACTGATCAACGTGGGCAGCATTGCATCACGTAAGCCTTTGGTTGACGTAACCGTCTATTGCACGTCGAAATACGGCTGCCTCGCGCTCACCGAATGTGGAGCCCTTGGGCTTGCAGAGCACAACATCACCGTGAACGGCTACGCACCGGGTGTGGTTGTCACCCCGCTGTGGGAGCAGTTGGACAAGGACTTGGTCGAGATCGGCTTCAAGGAGCGCGAAGGTCAAGCCTACGATGATATTGTCGAGAATAATCTGGTGATCAAACGGGTATCCTACCCCAAAGATATCACCGGCACTGCGTCGTTCCTCGCCAGTGACGACAGCGATTACATGACCGGCCAGATGATCTCCATCGATGGCGGCTGGGTCACGAAGTAAGCGCATATCCGTAATTTTTAGAAACAAACCGGGTGCGCTTGACCGCACCTGAAAGGAGTTTTCGATGTCAGAACGCCCAGGCAACGCATTAATGCCAAATCTGCTCACGCCACAGGACCTTGAAACCAACTGGGAATGGCGCGACAAGCTGCCGGCTCATGGCCATATGTCCGTGGATTTCGAACGCCGCATCGACCACGACCGATTGCGTCGGTATCGTTTGGCGCGCACGCGGCAGTCCTTGCAGAATTCCAATGCCGGATCGCTGCTCTTGTTCGACGTGAACAACATTCGCTACGTTTCCGCCACCAAAATCGGCGAATGGGAACGGGACAAGATGTGCCGCTTCTGCCTGCTGACCGGTGACGATTCACCCTACGTCTGGGACTTCGGATCGGCCGCGATGCATCACAAACGCCATTCTGACTGGCTGGAGCCGGATCACTGCCTGGCAGGCGTGGTCGGAATGCGCGGCACCATCCCGCCAGAATTCGGCCTGATGCGTAAATATGCCAAGATGATCGCGCAATTGATCAAGGATGCGGGTATGGCCGATATGCCGGTGGGTGTGGATTATGCCGAAACGGCGATGTTCCATGCGTTGCAGGAAGAAGGCATCAATGTGGTTGATGGTCAGCAGATCATGCTGGCCGCGCGCGAGATCAAGAACTGGGACGAAATCCAGCTTTTGACGCAAGCTGCTGCAATGGTCGATGGCGTCTATCACATGATCTATGAAGAGCTGAAACCCGGTGTGCGCGAGAACGATATTGTCGCGCTATCCAACAAGATGCTCTACGAGATGGGCAGCGACGATGTGGAGGCAATCAACGCCATTTCCGGCGAGCGCTGCAACCCGCATCCGCACAATTTCACTGACAGGTTGATCCGCCCCGGCGATCAGGCTTTCTTTGACATTCTCCAGTCCTATCAGGGCTATCGCACCTGCTACTACCGGACCTTCAACGTGGGCCGTGCGACACCTTCGCAAAACGATGCCTATGTGAAGGCGCGCGAATGGATCGACGCCTCAATCGCAATGATCAAACCGGGCGTGACCACCGACAAGGTGGCAGAAGTCTGGCCCACAGCAGAATCGCTTGGCTTCCCGAATGAGGACGCGGCCTTTGGTTTGCAATTTGGCCACGGTCTGGGTCTTGCGCTGCACGAACGCCCGATCATCAGCCGCGCGGTCAGCATGGAACACCCGATGGAGATCAAGACCGGCATGGTCTTTGCGCTGGAAACCTACTGCCCTGCGACCGACGGATACTCTGCTGCACGGATCGAGGAAGAGGTCGTCGTGACCGAGACAGGGTGCGAGGTTATCAGCCTTTTCCCTGCGGAAGAACTGCCGATCGCGAACCGGTACTGATATGGGTAATCCGTTTGACCTCAGCGGTCGAAAAGCACTGGTCACCGGTGGTGCCACCGGCATCGGCGAGGGCATAGCCCTCGGCCTTGCCGCCGCCGGGGCCGATGTGGCGCTGACCTATCGCAGCCATCAACCCGACGACACACTTGCCAAGATCAAGGCGTTGGGTGTCAAAGGTGCCGCTGTGAAGGCTGACTTTGCGGATATGGATCAGGCCAGTGCCGAAGACGTAGTGAGCTTTGCGAGCGATGCTTTGGGCGGACTGGACATTCTGGTCAATAACGCCGGTATCATCCACCGCGAGGACAGCACCGACATGCCGCTGGAGGATTGGCGGCGCGTGCTGTCGGTGAACCTCGATTCTGTGTGGATGCTGTCGCAGGCGGCAGGCAAGCGCATGGTGGCCCAAGGGTCGGGCAAGATTATCATCGTGTCCTCGGTACTCGCATCGCAAGGCGGGCTGCGCGTGCCGGCATATGCGTCCAGCAAACACGCCGTGGTCGGTCTGACCAAGGCGCTTTGCAACGAATGGGCGCCGCATGGCGTGAACGTGAACAGCATCGCACCGGGCTACACCGCCACAGACAACACCCAAGCGCTCCGCGACGATCCGGACAGGTCCAAAGCCTTGTTGGAGCGTATTCCCGCAGGCCGCTTTGCAGATCCGTCAGAAATTGCAGGTGCTGCGGTTTTTCTGGCGTCTGACGCCGCCAGCTACTGTCATGGCAGCGTGGTCACCGTCGATGGCGGTTGGCTCGCCCGCTAGGAGAAAAATATGGAACAATCACTTAAAGGCAAAACCGCGCTGATTACCGCGGCGGGTGCCGGTATCGGCCGCGCCAGTGCCGAAGCGCTGGCTGCACGCGGCGCGCAGGTCATCGCCACCGATCTGGATGGTGCTGCGGTTGCGGAACTGGCGGACACATCGAAAAACATCACTGGGCATGCGCTTGATGTTCTAGACGCCGAGGCGGTTCAGGCGCTCGTCGCATCTGTCGCACCTGTGGACATTCTACTGAACTGCGCCGGCTGGGTGCATGACGGCACGATCCTCGATTGCGACGAAGACGTCTGGGACCGCGCCTTTGATCTGAACGCCAAGGCCATGTACCGCATCACTAAAGCGGTGCTTCCAGGCATGCTCGCCAATAAGAACGGATCGATCATCAACATCGCCTCCATCGTCTCAAGCGAAAAAGGCGCCCCGCGCCGCTTTGCCTACGGGGCCTCAAAAGCGGCGATCATCGGTATGACCAAGGCCATCGCGGCCGACTTTGTCAAAGACGGCATTCGCTGCAACGCGATCTGTCCCGGTACAGTGCAAAGCCCTTCTTTGAACGACCGACTAACCGCCACTGGTGATTTCGATAAAGCCCTTGCCGCATTCAAAGAGCGCCAGCCGATGGGGCGCCTTGGCCAGCCCGAAGAAATTGCCGAGATGGTGTGCTATCTGGCCGGAGATATGTCCGCCTTCACCACGGGGCAGTCCTTTGCCGTAGATGGCGGCTGGTCAATCTGATGGGTCTAGATCGCGCGGCCTCCATTGACGATTTGCGGCTGCGCGCCAAAAGCCGGATTCCGCGCTTTGCCTTCGATCTGGTTGATGGCGGTGCAGAGAATGAACGCAATATGCGCCGAAACTCTGAGGCGTTCGAAGAAGTCGAACTCACGCCCCGCTACATGGTGGACGTGTCCAAAATCGATACCCGGACGACCGTTTTCGGACAAACCTTCGACACCCCTTTTGGCATGGCCCCCATCGGCATGCTGAACGCTTTTTGGCCGGGGGCGGACTTGACGCTGGCGCGACTTTGCAAGGCCCGGAATATACCCTATGTGGCCAGTTCCGCCGCCTCTACCAAGCTAGAAACACTGGCCGAAGCCGCAGACGGCAACGGATGGTTTCAGCTGTATGTGTCCAGCAACGCGGATGTAACCGAAGGCCTTATCTCCCGGGCCGAAGCGGCTGGTTATACTACGTTAATGGTCACAGCGGATGTCCCGGCCGCGGGAAAACGCGACCGGGACATTCGTAACCAACTTGCCGTGCCATTCCGGTTTACACCCGAAGTGGTCCTGCAATGCGCGATAAATCCCCGTTGGGCGCTCACCAGCCTGAAATACGGCACGCCAAATGTGGCCAACTATGCTGATCTTTTGCAAAGTGCGACGTCCTATGCCGACGTCCAGAAAACCCTGATCACGCCGGGCTTCACATGGGAGGATCTCAAAGAGCTGCGGGCGCGCTGGAAAGGCCGCTTGCTCGTCAAGGGCATCCTGCACGCAAAAGATGCAGAAACCTGCGCTGAAATGGGTTGTGATGGTATTGTCGTGTCTAATCATGGTGGCCGTCAAGTGGCCTTTGGCCCGCCCACAATCGAAGCACTTCCCGCCATTTCAAAGGCCGTCGCAGGCCGCATGACGATCATCCTCGACAGCGGCATTCGCCGCGGTGCTGATATGCTGCGGGCAAAGGCGCTTGGCGCTGATTTTGCTTTCGTCAGGACGGGCGTTTGCCTATGGCGTCGGTGCTGGCGGTGAGGCTGGTGCGCAAAGAGCATTCGACATTTTGCACCTCGAGCTGGTCCGCGCCTTGGGGCAACTGGGCGTTCCGTCCTTTGACGAGGTAGGCCCAACAAATCTCAGCCATTTGCAAACGACTTAGCACGTCGTCGTGTTGTGGGCGAAAATAGAACGGATAATGGGGCAGCCTCGCTCCCGCGTTAATGAAATACTTGGCTTATTCTCTTTTTTGATTTTTGTCAGACGGCGCTGGGTATGCCAATATACCCAGTAACCGGCCCCAAAAGCAGTCTGGGCGCCAACACAGGATAAGTCTATCATATCATCAAGAGTGGACAGATGACTGTTTTTAACAAACTTGGAATCACAAACGAGGGCATAGCGAATGCCAGCGTCTGTGATCTTATGCCGATAACCCGTCACGAATGACAAGCTCGAGTTGGTTTTCGACAATATTGCGTTTTGCTGGAAGTTCACAAAAAATGCACCCGGTCTCTCAGTGCTCTTACAGACGGCTCACGCTACGAAAATCCGTCCTCATATTTGGCTTCAAACTCTAATAAGAATTGACACGGATACGATAGAAGCGCCTGAGAGCATTCAGTTCGCCCTCGCTCAATGCACCGGCATCAGCAATCTCATCCAGCTGCTTTTCCACCTCTGCTTTCGTCATCCATAGCGCATCCGGATCATTGCTAAGCCAGCGTTCCCGGATCGCCTCCTTTGCTGCCGTGGCATAGTGCTCAGAAACCAGCGCGGGCGCATTCCAATATATCAATCGCTGACCAAGCTGGCGGAGCCGGTGATCTTCAAGTTTCGCAATCAGTTCAGCACGGTGACGCCAGCCAACATGTTCAAACTCTTGGAGAATGTGTTTATCAGCTGCGCTGTAGAAGCTTCCGTAAATCTGTTTCTCGACATCCACCGGTTCTTCCCGATCGGCAAATCGGTCCGCGAGGGCCTGCCCCACGCGCTCCAGAAAATCCGGGCGCGCGGCAACTAATTTGGCGGCAGCAATATGCTCAGCCTCTGGATTTGTAATCGGAAAGATATTTGGCGTCTTGTTGATAGAAACAGTGCGTATCAGCTTCGGCGTGCCAGAAACTGCGTTCCTTAATACATCATCATCCGCGTCAACGATCTCAGAGACATTTGCGGCATCCAGATTCAAAGAATCCCATCGCATTCTTGTTCTGCGGATTTGTCCCGGCATAGACGCCGACGACTGAACGCGGCGGCGCTGCCCCAAACCGCTCAATCAGTTGAACGGGGTGCCCGCTTTGCAGAGTGTCAGCGACGGCATGTTTGTCCCGGTTTCGAAGGCATCTCGCCCAGACCGCAGGAGCACGATCTCGAATGAGGGTCGCGACGTGGATGGCGGCTTCGACATCGCCGAGCGCATCATGCGCGTTGTGTGCCGTAAACCCGTTCGCCGGGGCAAGGCGATCCAGCTTGAAACTCATACGGCCCCTGTCATCTAGCGGCCATTCGAGCGCACTCTGGCGCGCTATCCCAGACGGCATAGATCACCTTCATCAGGTCGAGGCGGTCATTGTGATTGAACTGCGTCTGATAAATGTTTGGATGCAGGTTTTGGTAAAACGACTGCCGGAGGAACTCTTCGTCAAAGGCGATGCTGTTGTACCCGGTCCACGTCGCTGGCGCCCATCGTTTAATCAGCGCGCTGATCTGGTGTGAGAACTCGAACCAGGACGGCAAGCCGGGATCTTCCAATTCCGCTGGTGTCACACCAGTCACTGCCATAGCCCAAGGCGCCGGCAGGATGTGAGGCGATAGCCTGCACCGGATGTTCACACGCTCTATTTCATTGAATTGGTCGTCGGTCAGGATCGCTGCAAACTGCAGCGGCTGGTCAAATGCGGGAGAAGTTCCGGTGGTTTCAAAATCGTAGAAGGCAAACACGTGAGGTCGTTCCAATCGTCGCCCAAATATTCCACACCTAGTGCAAAGAAGAAACCATCGGGTTGCTTGTAGAGGTCGAGTGACTCTAAATCAGCGAGGCGCTCTGCGCTCAGCGCCGTCAGGTTGTCCTTGTTAAGCGTTTTCTTTGACATGGTGTATTTGTGGCACCCGTCGAGGGGAATGGAAAGGATTGCTCTGCCAAGGAACCAATCATTGGCTTATGGCCGCTTTGGGTCTGAGGATTTGTGTGGTGGTCACTGACCCCGCGCTGAGAGGGTTCTGGGAAAACTCCATTGCACATTACCGTTGTCAGGGTTCCGTCGAATTTTTCGATTGCGTGTTGTTTTTTTTAATGACGATCATTGCGCGGAAGACAGGTGGTGTTTTCATCATGCATGCCCCGGCGCGATCTACGGCTCGCCAAGGAGCCGGTCTCTCGCGGCGGTGATCTGGGCCGTCAAGGCAGCTGAGCCACCACTATCCGGAAGCAATCTCTTTATCAGCCGGTGAAAGGCGTCACGGATTTCGTCTTCCGTCGATCCTAGCTCGAGCCCCAGAACGCGGTATGCATCCTCCCGGCTCATGTCGCTCGCGTTGGGCGGCACCTTCCCCATCGGGCCGGTTGCAGATAATGGCGCAAAAGCCGGCCGCCTTGATCGCGGCCATGTCTTCGGAAGCGATGTGTGGGCTGACAGTGACTTTGTCCGTCATCTTTTCAGGTCCATGCTCGGGCTCACTACTGCCGACCGAAATCGGCGGTTGTGACGCTGCCATCACCGTTGCGATCAAGCAGCGCCATCCAGTCGCCAGCGTGCGCCAAAAATTCTTCGCGTGAAACTTCGCCGTTGCCGTCGCTGTCATTGAAAGCGAGGGTCATGCCCTCCGATGCCCGGCGCATTCCGTTGCCATTTCCGTGGCCTCCATTGTTCGCCATATCATTTGCCCGTGCCTCATCGAAGAGCACGTACTCTTCGGCATCAAGTGCACCATTTTCGTCAGCGTCGAATGTCAAAAACACATCTCCCCGTCGGGTTGTGATGTCTTCAAGGCTGACCGCACCATCACCATCAAGATCCCAGTTTTCGATAAAATGAGAGCCGGGTTGATGATTTTCTGCCCAAGCAGGAGCTACGATTGTCGCAAGAACGAGTGTCAGAAGTGTTTTTTTCATTTCTTCTTTTCCTGATTATAGGCCGTTGATCGGCACTGTGAGCATTGGATTCCCGTCCTTATCGGTCGGGACTTCGCCGGCGCGCATGTTCACCTGCAACGACGGGATGATGAGCTTCGGCATTGCAAGCTCCGCGTCCCGCTCGGTGCGGAACCTGATGAAGTCTTCCTTCGTCTTGCCGCGCCCTACGTGGATGTTGTGCTCTTTCTCGTCAGCGACGCTGGTTTCCCAGGCGATATCGCGGCCATTGGGGCCGTAGTCGTGGCACATGAACAGACGGGTTGCGTCGGGCAGCGCCAGCACTTTCATGATGCTTTCGTACAGTTCTTCTGCACTACCGCCGGGGAAGTCACAGCGGGCCGAACCGCCATCGGGCATGAAGAGCGTGTCGCCCACAAAGGCGGTATCGCCTATCACATGAACCATGCAGGCCGGCGTGTGGCCGGGGGTATACATGGCAAAGGCCTGCATGTTGCCAATTGTGTATGTATCGCCATCTTCAAATAGCGCGTCGAACTGGCTGCCGTCTCGATGGAACTCGGTGCCTTCGTTGAAAACCTTGCCAAAAACGTCCTGAACGACCGTGATTTTGGAGCCAACACCGATCTTCCCGCCCAGTTTGCCCTGAATATAGGGTGCTGCAGACAGGTGGTCGGCGTGGACGTGCGTTTCGATGATCCACTCCAGCTTGAGGCCTTGCCTCTCGATCTGGCGGATCAACGCATCGGCATGATCGAATGTGATCCGCCCTGCGGCGTAGTCGATGTCCATCACGCTATCGACAATGGCGCAGGCGGTGGACGACGGGTCCTTCACGATGTAGCTGATCGTGTTGGTCGCCTCATCAAAGAACGCTTGAACGTCTGGTTTGATATCCATGTTGACGGGGTATTGGGTCATGTTGTGTGTCTCCTCCAGCAACGGATCAAGTGGCGTCTGCAGAACGGCCCGCGGCGATTGATTGAACGAATTTGGCAAGGAAAATCCCACAAAGCAGAGCGGCCACGAAGGCAAAGACTTCCCACCGTCCAGTGCCAAGTGCGGGCAAAGCGCCGCCGGGACAGAAACCTGCGATGCCCCAGCCGATGCCAAACACCGCCGACCCGCCAACGAGTTTCGTATCAATGGTGCGGGACGTTGGCACGCTGAAGCCGTCCTCAAATACCGGTGCTTCGCGACCAAAGACCAGCTTGTAGCCGACGAAGGTTGTGACCAAAGCACCACCCATCACAAAGATCAGCGACGGGTCCCAGGTGCCGACGATATCAAAGAAGTTCAGGACCTTGGCCGGGTTCGCCATTCCGGAGATCGAGATACCGACGCCGAAAACAACGCCGATCAGATAGATTGCGATCAGTTTCATTGTGCTCAAGCTCCAAGTACGTGGCGGATCATGAAAACGGTGACGAAGGTGAACGCCATGAAAGTGAGTGTTGCCACAATGGATCGCGGGCTTAGCCGCGCCATGCCGCAGACACCGTGGCCAGATGTGCAACCTGAGCCAAAGGTGACACCGACGCCGACGATGAGGCCACCGACGACAAGCGCTATCGTCGAAATCGGTACGTTCACCGCAGGCATTTCACCAGAGACCAGCCAAACGATTGCAGGTCCCGTGACCATCCCGGCCAAGAGGGCCGCGCGCCATGCGAAGTCCTGCCCTGACGACGGCTGGACTAGTCCAGCAAGAACGCCAGTCGCACCCATGACGCGCCCGACGAAGAGCATCAGCAGAGTAGCGGAGACGCCAATCAAGACGCCGCCTGCGAGAGATGCCCACGGAGTAAAGGCCGTCTCAAACATTAGCAGCCCTGACACGTCTTCAGGCCCACGATGCGATAGAGCGGGCAATTGCCTACAAAAGCCGTCAGCGTGAAAACAGCCGCGACGATCAGTGCCAACCAGAACAGGACAACGGATCCAAACATCGCTGTGCCGAAGGCGACAAAAAGAAGTGCCGCCGCAACAACGAGCCGCAAACCGCGGTCGATTTTTCCCATATTGGTTGTCATGTCTCACTCCATCGAGAATCAATAGAGTGCTCTTCGCATGCCCCATCCGGAAAACTTGGTGACCTAGTCACCAAAGTCCTTATTTTTGAAATACAGCGGACAAAGCTCTATTCCACATGTCCGGACGCCAGACGCGATGTCGGGTGTTAGCGTTTTCTGGCAACGATGTACCGGCGCGGGGGGCGCTTGGGATAGTCCCCGGTTTCCACGATTTCAAAGCCCGCTTGCCTGATTTCCTGCTCCAGACAGGCCGGTGACAAGAAATGGAAATCTGGCGCTTTTCCCATCATGCGCAAGACGGCAACTACCGGCTCCAACACGCGATACAGCCCACCAAGGCAAGGTGTTTTGGAGATAAAAAGACCACCCGGCCGCAGATTTTGCGCGATGTCGTCGAATGCCAATCGCCGGTTTGGCAACAAATGCAAAAGGTTAAAGCCAAGGATCACATCGAATGGGCCACCCGGAAGTGATCCGTCACATATTTCTCCGACACTGACTTCGAGGTTTGCAACCTTCGCTTCGGATCGTTTTTCATTCACAATCGCGATCATCTCAGGAGAATAGTCACTTGCGATATACGTTCCAACGAAAGCCGACAGTGTAAGGGCCGTTGTCCCTGTGCCGCAGCCGAGTTCGAGCACGCGATCATCCGGCCTTAAGTACGCGCGGATCCGGTCGAGCGTTTTTTCATAATCCGCCGGATTGCGCATGGACATCTTGGCATAGCGGCGGGCAACACGGTCCCAGAATGCGGCGGAGCGGTTGTTCATGGACAGCCGCACCGCCAATGGATCTCCTTGCAGTCCAGTGTTTTTGCGGGACTGGGACCGGGCATCTGTCTGGTATGCATGCTCAGGTTTCGTCCGCGCCCAGTTGGATCGTCGTCTCGTCAACGAAGAAGGCCACCGGAATATCAAGGTTTCGGGGTGCCGGGCCCTTCCGGATGCGCCCGGCCGCGTCGTAATGTGATCCGTGACAGGGGCAGAACCAGCCGCCAAAGTCGCCGGCACCATCACCGATAGGCACACAACCCAGATGGGTGCAGATCCCCATCTGGACCAGCCAAACACCGTCGTCGGATATGGCGCGGTTTTTGTCACTTGCGTCAGCATCTGCGGCAAGGTTGGCATTTTGCGCCTTCTGGTCGGGCAATGCCGCAAGGTCTGTCGCCCGTGCTTCGTTGATTTCTGCTTCCGTCCTGGCACGAATGAACACTGGTTTGCCTTGCCATTTGACGGTCAACTGCGTCCCTGGCTGAAGACCGCTAATATCGACTTGGACTGTCGACAGAGCGAGGACATCTGCGGACGGGTTCATTTGATCGACAAGAGGCCATATGGCGGCACCACCGGCAACGGCTCCCGCGCCTGCAGTTGCGAAATAGAGAAAGTCCCGGCGGGTCTCTTCAGGATTGTATGTTGCGGACATGTTAAGTCCCTCCAGGTTTTGAGCAAATTTCACTTCAGAAAGTAAAACGGGTTTTGTCCGCTGATATTTGCGGAGGCTTTATGGGCGGTTTGCCGCCAGATTTCGGAATGTATCACCCTGATCGGCTCTGCCTGCTCTCTGGAACGCAGCCAAGAGCGAATCCAATCAAACGTGACCAGCCAAACAAACACAAAGGCCCCGAGGGTGGTTACGACGTTCATTTCGAATCTCCATTTTGAGATACAATACCGCCGCAACACGCGTAACGCGGTGATTAAGTCACCAATTGCGGTCAGTGTTTGAACAGTTATTCAGCCTGTCCGGCTGCAGTCAAAAGAGTTCACTCGACGTTCAATCTGTTTGCCCGTAACCAAGCCTCGCGGCTACTGGCACAAGTGTAACGCACCTATGACTACGCGCCGGCAGAGTTAACCAGCCGCGCCAGCCCGTCTTTCCCGATCAGACGAACTTCGCCCCGTGACTGCTCGACCCAGCCTCTGCGCTGAAATTCCGAGAGCGTTCTGGAAACAACCTCACGTGCAGTACCGAGCTCAGTACCAAGAACAGCGTGCGTCGCGTGTACGACGTTTTCCCCATCCGCAAGCTCCAACAAGCGCGATGCAAGGCGCACATCCATACGCTGAAACACAATGTCGTCGATCAGGGTGAAGAGATCGGTGATCCGGCGTGAATAAGCTGTGAACACAAACTCTCTGAACACCGGCGATTTGGCCACAAGATCGTCGAACGTCTTTCGCGGGATCGCCACAGCTTTGACGTTGGTCTCGGAAGTGCCCTCTGCTGCATAGTCTTCAAATGCCAGCATACAGGCCGTGGTCAGGACGCAGCTCTCGCCAGCATGGACGCGATAGAGAAAGACCTCGCGCCCCGTCTCGGATTTTTGCTGCACTTTCACAGTCCCGTCGAGAAGAAGCCAAAGATTGTCAGCCGTCTGACCCGGCGCGAATATCGTGGTCCCGGCGGGAACCGACACAATCTTGCTTCCTGCTTCAAGTTCCGCTCGGATATCCGCAGGCAGTCGACTAAGCCCTTTGAATTTGGTGATCCATGTATCTTCCATTTTCTAGTATCCTAGGCAGCGTATGAAGAGAGATGCGCAGCACGATAGTGCCAAGATCGCGCCTGCGCACTGAGTTAATGTTTAGAGTGACTTGGTCGAGAAATACCACTCCTTAGTGTCAAAGCCTTCCGACAGTCGTGCCTCGGCCGCGTCTGCTGTTTGTGGCGTTGGCACAATAACATCTTCACCCGGCTGCCAGTTCTCCGGCGTTGCGACCTTGTGGGTGTCGGCGGTCTGGAGTGCTTTCACGAGGCGGACGAATTCGTCAACCGAGCGACCGTTGGTCATGGGATAGTAGACCATCGCCCGCAGAACGCCTTCCGGGTCGATTATGAATGTCGCCCGCACAGCCTGGGTATCCGATGCTCCGGGCTGGATCATCCCATAGGATTGCGCGACCTTCATGTCGAGATCGGCGATAATCGGGAACGGGATCTCGACGCCAAAGCTTTCCTTGATTGAACGCATCCAAGCGATGTGTGCGTAGTGGCTGTCGATTGACAGGCCGAGCAATTGGGTGTCAAGCGATGCGAACTCGTCAGCACGATTGGCGAAAGCCATGAATTCCGTTGTGCAGACCGGCGTGAAATCGGCCGGATGCGAGAAGAGGATCAGCCATTTACCTTTGTAGTCGGCCAACGTCCTACGACCGTCAGTAGTCAGCGCATCGAAGGCGGGGGCCGGTTCGTTCAGGCGTGGAAAGCCAATGGCAGTTTCGGCGGCGGGGTTTGCATGTGCGTTCATGTCTGTACTCCTTGGTTAGGTTATGACTTGCATATAGGCCCCGCAGGTTGATCTTGGAAATTGATTGTATCTCTATTGGTAATTCAATTATACGATAACAACATGACAACTCTTCGCCAACTCCGCTTTCTCACTGCTCTCGACGACACACAGAATTTCTCGCGTGCCTCAGAGTCGTGCAATGTCACGCAATCCACACTTTCAACGGGACTGAAGGAACTGGAAGAGCGTCTGGGTATCAAAGTCGCCGAGCGGACCAAGCATAGCGTTCTGATGACCCCACTGGGCCGCGATCTGGCCGAGAGGGCCCGCAACATTCTGGCGGAAGTTCAGGATTTCGAAGACCGGGCGCACCGGGAACGCGACGCCGGAACCACCGCCATTCGCTTGGGCACGATCCCGACAGTTGGCCCGTTCCTGATGCCGCGCGCCATGCCTCTGCTTCGAGACGCGCTGCCTAAAACGAAATTCTACCTGCGCGAGGAACTCACCGACCAACTTGTTGCAGGGCTGATGGAAGGTCGGCTGGATCTTCTCCTGATCGCTCTGCCCCACCCGCTTCCACCGCAGGTCGAGACCGAGATGCTGTTCTCGGACGGATATGCGCTGGTGACGCCTGTCGATCACGCCTTAGGCAATCGGGATACAGTTGGCGCTGATGATTTGGCGAACCGGCACTTGCTTCTTCTGGAGAAAGGTCATTGTTTGCAACGACATGCGCTCTCGAGCTTCACGGGCATAAATCTCGACGAAGATCAGAGTTTCTCAGCCACAAGCCTTTCGACCTTAATTGCGATGGTGGAAGAAGACCTCGGGATTACTCTGCTTCCGAAACTGGCCATCGATGCGGGCATATCAAGAGGTCACAAACTCCATATCGGAGATGTTGAGGGCGCTTGCCCACGGCAGGTGGCCTTGGCGTGGCGAAAAAGCTCCCCCAATGCAGAACTCTTTCACCAGATCGTCACGTATCTGAAGATGGCCCGCTCCGAACTGGCAACAGGCGCCTCCCCTGCTCAGGCATAGGCGCGCAGTTCCTGTGTCAGCGCTGAGGTCGCAGATATATCTTTTCTGGGTTCAGCTTGTAGCTCCACGGCAGCCCCGAGTTCTTCCAGCCGTTCACCAAACGCCAAGGCCCGTTAGGATCATCCTTCCGGGTTGTACCCTCGAAACCATCCACAACCACATAGACCTGTTCCAGGCCGGTCTCCTCCAGAGCCCGCGCTGACGGCGCGCCGCGCGTTCCGCCCGAGCGGCACATAAGGATGACCGGGGTGGTTTTGTCGAGGCCGCGCCTTTCCAGCGCCGCAAGAATCCCAGCAGCGAAGTCCGGGTTCTTTTCCATCTTCAAAACCGGTTTTTCCGGGTGAAACACGGATGGATTCGCAAGCAGGAAGGGTACATTGACATCGACGACATCAGTGAATCCGGTGAACATAATCTCAATCGGCTCCCGAACATCGACGAACAGCACGTTGTCGCCTTGAGCTTGCTTCATGTCGAAGGCTTCCGTGGAGGTCAGATAGAGCCCCCAAGGCGTTTGCCGTGTCGGGTCTGTCGGCTCGGGCGCCGCGAATGATGCAGTCGTCAGGGACGCGAGTGCGACAACCGCTGCAAAGAACAGTATTCTCATTTAAATTTCCAATTTGCCAAGGGTTGAGTCAACGGAGCCAGCCCAAAAGTCCTGGCTCCGTCTCGCATCGGCTCAGAAACTCAGGACGCGCGCATCAGCCGCCATCAGTTTCGCAGCCATCTCACCAGGCTTCGCAACGCCGATGCCATCCAGCAGGACCGACGGATCTGCGCCACGGCCTGGCAGGTAGATCGCGCAGACTTCAACAGTCGCGCCAGTCTTCTCACGGATCATCTGCATCAGTCCTTGCGGGCTCATGTCGCGCGGGGGCTGACCAGCCGTTGCGGTTACAGGCGCGTCTTTCAGTGCAAGATCACCCGCCGGGCCGCAGAGCAGGATATGTGCCTCGGCACCTTGCTGTGCGGCTTGCATGGTCAGCACCATGGACATCAACTGCGTCTGGGGGTCAGGCGAAGTCACAACAGTGACAACCTTGGAGGCGTCTTGAGCAAGTGCCGAGACCGCAGTCGATGCGACAAGGGCGGCAGAGAGGATTAGTTTCTTCATTTGTAGTCTCCTAAGAGTTTCGGAATCATTCCGGTTGGCAGATATCTCCGGCCAGCGCCGCACGGATTGTGCGGATGCTGAGCGCGAAGATGGTGATAGCGAGCAAGACAAACAGGACGATGCCAGCCACGCGGTATGGTTGCGCCCCGGTAATCTCTGCGTATCGGAAAACCGCAGTCGTCAATGCGGCCAGTGGGAAGGAAAGAGCCCAAAAGGACATCGCAAAGGGAAGACGCAGCAGGCTCGGGACCTGAACGGCGACAAGTGCTGCAAAGAACACGCCAATGCTCAGGAGGATATGAGCAATGGCATCTACAGCACCGCCATTCAGTCCGATCCAGGCGAGAAAAGCCACCGACGGCGGAGCAATCAGTATCACCAGCGTGGGTTTCAGTTTGCCGGGCAGCGGATCGTGAAAAATAAGCCGATTGAAGACCAGCGTCAGAAGAATAAGCCAAAACAGCATTCCAACGGAGAAGAAATACCAACTGATCTCGACGAGCCCAAGATGGGAGCCGCCCAGAGGCACAATCACGTTCGCAACCGCCGGGATGAACCAAGCCGGCGACAGCATGGCCGGCCCGAAGGCACGGTGCGAAATCCACGCCGATACGATCACAATAGTCAGGAAGGCCTGAACACTCGCGCCGATGCCCCAAAGGACAGTAGACAATCCCGGCACGCTATTCTGAAGCAGCAACGACAACAGCAGGACAGAAATGTTCGCGGCAGGAAAGAATGACAGCTTGTTCGGATGGTTCCATTCCTCGGCCACTTGGCGGGGATAGCGGACCGCCTTCAATCCGTAGAGTGCAAAAAGACCGAGGAGAACGACTGCTCCGACACCAGTCAAGATCATCGCCGCCATTCCGAAGCCGCCTGCACGTGTGGCCAGAGCGAGGCCGAACAAGCCCATGGTCGCACCGAAAAACGTGATCGGAAAGTGTGCCAGTCGGGACGACTGTATCGGACTACCGGAGGTAGGATGCGCGGAAGTTGAAGCGTCCATCATAGCATTGCATCCTTCGAAGTGTCTGGCCGGAGTATCTTTTTGGGAGACATCCTCTCCATTACGCCTGTTTTCAGTACGAACTGCTGAACCAATGCCCCGATGACATGGAGGGCGATCAAGGCCAGCATGACCTTTGCAGCCATCTCATGCGCGTCGGCGGGAACTTCCAGGCCAATCACCCAAGCCAGCGCGCCGGAAATCGGCATGGCAATCAAAAGCACATAGAAAGCAAGATGTGTGACCTTTGCGACCAGCTTGAGCACCCGTGGCTCTTCGGCGGGCAGCGCGGGTGCACCCAATCGCAATCGCAGGACCAGACGCCAAATCGCCAACGCAAGAATGATGATCCCAACGATGGCGTGAGGGTTGGGAAACGGCTCGTTTGGCAAACTCCCATCAAGCCGTCCCTCCCACGCCGCCTCGATCCCGCCGTGCAAAAGGTATTGAGCGGCCATCAAAACGACGATGACCCAATGCAAGACAACCTGTACCCGCGAATACGTACTCGAGTTTTGCATGACTTTTTCAGCTTCGCTCATGGCTACGAAGCCTTCTTTGTCCGCTTGGACCCGAAGACCGATTCAAGCGTGTAGACAAGGATCGCCATACCGACGGCCCCCATGGCTGCTATACCGAGAAAGACGATAATGTCGACGGGGCCACCCAAGTCGGTGAGCCGGGACTCGGTCATGAACATGACAAACCAAACGGCGAGGACCGCCCCGACGGGCATGGAGAGTTGCGCCCACAGGAACTTCTTCCAACTCACCGCCCGATCGCGGATCAGGACGTAGAGGTACCCAAGCGTCACAATCGCGGCGACTGCCATCATGACCCAGAAAAGGCTCCGCCCGAAGATTTCTTCAAAAACGGCAAGCAGGGTTTCGAATGTCAGGTCTTTCATTTTTTATCCTCTCTATGCCTTGCCGCGCAGCATCGCGTTGTAAGTAGCCTTGAGCGCCACCTCCTTCATCAACCAACTGATCCACAGCTCTTCGAGCGGGGCGATGATGCCCGGGAAAGACGGGGTCAGGTTGTTGTGATAATCGAACTCGACCAGCATCGCGCGGCCGATGCGGGTGATCAGCGGGCAGGATGTGTATCCATCGTAAGTCTCCGTCCCTTCTCGCCCTTGGATCGCGGCGACAAGGTGGTCCTCGACCACAGGCACCTGCCATTTGACGCTGGCTGCCGTCTTGCCTTTCGGCACACCGGCCACGTCGCCAAGCGCAAAGATCTCCGGGTACCGCAGGTGGCGCAAAGTCTGCATATTGCATTCGACCCACCCCTGATCCGTCCACTTGTCGGCCCAAGCCAACCCGGACTGGACGACAAATTCGGGCGCGCGCTGCGGGGGAATGATGTGAATGTAGTCGTAATCGACAACTTCTGTTCCTGTCTCGGAGGCGAAAGTCGCGCGCTTTGCGCTCGCGTCAATCGCAGTCAGTGTGCGGTTCATCATCGCGGAAACGCCGCGATCCTCGAACAGCATGCGCACCTTTTCGGCGACGATGGGCACCCCGAAGAGCGACGATTGGGGCGCGGCATAGACCATGTTCATTTTGCCCGCATTACCAGCACGACGTGCAATATCGTCAATCAGGAACGTGTGCTTGAGCGGCGCGCCTGCGCATTTCATCTCGGTTTCAGGACGCGTGAAGAGCCCGGTGCCGCCCTCTTCGGTGAACCGGCTCGCCGCCGCCCAGGTACGAGCTGCATAGTCGGGCCCGGCATAGAGCGCCCCGATGCCATTTTCGCCGACCATATCCAGACTGAAGCCATCGATGGCGTCATGATCCAGCATGAGGCCCGGTGCCACAACCAGCCAGTCATAGGCGATCGTCTCACCGGTTTCGGTCGACACGGTCTTGGTCTCGGCATCGACTGCTGCGACCGTCTCCTGCACAAGCGTAATGCCGCCCGGCAACCAAGCGCTGGTGTCCGATACCACGTAGTCGGCAGGCTTCAGTCCCGTCGCCACAAGGCTCAATCCGGGTTGGTACAAATGATTGGGGCGCGGATCGATGATGGTGATCTTGCCACCTTCGAGGCGGCGCACCAATCGGTTGGCAAGGGCTGTGCCCGCCGCACCCGCTCCGATTATGACGATCCGGGCCGATGTCTGCACCGGCTGGTTTTGTGCAGAAGCCTCTTTGGAGACCAGCGAAGCCGCCGCGCCTCCGAGCATCGCTGCTTTAAGGAAGTGTCTTCTGTCCATTGTTCCTCCAATCGCGAAGGCGCGCCGAGGACCGGCGCGCCCCGCCGTTTTCTTATTCGCCGATAACAACCGGTGCAGGGCTTTCATCTTCTTCAGCGAGCTTTCGGTCGCGCTGAAGCTCCAGCCACATCGCGTTCATGACAGCGAAGATCGCAGCGAGCGGAAGCCCGAGAAGCCAAGCAAAATACCACATTTCGGGACTCCTTTCCGGCTACCAAGACAGTGTTTTGACGTTGGGATCAAAGAGCAGGCCTTCGACCACAGGCCATGTGCCCATTGTGACACCATCGATATAGTCGGCCTGCGTCAGACCAGCGGCTTGGGAACAGGCGCTGCACATGATCACCTGACCTCCATCGGCGATGAAAGCCCTGAGCATGTCCTGAATAGATGTGCCACTTTCGGCCATCAAACCGTGCACATGGCTCGGGCGCTTTTTGTCGGCCAGATAGACGGCACGCACATTCAGCCAGATTGCCACCGGTTCATGGCCGTTCTTGAGGGCCTTTTGATGCGCGAAACTGATCGCCTTGGCCGCGGCCCATGTGTCATCCGTGGTCAGGTTGACAAAGAGCCCCGGCTTGCCGTCTTCGGCAAATGCTTCGGGCGCTGCGGCTGTCAGGCTCACCAATGCGAGGCTGAGTGCTGCGAGTAGATTTGTGAAGGTTTTCATTGAGTTTCCTTTCTTAGTAAACACTGTCGGAATTGTTGGTGACATCGGCCTCGGTGACCTTGCCCCAGAGCACTTTGTAGACCCACGCCGTGTACATCAGGATCAGCGGCATGAAGATCGCGGTGACCACGAGCATGATGAACAGCGTCTGGTGGGACGAGGAACTATCCCAGACGGTCAGCGAAGAATTCGGGTCAACAGTTGATGGCAGGACGAACGGGAACATGGTCAGCCCGACGGAGGAAATCACGCCGGTGATACCCAGTTTCGACCAAAGTAGGGTCGAGACTTCTCGTGCCAGCGATCAGGCCGCGCACAGAGAGGGCCATGCCAAGAAATCCCATGATTGGTGCGACTGTGATCCAAGGGCGCTTTGTATAGGCGGAGAGCCAAGACCCACCCCGCGCAACCTCTGAATACAGCGGGTTTGACGGGCCATCCGTGACCACCTCATTGACAAAGGCAAATCCATCTATGCTAACGGCCAACCAAAGCCCGGCCAGCGCGTAGCACCCAATCGCAACCAACCCCGCGATTGTGCCAATGCGGCGGGCTCGGTTGGCAACCAGGCCTTCTGATTTCAGGCTTATCCAAGCCGCGCCGTGCATCAAGAGCATGGAAAAGGACACGACACCAGCGAGCAGAGCGAAGGGGCGCAGAAGGCCGATGAACTTGATCGCGAAGTTGCCATCATAGCGGGGCATCAGCATGTCATTGAGATGGAACGGCACGCCCAGGAGCACGTTGCCGACCGCAACCCCGAAGAGCAAAGCAGGCACGGCGCCACCGGCGAACAACGCCCAGTCCCAACTGCTGCGCCATGTGGCGCTGTCGCGTTTGGAGCGGTACTTGAAGGCTACTGGGCGCACGATCAGCGCCGCGAGCACGACAAACATCGCGAGGTAAAAGCCCGAGAAGCTCACCGCGTAAAGCGGCGGCCAAGCGGCAAAGATCGCGCCGCCACCGAGGATGAACCAGACCTGGTTGCCTTCCCAGACCGGGCCGACCGTGTTGATGACAACCCGGCGTTCGACGTCTGTCTTGGCAACGAAGGGCAACAACGCGCCCACCCCCATGTCAAAGCCGTCGGTGAGGGCGAAGCCGATCAGGAGCACGCCCAGAAGCGCCCACCAGATCACCCGCAGTATTTCGTAGTCGATGAGTTCATAAAGGATCATTGCTGTTACTCCGCAGGGGTTGCGCTTGCGCCGGGGACGACACTGTCCAGTGCCGAGGCGGCGCGGGCTCCGGCTGGGGCGAACGGCCCTTTGCCATCATGGGTGCGCAAGCGATGTTCGTGACGGGCCTCCCATGCGTCGGTCTCCGCCACATCCTGGAAGGGGCCCTTGCGGATATATTTCAGCATAAGGCCCATCTCGACGATGAAGAGAATCGTGTAGAAAAGCATGAAACCCGCTAGCGTGATCAGAAGATCGGCGACGCTCAGGTGGCTAGCCGACAGGGCCGTTGGCAGAACACCGTCGACTGTCCAGGGTTGGCGACCAAACTCGGCAACGAACCAGCCAAGCTCAGCGGCAATCCACGGGGTCGGGATAGCACATACGGCCCCCCACAGCGCCCACCGCGGATAGGTCTGCCTTTTGAAAGACGAGCGGTAGAAGAAATAGAGCATCACACCGATGAACGCGAAGCCCAGTCCCACCATGAGCCGGAACGCCCAGAATAGGGGGGCCACTGTGGGCACGGTGTCCTCAGCGGCCATTGCAATCTGCTCGGGCGTGGCGTCGCGCGGGTCGTCAACATAGCGCAGCAGCAGGTAAGCAAAGCCCAGATCGCCGGAATGGGCCTCGAACTCTGCACGCACATCCTCAGGTGTTGCGTCGCGTTGTTCGCGGATGGTCTGCAACGCGTCGTAAGCGATGATGCCACGTTCGACCTTCACTTCGGCCTCTTCGACCAGTTCCGCGATACCGGGAATTTCCTGCGTAAGCGACCGGGTGCCAATCAGGCCCATGGCCCACGGAATATGCACCGCATAATGCGTTTCGCGTGCTTCTTGGTCTGGAAAACCAATGGCGGTGAAAGATGCAGGCGCCTGTTCGGTTTCCCACATGGCCTCAATCGCGGCCAGTTTCATTTTCTGTGTGTGGCTCGCCGAGTAGCCGGATTCATCGCCAAGAACGACGACGGACAGCGCCGCAGCCAAACCGAAAGAAGCGGCAATTGTGATCGAGCGACGCGCCAATTCAACATGGCGGTTCTTCAGAAGATACCAGGCTGACACACCCAGAACAAAGACCGACGCGGTGACATAGCCCGCCGAGACGGTATGGACGAATTTCGCCTGTGCCACCTGGTTGAACAGAACGTCGAAGAACGACGTCATCTCCATGCGCATGGTGTCGGGGTTGAATTCAGCGCCGACCGGGTTTTGCATCCAGCCATTTGCGATAAGGATCCAAAGCGCTGAGAAGTTGGAGCCAATCGCAACCAACCAGGCCACCATGAGGTGCTGGACCCGGCTAAGTTTGTCCCAACCGAAGAAGAAGAGACCCACAAATGTCGCTTCAAGGAAGAAGGCCATCAGCCCTTCGATCGCCAGCGGTGCGCCAAAGATGTCACCGACATAATGGCTGTAGTAGCTCCAGTTCATGCCGAACTGGAATTCCATGGTAATGCCAGTGGCGACGCCGAGGACGAAATTGATCCCGAACAGCGTGCCCCAGAACTTTGTCATCTGCCGCCAGATCGGGCGACCCGTCATGACATAGACGGTCTCCATGATCGCAACGATGATCGAAAGACCAAGTGTCAGCGGAACGAAGAGGAAATGATACATGGCTGTCATTGCAAATTGCAGGCGCGACAGCTCGACGACATCTAGCTCCATTGAAAGCCCTCCTTAAACTGCCCTCCCGCTTTGCTTTGTGAGGGCGATAGTAAATGCGGGGTGGGTCCGGCCTGGTCGAACAAGGGCCGAGTTGGGCTCCACAACGCTTCGGGAGGCGGTGTACATCCGTACGATGGAAATCTTTGGTGACATCATCACCAACTAGCGAACCAATCGAATACTCCGGTCAAAAATGGGGTGGTCTGCTCCGCGATGCATGGCGGCGACAATCAACGTGTCTGGTAGGGCCTTCCGCAAACGGCCCAAAACCAGCTCTGCGGTGTGGTCATCAAGACCCTCGGCCGGCTCGTCCAGCAGAAGGATTTGTGGTTTTTTCAATAGGATACGCGCCAAGGCCATGCGCCGCGCCTGGCCACCGGACAGACCTGAACCCGCCTCGCCCAGCCGAGTATCAAGGCCACCTCGTGCGCGAATATCTTCGGCCAAAGCCGCCGTATCCAGTGCACTCCAAAGCTCTTCATCGCGAAAGGTGCCGCTAAGTGACAAGTTGTCACGGACGCTTCCGGAGATCAGGCTACTTCGCTGTGGCAGTACAGCGAGAACGTCCCGCAAAACCGACTCCGCCCATAGGCCCGGCCGCATTCCCTTGATGAGTATGCCATGGTCTTGGTCGAGGCCCGCGATTTGCATCAGCAACGTCGATTTCCCAACACCTGATGGACCTGTCAGAACCACTGCCTCACCAAAAGAAAGGTCGAACTCAAGATCTGCTCGCTTCAGGGATAGTAGCGGGACATCGTCGCCATGCGTATTGTCAGATGGCTGGGCTTGGGTCGCTATCTGTGGAGCCACGCGCCCGGCTGCGGCGACCATGCGGCCCAAATCAGCGATGCCGCGCCGAATTGGCAGCACTGCTTCCGCCAGCGCCAAAGCAACAAAAAGCCCAATGACGGCTTTGGCCGGGCCTACAGAGTCTGCCTCTAGCAAATATGCGCCCGTCGCGAATGCACCCATTGCAACCAAGGCCACCAGGATGGAAAAAAGGAACCCCGCATCGCGTTCCGCCCGGTCGAGGCTGGTCATGGCTGCGCGCGCCTGATTATCCATCGCCTGCAAACCGTTCTCTTTCCATGGCAGCTGTGCCGCCAAGATCAATGCTTCGCGGTCCCGTATCATGTCGATGATACCCCGGCGCAGTTGCTGGCCGGCGTGTTCAGCTTCAGCTGAGGGTGAAACCGTTCGGCGTGCCAGAATGACGAGGATCAGCACGGCAGCCGGGACATAGCCAGCCAATATGATCAGCGCAACCGACCATCCGACAAGCCAGCCCAGAACGACAAAAACCACGCAGTGGGTGACCAAGGCCGCGAGGATTGGCAGAACAAGTCTCAGGATTAGCCCATCTAAAGCGTCTACATCCGATACGATCCGGGTCAAGGCCCCCTCGCCTCGCAACCCCATCAGTCCCTTCGCATTGATGCGCGCATAGCCACGCAGCAGAACGATCCGCAATGCCGCCAGCGCGCGCAGGGTCGCGTCGTGGGTCAGCAAACGCTCCCCATACCGGGCAGCCGCACGCCCAAGCGCCAGAAACCGGACCCCGGCGGAAGGACGGAACACATCGAAAGCAATGCCGATACCCGCGAGCCCGGCCAATCCTGTCGCTGTGATGAACCAGCCGGACAGGCCCAGAAGTGCTGCCCCCATGACCAGAACGACCACCGACAGGGCGGCACCCCGCGCCATGGCCCAAGGGTCAGCGGCCACCAAAAGCCTGACAATACGCAGCACATTCCTCATCGGTGCACCTCAACAGTCCGGTCCATTGCTGCCGCCAGATCGGGATCGTGGGTTGCCACGATAATCGAACGGCCTTCCCGCCGCATCTCTTGCAAGGCCGCGATAATCCGGGCCGCCGTCTCGGAGTCGAGATCTGCTGTGGGTTCGTCGGCCAGGATCAGATCGGCCCCGGTATTGATCGCACGCGCAAGCAGCAACCTGCGGGCCTCCCCTCCGGATACCCCGCCCCCGGTTTCCCCGAGGCGCGTGTCAAGGCCATGGGGCAGCCGCTCTACAATCTCGGTCGCGTCGGCCAGCCGCAGCGCAGGCCACGGATCGGCCCCCGTCTGCGCGGTATCCAGCCAGGCGCGCAGCGTTTCATCCGGGAAATGCGGGCGCTGCGGGACCATGGCGATCCGCCCCCGCCAAGCATCGGCCGTTTGCGCGTTTAGGGTGCGATCGTTCACCATGATCTCGCCCGAATACAGCGGTACCAGACCGGCTATCGCTGCGATGGCGCTGCTCTTGCCGACCCCACTTGGTCCCGTGAGCGCGAGAGTTTCTCCGGACGCGAGTGCAAAATCGGGAACCCTGACATGTTGGCCACTGCGAACCACAACGGCATCTTCGCGTTATGATACTGATTGATCCCTCAATCGCACCCGACGGCAAACCGCTTCCGACAAAAGCGACACGGTCCGCTGCGTCCAGCGCATCCAGTTCAGAAACCACCGCAAAACCCGCTGCACGATCATGCCAGGCAGCAGCAAGTTCCCGCAGGGGCTGGAAGAACTCTGGCGCGATCAGCAACAAGAATAGCCCCTGCCCCAAGGTCAGAGGCATTCCCCACGATCCAAAATTGATCTCGCCCAGCAAAGTGAACCCTACGAACACCGCGACCATCGCCACGCCAAGCGCAGAAAAGAGCTCCAGCACGGTGGACGACAAAAAAGCGATGCGCAGAACGGCCATCGTTTTTATGCGCAGGTTTTCGGCACGATCGCTGAAATCGACGGCCGCACGATCTACCGCTCCGAGCAATCTGATATCCAACATCGCAGACAAACGGTCCATGAGCATATCGTTCATCGTTGCGATCTCGTCCATCTGACGTCGCGAGGCGTCCTCGGCCGCCATGCCAACCAAGGCCATGAAAACCGGAACCAATGGCCCGGCCACGAGGAGGGTCAGCCCCACGACCCATGACTGTGAAAAGGCGAGAATGAGTAGCAAAAGCGGCAAAGCCGACGCGCGCACCATGGCGACATGGTACCGGGTGATCCAAGGTTGCAGGAGTGGCAGTTTCTGCACAATAAGCGACGCAATCGACGCAGAGCCCGCATTGGTAGGCGCACGCGCCTCACGCGCGATCAAGACGGCGCGTTCTCGTGCAATTGTCTGATCTGCGGCTTGGTACAGAAGGGCGCCCGAGCGGTGCTCGAGCCCTGCTCGCAAGATCGCACAGACGACAAAAACCGTGGCAGCGATCCATGTCCGTTCCATTGGTGGCAGCCCGGCCGCCCAACCCGATACGGCCCAGGCAATGGCGGCTGCCTGAACCGGCCATAAAGCCCCCGCCATAAGGGACAGCCATCCAGCCACGCGCAGTTCGCGCTGGACAGGCGCAATAATACGCGCCTTGGCCCGGGCTCTGCTGATCGGCGCTGGTGCCGTGTCTTCATCTACCATGAACACCCTGCTCGTTTCTTGTTCGTTTGGGCTTCAACCCGACTACTTGGCGGCTCCGGCGGCAGTGCTTATGGAAAACACGCCATTTGTACGCGACCGCACCTTCGGGGGCGGAGCGAATAACGCCTCCGGCAGCGATGATCGCCTGCTCAAGTGAGAACGGTGTTTCGCCCGTCACATCATGCCTTGTCAGTGTGTCCATAACATCCTCCACGCTCCTGGCGCTTTCGAGCCGGGCTAGGTGTTGCGTTTCATTCAGCAGGGACAGGCTGAATGCGCGCGCGACCAGAGAAGTGTCGATGGTTCAGGACGAAGACCAGCACGATCATTGCGGCCTGACTGGCGATGGCCAGCGACGTCAGCGACCAAAAGGCGACACCGAACTTCGCGACCAGCCCGGCTCCCACCAGGCCCTTGTTGATCCAGAATTGCAGCATGACGCTCACGGCGACACCGGGACAAACAAGCGCGTAGGCACCGGCCGAATTTCCTTCGCCGCGCAGGTAGGCATCGGCGTATTTCTGACGCCGCAGCACCAACAAACCAAGCGCGAGGAAAACAAGCTGGACGGCAAGGATCGTAGTCGTGAGCAGCAGGTTGTCCGCAACACCCCCTTGGGCGTCAAACGTCGTGTGCAGGCCATGCTCCAGCCGCATGACCATGATCCCAAGCACGGTCAGGATCGTCACCACCACCATCAAAGTCGGCACACTTTCTCGCGAAGTGCCGTGATGCAGCATCGAATTGAAGGCGCTGATGGCTGCGACAAATGCGTAAAGTCCCGCGATGGTGCCGAGCATGATCAACGCGATCATCGAAACCCCAACGGTGAGAGGCACGTTGCTCATTGCAGCAGGCGCCGCCATGCCGACAGCAACCATCGACAAGGCAAAGGCTGGCAGAAGCTGGGTTTCGCCATTGGAGTTGGCCAGTTTGGTATAGCTGTCCGTCTTCCGGAAATCTGAGAAGCGGGCGAGGTTCCAGATGTGCATCTTTATATTGAGGAAAGCAAAACCCGCGATACCCGTGACAGCAACGAGGATCGCAGCCTTCATCGGAAGCCCACCAGTGGAAAAGGCGCTGAGCATGTCTTCAAAGACTGGCACCGGCCGATCCGGGTGCGGCACCCAAAACATCAGGAACATGAAAAAGGTGACAGCAAGCCCCCCTTCCCCCAGCGGAACAAGAAAATAGAGCGGGGACCACGTGTCAGCAGGACGGTGATAAGAACTGTTCATGGAAATTCTCCCAAAAGCGGTGGGGAACGAGTGCCACATACTCATCTTAAACGACGGTGACATGGTCACTGAGGCTATTATCAATGCTGTGATGGCTCCGGCACGGGACTAGTGGTCTCGGTGCCTACGATTCCGAGGGCCTTCGAGGATCAACGCCGTGTCAAACTTGCAGCCCGGCTCCATGACACGTGCGACTGAGGCGATCATCACCAAGCGGCTGACTTCGCGGTTGTAGATGTTAACACTCACTGCCATGGCGCTATGGCACCAAGGCGCTGGCAGGATATCAGGCGACAGTCTGAACCCATGTTCACACGTTCGACTTAATCGAATTGCTCATCGGCCGGGATAGCTGCAAACTGGATCGGCTGATCAAAAGCATACGAAGTGCTTATGGTTTCATAATCTTAGAAAGCAAACATACCGAGTATGTCGCACACAGGACTTTTGAGGTCCACACGTGCGATCAATCATTGCGCTAGCCCACCTTCACCACCATTTTTCCAAAGTTGCCCCCTACAAGCAGCTGGTTGAATGCTTCAGGGGCGTTCTCCAAACCGTCCACAACGTGCTCCTTGTATTTGACAGAGCCATCCTTCAGCCAGCCAGTCATGTCGCGCGCAAATTCTTTGTAGAGTGACGCGGGGAAGCTGTCGAAGATGATAAACCCCTGCACCTTGACCTTCATCTTCAGGATAGTGCTCATGATCGCTGGCCCCATATCCGGACCTTCAGGCAAACCCGGCAAGTTGTACCAAGCAACGACGCCACACACCGGCATGCGTGCGAAGGGATTCAGCAGCGGCAAGACTGCATAAAGGACTTGGCCGCCAACGTTCTCGAAATACACATCGATACCATTCGGGCATGCTTCGCCCAGGTGCGCGGCCATGTCATCGGCACGGTGGTCGATACACGCATCAAAGCCAAGGTTTTCAACAACGTGAGCGCATTTGTCGGGGCCGCCCGCAATACCTACAACGCGACACCCTTTCAGCTTCGCAATTTGCCCGACAGTTGCACCGACAGGCCCGGCTGCGGCAGCCACGACAACGGTTTCACCTGCTTTCGGCTCACCGATCTTTAAAAGCCCAGCATAGGCCGTATAGCCGGGCATGCCCAGAATTCCCAAAGCCCAAGACGGGTTTTCCGGGCTCTTTCCCAGATTAAGCACCTGAGTTCCATCGGAAATCGCGTAATCCTGCCAGCCGCTGCCTGACAAAACGTAATCCCCAGCTTCGTAACCTTCGAGATTTGACCCCACCACCTGCCCGACAACCTGTGCCGTCATGACCCCGCCGATCGCAACGGGCTCTGCATAAGACTTGGCATCATTCATCCGTCCGCGCATATACGGGTCCAGAGACAGATAAACCGTGCGCACCAGCATCTCGCCTGCCCCGATTTCCGGAACTTTGGTAGTTTGCATGCGCAGTGTGTTTTCGTCTGGCTGACCGTTTGGGCGCTCCGCGAGGACAATCTGGCGGTTAGTTTCCGAAGTTTGTGGCATTGGGTTCTCCTGTTGGTGCAGCCTACTAGCAGACACTGACATGTTCATGGAACGTATAGAAGGCACACCAGATCACAAATCCCAATTGCTAAACCTGCACCGTCTTTCACTGACTTCTGTCTCAGAAGTTAACCCTGTCACCGCCTTTGAGTGACAGTAATTCTCGCGCCTCGTCGGCTGTCGCAATTTCAAGTCCCAACCCTTCGATGATGGAACGAGCTTTCATGACCTGCTGTGCATTTGTTTCCGCGAGCTTCCCGCGCGCGATCCAGATACTATCCTCAATCCCGACGCGGATATTGCCTCCCATGGACACAGCCTGCGTTGCGATCCGAAACTGATTGGCCCCTGCGCCAAGAACAGACCAGCGGTAGTCTTTCCCAAAAAGACGGTCCGCAGTCCGCTTCATATGCATCACGTCTTCCGGGTGCGTGCCTATGCCGCCCAGCAACCCAAAGACCGATTGAACAAAAAACGGTGGTTTTACCAGCCCCCGCTCGGCAAAGTGTGCAAGGTTGTATAGGTGCGAAATGTCGTAGCACTCAAATTCAAAGCGGGTGCCGTTTCCGTAGCATGTCTCAAGCACATACTCGATATCCTGAAATGAGTTACGGAATACCAAGTCTCGAGAGCCTTCCAAATGCTCCCTTTCCCAGTCAAATTTGAACTCTTTGTATTTGTTCAGAAGTGGGAAGAACCCGAAATTCATGGATCCCATGTTCAGAGACGCAACTTCAGGCTGCCACTGTGCTGCAGGTCTGGCACGTTCTGCGACCGTCATATAAGGCGACCCGCCAGTCGTAATGTTCACAACAGAATTGGTCGCCTGCTTGATACGCGGAAGAAACCCGGCGAATGCCTCAGGTGATTGGTCGGGCTGTCCTGTTTCAGGGTTGCGCGCATGGAGATGTAAAATGGCGGCGCCTGCCTCAGCCGCTCCGATTGCCGCTTCGGCAATCTCGTCAGCAGTAATCGGCAAGTGGGGTGTCATCGAAGGCGTGTGAATTGCGCCCGTCACAGCGCAGGTGATAATAACCTTCCGCGGTTCGCTCACGTCGACTTCCCCCTCATCTCAACACCGTCCAGAGACTCAGTATCGCAGGTTAGATGTTGAAAGTATCCCTTATGACCAAAGAAAGAGTGCTGGTGTACTAAAGAGACTCAACGTTTCCATCGACCGGGAAAGACTGACCGGATATGTTCTTGCCAGCGTCTGAAATAAGAAACGCAACCATATCGGCCACATCTTCGGGCGGCGTCATGCGGCGTAGGGAAACACGGTCGATATACTCCTGTTTCATTTCTGCATTGGTGACACCTGTCTGCTTCGCACGATCTGCTATAACACCTTCAATGCGCGGCCCCTCAATGATGCCCGGTAAGACCGCGTTGGCTCGAATGTTATGCGGCCCCAACTCCTTGGCGAGGCTCTGCGTCAATCCGATAACACCCCATTTTGCAGCAGCATAAGGGGTTCTGAAGGCATACCCGAAGCGTCCGGCAGCAGATGACATCCCGACGATACAACCGCCACCAGCCGCCTTCAGTAGTGGCACTGCATGATGCGCACATAGAAACTGGCCTGTCAGGCATACGTCAATGCAACGGGCCCAGCTTTCAGGAGATATGTCTTCAACGCCTGCAGTCGGGCCTGCAATCCCGGCATTGTTCACAAGCGCATCAAGCCCTCCCATCTTTGCTTCGACTTCCGAAAAGAACTCTTTGACCAGAGCGTTGTCCGAGACATCTGCGATACATGCGACTTCTACGTCCAATTCCTGCGCTGCGGCTTCAAGCACAGTTGCGTCCACGTCGCATATGGCAACGCGAGCGCCCTGCCCTACAAGTTCACGCGCGATGTTAAGGCCTATTCCTGCTCCGCCTGCAGTGACGGCCACGCGCAGCCCTTTCAAACCTGGCAGGCGCATGCGCCGTTCTTCGGATTTCATGAGTGCTCTCCTCGTTGCCTGATCGGGTCGAAACTGAACGCCACATCAAGGCAGGTCAACTCGCCAGCCAAGAAAACAGGCTCAGATCCATTTCACCACGGATCGATTGAAACAGACCTTTCAAACAGCATAGCGCCCTACTCAACAACTTATCAGTTGCCGGGCAATTCTGGCGCGCGCCCGACCCGTTCTGCAAGGCGTGTTACGGTAAGTCCCTGCACAATGATTGAGAAAATGACCACAATATAGGTGACTGTCAGAATCAGCGGCTTCCACTCGCTGTCAGGCAAGGACAGCGCCAGTGCGACGGAAATACCGCCCTTCAAGCCACCCCAAGTCATGATTGGGATAACGCCCCTACTGAATGTGCGAAAGGGCTTCAGGATCAGCACCGGGATGGCAACGGCCGCAAGCCGTGCGAAGAGTGCAAGCCCAATGGCCATGAAACCCGCGATCAGGAAGTCCATTTGAAACGCAATCGCGAAGACCTCAAACCCAATCATCAGGAACAACACAGCGTTCAGGATTTCATCGACCAACTTCCAGAAGGCTTCGACGTATTGGCGGGTTTCTTCAGACATGCCGTGTTTGGACCCGATGTCGCCTATAAGAAGCCCCGCGCAGACTGCCATGATCGGTGCCGAGACATGAAGCCAGACAGCCAACTCATAGCCTCCAAATGCAAGGCCGAGGGTGATCAGCACTTCCAAGGAATAGTCATCGATCTGCCGCATGACCCGAAAGGTCAGCCAGCCAAGGACCAATCCCAGGATCGCCCCGCCCAACGCTTCTTGAATAAACAACATCCCGGCATCAGTGAGGCTTGCGCCATGGCCGCTCTCAGTCGGAAAGGCAAATCCAACGAGCACAAGGAAGACGACGTAGCCGACACCATCGTTAAAGAGGCTTTCCCCAGCTATTTTGGTTTCAAGCGACTTCGGCAGATCGGCTTCCCTAAGCACACCAAGCACCGCAACCGGATCGGTCGGCGAGATCAGTGCACCAAAGACCAGTGCGACCATTAAAGGCATCCCTGTGATCCAGCTAAAGCCGAAACCAACAATAGCGGTTGAAACCCCCACGCCGATCGTCGCCATCAGAAAAATGACCAGCCAAGCCTTGCGCAAATCGGACAGTTTGACGTGTAGAGCACCGGCAAACAGCAGGAGGCCCAGCATACCTTCCAACAGCGCCTCAGAGAACTCCAGTTCGATCACTTGCGCGCGGATCTGTTCCTCAACTGTTAGAATTGGAAAGAGCGCATCCGTGGCAATTACAGCGAAAGAAGCGACCAGCGCCACCACAAGAATTCCGATCGCCGATGGCAGCTTCAGGAACAGATAGTTTATTGCTCCGAAGGCTCCTGCAAGCACGATAAGTAGTGATGCGATCTGAAGAATTGACATGGCGGTCCCATCCAAGCTGTGAGTGTTGATAGCATCGTCACCTTCCATCACCAATCCACCGCAGGCTTAAGATTGGGATGTCTTTATATTGTCACGCTTATCAGCAGACGGTTTTGTAAATAAATACTTGGCGTCAAACGTGGTCACGCCAACAATTTCGGGTAACCTAGGAAAGCCTGAATGACCAAAGGGTCCGTGAATGCGTCTCGCCACGTTCAACGTCCAAAATCTGCGACTGCGCCAAAGGCAGGGACGCCTTGTTCTTGATGGTGCCGTAGATCAGGACTTTGACGTTCGGCCAAGATCAATCGATCAGGATATCGCTGATCGACAATTGACTGCAAAAGTCATCGCAAACGTACAGGCTGACGTTCTTGCGCTTCAAGAAGTGTTCGATATCCAGACTCTGGATTTCTTCCATGAACAGTTCCTGCTTCAAGCCGGGTCACCTCCCTATCCGGCCCGGATTTGCCTGCCAGGGAATGATGGCCGAGGTCTCGACGTGGCTGTCCTTTCTAAAAGACAGCCAACTCATATCAAAAGCCATGCGGATATGACCGGACTAGATTTCGGGTTAACGAATTTGCCCGAGGACCTTCAGAACTATCCGCTCTTTCGCCGAGATTGCCTGCAACTGGAATTGAAATCCTTCACGCTGTTTGTTTGCCACTTCAAGGCACCTTATCCGGATGTCCAAAAGGCGCAAATTGTACGGGAGGCCGAGGCGCGCGCTGTTCGGAAGATTGTTGAGCGCAGTTTTCCGGAGCCTAAAGACGAGCGATGGATGATTGTAGGAGATTTCAATGAGCCCTCCTGGGGCCATGGTTCTGACCTGTCGGCGCTTGCGCCTTTGAAGCAAGGCTTTTCAGAGGACCTGTTGGATCGTCTGCCACGCGGCAATGACTGGACCTTCGAAGTGCCGGACACGCATATTCACTCACGACCCGACCGGATTTTCCTATCCCCAAGATTGGCTCAGGAATACCCCAAGGTCGTTCCGCAAATTGTCCGAACCGGAATGACCCGATACCTCTCTGAACCGGGTACTCTTGCTTCTGGTGACGCACAGCAACGCCGTAGCCATGCAAGTGATCATGCCCTCGTTTATGCGGACTTTCCGGGCCTATAATCTTTACGATTGGATTTCCGCAACTTGGCACCACACAGCTGCGCAAAGCCATTCACTGTTCGTCGTACGAATTGCTATCCACGATACAACCCAGGGCACATGGCGGCAATCTCGACAACAAAGAACTGGTAGCAGGCACAAAACTCTACCTCCCGGTATTTGTGGAAGGAGCGCTTTTTTCCTGCGGTGACGGGCATGCGGCTCAAGGCGACGGCGAGGTCTGCGTCACGGCCATCGAGACGGCGCTGCAAGGAACCTTCCGGCTGGTCTTGCGCGAGGATAGGGATCATGGGGCGCAGGATGCTGGAGCACATGGTGCGGCATACGGCCTATCAACCCGAGCAATTTGGGATCCCGGACCCCGATGCGTGCCGAGACGCTCAGGCGCTCGCCCCCGAAGCCGTGATTACGGGCTCAGCGGAGGAGGCGATTGCCAAAGCAGACCTTGTCTACCTTGCCTGCCCCCCTGCCCCGTGAAAAGACTACGCCCTGAAAGCCGCGGCAGCGGGCAAGGCCGTCTTTCTGGAAAAGCCCCTTGGTTTGAATACTGCGGAGAGTGAAGACCTTGTCAAACAGTTGGGAAACCTTGGGGTGCCAGCGGCGGTCAACTTTACGCAGGCTGCCGGAGCCGCATTGACCGATGTGCAGGAGGCTGCCAGCAGCGGCGCATTGGGGGACGTGGTCGGGGTGGACATTATCGCAACCTACGCGGCATGGCCGCGCGCATGGCAAAAGACAGCGGATTGGCTGCGGTTTCGCGACGAAGGTGGCATGACACGCGAGGTCATTTCCCATTTTTTATTTTTCTCAGAGCGTATTCTCGGACCACTTTCCATGGTCTGGGCGCGTCCGTCGTATCCCGCCGGAAAGGAGCTCTGCAAGACCCACATGCTAGCGCGTTTGGAAACAGATGACGGACGACCCGTCACCGTCATGGCCAGCGTCGGTGGTGCTCAACCGGATCGTCAGGAATTAACAATCAAAGGCTCCAGAACCAGTAGGCGCATTACAGATTTTTACGTGGATGCTGTTTCTGATGGTGGCCCTTTCGCGGAAACCTGCGCGCGCCCGACTGATCCCCGTGCCGTCAGCCTCAAGGCGCAACTCGACGAACTTTTGATCTGTATCGCAAAAGAACCAAACCGGCTGGCAACCCCGAAGGAGGCCTTGCGCGTGCAAAAACTTGTCGAAACAATGCTTTTAGGCAAATCGCAAGAAGCCTTGCATTTGACAGCACACACTGAGCGCGGAATATATGGGCAACCTTCATTGCCGCTCCTTAGGATCGGAGTTTGTCGGTCACCAGGATATTCGGGCGGCCGTGCCGCTCCATTGATTTCTTGAGAAATTTCAATGCGGCTTTGCGATCCCGGCGCTTGGTGACGTAGCTTTCCAGCACCTCGCCCTGATGATCGATCACCTACACAAATAGTGCGTCTCGCCGTTGATCTTTACGAAGACCTCGTCCAGATGCCACTGCCAGTTCGAGTATGAACGCATCCGGCTGACCCTGTTTTTTCGGATCTCTGCCGCGAACATCGGGCCAAAGCGGTTCCACCAGAAACGGACAGTTCCGTAACTGATGTCGATCCCGCGCCCGTAGAGCAAATCCTCCACATTTCGGAGCGAGAGCGGAAATCTGACGTACATCATGACCGCCAGGCGAATGACCTCGGGGCTGCTGTGAAAGTACTTGAACGGGTCGCTTTTCGTCATGAGTGAAGGTTATGAAACCACCCTGCCCGCCTCAACCCAAATCCTTCTGACAAGACCCACACGATTATTCATCTATCTTGCGTTTGTGTCTCTGATGACAGATCGTGAGCGATAATCTTCACACATCAGTGATTCAGTAGGACTTGAAGATGTCGCTGTTAAAAAATGAGAAGCAGGTTGCTGACATGGGCCCGAAGCTCGCTGCAGAGGCGATTTTCAAGGGTTTATCTGACAAAAACCCAACCTATCTCCGACGGCGCAGGCTGCTGGACGGCACCGATAATAACGCTTTGGGGTATGTGGCTGAACTGACAGAAACCATCAAAGAAGAAATTGGTGAAGACGAGCAGTTAACCTTTATAGCGTCGGCGCGAGCCGAGGCGACAAATCTTTCAACGGTCGTGGTTTTGGTGGCTGGCTGGCTCGCTCTGACTTACGAAGACTGGGAAACAACGGAGACCCTCGGAAGGGAAATCGTGAGCCGCGACCATCATGATCTTCTGGCTCAACGACTAATTGATGCAGCGCGAGAGAAATCATCCAGTCTTGAAACAGAAACAGATCGCTGGCTTCGGACCCGAACGTGCCGAGCTCCCTTCCGAGAAATGGAATCCCGGGTAAACGGCGAAGTGCACTTTTGTTGCTCCGCCTGGCAGCCGGTGCCGATCGGACGCTTAGATGACCCTAAACCAGATGGTTTTTGGAATTCAAAAAGGGCGTTGGAAATAAGACGATCTGTTCTGGACGGTGACTTCTCCCACTGCAGCAGGTGGCATTGCCCCGCAATTGCCGGACGCAAACTGCCAGCGCGCGAAACACTTCTTCAGAATCGATCACTGCGACTGGAGAAAGGGCCTGAACGCGTTATTCTATCGCACGACCGCTCTTGTAATATCTCGTGCCCGAGTTGCCGTACCAGCTTAATCAACTTGCCTCATAAAGAAACTGACCAGCTCAACAGAGTTTTCGAAGAACATTTGTTTCCATTGGTCAAAAACGCACGAAAGATCAAAGTAACCGGGTCAGGCGATCCATTCGGAAGCCGCCACTTCAGGCATCTTCTGGCACGTCTTACCGCAACGGATAGCAAAATACGGCGCCTCCAGCTACACACAAACGGGTTGCTGGCCAACGAAAAAGCTTGGAACGATCTAGACTTGTGGGAAAGCGTGTCTTCTGTTTGGGTCTCAATCGACGCAGCAAAAGCGAGCACGTATAGCGTCCTGCGCCGCGGTGGCGATTTTGGTATTTTAAGAGAAAACCTTCGCTTTCTTGGCGCCTTGAATGCAAGCGGCAAGATTGACACGCTTCGGTTCGATTTTGTCGTCCAGACTGCTAACTTTGCTGAAATGCCGGCATTTATTGATCTTGCAAAGGAGATGGACGCAGACGGTGTCTATTTCCTGAGATTGCGGAATTGGGGGCATGTTACGCCACAAGAGTTCAGGATGCAGGACATCTGCTCGCCCGATCATCCACAACATGCGCAGTTACTGAAAATTTTATCGGATGATCGGTTTCAGTCAGATGCCGTTGACCTTGGTAGCGTTCATTCAATTCGATAACCAGAATTTGTCCTGTCTGATATTCAGACCTGAACCGAAGAGTCATCGCCTTCGTTCAGTTGCTTGCTTGTCAAAATATCCGCCAAACACGAACAAGAGATCCTTCGAGCACCGGATGGGAACTTGAGGCAGATCAATTTTCTCGCCCAGATAACCGATGCGACCACCAACTGCACAAACCCCACGGTACACCTCGCCAGTACCTTTTACGCGCAGAGACTCCAAGCCAACGTTGCACATATACCCTTTCCAGCGATTTATGCCGCGCAGAATAAAATCATTGCCACGAAGAACGTCATGCTGGCCATATTGCGTGCTGGCACGCATCATTGCGCGGGGCTTGTCACCTTCAGCCTTTTGCGTCGGAGGCATGCTTTGCCCAAGAATTCGCTTTTGATCATCCGAGTATTCGTAAAGGTTTGATTGGAAATCAACTCGCAGGGGCTTGAGTGAAATCGAGGCCGAAGGAAGTGCAGCGCGTAGTTCTTTCGCTTCATCAACTGTTTGATCAAATCGGTCCGGGTGCATCGTGATATTAATATGCACAACCATTTGCTCACTCAGCATTTGGCCAACTTTGATAAAATGGTCCAGATGCGCGAATTCGTTGTGATATGTTAAAATTACGTTATCCAGACACCCTCTTATTTTTTCCCAGAATCGCATCGTTCTCGAACCGTTGCTAATAAGGCTTACTTTGAAACCCAAATCTGATGCTCGTTTTAGCAGATCAATGATCCGGGGGTGCATCGTCGGTTCGCCACCCGTGAACTGAAGCCAAACCAGCTTTTTGCCAGCCTCGACATAGTGCTTCTGCATCTGGTCGTATAACTCAAAAATATCGTCGGTTTTTTGCCAACGTACAGAGCCGTCATGCAGAGACGTTGGACAATAGCTGCACGCGTAATTGCACGAATTGCCAAGCATCCAATCCACCACAACAATCCGGGCATATTTCGGATCGGAATGATTGATCTCAATATACCGTTCGTCGTTGGTTGGTGCGCCGTCCATTCCCACCTCTTGGTATAAACATTTTCTAAAGGTGTAGGTTACGCGATTTATTCAATCATCGAAACAAGAACTTGCCAGCCGGCAAGTTGTCCAGACACTAAATGCCACTCAATAGTTGCTGTTTAATCATCTGCAATTGGCAAAAAGGCTAATTTTCCTTAACATGTTGGATAAATATTTTGGATTCGTTTAAACTATTACAAAAGGCCTCGTGGGGACTGTGAATATGTCAGGTTTTGACGACAACGACGATCTCGGTGGCGACCAAAATCAAAATGAAAATCCTACGTCCCCTATGGACGATTTGGAGTATAAAAGCAGCTTGGAAGCACGACTTGCTGTTGCGCGTGCTGCGCGCGAAAAAGTGCTAAAAGCTAAAGGCAAATTGCAAGAAAAACACCGGGCGAACCTCTGTATGTGGTTAAAAAAGGCATGCATGGGAGGCTAGTTCTTGGCTTTGACGACGACGCAGAACGCGTCACAGTGCCGGACGAACCCGCCCACCCATTGGAAAATACACTTGGTCAGACGGCCATATCCGAAGAAGAGACAGGGCCGACGCCCTCTACAGCGCGCCGACAGCCTTTGTCGGCCGTTGCCATAATAGCTTTTGCCTGTTTTTTTGGTCTCGGCTCGGGGGTCGTTTTGAGCTTTGGAGCGATCGCCGGCATGGGTTGGCTATCGTTCAACACTTCTTCACCGGAAGAAAAGGAACCCGAAACACCCATTCTCGCTGCGGGGCCGGAACTCCAACCGAATATGACCTTTAGCTTTGCAGCCATTGAGCAGCCAGAATCCAGTGCTTTGTTCGTTTATACCAACGTCGACACTCTGATACCCGGGCAATTTCCACCTGTGTATCTCTATTCGCCCTTGCCAACCGATAAGATGATTGCGCCGGTGAAGTCGCGCGGACCGAGACTTGTTTCCGCAGGAGTAGAATTTGAACAGGTTTCACAGAACGATTTTCAGCCTAACGATTTTTCGGCGGTGTTTGAAAACCCCCAGTATCTCTCTGTCATCCCCGAGCCACCGTCTGCGAACAATGCATCGCGCGATGAGGTTTTCGTTTTGCCAGAGACGAGCAACGTCAACCCGATGGTGACTGTGGCCAGCTTGAGCCCGCCGCTTCTAGATCATGGCAAGAACCTGATATTTGTCTCCAAGGATGAGGCAAGAAGCGCACAGCCTGTACTCGCGTCGGCCCCTGTTCTTCACAAAGGTGAACCGGGTGATGTTCCTCAAGTTTTTAGCCAACGGCCCCTAAAGCTCTCGGTATTTGATAAAGGATTGCCCCAGTTTACCGTGGCCTCACTTGCCGACGACGATGTTTTGTCGATTATTTCGTCCATAGCACCGCCTCCGCAGAGACGATTTTCGACAAGCATTCCCTCAGTTGGAGAAACCACTTTTGAGGTACCACGTTTGCCACAAGTGGGTCGCGCGCACGAACAAAGCAGATCTCTGGCATCTAAACTTGGGTTTGATCCAGAGACAGCAAGCCGCATCAAGCTGGTCACTTTCGCTCCAACAAGCATCAAAGAGGATAGCATTGAGAGCAATAAGGAAATTTTGGATGCGACTGGTTTCTCTGCGTCGACTGTCAATAGAGTGAATTACCGTGTATCGCAAACTCACGTTCGATACTACAGATCGCAGGACAAGGACGCGGCGTTGGCTGTTGCCTCGGAAGTCGGGGGCATCGCTCGGGACTTCACCGGTGTCCGGAACCCTCCACCTGGGGGCCGGATCGAAGTATATTTAGAAGGCCGGGGCAAAGGAGCAAGCAGAACAGCTGGAACCAAACAGAGATTTACTGCTGCACAGCGCCGGGCCAACCAAAAAGCTCGGCTCGAGCGCAGTATCGTAGGCAGCCTTCGGCGTGGAGAGCAGTTCGGATCATCTCAATGATCTCTATGAAGAATTCAATTTAGATGACCCCTATAGACAGAAGGGCGTAAACTAAGGACGGCAGCGTGGCCAATAATAAACTGCTTGCGATTGTGACAGTGATGATCCTGATGGGATCAAATGCGGAATCGGAGCCAACACTGGAAGACTTGATTACGATTGACAGACTTATTGAGACTGGCAATTGGCGCGCGCTTTATAACTACATCGAAGCAAACCCGCGCCTGACAACCGGGACCAGCGCCTTGGCCGGCGAGTTGCGTACGTTCACCAATGACGTCAAAAGCGGCCAGCTGAATGTATTCAATGCGCCCCCTGCCCCCGGTGTCACCACAACAGAATTCTGAGGCTGGCGCAGGGGTGAGCATCTACTAATGAAATGAAGAATGCGCGCCTTTCAAATACTGTGCCTCGGGTAGCTTACGTCATCGATCCTCGTTTCCCGGGGGGGACCTCGTCCGCTGTCGCAGCTGAGCTGGAAGCCGTGGCAAGCCTAGCGCAAATCGAAGTACACGCGATTGAAACAAAAATGTTTTCAGGCCGCCGCGCGGCACAACAGTTAAGCGAAGTCCTCATACGCCTGGACATTCCGCTCAAGTGGAACAGCGTGGAGATCGCTGCCGACATCGTAATATTCCAAAATCCGTCGTGCCTCAAATTTCAGGATGAAATGGAGCCCAGGTTAATTGCGCGACACTTGATTGTCGTAACCCACGAGAATTTTCTGCGCCCGGGCGGAGAGCCGGCATTTGATGTCGCAAAATGCCTGTCAATGATTGCAACCAATTCGATTGTGTTGGAACGCACCATCGCTCCGATATCCAATTATAATCGCAAGACCGTTCAGGAATGGGTCGATGCGGCCATCGATTTGGAAAGCTGGGAAATCCTGCCCGAAAACTGGTTCAATGTCTGCGAGTTTGAAATGTTGAAGCCGCGATTTGTACCGACAGATCGACGTGGCCGCCTGTCGCGTCCAGGATTTGAAAAATTCCCCTCTTTTGATGTCATGAAAGTCTGTTTTCCCGAAACGGCGCACAGCAACGTCATTCTAGGTGGAGACAATCTGTTGCGTATGGGCGATATCCCGAGCCACTGGACGCTTCACCCATTCCGCACTTTGACTGCAGCTCAGTTTTTCAACAAGATCGACTTTTTTGTTTACTACACGGCACAAACTTGGAGAGAGAGTTTTGGCAGGGTCATAGCTGAAGCGATTGCCGCCGGAAAAATAGTGATCACCGACGTCCAGACCGCTGAGACATTCGAAGGTGCCGTAATTGGTGCAGATGTCGAAGATGTCCAGACAATTATTGCAGCATATATTTCCAACCCTCAGAGCTATCGCGCAGACGTCGAACGGGCACAGAAAATGCTAGATTGCTTTTCCGCGGCGGCATTCCAAAAGCTATTTGGGTCCATCGTGCAACAAGTTTTAGGATCTGAAAAATGATATTGTTGTGCTCCGGTCAAGTCTCTCCAAAGCACTTTGACGCGCTTTTGTTGCTCGCATGCCAGCTTGAAAAGAGAGGGCATAGGGTTGCTATTGACCAAAGGTTTGTCCCAGACGAGATCACATGGCAAAACAAATATGAATTGGCACCTTACACAGCCGATATCACAGGATTGGCGCCATCTGTGATCGTTGTTGTGGGTGCCGATAGTATTTCCGGGGATGTTCAGGTTTTACTAAGCGCAATCCGCCTAGACGACACTGCAACGGTCTGGGGCTTGGGTCATTTCGCGGACTTGCAGGATGAAATAACCGCACGAAACAAGATTGCTTACGCGACCGGCCGGGAGCCGCGCGTCTACGACCTGACACTGAACCAAAGGCAGGTGATGCCTTATGCAACTGTTACGCCGTTGCTTACAGAGATCTGCGACAGCCCTATCCAGAACACCAAAGCCGAGCCGAGAGTGCTGGTATATCTTCAATTTGACGACGACGACGAAGATCACGAAACATCGCTCAGCCATCTGTCAGGGTTGCACTATAGTCCGGCACTCCGATTTCATCTGCTTACAAACTCAAAGGGAAAAGCGATTATCGCAAAGTCGCGCTTTTCTGATTTCTCTGTATTTAGCTATGGAGAGTTACCTCCGACAGATCTGTTAAACTATGCTGACGTCCTTGTTTTCACGGGACCGAATGTGCCCGGTGAACGCATGGCAAGCCTCGCCATAATCGCTATGGGAGCCGGCAAGGTTGTGGTTGATTGCACTCAATCATCCAGTTTTGCCGCCAGCGGGGCACCTGTGCTCAGAGGGCCTATCGATCCCACGGCACTGTCCGGCTACTTGCATCAAACAGTCTTGAAAAACCGCTATGAAATCGGTGATCGAACACAAAAAAGCAATTGGCTCACACCGTTCGACATATCCACTTTTGAGAAACACTTGTGTTTGCCTTCAGTGCAAAAGCCGTCGGACGAAGCGCCACCAAAAACAGTTTTCTTTCCAACCAACGGCAACGGTCTGGGGCATGCTCAACGATGTGCATTAATCGCGGAAAACATGAAACCCGACAGCAAATTATTATTTGCCGCTTTTCCAAGTTGTGTCGGAATGCTACGCAATAGAAACTTTGGTTGTGCTCCGCTAGTCCCGCGGAGTTCTGAACATGCTGATGAATTTGCTGCGGATCTGATCAACTACTTGAGGCTCCGCAGTGTGGTACGGTTGGGCGACCAAATCGTGTTCGACGGTGGCTATGTTTTTGACTCGGTTTATCGGCTTGTTTCGGGTCTGAACATCCCGTCAATATGGATCCGCAGAGGCTTGTGGCGATCCGAACAAGTTAACCCAAGAGCACTGGAGCGCGAGCGGGCATTTTCCAAAGTGATTTGCCCTGATGAAGTCTTTCCTGAACTCAATTCGGTGTATTCGACAGGGAATCATATCCACTGCGTAGGCCCAATCGTGCAAGATAAGAAATTAACGAAAGCTGAGGCGCTCAGCTTGCGAGACCGTCTCAGCATAGAATTCGATACCACTATTGATACTTTGGCAGTCACCATGCTCGGGGGCGGCATTGCTTCTGAACGAACAGCTCAAATTCAGATGCTCTGCAGTACTATGGAGCGCAGAAAAAATTGCGTGCATCTCGTATTGGTATGGCCCCACGCAGTTGTCGACAACGCGCTCTACGGATGGAACAACAGTTACGTGGTGCGCACCACCCATGCCATTGAATTGTGTCAGGCTGCGGATTTATGCGTTTCTGCTGCAGGATATAATTCCTTTCACGAACTTCTCTACGCCCGTGTTCCAGCGATATTCATCCCGCAAGAAGCCCCCTACCTCGACAATCAGGAGCGTCGGGCAATCGCCGCAGCTGAGCGTGGACTCTCCGTTTTTGTAAAAGAAGACGAACTGTTCAAACTTGAACGTGAAGCAGTGGCATTTATTGACGACGGAAAAGGACAGAAGCTGCATTGCGCACTGCGCGAGCAATCTCTACCGGAATCCGGCAATCGTGCGGCAGCCCGGATAATCGAGAAGGGTTTGAATAGATGATCCCCAAGCAGGACTATAAAGCCATTCTTACGAATTTGACGAGCCAAAAGCCATTGGACCTTGACGCCGCGATTTTTGACGCATCGGAAGTTTGCGACATCGTTGAATTAGATACTGCTACGGTCCCCTCAAATTCGGTACTTTGGCAATTCAGTGATCCGTCAAGATCGCATATTGGCTTTCGGGTAAAGAGCCCGATTAAAAACCCTGACCTTATAGCCGCGCGCCTCGCATCCATTGCGTTGGAGCGTCGGGTCTTTCCAGTTTTTCTGAGCTATATCGCAGATTGTGGTATGCAGCATTTTGGCTTTCGGGTGGAGCAACTATCAGGATTGTCGACAGACACCCAACTGCAATTTGAACAACAATTGGCGGTTTTCTGGAACTTCGCCCTTGTAGTGGACGCAGCTGAGATTACCAATTTGCGTTAGTTCTTCCACGGTCTGTTCAAGGGACTGTTGTTGACCGCCGATGGCCACGGTCGCTTACAAGAGGAGATCATGGTGGGCGAAAAAGCTGCTCAACAGTATTGGAATAGCGTCATGTTCTCAAAGAAACGGCCAGTGATACCTTGTTTTTCAAAGTGATATGCATCGGCTCAAACGATACTGGCGAGGTTGATCTGTGCATACAAAGCACAGACTGAACTGCCGCCAAGAAGAACAGCTCAGTCCGCAATCCGGTCCTCGGCAGCTAGCTCGCAATTGGTTTCGAAATGGAAAAGGTCAACGCGGACAACCGTCCCGTCGGCAGCGATACCGTGAGCCTGGAAGACACCCTCCCCAAGATCCAGTCCAACTGTTGTAACTTCCATGGTGGGGTTCTTTTCCTAACAAAAGATAACCTCTGCATCTTGCCGTAATGCGCTACGGTTGGCAGCAAACGTCATCCACCCTATCCGCAACTGAGACATTGGTCCAAAGTGCGGCGAACGTCCGGTGCTGATGTAAGCGTAAATAAAGAACCAAAACTTCGAATTCCCGATCGTGAATGACTGCTAAGCGCGGCAAAGCTGCCGTTTGAGAAAAACGGTCGAATAACTGCACTAAGTCCGAAGCAGACAAAAGGCTTTCGTATCAAAAGCGCATGTGGCAAGTGTTGCGATGAGCATCTTTCATTCCGCACCGGTCGAAATCGGTGACTTGCCTAATTCATGATGGGAAAAACTATGATCATTCGATTTCTGACTTGCGCCATATTGATTTTAGCACCGGTGTTTGGATTGGCGCAAACTGCGGAACGCGGCGTAACCATTGAAGTTGACGCCACTGTGCGGTCCGTAGATGCAGAAACACGGCGCATTGTCCTCGACAACTCGACATCCGGCGAGTCGGAGATCATTTTTGCGGGACCTGAAGTGGTGAACTTCGACCAGATAAAAGCCGGTGACAAAGTCAAAGCGGTCTATACGCTCGGAATTGCAGCGCGCATGGCCGATCCCGGGGAAATGGACAGCGCCGTCGAGGTTGACGGACAGGCTATGGAAGGTGAGAAGCCGGGTGCGCTATCCGGCACGATGGTCACACTTGTCCTCGAATTTCTTTCCTTTGATGCAGACAAATCAGTTGCAACCGTCAAAGACAGCTCCGGTATGGAACAGATGATAGAGGTCGAGACAGAAGCCGGTCGCGAGTTTGCTGCCGAATTGGAAGCCGGCGATAAGGTTGCGCTGACCTTCACCGAAGGCCTTGTCGTAGGCATTGTAGCAGACTAACGGTCCAGGGGTTTTACCTAGTCGGTGGTTGTCTACTTGTAAAAGGGTGAACGACTGTCCTGCAGGCGAAGCGAAATAGACGGCTTCAAGACAGGCCCTTTAGTTCCAACCAGACCAGCGGTTGTGGCTTGGCCGATTACATACGTGCTGAGAACGAGAATGCCTGCTGTGAAAAGTCAGGCCACACCCACCAGAAATAAACCACTGAACATTGTTTTTTCCATAACGGACACCGGCCGTTGCACGATGTTTGGATTGCGTCGCACGGGTCTCAGCTACTCGATATGAACTCAGACCAATACAGGCTCTGGTCGGAACTTATAGAAACCGTCAGAATGGAACTGCATATCAGGTATATGGTAGAACAACATGCTTCCAACACTCGGACTTCTTCTCGCCTGCCAGTTGATCGGAGAGATTGCCGCGCGCGGTTTGGGCGTGTCTGTGCCTGGACCCGTGCTGGGCTTGGCACTTCTCTTGGTTCTACTGGGCCTGAGGCCAACGCTCTGTGAAACTCTAAGGCCGACAGTTGGAGTGATCCTTGCAAACCTGTCGCTTATGTTTGTTCCGGCGGGCGTTGGTGTCATTGGTAACTTGGATGTTCTGTCAGAAGACTGGTTTGCACTGCTTGTTATTCTGACGGTTTCTACCGTGTTGGCCATGTTGACCACAGTAAGCACATTTATCGGCGTGCGTCTTCTGACCAAAAGGCAGACAGAATGAATGAAGTAGCAAATCTCTGGAGCTATCTGTCCACGACCCCACTTCTTTGGCTGACAGCGACTGTCATTGCTTATGTTGCAGCGGATAAAGTAGCGCGCAGTTTCGGCAATCCGCCTTGGGCCAATCCAGTTCTTATGTCGGTTTGTCTTATTGCACCGGTTTTGTGGCTAACCCGGACTGACTATGCCACTTACTTTGAAGGCGCCCAGTTCATTCATTTCCTGCTGGGGCCTGCGACTGTAGCTTTGGCCTTACCGCTCTGGGACAATCGTGAAACCATTCGTCATTCGGTTATGCCAATTCTAGTGGCTCTTTTGGCAGGCTCAGTTGTGGCAGCTGGTTCAGCGATCCTATTGGCGCGTGCTTTCGACCTTCCTGCCGAAGTCATTCTGTCGCTTGCACCAAAATCCACAACTGCACCTGTTGCGCTTGGCATATCCGAAGCTGTTGGAGGGCTCCCCGCGCTGACGGCAGTGCTTGTAATATTGACCGGGATTATTGGGGCGGTCACCGTAACACCGATGATGAATCTGCTTCGCATCGAAGACTGGCGCGCGCGAGGTTTCGCTGCAGGAGTAGCCGCCCATGGGATAGGAACGGCCCGCGCGTTTCAAGTTAACCCGGTCGCTGGCGCCTATGCGGGCATTGCAATGGCATTGAATGCAATGCTAACGAGCATTATTGTGCCGATAATGGCTCGGTTGTTGCTGTAGCAATTTGGCTGAACGCGACGTGGGGCACAGTAAATACTCTGCGCCACGACCGGAAACCGGCAACCTTTGAAACTAGCAGTTTTGGATCTTGATCACCGAAACGCAACCGTGTGTGATTAAGATCGCACATTTCCTATTATGTCGCGCGCAAGTATCTCATATTAAAATCGACGTGGACCAAAATTGGTCAATACAAGGCGAACGGCAGGATTGGATGGCTCCTGCATAGCAAGACATTTTTGATCGGATTTGTGCACTTATCAGAATCAGTCATGTGTCAGGCCTGTTCCTATGCGCAGGTTTGTGGCCCTTCGTAGCTCACAAAAATCCAATGAACCGATTTTGTTGGGGCCGCTCTAGTGTTGCGTCGCTTTGCGAAGAGTTTGGAATTTCAGCTTGGGACACGATCCAACACGAAATGCTTCGAGCAATATCCCTCTGGCTAACGTCAGGCATCACGAGCTCCTGAACCCAAGCTGCAGCATCCTGGACGAGGCCCGTATCCGGTTCTCTTTGCGGGTATTCCGCGTACTGTCGACACGCTTCGCTCACAGTGCTGCGAAAGACTGCGAGAATCAAATCATGAAACCTGTAAAAAGGTGTTTCCAGATCTCCGTCTCTGGCTTTCTCATTAAATAACTCATCTGGGTTCAGTACTTGGTCCATATTGTGAAGCATGCCAGCCGTTCTTGGCTACAATATGGTGGGATAGCGACAATCAAATGAAAAATCTCTGCTTAAAAATGCTCGCATATGCAAAGCGGGCGCTCATGCGAAGTGCAGCGAATGACGACAACGAACGGTGGACTCAACAGGTCGACAAAACACTGCCACGCGCCATTTTGCGCAGAAAGTCCGGTCCTGAGGAAAGCAATCATTCAGAACTACGACTTCTAACTTTGAGCCATGAACGGCTGAATAGTGCGACGAACTGGTCATCAGAGAAAAACAGTCGAATGACTGCATCGAGCCCTACTCAGACATCGGTGGTTGTTGTGGCGTCCCAAATTGGTCAGCCCCACTTGAGTGGTCTAGTTTGAATATCAGTGCAAGATTGGCCTGGTTGCTATCGGCACGATGGTTTCCGGAGCCGGTGATCGGTAGCCCAATGCACTGCGCGGACGTTTGCTGTTGTCGTGTTTCCCCCATTTTTGATGATGATCTGCGCTTCACGTAGCGCGAGTAGAAGACCTCGCCGTTGAGCAGTTCGTTGCAGCGCCTCGCATTGACCGAGGACACGGCAGACGCGTCGCTCAGACAATCACATTGTGCTGCGGATTTGATCGATACAGGCCCCCTCACATCGTTTGCGCTGCAAAGGACTGCCGGGCAGTGGGGCGGCGAGAGGGGCTCAGAAGTGTCCCCGCGCAGCTTCCGACCGGATGAGCTTATCCTGCGTCAACCCCGAAACAGCTCTGCGCAACCGGTCATTCTCCTTCTGAAGACGTTTGAGTTCCTTCAGTTGTTCGGTTCCCATCCCGCCATATTGCTTAAGCCAGCGATAGAACGTTTGTCCGGTTATCTGCACCTGCCTTATTGGATCAATGCGCGGAATTCCTCGACCGCAAAGTACCGCAACATGCCGTAGCTTCGTGACAATCTCTTCCGGCTTGGGTCTCTCACTGGCGATCTCAGGTCCTCCGTTTCCCAACTAAAGGGGCGGACCACTTCAAAGGGGGAGGAGCAAGTGCAATTGACCGCCAAGGATCCGATCCGAGTACAACGCCTTTTGCTGCTTTATAAACCTTATTGCGGATTCATACCGCTCAGCCATTCGATGGTGACTGCTTTAAAGCTCTCAAACTCAAACACAACAGTATGGATACTATGCCGTCAAAGGCCTTGGCTGAAGTCTGAAATCAGTGATCGTACAACCTGCTTTAGGGCCTCTTTTCGCGTAGCGCCGCTCTTGGTTGCTTCGTGATAAACACTGACCTGACGTTGAGAGCTTGTTCCCTGATCCAATATGTCGCGCACATTCGTCACTTCGTCCAAGCAGCCCAAGTGTTCGGCATGTGGTGCGACCAGATCAACGATTTCCTGCATCAGTTCGTCAAACGGCACCACCCCGCCAACGCCAAAGTCGATTAGCCCCCTGCGCAAGCCATAGCGTTGCGCACGCCATCGGTTTTCCTCGATTAGGAACCGGTCATACTGACGCCATCGCTTATTTTCCCGGCCAAGAGTGTACAGCATTTTCATCAGGCTTTGCGTTAGCGCAGCGATTGCGATCGCGTGGTCCAACCTCGGGCTGATATCGCAAATACGCGATTCAAGAGTTGGGAAACGCGCAGAGGGTCGCAGATCCCACCATATCTTGGTCGCATCCTCAATAATGCCTGTGTTGATGATCGTCTGGATCGAATGTTGGTATGCAGCGTAGCTGTCAAAAACAGGTGGAATGCCCGTCCTTGGAAGGTTGTCAAACACGCTCAGCCGATAAGAATGCAAACCTGTTTCCAGCCCCTCCCAGAATGGTGACGAGGTCGAAAGTGCGAGCAAATGCGGCAAGAAGTAAGAAAACTGGTTGAGCAGGTCGATCCGAAGATCATCATCCTCGATGCCAACATGAACATGCATTCCACAAATGAGCATTCGGCGGGCCACGCCCGCAAGGTCCTTCTCGAGCGCGCGGTAGCGTTCCTTGTCGGTGAATTGCTGCTTGTGCCAATCTGCAAAAGGATGCGTGGATGCTGCAATTGGCTCTAGCCCGTAGGAATTGCATAGCCCCTTCACTGTTCGTCTCAGATGCGCCAAGTCCTCTCGGGCATCCGCAATCGTTGCACACACACCCGTTCCAACCTCAATCTGGCATTTTAAAAATTCTGGACTGACTTTTTTTCCAAGTTGATCCGTGCATTCCCGCATAAGTTCTTCGGGGGCTTCGACCAAATCGAGTGTATCAGCGTCAACAATTAGGTATTCTTCTTCGATACCAAGTGTGAATGACGGGTCGGAATGTCCCATAACAACTCCCCAGGCTTCTGATGCCACAATTTGTACTCTACAATAAGTATGACCACATTACTGAAGGCAACAATCTTGGAGACTCTAAAATTTAACTTTCGCACGCTGCTTTCAGGCCAATTGTATACAGAAGTGTTTCGATAGTTTGCGCACAAGGTGCCCGAACCTGTTCACGCAACAAGGAAAAACTCCGGCGGCACTAAAAGCACCTCATGAAACTTTCATGCAGCATCATCTGCCCTGCCTAGATGAGACAGCGTCGACACCTTCGCTAACCGGACCGCCGGTCAAGACGAATGGCGCAGTTTCACCGCCGCACAATTGACAATGATTCTGTCCAGTAGGAAACGAGTTCGAATTAGTTTGGTTGGCCGTGCACGCAGCAGGCGGCAATGGCACCGTGATCATTTTGAAACACCCACCACTGGCTGGTGTAACTGCCGACGCCGAAGGTCGGGAAACCGGAGCCGAATTTGGACCGGTCGCCGCCCGGTACGCAACCTGCGTAAAAATGCGATTTTCGCCAATGCTTGCTCTGGATTAAACCTGCCGTTGTGGCCAGGTTCGGTTTGTTGCTCTGGAGACTAGAAAATCATGCTGTAGTTGGGCTAACTGCGTTGCATCGGTTAAACGGTCACTTCGCAGAATACTAAAACGGTAATAAGCAAGTATAAAACCAAGAACATTAGAGCAGCCTGATTTCAAATGAAATTCTGACAATCACCCTCAAACCTGCGGTCGATTTTGCAACCTCAATAGAGCGTGTAACTCCGGGGCCGAAGCTATACAGTCGAACGCCGCAGATTGATCCGGGCGGAGGAGGAGTGAACGCCGCGCGGGCGATTGTGAAACTGGGCGGTAGTGTGCGGGCATTTGTCGTGGTCGGAAGGCCCATGCAGCACAACAAGCTCAGTGCAGACGTTCGCAGGATTTTGGTGGGTGTCTGCTCTGCGGACTTTGCTGCTGTCTTCTCCAAAGCAAGCAATGACTGCTCCCGGCCCGAAGCGGACATGTCGCTGACGGTTCGAAATTGCGATAGCTGTCCTTCGCTGCTCGGTGCATGAACTCACACAGTGCGGACAAAACAACATTTTGCTGCGGTTGCGCCAATGGCCACTTTAACATCGCAGATAGAATCTTTTTCCACTGTTATCCGGCTCTGGATGCAGCTTCCCTCACTTAAGGCCAGTGTGGGTGATAGTCATCGATAACAATCGGATGACTATGCGTTCGTCCATCCCTGACATGTGGGTGATCTCCCGGTAGGTCGTCATGCGAATGTGTAACGGGTTCACTGCTTTCTTGCGGCCAGAGAGCTATACCGCAGACCACACCGACGCCTGCAAGTACCGCCAACACGGCAAATGCCACAGTCGGCCCGGAAACGGTGATCAACCAGCCTGAGAGCGGGTATGTCACTAGCCAGCATGCATGAGACAGTGCAAATTGTGCTGCATAGACGGCAGGCCGGTCTTCGGGATGAGCGGAGCGTTTGAGTAACCGTCCTGAAGGTGTCAGCACGGTGGAATACCCGATCCCGATGATGAACCAGCCTAGCAAAAGCGGTGTCCAATGGGTGTCATATGCGAGCGTCGTCAGAGACAATGCCAACAGCGATGCGACCAGCACACTTGCGCCGCCGATCATCACTGGGCGGTCTGGCCGGTTGTCCAGAAGTCGAGGTAGCAAAAGGGCTGCCAGCATTGACCCGCCACCGAAAGCACCAAGGGCGATAGCCACCTGTTTGTCGCCAAACCCCAGATCGGCGCGGACCAGCACCACCGTATTTACCAACACCATCGCACCTGCTGCTGCTGCGGCTAGGTTGAGCGACAAAAGCCCGCGAAGGCGCGGCGTCGCAAGGTAAATCCGCAATCCGCGTGTGGTGCGGTCATAGATGCCCCTTGGTGCTGTTGGTTGCGGGCTGGGTAGCAGGATCGACACGACCAGAAGGGCCGATCCGACAAATCCAATCACGGTGCCGAGGAACAGGGCTTGGTAACTCACAAAGGTCAGCAGGATCGCAGCCAGCATCGGGCTGATGATGTTCTCCAGATCATAAGCCAAACGCGACAGGGACAAGGCGCGGGTGTAGCGATCTTCTTCGGGCAGAATATCAGGGATCGTTGCCTGAAACGTCGGCGTAAACGCAGCCGATGCGGATTGCAGCACAAAGATCAGGACGTAGACCTGCCAAACCTCGCTGACGAACGGCAGGCAAAGGGCCACTGCCGCGCGGACCAGATCGAGGCTGACCAGCATGGTCCGGCGCGGCCAGCGGTTTGCGAAGGCTCCTGCGATGGGCGCTATGCCGACATAGGCGACCATTTTGATGGTGAAGATCGTACCCAGTACCAGTCCGGCCCGTTCCCCCGACAGATCATAGGCCAGAAGCCCCAAAGCAATGGTGGCCAAGCCGGTGCCAAGCAGCGCCACGATCTGGGCCAGAAACAGATGACGATAGGTGCGGTCTGCGAGGACGGAGAGCATGGGGTTCCCTAAAGATACTTGGTGATCGCCTTGAACTCTGCCGTGACGGGGGTCTCACCCGCCCGCACCAGTGCGGCATCAAGGCAATGGTCAATGTGGTCCTGAATCAGCGTGCGCTTGGCCTGCTGAACGGCCTTCTCCACCGCATGGAGTTGCTGGGCTATATCCACGCAGGGCTGCTCGTCCCCGATCATCTTGATGACGCTGGCCAAGTGGCCGTTGGCACGTTTCAGCCGCTTGACGATTGCCGGATGGGTTGCATGAGGTATGTGTTCTGTCATATGACAGAAGTAACCCCCTAGGGGGGATCAGACAAGTGGGCCAAGACCCATGAGAACAGGCAGAATGACACGGCGGATCACGGGATACCTGAAAGGCTTGCTGACCATCGCTTTGGCGGTTGCTATGCTTCTTTCTGCCAATTCCCGTTCGGTCACCCATGATTTCACAGAACTCGCCAAAATCGTCGCGGAACACCACGCAGAGATCGAAGAACATGGTCACGCCCACGAGGACATCGTTGATCTGATACATGCCTACCATGGCCACAGCCATGAGGTCGCCGATCACGATCACAACATCGCGTTTTTGCCGCCACGCGATCCGTCAGGTTCTGTGATGCCAACCAGCACAAGCTGGGCAATGGCAAACAGTGCCATGCCTGACAGACGAGACTACGGATTAGATCGACCGCCACGCGTGTGATGCTGCGCCCAACTGGGCGTTCTCAATCATCACATTCAACAAACGGAAAATCCAAATGTTACCAAACCGATCCTATCGGTCGGGGCAGTCGACGCATCCAATGCGCCAGCCTTTGACCATTTTCACCGCCGTCGTCCTGATGCTCATGGCATTCGCGACCTCGGCTTATGCTCATGACGTAACTCCCGGCGATGCGGGCTACATTCAAGAGATTTTCGGGGTGCATATCATCTCGTTCATCTATCTGGGCGCGAAGCACATGATGACGGGATATGACCATATCCTGTTCCTGCTCGGCGTCGTGTTCTTCCTGTACCAGATGAAGGACGTGGCGATTTACGTCAGCCTTTTCGCCATTGGCCACTCTATTACCATGCTCTTGGGTGTCTGGTTTGGCTGGGGCATCAACGCCTACATCATCGATGCCATTATCGGCCTGTCGGTCGTCTACAAGGCACTCGACAACCTCGGGGCGTTCCAGAAATGGTTCGGATTCCAGCCCAACACAAAGGCGGCAACGCTGATCTTCGGCCTGTTCCACGGCACAGGTCTGGCGTCCAAAATCCTCGAATACCAGATCGCCGAAGATGGGCTGCTGGCCAACCTTCTGTCCTTCAACGTGGGCGTTGAGGTCGGGCAACTTCTCGCGCTGTTCGTGATCCTGATCGTCATGGGATATTGGCGTCGCAGTCCCAACTTCATGCATCAGGCATCTGTCGCAAACATCATCATGGTATTCCTTGGCCTTCTGCTAACCTATCAGCAGATCGCAGGTTACGTCGCCAACATATAAAGATTGGAGAGATCAATGCACAACGCACCAAAACCCAACATCGAAGACCTCCCGACAAAGGCACAACTGCGCCGCTCCACGATCCTCGCAGCCATCGGGGCCGTGGCCATCGGCGTGATGGTCTACCTGCCTGCAGAATACGGCACCGACCCAACCGGCATTGGCAGCATTCTTGGTCTAACCGAGATGGGTGAGATCAAGCAGCAGCTTGCCGCAGAAGCAGCAGCAGATGAAGCACTGCACGGCGGTGATGACTCCTCATCACTGATGGATGACATCTTCGGTCTGTTCGTCTCCACGGCTGACGCACAAGAGGCATGGCAGGACGAGATCACCTTCACCCTCGCCCCTGGTGAGTTCACAGAGATTAAAGCGACCATGCAAGAAGGGGCCACCATGAACTATGCATGGGTCGCCACAGGCGGGCGGATTAACTTTGATCTTCACGCTCATGCAGGTGGTGAGGAAGTGACCTACGAAAAAGGTCGTGGCCAAACATCGGGTGAAGGCAGCTTTGAGACCCCGTTCGCAGGGGATCACGGTTGGTTCTGGCGCAACCGCGACGATGCCAACATCACCGTGACCCTGCAATTGCGTGGCGACTACAGCGAGATTGTTCGTAGCGAGTGATATTAACGTGTGGCCACCTGTGCAGAGATGTGCGGTGGCCGCAAAACCAGCTTTCGAACGTTAAGCCGCCATCCGAACGGTTTGCAGCATTGGTCGAAATGGGCTCGGAACGGTCCCTTAGCGAATTTTGGTGAGTGTCGGCTGTTTCGCGTTAAGCTGCCGTTCACCAACGAAAATTTGAACTTTGGCTCTAAATGACCGCTTTCACTAGCATCGGACGTTCGCTGCACGTTGGACGGATGTCTCAGTTGCGGACTTTGCCGCCATTTGTTTTTCGTAGTTCGCTGACGCAGCATCGCTTCGCGGGTGCGGCATACCCTTCAATGCGATGCAGGTGATGTCGTAAATGTGGCCATTCAAACTAAGCTCATAACGTCAAATATAAGCCGCCTCTTCGCTACACCGTGTCAGAACCATCAATGTGCAAGACAGCCCAGACTTGTACACGTGTAGTGATTGCTTTCGCGGCATTGTCTCGCACCCGCCGTTGCTTTGTAGTTGTGACGCGGCTTTCACCAATGCACACATTGGTCATTGTCAAAAAGCGCCAAACCCAAACTGTCTTTCAAGCAATCGGATGGTGAACTGGTCAGAGTTTGATTTTTACTATTTCAATGCGTCGCAAATCTCGATTTGTATTTGCTCCACTGCGGATTGCAGCTCGGTGATAAAGGCCTGACCTGCAATGGATCGCGTTGCGTAGCCTGGCGTCAGGATGGAAACGCTACTTGAGACTTGCGGTCTGAAACGACGGATCGACAGGCGAGATGACCCCTGGCCCTGCATCACATGGCTGTAGGCTGTGATCATGTCGCAAACCATCACGCAGGCCCCCGCGCGTACAAATTCAAGGCCAGGCAGAAACGTCCGTAACTCGAACCGTTTGTTGAATCTGGCACCTGTCGTCCGAAATGCAGTCTCGGTTTGTATCGTGGTGCAATGCTCATCGAACAAGACCGCCATCGGGCGCCCATCAAGATCGCCCGGCGTCACCACCGGTAGTTCCATCAACGGGTCACCGGGGGCAAAATGCACACGCATTCCATGTTATAATCGGTTTGGACGATCGACTGACGGGGCACAGGGGTTTCGGAGAATCCGATGTCGAATTGTTGTGAGGCCACCAGATCCTCGATCACATCCGACGACCGCATGATCAGTGACACATCAAGATCGTCTCGCCCATCCAGAAACCGGGTCAGAAGCCTTGGCAAAAAGACGCTCGAGGCGGCAGGGTAGCACGCGATCTTGAGTTTGCCTGACTGCAGCGAGCTGATCCTCTCAAGTGTCCGTTCGGTGCGCTCCAGACGCCCCAGAATGTCTTCACATTCTTCCAGAAAAAACTGCGCTTCGGGGGTCGGGACCAATTTTCCATGTGTGCGTAGGAAGAGCGCGAAACCAAGTTGATCCTCGAGCGTTCGCACCATGGTCGATACGGCTGGCTGTGTGCGCCCGACAGCGCGGGCCGCCCGACTGATAGAGCCCGAGCGCATGATCTCCCGGAACGTTGAAAGTTGTCGTAAAGTGAGGTTCATATGACATAAATTGAATTGATGATATCAGAGATATTTTAAAATTGATTTAATGTAAAGAAGTCCAGTCAATTGGATCCAAGCCCGCACGTCTTTGCGCTTGGGCTCGGGGGACAGATGGACAAATTTTCGAAATATCTGCTGACGGCACTGATCTGCACTGTGGCTATGGGTCAATTCGTGCAGGTCATAACACGCTATGTGTTGCAGTTGCCGGTGATGGGGCTGGAAGAGACAATGGCCTTCCCGACCGTGTGGCTTTACATACTCGGCTCTGTCAACGCGTCCCGCGAAAACACACATATCCGCGCCAATGTGCTGGAAATCTTTGTCAAGACCGAACGCGGCCACACCATACTGGCCATCGTCGGTGAAATTATCAGCCTGATCGTTGGTCTGTGGCTCTTGTCTTGGGCGTGGGACTACACCCGATATGCCTGGCGTGTGTGGCGCGAGAGCCCGACACTGTACATCCCCACCTTCTATTCTGACGTCGCCCTCGTCGTGGGTCTGGCTCTAATGATGATCTACACCGCGTGGCACCTTTTGCGCCATGTCCGCAGCCTGCGCACAGGAGAGCCCGCATGATTGAAATCGCCCTTTTAGCGATCGCCCTTTTGGTGATCACACTGACGTTGGGCGTGCCGCTGCCCTATTGTTTCGGGTCCGCCCTGATGGTGATGTATTTCATGGGTGATGTGACCATGAAGGGCATGATGCTCTGGGGGGTCCAGCAATTGGGCAACCCTGTCTTGCTTGCCATTCCGCTGTTTGTGCTTGCGGGCACAATCATGTCGGAGAGTGGCATTGCGGCCTCGCTCTTGCGGTTCGTGAACGCCTTCATCGGTCATGTGCGTGGTGGACTTGGAGTTGTTGCGGCCGTGTCCTGTGCGGTGATCGGTGCAATTTCCGGATCTGGTCTGACAGGGATCGCGGCAATTGGCCCCCTTCTTATTCCTGAGATGGAGAAACGCGGCTACCCGCGCGAATACGCTACCGCGTTGATTGCCAATTCATCGATCCTCGGCCTTCTGATCCCACCGTCGGTGACAATGATCGTCTATGGCTGGGTCACAGACACTTCGATCCTGGCCTGCTTTCTGGCCACATTGGGCCCGGGCCTTCTGATCATGACGGCATTTTCCGTCATAAACCTGGTCATGTCGCGCAAGTTCAACCTGATCCTCGACGACAAACCGTCATTCTCGGAGTTGTCGGGTGAAGTGGCGAAGCGCGGTATTCACGCTTTCCCGGCGCTTTTAATGCCGATCATCATCCTTGGCGGCATCTATGGTGGTGTAATGACCCCAACCGAAGCTGCCGCCGTTGCGGTGATCTATGCGGTGCCGGTTGGTTTTCTGATCTACAAGGGACTGCGCTGGGAAAACTTTCTATCCGCAAGCAAAGAGGCCGCCACAGCCGTTGGCGCAATCATGATAATGATCTTGTTCTCGATGATCCTCAGCCAGATGTTTGTCTATGAAAGCATCCCGCAACAGCTCGTCGAAGGCATCTTTTCGATCACTGAAAACAAGGTGCTGCTGCTGATCATGATCAACATTATGTTGTTTCTGGTCGGCATGGTGGTCAACGACGTGACCGCGATTATCCTGATTGCACCGCTGTTGCTGCCATTGATGAACGCCATCGGTGTCAGCCCCGTGCAATTCGCCGCGATCATGGGGGTGAACACTGCGATGGGTGGCGTGACACCGCCCTATGCCTCGATCCTTTATCTCGGGGCGCGGATCGGCAATGTGAAGGTCACCAAGGTGATCCCGCCTGCCATGAAACTCATATTGTTCGGCTATGTGCCCGTGGTCTTTCTGACGTCGCTCTGGCCGGACCTGTCCCTCTTCCTGCCACGTTTCTTCGGATACGACGTGGCGCCCTGACTTAACAAAAATGCAACTCAAAACGGAGCAAACCAAATGAAACATGCATTCCTGACCACGGCAACGGTCGCCCTCATGACACTCGGCAGCTACGCCGCGGCGGCCGATCTGAAAATGAGCCACGTGCGCCCGCAGGACGCCACGATAGACGTGGAACTGCGCGCCTTTGCCACCGCTGTTGATAAGGCCACGGGCGGTGACGTAACGATCAACCTCTTCCCGGCCTCGGCGCTGGGAGATTATACAACCGTGCAGGAGCGAATAAGCGTTGGCGCCATCGACATGGCGACACAGCCCGCCGCGACAGCTGCGGACCGCCGCATGCAGATCAGCTCGTTCCCTTATCTCGCAGGCAACTGGGATCAGGCCCGCGCGGTCTATGGCCCGGGTGGCGTTGTGCGTGATGTGATGGCTGGTCTCTATGCCGAGCAGGACATCACCATGCTGGCGGCCTATCCGGTTTATTTTGGCGGCATCGCGTTGAACGTTGAGAACGCCAATGCGGGTTCGGTTGAACCAAACGGTATCAAAGTGCGTGTCCCTGGCATCAAGAGCTTCCAGCTGACCGGCGAAGCCCTCGGGTACATTCCGGCACCCATTCCGTTCTCGGAAGCCTTTACCGCCGTTCAAACCGGTGTGGTTGATGGTGTGATCGGGTCGGGTGCCGAAGGCTACTATGCCTCGTTCCGCGATGTGACCAAAACCTACATTCCGGCCAACACCCACTTTGAGGTTTGGTACATGATCATATCCAATGAAAGCCTCGCAGAGCTGTCCGACGAAGATCAGGCAGCCCTGAAAGAACAGGCCGCCGCATTTGAGGCGACCCGTTGGGAAGTGGCCGAAGCGGATCAGGGCAAGAACGAGCAGCGCCTTGTAGATGAGCTGGGTGCAACCGTGGCCGAGCTAAGTTCCGACGATTTGGCAGCGATGGCTGCAGTCGCGCGCGAAAAGGTTTGGCCCGAGGTCCTGCAAGACGTTGGTGCCGAATGGGGCCAGGCGATCCTCGACAAAGTTGCCGCTGCCGGCAACTGAGCCAGAAAAGTCAGGGCGGCCTCCGTCGCCCTGACCCCCTGCAATTTGTCATCGGAATGAAAAGCATGGAAACCGATTATGCCATTATCGGAGGCGGCGTTGTTGGCCTCTCGGTCGCTTGGGGACTGCTCCGCCGGGGCAAGTCGGTGACAGTTTTGGACGGCGATGATGGATCCTTCCGTGCAAGCCGTGGTAATTTTGGTCTGGTCTGGGTTCAGTCTAAAGGCATGAACCAGCCGCGCTATGCCGAGTGGTCGCAGCAATCGGCGGCAATCTGGGCCGAGTTTGCCGATGAACTGGGTGACGCCACCGGGCATCCCGTTCCTCTGGAACAGAAGGGCGGCTACGATTTTCATTTTTCCGAAGAAACGCTTCAGGCGCGGATCGAAGACTACGAGACCCTGAAGGCGAAACTCGGGGGGAATTACCCCTACGAGGTGCTAGGCCACAACGCCTTGCGCAAGGAGGAGCCACACATCGGCCCAAAGGTCGTTGGTGCGATCCTGCATCATCAGGACGGTCATGCGAACCCGTTGAAACTGCTGACGGCTCTGGCCGCGGACGTGCGCCGCATGGGCGGGCAGGTGATTGTTGGCAAAATCGTAATCGAAGTCAGCAAGCCTGATAGCTTTCGCATCACCTGCGCCGATGACACCACTTACGGCGCGAACAAAGTTGTCCTGTCTGCCGGGCTTGGGGCCAGTAAACTGGGGCCCGCAATGGGGTTCAAGGCCCCGATCCGACCGCAGCGCGGCCAAGTGCTGATAACCGAAAAACTGCCCAAACTTATCAATCGCCCCTCCCTGATTGCACGTCAGGTCGATGAGGGCGGCATTCAGATTGGGGCCACCAACGAGGAGGTCGGCCATGATGACCGTGTGACGCAACCCGGCCTGTCCGGTCTTGCCGCCGAGGCGATTGCAGCCTACCCCGCTCTGGCCCGCGCGCAGCTTGTACGCTCTTGGGGCGCACTTCGCATTCTTTCGCCCGACGGGCTGCCGATCTATCAGGAAAGTGCCGACATGCCCGGCGCGTATCTTGTGACCTGTCACAGTGGCATCACCCTTGCAGCCGCGCATGCGCGTCTTTTACCAGATTGGCTAGAAGGCACTGGGGCCGCACCAGATCTGGAGGTATTCAGTGAATCCCGTTTCGCCGTTTCTTGAGTTAGAGAGCACGCCGCGCGTGGACGTGTCCGTTGATGGAGAGATTTTCAGCCTGCCAGCGGGTGCAAACCTTGCGGCGGCGTTGCTGGCCTCCGGGATCGAGACCTTCCGTGGAACACCCGTATCAGGCGCACCACGCGGTCCGTTTTGTATGATGGGGGCCTGTTTTGACTGTCTGGTCGAGATCGACGGTATTACCCGGCAGGCCTGCATGGTTGAGGTCGAGGATGGGCTTGCTATCACGCGCCCGCGCCTCGATGAGGCGCTAACATGAACCGCCAGGACCTTGCCATTATCGGGGCTGGCCCTGCAGGCATGGCCGCTGCCGCACAAGCCGCTGATCTGGGGCTTCGCGTCACTCTTCTGGACGAACAGCCCCACGCGGGTGGGCAGATTTACCGCGATGTGGACCGCGTGGTGCCCTTGCGCGGCGACATTCTGGGTGCGGATTATGCCCATGGCGCTACGCTTACGGCAAGCTTGAAGCAAGACGCGATCACGCATGTCACGGGCGCTGTGGTTTGGGCCATCGAAGAGCAATTTCGCATCTCCTACACCCATCGGGGGCGCGGCGCGCAGATCGAGGCAGACCGTATCCTGCTGGCCACCGGCGCATTGGAACGCCCCATGCCGCTGCCGGGTTGGACCCTGCCGGGCGTGATGACCGCAGGTGCGGGGCAAATCCTGCTCAAGCAATCGGGCGTTCTGGCACGCAACGGCGTGCTGGTGGGCTCTGGCCCGCTACTTTACCTGATCGCGTCCCAGATGGTGCGGTCGGGGACACCGCCCGTTGCCATGATCGAAACCCAGTCGCGCAGTGATATGTTCGGCGCGGCAAAGCATCTGGGAGGTGCTCTGCGCGGCTGGCGATATATGGTCAAGGGCCTGCGCATGCTGGCCGAAATCACCCGCGCGCGTGTGCCGCGCTACACTGGGGCAACCGACATCGCAATAGAGGGCGCGAGCAAAGCTGAGGCTGTGAGCTTCACCAGCAATGGGCGGTCCCACCGTCTCGCATGCGACACGGTCTTTATGCACCACGGGGTTGTCCCCAACACCCAAGCCGCGCGGTCGCTGGAAATCGAACACATCTGGAACACGGACCAGCAATGCTTTGTGCCGCAGCTTGATGACTGGGGCCAAAGCGACAAGGCTGGCGTATTTATCGCTGGTGACGGCGCAGGCATTGGTGGGGCGAAAGCGGCGGAATATGCAGGAACGCTTGCCGCCCTTCAGATCGCATTTGAGGCAGAGCATCTGCCCGGTGCAGATCGTGACAGGCTTGCCGCCGCGCCACGCGCAAAGCGGCTGCATGAGCTGGCGGCGCGGCCCTTCCTTGACGCCGCTTATCCGCCCTACGCCCCCGCGCTGCTTCCGGATGACGCCATTCTAATTTGCCGCTGCGAAGAGGTGACGGCAGGCGATATTCGCAGCTATGCAAAGCTGGGGTGCATCGGGCCGAACCAGACAAAGGCCTTTGGGCGTGCAGGTATGGGTCCTTGTCAGGGGCGCTACTGTGGATTGAGTGTGACCGCGCTGCTGGCCGACGCCACGGGGCAAACTCCCGACGAAACAGGGTATTACCGCATTCGCCCGCCGCTCAAGCCCGTGACACTGGGCGAGCTTGCGGGCATGGAAAACACCACACCGGACGCGGCGGAATAGGATAGACCACAATGATTGAACGCATCGACACCAGCGCGCGCATGAGCAAAATCGTCAAGCATAACGGCGTGGCCTATCTTTGCGGTCAGGTGGGCGAAGGCACAACCGTAGCCGCACAAACCCGCGATTGTCTGTCAAGCGTGGATGCGCTGCTGACCAAAGCAGGATCGTCACGTGACCAGATGCTGCAGGTGGTGATTTGGTTGGCGGATATGGCCGACTTTGCCGAGATGAACGAGGTTTGGGATGCGTGGGTGCCAACGGGTCATGCCCCGGCGCGTGCCTGCGGCGAAGCCAAGCTCGCTCGCCCGACACTGAAGGTCGAGATTATCGTAACCGCAGCTTGTTAAGCTCTGGGTGAATAGACGGGCCAAGGGATTTCGCTCGGTCAATTTTCCTAGCGTCACCATGGGCCAACTTCTCGACCGCTACTGATTGATCGTTGCACTTATTGGCCTGCGCGTTGACAGTTGGGGCATTCATTCTTGTTGCGACTTGCATGAATCGCCGGTTTTCCTACTGCGCAGCGGTACCGGACTATACGCTCATGCAGCATTTTCCCTGCTGCGAGCGCACGCAGCATGAATATTTAATTCACAGAGTGGGCTCACTGCCGTCATTCGCGGCGCAAAGCACCAATGGCCGCAATGCGGAAAACCGGCCGTTCGCTGCGCTGGTGGCTAATGTCTCAGTTGCGGACAGAGCGGACTTATGCAGCTGCGGCTATTGCTTTCGCAGAATCATCTTGCATTCGCAGAAGCTGGCGTATTGCAGCACGGTTGATGTCTCCAGACCGGTCAATCACAGGTATCGGATTTGTCCGTACTTAGACCGCATTTTCGCTGCAAACTGATCAGACTAGAGAGACGGGACGAAACGGACCTTCATCTGGATCGCCCGCCTCTGCTCACCTAAAATTGGAACAGCCCCAATGCACTCACCACATCGCACTTTGTAGCCTCGGTGCGCTTTCGCGCCCGTTTCGTGCCTTCTTTAATCACCTCAATTATGTAGCCTCGGTCTTCGGAGAGCTGTGCCCTTCGCTCGCGAATTGGGGCAATGAGTTCCTGAAGTATAGCTTCCAGACGCGCCTTGATCTTGCCATCGCCAAGCCCGCCTCTCTGATACTGTGCCTTTAGCTCGGCAAGCCCGTCCTGGTCCTGATCGAAGGCGTCGAGATAGGTGAAGACGACATTGCCCTCGATGCAGCCCGGGTCTTCGACGCGCAGGTGGTTCGGATCAGTGTACATCGCTCTGACAGCGCTTCTGATCTCTTCAGACGACGAAGACAGCGCAATGGCGTTACCACCGGATTTCGACATCTTGGCCTTTCCGTCGATTCCGGGCAACCGGCCCGCCTGGGGATGATCGCCCGAGCCTCAGGCAACACGGCGTGGCCTGCGGTTGCATTGATGCGCCGCACGATCTCGTTTGTTTGCTCAATCAGCGGAGCCTGATCCTCGCCAACAGGCACGACGGTCGCCTTGAAGGCTGTGATGTCCGCCGCCTGTGCCGCCGGATAACACAGAAACCCGGCGGGAATATCGCGCCCGAACCCGCGCGCACGGATTTCGTCCTTGATCGTCGGGTTCCGTTCCAGCCGCGCGACCGTGACATAGTTCAGGTAGAGCTGCGACAACTCTGCTAGCGCCGGAAGATGCGATTGCAGACAGATGGTCGTGCGACCGGGATCAATGCCCACGGCCAGATAATCCAGCGCGACCTCGATCACACTGCGCCGCACTTTCTCCAGATCATGGGCGTTGTCGGTTAAAGCCTGTGTATCCGCCAGCAACAGAAATTGTTCGTGGCTGTCCTGATAGCGCAGGCGGTTTGCAAGCGAGCCTGCATAGTGCCCGATGTGAAGCGGCCCCGTGGTGCGGTCACCTGTCAGAATAGTTGGTCTGTTCATTTTCGTCTTCCCATGAAACGAGAGGCGGCGCATCGGGAAGCTCGGAAAACAAAAGGCCGCCCATGCGGCGGCCTCGGAATACGTTTGGTCATCCGGCCACCCTGTCAGGAGGCCAGCCACCAAGTCATTGCGATGATCGAAGAGTTTTCCATAGAACGCTGCCTATCCTCGGCGAAGTCCCTTGTCAATCAAATGGTAGAAAGGGCTCGAATTGGGCATGCGGCAGCGCGGTAAGGACACTTCGGTTCGGCCCCGCCCACCTTCGTTCAAGGCACGGAGCAGGCCTTAGCCACGCATGCCAGGTTGACCTGCGAAGTCACGGGCCAATAACGCTACACACGCGCGGGCTGCTGACCGCGACCTTTTTCGCGCTCAGTCCGCCTTGGGTGCTGCGGCCGAGCCGGCCAGTAACCCGCCGTCGACAGTCAGTTCCGTTCCGGTCATGTAAGCAGCCTCGTCCGAAGCGAGCAGAAGCGCGATGGAGGCGACCTCTTCGACCGTGCCAAACCGGCGCATCGGCGTGTCGGCCACGAAGGCGGCCATGCGGGCCTCGCGGTCCGGCCCGTCGCCCAGCATGGGCTCCCACATGGGCGTCAGGATCGCCGCCGGGTGGATCGAATTGCAGCGGATGTTCAGCCCCTGTTCGGCGCAGTAGAGCGCGACCGACTTGGTGTGATTGCGCACGGCGGCCTTGGACGACGCATAGGCCGCCGCCGCCGGAATGCCCACGATACCTGAACGAGACGAAATTTGATGATCGATCCCGTGGCCTTGGCGCGCATCGCGCCGATCGCATAGCGGCAGCCGAGAAATGTGCCGTCCAGATTGACCGCATGTACGGCCCGCCAATCCGCCAGCGAGGCGTGCTCGGGGTCGTGCGGGCGCATTGCTTCCTCGAAGCCCGTGATTCCCGGCATTGTTCACCAGGACGTCGCAGGCAGGCCACGCCTCGGCCAGTGCTGTCCAGTCGGCCTCGGACGCTACGTCGAGGCGCAGGTGATGGCCGCCGATCTCACGGGCCAAATCGGCGGCACTGCCTTCGTCCTTATCGGTCACGACGACAGTAGCTCCTTCCCGGGCGAAGGCCCGCCCGATCGCGGCGCCGATGCCGCGGCCCGCACCCGTGACGATGCAAATCTTGGTGTTCAATCGGGACATGGTATTCCTTTCGATGTTGGTTGCGGTCGCTGCGCAGAGCCATCAAGCCGGGCTTTCCGTCAGCAGGCCCATCCCCGACCGCTAGGACAGGTTTGGCAATGACAGGCGCATTTCATACTGAACGATGAAACGATCAGCCCCAAGCTCCTGTAGGAGAGAACACAAGACACTGTCGGCGGAACTCGACATTGACCAATGTCAGTGAGCCGACCGTCGCTGCCGCAGCGAGGAGGTCCGCCAAGGCCGAGGGGTCGCTGGCGGCTATCTGATGCACGAGACCGCCTGCACCGACGATCGCGCCGCCTTTTTCATGCAGGAAGGACGTCAGCGGTGAGCCGGAGATGGTTTCCGTAGCGTTCTGCCAGGTCGGCTTCCAAGTCGAATTCGTCTGAATGGCATTGGCAACGGTCCCGAAATCCGACCGTTCGCATGTGGACGGATCGGGAGATGGATGATCAAGCCGATAACAGTCGAGCTTTCTGGTCACCTCAAAACCCAGCTTCCGATAGAGACGCTCAGCGCCTTCGTTTCCCTCGATGACCTCAAGCCAAAAGCTCTCGCTTCCGGCATTCTCCGCCGCACGTATCGCCGCCATGCCCAAACGAGACGCCAATCCCCGGCCTCTGTGGCCAATCCGGGTTCCGCTGCCTATCAGATACCGTTGGTTGTTCCGCGTCGCCACGTTCCAAAACCCGATGACTTCACCATCGTCGACGGCGACGAAGGACGCCGCGGGGTCAAAACCTCTCGAGCTCAGCGCCGCCTTGAACGTGTCTGCATCTGGTTGCAACGGAACGACATAATCAGAAAACGCGGCAAGCATGGCGCAATGCAGAGCACCCAGATCAACGCCGGATTCTGAAAAGGAAACAATGCGTGTCATCTTCGTGTTTTCCTAAATCTACGGGTGGGCCTGTCGACAAGTCCCGATCCTAGTCAGACAGACACAGCTTGTTGCCATCAAGGTCTCTCACATAGGCCGAGAATTTCGGCCCACGCTGACCCGGCGCGCCCTCGCAGGTGCCGCCCAATTCAAGGGCCAGGCCGTGCATCCTTTCAACGTCTTCCTTTGCTCCGACAGAAAAGCCAACCATCGTGCCATTCCCGTTGGTTGCCGGCGCCTCATCGAAGGGTGTCGCGATTGCGAAGGCAAAGTCCTCGCCGAGCCAGTAGGTCATGCGGTCCGACGGCGACATGGTCTGAAGACCCGCGCCGGCGAAAAGTCCGTCGTAGAAGGCCTTCGATGCGCGCATGTCGTTCGTTCCGACGACGAAGTAATTCATTTTCATGGTTATCTCTCCGATTGAATTGGTGGTTCAGCTGACTGCGTGCCGCGCGCTTACACTACGACGACATTGCCGCGCTTGTGACCCGTCTCCATATGGCGGTGCGCCTCGATCAGGTCGGCCAAAGGGTAGACCCGGTCGATGACGGGGTCCAGCTTGCCGTCCTCGACCATCTCGACGAGGGTGCCGAGCATCGGGCGCAGCACGTCCGGCTTGAGCATGCCCGGTCGCCGAGAAGCGCGCCTTGCGCGTGCCCACAATCGCGGTGCGCAACATCGCGCCCAGCAGACCGAGGCCCAGCACCGGGCAGACGTAGCGGCCGGAGCGGGTCAGGCTGCCCTTGGCCTCGGCGAAGGACGAGACGCCGATCGTGTCGTAGATCACGTCATACCGCTCGGCCTGTCGGGTGAAATCCTCCCGGCCGTAGTCGATGACCCGGCCGGCCCCGAGTGCGGCCACCATGTCGGCGTTGCGGGCGCTGCAGGTGCCGGTGACCTCGGCGCCCATCGCGGCGGCGATCTGCACCGCCGCGCTGCCGAGGCTGCCCGAGGCGCCGAGGATCAGGACCTTCTGCCCCGCGCGCAGTTCAGCCACCTCGCGCAGGAAGTTCAGCGAGGTCAGCGGCCCATCGCACATCACGGCGGCGTCTTCATGCGAAAGTGCCTCGGGCTTTTTCATCAGCACGCCGGACTCCTCGAGGCAGATGTGGCTGGCATTTGCCCCGAACTTCAGCCCCGCCTCGCCGAAGACGGCGTCGCCCACGGCAAACCGGCTGACATTGTCGCCCACGGCGATCACCTCGCCCGAGAGCCCGGTGCCCGACAGGTTTTGACGCGGGCGGCGCAGGCCAAGGAAAAGACGTGCAAAGCGGGGCTGCCCGGCCCGCATCATGCCATCGGCGCGCGTCACGGCCGAGGCGCGGATGCGGATCAGGATCTCGGTGGGACCAGGTGCCGGAATGGGCCGGGTCACCGGGTTCAGCACCTCGGGGGTGCCGTAGTGATTGATGCTCCATGCAGAGAGTGTTGCGGTCATGGTGGCCTCCTTTCGGTTCGGTTGCCCTGTCTCTACCGGACCGATTTCCATCCGAATATTGCAGTTTATGCACCACTGTGGTTCATAATCGTTCCGCATGGTGGATTGGAAATCTCTTCCGGCCTTTCTGGCCGTTGCGCGGGCGGGATCGCTGCGCGGGGCCGCCGAGCAGCTTGACGGCACCCACGCGACCGTGCGCCGACAAGTCGAGGGGCTTGAGGCGCAGCTGGGTGTGCAGCTGTTCCGGCGCAGTGCGGGCGGGCTGGAACTGTCGGCGGCGGGCCGCAAGCTGCTGCCGCAGGCACTCGAGGCCGAAGCGTCCTTGCGCCAGGGCTTCAACGCTGTTCGCGGGCTCGACAGCGAGGCGGCGGGTCGCATCCGTCTGTCGGCCGATCCGATGACCGCGCATTTCCTGCTGGCGCCGGTTCTGGGCGAGTTCCTGTCGCTCTATCCCGACATCCACATCGACATGAACCTGTCCTACGCCATCGACTCGATCGAAAAGCTTGAGACCGACGTCTCGATCCGCCATGTGCGCGACCTCACCGGTGATGCTGTGGGGCGCAAGCTGTTTCCGCTGTCGATCGGTGTCTTCGCCTCGCGCAGCTATATCGACAGGCATCTGCACGATGCCGGGCCGCGCGGCGAGGGTCTGACCTGGCTCGGCTACGGCGAGGTGCCGGAATTGCAGGCGATGATCGCCGCCTCGCCGTTTCCGCGTGCGGCGGTGCGCCATGCCATCACGGATCCTGCGATGCACATGCATCTTGCCCGCGCCGGGGCGGGGATGACCTTTCTGGCAGCTTGGGTGCAAAGCGTCTTTCCCGAGTTGCAGCGGGTGCCGGGAACCGAGCTCGACCAGAGCCGCTCGACCTGGGTGCTGATGCATGGCGACCTGCGCCGGGTGCAGCGGGTCCGGCTCTTCGTCGATTTCCTCTACGAGAGCCTGCTCGAGCGGCGCGCGGATTTCATCGGATAAAAGCTTCTGTGGCTGCGATGCCGATGTCGTCCCGACGCTCGAGCTTCCGGTGACTTTGGTTGCGACCTTGTGGACAAAAATCCATGTGGCGCACCAGAGTGAAATGAACTTAAAGTCTCGGAATCGGGATGGTGCAGTGTCAGGCCCATCCCCTCTGTGAATATGCCGTCGGATCAAACCCAATTTGGCGCAAGTCGGCCTACTTCTGAGGAATTGGCACATTGCTTCGCTGGATCAAATGCGCAACCGCTGGCGGTGTGCAGTTTGTGTGCAACGCAAGTTGGAGGTCCTCAAACCGCGCAAGAACAGCCAAAGGTGCAAACGCGGCGAATTCACACTTTGTCTGCACCCTGCCTATTGGACGTCTTCTCGCGAATGGGCTTGGTCGCATAGTCAGGACCTTCGTCGATGACGCGGCGAACCGACCTGAAGAGCCCTTGGCGGACGTTCAACTGACCTGTGGTCGCTGACGTATTCTCCGTATTGCGAACTCGGCTAGAGCAATCAGCAAGGTGGTGAACACAACCGTCGACAAGATTGACTTGTTCACCGACGCCAAACTTGCCGCTGTAACCAGTGCTTCGGGAACGCCAAGACCGGCATTTAGCATCCAGACGATCAACCCATTCTCAGCATAGTCCGCGATTGCCGCAAGATAAGCTACAGCGGCAACGGCTCGATACCATCGAGCAGTCGAGCCAAAGGATTGCGACAACCAATAAAGCGAGCTGGCGCTCGAAATCGCCAATAGAGCCGGATACACCGTGTCCAGTGGAATTTGCATGGTAAGATAAACTCGTCGCCCTTCTTCTCCGAGCGCGGAAATGAGTGCCAAGGCATCAGCGTAGGAATAGCCGTTTGGTCGCATGTCGAATGCCCTAACCCCGGTGATCCGTTCAATATCTGCAAGCGAACCGAAGACCATAAGAATGTAGACGAGCATCGCGGCGCACCAGAACAGCAGGATTCGTGAACCCTGCTGTGGGTAGGAAAGTAAGCTTTTCATAGATTTTCTCCAGCATTGACGCTGCTGGACTATCAATGCGCGGCCGGTTCAAACATTATCATTTGATAACGTGTGTTAGGGGCGCATGGAGTGGAAATTCATCTGAAAACCATCGAAGGATTCATGACAGAACTCCCGGACAAAGATCGGGTGAGACTGGTAGATGCATTCGAAATACGTAACTGGCCAATCGAAAGTTACATGTCGAGCCAAGGTGAGCGAGACGAGAATGAGTATTTCCTACTAAGTGGACGTGCGCGAAGTGTAGTCACCGATGCCGAGGGTACGGAGGTAAGCCTGAACCTGTACGCCGCTCCAATGGTGATAACGCCCAACATGGCCAGAACGTCAGGTGGATGTTCGTTGGTGGATATTGAGGTTTTGGATGACGCCGTTGCTGCGACAATGTCAGCTACGCAGTTGATGGACCTAATGGTGAATTTCGAAAGCATACGCGAATGGGGCAACAACTTAATGCGCGAGGAGTTGACCCGCAAAGTCGGACGCGAGTGGTGCCTTGCAGCATTGAGCGCGCGGCAACGTTTAGAGTGGTTTCGAAAGGTACACCCGGGGTACGAGGCGCTGTTTGCCCATTTCCACATTGCTTCATATCTGGGAATGACGCCCGTCACACTAAGCAGAGCTCGCAACCGTTGATTTCAGTCAAACATTTTTAGGCGAAGGCGGTCGTAGTTCGGAACCATTCACTTACGAGGCAATGTCCGTTTCGTCCGTGATCTGTGAATTTGCGCCCGGATGATTGCTGCGGATGTCGCCGATGACCGGTTTTCGAGCCGCACCGCAGCGCGAGAAAGGATGCCTGTGCAGAAAAGTCCTCGCGGCGTGCGCACGCAGCGAGAAAGTTGAATTCACGGTGAGGGCTCAGAGCAGTCATTCGCTGCCTTTTGCTCCAACGTCCGCTTTTCATCTGAGTTACCTCAATTGACCACTAGGCCTTGCCCCTGTAAGACGCACAAAACACCTCCTTCTAGCGTATCAATAGAATGCATATTGACTTTTGGGACTCTGTGGACCTGTCGCGCTTTCGTGCCGCTTCAAGTGCTGGTTTAGGCCACCTTGCGCTCGAAAGCGACGGGGCTTTTCCAGCCCAGTGCTGGGTGGCGGCGTCGTGGATTGTGGAAGCCGTTGATGTATTCGAAGATCGCCATCTCAGCTTGTCGCGTTGTTTCCCATGATCGTCTCCAGATCAGCTCGGCCTTGATGGTTTTGAAGAAGATCTCGACCATTGCCCGGCAGGCGCATGCAAAGCATGCTGCCGGGAGGGGGCTGCGTTGTCATAACAATTGCCTTTCCCTGACATCGACACCTTGAACCCATGCTGTCGAAGGATCTTCTGATAGTCGTGCGAACAATATCGGCTGCCGCGATCCGTGTGGTGGATGCAGCCTCTGGGTGGCGCACGGAATGCGATGGCCATCTTCAATGCACGGATCGCCAGATCGCGCTTCATGCGGTTGCTCACAGCCCAGCCGATGACGCGCCGGGAATGCAGGTCCAGGATCACGGCCAGATAAAGCCACCCCTCGCGCGTCCAGACATAACTGATGTCGCCAGCCCATTTCTGGTTCGGGCGCTCAGCCACAAAGTCGCGGTCCAGTAGGTTTGGCGCGATGTTGACCTTGTGGTCACTGTCTGTCGTCACCTTGTGTTTGCGGGTTCTGACAACAGATATGCCGTTCTGACGCATCAAGCGGCCAATGCGACGGTGGCCAACATTCAGGCCGATCTCTTTCAGCTCTTCGGTCATGCGTGGCCGACCATAGCTGCCAGGGCTGACACGGGATTGCTCTTTGATATGTACCAACGTGACCAGATCAGACCGCTGTCTGCGGCTCGCCGGGCGGCTGCGGCAGGCCCGCAAGCCGCGCGGACTGACAGCCATAACCCGACACATCGGATCAATGGAGAATGCAGATCGGTGTTCTCCCCCTCTCGTGTCTGTAAACAGACACTGCTGGGCTGTGGATGAACCTGAACCTCACAGCTTTTGGCTCGCAAAGAACACCGTGGCCTTTTTTAACACTGCCTTTTCCTCCTTGAGAATGCGGTTCTCACGCCGAAGCCGGTCATTCTCTTGGGCGAGGTCCAAATCCTCTTTCGACACCACGTCAGTGTCCCGATATGCCGTGATCCATTTGTTCAGCGTCGACATCCCGACGCCAAGATCATCAGCCACCTGCCTGTGCGTTAGCCCGCTGGTCAGTGCGATACGCACTGCATCCTTGCGGAACTCACCCGTCCGTTTCAATCCCATAGTCAGTCTCCATTGTTGCAGCAAATGCCATCAAAGGAGCGGCATCAAAACGTGACAGGTCCAAGCCGCAAGTCGTAGGCGATACAGCATTCCAAACCAATTTGTTGGCACTGAATGCAGGTGTAGAGGCGGCGCGCGCAGGAGACGCCGGACGCGGTTTCGCAGGTGTAGCACAGAGGTGCGCGCACTGGCTCAACAATCATCAGAAGCCGCAGTCGAAATCAGTTCATCGATTGCCCAGTCTGGCGACAACGTGCAACTGGATAAAGTCACGCAGGAAAACGCGGCGATGTTTGAAGAAACCAGTGCCGCAAGTCAAATCCGTGAAGCGGCCGCCAATACGATGACGGGCCTTGTTGAACAGTTCACCAGGCAGTCGTCTGCCATCAATCGCAACCACATCCGCATCGAGCAGGTCCATGTTGCGACACAGGGTCACAAATTGTTGGCAAACCTTGCGGATCGCAGGCCCGTTGTCCTTCCTGAAATCCGAGATTTTCTTGAAGTCAGGCTTCAACCGTCCCGTCAACCGGATGAGTTCCAGATTGCGTCCGCAGTCGCGCGCCAACCGCCGCGACGACTGGTTCTGGTTGAGATATCCGCAGATATAAAGCCGCAGCATCCCCCCCCGGAGGAGAACCGGGGCGACCCGTGACAGCAGGCTGCGTAGTGAAGCCAGGCCCTGCGGGATCAAGAGCATCGACAAACGCATCGATGGCATGGACAGGGCGGCTCTCGTCGACATAATCCTCCAGATGTTCAGCCAGTGCCATCGTCTGCTGACGGTCCAGACCTGCGATAACCTGCGTCATGAACAACCTCCGCATCGAATACGGAAACCAGACCATCATCCGGCAAAAGCACAGGGGTTTTTACACAAACTCTCCACAACTCGACCATTCATCAATTTTAAACGAATGACCGCGTTGCGGTGCCCAAACCGAAAGTGCTCAGGCAATTACTCTGGCATACGTAGCGACGAAACGCGTCGACAGCGGAGTATTGGATCATGTCAGTTCTTAACCTGTTTCTCCCGAACAAAAGCTTAACGGCACCGCTGCGCAGGAAGCATCTGCCGAGCATCAGGTGAAACTCGGCCTTGAAAACTCTCGGTTGTGGTGGCATTGATTGTGCGCACAAGATGTAGGAGGTGGCAGTGCGTATCTTGAACTTGTTTATAAACGTTGGTGCGGCACTGCTGTTCGTGCTTCTGCTTTTACCCGCTAGCCTTGCCGCAGGCTCCATTGAGACTGAAATCAAGAGGCTGTCATCGTCTTTCGATGCGGGAGATACGGACCTGTTCGGCGATGCGAAGCTGGATACGGCTTTGATGATCCCGCAGTTTTATGAACAAAGAGACTATACCCCCGCCTGGTATGGGGGGGGCAATGAACAACAGCTTTTCACGGAGTTGAACCGTGGCCTTGAGCAAGGGTACCGTCCGACAGACTTCAATCTCACATTGCTCTACGAATTGCAGGAAAAAGCTAAATCCGGCGCTCCACGCGATATAGCTTCTTTCGACCTGGTCGCGACCGACGCTGCAATCAAGCTGATACACCATATGGTCTTCGGCAAGGTGGACCCGTCGAAATTGGACAGCATCTGGAATTTTTCCAAACCCGTTATTCACCGCGAGCCGTCAGCCGTTTTGAACGAATTTCTCGACGGAGACGGTTTCAGCGCCCTGATTGGCCGCATTGACCTAGATGTCGCACAATACCGGCACCTGATCGAAGCTCTAGCAATGTACCGAGACATTGAACACAGCGGCGGATGGTCTCCGGTTCCGGACGAAACTGTCCTAAAACCCGGAATGTCCGATCCCGCTGTGGCTGTTTTGCGCGAAAGGCTGTTGCGTGAAGGCGCGGCGCAGGAAATCGGTTTTCAAACCTCGGTAGCAGAAGGTAATCAAGACATCTACGATGATGCGCTCGTTGAGGCCGTTAAAGCCTTTCAGGCCCGCCATGGTTTGGAGGCAGACGGAGTTATTGGGCCGAGGACTTTCGCATCGCTAAACCGGACTGCGAGTGAACGCGTCGACCAAATCAGGCTCAGCCTCGAACGTGCGCGATGGTTGATGCGGGATCTGGAGGACGACTTTGTACTGGTCAACATCGCAGGTGCACGCACCTATTTCATCAAGGATGGCACGATTTGGAACACACGATCGGTGACCGGATCAGCGTATCGCAAGACACCGGTTTTTCGCGACGAGATCCAGTATATAGAGTTCAATCCAACTTGGACCGTACCGGCTTCAATTTTCCGAAAAGACAAACTTCCGCGTATCCGAAAAGACGCCGGGTATTTGGCACGCAACAACTACACTGTTGTGCGGAGCAGCGACCGCATGCCAGTGAATGCCGCGTCGGTTAATTGGGCATTGGATAACCCCGGAGTGACACTTGTACAGCAACCCGGGCCGAATAATGCTCTGGGACGCGTGAAGTTCATGTTCCCGAATGACTACGCAGTTTACCTCCACGATACAAACGAACGGGGATTGTTCGACCGTATCGACCGCAACCTTAGCTCGGGTTGTGTTCGGCTAGAGCATCCGTTCGAATTTGCGAACCTTCTCATGGAGGGCCTGCCGGACTGGAGCAGCGAACGAATGAACGCCATTCTGGACAGCGGAAAAACCACAAGGGTAAATCTTGAGAAACCGGTTCCTGTACTGTTGACCTACTGGACGGCTTGGGTTGAAGAGGGGACTGTTCACTTCCGCGAAGACCCCTACGAGAGAGACGCTGCGGTACTTGAGGCACTGAACCGATAGTCAAGTGTATCGTTGCGTTGCGGACAGCGAAATTGCGTTTTCCATTCGCTGGTAAGGAGTTCTTTGGTTTTAAAAAGCAGCGACAATCAACTTCAGCTTTGTCCGCAAAGCAGAGATTGACCGATTTCGCGCCAACGCCTTGGGATAAACAGCCATCTAAGAAAAGCCGTCGGATGACCGCAGTGAGGCCGAAGGCGATATCGCGCTGACCTGCAGCATCGGAAACAACGGGTAGGAAGCGGACCTTTATTTCAGTGAGTACAAATGAACTTTTTACCGGCGCAACCGAGACAACACTGTCCAAGAGAGGAAAACCAACTGGCCCGAAGTAACTAATATGCGGGTGATACCGAAATTGTTCATCGGGGTGGTCGCGCGAGTTTGCAATACGCCCCGTATGATTGCTGTGGCGGGAAGTGGGCTTGGCCGCCGCTACCTCTGGCTATATCCTTGGCCCATCTACTTTGAGTGACCAAAGCCAAGACAGAGCAGCTTCCCAAATCCAGTATTTTGGTGAAACGCCGCCAGAACGTTCTGTTATCCTAGGATTTAAATCGAAAATGGCTGCGGCAGACCGCAGTCCTCAGCAAGCGAATTAAGGTCCCGTTGCAAGGCTGGAGTGAGCTTCAGGCCTTTAATTCGCCGTGCCTCCGCAGCTGCGGTCTTTCCATCACCCGGAAGGCGTACAGGATCGTGCCCCGGCAAAGGCGAGGAAGCACGCATTTCGTCAAACACTCGCGATGCCGCCCCGCCAAAATCACCGCTCATGCCGAAAGCCGCGGGATTAATAGCTGCAACAAACTGCCCGGTATTCGTGGGAGAGGTCGTGTCAGATGTAAAATCAACCACGTCAGAGCCGAAAGCCGCGCCATTCAACACTCCGGCCAAAAGGCCAATCGCGACCGACAGGCCAAAGCCCTTGGGCCCGCCGATGGGCAATAGAAAACCCTCGGATTTTTGGGCGGGATCGGTGAGAGGTTTGCCATCGCGTCCGACCATCCAGCCTTCGGGCATCGGCTCACCCTGCTGCAGAAGTTTCTTTATTTTGCCCATCGCCGCAACGGTCGTGGCCATGTCAAATACGAATGGATCAGGTCCGGCTGTCGGCGCAGAAAAAGCAATTGGATTTGTGCCAAGCAACAGATCAGTGCCGCCGTATGGGGGCACATGGTTTGCACTGCCAACCGCAGCGGCCATGCCCAGCATTCCTGCCTCGGCCTGCGGTCGCACATAGAGCGCAAGCGGCCCTGCATGATTCCCGCGACGTACACCGACCCAGCCAATCCCTGCCTCAGCCGCCTTTTTGATTGCAATGTCGCGGGCCGTTGCCATCGCCAGATGACCAAGGCCGTTGTCACCATCCACGAGCGCTGTAGCCGCGCTCTCATGTGCGACGGTAATTTCGGGAGTTGGGTTGCATCCGCCCCCCGCCAGCCGCGCCAAGTACTGCCGAAGGCGGAAAACCCCGTGCGTACCATAGCCGAAGATGTCCGCTTCGACCATCAGAGCGGCTACACTCTGGGCATCAGCCAATGGCACTCCGCGCACTTGAAGTGCATCTGCCACGAAGTCGCGCAGAGTTTGCGGAGCGATTGCCATTTCTTCAGGCATCGTAGGATCCCACGCTTTCTTTTTGCCAAAATACGACTTTGCGCTGGGTCCATTGCACCATCAGATACAGCGCTAGTCCCACGACACTAAGGTACAAGATCAGTGAAAACACACGCGGCGTGTTCAACTGTGACGCCGCGACACGGATCAGTTCACCAAAGCCCTTGCCGCCGCCAAGGAATTCTCCTGTGATCGCGCCGGCCATCACGCCAACGGCTCCGATTTTCAGACCCGTAAATATCTGAGGCAGGCCCAGGGGTAGCTTCATCTTGATCAAAGTCTGCATCCGGCTTGCGCCCATGGTCTTGAAGAGCATCCGCGCGTTTTCATCAGCAGCGTGAAGCCCGGCGGCGGTGCCCACAACAATCGGAAAGGTTGCGATAAACGCGGCCAGCGCCACCTTTGATTCAATGCCAAACCCCAACCAAGCCACGAAAAGCGGCGCAAAGGCCACTTTGGGCATGGTGTCGATGGCAACAAGGTAAGGCATCACGGCTTTTTCACCGAACGCTGTCTCACCCACGAGAACGCCAAGAGAAAAGCCGATCGCGATGGCCAGCGCAAAGCCGTATATAACTTCCTGAACCGTGATCCAGAGTGCGCCCAGCATGTAGCCGCCAGTAATCAGGTTCTGGCCGACGAAAATCATATCCTTCAGTGTTTCCAATGGCGTGGGTAGGATGATGGGTGATACCAGGCCAAAGCTTGTCACAAGCTGCCAAGTTCCGATGAAAACGAGAAAAACAAGTGTCATCGCGATCCATCTCGGCACGGAGTCGATTAACGAGATTTCCTGCTCCCAAACGGTATCCTGTTCCGTTTCTGATGACGAAGAACTGTTTGCGTGAAGATCGGTCACATGTCTTCTCCCTTGTCCAGCATGTTGCGGATGTGGTCTACAATCTCGCCAAATTTCGGTGTCGTCATCATGTCGAGGGTGCGTGGCCGGGGAAGATCGACCTCCACTATTTCAGCTAGACGACCAGGTCTTGGCTTCATCACGACGATCTCGTCCGACAGTATCACAGCTTCCTGAATAGAGTGGGTAACAAGAAAAGCGGTCGCATCCTGTTCGCGGCATATCCGCTGTAATTCCATGTTCATCATATCGCGTGACAACTCGTCCAACGCGCTGAAGGGCTCGTCTAAAAGTAGAACAGCTGGCTCTGTAATAAGCATCCGACAGATCGAGGCGCGTTGCGCCATACCACCGGACAATTCGTTCGGATATACGTTCTCAAAGCCTTTAAGCCCAACGATATCCAGAAGCTCGTGTGCCTTGTCCAAGGCGTTTTTTGCAGCCGCCTTCCCGTCTCGGATCTCGATCGGGAGAACAATGTTTTCCACGGCCGTCTTCCAGGGGAAAAGTGTTGCCTGTTGGAACATCATACCAATGTCCCGCCGGGGACCCTTCACAGGTTCGCCCTGAAGGATCACGCGTCCCTTGCTGGGGGGGATGAGGCCGGCCATGATCTTGAGCAGCGTAGATTTCCCGCACCCGCTTGATCCAATTACTGACGTGAAACTGCCTTTCCGTAGGGTCAGGCTGACATCGTCCAGCGCTACAACCTGATTGCGTGCGTAGGTTTTGCTGACATGCGTCAACTCGTAAACCGGCGCGCCCAAAGGCGCGCCGGAATAGTCTTGTTGAACGGCGGAGTTCATCCGCCGACAGCCTCGTTACCGATTTCTGCGAACTCGTTTGTCCAGACAGCGCTAAGATCTTCAAGCGGGCCCGGGATCTCACCGCCAGCAACGAGAGCATCCTGCCATTCCTGCCATACTTCTGCAGGATACCATCCAAGATATGGCGCACCGTCTGTCGGAATGGTCTTGGAACGTACCGCGTCAAACAGCGCTGACTGGAATTCCTTGTCTTCGCCTTCCTGTGGGTTGCCGTCTGCCAGATGCTTCAACACGGCTTCGCGGTTTGCGTCGTCCAGAGCAAAGGAATGACCCCGTGCGAAAGCACGACTCCAGCTTTCCACCAGCGCGCGATCGTTGGCGATGGTGTCAGCCATTGTTGCAATTCCGTTACCGAAGAAACGTCCGAATTCCGCAGGCGTGATATCACGCACTGCCATGCCGCGCTGGTTCAGAATGGCTGTATCCGCAGTCGAGGCTGAATAGGCTGAAATCTCTCCGTTCAGGAAAGCTGCCGTCGCAGGACCGCCGTCTCCAACAGTCAGGAATTCATAGTCAGTACCTTCGACCATGCCAGCGCTGGTCATGACGTTGCGGGCAAAGCCCACTTCGGCACCGTCAGCAGTGCCCGTGCCGATCACCTTGCCGCGCAGACCTTCGATATTCTGAATGTCAGAGTCCGTCTGAACCGCGATGCCAAAGTTACTGCGTGCGGCAACATTGTAGATATGGACTGCATCGACGCCGCGCGTCCGCGCCGCGATCATTGGACCAGGTCCAGGGCGGCCGAAATGTGCTTGCCCGGCTGAGAGCGCCTGCAACACAGCGCCAGACCCATTGATAGCTTCAACGGTGACATTGAGGCCCTCTTCCTCAAAATACCCTTCGCCAATTGCAACAAACACCGGGAACGAGTTAATCGCCGAGGGGCTTGGCTGCACGAATGTGATGTCGCGCATGCTTTGTGCAAAAACGCTTGTGCCTAGTAAACCGGTCGCCGGTACGGCTGACAGCAACGAGGCTGTGAATGCTCTTCTGTTCATCATCTTGGTCTTTCCTCCCTAGTTATGTCGCCCAGTGCCGTGCTTGCGCTCGGCTGGGACTTTCTAAACGGCACGCACAGTGTTTTTGAGCGTGCCGACGTCTTGAATTTCGCAAACCACAGTATCGCCGTCCTTCAGGAACTGCGGCGGGTCCATTGCATAGCCAACCCCCGATGGGGTGCCGGTTGCGATAATGTCTCCGGGTTCCAGCGTCAGACCTTCTGAAACGGATGCAACCAGAGTGGGTATATCGAAAATCATGTCCGATGTATTCCCGTTTTGACGCTGTTCGCCGTTCACCGTCAGGCTAATCGACAAGGCATGCGGGTCACTGATCTCGTCGGTAGTGACAATGTAGGGGCCGATCGGACACGACCCGTCCAGTCCCTTACCCTTGAAATACTGTCCACCATGGCGGCGCTGGACATCACGCGCAGTGACATCATTAAGGATAGTATACCCGAAAATGTGATCGTAGGCATCTTCCTTTGAGATGTTACGCCCGGCTTTGCCAATCACGATTGCCAGCTCAACTTCGTAGTCGGTTGCCTTTGAAACCGATGGGAATGTCAAAATATCCCCGTTAGGTGGTACTACTGATGTTGGCGGTTTGGTAAAAAATACCGGGTATTCGGTCACACCCACCTTTTGCTTCTGTGCCCGATCACCTTCTGCAATGTGCTCGGCATAGTTCCGTCCAACGCAGAAAACATTCTTGCGTGGCACAGGTATGGGAGCCATCAAAGTCGCATTGGCCGGGATGATTGCGTCGGCGTGCTGTCCTGCCTCGGCCTGCTCCGCAAGTGTGCGAGCTGCGTCCAACGCGGCCGCGCCGCCGTCAATCAAATCCAGCATGGTTCTCAAATGAGAGGCTTCGGCATTTGGCTGTGATCGCGCGGCCCGTGCAATATCCAGCATACTGCCATCGCTTAGAACTGCGACACATACAGCTTTATTATCAACAGAAATCGTTGCCAGTTGCACTTTCCGATCCTCCCATATGCAAAGTAGTCCTAGACTCTCGTTTGCCCAGTCTGCGACTCACCGCCGCACCTTTTCTTCCATTTCATTTACGCTTGGCCTAAGGTGTCGATCAAACAACCAATCACCAAATTGGGCGGATTTATGAAAACATCAGCTGATCTCGAACAGCGGTTGCGCGACTTGATTGACAGTGCGGGCTATCGTCACAACGACCGCGTGCCGCCTGAACGCGAATTGTGCAAAGCGTTGGGCACGACGCGAAATCAGGTGCGTAAGGCTTTGGCTGAACTGGAAGCACAAGGCCGCGTCTGGCGGCATGTGGGGCGCGGTACATTCGTCGGCGCGCGCCCAGTTCTAAATCTGCAAGACGTTACATATCTACGCGATCTGATAAAACCCGAGCAAGTTGTCTCGGTACGTTTTACAATTGAACCGGAACTAAGCCGCCTTGCAGCCTTGAATGCGACGCGTTCGGATCGTGAGCAAATGGTTCTTTGCGCAGAACGATGCCGCAACGCACAGGATTGGCGCACATATGAGGCTTGGGACAATAACCTGCATCACGCCATCGCTCGTTCGACCCGCAATCAGCTTTTCCTTTATTTTTTCGAAACTCTGAATTCGGTTCGTCGGTCCATTGTGTGGGGGCAACCTCGGGAAACCCGTGGGCCGTCGCGCGATTACGTCAGCTTTGCAGAGCACGATGAAATCGTATCTGCGATCACAACAAAGGATGGCGACGCGGCAGCGCGGGCCATGAACCTGCACCTAAGATCCGTCTACTCGCGGGTCTTGCCCGATGACGTCTAGACATGCGAAACCGGTACCCATCAAATCAACCAATTTGACAAATGGGCGAGTTGCGAGGCTTCAGCTTTCGCGCAATTCAAGTGTAAGTGTGAATAATTCGCTTGAGCTGGAATCACATCCATACCGGAACTCAGGGTTCATTTATATCGCTTGGTCCGGCTGAAGCACGCCGGTTCAAGCGCGCAGGAGGAAAGCAATGCCAGATAACGTTATTGAAACACCGGAAGTCCACACGATCCCAACGAGTGGTGGAGGAACGTTTCCGGTACGGCGCGTTTACTGCATTGGTCGCAACTTTGCTGCACACGCGGTAGAAATGGGCCACGATCCGGATCGTGAACCTCCCTTTTTCTTTCAAAAAAACCCGGACAATCTTGACGCATCAGGCGTGTTTCCATATCCGCCGCATACCTCTGATGTGCACCACGAAATCGAACTGCTTGTTGGTCTGAAATCTGGTGGCACGAATATTCCCTTGGATGAGGCATTGGATCACGTCTGGGGCTACGGCGTTTCACTTGATATGACGCGCCGGGACCTTCAGGGAGAAGCCAAGAAAATGGGGCGCCCGTGGGAAATCGGCAAGGCATTCGAACGGTCTGGGCCGGTCGGCCCGCTGCTCCCCGTTTCCGAAGTGGGGCATCCCGATCAGGGGCGTGTGGCACTGCTCGTCAACAACGAGCTCCGGCAGGAAGGCAACCTTAATCAGATGATCTGGAAAGTGCCTGAAATGATCTCTTATCTGTCAGAATATTTCGAACTTAAGGCAGGCGACGTTATCATGGCCGGCACCCCTTCGGGCGTAAATTCTATCGTTCGAGGTGATGTGATGGAGGCCACAATCGAGGGCGTCGGGTCGCTGACCGTTACCGTAACCTAGTCTTTGTCGAGCGTCCGGCCCACAACGGATGGCGGTAGGCCTAGAGGGGCACTCTCAGGTGGCAGGCCGCAAATGTTCCTGCGCTTTCTAACACAGATAACGTTTGCGGCTTGGCTGGCACACGTAGCCATGCGATTGGTCGTGCTCGCCGCGTTGTTTACGAAGTTGAACAGAAGCAGGGTTTTTCCGCGTAGCAGAAGTAGACTATTTTTCCGCCAGCGCCCGCTGTTAGGGTAAGCAGTCATTTTGAACCAAAAGTTCGAAGTTTCAGTATTGAACGGCTGCTTAACACCGCAAATCAGTCATTAGAGAAAACCGCTCAGATGTCGGCTCAGAGCCCAACCTGTGAATTCAGTTTTCTCGCTGCGCGCGCTCGCAGCACGAAAGGCCAATTCATCAAAAAACGTTCGACCGGTCGCCGGGTCGATCTTAACTGTAGAGAACTTGAAAGGCATTGTGCTTGTCTTTCATGGAGTTAAGCTACTAACCTTATGGTATTTTAGGCTCGTGTGAAGGGCAACGTGATAAATTGATTACAAATCGTTTTGCGCTGTTGGTTACGGCTTATTTCTCCGTCTGGGCAGTGTCCGCTGGTGCCGACAGTCTTGCCCCCACATCTTCATACGATCCCGAGGCCGACTGGTGTACGGATGAGCTGAATTTCGCGCCAGGAGATGAGCGTTTTGTCCCCGATGGCGTTGTCGTTCAGATCGGTGAGGCGTACTTTCGGGTGTGCCGTTCACCCATTAGAAGTATCGCGCCCGAACGTCGAACGATGCGCTTCTTCTACAATCCCCAACGCGTGCCGGGACTGATTTTTGACAGATCAATGATAGGCGTGCGGGTGACAAGTCTGCTCGCTGGACGATCCAAGAGTTGGAAGGCTTTTTTCGCTTACTGGCGATCAAGACATGTAAAGACAACTGAACATGAAATTGGAGGACTTACCTACCAGGGATTTCGCTCTTTTGACAAGTTGACCCAAAGCGCAATCGGCGTTGAAAGCCTATTCTATGAAGGCCGTCGTGGTGATGTAAACGACGCCGTGCCACAACATATAGTGAAATGCGACACAGACTTAGGCGATAAACCCAAGGAGGTTGATTTTTGCTCGATCACCACAGGTTATGGAACCTTGCAAGCGAGTTTGTGGGTCTATGGAGGAACCGATTTGGGGCGCAGAATCCCCGCAAATAGCCTCCCGGTTTTTGCTCAAGACCTGATGCGAATTCTTAAGGCAGCCGATGTAACGGATCGGCTCAATGAGTTTGAACAATTTCCGATTATTCGCTGAAGACTATCAGCGTCAATTGTGTCAGCGTCGACCTCCACTTCGATAAAATCGCCTGAACGCCCTGTTTTGATATTGTCGTCGAACCGGGTTAAGATGAAGGTGTCCGCGCCCGTTGTACCAATTGCTTCTAGCCCAAATTCAGACGTGGAAAAGTCCCGCGCCTCAGTGCAGAGTGTGAAGTATTGACGTCGGGTAAACTCATTGCGACTGCTTAAGCTATTGTTTATTTATTTTTTGCGCGCCGGTTAGCCGTGCTGGCAGTCATGTTATCAAAAACGACGCGATTGATCGAAGCGCAAAGCAGGCATTTGCGAAAGAGGGAGCGGACGCAACGGTGGAAACGATTTAACTGACTTAACTGAAAGGTATCAATGTTCCGTGTCTCGATTGTGTAGTGTTCGCGGCCGCCAAACCTTGTCTGCTTGGCCGGGTTCAATGACTAGTTTGACAGCATGGGGTGCAATGCGGCGGAACGCTTGCAGCATATGAGACCCGATTCTGGTCTAGCAAAAGCCGCATCTGCACCAGTCAGATTTCCCCCGCGTCTCGGTGGCTTGCGTCAGTTGCAGAGAAAGCACGGTCTCGGTTCGGGCCAGATTGACGCCCATGAACGGCTGGTTCGGCGACTTGCGCCGCATTGCAACGAAAGCCTTGCCACGATTGCTAACAGATGCTGCGTCAGCAAATTCATGAAACCGAATGGCAGCTAAGTCCGCGTAGCAGGCGTTAGTTCACGTTGTAACAAACGACGGCTTCGTACAATGGAAATGGCCAGTTTATACGCGGAGCCGATAGTCGCGACTGTATTGTCGAATTTCCGCGAATGAAATTTGCCATGAATAGAGATAATCAGCAGCTTTGCGCAGATGAGCCTTGTGGCCAAAATTCGAAAGGTTTTGGCCGGTAAGCGCAAGCCATGTCGAACAGTCAAACGTATGTTGTGTTTAGCTCGTTGGGGAGAGTTAGAAGGTCGGACTTTACAGGTGAGCCCCCATAATAAGGTCCGACCTTCGCCAGACAACTCAACGCATGCCCTCGAAAGACGCTTCACAAACATAGGGGTGCTGTAAAGTGACGTGCTGCGACGGTAGCCGGTGAGGCTGTTCCACTCCTGCTCGCGTGCGGCTACCCAATAGAGAATTCCAAAGGCCAAAGCGCCTCGGAAAAGCAGCTGCACCAGCGCACCAACCACAGTGATCCCGGCCGCTACACAGGTGAACCCGGCCATCGTCAGCACTGCAGCAATTATAAAAACCTTCCGCGCTCCGAATTTGTCAGCATTCTAACGGCTGCCTAGTGCGCTATGCGTCCACTCCGAAAAAATACCAAGGGCGCTGTTGAAGCGGGAAAAGCAGTTAAATAAATGATTGATTGATTGTTCGACTGGTCACCTTTTCTCCAAGTTGCTAGGTTTGTCCAATCCGGGGAGGCCATCCATGCTTCAAAAACTGTTTTACATTTTATTCGCAATTGTATCAGCAAACCCGTTGAAGGCTGAAGATCGCCAGTACTGGGGTGCCGCCGGTGATTGGGCTATTCTCATTGACGAAGAAGTCGGAGATGGTTGCCTGATGCAAAAAGACTTCGCCAATGGTATCAGGGTCGAATTCGGTTACGTGCCGGACCTCAACGGTGGGTTCTTTTCGGCAGTGAGCGCTGATTGGAAAAGTGTTGATGCGGGAAGCCGTGGTATCGTCAAGTTTATAACAGATCAGGCAAAATTCGCGGGTGAAGCCGAAATGATCGAAGTTGACGGTCGCTACGGGGGGCGCGCATTTTTTAACAACCCGAACCTGACCACGGAAATGGCAGCGCGACGGTCGATCACCGTCATTGGTCCGGAGGGCGGCACATTTGATGTTGACCTCACCGGCACATCACGAGCCATCAGCATGCTTAAGGAGTGTCAGTCTGTTCAAGGTTGAGCAAGCCGGAAACCCGGCTTCTTGACGCGCTCTATCGTTGTTGCAACTGGGAAATATCGGGAACACAGAGCGCGCGCGTCCCGGCGATGGAGAGCGGCACAAGAGCCCTGCGCGTTTTTCGCTCCGCGATCTTTATGTCCGGAGATGTCAAACTTCCAGAGATTTCAATAGGCCAAGCGCTACGTGATAATGGCTGACCGACGGGTCGAGGCTCCGCGACAAGCGAAATCGAATTGTTGCGAACGTCAATCGTGCCTGACCCGACAAGCTGTACGCGCCGGGTCTCAAGTACAGTCTGGCGTGTCGTGATACGACCGTCGGCAATATCAAGGGGGGCTTTTAGGCATACAATATCCGTATATCCCTGCCGACGCTCCTTGGAGAAAAGCCATGGCAGCACCCCGAGACCGGCGAGTTCCATAAGTCCCGTGCTAATGCGCCCGTCACGCATGTCGATGGTAGCATTGCCGCGCATCGACGTTGTGAAGGCCTTTGCCGAAGCCCACTGCCCTGTAAGATCAAATCGGCCGTTCAAGATGCCATAAGCGCCTATGTTGGCGCCAAACGTGTCAAGAATATTGCCGAAATCCCACCCGCCGGTCTGTCCTGTGATCCGTAGCCAGTCTGGCTTATCAATCGCGTCCATCGTCGCGGTAACATCAGCATAGCCCTTACCATATGCAAATTTCACCGGACCAAGACGCAAATTCCCGCTCTTCATTTGCAGCTGGCTTTGCAGACTGGAGACGCCCTCTTGTCCGGTGACCCGCGCGATATCGAAATCAATTTCCGCATCAATCAGACGGGCAAATTGTTGAGGGTTCAAAACATCTTTAATAGCAAGATCGGTTGCATAATCCGTCACTACGAGGGGTTGAAGATCAGATAAATCCTCTTTGCTTTCATCACCCGGTTCTGTCTCGGGCAGCACAAGCGGTTGAAAATCGGACAGGTCATCTTCGGTCTGTACAGCTTCAAGGTCAGACTGCGTCTCGTCTGGCAGTATCAGCGGCTGAAACCCTTCAGTGTCAGAGTTTTGCGCGGACGCTTTAGCGTCGCTGTAAATGGACCTGATACGTGATAATTGTGTAAAAGCCAAAATGCTGTTCTTAACATCCTCAATCTGCACCTTTTCACTATGTATCTTTCCACGTAACACTGGGCCAGTTCCCGGTATGCGAAGCGACATTTCTGTTTCGATTGCCGTCTCGCCTGCCGAAAACAGACCCTCAGTCGAAATTTCATTTTGTCGGCGCGTGGCACTCACTTCATAGCCCATGAAACCGATATCTACCGGATCAAGGCGCATGGCCTCCAGCAGTTCCCTGCCGTCTGGCGCCGAGACATTCGCGTACAGCTCCACATTATCAAGATCGTCGAGATCGTCACTTTTAAGACTTATCTGCGCGTGCCAAAGGTCGGTATCTTGGGAGCGCAACTGAAACAGCTGCAGATATGGTTCTCCATTCGTTTCTTGCAATCTCATTTCACCGGTGAGACGGCCAAAGCGTTTGGCTTCCTCCGGTCTGAGGGTCAATAGAACGCTTTGTGCTGGCAGATTAAGCTCACCTGCAAGTCGATAACCCTCGAATGTCAGCAGGCTATCGATGCTTGCTTGTGCCAACAAATAGGGCCGGTCTTGTGGGCCGATCACCAATGTGGCGCCATCCAACTTCAATTCCCCGGCGGGAGAACGTGTCACGCTGGCCACACGAAACGGGCCGATATCACGAATTTCTTCGTCGAAGGCATTGGTTTGAACGGCGAACCGTTCAATTTCTATGTTTCCTTCGCTGGCTACTACATGCATTTCGCCCGACCTGGGGCGAATGTCTTTTATAAATATCGCCGGTGGGGGTGGTTCATTTGCTCCAACAAAATCCACAAGCAGAGAGAGATCAAAATCATAGCCCAACCGAGCGTCCGCAAATCTGCCAGTCAGTTGTGCCGTCTCACCCGTGGCGACTTGTAACCTTAGATCGATATTTTCCATATCCCAAAGCATGTTCCGTCGCACCAGCAGCGCTTCAGCTTGCGCATTCGCGGCAAAACTCCCCTCAAGTCTAAGCAAATCCAGCAGATTCTGGGTGTCACCCGTATTTACAACCAGTCTTGCGTCGAAATCGCCGCTCGTGGTGTCAGATTGTCTTTCGCCTTCAATTGTAAATGTTAAATCACCCAAGTTACCCTGCGCTTCGAAAGGTGCGTCGATCGGGAAGTCTCCGGAAAAAGCAATCGGCTGTCCGTTGACCCTGCCGTCAGATTGCATGTGCACAGCGGGTTCTTCACCAGATCTGTCCTGCTCTATTATAAAATCCTCCAATGCGAAGTCGAACTCGAACCCCGTGATGCGGTTTTCTGCACGCACGCTCATGTCTTCGAAATTGATTTCGCGTTGCCCCAAAAATGCAATCAGGTCGGTCTGTTCCGGCGCATTATCCGAATTCATATCGGGTTTTATCCATGTAACCCAAAACACGCCTTAGTGTATCGAGTAACCTTGTCACAATCGATTTCGATGGAGACAAATAAAAAGGCTTTTCAGTCTTTATCCCATGACAAAAACAGCGCCTGTCAGGTTTTTTCGCGCGAGGCCTGAGATCACTAGTCTTGCGGTTATGATTTACGTTTGCTTTTACTTTTATTTCGGAACGTCGAAGGTTCATTGTGTGAGCGCGGTGTCGACATCAGCCGTGGGTCAGTTCGATATTTCGGCATCAGTTGTATTGAAGTTTAGGGGAGCGATATCTCATCCCTGAGGTTAAGTGCACGGATCAACTGAACTTATCAGCAGTACAGGGTATTGATAAGAATTTAACGTAAAATGATCCTGAGCGTTAAGCTAGCGTTAGATAGAAGACCGGGCAAATTGTTCTTGATGCGTCAATAGCATTGTTATTCGAGAATGGAGCAGAATGACCAAATGACCAAAAACCCAGTTAGTAATTTTCATTTTAAGTGACTTCAAATGATTGCAAAGTCAGTGTTTTTTTAGACGAGCGGCACACGCATTTGTTCTCCCTTTTACTGGTCTGTTTACTGCTATTGGCTAGCTGCGATACAACCGTCCCCCAAACTGAACCCGTAGATTATATGGCACGGGCAGAAACACAGGTTGAAGGTGGCGTCCAGGTTACTTCAGCTGTTCTCAGTCCCGAAGAAACTGTTGCAGCTTTCTCATACCCACTGGCAGACAAGCACATTCAGCCAATCTGGATCGAAATTGACAATCGGGAAGAAAACGAACTCTACCTGATGCTGCTCAGTATTGATCCGGAGTATTTTTCACCTTCCGAGGTTGCGTGGGATTTTCGCAGATTTTAGGAAGGCGACGAAACCAGGTCACAGACTTACGAGCAGATAGCTGACTATTTCTTGGACAGGCAAATTCCTGTGCGCATACCGCCCGAGTTCGACCGTTTCCGGTTTTGTTTACACAAACCTGGATCCTGCAAGACAGGCGTTTACAGTGGAGCTTTTGGGGAAGAATATATCGCACTCCTTTGACTATTTTCAGGGTGTACCAGAGTTTCGGCCAGACTTTGCCGGGGTCGACCTTCAGTCCATCAATACATTGGCTGAGCGTCGTAACTTGAGCCTCGAACAGCTCCGCAGCTACTTGGAAGCGTTACCTGGATCAAGTGTTATTCACCGGTATCATCGAAGCGGAGCCGACAGCAGCTTATTGCTCGAGGTCTTCCTCGACTGAGCGTAGAATTGCCTCCAGCAGCGCCTCTCTGGGATATGCGTTTCTATTTACGAAGGTTTGACCAAGGAAGCGGTGAGACCTCGCAATGGGCAAGGCTACCGCCCAGTGGTCTGCGTTCAAATACGCCAGAAACGTACTTCCCGGAACAAATTGGTCGAATAACAACAATTGGCTGTCGTTGCGGGCATCCAACTTGGCGAGTTGTACAAATCCCGGCTGCAGGATTGTCGAAATATTTTGCGGATCCGGAAGTGCCGCAACAGAATAGTACCGAATTCCACTTGGAAGCTGGTTCTCCGCCATCCATTTTTCTCTCGTCGTCGGTGTAAGACTTTCCAAACCACCGCCATCGCCAGCGGAACAGGTCGCTCCTGGCCAGTTGCGCAGTGGCGTTAAGTGGGATTGCTTTACTTCGTTGGCGAGTGGAGATCCCCAGACTGCGCCTGCAATACTGACGACCGCTGCGACATGCGTCTCAAGTTCAGGATAAGCGGTTACAGCCTCCAGAACATCTGGAGCTCCTTTGGAGTAACCTATGAGGACAGCACGTCCACCTGCCCCATCACGTACCGATTGCAAAACAGTGTCGCGAATAATTCGGGCGTTGCGACGACTGCTTGAAAGACCCTCAATTGGAACCAATTCAAAGTCGTGCCCCAAACCCTTGATATGATCGACCGCAGTCGCATCGGGAGCGAGCCAATCGGAGAAGCAATCCCATCCAACACCTGGAACAAAGAAAACCTTCAAACGCGTGTGCGACTGTCCAAGTTGGACAGCCTGTCCTGACCCGGGCTTTTCGTCTGCTACGCGTGTCAATGCAACGTCGCATGGCCGATAATCCGGCTGTTCCAGCTCGTGAGCCTCCAGAACCTCACAATAGATTTCCCGAAAGCGCGCTCTATCGTCCGTGACGCCAATTAGACTTTTGGGAATCTGGTCCAATGGCGCAGCATCCGTTGTAAATGGGCGAGGCGGAGGCGGTGAGCATGCGCAAAGTATCGATAGCACTGCGCCGAGACATAGGGTTTTGAATAGACTGAAGTGCAGGTTAAAAACCTCGCCAAGTGCAGAGAAACGATTGGTCACGTGCGTACCTCCGAAATAAGCAACTATACCTTGAGCCGCTGACGCTCCCATTATTTTCACAACGCCAAAGCGTCGCTTTCTGAAATTTGGCCCTTAGAACCTCTCATCCGGCGGCCACACGCATATCTACCGCAAAAAACCAGCTTTATCACTCTGTCCGGATTCCGTGCGGCAAGCGCAGCTACTATAGCCGCACGGTAAGACTGTCCAACCAGAGAAACCTGTCCCCTACCAAGTGCGTCAATGACGACGGTCAAATCCAATACGGATGCATCCAGCAAAAATCTTTCACCTCTTTGTCTGACAAACCGCTGCCACGCGCATCATATCCGACCACTTTTTTTGGGGGGAGAGCACCCGAACCAGTTCACGCCGTATGGGTATCTGAAAGTCCAGTTCAAGGTGGGAGAGCCAATTGCAAACTGATACAACGGAAAGGCCCTCTTCGATTGTCGCATATGCAATTTGAACCCCATCGGGCGTCTCGCGAAAACTGGATATTTTGCTCAAATGAGGGTGTTTTTGCCGTTGTATGAACTAATCCGTTCCTTCGGCATATCTGGAAAACTGGCACAAGTTGAGGGATGTTTTTCACCAGACACGGGCCCAAATCGACCAGTTCGAAAGTATCGCTGTTGCTTAGATGCTCACGGACATTTCCTGAGATGCAAACTGAACCCGGTTCGGCAAGGCTCTCTATCCGAGCCGCAATATTGGCCCCGTTCCCGAACAAGTCAGTACCAGCAACGATGACATCGCCCAGACTAATCCCGATGCGCATTTTGATTGCTGCACCCTCACTGTCCTGTTGTCCCTCATTTTCGAGCAGTGTTTGAAGCTCAACAGCGCAATCCATGGCCTGATTTACACTTGCAAATTCGACGAGCGCGCCATCGCCCATCATCTTGAAAACTCGACCGGCGTGACGTTTCACAGTCGGTTTAAACAGTTCTACCAAAATCGTTTTTCAGACGAGAATGTGTCCCTAATTCATCTACAGCGATCAATCGGGAGTATCCGACAACATCTGCCGCCAGAATTACCGCCAGCTTTCTCTGACCTTGGAACTGAGCGACAATACCCTCGCAGTCTGTTCAAGTTCCCTCATGATATGAGGGTGCTGCCTGTGTACAGACTATGGCCTATTTTCGGTAACACCAAATACTGGCGGCTGTTTCCGCAAGAACGACTGCGAAGAGCCCAAGGCGCAAGATATTCATGCGCTTCTCTTATCGGCTCCAGTATGTGGGATGAACATGGTGCGTTCGTATTCCAACCGCTAGATTTGTAATGGAAACGTCCGGCACTCGGTCAATTCTCTCAGTTGGATTGCCATTTCGAGGGTTTCAAGGCACCCAGAAATCAACCCCCGACAAGCGCGGGAAGCGTCAATGATATGGCCGGTACAAACGTTATCAACATCAAAGCGATCAGGATCGCAATATAGAAGGGCCATATGGTTCGCACTGCTTTTTCCATCGGTAGTTTACCAACCGCACACCCTACGAACAGACATGACCCCACCGGCGGTGTGCACAGGCCCAACCCTAGATTGACAAGCAGGATCATCCCGAATTGTAGCGGATCAATGCCCAGCGCATTGGCCACCGGCAGAAAAATCGGTGTGCAGATCAGAATAAGCGCAGCCATATCCATGATCATGCCGAGAATAAGCAAAACCAGATTGATCATCAGCAGGATCAGGATCGGGTTGTCTGTTAAACCTGTAAGCAAATCTACGGTCTTTGCTGGAACACGGTAAAACGTGAGCATATAGGCAAACGCCCCCGCACAAGCGATCAGTATCATCACCATCGCCGTGGTCCGCACCGATGACACAACAGCCATCTTGAATTTCTCAACGGTGATCGAGCGGTACACCAACAGTGTAACCAGGAATGCATAAATCGCACCGAAAGCGCCCGACTCGGTCACCGTAAAGACACCGGATAGAACACCGCCTACGATGATGACAGCGGTCAGAAGGCCCGGGATCGCGCCGAAGAATGCCATTGTCAGCGCCGTCCAGCCTGGAAACTTCTCGGCAGCATAGCCGCGTTTAACGGCCACGAGATAGGCGGCCAATGCAAGGCAGAAACACATCAGAATGCCCGGAACAACACCGGCCAGAAACAATTTGGAAATTGATATGCCGCCACCTGCCGCAATGGCAAAGATGATCATGTTATGGCTAGGCGGAATTATGATCCCCGCAATTGAAGATGTGACTGTGACGTTCACGGCGTAATCGGCATCATAGCCTTTTTCCTTCATCACCGGCACCAGGATCGACCCCAAAGCCGAGATGTCTGCAATTGCAGACCCCGAGATTCCGCCGAAGAGCATCGATGAGAAGACGTTCACAATGCCCAACCCACCACGGACAGCGCCCACTGCCGCTTGCGCAAAGCGCACCAGTCTCATCGCGATGCCGCCGTGAAACATCAATTCTCCCGCAAAGATGAAGAACGGAATTGCCATCAGGGCAAAGACATTGATGCCTGAAATAATCCGTTGAAACCCGATCATCAGCGGCAGCCCCTCGTACCAGAAGGCGGCAATCGCCGAGATACCTAGCGCAAAGGCCACAGGGGTTCCGATCACCACGCAAATGGCGAAGGCGCCTAAAAGGACTGCAATACCCATGACGCGACCCTATTCTATGCTGTCGCGGCGCTCGTCCGCGCCAAGAAAAAAGCGGATGAGGTGGCCGAGTGAAAAAAGCAGGATCAAACCCCCGCCAACTGTGAGTGGTAGCGACCGCAATCCTTCAGGCAGTTGGATTAGCGGAATGAGTGAGTCCCATTTGAAGATCGTAAGCTGCATGCCGTACCAGAGCATAAGCGCTCCGAAGACGGCCATCGTCACATCCGTGATGACGACAAACACGTTACGAACCCGTCGCGGCACAGAACTGCGCAGAATTGAAACAGACAAATGTGTGTTTTCATGCACGCCTACCGCGGCACCCAGAAAAGCAATGAGCATCACCAGCAACAGGGCCACTTGTTCTACCCAGGTTGGCGTCGCATTCAGAACGTACCGACCGAACACCAGCCAGCCGAAGATTACTGTAAGTACGACCAGTGCAATTCCTGTTATGATGCGGCACGCCAAGGCGATCACGTCCAGAACGGCGGTCATGCGCTTGAGGTTTGGTGATATTTCGGAAGCATCACTCATCCTGGGGCTCCTGCGTGCAGGTGTCCGGCGCCGAAGTATCGAAGCCGGACACGTATCGTTTAAAGCAAAAGCAGCTTATTCAGTTGCCTGGATTAGCTCGACCAATGGGCGCAGGTTCGGGTTCGTTTCGAAGTAGGCTTCATAAACCGGTCCCATCGCATCTTGGAATGGCGCTTTGTCCGCGATCTCGTTCACGACAACACCACCCGCTTCGACCGCCTCGCGGCTTGCCAGTTCACGCGCCGCCCAAAGCTCTCTTTGCAGCATCGCGGACTCTCGCGCGGCTTCCGTTACCGCAGCCTGCATTTCTGGCGACAGCGCATTAAATGTGTCGGTATTGACGCAAATACACTCGGGGATAATCAAGTGCTGAGACAAAGAGTAGAAGCCAGCAACTTCAAAGTGCCCAGTGGATTCGTAGGACGGCCAGTTGTTTTCCGCACCATCGACAACCCCTGTTTTGAGCGCCTGATAAACTTCTGCAAAAGCCATTGGCGACGGGTTGCCGCCCAACTGCGCAATCATGCCAGTGAACAGATCGTTGTTCATGACGCGGACTTTCATACCCTGAACATCCGCTGGCGTATTGATCGCCTTTTCACCGTTGTAGAAAGAGCGCGCGCCCGCATCATACCACGCCAGCGGGGTCAGACCTTTGGCCGCCATGCCTGCCGCGATTGCTGCACCACCTTCGCTATCCAGCACCCGGAACATATGCGGCACGTCCTTGAAGACAAACGGCAGTGACACCACGTTTGCCTCGGCAACAATTGGACCAATCGGGCCAAGGTTGAAGTTGCCGATTTCCAAAGCGCCGGCACGGACCTGTTCGACCGCATCGGGCTGGCTGCCCAATGTACCACCGTGGAACATTTGTAGCGTGATCTCGCCGCCTGTTTTGTCAGCTAGCAACTCTGCGAATTTGTCCATCGCAACGGTGTTCGGATAGCCATCAACGTGGATATTCCAGCCGCGCCAGTCCGCTGCATGTGCCGTAACGCCGATAACGGCAAGCGCTGCTGCGCCGATGAGTGATTTGGTGATGTTCTCGAACATGAAGTCCTCCCTTGAGAATTGAACCAATGAATTCTGTCGTCATGCCTGAACCCAACCGAAGCCCTCTATTCCCGCTCCGAAAGGTTCGACACAATTCTTAAGTTTTTGATGGCACCAAAAGAAGACTAGTATACCAGTTTTGTCAACATCTATTATCGAACCATTTTGGCTCCGCTTCGACATGCGTGCTTAGAAACGTGACCGCTGTTGCAATGGGTCAGGCTGTGCCACGGACCGGACGGTTATTTTCAATGTTAAACTTCATTCCGTCCAACAGTTCTTCAAGATCGGGGCGTGCCGCTGGGCCATTCGATATATCTACCAGCATTAGGGTGCCGTCTGGCCTGATGCCAAACGCACCTGGTTCGGCGAACCTGTTGGTGGTCTCGGCCTCTGACAGAGGGTCCGACACATACAGCCCCAGTAATCGCATTTGTTCTTCCGTCAGACCATAGGCCAAATCGAAATCCCAGCCGAACTCTTCTTTGTCCATACGCGCTTTTTCTGCCGTATCCGCTGAAACAACCATGACATCCATTACAGACGTCCACTCGGGCAGCACAGCGTTTAGCTTGTTCAGGAACCGCTTGCATCGCGGGCAATGTCTGCCCCGGTACACAAAGAGCATAGTCCAGCGTTCCTTCGCCTGCCCAACAGTTGCCGTCCCACCGCCAAGAATTTCTACACCAAAGGGGCCAACAGGTTCACCGACGCGGGGTTTGGTATTCATAAGGTAAGCTCCTTTAGGTGCTTTAGCTTTTTTCCGGCATGAAATAGTCGGCATTCGTTTTGGAAATGCGATCGATAGTTTCGTCCAACCTTGACAGGTGCAGCATCCCGGCTTTGGTTGCCGCATCTACGTCATGATTGGCAACGGCCCTTGCAATAGCACGATGATCTTCCACCAATTCTGGCATCCGATCTCCCTTGGACAAGCTTAGGGTACACAGACGGTCTACTTTGGATTTTTCGGCCATGATCACATCAAAAGCGAAATCCGCCTGCGCGATCTGGCACAACGTTTTATGAAAGTCGTAGTCCAGCGCATTGAAACGGTCGATGTCTTTGGCCCGAACCGCATCTTCCTGCTCTGTAAGAGCTTTCTCCAGCGTTGCAGAGTCTTCGCTGTTGGATAACTCCGCCGCATATCTCAGAACTTCCTTTTCGACGGCAGCACGGACAAACCGCGACTTTACAATTTCACGCATGGAAAAACGCTTTACTTCGGTCGCACGCTGCGGACGGATCAGAAGTAGATCAAGCGTTGCCAACCGACTAAATGCATCCCTGACAGGTTGCCGGGACACACCAAATTGCGTGGCGATATCCGCTTCTGAAATTTTGTCGCCCGGCTTCAAGCGCAAGGCCGCAATTTCTTCATAAAGGTAGTCGAATATGTCATCGACGCTCGTTCGCCGTGCACCAACATAAGTTGCCTGCGCCATGTGCCTGCCTCCGTCTTCTTCTCGCCCAGCAAGCGCCTAGCGCGTTTGCGGTCGTAGAAATACTTAGAATTCGCGCCCAAATTTCCCGCTCAGCACCTTGGAGCACAAGGTAAAGGCAGATGAGACGAGCTCTCAAAACATCTGATTGACTAGTATACTAGTTTCTGTGACAAGTGAACGTAAATCTGGGTCAACGCGGCACTCTTTTGTCTGCGACACATGAAAATCTCGGCAATTACCATCGCTTCACTGTGCCCGGTATTTTGCTAATCCGATTTTGAAAAATAAAAAAGGGATCAGAACATGAAACTTGCTGGACAAACCGCAATTGTGACGGGTGGCGGCCGCGACATTGGACAGGCGGCAGCGTTAAAGCTTGCTTCGGAAGGTGCAAGCGTCGCGATAAACTACTATTCCAGCAGCGCGGGTGCAGATGCCGCTGTGCAGCAGATCAAGGCCCAAGGCGGTCAGGCATTCGCCCTTAAAGGTGACCTGACGAAGCAAGATGACATAGATGCGCTTGTTGCAAAAACGGTCGAGGAACTAGGCGGGATCGACGTTCTGGTGAACAACGCCGGTGGACTGATTGCGCGCAAGAAAATCGCCGAGATGGAACTTGATCACTGGAACGCAATCATGGACCTGAACCTGACCAGTGTATTCATGATGACCAAAGCCTGCCTCGCTCACATGAAAACAGGCACAATCGTTAATCTGGCCAGTCAGGCAGCACGTGACGGTGGCGGCGCTGGTGCCGTCGCTTATGCGGCGTCCAAGGGGGCCATCATGACGATGACACGCGGACTAGCCAAAGAGATCGGGCCAGAAATTCGTGTAAATGCCTTGTGCCCGGGAATGATCGACACAGACTTCCACAACGTTCACACGCCTGATGCGGCGCGACGCGGTTATGAAGCTTCGGTGCCGGTCAGACGACAGGGGACAGTCGAAGATACCGCAAATCTGATCCTCTTTCTTGCTTGCGAGGACTCAGCCTTTATCACTGGCGCAAACATCGACATCAACGGTGGCATGCTATTTTCATGAATTGGCAAGGAGTTTAACAGGATGTCTGATTTTCCCGTGGTTGCAACCGGAGAAGGCGTGACCCGGCAGGTTCTGTCTGACCATCCGGCTCTCATGGTTGTCGCCTTTAGGTTCGGCGCGACAGGTGCCGTCGGCGCGCTGCATGACCACCCTCATGTACAGTCGACATATGTGGAAAGCGGCAGGTTCCGCTTCACGCTTGGCGATCAAGAACGAGAGGTAGGGCCCGGTGATAGTTTTGTCGTACCTTCCGGGATCAGGCACGGTTGCACATGCCTTGAGCCCGGGACGCTGGTGGATTGTTTCACGCCGCGTCGTGATGATTTCCTTTGAAATAGCAAAAGGCATGCCTTTCCTGGCCCATTTTCGACAAGGGAAAATTTCCAATGGCACAGATTGCCTAGAGATGGCCCGAGCGTAACCAAGGCTTCGCTCCCAAACGATCCGATACCGTTAAGTGACGCTTTCACCCGATGAATGGCGGTTCACTCTACCATCTGCTGCTGCTCTGCAACGAAGGACATTTGCGTTCGCAATTCGGTCATTCAGTCAAAGTGCCGTGAAAGGCGGCTCAGAGCGCTGATTGCTCCTCCCGGTGCAAATCTCTATTTGTGGACGGCCAAACAAGCCAATAAAAATGAACGCCAGGCCGCTTTGGTCAGGGGTCAAACCGGCAGTGTTTTGGGGTTAAACCGCAACCAATTCATTCGCTTTCCAGGAAGTCCACAGTTGGAAATTATCCATATTTGTCGTGATTACCACTGTTGTCACACTTTCTTCCAAAACGGCTCAGGGTCACCTCTATGATCTGATCAGCCCCACTTGAGTGGTCCAGTTTGAATGTCAGTGCAAGATTGGCCTCGTTGCTATCGGCATGATGGTTTCTGGAGCCGGTGATCGGTAGCCCAATGCCCTGCGCGGACGTTTGCTGTTGTCGTGTTTCCCCCATTTTTCGATGATGATCTGCGCTTGACGTAGCAAGTAGAAGACCTCGCCGTTGAGCAGTTCGTCGCGGCGCCTCGCATTTAAGCTTTCGCAGTATCCGTTTTCCCATACACTGCCCACTCGATATTAGCTGTCTTTGCGCCGACGGCTGCAATCCAGTTTCTGACAGCCTCGGCAATAAACTCCGGGCCGTTGTCGGATCGTATGTAGGCTGGAACACCGCGCAGGATGCCGCGATAGCCCTTTATGCGCTGTACCGCATGACCCAGCGTGAGGCGGTTCCGGCGAACGAGACAGAAAGTCACCGGAAAGTCCGGCTCACCGCCTCGATTGTGGCAGTTGAAGTTGCCAGTGACTGGACGGTCGAGAATGCCAAAAACGACTGCCCCACCGAAGCATTGCTGCATCCAAAGAATTAGCTTTGATCTGACCCAGACCTTGCGAGATTAAGGAACGGCAGAAACTCAAAAGGGCGTGATGACAGTTCCCACTGTGTCCTTATTCTGAACGGCTTTCAAACTTTTGCCATTTCAAAACACCGTGTTTTGCTTCGTTGTCAGGGCGATATAAGAAAGGGGGATAAAATATGTCGCGCATGGTTTTCGGAATGTGTTCAACAGCGGTCGCACTTTGTGTCGGGACCGCGGGGTTTGCGCAAGAATATCAGGCAAACGAAGACCAGCTGGGTGGTATGTTTTCAGCCGATACGCCCTACTCTCCCTACGTAGACCGTAGTTTTCCGGAAAGGCCTTTGTGGGGTGACAGCCATTTGCATACGGCCCTATCGATGGTCGCAGGCGGCTTTGGAAATCGGCTGGGGCTGCATGAAGCCTACCGCGTGGCGCGTGGCGAACAGGTCACCGCGTCGTCCGGTCAGGACATCCGCCTGAGCCGCCCGCTGGATTGGCTTGCCATCACGGACCACTCGGACGGGATGGGCATGATCACCGATATTCTCGCCAAAGCACCTATCGTGACGCAGTACGAACAGGGCGCAAGATGGGCAGAAGGATTTGGTGCAGGCGGTCAGGAAGCGGTCGATGCGACTCTCGATCTGATTACGACGTTCTCGCAAGGCGCAATAGACCCCGAGATGTTTGCGAATTACTCTCCCGGTGCGCGGCGCTATTCAACCATCTGGGATGATGTGATCAATGCAGCCGAAGAGTTTAACGAACCGGGCGTCTTCACCGCCTTTATTGGCTTTGAATGGACGTCACTTGAGAAAGGCGCAAACCTGCACCGCAATGTTATCTTCCGCGATGGCGCCGACCGTGCGCGTCAGGTGGTGCCCTATACGACGCAGCCCCCCGTAGGGAGCAATGATCCGCTGGATTTGTACAAGTATCTTGAGGATTACGAAGCCAAAACCAACGGTGCCACGATGACCTTCGCCCATAATGGGAATCTGTCCAATGGCATCATGTTCCCAATGGATGCGCAGTTCACCGGCAAACCCATCGACCAATTCTATGTCGAGCAGCGCGCTAAATGGGAACGAATGTATGAAGTCACCCAGATCAAGGGGGATGGCGAAACGCACCCCTTCCTCTCGCCCGACGACGAATTTGCTGATTATGGGTCATGGGATGTTGGCAACCTTGATCTATCCGAGGCCAAAACCGAAGACATGCTGCAGTACGAATACGCTCGCGAGGCGCTGAAAAACGGGATGGTGCTGGAAGCAGAGTTTGGCACTAACCCCTACAAATTCGGCATGATTGGATCGACGGACGCGCATACCTCTCTGCCTGCAATTGAAGAAAATAACTTCTTTGGAAAACACGCAGGCTATGAGCCCTCAGCAGAACGGCTGAGCCACCCCTTTATGGAGAACGAAAACGGCAAGCTTTCCAGCTGGCAGCAGGTGGCCTCTGGTTTGACTGCGGTTTGGGCAAAGGACAATACGCGCGCGTCGCTGTTTGACGCTATGGACCGCAAAGAAGTCTACGGCACGACAGGGCCACGAATGGCTGTGCGATTCTTTGGCGGTTATGATTTCTCCGAAGCGGACCTTATGCGTCGCGAAGTGTCGGCGGTTGGCTATGAAAAAGGTGTTCCCATGGGCGCCGATCTGACAGCGCCACCGCAAGACGGACAAGCGCCCACTTTCCTCGTGGCTGCGTTGCGCGATCCAATTGGCGCAAACCTTGACCGTATGCAGATCGTCAAGGGATGGCTAGATACTGAAGGCAAAACCCATGAAAAGGTTTATGATATCGCATGGTCCGGCGATCGTGAGATTGGAGAGAACGGCAAGCTGCCTGCCGTTGGCAGCACTGTAGATCCCGCAACGGCCACCTGGACTAACACGATTGGCGCAGCAGAACTGATAACGGTCTGGAGCGATCCGGATTTCGACGCAGATCAACGAGCGTTTTACTATGCCCGCGTTCTCGAGATTCCGACGCCGCCATGGTACCTTTATGATGTCGTAAAATATGACCTCGATGCGCCTGAAGGTGCGCCGCTCGAGCACCAAGAACGTGCGTATACGTCGCCGATCTGGTATTCGCCCAGCGACGCAGAATAAGCATAGACCCGCAGCAGCATCGTGCTTGCCGCTGCGGATACTCCTCCCGAGCTTCATGCCCGTCTTGTCGAACGCCACGGACAAGCGTATTGTGGAAGATACCTTTTGATCCGCCCTAGTGAAAAAGGCCTTTGGCACACCGCACGATAGCGGTCCGGATTAAAGCCTTTTCCTACAGGCTACATTCGTGTCACATCAGCGGATTAGAAACTTCCACGAGAAAAAGTTGTGTCTTTCGGGGTTTTCCTGGCAGTTATTGGCGCGGCCCTGCTGCATGCGGTGTGGAATGCCATCATCAAGACCGGTCTGTCGAAGCAGACGTCGATGTTCCTGTTGTCCGTGGGCCACGCCCTTATCGGGTGCGCAGTCGTCCTGACCAAGCCCTTTCCTGCGGCTGAGGTCTGGCCATGGTTGCTGGCCTCCGGACTGATCCACATGGCCTACCAGCTTTTTCTGGCCTACGCATACGAGCAAGGCGATCTAAGCCGCGTCTATCCGATCGCACGCGGTGTGGCGCCGATGATCGTGATGGTCGTCAGCATCCTGTTTTTGTCGGACCCGATGGGTCTGATGGATTTTGTCGGGGTCTTTGTGCTTGGCCTTGGCATTGTCTTTATGGCGCGGGGAGTCTTCACGAACGGTGAATCGCGCAGACTTTTGCCTTTTGCCTTCGGATCTGCAATTGCCACAGCCGGGTACACCCTTGCCGACGGCCTTGGCGCGCGGGTTGCGGGGGATTCGCTGCAATATGTGGGGTGGCTGATGATCCTGTCAGCGTGCTTTTACACGCCAGCCGCCTTGGCATTGCACGGGGCGGGCGTTCTGCGTGCCAACCGCAAAGACTGGGTTTTGGGACTTATTGCTGCGGCCGCCAGTTTTGCGGCCTATGCAATAGCCGTTTGGGCGATGACAGTGGCCCCCTTGGCGCTGGTCGCGGCCCTGCGCGAAACCTCGATCCTCTTTGCGGTGCTCTTGGGGTGGCTGGTCTTCGGAGAACGGATGGACCGCGGCAAGGTAGCAGCCGCCATTCTTATCATGTCAGGGGTTGTTCTGACACGGCTGTAAAGGGCAATGGGTCCGCAGCGCCTATTCGGCAACGGCATCACTGGTTGGCCGCGCCGTTAACGCAACCCAAGCATCGTATTGCGACAGAAAGACCTGACCATTCAAAGTGTCAATCAGATGCGACTTTTTCAGCCGATCCATTACCGGGCCTTTGACCTCGGACAAGTGCAGCCCCACGCCCATATCTGTCAGCCGATGGTTGATCGCCTCAAGACTTTCCAGCGCGGAAAAGTCAACATCATTGACCGCCGAGAACATTAGCACGACATGGCGGATCGTTTCGCCGTCGCTTACGCGTTTCTGGATAAGGTCTTCAAGAAAGCGCGCATTCACAAAATACAGGCTTTCGTCGACCCGCAGGATCACCACAGAGGGGTCGGTCACGACGTTGTGGCGGTTGATATTGCGGAAGTGCTGCGTCGAAGGCACCAGCCCGACCTCTGCCACATGCGGGCGGGAGGTTTTGTAAAGGTGCAGCAGAACCGAGATCGTGACACCGCTTGCCACGCCCACTTCCACCCCAAGTCCCAGCGTCAACAGGATCGTCATGGCGACCGCGATGAAATCCGCGCGCGCATAGCCCCATGTCTTCTGGAGGATAGACATATCAACAAGGCTGAGAACGGCTACGATGATCGTCGCTGCAAGCGTCGCATTGGGCAGAAAGTAGACCAACGGTGTCAGTGATACTGCAGCGATGGCAAGACCCACTGCCGTAAAGGCCCCTGCAGCCGGGGTTTCGGCGCCCGCGTCAAAGTTCACAACCGAACGCGCAAATCCGCCGGTCACTGGATAGCCGCCAGTGAACGCGGCCCCGATGTTGGCCGCGCCCAGCCCGATCAGTTCCTGATCGGGGTCGATACGCTGGCGCTTTTTCGCAGCAAGGGTCTGGGCGACGGAGACAGATTCAACAAAACCGATAACCGAGATCAGGATCGCAGGCATCAACAGGGCCTGCACCAACTCTGGCGTAAGACCGGGCATTGTGAGCGGCGGCAGGCTTTGCGGCACCGCGCCCACGATCTTAACCCCCTGATCCGCCAGACCCAAACCCCAGACCGCCACGGTCGTCGTGACAACGGCCGCGACAGGGCCTGCTTTGGTCAGAATATCCGCGAGCAACCCCGGCGTTCCAAGCCTGCGCAACGTGGGCTTGAGGTTCTTACGTACCCAGAACAAAAACGCCGTGGCCGACACGCCGATGATAACAGTGATCCAGTTGATCTCGTCCAGATGTGTGGCGATGGAGCTTAGCATCTGGGGCAAAGTGTGCCCATGGGCGCTGACCCCAAGGATATGCTTGAGCTGGCTTGTCGCGATCAGAATGCCTGACGCGGTGATAAAGCCTGCAATCACGGGATGGCTGAGGAAATTCGCCAGAAACCCAAGGCGCAGCACACCAAGAAGCATTAGAAAGCCGCCGGACAGGAAGGCCAGCGTCAGCGCCGCAACCGCATAGCCTGCCGTGCCCTGTTCTGCCACCTGACCGATCGCGGATGCTGTGAGCAATGAGACCACAGCGACAGGCCCCACTGCGAGCGCGCGGGAGGTGCCGAAGATCGCATAGAGGATAATCGGCGCGATGGAGGCGTATATCCCCGCTTCGGGCGGTAATCCCGCGAGCAACGCATAGGCCAGCGACTGCGGAATCAGCATGATCGTAACGATTACTGCGGCGATCAGGTCGTTCGAAAAGGCGGCGCGGTTATAGCGGCGCCCCCAGTCAAGAATGGGCAGATATCGGCGGAGATCAGGCATGTTCTGTCAATTCGAAAAGGGGACGGTCAACGCGGGAGAAGGCGCCGACCGCCCAGTGCTCGGCCGAACAGGGACGCGCCCGGCCAAATTGTATGATGCACGGGGGCCGCTATTCGGCGGCGACTTTCAGCTTTTCGGGCTTTGCCATCCATTCCTTGCCGCGCAACATCGCCTGCCAGTAGATCGGCGGCAGCATTTTTTCCTTCAGGAACCATGCAGCCCGCGTGGCTTTAGTGCCGTCAAGCAAGATGGGCGGAAAGCTTGGCTTTAGAACACCGCCATAGCCAAACTCGGCCAGAACGATCTTGCCCCGCTCGACAGTCAGCGGACATGACCCGTAGCCGTCATATTGCGGCGGTGGGCGAACGGCCCGCGATGTCGGCCACGATATTGTCTGCCACGGTTGGCGCCTGCTTGCGCGCGGCAGCGGCAGTCTTGGCGTTGGGCGCGTTCATGACATCGCCCAGCGACCAGATGTTATCGTAAGTCTTATGGCGCAGGGTCGCCTGATCCACATCGACCCAGCCTGCCGCATCAGCCAGCGGTGAAACCCGAATAAAATCCGGCGCAGTCTGGGGCGGGCAGACATGGATCATGTCGAAATCCACGGTCGACACGCTCTGGTTCTGTGTCTGGTTTCGATATCTTGAACGTGGCCGTTTTGGCTGGTCCGTCGACAGCGACGAGGTTGTGAAAAAAGTTCAGCGTCGCGTCGTACTTTTCGACGTATTCCATCAGCGCGGGTACGTAGTCCTTCACGCCAAAGAGCACACCACCGGCGTTCATAAACTGGATGTCGATATCCTTAAGCACGCCACGGCGGAACCAAGCGTCACCCGACAGATACATCGCCTTTTGCGGCGCACCTGCGCATTTGATCGGCATCGGCGGTTGGGTAAAGAGCGCGCGGCCTTTGTTCATGCCTTCGACCAGCTGCCACGTGTAGGGCGCTAGATCGTAGCGGTAGTTCGACGTAACGCCGTTCCGACCCAGCGTTTCCTCAAGCCCTTCAACCGCGCTCCAGTCCAGCTTCAACCCGGGAGAGACGACAAGCCGGTCGTATTTCACGACGCGGCAGCCGTCGAGGATCACGGCGTTGTTCTCAGGCTCGAACGCGGCAACGGCAGCCTTGATCCATTTAACGCCGCGCGGGATGAGCGACCCCATGGTTTTCGCCGTATCCTGTGCTTCGAATATACCGCCGCCGACCATCGTCCAGCCGGGCTGGTAGTAGTGGATATCCGCCGGATCAATGATCGCGACTGAAAGGTTGGATTTACGAGCACTGCAGACTTGCGGCGACCGAAATACCGCCAGCACCGCCACCGACGATGACCACGTCGTATTTTGCATCGCCCATGTCCGTCGGGGTCTTGCCGCCATTGGCAATCCGCCGCGCCACCCCGTTCATATCGTAGCCTGCCGCCTTGGTCGCGGCGAGGATTTCGGGCATCGGCCGCTTTTTGGATTCGTGAAACGACCACAACGTCGCGGACCGCGTCCCGGAACGGCAATAGGCCAGAACCGGGCGCGGCAGTTCGTTGAGCGCGGCACCGAAGGCCGCCACATCTTCGTCACGGACCATTCCGGTTTGCACGGGCACGTAGCGCGCCTCGATCCCGGCAGAAATGGCCGCCGCTTCGATCTCTTCGAACGTAGGCTGGTCAGCACCTTCCCCATCAGGTCGGTTGCAGATGATCGCACGGATACCTGCCTCTTTGATGGCGTCCATGTCATCCGGCGCAATCTGCGGGCTTACCCACGTCTTGTTCGTGATTTTCTTGAGTTCCATGTTGATCTCCTTTCTCGGGATCATTGCCCTTTTAATCACAGGCCGTTGACCGGCACCTTCAGCATCGGATTGCCGTCCTGATCGGTCGGGATTTCACCCGCGCGCATGTTCACCTGCAGCGACGGGATGATCAGCTTGGGCATATCCAGTTGCGCATCGCGTTCAGTGCGGAACTTGACGAATTCCTCTTTCGTCTTGCCGCCGCCCACGTGGATATTATGCGCCTTTTCCTCGGCGACCGTGGTCTCCCACTGGATATCGCGTCCATTGGGCCCATAGTCGTGACACATGAACAGCCGCATATCATCCGGCAGCGCCAGAACCTTCTGGATACTGTCATACAACACACCTGCGTCCCCGCCCGGGAAGTCCGCCCGCGCCGAGCCACCGTCCGGCATAAAGAGCGTATCGCCCACAAAGGCCGCATCACCCATCACATGCACCATGCAAGCAGGCGTGTGGCCGGGCGTATAAATGGCAAAGGCCTGCATATTGCCGATCTGATAGGTGTCGCCATCTTCAAAGAGCGCATCGAACTGGCTGCCGTCGCGCTGGAACTCGGTGCCCTCGTTGAACACTTTGCCAAAGGTTTCCTGAACGACCATGATCTTGGACCCGACGCCAATCTTGCCACCAAGTTTTTCCTGTATATAGGGGGCCGCACTTAGGTGATCGGCATGCACATGGGTTTCGATAATCCATTCCAGCTTGAGACCTTGGTGTTCGATCTGGCGGATCAATTCATCTGCGTGGTCGTAGGTAATACGGCCTGCGGCGTAGTCGATATCCATGACGCTGTCGACAATGGCGCAAGCATTCGAACTTGGGTCCTTGACGATGTAGCTAATGGTATTCGTGGCCTCGTCAAAGAAGGCCTGGACCTTGGGTTTGATGTCCATGTTAACGTTGTAGCCGGTCATTTTAGTATCCTCCTAATTTCAAATGGGCTGGCAAAGTGTCGCCGCGCCCGTTGTCCGCGCGCCGTATCACGCGGGTTTTGTCTGTTGCGGTGGCGCGATGAAGCGGCGCAGTGCCAGCCCCACCACCACCGATACGAGAAACAAAGCGACTTCCCAGCGCCCGGTGCCGAGTGCCGGAATAGCGGCACCGGGACAAAAACCCGCGATGCCCCAACCGATTCCAAAGATCGCCGAACCGCCCACGAGGCGGGCATCAATCGCAGTTGACGTAGGGAGTTGAAAACGATCCCCGAAAAGCGGTGCCGCGCGCCGCCACGTAAGACGGTAGCCCAGAAACGTCACCACCAGCGCGCCGCCCATCACAAAGGCAAGGCTCGGGTCCCACGTGCCTGCAACGTCAAAGAAGTTAAGCACTTTGGCGGGGTTCATCATGCCCGACACCGCAATACCGGTACCAAAGACGATGCCAGTGAATAATGCGAAGATCAGTTTCATTACGTTATCCTCCGATCACGTGGCGGATGACAAAGACGGTCGCCGCGGCCGTTGCCATGAATGTGGGGACCGCCACCAAAGACCGCACTGACAAGCGTGACAGCCCACAAACACCGTGGCCAGACGTACATCCCGATCCAAGACTTGCGCCGAAGCCCACGATCACGCCACCGATGACAATCATCGCCGGACTGACCGGCACCGAAATCTCTGGCATAGAGCCAGTCAGAAAAAAGATCAGGCCGGGGGCAAGGATCATGCCGACCACCATTGCCACACGCCACAAAAGCTCATCGCGGCTTTCTGCAAAGACGAGGCCCGACAGAACGCCCGTGGCCCCAAGAATACGGCCAAGCCCGAGCATTAACAAAACTGCGCCAAGACCGATTGCAAGCCCGCCACCGAAAGACGTCACAGGGGTGAATACCGTTTCCATGACTTAAGCCCGGCAGGTTTTAATGCCGAAAACGCTGTAGACGGGGCAAACCCGAGATGCCGCGACAATCAGCATCACGGCACCTACAATTGCGGCGCCGTATTTCAGCAAATTCGCATCAAAAGCGGGTATGCCGCTGAAAAAGGCGATGTACAGCAGCACTAGCCCAAGCACAGCGCGGGCGACACGATCAATTGTTCCAACATTTGCAGTCATGATGTCCTCCAGACGTAAAAGCTATCTCTAAAGTATAGCTTCGGCCTGGCACTTTCAGTGACTTTGTCACCTAACGGCGAAAAACGCTCCGCCAGCTTATGCGCTGCTGGCAAGGGTCGACAATGCGGCCTTATTAATCAAAGCGATACGCCCTCTAGACTGCGCAATCATCTCGCGCTTCTGGAAATCCTGTAGCACGCGTGAGATCACTTCACGTGCTGTCCCAAGCTCGCTTGCGAGCTGCTGATGGGTTGCAGGAATCTCTTTGTAATCGCCCGCAAGAGCCAGGAGACGTTCTGCCAGACGGACATCAATCCGCCCGAAAGCCACATCATCCACGACACGCAAAAGATCGATCAAACGCCGTGAATAGGCTGCGAAAACGAAATTTCGGAATGCGTCTTCTTCTGCGACCAGGCGGTCAAAGGCCGGTTTGGGCAAGACAACTGCCGTGATGTCTGTCTCGGCGATACCTTCCGCATTGTACGCTTCTTCAGCCAGCATACAGGCCGTCGTCAGTACACAGCTTTCGCCCGCATCCACACGGTAGAGCACAATCTCGCGCCCCGTGTCGGACGTTTGTGAGACCCGAATGCGGCCGTCATAGAGGAAAAACAGACTATCCGGTACGTTCGTAGGGCCAAAAACCTGATCCCCTTTCTTAAGCCGGATCACACGCGCCACATCAATCAGACGATCACGTACGGATCGCGGCAGCGCGCGCGTGCCCTGAAACCGCTCTGTCCAGTCTGCAATCTTCATGTCGCTCTCCACATGAGGGCCGCGCCCATTTTGCACGCAACCACATACGCAGATCACAAGCAGAATGCCCGCGCTGCAACGAACCCTTATCGCAACCCTAAAATCGGTATTCGTTCAATGCAACTGGTGAGGCTTTGGCCCGGCACCTAAGAGGCTTTTTACAAACGGTATTCAAGAAAAACGAGATGTGGCTCATACTCTGATGGGTTCGCGTTTTCAGGGTAGCGCGGGATGTATTCAAAGCCATAGCTTTCGTACATCTCCAACATCGGACGATTGCCTTTGGCTGTATCCGCATAGACAGTTTTATAGCCCGCTTTGCGCGCCTCTTCGATACGCATTTCGAATAAACGACGTCCTAAACCCATGCCGCGCGCCTCAGGGCGGACAAACATGCGTTTCATCTCGACGGCATCTGGACGCACTTGCCGAAATGTGCCGCACCCAACAAGCCGCCCTGACACTTCATGTGCAAGCGCAAGCCGCCCATTCGGGGGCAGCATTTCCTCCAGAGCATCGATCGACGAAGTGACCATGTCTTGTGGCGAAAATTCTGGCACACCAGCCGCACGCGCGACCTTGCCCACATCCGTGTAATAATCGAAAAGCAACTCTTCAAACGCGGAGATATCCGGCACTTCGGCTACAAATGACACGTCAATTTTCAAGGGCTTTCTCGCTTTCGGGTCGTTTGTGAAAGCTGTCACTCTGCGACGGATTTGACAAGACCATCGAGCCGCACTGCAGTGATGTAAATTCCAAGCGATCTGTATACGGTCACTTGTTTTTAAAACGGTATCTGCATATTTCTATGCGTAAGGCCGAGGAAACCCGACATATCAACCTACAGTTTCTCGACGAAAGTGTCCTAAACGAGAGCATTCAAATTCCATAGCGTCCCGAATATCTTTTTCTTTTTAGTAGAGTTAACAAATTGCTAATGGATGAGTGACACAAAATTAGACAAGACAATACTACCCGACTTCATGTAGAATTGATAAAAACAAGCAGATCAATTCTGCAGCAGAGCAGAAAGCGGAGAAATGAATAAGTACCAAGCATTGTGTAATTTACGCTCGCTTTTACGGACCATGGAACGTGATCTGGGTCTGGATGAGTTAAGCAGCACCGAACTGGACATTTTCCTCGCGGCGCAAAGTCTTGGCGGGAAATATGGCGAGATAATTACAACAACAGATTTGCGCGCGCATGAATTGGTCGCATCCTTTCCCCCCGCAACATATCACAGAGGCCTGCGTGCCTTGGTTGAGCGCGGATACCTGAATAAAGCCGAAGGTGCCAAAGCAAAATCATACGTTCTGGCGGAAATCTAGGTTTCCGCCTCATTGCTTGAGTTTGTGTTTCTGGACGCTTTCAAACTGCCCAAAAGATTCACAATTTTCAGATTTTCTCGCATGAAACGAGAGAATTAATCGCTGTGACCCGAGCAAAGCTCATTTAGATTTCATCCGTTTTATGATAGCAGTCGACCCATTATATCGACTCGCCATTATCAAGACGGACTTTGCTTTTTATTCTTATGGATCTACTCGGCTACCTTATATCAAAAAAATCCACATGGATTATAGCGGCGTTCGTGTTTTGCTACGCTGTTACCGCATCAATATTCCAGTCCTTTCCCAGCCTTTTTTCGACAGAGCTTACCGCTTTTGCCAGTCTCATGTATTTGCCGCATGGGGTATCTGTTCTTGCCATTATGCTATTTGGATGGAAAGCGTTCCCGGCGCTGATTATCGGAAATTTGCTTGGTGATCTGATGTTCAAACCGGCGGCATTTGTGGACGACACCACATTCATGTGGGTCAGTCCGATGTGCATCGCTATCCTGAGTTCGTATCTTGCCTTCGAGATTTTCAGGCATTTAGGCAAAAACCTTTATGCACGGGAAGACGTCGACCTGAACTGGAAAGAGATTATTGCAGTGGGCACAACAGCCGCTGTTATCAATGCAATCAGCCAGAATATCGTCTTTGACCAGATCTTGTCTGTCGGTCACGACAAGTTGGTTTACTGGATTTATGCCATCGGAAATGTTTGGGGGCTGTTGGTTCTACTAATAGGCTTGATGATCGTTTTCCGCTGGGTGCGTTTTTACCGACAAACTAAGTAACGGCTTATCAAGATGGTGGAAGTGACTGCTACTTGCCAAACAGGCTGCGATTTGATGCAGTGGTTTTGTCAGTAAACTAAAATAATTTATACATCCGCGCGATCCTTGATTTTGATCATTTTGATACAAATTTACGAAAGCAACTTTCCAAAGGCTGTTTGAAAGGGCATGACCGCCTGACGATTTAAGAAAGATGGATCGGCGACATGGAGTAGCACGTTTTGAACCATCTGACTCCCGAGTTCAGCAGGATTTTGACTACCGTTGTAGGGGCTTCCGTGAAGCCGCAACTGTGGGACGAAGTGTGCGATCAAATCGTAGCATTCTCCGGTGCCGTAAACTGCAACATATTCGAATATGAGCCTGCGGCGAAACGGTGCGTGTCTTTACATGGCTCGGAAAACCTCAAGTTGGTTGCACCCGACCTCCGGCTACAGTTGGTCGATGGGAGCGCTAGCGAGGACAACGGTATCTACGATGCACTCAGGCAGGCCGAGCCGCTCAAGTTTCAGACCGAAGCATTTCTTATCGGTGCCGAAAACAATGCCACTATTCCAAGCAATGCATTCCGGGATGCGATACTTGAAAAAACAGGCGCGGTATCAAGAAATGGGGGCAGATTAAATGATATAGGTCCACATGTAGACGCGATCGCGCTCCATCTACGTCAAGCCGATAATTTGCCCGTCGACTTGGTAAACACGATGAACGTGTTGATGCCCGTCATTGGCAAATCAATCGAGACAAGCAGGATCGTGCGCACGTTGACACGGGGATATGGCGCGCTTCTGGATGCTTTTGAGCTTTTGGATTTTGCAGCCGTCATTTGCGAGGCAAATGGATCACTGGTGATCTCGAATGATCGTTTCCGCGACATGGCACATGACGGAGAGTCATTTGTGGAACGCGATGGTGCTATTCTCACAAGGCATGCCAGCGACCAACCCCTTCTGGACAAAGCGATCGCATCCAGTCGACACCAAGGTGGACCGCCAGGAGACGCATACACGACATTGCGCCGACGTTCAGGCAAGCTGCCGTTGGTGGCCAAAGCTGCACCTATCCGCGATGATCATCTTGGCGCGTCACAGCTCACTTTGTTGTTGATCCTCGACCCCGAGGATGATGCCCGGATGAATGCCAAAGGACTAGAAGCATTCGGGTTGCTGTCACCAGCTGAACTCGCCGTATGCGAAATGCTCGTGAAAGGATATCAAACGTCGGAGATTTCAACAGTGCGCGATACGTCGATCGCCACGACCCGCAGCCAGATCAAATCAGTTTCGGCCAAGCTCAGATGCACTTCGCGGCTGGACCTGTTGCGGCTTGCTATGGCGACAAGTGTCCCGATGCGCGACAGGCAGCCAAAATAGTTCGCACATCCCCCATATGGGGGATGACAGAATGAAGTGCGCAATGCTTTCCCTACAAATGAGAAGAATAGCAAAGAGCGAAAGACTTCTGCTTCAAGCTTTATCAAAGGGTGCAGGTTTTGCTTGGCCTTTAAAGATCGGCACGCAACGACCTTCGGTAGTCTGATGGTTGGCCTTCAGAAATTGGGTATAACGCTTAGATGATTTTGGAATACGGTCTATCGGCACACAAAAAATTCTTTGATGCATCCCATTTAAAGGCAAACATTGCGGTAAGTCTCTTTTCACAGTCGATTGCACCGCAACTTGGCTGCAGATTTCACCTGCCTCTGGCTTAGCTATGATGCAAACCCATAGACGCGGGTTGAAAACTGTCTACCGACAAAACCGTCTCATAAAACCAGGCACCCGACACATGCTGCATCATCTTTACAACTCTTTTGTCACGTTGCTTGTGATCGCGCTAGCATTCGTCGCGTGCTACGGCCTCGTCGCCAAGCTTGTCACCCCCATTCAAAGTATCTTTCTGACTGAAATTACGACTTATGCCAGTTTGGTCTTTCTGCCCCATGGCGTTCGGATTCTGTCGACGATGTATTTCGGCTGGAAGGCAATTGTACCGCTAATCATTGGCAATTGGGCCAGTAGCTATCTGTTTGGCCCTGGGGAAATACCCTACCTTCCGGACCTCTGGGCATTGGCATCCCTCGTTGTGAGCGGCGCATGCGCAATTATCTCTTTCGAGGTGTTCAGGTGGTTTGGAAAGAACTGCTATTTCTCGCCGAAGAACCGAACAACCAGTTGGAAAGACATGATTTACGTCGGCTTGCTCGCTTCGGTTCTGAATTCATGCGGTCAAGTGTTTATCTACAGCGATCATATCAGCCCAGCGGCTTTCATGCGTGTTGCCTCGACATATGCATTAGGCGACACGATCGGGTTGCTGGTGACGATGCTATTTCTGATGCTCTTTTTCCGGTGGGCTAGAATTGCCCGGCATGCCTTCGGAAAATAGCTGCGGTGGCACAGCCTGCATGACGCCTCGCGGGTTTGCCACCCTTCTTGACGTCGAGCAAATACATGCAGTTGTACCAAATACCGCCTTAGTTTTTGTCTGTCACTGACGTGCGCCACTTCATTCTATAGGTATTCCCGCCTATGTAAGGTATTCCGGTTGCTCGTTTGATCGGTGTTGGCAAGTCGGGAGCCCGTAAATGCTATTTCGCTACACTGCTGTTTGTGTTCTGTTCGCTGGTACAATTCCGTTCGCTTTATTTGCTCAAGCTGAAGCACAGCCGCAATCAACTATTCATCTTGAATTGAATACCCTGAACGATACTGAAGGTGCTTGTCGGCTGACCTTTGTCGCCCAGAATGCTACCGGTTCAGAGATAGACCAGGCGGTGTTTGAAACCGTTATTTTCAATTCTTCCGGGGGCGTCGTCACGCTATCCCTCTTTGATTTCCGGGATCTGCCCCAAGGCAGGCCCCGCGTGCGCCAGTTTGATGTGCCAGGTGTGACCTGCGCCTCTGTCGGGCGCATTTTGATAAATGGGTCCAGCACATGTTCTGCTGATGGTACGGAAAGTGAGCTATGTGCAAATTCGCTGTCGCTTAGCAGCAGGATCGCGGTGGAGTTGCTGGGATGAATTTTTTCGATACTTTCAGCGATTTTTTTGCACTGGGTGGACCTGTAATTGCCGTGCTTCTCGTGATGTCCGTGCTGGCCCTGACCGTCACGCTTTACAAGCTTTGGCAGTTCTCCGTCTCGGGTGTCGGCCGCCACAGGGTTTTGTCAGACGCCTTGCACCTCTGGGACACGGGCGAACAGAACGCAGCCCGGACGCGGCTGAAAGCCAGCCGAAGCTATCTCGCACCATTACTTGAAAACGCTATGAACGGGTCGGACCGCGCAGGGATCGAAGCGCGACTGGATGCCGAGGCTGGCATGGCGCTCGCCAGCCTTGAGCGCGGTTTTCGCCTTCTGGATACCATCGCGCAAATCGCGCCCTTACTGGGGCTCTTTGGAACGGTGATTGGCATGATCGAAGCATTCAGAAGCTTGCAAGACGCCGGATCATCGGTTGACCCGTCGCTTCTTGCGGGGGGCATATGGGTTGCTCTGTTGACGACAGCAGTGGGTCTGGCGGTTGCCATACCGACATCCATGGTGCTGGCATGGTTGGAAAGCCGCACGGCACGCGAACGCGTCTTCGCGGACAAGGCACTTCGGACTGTTCTGGTGCCCCAGGCGCTTTCACAAGCCGCAGGCGCAGAATTGCACAGCCCCCAAGCCAATGCATAACGCAGCACCTTTCAAAAGACGCGCCGTCTCAATGACCCCTCTGATTGACGTGGTGTTTCTGCTGTTGCTGTTCTTTATGCTCACCTCGACTTTTTCAACCTTTGGCGAGATTGAACTGAATCAGGCGGCTAGTGGTGGTGCGGCACAGGACCAGCAGCCAAACCGTGCCTTTGTGCAATTGGGAGAGGAGCGGCTGACGCTCAACGGCGCGCCGGTGACCCTCGATACTCTGGCTGAGACCATTGAAACCGGGTTGGTTCTGGTCAGTCTGGATGCAGATACCACAGCTCAACGCGTAGTCGATCTTCTGGTCAGGTTGCGGGGACGCGCCGAGCTGAGTGTTCTTGTGTTGGAGTGACGCAATGATCCGTTCCCCACAAAAGCCACGCAAACGCGACCCGTCGATCGCCCTGATAAACATCGTCTTCCTGATGCTCGTCTTCTTTTTGATTGCCGGGACCATTGCCGCGCCTTTGGACCGTGATCTGAAGCTTGTCGAAACTGCGGGCCTCGAAGGTCGTGAACCGCCTGACGCCCTTGTGCTGCGCCAAGACGGGACGTTGAACTTTCGCGGTTTAGAAACAGATGCTGAACGATATATGAGCACACATACCGGCGGGCCGGTACGCATTGTGCCCGATCGCAACGCAAGCGGACTGCGAATGATGGAGCTTTCGAGAACACTGCGCCGTTTAGGTGCCTCGTCCGTGATCGTGGTCACTGAACGGGCGCTTGAATGATCCGGCGATCGGCAGCCATTGCTGTAGCGGCACTTGTGCTGTCTCTGATGATGCACTTTTTTGGGATAGCACTGACAATTCCGGACGTTTCGTCGCGTGAAACAGCCGGCCGCCTTGTCGAACAGGTTGCATTGGGCGATGCCTTCGAGGATTTGGCAGAGCAGCAGACAGCACCCGTAGAACCCGAGCCCGCTGAGGTGCCCGAACCTGCGGTCGAAACCCCGCCAGAACCGGAACGCGCAGAAGAACCTACCAGCGAAGCGCTGGTAGCATCGACTGACCCACGCCCCGTTGCAGCGCCGGACAAGGGCACGGTGCGGGCGGCAGAGCCCAGTGTCACCGGGCCGGTGACGCCTGAAGCCGGCGATACTCCCGAACCCCAGGTGGACACGCCTTCAGGCGGTACGGAAACGGCGGTATCTGATGCGCGCATCACCCCCCCCGTCGGGTCAGATGCTGAAAGTGCATCGGCAGGTAGTCCGGAAGGCGAAACAACCACATCACCACCCATCACACCGCCAACGGCCCCGTCCGTTGCGACAGCGCCAATTGCAACCGAGCCCGTTGCTCCGGTTGCCGATGCTGTTGTTTCCGAGGTCATAGCTGCTCTACCGCCTGAGGCAGTGACGCCAGAGGAAACGCTATCAGCCGTCGAGCCCCAACAAGAGGAGATTGATGGTGAACGGTCTGGAGAAAGCATCACCACTTCCTTGCGACCGCAATTACGACCGGAAAATCAGCCCCCACAACCGCGCGGCACGGTCGATGGCACGGCAGACCAAAGCAACGGTTTGCGCGCTCCTACCGAACTGATCGAGTCGCCCCTGACGGCCTACCAAAGAGACGGGACCAACCTGTTTGCGGGTCAACGCGGCGGGGCGCAATCTGGGGGTGCGGGGTTTGGCGACGCCCTTGGCCCCGGCAACTCTGACGTAACAAACTACGCAGGCGAAGTACTTATGCATCTGAACCGCGTGCCGCCGGTAGCCGTATCCTCGCGCGGTTGGGCTCGGGTGGTTTTCAGGATCGAACCCAACGGCTCCTTGGCTTTTGTTGACATAATTGACGGTAGCGGATCGTCAGACATCGAGCGTGCGGCAAAAGCGCATGTCGGCAAGGGCGTGCCATTCCCGCGCCCGCCGGAGGGCAAAAGCAGAGTGCTAAATTTCATCTATCGCATTGAATAAGATCTGCCTGACCGTACAGCAGTCTGTTTTCCTTAGTCACCAAACTTACCAGCAGTAGCTTCAAGAGGTTGCACTACATGGTAGAAGTGCTGTGTCTTTGGAACAATGGCTCAACAGCTGGGCGCTGGTACAGAGCGCGGTTAACAAAAGGCCGCGCCTTGGGCATATCTTTCTGTGGCGACGGTACTTGAGTATGCTAACGTTTATCAGACAGCCGCACAGTTTATAACGAAATAGACTTAGGGAATATGAGATGAACAAGCAAAACCAACCCGTACAGCGCAAGAAAGCGGCTGATTTTGATCAGCGGATTCTTGAGATTTTTGATGGCTACGTCCACGGAAAGATTACCAAGCGCGAGTTCATGCACCAGGCCGGAAAGTATGCGGCTGTTGGTGTGACCGGCGCGATGATACTCGAGCAGCTACAGCCAAACTACGCATGGGCCCAACAGGTCGCACCCGATGATCCCGACATCGAAACTGCCGTGATAGAGTACGAAAGCCCCGAAGGACACGGAACCATTCGCGGTCTCATGGCCAAACCTGCAGGTGCGACGGGCCCACTGCCCGCAGTCCTTGTTGTGCACGAAAACCGTGGACTGAACCCATACATCGAAGATGTGGTCAGACGCGCAGCAAAGGCAGGGTATCTGGCGCTGGGTCCGGATGGCCTGACACCATTGGGCGGCTATCCCGGCACGGATGAGGAAGGGCGCGAAATGCAACGTACGCTCGACGGGGCTAAGTTGATGGAAGACTTCTTTGCGGCCTTTGAGTTTCTGCGCGATCACGATGACACAACGGGTCAGGTAGGCGCCGTGGGCTTTTGTTACGGCGGCGGGGTCTGCAACGCTCTTGCGGTCGCCTACCCCGATCTTGCAGCTTCCGTCCCGTTTTATGGCCGTCAAGCCGCCGCCGAGGATGTGCCCGCCATCCAGGCACCGCTGTTGATTCACTATGCCGGGCTCGACGAGCGCATTAACGCGGGGTGGGAAGACTACTCGGCAGCTTTACGGGCAAACCAAAAGGAATTCAGTGTGCATTTCTATCCGGATGTGAACCACGGCTTCCACAACGACACCACGCCGCGCTATGATGAAGAGGCCGCAACGCTCGCGTGGGAACGCACGCTTGCCTTTTTTGATGAACACGTGGCGTCATAAGGCAAACGCTTAGCCGCGCTGTTTGAGGCGCATACCATTTGTGAACTGAGTTAAAGGGCGTCTTTCCGTCCTTTAGGCGTTGTGCTTCAGCAATATGTGATCCGAACGTCAATTGTCGCGCGGGCGCGTTGCGCTATTCTTTTTTGCAGATGCAGGAGACATGTCATTGCGCCACCCAAACCGCCGTTCCGTGATCCTTGGCGCTGCCACACTCGCCGCTTTGCCTCTACGCGCACAGTCCATGAGTTGGGATGCGGTTGTAGTAAAGGCAGGTGCGCTTGACCAATGTCACGCGATACTCGTGCAGCACAATGGCTCGCCCGTCGTTTCAGAGGTCTTTCAAGGCCCGCAAATGGGGCGTGCGGTACCAATTAAATCGGTGTCGAAGACAGTGGTTGCCGCCCTTACCGGTGCTGCAATTGATCGTGGGGAAATCCCGTCACCGCAGGCAACGATTACTGATCTCGCCCCAAGGCTGATCCCGCAGGCAGCTGATCCGCGCGTCGGCGAGATTACGGTTGAAAACCTGATCACAATGCAGGCCGGTTTGGAACGGACGTCTGGTGCAAATTACGGCGGCTGGGTCAGCAGTGCGAATTGGGTAAGCAATGCGCTTTCCAGACCCTTTGTTGCAGAGCCCGGCAGCCGCATGCTTTATTCTACAGGGTCGTTTCACGTACTGGGAGCCTTACTCTCTGAAGTGTCAGGGCAGAGCTTGCTGACACTTGCCCGCCAACGTATCGCAGAGCCTCTGGGCATCGACATCCCTGCTTGGACCCGCGATCCGCAGGGGCGGTACCTTGGAGGCAACGAAATGTCGATGAGCCTGCCCGCGATGGTGCGTTTCGGCGAGATGTACCGCCAAAGCGGGCTGTGGGAGGAGACACAAGTGCTGAGCAGCAGCTGGGTCGATGCGTCGTTCCAACCTGTTACCCGATCCCCCTGGTCCGGCCTGCGCTACGGGTACGGCTGGTTTCTGGGAAATTCCGGCGGCACCGGATATGCTCTGGCGCGGGGGTACGGCGGACAGGTCATATGTGTCGCACCAGAGCTAGGGCTCACGGTGGCAATCAGCTCAGACCCGACGCGCCCCGCTCGGAGCGGTGGTTACTTCGGGGACCTGATGCAATTGATCGAGGGCACAATTTTGCCTGTCGCCAGATCAACGTCCTGATCTTATCGCGTGCTGCACAGCAGCGATAGTAGTAGGCAACCGGGTCAGGCGGCGATGTCTTCGTCCACCACCTCGGCGAACGACTTAAAGAACTTGGCCGCAAGCTTTTTTGCGGTTCCTTGGATAAGACGGCTGCCCAGTTGGGCCAATTTGCCGCCGATATCCGCCTTTGCCTCGTAGCGCAGAATAGTTTTGTCCGGTCCATCGGCAGTCAGTGTTACGTCCGCCCCACCCTTTGCGTGCCCTGCGGCCCCGCCGTTGCCTTGCCCTGTGAGCGAAAACGCATCGGGTGCGCCTGTGGTGTCAAGCTGCACATCACCTTTAAATTTTGCTTTCACTGGTCCGACCTTTAGGACGACCTTTGCCTCTAAGTCGGTGTCGGAGTGCTTGACCAATTCTTCACATCCGGGAATGCACTGCCTGAGAATATCAGGATCATTGAGCGCGGCATAAACACGTTCTTTGGGTGCGTTGATAACAATTTCGTCGGAAAGTTCCATGGCGTGTCCTTTTCAGCAACAGGGATGTTTTATTTTGGCTAGATGCTCGGCCTGTTCAGGCGTAAGAGCCCAATGTCGACGCAAGCGGGTAAACATAAGTCTGAGGGATTTCATACGTTTGCCTCCTGATTGCTTTGCCGCAGCGCTTCATAGGCTTCGGGCGTGTCGATATCGGTGTAAAACCCCCGAGATGGCAAAGTTTGAAACTGAACATACTCGGGGTGTGTACGTGTGAATTTTTTGCAGCCCGGTGATTTGGGGTCGGCAAGCACATGCGAACGCAAGCTCGCGGGCACCACAATCGGATTGCCGCGCTGCTGTTGGTAAACCGGTATCGAAATACGGGAAGTATCTGCGGCACGGTGCATCGTCAAAAGTGCGTGCAGATCCTTGACTGTCAAAAGCGGCTGGTCGCCAAGACCGATCAACACATCAGTTGCGGGGTCAACCTCTCGAAGTCCACACACTACAGATGTCGCCTGCCCCTGCGCATAGTCAGGGTTAAAAACGGTCCGCGCAAAACTTCCCGACAGCGCAGCTTCTATGTCTTTGGCCGCGTGTCCGGTCACCACCAGAACCGGGCGCTCTGAAATCGCGCCGTAAACATTCACCATATGCCGGATCATTGGCACGCCACCCACCGGCAAAAGCAATTTGTTGCGCGCGCCCATGCGGCGTGAAAAGCCCGCGGCCAGAAGGATTGCGGCGACTTCACTCATCAGGCTGTTTCAGCGCCGAGCGCCGTTCCTGCACCAGTTGCGCCAGAATAGACAATGCGATCTCTTCGGGTGTCACAGCACCCAAATCGAGACCGGCGGGGGCCTGCACGGCTTTGATGCGTGTCTCTGCGACACCAGCCGCCGCGAGCCTTTCGGCCAGTGCCGCGTATTTGCGACGGCTACCAACGAAAGCCACATACTCGGATGGACTTTCCAAAGCCGTTTTTAACGCATCGAGGTCGCCTTGGCCCTGAGTTGCCACCACGATAAATTCCTGCCGGTGCGACGTTGCCTGTTGGCGTGCCGCAGAAACCGACCAGTGAAACTGTGGGGCCAGCGCGCTGAGGGCTTGGGCAACCGGCGATACGCCCATGATCACAAGCTGGGGCGTCGGCAAACAGGGTTCTATGAAAATATCTACCGTGCCGCGCGACGGGCAACCGTTGCGTGCAAATCGCGTGCCGTCCAACTCGTCCCCGGCGGCCACACCTTTTTCGACCAGCAGGTCTTCGGGTGCGACGGATACAAGCTGCGGCGTGCCGTCTTGCAAGGCTTGAAGGGCTGCACGTTTGACTGCCGCACGCGTACAGCCGCCGCCCAACCATCCATGCAATATGGTACCATCACTGCTAAGCAGGGCTTTGGCGCCTGGTTTGGCCGCGGTAAATCCGGCGGTACGGACAATCGTGGCAAAAGCAAAAGGTTCGTCCTTGGAACGTAGCTCTTGCGCCGCTTCAGCAATATCGGTTGAGAGGATTTCCGCAGGTGTCATAGCGTCGCCAGCTCCGTCTCAAGCGCAGCCAGATCAGCAAGCGTGTTCGCGGCGGCAAAATGGTCGAGATGGGGAAGTGCCGCCGCCATACCGCCCGCAACCGGGGCGTAGTCTGCCCACCCCTTGAGGGGATTGAGCCACACGATCCTGCACCCTCGTTTGCGCAGCTTTTCCAAAGCCGACGCGATCTGTTCCGGCGGTTCGGTATCGTAGCCGTCAGACAGGATCAAAACTACGCTGCGTCCATCAACAAAACGTTTGGCGTAGGTGTCCGCAAATCGCATCAGCGAAGGACCAATCTTTGACCCGCCACCAAATCCGTCGGCCATCAAAGACAGGCGCCCGATTGCGCGCATGGCATCCTTATCCCGTAGTGCTTCGGTTATACGGACAAGCCGAGTGTGAAACAGATAGGCGTCTGCAGATGTATCCGCTCGCATCAGACCAGCCAGAAAAGCCAGGAAAACCTGAGCGTACACGGACATAGATCCCGATACGTCACAAAGCGCGACGATCTTGCGCGTCCGATCCGGCCTGCGTTTACGCAGCAGGCGCACCGGTTCGCCACCCGTTGCCAGACTTTGGCGTATGGTCTTGCGGAAATGCAGCCGGTCGCCTTTGCGCGCGGCGATCCGGCGTCGAGAACGTTTATCACGGAGCGCAGCCCCGATGCGGCGGGCAACCTCTTCAGCTTGGGCAATCTCATCCCCGCGCACCAGATCGCGCAAGTCACGGCGGCTCAGGTTGCTCTGTTCGGTGGCGATCAGTTTGCCGGTGCCATCGCTTTCGGCCTCGCCACCTTCCGTGTCCGGCGATGTCGTAGTCCCCGAGGCACCTGCGTCTTCACCTTTCGCATCCCGGGACGAATGCACATCGTTGCTGGCACTTTGCGACGGGCTGGGAATGATTTTGCGCTTCACGCGGCCCGCGTCCATCCAATAGCTGTCGAAGAGCGCATCAAAGCGTTCAGCTTCTTCCTTGCAACCGGTACACACGGCGCGCAATGCGCGGCGGCTGTCGTCGGGACGGATAGCATCCACCTCGGCCAAGGCGGCCATCGCAACGTCCGCTTCGGCCACGCCAAGGCGCAACCCGTTCTCGCGCAGATGCGCAATGAAACCAGCCACCCGCGCCGCCGGGCCGGGATCGCGGCCAGCGAATTTTGTAACACGGCTCATGCCGCTTTGCCCGCAATGCGAGCGGCCACCTCAGGCGTGATCTGTGACTGATCGCTTTGCGTTTTGAGCAAGGTAGTCAGAGATGACTGCAAGACCCTCGGATTGTCGGTAAGGTCGGCAAGGCCAAGCCCCATCAGAGCAGCTGCAAAATCCAGCATCTCTGCAACACCGGGCGTTTTTTCAAGCTCTTCTTCACGCAGTTTCTGAACGAACCCGACGATCTGCCCCGCAAGCCGGTCTTCGACATCAGGACACCGCGCCTTGAGGATTGCCAACTCAGTAATCCGGTCGGGATATTCCACGTAGGTATACAGGCATCTGCGCCTCAGCGCGTCTGAAAGATCGCGTGTACCATTGGACGTTAGGATGACGATAGGGCGAGTTACGGCATGGATCGTGCCCAGTTCGGGGATGGAGACCTGATAGTCCGACAGGATTTCCAACAAATAGGCCTCGAATTCTTCGTCAGCGCGGTCGATTTCATCGATCAGCAGAACGGGTGGCTTTTCCTGAGTGATTGCCGCAAGCAGCGGGCGTTCCAACAGGAAATCACGCGAGAAGATGCGGTCCTCGACCGCTTTACCCGTCTCTCCGCCTTCAGCCGCAGCGCGGATCGTCAGCAGTTGCCGCTGGTAATTCCATTCATAGATGGCCTGTGCCGCATCCAACCCTTCGTAGCACTGCAATCGCAAAAGCCGCGTATCTTTCACCGTCGCCAATGTGCGTGCGATTTCAGTTTTGCCGACACCGGCAGCGCCTTCCAGCAAAAGCGGGCGGCCCAGCGACAAGGCCAGTTGCAGCGCAACCGCCAAATCGTCTGATGCCACGTAGCCCTCACCGGCCAGTGCAGATTTCAAATCACTCCAGGTCATCATATGCTCCGCCGGGCGGTGTGACCGCCCGGCTTGTTGCGATTAGTCATGCAAGCCGAGTTCATTGGCGGTTTTCCATATCCGCCAATGGTCGTGGGGCATGTTTGTATGTGTGTTCCCGAACGGGCGGAACGCATCCTGCACCGCATTCGAGAAACAGGGCACACCGCCAACATGCGGGCTTTCACCAACACCCTTGGCGCCAATCGGGTGGTGCGGGCTGGGTGTGACCGTAAAGTCGGTCTCGTAGTTGGGAACTTCCCACGCTGTCGGCAGGAAGAAATCCATGAGGGTGCCGGTTTTCACATTGCCCATGTCGTCGTAAGCAATCTCCTGGCCCAGTGCCACGGCAAGCGCCTCTGTGAGGCCGCCATGCACCTGACCTTCGATGATCATCGGATTGATCCGTGTGCCGCAATCGTCCAGCGCGTAGAAACGGCGGATTTCGGTGACGCCAGTATCAACGTCGATGTCCATGACACAGACGTAGGCACCGAAAGGATAGGTCATGTTTGGCGGGTCGTAGTAACTGACAGCTTCCAAGCCCGGTTCGATCCCCGGGATCGCCTGATTGTAGGCGGCAAAGGCGATTTCCTTCATCGTCTTGAACTTCTCAGGCGCACCCTTGATGACAAAGCGGTCCACATCGAATTCCACGTCATCGTCATGGACTTCGAGTAGGTAGGCCGCGATCATCTGGGCTTTGGCCCGGATTTTACGCCCTGCCATGGCCGTGGCCGCCCCTGCAACAGGTGTCGAGCGTGAGCCATAGGTACCAAGCCCGTAAGGTGCGGTATCCGTATCGCCCTCTTCGACAGTGATCGAATCCGCAGGCAGGCCAATCTCGGACGCTAGGATTTGCGCGAAGGTGGTCGCGTGGCCCTGGCCCTGAGAAATCGTGCCAAGACGCGCAATCGCAGACCCTGTAGGGTGAATTCGAATTTCGCAACTGTCGAACATGCCAAGGCCCAGAATATCGCAATTCTTGACCGGTCCTGCGCCCACGATCTCGGTAAAGAACGAAAGACCGATCCCCATCAGTTTGCGCGTCTTGCCTGCTTTGAAGTCCTCGACCCGCTGCGCCTGTTCAGCACGCAAGCCGTCATAGTCTACTGTCTTGAGTGCTTTGTCCCACGCCGTGTGATAATCGCCGCTGTCATATTCCCAACCAAGAGCGGCTGTGTAGGGGAACTGCTCTTTCTTGATAAAGTTGATGCGTCGTAGCTCTGCGGCATCCATATCCAACTTGATGGCGAGCACTTCTATCATGCGTTCGATGAAGTAGACGGCCTCGGTCACGCGGAAGGAACAGCGGTAGCTAACACCGCCCGGTGCTTTATTAGTATAAACCCCATCGACCTCTAAGTAGGCGGTTGGGATATCATATGAACCCGTGCAGATATTCATGAACCCTGCGGGAAACTTTGTGGGGTCGGCGCAGGCGTCAAACGCGCCATGATCCGCCGTCACCTGACAGTGCAGCCCCGTGATCTTACCCTCTTTCGTGGCCGAGATTTTACCCTTCATCCAGTAGTCACGCGCAAAAGCGGTGGTCATCAGGTTGTCCATGCGGTCTTCGATCCACTTCACCGGCTTGCCGGTCACGATGGAGGCCACAACCGAACAGACATAGCCTGGATAAGCACCGACCTTGTTGCCGAAGCCGCCGCCAATATCAGGAGAGATCACGCGGATATTGTGTTCTTCCAGACCGGAAATAAGCGACACAATGGTACGGATCGCATGGGGGGCCTGAAACGTACCATAAAGCGTGAGCTTGCCGTTGACCTTATCCATTGAGGCCACACAGCCGCAGGTTTCCAGCGGACAGGGATGCGTCCGGTGGTAGTACATGGATTCCTCGGCCACGACTTCGGCATCCGCGATGACTTCTTCGGTGGGGGCCTTGTCGCCGGCTTCCCATGTAAAGATATGGTTGTGATGTTTTCGCGGCCCGTGTGCGCCGGGGGCTTTCGGGTCAAGATCTTCACGCAATACGATATCGGACTGCATGGCCTCGAAGGGGTCTACGATCACGGGTAGTTCTTCGTATTCGACCTCAACGGCTTCCATTCCGTCCGCTGCGGCATAGCGATCTTCAGCAACGACAAAAGCCACTTCCTGGCCCTGGAAAAGTACTTTTCCGTCAGCCAGGACCATTTGTTTGTCCCCGGCGAGGGTCGGCATCCAATGCAGTCCCAGCGGTTCCAGATCGGCGGCTGTCAAAACCGCCAAAACGCCAGGAACCTCGAGCGCAGCAGCGGTATCGATGCTCTTAATCCGCGCGTGGGCGTAGGGGGACCGCACGAAATCGCCGAACAGCATGCCGTCCAGTTTGATGTCATCGACGTAGTTGCCTTTGCCTTGGGTGAAACGGGCATCCTCGACCCGCTTGCGCGAGCAGCCCAAACCTTTGAGATTGTCTACGCGTTCTTCCCGTGTGATTTCGTCTTTCATTCTGCGGCCTCCTTGGCTGCATTCATTTCGGTCGCGGCGGCCTGAATGGATTTGATGATGTTCTGGTACCCTGTGCAGCGGCAAAGATTGCCTGCCATGCCAAAGCGGATCTCTTCTTCGGTCGGGTTGGGGTTCTCTTCCAGAAGCTTGGCGGCGCGTGTGATCATACCCGGCGTACAATAACCGCACTGAAGGCCGTGGTGCTCTTTAAAGGCTTCTTGCAAAGGATGTAGGTTATCTGGCCCACCAATCCCCTCGATTGTCGTAATCTCGGCCCCATCTGCTTGCGCGGCAAACATGGTGCAGGATTTGACCGACTTGCCATTCAGCGTCACAGTACATGCACCGCAATGCGATGTTTCGCAGCCAATGTGCGGGCCTGTTATGTTAAGCCGCTCGCGCAGTGTGTAGATGAGCAGTTCCCGAGGCTCGGCAAGGAATTCCTCTTCCTTGCCGTTCACGTTGAACTTGATGTGCATTTTCTTTGTCATGACGTGATCCTCTTTATGCTCGCGACCAGGCGCGTTCGATGGCGCGGCGAAGAATGACGCCTGCCACATGGTTCTTGAATGCGACGGGGCCTCGGTTGTCCTCGACCGGGTCAATATCGCCCAGCATCGCGGTGACGGCGGCTTTGAGTGCCGCATCATCCACGTTGGTTCCAACCAAAGCAGCACCCGCCGCCTCGGAATAAACCGGCGTGTCGCTTAGGTTCGTCATGGCGATCGATGCGCTGGCGCATGTTCCGCCGTCTTTCACAATCATCACGGCTGCTGCTGCTGTCGCATAGTCGCCGATCTTGCGCTTTTGCTTTTCGTAAGCGTAGCCACCTTTGGGCAGCGGGATCGAGACACCGGTCAGCACCTCTTCGTCTTCGCGGGCGGTCATATAAGCCGCTTCGTAAAACTCTCTCGCCTGGATGTCGCGTTCACCATCTTGTCCGACAACTGTGAAGGTCGCATTCAGGCACTGCATCAGTCCGGGCATGTCGTTGCCAGGATCACCGTTGGCTACATTGCCACCGACGGTGCCCATGTATCGCACTTGCGGGTCCGCGATCTGAAGTGCTGCCTCGCGTAGAATTGGGGCCGCATTTGTCAGGCCCTGGTGGTCGATGATGTCTGCCTGCGTCACCATTGCACCGATGCGGATAGTGTCAGGGCCAACCTCTATGTCGGACATACCGCCGACGTCTTGCAGGTCGATCAGATGCGGTACGTCAGCCATGCGCAGTTTCATCATGGGGATCAGACTGTGGCCGCCTGCCATGACACGCGCATCGTCTCCGTGCTCTTCCAATATGGATAGGACACCGGCCATGTCCTTGGGTCTGTAATATTCAAATGCCGTCGGAATCATCGGCTTCTCCTCCCTAAAAAGCGAACGTTCTGGCTTGTAGGATAGGTTGCATGCGGCGGGATGCCGCAGCACTATTTAATCAATGAAACACTGGATTTTTGCACGAAATGCGCGCAATCACGCACCAGTTGCGCTCTCTTGCGACAAAAGCGCGTCCTGAACCTCTTTCAACTTGGATCGGCTTACTGGCGCAGGCGGTGTATCCCGCCCATCAAAGAGACAACGCCCCTTGTCTTTGGCACGTTCAAACCGCGCTACGCGGCGTGGATTTACCAGATAGCTGCGATGGGTCTGCAAAAAACCGATGGGCAAAAGCCGCTTTGACGCTTCGGTGACGGGCCAAACACAAAACAGTCGCTCGTCTTGGGTATAAATCTGTGTGTAGTGACCGTCAGCACGGACAAAGAGTACGTCACTTGGCCGGATGAATATCTTTCTGCTGTCCCGTTCGCACGGAATCTGTAAGCCGCTATCCCCTTCAGGCTGCAGTGCTACAGCTTGTATATCTGCTGCAACACTTTCGGCTTGCGGTGCTACGAGGTAGGTTACACTTACCCAAAGACTTGCGCCAAAGATCATAAAACTGAAAAAGATGACACCAAGTGCAAGTGTCTCATTACTCATCCACGGACCAAACTCTGCCACGCCGGGTTCTTCCACAAAGCCCGTACCCGCAATGGCTAGGAAATGCACAGAGCACACGGCAATCGCAAAACAGAAGGTTCCCAGCACAATGTTGCGGTTTGTGCGTTGCCCGTACGCAATCCAAAACGCAAGAACGCAGAGGCCAATGGCCGCCACAGAGGAAAAGCCGACACCTAACGGTGTGTAGACAGCCCGGCACAATTCCAATCCTGCCATGCCAATGAAATGCATCACCAGAATGCCAACGCCGACGATACAACCCGCTAAAGAGATTATAGTTGGTGTCCGGTCCGTGAAGTGCAACAGGATCAGTGCTGCACCGACAATCAATATCGCCGACAAAGCCGAGACCAGAGTGATCGCCGCATCGTAATAAAACAGAATGGGCAACTGCAGACCCAGCATGGCAACGAAATGCATCGCCCAGATGCCCCCTCCCAGTGCAACGGCGGCGAGCGAAATAGATACTTTTTTCTGAAACATCGGTTTTGTGGCCAGATCTCGCGTCAGCGATAGACCAGTGAACCCTGCAACGAGCGCGACGACGCAGGACATTACGATTAGAAAGCTGTTTTGACTGACGGTCAGGAACTCCATATTTCAGAGGATGACCAAGAATTAAGCGCTTTGCAAACAATGACGACTGGCTTGTACCGGATATTCTACAGTGAACACAGCGTAAGCCAGACAAAACCTTGAGAAGCCCGCCCATTGTGGGCATCACCACCTATGTTGCTGGCGTCAATGGCTTTGTCGGCGCTTGTTATTGGCTTGTTCCAGAGGCCGTCAGAATTCGCATGTATGGTACGGTCATTTATATTAATCCGCGCGTCACGGCATCTTCAGCCGGTGCTATTGGCCCCAATCATTGCGCGAAACAATAGACTTCGCTGGCCCCTTCCGTTGCCCGACTGCAAAACCATTGGTTCATATTGAGAAACAATGGTTAAGTTTTCTAATACCTGTTTACAATTTACGCGCAATCAGGCGCATTTAACGCTTTGTTCACAATAAGTCTTTTTTATGGCGGAAATCTGTTCAACACTTTCCAAAACGAGCATGGCTTTTAGTATTCCGATGTCGCTTACAGGCTTTCAGTCGGCCTCAACGAAGCCCAAAAAACAAAAATAGAGCGAGCACCTGCATGCTATATCTGAACTCGGTTGCCATAAACCTGCTGGTGGCATTCTATGGCGCTTTTTTCATGTCTGTTTATTACGACACGCATTGCCATTTTGACGACTGCGACCTGAGCTTGGAAACCGGTACGACGAATGGGTCGCCCGAAGGCTCCATCGCTGAAATTCGCGCGCCGGTTACACTGTTTTTGGAACGGTAACAGTCCTGACCTCACGAACCATGTGCAGGCACCTGTAAACTGCTATGTGTCATTCAGGTTGATCGCATTTGCTCCATCAAAAATAAGATGGCCTTCCTAATCGTCACTATTCGTCCGACTTTACGAAAACGCTTAGCGCTGCAAGTGGGGAAACGGATCGCGCTTACCTCTGAAGCAAAGCACGCTGGCGGATGAACGCCGGCGTTAGTCAGCATGTCTGCGCGTCTTTCTACCTCGAAACAACGCAGACAAACCGTCAATCACCGCTTGAAGGACCTGCCAAGCATCAATCCCGCCGCCAACGCTGCGGCCACCATGGTTGGACCCGCCTCGTTATCATCGTCGGAATGCCCTTTTGCCGTGGTGCCCGTGGACGACAAAAAGCCCAGTGACTGCATCATCGAGACGATTTGTTCGTGCGGATCCGGTTCCCGGCGACGCAGCAGCGCCCGCCCAACCATCATCAGACCGCCCGCAATTATAAGTGCGGCCCCTCCCATGACAAACGCCGCTTGCCACGGCTCAATCCGGCCCGAAAGCCAAATAAATATACCCACAAAAACAAAGATAGTAGCAAGACCGATCATACCGAGGGCGGCGACTTCCAGCAATGCGCCGCGTGTCCGCCGGCCGACATCGCGAAACTGGGTGCGTAAGACTGTGCTCAGAATATCTTCTAGCATATCAACCTCAGCGCCGCGTCATCATGCCGAACAAAAGCCCGATGCCAAGGGCGATCATGGCCGATTGCACCGGTTGTTTTCGAATATGGTCCTCAATCGCTGCTGTTGCATGACGCGCCTTGAGACGGCCTTCGTCGATGGCTGTGCGCGACTTTTCAAGCAGCTGGGCTGCTTCCGCGAGAGCTGCGTCGCGCTTCTCTTCGGCTGTGGCTTCGCCTATGTCTTTCAAAAGGTGAGTCAACGTGGTGATGTCATCACGAATGGCCTTAATCTGCCGTTCGACATCATCATGTCCCGGTGTGCCGGTTGTATCGTTCATAGCTACGTTCCTTCCGTCCAAAGGGTGAGACAGGGCGAGACTGTCAGATTTCTTGTTCAGTGTTAGTAAGCTCGTCAGAGACGATATTTTCGTCTTCGAGCCACCAAAGGATCAGTTCCAGACAGAGCGCCAGTATAACGGGACCCAGAAAGATGCCAACAACGCCCCAGACAAGCAAACCGCCGACCGCACCGAGAAACACAAGAATTGGCGGCAGATTGGCACCGCGTGATACGACCATCGCTTTGACCAGATTGTCCGATAGCCCCACGACAATCAGCCCCCAGAGTGCCAGAAAGATCGCCATGCCCGTCTGGTCATCCAAGAACAGCCAAGCTGCCAGAGGCCCCCAGATCAGAACTGGCCCGACCTGAAGCATACCCAGAAAGAACGTGATGAAAGCCAAGAGCGGCCAATGCGCTGCACCCACGATCCAGTAAGCAAAGGCTGCAACAGCCGTCTGCACCGCGGCTGACCCCAGAATACCCATAACAGTATACCGGATGGTCAATACAGACTGCCGGCCCAGAAGCAGGCCTTTTTCGCCCCCAAGCTTGCGAAACACTTTAACGGCCATAGCCTCGAGTATCGTTGCATTTTGCAACAGAATGGCCGCAATAATCAGGCCAAGTAGAAACTCCAGCACAAACATGCCGATCAAACGGCCTTCGATCACGAGCGATGACAGCACAGTGCGCATTTCGTCGCCAATTAACTGCCGGATTGCTTCGACATCATCGCGCAACCCTGTCCAAACCGCCTGCCATGTGGCTGGTGTATTGACTGGAAGTTCCAGTCCAAACTGGCTAAATTTGCCTTCTTGCAACAATGCCACAGCAAGCTCGGGCAAAAGCGCGATCACTGACCGTAGCATCAACAGCATCGGTAACAGGACCACCGCCAGCAAGCCGATCACGGCAATGGCTGTTGCAAACCCACGTTTACCGCTAAAGCGTAGCGACAATTCCCGATGCACGGGAAAGAGCGCCACAGCCATGAAAACCGACCACAACAAAGCGGGTATAAAGGGCGTAAGTGTGAACAGGCCAAGGAGTAAAACGACCGCAATAGCCGCAAATGGCAAAACACGTTCGAGAATTTCGCGCGATGCAGCTTTCATTGCGGTCTCCGTGACCCTGCCAGATTGATAAGGTGCACACTTTCTGTGGCACCCGCAACGCGATCGCGGCCGCGCTGGGGGACCATAGCTCGCTGCCGGACCATAGTCCATTTGTCACAACAATTTAGTATCCGCTTTTGAGGAACATGGAACAGCGCGGCGCCACCAGCTGTCCTGCGGTACCAATGAGAGCGACCTGCGCATGTCTTACGCGTCAGGACCCACAGGGTTCATAAGCAATGCAAATTGAAAAAGCCGCCAGAATCAGAGCTGGCAGGCCGATACTGCCCATTTGAACGCGTCTGAGTTCGCGTCTTATAAATTCAGACGTGCGCGTTGAGAAGCCCGTGAATTTTGGCCCGCATATACAACACAAAGCGGAGCATGGGGCACCTCATGCAACGCCTCAAATACACCCGGTGCGTTTGGCATGTGATCTGTTCCCGCAAAGCGGGGTAAGGATTGCCTTAGTCTCTGCGCAAGAACGCGCTTTTCTGCTAAAGGCAAAATTTTCAAACTGGAAAAATAAGGATCGTTCGCCACTTTGCCGACTGCACTCTTTAATTTAAACAAGAAAAACCTATGCTTTTATTCGTCACTAGGGAAAAAATGAGATGAAACGATACCTCTTCCTCCCCGCAGCCCTGATCGCATCGCTCGGCGGATGTACTACCACGGGCCCCGGGTCGTCACCTGCGGGCAACCTGCCCGAGGGCGTTGTGGCACTTGCAGGTCCCAATCAGGATTTGTCGACTGCACGGCTTTTGGAAAGCGACGGGTGCTATTGGTACACGCACAGAGGCCCGGTCGAAACTACAGAGCTACCGCTGCGTACAGCCGCAGGAAACCCGATCTGCGCGCGGACACAAAGCTGATGCTGACGCGCTAGCTTGTGGCCGCCAATACGGTTTCAGCCGGATAGAGATGTGCCGTAGATGACAGGCGCACTTCTTTATAGAGGTCAATAATATGCGGCATGACCATCCGGACACAGCCCGAGCTGGCACGGCTCCCGATAGATCTGGGCGACGGGGTGCCGTGAATACGCAGATAAGTATCACGACCGCCGTCGAAAAGATACAAAGCACGCGCGCCCAACGGGTTTTCAGGACCACCAGGCATGCCGTTCGCATGTTGCTGGTACACGCCGGGGTCGCGCTGGATCATGTCATCCGTCGGCGTCCATTTAGGCCATTTTGCCTTGCGCCGGATGGTGTAGACGCCCGGTTCGTAAAGATTGCCGCGCGCAATCGCGACGCCGTAGCGCATCGCGGTTCCGTCGTTGCGGACATGATACAAATAGCGTGCCACGGCATCGACATGGATATCGCCCGGTCTCAGACCTGAATTCGCCTCGACAAGCGTGGGCAGAAACCGCGGATGCAGCCCCCAAGGGTTGGAGGACGCGGGGTTATAATTCACCGGCGTCACGCGTGCATCCCAAGAAGACCAGTTACCGGACGCAGCCATGGCACGACCTGTTAGTGGAACGTTAAGCGCCGCTGCAGAAAACAGCGCAGTTGCAGATTGAATGAAGTGTCGTCGGGGCAGCATTTTTAAACCTCTTACAAATATGTGGAAGGAATCATACGAGCAGAACGTGGCAACAACCTGACAGCCTACGGATATTTTCCAAAAAATCCACTCTCTGCCCTCTTGCTGGTCGAAGACATGGTAAAACAGCCTGTACTTGCGAACGTTGCGCATAGTTTGTGCAAAATCCAATGCGATAGAGCGCGAAAAACATTACCAACTGGAAAGTCACACCGTTATCAATGCTGCGCGCGCGAATTCACGAAGCCCCCCAACATTTGCCTTAGCGCTTAGAACGCTTCAAGATGATGGGCAAACCGAAGCGGGCATTCAGAATTTGTCAGACCGACTATCCCATAAAATCGAGCAGATCCTTACCCGAGAGGTTAGTCTGATGAGGCCAGTCGTTTCAGCATTCCTCAACGGGTCAAAGCTTTGGTCGATCAATTGGCTCGAATACCGGAAAGGTTATTAGAATTATGCGTCTTGCCCCAAAACTTGGCGTTTCGGAGACTTGGCAGTCGATCGGGCGCATCAGTCGCATCTTGTGGGTTCGTGTGGCGCTGATATCGGCGCTGTCGCTGGCGGCGTCCCTTTCTGCGCCATTTGTAGAAGCCTTTGTGCCAGCAAGCTGGAAACAGCGATTTAGCGAAGAAACAACGCTGCCGATCCTGAATGTGCTCGCGTCCAGCCTGCTCGCCGTAGCGACTTTTTCTTTGGGGATCATGGTATCTTCGCACAGGGCGCTGGCGGAACAGACCACGCCACGGGTGCATCAGATTCTGATGGAAGACACGCGAACGCAAACCGTGATTGCAACTTTTATCGGCGGCTTTGTTTACGCACTGTCGAGCATTATTCTCTTTCGCGCGCAGGTTTACGGGGACGATGCAGCCGTCGTCGTGTTCACAATTTCAACTGTTGTGGTTCTGGTCATCGTTTTGTCGCTGATACGCTGGATTGAGCATTTGTCTCGGATTGGCAGCCTCACCTATGCGCTTGACCAAGCCGAGACTTCAGCCGAGCGCGTCCTTGCAGAGTTGCGCCATAGACCCCGCTACGGTGGCGCAAACTGCGATGCCGTCGAGGGTGAAAATGGCACAGTCATTCAGGCCGCGCGATCAGGGTTTGTGCTGCGCCTGCAAATGGCCGAACTGCAATCTCAGGCATCGCAAGACGATTGCCATGTCGTGATAGACGTGATGCCAGGCGACCATGTCCTTGAGGGTCAGCGCGTGGCACGTCTCGTTGGGTGTGACAGACCAGGAGCCTACCCCGAGCATATTGTGATCGGCAGCAAACGCTCGCACGACCAAGACCCTAGCTACGCGTTACAGGCTTTGCGCGAGAGTGCTTCGAAGGCCCTGTCACCCGGCATTAACGACCCAGGCACTGCGATTGAAGTGGTGGCGCGTCTTGAACGGTTGCTCTGGGCAAGCTTCGCATCAGTGGAAAAAACACCAGCAGTCGTTTTCGATCGGATACATGTCCTTGATGTGGACCGCAGTGCGCTGCTGGCGACTTCATTCCTCCAGATTGCCAGAGACGGCAAACACCTTGAGGACGTCATTGGCCGCACCGCACGTGCCGTCACCCGGCTGTCTGAACGACTGGGCGAGGACACTGCCACCGCCGCGCTGCTGAACGATATAGATGCCTACGCAAACGACGGCCTGACGACGGAAGGTGAACGGCGCAGGTATGACAAATATAGAATGGCGTCGGATTAGTGAGCGGTTAAGTCACCCTACCGGGTTGTCTTTTTCTGATTTGGCGTTTGCACGTCGTCCAATTCATTGTTTTAATGAAACATCTTAAAAAAAGCTGTGTAACGTGCTTCACAGTTAACCCGTGCGATACCTGTCAATCTCAACAGGACAAAGAGAACGTGAGACATGCTTTCAGGTATCAAAACAATCCGCAAAATCAGTGTTGAGGTCGTGAAATCCGTCGCGCTGTGCCACTCCATCCAGATACGCGTGAATGGGTGCTACCAAGGCGCGACTAAACCGCGAAAGACCGGAAGGTTTCGGGTGCACGGGTGCCTTTTTGGAACCCTTCGCTCTGCAACTGCGTGTACACAACACATGTGCCTAGGCAGAACCACCCCCGTACCCCATTAGTTTCAGGCGTGACCTTCTTGTTCCAAGTTTGGTCGCATCCAAGACAGTGACCAACGCGTGCATCCTTACGCTGGAGATGTTCAGTGATGGGAGGTCAGCATGATTCTTTATCCGACTATCGAGCTCCAAAACGGCCGCTGTGTGAGTTTGTTCCGCGGGCGTATGGAAGAGCCGCAAATATGGCATGTGGATCCGCTTAGTAAGGTCCGCGAATTCGTGGAGGCCGGAGCCGAATGGATTCATGTCACCGATTTTGACGCGATCATCGGCGACAATCGGAACTCTGATTTGATCGACGAGATCATCAGGGTTGCAGGTGTTCCCGTGCAACTGGGCGGCGGGTTTCGAACGCTGCAATCAATTGAAGAAGGCGTAGATCGTGGAACCGGGAGGATCGTGGTCGGCACGGTCGCACTTTTACAACCGGAGCTGGTCAAGCAGGCAGCGCACGCTTTTCCCGATCAGATCGCCTTAGCCGTCGATGTCTACAAAGGGCGCGTAATGAGCGATGGTTGGCGGCACAGCAGTACATACGCGCCAGAAGAATTTCTGCGCACTTTCGAGGGCACGCCTCTCTCTGCGATTATTGTGACTGACATTGATGCAAATCTCGCGGAGGCCGAAGACAGCCTTGCCCTAATCACCCAACTGGCCGGTATGATAAAAACTCCCGTCATCGCACGCGGGCTCGCGCGGTCGCTAGATGATGTGTCGCGTTTGAAATATGTCCCGCACATCTCGGGCGCGGTCATTGGGCGGGCTTTGTTTGACCGCAGTGTCGACCTTGCAGAAGCGCTTGAAATCGCATCGGAACCCATCGGCACAAAGGCCGATTTTGTCTGATAGGGCTTATCGAGCGCACGACTAACGGGGGGGTCTGAACAAAAAGAAGCCCGCTCCATGAGGGTGGGTAGAGCGGGCAATAGTCCCGCGCTCAAGACGCGGTGGTTTCAAGAACGCCGGTGGGGACAGTCACCGTATCCTTGATCCTAATGTTATATAATAACAAAAAGGTGCTTTCCAAGGGGCGTGCATCTTACCCCTTTGCAATTGTGAACAAAAAACTCCGGCGACCACCGGCGATAGGCATGCAGCGCATTCTACCGCGTTTCATTCTATCAGCAGGCAACGTAAGGATTGTGTTTGGCTTTGATTGCTGCAAGCTTGAAAGCCAATGAAGTTTTCAGGAGCCAGCGTCATGGAATTTAACAGTGTCATAGTCATGTTGCTTGTCGGCGCGCTGGCGGGATGGCTGTCCGGCCGCCTTATGCAAGGCCGTGGCTTTGGGGTTTTGGGTAACATCATCGTCGGCATTGTCGGCGCTTTTCTTGCTGGCATGATCTTTCCCGCTTTGGGCTTTTCTGTGGGCGGCGGCTTTATTGCATCGATCCTACACGCGACGATCGGGTCGGTTATTTTTCTGTTCGTCATCGGGCTCGTTAAACGCGCCTAGGATCGGATTACACAAAAGGGCTACTTCACCTCGATGCCACGCGGGGTATGTTAGCGCGCAACCTGCTTGCTCTCTGCAACCTTGCGGATGATCCCACCGATTTGAAGCAGCTGTTCGCCCAACGGATCCGACCTGCGCCAGACCATCCCAATGGTGCGCGACGGGCTTGGTGCGGGAAATCTGCTGATAGAAACATCTGCCGATTTCGTCTCTAGGTGTACGGCCATTTCAGGGATCAGAGTAACACCAATCCCTGCGCCAACCATCTGCACGAGCGTCGACAACGAGCTGCCTTCCATCAATTCGCGCGGCTCTGATCCGGTCATTTTGCAAAACGACAGTGCCTGTTCGCGAAAGCAGTGCCCCTCTTCCAGCAACAACAGCCGCATTGATTTCAAGCGCGACAGATCAGGCACAGGCGACCCTTCGTCCGAGGCTGGACGCACCAGTAGAAAATCTTCTTCAAACAATGCAAATTCGCGCAGCGCCGGTTCAGACACTGGCAGCGCCACGATTGCCACATCCAGATGTGCAGACAACAAGCTGTCTATCAGAGACTGCGTTACCGCTTCCCTGGGCTGCAAGTCCAGATCAGGAAACCGCGCAGCCAGCGCCCCGATGACCCCTGACAAGAGATATGGGGCAACAGTCGGGATGACACCCAACCTAAGCCGGCCCGAAAACGGCCCCGACGAAGACCGGGCAAGATTTTCAAGCTCATCCACACGGACGATGATTTCACGGGCGCGCGACAAAAAATCTTGCCCCAAAGGTGTCAAGCGAAGCTGTCGAGCGTTACGTTCGACAAGGGGCGCGCCTATCAGCGCCTCAAGTTCTTTGACCTGCAAAGACAGCGCCGGTTGAGAAATATTGCATGCTGCAGCAGCCCTTCCAAAGTGGCCATGCTCTGCAAGTGCTTCGAAATAACGGATATGTTTAAGCGTTAAGCCAATCATCAGTTTTACTTATCACTGTCTTTTGAATTTCAAATTGGTACTTATCTTAAAACCATTCTAAAACGACATCCATAACTATTAACCACCTCACAAAAACAGGAGTTCTTCTGATGGACGGAAGCAATGCAAACCCCGGCACAGGTTGCCCCGTAATGCATGGCGGCAACACAGGCACAGACAACAGTGTCACAAAGTGGTGGCCGCAGTCGTTAAACCTCGACATCCTGCACCAGAAAGGCGCGCGTACCAATCCGATGGACGCAGACTATGACCATCGTGCCGCTGTAAAAGCGCTGGATTTTGATGCGGTCAAAGAAGATGTCAAAGCGCTTATGACTGACAGTCAGGACTGGTGGCCTGCAGATTGGGGCCACTATGGTGGTTTGATGATCCGGTTGGCATGGCACTCGGCAGGCTCGTACCGGATGGGCGATGGTCGCGGTGGCGCGGGCTCTGGCAACATTCGGTTTGCACCACTGAACTCCTGGCCCGACAACGCAAGCCTTGATAAAGCGCGTCGTCTGCTTTGGCCGGTGAAAAAGAAATACGGCAACGCGCTCAGCTGGGCTGACCTCATCATTCTGGCGGGCAATATGGCTTACGAATCCATGGGTTTGAAAACCTTTGGCTTCGGCTTTGGCCGCGAAGATATCTGGGGACCCGAAAAGGACGTCTATTGGGGATCGGAAAACGAATGGCTTGCCCCCTCCGAAAACCGGTACGGAGACCTTGATGTCCCGTCGACCATGGATAACCCGCTGGCGGCGGTACACATGGGGCTGATCTATGTGAACCCCGAGGGCGTAAACGGCAACCCTGACCCTGCGCGCACTGCGTTGCATGTTCGTGAGACATTCGCGCGTATGGCGATGAACGACGAAGAAACCGCTGCATTGACCTGTGGCGGACATACCGTCGGCAAGGCGCATGGTGGTGGCGGCGCTCAAGACCAGATCGGCGCCGAACCCGAAGGCGAAGGCATTCACGCTCAGGGCTTTGGCTGGGCAAACCCCGGGCACAAAGGACTTGCCGCCAACGCCTTCACTTCCGGCATTGAAGGTGCATGGACCAAGCACCCGACACAGTGGGACATGGGTTATTTTGACTACCTGTTCGGCTACGAATGGGAGCTGACGAAATCTCCCGCAGGTGCAAACCAGTGGCAGCCCGTCAACATGCCGGAAGACGAGATGCCGGTAGATGCCTCTGATCCGTCGAAGCGTAAGAAGCCGATGATGACGGACGCGGATATGGCGATGAAAGTCGACCCAATCTACAATGAGATCTGCCAGCGATTCCGCGCGGACCCTGAGTATTTCGCCGATACATTCGGGCGCGCGTGGTTCAAACTTACGCACCGCGACATGGGCCCGCGGGCAAATTACTACGGTCCTGATGTTCCTGCGGAAGACCTGATCTGGCAGGATCCGATCCCGACAGGTTCCACTTCCTATGATGTGGCCGCAGTGAAAGCCGAGATCGCAGGAAGCGGGCTGAGTGCCGCTGACATGATCGCGACGGCTTGGGACAGTGCGCGCACCTTCCGTGGGTCTGACAAACGCGGGGGCGCAAATGGTGCACGCATCCGTCTGGCCCCACAAAAAGACTGGGAAGGCAACGAACCAGAGCGTCTTGCGCGGGTGTTGGGTGTTCTGGAACCAATTGCCGCCAAGTCCGGCGCATCGGTCGCGGATGTGATCGTGCTTGCGGGCAACGTGGGTCTTGAGCAGTCTGCCAAGGCCGCGGGCTTTGACATTGAGGTGCCCTTTACACCGGGTCGCGGCGACGCGACGGATGCGCAAACCGATGCCGAAAGCTTCAGCGTACTGGAGCCGCTAGCCGATGGCTTCCGCAACTGGCAAAAGGCCGAGTACCCTGTCAGCCCGGAAGCCATGATGCTTGATCGCGCTCAGCTTATGGGCCTGACGGCTGGCGAAATGACAGTTCTGGTTGGCGGAATGCGTGCCTTGGGCGTCAACCACGGCGGCACAAAACACGGCGTTTTCACCGACCGCGAAGGCCAGTTGACTACGGACTTCTTCGTTAATCTGACGGACATGGCCAACACGTGGGAACCGATCAAAGCGGGCGAGCACTTTGAGGTGCGTGACCGCAAGACCGGTGCCGTCAAATGGACAGCCACAAGCGCGGACCTTGTATTCGGATCAAACTCGATCCTGCGTAGCTATGCAGAAGTCTATGCACAAGACGACAACGCGGAAAAGTTTGTCCGTGACTTCGCATCGGCATGGGCCAAGGTCATGGATGCGGATCGTTTCGATCTGGCAGCCTAGAAACCTACTGTCCGAGCGGCACTGCCGCTCGGACAACACCAAGATCACTAGCGTCAAGCTGTGCGAAAGCTAGAACCACCAACATTGTTTTGATACCGGTCCGCTGTTCCAGCGAGCCTGCGTTTCCGAGGCAATACTCCCCACCCTATAACAGCCATATGGTACCAGCGCTGATGCGCCGCCTTTATTGCGCGGGATGAACCCGCCCGCCCCCCAAGGCGTGAAGAAGTACAACAGGCCTACGACTGATTATTGAAGCAGGAAGGCGAAATCTTTCGCGCAGTGTAACCGGCCCCTCATGCCGCCACCACAAAAACTACGACAAAAAAACCGGACAGCTTGCCCAGATACGTGGTCTTGGTCCACGTGCTGCGCTACATTCCACACAACAGAAAACTCGGAGGCGAACCGTGCAACTCACTCGACGAAATTTCACCCTGTGCCTTGCAGCCCTTGGTATTTCCGCATGTGCTGGCCCCACTGTTACAACCGGTGGAACAAGCGAGTTGCCAGATGACCTGCGCCCGGTCCCAAATGCCTCTTATGACGCGTGGGTTGCGGCCTTCAAACCGCGCGCGCGCGCTGCTGGTATATCAGACGCTACGCTGGCCCGTGCGTTTCGCGGCACCGGCTACTTACCCGGCGTTGTCAGACGCGACCGCAACCAAACCGAGTTCAAACGTAGCCTTGAGGACTATCTGTCCATCGCCGTTTCCGACGAACGCGTCACGAAGGGGCGCGCGGCGCTTTCGCGTCATGCCTCCGTTTTGCGCGCGCTTGAAACAAGCTATGGCGTGGACGCTGAAATCATCACCGCGATCTGGGGGCTGGAAAGCTTTTACGGTGAAAGACGCGGGAATGTACCTGTCGTATCAGCCACATCCACACTCGCCTTTGACGGGCGTCGGGGTTCGTTCTTCGAGAAGCAACTGATTGCGGCGCTGAAAATACTCCAGACGGGAGACACCACTTCTGACAAACTGGTCGGCAGTTGGGCCGGGGCCATGGGGCACACCCAGTTTATTCCCACGTCCTATCAGGCCTTTGCCGTCGATTTCACAGGAGATGGCAGGCGTGATATCTGGTCTGACGATCCGACCGACGCCTTGGCTTCTGCTGCGGCGTACCTTTCGCGTAATGGGTGGGTACGAGGGGCATCCTGGGGGCGCGAAGTCACGGATGGTACGACTGCAGGCACCTTGCAGCCACAACCTGGCGGGCCCAGATTTGCGGTTGGGCAGAACTTCCGCGTCATCAAACGCTACAATAACTCTGACGCTTATGCGATCGGTGTGGGTCATCTGGCGGATCGCATCGCAGGGGGTGGCCCCTTAAAGACCCCCTTCCCCCCAGACGCGAATGGACTAACCAAAGACGATCGGATCGCATTGCAGCGCGGCCTGACATCGCGTGGTTTTGATACGCAGGGGGCTGATGGCGTGATCGGTCCCAATACCGAAAGCGCGATCCGTGCGTATCAGGCAAGCGCCGGGCTGGCTGTTACCGGCACACCTTCGCAGGAGTTGCTCATCCGCTTGCGGTAACTGCGCGCGCGCGCTTGGCTTCGCGCCACAGTGCGGTCGTATAAAGCGTCAGCGCTAACCAGATTAGCGGAAAGGCCACCATCCGCGCCTGCCCAAAAGGTTCTTTGAACACGAATACGGCAATCAGAAAGATCATCGTGGGTACTATGTATTGCAGCAATCCAATGGTCGATAGCCGCAACAGCTTGGCGCCGTTGGCGTATAGCATCAAAGGTACAGCCGTCACGACGCCACAGCCAAGCAGCAAAAGCGTGTCGGCCGGATTGGCATTCAGGAAATGACCGCCACCCTGCGCCATCAGATAGATCACGAATGCCAAAGCAGGCGGCGTCAACAGTAACACCTCGAGCAGAAACCCCTGATTGGGACCTATGGGCAGTGACTTTTTGAAGTAGGCATAAAACCCCCAGGAAACGGTCAGAGCGATCGCAACGACCGGAACCCGACCAGCATCCACAGTCAAGATCACAACGGCTACCAAGGCCAGCCCAATGGCCAGCCACTTGATCGGATTAAGCCGTTCACCAAGCAAAACAGCCCCCAGGAACACGCTAAAGAGCGGATTGATATAATAGCCGAGTGCGGCATCCAACGCATGCCCCGAAACAATCGCCCAGACGTATACGCCCCAATTTAACGAAATAAGCGCCGCTGTGACGACGCCCATTGCCAGCGTTCTTGGTGTTGTTAGCGCCGCTTTCACATCCTGCGTGCGACCCAACGCCCACAATACCGCAGCCGCAATGGGTAAGGACCACAACACGCGGTGCGCCAACACCTCAACCGGTGAGATATGGGCCATCGCTTTCATGTAGAGAGGCAAAAAGCCCCACAAAAAGTAGGCAGACACGGCAAAAGCAAAGCCTTGCGGCCTGTCCGAATGCGTTGATGTCACGGGAAGGCTCCACCACTGACCGGTTTGCGTGTTTGTGGCACGCCAAACCCCAACGCACAATCCAGTTCAGGTGACCCGTCGCGATTACGAGTTTTGCGGCCCGCCGAGTGGATAGAGCACAACACGCGTGTTCATCGGGACACTGTCATAAAGCTCGATCATCTGATCGTTGATAAGGCGCGCGCAGCCGTTCGAAACACGACGACCAATCGTGCGCGGCTCATTTGTCCCATGAATACGCAGGAACGTGTCACCACGACCGGGTTGGAACAGATAAAGCCCGCGCGATCCCAGCGGGTTGTTCAAACCGCCGGGCATGCCATCGGCAAATCGCGCATAACTGCCAGGGTCGCGTTCAATCATTTCCGGTGTCGGCGTCCAGCTTGGCCACTCTTTCTTTGCACCGACGTAAAACTCTCCGGGCTCATACAGCGCCGTGCGGCCGATGCCTACGGAGTAGCGAATGGCCTTCTTTTTCGGAAGCGTCCAATACAGAGCGTATTGCCCAGGATCGACGTGCACTTCGTAGGCAGGCAATTCGTTCTTGATCCTAACTTCGCGGGGCAGGAATTCTTCGGGCATATTATAGTCGGGCAGTTTACCCGGAACGGCAGCGACCGAAGCGGTTGCTCCTCCGATTAAAAAGCAGCTCGCAGTACCTTGTAAAAACTCACGACGTTTCACGGCGTTCTCCTATCTCGGTTTCTGACGCGTTTATTATCAAATTGCCGCAGAATTATGGCGCAGAATCCGATTTGGTCAAAATGTGCAATCCACTTTTCAAAAGCTGTTACGCCCGTTCGGGCATAACCCCCAGCGAAAAGACGCCGGATTTTGCGCGTCAAACGCGCACATAAGAGGGCCGCGCCAGCGCCAATTCACCTGATGACGTGCGCTAACAGGCACCAATCCACCACGCAAGAATGTTTCGCGACTTAACCGGCAAAATATTGGAGTTATTCACTTTTGCAAAATGTCGCACTTGAAATTTACAAGATGGGAAAACGAAGAGTAATTCGTTTACAAGATAAATGATAATTTTCAGTTATATAGTTACCAATTTTCAAAATTCATATATTCATACCTCAACTGATCGAGATCCAAGCATTCTTTCGTGGGTCGCATCATTTGCATTGATATTGTTTTGAGGAGGAACAGATGACCACACCATCAACAGACAAACGCAGCCTACCGACGCCGCATGTTAACGCCCAACAGTATCAAGATATGTATGCCGCTTCCATGGCGGACCCAGAGGCATTCTGGGGCGAACAAGGCAAGCGCCTGGACTGGATTAAGCCGTACACCAAGGTGAAAGACGTCAGCTTTGCGCCCGGCAATGTGTCGATCAAATGGTACGAAGATGGCACCCTCAACGTTTCCGCCAACTGCATCGACCGCCATCTGGCAACCCGCGGCGATCAAACCGCCATCATCTGGGAACCCGATGATCCCAAAGATGAAGCGCTGCACATTACCTACAGCCAGCTGCATACAAACGTCGCGAAGATGGCAAACGTCTTCAAAGAACTTGGTGTTCAAAAAGGCGACCGTGTTGTCATCTACCTGCCGATGATCCCAGAAGCTGCCTATGCCATGCTGGCCTGCGCGCGCATCGGTGCCATCCATTCAATTGTTTTTGCGGGTTTCTCGCCTGACGCCTTGTCCGCGCGGATCAACGGATCCGACGCCAAGGTCGTCATCACGGCCGACCACGCCCCGCGTGGCGGCCGCTCTACCCCGCTGAAATCCAACACGGACGAAGCATTGCTGCACTGTAAAGACACGGTTAAGTGCCTTGTGGTCAAACGCACAGGCGGCCAGACCACTTGGACCGACCGTGACTACGACTATAACGAGATGGCGATGGAAGCGTCGGACGTCTGCAAACCTGCAGAGATGAGCGCCGAAGATCCGCTGTTTGTTTTGTATACGTCAGGCTCCACCGGCCAACCTAAAGGCGTTGTGCACACATCCGGCGGTTATCTGGCCTATGCGGCGATGACCCATGAGCTGGTTTTTGACTACCACGATGGCGACGTCTTCTGGTGCACGGCAGACGTCGGCTGGGTCACCGGCCACAGCTATATCGTCTATGGTCCGCTGGCCAATGGTGCAACCACGATCATGTTTGAGGGCGTCCCGACCTACCCTGACGCGGGCCGTTTCTGGGACGTGTGTGAAAAGTACAGCGTCAACCAATTCTACACAGCTCCCACGGCAATCCGCGCGCTGATGGCCGCAGGCGACGATCCGGTCAAGGCTTACGATCTGTCAGCATTGCGCACATTGGGCACGGTCGGCGAGCCGATCAACCCCGAAGCGTGGAACTGGTACAATGATGTGGTTGGCGGCGGGCGCTGCCCGATCGTCGACACATGGTGGCAGACCGAAACCGGTGGCCATTTGATGACACCCCTCCCAGGTGCAACGGAGCTCAAGCCCGGTTCGGCCCAACAACCGTTCTTCGGCATCAAGCCACTGGTGCTTGAGCCCGCTTCGGGTGAGGTGATCGAAGGCAATGACGTCGAAGGCGTTCTTGTCATCGCAGACAGCTGGCCCGGCCAGATGCGCACGGTCTGGGGCGATCACGAACGCTTTGAAAAGACCTACTTCAGCGACTACAAAGGCTACTACTTCACCGGCGACGGCTGCAAACGCGACGCAGACGGCGACTACTGGATCACCGGCCGCGTCGACGACGTCATCAACGTCTCGGGCCACCGCATGGGCACAGCCGAGGTCGAATCCGCGCTCGTCGCCCACGCCAAAGTGGCCGAGGCCGCCGTGGTCGGATACCCGCACGACATCAAGGGGCAAGGCATCTACTGCTACGTCACGCTGATGAACGGCGAAGAGCCATCGGACGAGCTGTATCAGGAACTGCGCAAATGGGTCCGCACCGAAATCGGCCCCATCGCATCGCCGGACCTTATCCAATGGGCGCCGGGCCTGCCAAAAACACGCTCGGGCAAGATCATGCGCCGCATCCTGCGCAAAATCGCCGAAGATGATTTCGGCGCCTTGGGCGACACATCAACCCTCGCCGACCCGTCGGTCGTCGATGACCTGATCGAAAACCGCATGAATCGCGAGGACGCATAAAATGGACGGCTCAAACCATCCCGTAACGGCACCTGTGCTGATCCTGCTTGGCCCCCCCGGGGCCGGCAAAGGAACGCAAGCCCGGGCTCTGCACGACAAATTCGGCCTTGTGCAACTTTCCACCGGCGACCTGCTGCGTGGTGCGCTTGCCGCAGGCACGAAGGCTGGCAAAGAAGCCAAAGCTGTCATGGAAGCCGGAGGTCTGGTCAGCGACGAGATCGTTCTCGACGTGCTTTCCGACCGTTTGGCAGAGCCTGATTGCGCAGCCGGTGTCGTCCTTGACGGCTTTCCGCGCACTACAGGTCAAGCCGAAGCGCTTGACGAAATGCTCAGCCAGTCGGGCCAGAAAATCAACGCGGCGATCTCGCTTGATGTGGACAACGTCAAGATGGTCCTGCGCATCGCCGGCCGCTTTACCTGCGGTGATTGTGGTGAAGGCTATCACGACAACTTCAAGCCAACAAAGGCCGAAGGTGTCTGCGATGGATGCGGCAGCACAAACATGACACGCCGGGCCGATGATAATGCACAAACCGTCATGTCCAGACTTGATGCATATCAATTACAGACCGAACCCCTGATTTCATATTACGGCGCTAGGGGAGCGCTCAGACGGGTTGACGCAATGGGGGACATCGAGGCTATCGGCCAAAACATCGCGCAAATCGTTTCCAAAGTAACTGCTTAGTGAAAAAACGCGGGTCACGCGCGACCTGCACAAACAAAACCTTAGGAGGAAAGCCGATATGGCAGAACAATCAACAAATACGGACGGTCGTGCTGCGCAGGACGCCGGCGAATACTGGTCGGCAAACATCCGTATCATCATCATTAGTCTTATCATCTGGGCGGTCGTGTCCTTCGGCTTTGGTATTTTGTTGCGCCCGATGCTGGCCGGCATTGAAGTAGGCGGCACAGACCTTGGCTTCTGGTTTGCTCAGCAAGGCTCCATTCTAGTCTTTCTTGGTCTGATTTTCTTCTACGCCTGGCGGATGAACAAACTCGACAAAGAATACGGTGTAGAGGAATAACTCATGGACCAGTTTACACTTAACCTGCTGTTTGTGGGCGCATCCTTCGCGCTTTACATCGGTATCGCTGTGTGGGCCCGAGCGGGTTCTACATCAGAATTCTATGCGGCTGGCCGGGGTGTTCACCCTGTCACAAACGGTATGGCTACAGCGGCTGACTGGATGTCGGCGGCTTCTTTTATCTCGATGGCGGGTCTGATCGCCTTTACCGGATATGACAACTCTTCCTTCCTGATGGGCTGGACGGGCGGTTATGTTCTGCTGGCACTTTTGCTTGCACCTTACCTGCGTAAGTTCGGCAAATTCACCGTGTCCGAATTCATCGGTGACCGCTTCTATTCCCCAACAGCGCGTCTAGTTGCTGTGGTCTGTCTGCTTGTGGCGTCAATCACATACGTAATCGGCCAGATGCAGGGCGTGGGGATCGCCTTTGGCCGCTTCCTTGAAATCGACGCCTTCTGGGGTCTGTTGCTTGGGTCCTGTGTGGTTTTTGCCTACGCTGTTTTCGGCGGCATGAAGGGCGTTACGTATACACAGGTCGCACAGTACTGCGTGTTGATCCTCGCATATACAATTCCTGCGGTGTTCATCTCGTTGCAACTGACAGGCACGCCAATTCCGGCACTGGGTCTCTTCTCTGAAACCATCAACGCTGACGGCGCCAGCAGCGGCGTTTATCTTCTGACGAAGCTTGACTTGATCGTGACCGATCTTGGTTTCGCCAGCTACACCGAAGCGCACAAAGACAGCCTGAACATGGTTCTCTTCACACTGTCGCTGATGATCGGTACAGCGGGCCTGCCCCACGTCATCATGCGCTTCTTCACAGTGCCTCGTGTATCTGACGCACGCTGGTCTGCTGGCTGGACACTGGTGTTCATCGCACTGCTCTATCTCACAGCCCCAGCGGTTGGTGCGATGGCACGCCTGAACATTTCTGAAATGATGTGGCCAAACGGCGTGAACGGCGAAGCGGTATCAGTCGAAACGATTGAGAACGACGCGCGGTACAACTGGATGGCAACATGGCAGAAAACCGGCCTTCTCGATTGGGAAGACAAAAACGGCGACGGCAAAATCCAGTACTACAACGACAAATCCGACGCGATGGCTGACAAAGCCGCGGCGAATGGCTGGGAAGGCAACGAGCTGACCAACTTCAACCGTGACATCCTCGTGCTGGCAAACCCCGAGATTGCGAACCTGCCTGGTTGGGTAATCGGTCTTGTGGCAGCAGGCGGCTTGGCTGCGGCGCTGTCCACTGCGGCGGGTCTGCTTCTGGCGATTTCCTCGGCGGTTAGCCACGACCTTCTCAAAGGTCAGCTGACACCGGACATGTCGGAAAAGTCGGAACTGTTCGCGGCTCGGGTCTCTATGGCGGTTGCCATTGTGGTTGCTGTGATCTTGGGTCTCAATCCTCCGGGCTTTGCGGCGCAAACGGTGGCCTTGGCCTTCGGTCTCGCAGCGGCGTCGATATTCCCTGCACTTATGATGGGTATCTTCTCCAAGCGCGTGAACAACGTCGGTGCCGTGGCGGGTATGTTGGCTGGTTTGATCTTCACTCTTGTCTACATCTTCCTGCACAAAGGTTGGTTCTTCATCCCTGACACCAACTCCTTTGTTGACACAGCCGAAGGGTCTTTGCTGGGCATCCAGTCCACTGCCATCGGTGCGGTCGGTGCGGTCATCAACTTTGCGGTAGCCTTCGGTGTCTCCTCGGTCACCAAAGAAACTCCGCAAGAGATCAAAGACCTGGTCGAAAGCGTACGGACACCAGCCGGTGCCGGTTCTGCGGTAGATCACTGAAAACGAGGGCAGGCGTGACAACTGACATGCCTGCCGCACCCAATAACAAGCCTGCCCCGCCACTTTCGGGGCAGGCTCTTTTAATTGAGGACACCTAAATGAACGAAGACGCACTGACCTTTCTGTCCCAACAACATCCCTATGATGAATTGCCCGCCGGTATTCTTCAGGACATCGCGGAGCGGGTCGAAAAAATCAGTGTGAGCGAAGGTGACTTCATCTACGAAGTCGGCGCCAAGCTTGCCGGATTATACATTGTACAAAGCGGCCTCGTGTCTGTGCGCGACGCATCCGATACACAAGTGTCTTTGCTGGAGCGTGGCAATTCTTTTGGCGAACGCGGTCTGCTGGCGGATGGAAATGCCGTCACATCGGCGCGGGCCGTTCGCGACACGTTGCTGATCTGCCTACCCGCCGATCTGTTTATGAGCCTGCGGGAAGAACAATCACCCTTCCAACGTTTCTTTGCCCGCAGCAGCAAAGACCAAAATGCGCTCAAACCGCAACAAACGACACTTGCTCAGGTCACCGTCGAAGAGCTGATGGTGCGCGACCCGATCACCGGCAGCTCCGATACCAGCGTCATCGACGCGGCAAATCTCATGTCAGAGAAACGAATTTCCTGCCTGTGCATCACCGATGGGGACATCCTCAAAGGTATCGTCACGCTACGTGATCTGGTCGGCAAGGCGATGGCGACCGGTGCTGCCGACACCACAGCGCTTGGCACGATTATGACGCCCGACCCACGTACATTGCCACCTACGGCAATCGGGTCTGATGTGCTTCATATGATGATGGAATACCGTCTGGGCCACCTTCCGATTGTGGCAGGAGGCAAGCTTGTTGGGATTGTCACGCAAACTGATCTTACACGTTTTCAGGCGACGACTGCGGCAGGCCTTGTTGCCGATGCCGCGCGCGCAACCTCTGCGAAAGAACTGGCCGAAGTCACTGCCCGCATTCCCGAGCTTTTGGTGCAACTCATAGCGTCAGGCAACCGCCATGATGTCGTGACGCGGATGATAACGGACGTGGCCGATGTTGTAACACGAAGGCTTCTGGCGCTTGCCGAAGCCAAGCTTGGACCGGCCCCTGCCCGCTATTTGTGGCTGGCCTGCGGATCCCAAGGACGTCAGGAACAAACGGGCGTATCGGATCAGGACAACTGTCTGATCCTGGAAGATGGCGTGGACGACGCCGGCATGGCCTATTTCGCCAAGCTTGCAAAATTCGTAAGCGACGGGCTCGACACTTGCGGATATATCTACTGTCCCGGCGACATGATGGCTACAAACCCGCGATGGTGCCAGCCGTTGTCGGTTTGGCGCTCGTATTTCGAAGGGTGGATCAAATCCCCCAGCAAGGAAGCACAGATGTTGGCGTCTGTCATGTTCGACCTGCGCGCCATCGGCGGCGACACATCTCTTTTTGACGGGTTGCAGAAAGACACGTTGAAGAAAGCAGCCGGCAATTCAATTTTCACCGCGCATATGGCAAGCAATTCACTCACACATCAGACGCCGCTGGGACTGCTGCGCGGATTGGCGACAATCTCGTCGGGGGATCACCGCAAGACCATCGACACCAAGTTGAACGGGGTCGTGCCAGTTGTGGATTTAGGCCGGATGTATGCTCTGCAGGGCCAGTTGACCGAAGTAAACACGCGCGCGCGCCTGAAGGCGGCGCTGAACAGCAAAATAACAAGCGCCAAAGGCGGTCGCGATTTGCTAGAGGCCTATGACCTGGTCGCGCAAACGCGGCTGGAACATCAGGCGCGGCTTATCAAACAAGGCAAAGCGCCAGACAATTACCTGCCGCCGGACAGCCTGTCGGACTTTGAACGAAGCCACCTGCGCGACGCGTTTGTGGTTATCAAAACGATGCAATCCGCACTGATGCAAGGCCGGGGGCTTTTAGGCTAGTGTAGTCGCAATACTCGGGGAGGAGTTTGCAGATGTTTTTCGAATTAATCGGTACGATCATGGCAGGCGTGGCAACAGCGCTTTTCATTTGGGCCATAAATCGCACTATTCTGAAAGGCCGTCTGCCTAAATGGCTGGTGCCCACGGCGGCGGGTGCGGCAATGCTCCTTGCGGCAGTGTCTTTGGAATACAGTTGGTACAATCGCACAACCAGCACGATGCCGGAAGGTCTGATTGTTGCTCAAACCGTTGAAGAGACGGCATTCTATCGCCCTTGGACATATGCCGTTCCCTACACCGCGCGGTTCATCGCCGTTGATCAGGCCACGGTGCGTACCCACCCACAACAGCCCAACCAGCATCTGGTTGATCTTTGGATCTATGGGCGTTGGACAAGGGTTGCAAAAGTGCCCGCTCTCTTTGATTGCGCCACGGGACAGCGCGCTGACGTTGTTGACGGCATTGAGTTCGGTGAAAACGGTGAGGTGGTCGGCGCAGAATGGATTTCAGTCTCTCAAAATGATCCTGTCCTGAAGGTCGCTTGCGAGGAGGTGTAACATGAAAAACCTCAGCTTGCGGCTCAGAATTTTTCTGTTCTTCTGTTTGCTGGCGCTTGGCGGGCTGGTAGCCATCGCGTTGGGTCTGTTCATGGGGTACCGCCAGCTTGGCGACCCTGACACTCTTTCGTCCTTTGTGACCGCTGGCATTATAAGCGGCATGGGTCTGACCGGCTTGGTCCTGCTGATCTGGCTGTTGTTTGACGAAAACGTCAGCAAACCGATTGAAGGGCTTGCAGCAGGCGTCCGCGTCCGGGCGCATGCCAATGTGCAAGACGACATCGAAGCCGAAGCCGCCAAGTATCTTGGCGATCTGGCCCCTGCCGTGTCCGCCATTCACAAGCGTTTGGCCAGTGAGATACGGGCCTCCACCGAAGTCGTCGTCCAACGTACTGCCCGCCTTGAGGCACAACGCGCGCAGCTTCTGCAAATCCTGTCGGATATTCCCGTTGCGGTCATCGTAGCGCGGCAGGATCATTCCATTGTGCTTTATGACGGGCAGGCAGCCGAGCTTATGGAACGCGAATGCCCTGCCCGGCTAAATGGCTCGGTCTTTGACTATCTTGACGAAAGCTCGATCCGGCAGGCGCTGGCGACATTGGAAGACCAGGACGCCGCGCGTCATGAGATCGGACTGAAGGGCCGGTCTGGCGCAATATACAAAGGCCATATCCGCAAATTCGGAGGCAACGCCGGCTATACGCTCATGCTGGAACCGCTAGCCCCAGACGCCGCACGGCCCTTGGTCTATGATTTTGACTTATTAGACAAAGAAACATCAGAAGATCTGAACCACTGCACCTTGCGTGATCTTTGCTTTGTCGTGTTCGACAGTGAAACCACGGGGCTTGATCCCGTGACGGATGACGTTGTCCAACTGGGGGCGGTCCGCGTCGTTAATGGTAAGATCGTGAACGGTGAAGTCTTTGATACCTTTGTCAATCCAGGCCGACCGATCCCGCCCGTTTCGACCGCTGTGCACCGCGTCAGTGACGACATGGTGGCAAATGCACCGGCCTTCGACCATGTCTGCCGCGCCTTTCACAAATTCTCGGAGAACGCGGTAATCATTGCCCATAACGCGCCTTTTGACATGGCGTTTTTGCGGCGTCAGTCCAAAGGTACGGAAATTTCCTTCGACCATCCGGTTCTGGATACCGTGCATCTGTCTGCCGTTGTCTTTGGTGGCTCTGCAGAACACACGCTGGATGCGTTGTGTGATCGGCTGGATGTGACAATTCCCGAAGAGGTCCGCCATTCTGCATTGGGCGATGCGCTGGCCACAGCCGAAGCGCTGGTCGCGATGATCCCGATCCTTGAAGGCCGTGGTTTGCACACATTCGCGCAGGTGCGCGCAGAGGTCCAAAAGCACAAAAGAATTCTGACCGTTGACGCTTAGGCGAGGTGTTGCTGAGCGCTATGGCGTGACTGCCATATCAACGTATGGATCAACAGATAGGGCAAGTAAAAAGCAAACACCTGCACTTGGTCGAACAGCCCCGAGAAATCAGGGCGCGAGGCGACACCACCCGTCACGATCTGCCAAATACCGTAGTGTACGCGGTAAAGCCACGAGGCTAGTGCCAGAATGACCAGACGTTCAGCCCAGAGCCTGTGGCGCGGGTCGCGACGCGCGGCGTAGCGCACGGTCATGACGACGGATAGCAGCATCAGAACACCATAAAGCGTGAAACCCGCGCTCATCAATGGCCCGCCGATTGTACCGTGCAGCGCGATATACCCCAATCCACCAATCGCCGTTGTTATAGCCAGCACCGCAACAACACGCCCGAGCGCGCGATGCAGCGCAGGCCAACGCCGCCTGATGCTTGTGACCAGTTGCAAAGGGGCCAACAGTGTAACGAGGCCACCGGTCACCATATGAGCATAGATGCTAAGCGTCGTGATCGGTTGGCCGGCATGAAATAAGCGCGAGGTTGCCTGTTCATCAGGTCCCAGTACGGCCACCCCACGCTCAAATGCAAAAAGCGCGAAAGGCACCACAACGAGCAAAAGCAGCCCAACCCAAACGGCATTTATTACAGCGCTTTTGCGTGAAACTGGCCCCATTAATCAATTGAACATGTCTGCGGCAAATTTGGAAAGGGGCCTGAGCTCAGAGCGACGCTGTAATCCCGCCATCCACGAAAACAGTAGTCCCGTTGACAAAAGAAGAGGCATCCGAAGCCAGAAAGATGCAGGTGCCCACCAATTCTTCGACTTTGCCCCAGCGCCCTGCGGGCGTGCGCTTTTCCAACCAAGCGGAAAATTCAGGGTCAGCGACCAGTGCTGCATTGAGCGGCGTGTCAAAATACCCCGGTGCCAGCCCGTTACACTGCAACCCATATTGCGCCCAATCAGTGGCCATACCCTTGGTTAGGTTGGCAACTGCACCCTTGGTCATCGTGTAAGGCGCGATGCCGGGCCGCGCCAACGCGGTTTGCACCGACGCAATGTTAATGATCTTGCCACGGCCACGCGAAATCATATGGCGCGCGCAGGCCTGACCCACGTGAAAGACGCTTGCAATATTGGTCTGCATCAGTCGCTCGAACGCATCGGCCGGGAAGTCTTCCAGCGGGGTGCGGTACTGCATGCCAGCGTTATTGACCAGAATATCGATAGCACCCACGTCTGCCTCGAACCCGTCGACCGCCGCACGCACCGCGTCATGGTCGGTTGCGTCAAAGGCCAACTGCTGGACTTTACCGCCCAGCGCTTCTGCCGCCTGCGCCAGTTTGTCGGTGTTGCGCCCGTTTATCACCAGTTCAGCACCCGCGTCCTGCAACCCCTTGGCGAGTGCAAAGCCGATCCCTTGCGACGATCCGGTAATCAGGGCGCGGCGACCTTTGAGGTCAAATAGGCTCAGGGACATGGGTTTCCTCTTTGTGCTCGACATTGGCAATCCGCCAAGCTTATTTTACCCCACAGACACAAAGTCAAGCGCAGCCAAGCTTGGGGCACATGGCACCTGCGATGGCACTTAGGCCGGAAAGAGACTTCTATGAAATCGCTCGTTATTCATGCCGCAAAGGATTTGCGCCTCGAGGAGCATGCCCCGGAACCAATGGGCGCTGGACAAGTTGAAGTCAAACTGGCTGTCGGTGGTATCTGCGGATCCGACCTGCATTATTACCAACACGGGGGCTTTGGCACGGTTCGGCTGAAAGAACCGATGATCCTGGGCCATGAGGTGTCAGGCCATATCACTGCGATCGGTAGTGGCGTAGACGGGCTATCTGTTGGGCAGTTGGTGGCCGTCTCTCCCTCGCGGCCTTGCCATAGTTGCGTTTACTGTCTCGAAGGCCGGCACAATCACTGCCTGAACATGCGGTTTTATGGTTCCGCAATGCCATTTCCACATATTCAGGGGGCGTTTCGGCAAGTTTTGATCGCTGATGCGGCCCAATGCGCACCCGCAGATGGATTATCAGCGGGTGAAGCGGCCATGGCCGAGCCTTTGGCCGTGTGCTTGCATGCGATTAATCAGGCAGGGCCGATGATGGGCAAGCGGGTCTTGGTGACGGGGTGCGGCCCTATCGGGCTGCTGACCATACTGGCTGCACGGCGCGCAGGAGCGGCCGAAATTGTGGCGACAGACCTGACCGATTTTACACTCGACATGGCTGCACAAAACGGTGCGGACGTTACGGTCAACGGTCGTGAAAACCCAGATGGCCTTGTTGCTTATCAAGCTGGAAAGGGCACATTTGATGTGCTTTTCGAATGCACTGGGGTGGCCGCTGCTCTGGCAAGCGGCATCGGGGCACTGCGCCCGCGCGGGGTGATCGTGCAACTGGGTCTTGGGGGCGATATGCAGCTTCCCGTTCAAGCCATTACCGCAAAAGAACTGGAATTGCGCGGGTCTTTCCGATTCCACAGTGAATTTTTCACAGGCGTGAAGCTGATGCAAAAAGGCCTGATTGATGTGAAACCACTTATCACGCAAACGCTGGCGTTAGACGACGCAGTTGCCGCGTTTGAGCTAGCAGCGGACCGGACACAGGCAATGAAAGCACAAATCGCTTTCGCCTAGACATTCGGAGCCGTCTGCTTGGACCAATTTACACTTGTACTGATCGCCACGGCGTCGTTTGCCATAGCTGGCACCGTCAAAGGTGTCGCGGGGATCGGCCTGCCAACTGCGGCAATCGCCTTGATGACCCTGTTCTTCGATCCGCGCACTGCGATTGCGTTGGTTTTATTTCCCATGATGGGATCGAACGTCTGGCAAATGTTCAGAGGGGGCGAATTCAAACGGACCGTCCGCCGCTATGGGCTATTCGCGACCATTCTATTTTTTGGCGTTGGCGGTACGGCCTACGCGACACAAAATACGTCTGACCGCGCCCTCTTGGCGATCTTGGGCGTTGTGGTGCTGATCTTCGTTTTCATGAGCTGGAAAAAGCTGATCCCGCCCTTGGCCCCACGTTTTGATACCGCCGCCCAAATCGGGTTTGGCCTTTTAACCGGTATCGTCGGCGGCATGACGGCGGCCTGGGGCACGCCTATGGCAATGTATCTGGCTGCAAAAGGTGTGGATAAGGACGAGTTCGTTCGCGCCGCCGGGTTTATGATCTCGGTGGGATCATTGCCACTGATTATAGCCTATGCGCAGATCGGCTTTTTGACAGGACCGCTTGCAGGTATTTCGTTAGCCATGCTGGTGCCCACGCTGATCGGGTTCACCTTGGGTGAAATGCTGCGCAACCGCATGTCGGTCGAAGCCTTCCGCAATGCGATCCTCGTTCTATTTGTGGTGCTGGGTCTGAACCTGATCCGTCGTGCCATCTGGTACAGCTGACCTAGAAGCATGCCTCCAGCAGTTTTTTCGTATTGCTTGGAGTCATCTTTACCGGATTGCCGCCGCAGCTAGGATCGTTGAGCGCAGAGGCGACCAATGCGTCGATATCGGGATCGGTCACACCCAGATCAGTAAGGTTCGCAGGTATACCCAATTGGCCGTTCAGGTCTTTGACATAAGCGCAAAAGCCATCGTAGCCGCCCGGAATACTCAGATAGTTGGCAGCACGAGCCAAACTCCGCCGGATTCTGGGTTTGTTGAATTGCAAGACAGGCAACATCACAACCGCATTCGTCGTGCCGTGGTGGGTGTGGTGAACCGCTCCGATCGGATGCGAAAGGGCGTGGATTGCGCCCAGACCCTTTTGAAATGCTGTGGCTCCCATTGCGGCTGCCGACATCATATGGCCACGCGCTTCAATATTGCTGCCATCTGTAAAAGCAGTGACCAGATTGTCTTTGACCAGCTTCATCCCTTCCAAGGCGATCCCTTGGCTCATCGGGTGATAATGCGGTGAACAATAGGCCTCAAGACAATGCGCAAAAGCATCCATGCCGGTACCTGCGGTAATCGCGGGCGGCATGCCGACAGTGAGCTCAGGATCGCAGATCACAACCACTGGCAACATCTTTGGGTGAAAGATGATTTTCTTTTCGTGTGTTTCTTCGTTTGTAATCACGCTCGCCCGGCCAACTTCTGATCCGGTGCCCGCCGTGGTCGGGACCGCGATAACAGGCGCAATCGCATCCGCATCCGCGCGTGTCCACCAGTCCCCAATGTCTTCAAAGTCCCATAAGGGTCGCGTCTGCCCTGCCATGAAGGCGACTGCCTTGCCCAGATCAAGCCCCGACCCGCCGCCAAACGCAATCACGCCGTCATGACCGCCTGCGCGGTAAGCTTCTACACCGGCGGATACGTTCTGCCCTGTCGGGTTCGGGTCGACATCGGCAAAAACGGCGCGGCCCAGCCCCGCAGCTTCCATCAAGTCAAGCACTTGTGCGGTAATCGGCAACCCCGCCAGCCCCTTGTCAGTCACCAAAAGTGGCTTGGACATCCCGGCAGCGGCACAGGCCTCGGACAGCTCAGAAATGCGCCCCGCACCAAACCGGATGGCGGTAGGATAGGACCAGTTGGCAGAAAGCGTCATAGGGCAAGCCTTTCAAAAAAACATGTCTGTGCGGGCAGGCATACGCGCGACGCGCAGCATTGCCAAGAGGTCGGCGACACCCGATACTTGTGGATCTGTAGCTTGGCAAAGGAAATGAGCGATGACAGGCACCGCGCGCGCGCCGCAGAACGGTCTGGCCCATGTTTTTGGTGATACAGACGAGCCATTGCTAGAGGTCACGATACCCGACCTGCTGGCCGAAACAGCGCAGCGGCTGCCCGAGCATGAAGCGGCTGTGTTTCCGGCGCAAGACATCCGACTGTCCTACGCCGAGTTTGCATCTCAGGTAGACGCTGTAGCCGCTGGACTGTGCCGTTTGGGTGTCGAGAAAGGATGCCGTGTGGGCATCTGGTCGCCAAACCGAATTGAATGGCTGCTCACACAATTTGCTACCGCGCGGATTGGCGCGATCTTGGTCTGTATCAACCCGGCTTACCGCCCCGCAGAACTGGAATATGCACTTAACAAAGCTGGCTGCGTGGCGCTGATATTGGCAAACCGTTTTAAGTCGTCTGACTATGTCCAGATGATTTCAGACTTGGCGCCAGAGATTGCCCAATGCGCCCCCGGCCAATGCCACGCAAAACGTTTGCCCGATCTGCGCTGCGTTATTGTTCTGGATGATGACGCCCCCGCTGGCATGATTGCTTTTCGCGAACTATGCGCGCCGGTTTCTCCCGCCGAGCGTACTGCCTTGGACGCAATCTCTAAAACACTATGCCCAAGCGAGGCTATCAATATCCAGTTCACCTCGGGCACGACCGGCAGCCCGAAAGGTGCCTGTCTGACACATCACAATATCATCAACAACGCGCATTTCGTCATGCAAACGCTGGACTTAACAGCAAACGACCGGTTGTGCATTCCCGTGCCCTTCTATCATTGCTTCGGGATGGTGATGGGAACGTTGGGCTGCGTCTCCCGCGGGGCTACGATGGTTGTTCCGGGCGAAGGCTTTGAGCCGCACGCTACGCTGGAGACAGCGGCAAAAGAGAAATGCACCGCCCTTTATGGCGTGCCGACAATGTTTGTGAACATGCTTGAGTTGCCCGAATTCCAAGGCTTTGACCTGTCGCATCTGCGTACTGGCATTATGGCCGGTGCCCCCTGTCCGATTAAAGTCATGCGGCAGGTCCAATCAAAAATGAACATGCACGGCGTCACCATCGCCTATGGGATGACTGAAACATCTCCCGTCTCTTTCCAAAGCAATATTGATGACCCGCTTGAAAAACGCGTCTCTTCTGTCGGGCGCATCCACCCGCATGTCGAGGTCAAGATCGTAGACGAAACCGGGGGCACCGTGCCGGTCGACACGCAAGGCGAGCTTTTGACCCGCGGTTATTCCGTTATGAAAGGCTACTGGGACGATCCCGAGCAAACAAAGGCCAGTATTGACGCGGACGGATGGATGCACACCGGCGATCTGGCGACTTTGGACGCATCGGGTTTTTGCGCCATTACAGGACGCGTCAAAGACATGATCCTGCGCGGCGGCGAAAACGTTTACCCCCGCGAAATCGAAGAGTTTCTATATACCCATCCCGATGTATCCCAAGCGCAGGTCTTTGGTATTCCCGATCCAAAACTGGGCGAAATCGTATGCGCTTGGATTGTCAAAAGATCCGGCAGCACCATAAATGCGCAAACCATCATCGACTTCTGCAAAGGCCAGATCGCGCACTACAAAGTACCTGCCCATGTGTCGTTTCGTGACAGCCTGCCAATGACAGTAACCGGTAAGCCGCAGAAATTTGTAATGCGCGATCAAATGCTTTCAGAACTCGGGCATACCGATTAGCCACGCTTTGCCGAATGGCCACCGCGCCGTGCTACGCCAGTAACAGCCTAAACGTCGCCGGTGTACTCTCCGCGCGCGGGGTAGTTCTTGGCAATCGCACCATCAACTGCCGCCAGCAAATCGGAAAAATGCGGGCGTACGAACGGCATCGTTTGCACCGCGCCGTAATACAGCGTTTGCGCGGGCGTAATCATGAACAGGCCGGGTTCGGAAAAGAGCGCGGGTTCTTCAATATCGATTGACGTCTTGCCGCGCGAAGTCGAGATATAAAGTCCCCAGTCGCGAGCCGCACTCAGACTTAGGTCGTAGCCGATGCGCAGCGTGCTGGCCTTGATCTTATCTGCCATCAAGCGGGCACGTTCTTCACCGTCCACGCTGAGTGCAAATGTTTTGACACCGCGTTTTTCAAACTCGGGCGTGAGTTTTTCCAACTCCGCAAGATACGTGGCACATAACGGGCAATGCAGCCCCCGGTAAAAGCAAACGACGGTGCCTTTTTCGGCATTGTCTGTGCCAAGGTCGAAAGTGCCATGGTCCAAGGTTGGCAGGTTAAGATCAGGTACTTTTTGGCGCGGCAATAACATCTATGTTTCCTTTTTGGTTTGCATCAGCCTCACACAGAGTGAGCACAATGGCCAGCCTATCGCATATAAACTGCCGACTGCAGTGTCGCGTTCAGACAAGAAGTGCTCACGCAAGCTGTCTTTGTTGGACGTTAATACTCCAAAGCGCGCAGGCCTACCGATGACACAACAATTCGATCAAATTGCAGACTTCGTTATGCGGCCGCAAGTGCCGCAAAGGGCGCGCCGAATGGCAGCTTTGCTGCTTGTAGATACACTCGGGGTGGCGGCAGGTGCGCATACTTTGGCGCCTTCCTCTATTGCCCGAGACTACGCAGTGGATTTCCACGGTACATCTTACGCAGCCAACAGTGCGCGTTTACTTTTCGATGGCAGGCGCGCTGCGATCCCCGGTGCCGCGTTTGCCGCTGCAACGCAAATCGACAATCTGGATGGCCATGACGGGTACAATCCGACCAAAGGACATATTGGCTGCGCCGTCGTGCCAGCTTTGTTGGCCTTTGCCGAACAGCACCCAGAACTTTCATCGACTGCAGCACTGGATATTCTGGCGATGTCCTATGAGGTCGGGGCGCGGGCGGCCGTTGCATTGCACGACACGGTGTCAGACTATCACACATCAGGCGCTTGGAACGGGATTGCCGTGGCCGCGATTGGATGCGCTTTGAATGGCGCATCCAAGGAGCAGCTACGCCATGCCGTCGGGATCGCGGAATACCACGGCCCCCGCAGCCAGATGATGCGCGAAATCGCAAATCCTACAATGCTACACGATGGGTCCGGCATGGGTGCTCTGACAGGCGCTATGGCGGCCATACTGGCGCTGCGCGGGTTTGAAGGCGCGCCCGCGATCACGTTGGAAGCCCCCGAAGTCGCCGCGTTCTGGGAAGACCTGGGTGCGCGATGGACGATCGAGTTGAACTACATCAAACCCTACCCTGTCTGTCGCTGGGCTCATGCCCCGTTAGACGCGCTGTTGGCTTTGATGACCGACCACGCGCTGAGAACCGACGACATTTTGCGGTTGGACGTCAATACCTTTGCCCAGAGTGCCGCGCTGTTTCCCGGGGTCCCCGAAACCACAGGACAGGCACAATATTCACTGGCCTTCGCGCTTGCTTCGATGATGCACCACGGACATGTGGGCCCTGCCCAAATCTCGGGTGCTGGGTTGAGTGATGCGGCAGTCGCAGCCCTGCTTCCACGGATCACGGTGCATGAGGCGCAAAAGCATTCTGATCGTTTTCCGGCGCGCCGCTGTGCTGATATTAGCATTACCCTTACGGACGGGCGGGTGCTGGACTCTGGCGATACAGAAGCGCGTGGCGGACCCGAAGCGCCACTGCGCGAAGATGAGGTTGAGGCCAAGTTACATCTTTTCGCAGCACCGACCTTGGGCGACAGGCGCACCAATACCCTATGGCGCATGCGTGAAGAACTGCTAGACCCCGCACAGAAATTTACCCAGCTTTTGGATCTTGTCACCACCCCGGTGTGATCCTGCACATGCGCCTGTTGCGATCTTTTCTTGCGTGTTGCCCGTCCGGCCCGATATAGCGCGGGCAACACTGCCGTGAACGCACTTGCACAACGAGGTCTGCCAATGCCATTTGATCGCTCCCTGAAGATTGCACCATCTATCCTTTCTGCCGATTTTTCCAATTTCGGCGCTGAATGCGAAGCTATCGAAGCGCAAGGTGCAGACTGGGTACATGTGGATGTGATGGACGGACATTTCGTGCCGAACATCACCTTTGGTCCTGCGACATGCGCTGCAATCCGCCCCCACATAAAGGGAGTGATGGACGTTCATCTGATGATATCGCCTGTGGACGCCTACATTGACGCGTTCGCGCAGGCCGGCGCTGATGTCATCACGGCGCATGTAGAGGCAGGCCCGCACATCCACCGGACCGTTCAGGCCATCCGCAATGCCGGTGCTAAAGCAGGTGTCGCGCTCAATCCCGGAACACCAGCATCAGCGGTCGAATATCTTTTGGACATGGTTGATATGGTTTGTGTGATGACCGTAAACCCCGGATTTGGCGGGCAGAAGTTCATCCACAGTCAAGTTGAAAAAGTCAGATCACTGCGCGCAATGATCGGTGATCGCCCTGTGCACATCGAAATCGACGGCGGCGTTGACCCAACAACGGCGCCTTTGGTTGCGGCGGCTGGTGCAGATGTGCTGGTTGCGGGGTCGGCCGTTTTCAAAGGCGGTTCTGTCTCGGACCCTGCGCCCTACGGCGCCAACATAAAAGCGATCCGCGAAGCGGTACAGACGACACTGGTCTGACCGTAGCGTAGGCGTTCAGCGCACAAGCCTGAGTTATGCATTTGGAGTGGTTTTAACTGGCGCTACCCAAAACCCTGCAAGCAGAGCCGCATAAGAATTGCCAGCCTTTGCCATGTTGCGCTTTGAGCGCGGAAGCGCGTTTCGCTCCAAAAGGTCTTAGGAATAAGCAAGCTTCAAATCCAAAGCGGTATGCTGTGACATTTAATGGACCAGCTCGATCTGAAAGGCTTTCACGGCATTGATCGGTCGGGTACCTGCGATCACTTCAACAGCTTCTAGCGCCACCACAAACCGTGGCAGGCGCGGTCCAAGGCACCGATTGACGGTGCGCGTATGACTTGGCGCCGCGCCTTTACCGGCGGGTTGTCGCAATCGCGCCGCCCATAGTCAGGCAGCGCTTTGACCCGACACAAGCAGCCTTCAGCGTTTATAAATGAAACAACGACCTTGCACCGCATCTTCCGGCAGGTCAATTTCTTGAAGAGTATCGAAATACATGCGGTCGCTGGACACCATCAGACCGCCCTGTGCCAACAACGGTTCGATCAGGGGTGAAACCTTACGCGCAAAGATGTCGTTCTTTTCCGCGTTATGCCCGCCGAGGTCTGCATGAATCAGCCGTGCCGTCGCGCCAAAAGTTTCCAGTGCTTGAGGCAGTGTTTCGAATACATCTCCCAGCAAAACGCGGTCTTCAGGCGGCGTGCTGTCAGGGTGTGATGCGATCGCCCGTTCAAAGACGTAGATGTCCCGTTTCGGCACGATCTCACACATATGATGATACGTCCGGCCATTGCCCAACCCCAGTTCAAAAACCGGTCCTGTAATATCTTTGGTCAAGGCTGCCGCATGATTGAGGCAGGCGCGCTGGGATACCATTCTGTCGATAAATAGATCGAGACGGCTCATTTGGAGGTGTCCTTTTTGGTTTACTGGCTCTCCAAATGCCCTCTTTTGGAGAAAAATGGTAGTGCAAAGCCGTTCCTCTTTCTGGGTGCTGGACGTATGGCGAGAAATCGCGTTGACTGTGGCATAGGAGTTTTGACTTGAAGGACTGGGAAAAAGGAAGTGAGCTTCACGTGATGAACCCTCTGCTTGATGTGCGCGACTTGAGCATTGGATTTGGTGCGGCAGACGCGGTGGTGCGGGATGTCAGCTTTCAAGTCATGCCCGGAGAAACTTTGGCGCTTGTCGGGGAGAGCGGATCAGGCAAGACCATCACCTGCCGGTCAGTTCTTCGTATTTTGCCGGAAACTGCACAGATCCGGAGCGGCGAAATTACCTTTAATTCGCCAAACGGACCTCCGGTTGATCTGCTGACAATCAACGAACGCGCGATGCGCCAAATTCGGGGCGATCAGATCTCGATGATCTTTCAGGAGCCTATGCGATCGCTTTCGCCCCTTCATCGTCTGGGCGATCAGGTGGCAGAAGTTCTCAAGCTACATCGCGACATGGGTCCAGCTGCTGCTAAAGAAGCCGTCCTTGAAACCTTTGAGCGGGTTGGCTTTCCCGACCCGGAGAGGGTTTGGAAATCGTACCCATTCGAGATGTCAGGCGGTATGCGGCAGCGCGCCATGATCGCAATGGCAATGGTTGCAAAGCCCGACTTGCTGATCGCCGATGAACCTACGACAGCACTGGACGTCACGACACAGGCGCAAGTTCTGGGCCTGATTAAGGACTTGCAACGCGATACCGGCATGGCCGTTATTCTGGTGACACATGATTTAGGCGTTGTGGCAAACATGGCCGAGTCCGTGGTGGTCATGAACAAAGGCCGCATTATGGAAAGCGGCCCTGCACCTGCGGTTTTGGGCGCGCCGGCGCATGGCTACACCAAAAAGCTGTTTGCAGCGGCTCCCTCAATCCCGCAAGTCGCAGAGCCAGCCCGCACTGAGGTCGGCAACGATCATATTCTCGAACTGCGCGGCGTGTGTAAAACCTACACCATGCGTGCCGGTGGCTGGAGCAAGCCGCAGACGATTACTGCCTGCCATGAGGTCAATATCAACCTAGAGCGCGGCAAGACCGTTGCCATCGTTGGCGAAAGCGGCTCGGGCAAGACAACCTGCGCGCGGATTGCCTTGGGCGCGGAAGTGCCCGACACAGGCAGCGAAGTGATTTTTCGCGCCACGAAAGACGCCGACCCGCTGTATATAAACGCAATGACGCCAGCCGAGAGGATCGGCTTTCAACGTCAAGCACAGATGGTATTTCAGGACCCTTATTCATCGCTGTCGCCACGGATGCGCATTCAGCAAACGATGACCGAACCGATGGAGATACATAACATCGGCACAACTGCCGAACGCCGTGAAAAAGCCGCTGAAATGCTGCGCTGGGTTGGCCTGGATTTGTCCATGCTGATCCGCTACCCGCACGCTTTCTCGGGCGGACAGCGGCAGCGATTGTCGATTGCCCGTGCGCTGACGCTTGATCCGGTACTTTTAGTTTGTGACGAACCTACGTCGGCTTTGGACGTATCGGTACAGGAGCAGATACTATCTTTGCTGGAAGACATCCGCGATCGGATGGGACTTAGCTACCTGTTTATCAGCCATGATCTCGCGGTGGTGGCACGTATTGCTGATGAAGTTGCGGTGATGCGGCAGGGCGTTGTGGTAGAGCAAGCCGCCCCCGATACGTTGTTTTACAACCCGCGCCACCCCTATACCCGCGCACTCATTGCCGCGCAGCCAACGCCGGATGTAAACCGGCCAATTGACCTGAACTTGGTTGCAAAAGGGGCAGGTTCCCCCGCAAACTGGCCCGAGGAGTTTCGTTTTGAGGGCGTTTCAGCGCCCGCGCTGACCGAACTCGCGCCCGGCCATAAGGTACGTTGTCATGTTTAAAGCATTCATTTCATTCATTTTTTCTCTGAGCATGGGTACGACGGCATATGCCGAAACCCAAATCGTGCCACACGAAAGCAGTTTCTGGGCACAAGAGGTATTGTCCGGCGATTTGCCGCCCGTGACGCAGCGAATGCCAAGCGATCCGCTGGTTGTCGACCTAGAGGCCAAAGGCCGCACTCTCGGCGAACAAGGTGGCACGCTGCGTACGCTGGTGTCACGATCCAAAGACGTGCGGCAGATGGTGGTTTACGGGTATGCCAGACTTGTCGGTTATGATCAGAACTATGAACTCTATGCCGATATTCTGCGCGAAGTGGAAGTTGAAGAAGGCCGCAAGTTCACGCTGCACCTGCGGGAAGGTCACAGATGGTCTGATGGGCACCCCTTCACCTCAGCCGACTTCGAATATTACTGGAAATATGTCGCTCTAAACGAAGAACTCAGCCCCGCAGGACCGCCTCAGAACCTTTACGTCGATGGTGTGCTGGCTGATGTATCCTTTCCCGATCCCCTAACCGTTGTGATCGAATGGCCGACTGCAAACCCCGGTTTCTTGCAGCTTCTTGCGCAAGCCAGCCCATTCTTCATCTACCGCCCCGCGCATTACCTCAAACAGTTTCATGCTGATTTCGTTGATAAAAAGGCCTTGCGCAAGGAAATCAAGAAAGCACGCGTGCGCACATGGGCAGCGCTCCACAACGATCGCGATAACATGTACAAGTTCGACAACCCGGCGCTCCCAACGCTGCAGCCATGGATGAATGCATCCTCAGGTAAGTCGAGCCGTCAGCTTTTTGTGCGCAATCCCTACTATCACCGCCTTGACACTAACGGGACACAGTTGCCCTACATCGACATTGTCGAGATGACGATTGTCGGTGGCGGCCTTATCGCGGCCAAAGCAAACGCAGGCGAGGTTGACCTGCAGGCGCGCGGGCTCGACTTCCCCGATGTGTCGATCCTCAAAAAGGGTGAAGCCGATGGCGCGGGCTATCGTACACTGTTGTGGTCGAACGGTGCGGCCAACCAGATTGCAATTTATCCCAACCTGAACTTTGCAGATCCGGTCTGGCGCGAGATCATGCGGGACGTTCGTTTTCGCCGTGCGTTGTCGATGGGCATTGACCGGCGCATGATAAACCGCGCTTTGTATTTCGGACTTGCGACCGAGGGCGGTATGACCGCGTTGCCAGCGAGTCCCTTCCACGACACGGCGAACCTGTACAAATGGGCGATTTACTACCCAGCCAAGGCCAACGCATTGTTAGACGAAATGGGATTGACCGAGCGTCGTGCCGACGGAATCCGCCTGTTACCCGATGGCCGTCCGATGGAGTTTGTCGTCGAGACCGCAGGCGAGCGCAAGGAAGTCGAAAATGCGCTGGCTATTGTCACTGACACCTGGCGCGAGATCGGCATCAAAATGGTCATGCGCCCGCTGGATCGCGATATCCTGCGCAACCGGGTATATTCGGGGCTGAGCATGGCCGCCGTATGGTTCGGCTGGGACAACGGATTGCCGCAGCAGTATACGCCGCCTGAATATCTGGCCCCTAAACATCAGGAATTCTTTGCGTGGCCCAAGTGGGGTCAGTATTATCAGACCGGTGGTCAGGTCGGCGAAGCGCCGGACATGCCCGATGCCGTACGCCTGATGGATTTAAGTTATGATTGGAGCCACACCAACGACCCGCAAGAGCGATCAGACATCTGGCGCGAAATGCTGGATATCCACGCGCAGAACCAATTTGGGATAGGCATTCTGTCAGAAGCGCCGCAACCTGTCGTCGTCTCCAAGAGATTGCAGAACGTGCCAGAGACCGCCAATTGGGCATGGGATCCCGGCGCGCATTTCGGCATTCACCGCATTGACGAATTCTACTACGAAGATCCGTTCCAGCAGCTCACCCAATGATGTTTCTTCGCTACGCCATCTACCGGTTCATTACCATGCTGCTCACCCTGTGGGTGGTGTCCATCCTGATTTTTGTCATTATCAACCTGCCGCCGGGCGATTACTTGAGCAACCAGATCGCCGAATTACGGGCCACAGGCCAAGCTGAGGGTGTCGCCAAAGCCGAATTCCTGCGCACGGAATATGCGCTCGACCGTCCGATCTGGGAGCAATATCTGATCTGGGTTGGCATGGCGCCAGGGCCTCAGGGATGGTACGGTCTGATACAAGGCAACTTTGGCTGGTCTTTCGAATTTGACCGCCCCGTCAGCGAAATCGTCGGTGACGCGCTGTGGCTGACGGTGCTGGTAAACCTCGCCGCCGTGCTCTTTGTGTATCTCGTGGCCCTGCCCTTGGGCGTTCTGGCCGCCGCCAAGTCCGAAACATGGGTCGATTACACTGCGGCCTTCGTTGGGTATCTGGGCCTTGCCACGCCCAACTTCCTGCTGGCACTGATGCTGTTCTATTATGGCAATAAGTACTTGGATATTCCCATCGGCGGCTTGATGGACCCGATTTACGAAGGGGAGCCGATGTCATGGGATAAGGTGAAATCCATCCTTATCCACCTGATCGTGCCAACCTTCGTTATCGGCACTTCGGGTGCCGCCGCGATGATGCAGCGATTGCGCGCAAACATGCTGGATGAGCTGTCAAAGCCATATGTCGAAACAGCCAAGGCCAAGGGGCTTGCGCCCTCAAAGCTTTTGGCGAAATACCCGCTGCGCATGGCATTCAACCCGTTTGTGGCCGACATTGGCAACCTGCTGCCCTCGATGATCTCGGGCTCTGTTCTGGTATCCGTTGTATTGGGCCTGCAAACTATTGGCCCCGCGCTGCTGACCGCTCTCAAAAGTCAGGACCAGTTTCTGGCGGGCTTTATCCTGATGTTCGTCGCGTTGCTGACGCTGATCGGAACAATGGTCTCGGACTTGCTGCTTGTGCTGCTTGACCCAAGGATCAGATACGGAGCGCGCGGATCATGACACAACTGCCCGATGGTCGCTATGTCGATGACGCCCCCTATAACGACGACGTGGACCTCAGTGCGCTCGAACGCTCCGATATGGACGCGCCCAATTGGGTGTTGGTCTGGCGCAAGTTCAAACGTCACAAGCTGGGTCTGATCTCGGGTATATTTCTGCTGATCTGCTATCTGATCTTGCCGGTTGCCGGTTTCATTGCGCCCTATACGCCCAATGAACGCAGTGCGGATTACCTCTATGCGCCTCCCCAGTCGATAAACATTTGGCATGAAGGGCAGTTTGTCGGCCCGTACGTCTACCCGATCACCGCGACGGCGGATCTGGTCAACTACCGCTGGACATATGAGACCGACGAAACAACACCGATGCGGTTGGAGTATTTCTGCGAAGGGGCGCAGTATAATCTCTTTGGTTTTATCGCTTCGGATACACATTTATTCTGTGCGCCCGATGGCGCCACTGTGTTTCTCTGGGGCTCGGACAGGCTGGGGCGCGATGTGTTCAGCCGCATTCTATACGGTGCGCAGCTGTCCCTGACAGTCGGCCTGATCGGAATTACAGTGTCGTTCGTTCTGGGTATCTTTTTTGGCTCTATCGCGGGGTATTTCGGCGGCAAGACGGACTGGTTCATCAACCGGATGATTGAAATCCTGCGCTCTTTACCCGAACTCCCGTTATGGCTCGCACTCTCGGCGGCAGTGCCGTCGAACTGGAGCCCGGTGTCGGTTTTCTTCATCATTTCAATTATTCTGGGGATACTGGATTGGCCCGGACTGGCCCGTGCGGTTCGGTCAAAATTCCTGTCCCTGCGCGAAGAAGAATACGTGCGCGCGGCCGAAATGATGGGGGCCAAACCAGGGCGTGTCATCCGGCGGCATTTGTTGCCCAACTTCATGTCACACCTGATTGCCTCTGCCACGCTATCAATACCCGCAATGATATTGGGGGAGACCGCACTCAGCTTTCTTGGCCTTGGCTTGCGTGCACCCGCCGTCAGTTGGGGGGTAATGTTAAACGATGCGCAGAACCTTGCCTCGATCGAGATTTATCCCTGGACCGCGATCCCAATGCTGCCCATCATATTTGTGGTGCTGGCCTTCAACTTTCTGGGCGACGGGCTAAGGGCTTCGCTGGACCCCTACAAAGGCTAGTCTAGTCCAATTCGGTTAAGTCGCCTTAATTTGGCTGGAAATGAACAATTTTACACGATTTTTAGGCCACATTTAAATGTGATATTTCGGGCAGCCGACTGTTTTCGGCATGTATACGAGGTATCAAGTTATGTTTACGATTTCAAAAGTTACACGCCAGGGGCTGTTTGCCGTGGCTCTGGTTTTCGCGGCAAGCGCACCCGCTGTGGCTGCCAATTTTGAAACCATCGACAAAAATGGCGACAACAAACTTCAATCCGAAGAAATGATTGATGTCTTTGGTGATCGAGCCAAAGCATTCATTGAGCGCTGGGACCAAGACGGGACAGGCGATCTTACGCGGCGTGAAGTGCGGCAGTCTAACAAAAAGGCATCCGCAGAACGCAATGAGCGTCAAGAAGATCAAGACCGTAGCGCTCCAGCCCAGAACACTGCGATGCAAACCGCAAATAAGGCAGCACCTGCTCAGGCTGTAGCGGATGATAGTGGCGCCAAGACAGCGGCAGAAAGCAAGGCAGAACGCAAAGCAGAACGCCAAGCAAAGCGTGCAGCCGCCAGAGAAACAAAAGCCGCCGCGCGTGCTGAAAAGCAAGCAGAACGCAAAGCCGAACGTCAGGCTGAGAGAGCACGCAAAACGGCTGAGCGCGAAGCAGATCGCGCTGCAGCAAAGGCCGCCAAAGCTGAGGCACGCGCAGAAAAGCAAGCACAACGCAAGGCCGACCGGGCTGCTGAAAAGGCCCAGAAAGCTGCAGAACGCCAAGCCCAGCGACAAGCCCAGCGACAAGCCGCGAAAGAGGCCAAAGCCGAGCAACGTGCAGAACAGAAAGCGCAGCGCCAAGCAGAACGCCAGACTGCAAAAGCGCAAAGCACGCCAGATACGCCATCAGGCCTGTCCGGCGATGCCGATGGCAACAACGACGCATCTAACGCCGATGGCAGCACCGAAAGCGGTGCCGGTGAAAGCAATACCTCGGGTGACGACTCTGGTAGTGACGAAAGTGGCGATGCGGGTGGTGAAAGCAGCGGCGAAGGATCTGATGCAGGTGGCGAAGGCGGCGATGCTGGCTCTGATGCTGGCGGCGATATCGGCAGTACCGACTCCGACGCGGACGACGGAAACGACGCCGAAGCGACAAACTAAGGTTTCAAGGGGACGCACCGCGCTAGCGGTCGTCCCCTCCCTCACCCACTTCACCGTCCAGCAGATCCTCTTCAATGGACGCTTGCGCCGCCGCTGTCACAGCTTGCTTGTCTCTATCCGACAGGTCTTCGATCTTACCATCTGCCAGACGCACAGTGACCTCTTTGTGGGCAAAGGAAATACCTTCACGCTCGAACAGAATGCGGATTTCTTCATAGACACGCTTGCGTACGAGCCATTGGTCCCCAGGCTTGGTCATGAACTTCACGCGAATGATCATCGCGCTATCTTGCATTTCGATGACCCCCTGAGACTTGAGCGGCTGGATGAAATTATCGCCAATCACAGGGTCTTCCAGAAGGGCCACGCCAAGGTTTTTGATAAGCTTGCGGACTTTCTCGACATCGGTGTCATAGGTCACCCGCAGCGGCAGTTTCATGATAACCCAGTCACGCGAATAGTTCGTCATGACCTGTATCTCACCAAAGGGGATCGTATGCAGCGCGCCCAAGTGGTGCCGCAATTGAAACGAGCGTACCGAGATCTTTTCAACCGTGCCTTTGACGCCTCCCACATCAAGGTATTCACCCTTGCGGAAAGCATCGTCAAACAGGAAGAACCCGCCTGAAAATATGTCCCGTACAAGCGCCTGACTGCCGAAGCCGACAGCGACGCCAACAACACCAGCGCCCGCGAAAAGGGGCCCGACATTGACGCCCAGTTCGAGGAGGACAATCAGCGCAATTGTCACCATCAACACCACGAGGATGAAGTTCCTGAACAACGGCAGCAAAGTAGCCAGCCGCGACGCAGAACTGCCGCCTCCCTCGTCGCCAAGCTCTCCTTCGTCCATTTCGCCCTGTTCCTCGGCGATCTTATTGTCGATCCAAATTCGGAACGCGTGGTAGATCACATAGCCAATGAACACGATTGCAATCACGTCAAGCAATCGGTTGGCCAGGCTTTCCACCATTTTCGTACTGTTATTGTCCCAAATGTAGAAAAACGCATATGTCCCGGCCACAAACGCCAATATCCCCGCGACACGCTGCGCCAGCGCTTCGTATGTGTTCATCGCTTTGGGCTGGAAGAACGGAGACTGTTGCGTCACGTTCCCCTCGAAATCAGCGTCTTGCTCTGTAGATCCCTCAGATCCTTGCGTTTCGTTCATCTCCCGAATGCTGCGGGCACGGGCAAACCAGCGTTCAATCATGAAATTGATGACGCCATAGACCACCAAAATAGAGAGTAAGATCGAATATGCGCCTGCAATCAAAGGCACTTTGGGCGGGGCGCCAAGTACAAGATCGTATGTGACCTGCACCCATGCATAAAACATGTAGAGGATGACAACTGGAGCCCACAGGATTGACAGGGTCTTGATGACCCAGCTGCACTTTTCGGGTGGCTGGCCGCCACGGATTGCGTTGCTAAGCGGTGCACGATTGACCAGCACCATCACCACGTTCAGAGCGACGACTGCGGCCCCCAGCAGCGATGACATGAAGGCAAAGACATCGTAGTTCAGACCCAGTTCGCTGATCCACAATGAAAACAACAGCCGGCAGATATCAAAGGTGCCCAGCACAACAAGCCAGTAGTACAACCGTACCGCTTCTTTCGTTTCCAGAAGCGGTATCCGATATTGCGGGAGATAGGGTGACAGGATCATCCGCCAAAGCTGCGCCACCAACCGGCTGAGAAAGTAGGCGGTGTTGATAATTCCGACAGTGAACTGCAGCGCCGGATCATCCAAAGGCCCGAACACGGTGAAACCGATCACGTAGGCCACAGCCATCGAGATCAATATGCCCAGCACCCCCATGAAGAAGCGAAACACCAAAAAGGGCATTTTTTCGGAATAGCCCTGCGGGTGTTCGCGGCTGCGCGCCACAACATATTTTTTGGCGAAATAGCGCCCGTAGACCCGTTTCTCGACGATCACACCAATGCCAAAAAGGAACATCGACGTATAGAGTGCCTGAAAATATGCCCAGATTGTGCCATCAGGGCTTGATGCCCTTAGGATATACAGCACTTCGTTGATATCATTTGGTAAACTCAAGATGCGCTCAATCAGCGTCGTGCGAAATTGGACCAGACCGTCTTGGACGCGCACAAAGACGGAGCCGCTCTCGGCCTCCTCGGTGGATTGCGGCGGGTTTGGCGGCTCACCCACCGATGAGACGATGTTCCCTTCGGTATCGATGACGACGACACCGACACCGTTTTCTGCCGCTTGCTTCATAATTTCAGAAATACGATCCGCTTCGCTTAATTCTGCATCATCGGCAGAGCCCGCTTGTGAAAATAGCGAACCCGCGCCCTGCGCGTGAACCTGGCTTGCGGTAACTGTCGACAACAGAACTGAAAAAGCGAGGAGGACCACCAAGAAAAAGGGACGCATTGCACTGCCACTCGACTGTTAATTGTATCGGCAGACGGTAGGTTAGCTTGCCCAGCAATGCAATTGCACAACAGATCACCTGAGAGAGTGGATTCGTGTTTTGCACCCGTCTTCCTTTTATGGCACAAGGAATACGTCTTAGCCGACAGTCTTTTGCGAACATCCAAGGATCGGCTCATGTGCCAACCAACGCGCCAATCGATCTTGGTCTTTCTTGCCCTCTTCCCCGGCGTGGAAGAGCGTGGCAAGCCAAGAGGCGTATAGGCATGAATTACCAAAACACAACTAAAGCGGCGAAACACCAAACCGGTCATGATGCGCCTGTGGCACAAGAACGTGCGACGCGGATCATGTTCTATAGTCATGATACATACGGTTTGGGCCATTTACGCCGCGCCCGCGCGCTGGCCTCTGCGCTGATCGCAGCGGACCCCGACGCGTCTGCAATAATTCTCACCGGTTCCCCGGTCGCTGGGCGGTTCACGTTTGCTGAAGGGATCGATCATATCCGACTGCCCGGGGTGACCAAGTTGTACGACGGAACATACGAGAGCCAGTCGCTGGGCTTGAACATCGACGAGACAACAGCGCTACGGTCGGCTTTGATAAAAACAGCCGTAAAGCAATACGATCCGGACATTCTGATCGTCGATAAAGAGCCTACTGGTTTTCGCGGAGAATTGATTCCCACACTCAAGTGGATCGCCAAGAAAGGCAAAACACGGTTAGTGCTTGGGCTGCGTGACGTCTTGGATGAAGTCGAAGTGCTTGCGGCGGAATGGGAGCGGAAAGGCGCGTTAAAAGCGGCCGAACGCTTTTATGACGAGATTTGGGTGTACGGCCCCAAGTCTGTTTATGACCCGATCAAAGGGTTGGATTTGTCAGATGACTTGAAGGCGCGGATCCATTGGACCGGATATTTGCGCCGCGAAATCACCGATGAACAGGATACCCCGGACACCCCGTACATTCTGGTCACGCCCGGTGGCGGAGGCGATGGCGCGTGTTTGGTTGATCTGGTGCTTCAAGCCTATGAACAAGATCCCGACTTGTCTCCTGATGCATTGCTTGTCTACGGGCCGTTCCTGACCGGTGAGGTTCGCGAAGCCTTTGAAGAACGTGTCGCCAAACTGGATGGACGCGTCACATCTGTCGGATTTGACGGGCGTATTGAATCACTGTTTGCGGACGCAAAAGGTGTGATCTGCATGGGTGGCTACAACACGTTTTGCGAAGTCCTTTCGTTCGACAAACGCGCCGTTATCATGCCGCGCACCGTGCCGCGGTTAGAGCAATGGATCAGGGCATCGCGCGCTGAAGAACTGGGTTTGGTGCGTATGCTCGACGAAAACAGGGACGGTAAAACCGTTGCTGCGATGAATGCCGCCATCCGAGGCCTGCCGAACCAGAAAAAGCCGTCTCAGGCCGGCGCGTCAGGGTTGCTTGACGGATTGGACGTTGTTGTTGCGCGGGTAAACGCGTTGATGGTCGGAAAATGACACGACCCTCAGCGCGGTTGGCGGTGGTGGTCAAAGGATGGCCCCGCCTTTCAGAGACGTTTATTGCTCAGGAACTCGTTGCTTTGGAAGCGGCGGGCGTAGACTTTGAAATCTGGTCCTTGCGACACCCGACAGATCACAAGACGCACCCGCTGCACGACAAGTTGAAAGCGCCGGTTCGGTATTTGCCCGAGTACCTGAAAGATGAGCCGCTGCGCGTTCTTAAGGGCTTGTCGCATGCCATCCGAACACAAGGATTTGGTGCGGCGTGGCGTACGTTTCGGGCAGACTATGCCCGTGACCGAACCCCGAACCGGCTGCGGCGCTTTGGGCAGGCTTGTGTGCTTGCGCGCGAGTTGCCGCCTGAGGCAAAAGGATTGTACGCGCACTTTCTGCACACGCCGTCATCGGTTGCGCGATATGCGGCGATCCTGCGGTCGCTGCCATGGTCCTTTTCGGCACATGCCAAAGATATCTGGACCTCTCCCGATTGGGAGTTGCGTGAAAAGCTGTCAGCGGCAGATTACGGGGCCTATTTTGGTGCTACCTGCACAGCCTTTGGCGCAGAGCATCTGCGCTCCCTCGCGGATACGCCCGAACGCGTGGATCTGGTTTATCACGGGCTTGATCTGTCGCGTTTTCCAGCATCGCCAACCCGCCCCCCCCGCGCGATAGACGCTCCCTTAGCCTTGATGTCCGTGGGGCGTCTGGTGGAAAAGAAGGGCTTTGACCGTCTAATCGAAGCCTTGGCGCTTCTGCCCGAAAATCTGAAATGGCACTGGACGCATATTGGCGGCGGCACGCTGAAAAATGACATGCGCGCCTTGGCCGTGGCGCGCGGGGTAGAAGACCGGATCACCTGGCGCGGCGCGTGCGATCAACCTGAAGTCATCGCCGAGATGCAGCGCGCTGACTTGTTTGTTCTGCCCAGCCGTATCGCGGCTGACGGCGACCGTGACGGTTTGCCAAACGTGCTAATGGAGGCTGCCAGTCAAAAGCTGCCCATCCTGTCCACACCCGTGTCCGCGATACCAGAATTCATCACAAACGGGGTTGAGGGTATTCTCGTCGATGACGCCCCCGAAAGTCTTGCGGCGGCGATCGTGAACTTTGCCGCCCTGCCCGATGGCGGTGCCACCTTGGCCGAAGCTGCATACATTAGACTGACGCAGGACTTTCGCATGCAGCCGGGCATTGACCATCTGGCACAGCGTTTGACAACTATGATGGACGCGCAGACGTGATGAAAGCGGCCTTTTTCGCCCCAATGAAACCACCAGACCATCCGGTTCCATCCGGAGACCGCGCCATGGCGCGCGCGCTGTTACTGGCCCTTGAGACAGGCGGCATCGCCACGGAACTGGCATCGACGGTGCAACTGCGTGACGGCAAAGGATCATCCGCACGCCAGGCAGAAATAATCGCCGAGGCACGGGCCGAAGTGGCGCGGCTTTTACCCATCGGACGCCGACAGGCATGGCAACTATGGATAACCTATCACAGCTACTACAAGGCACCCGATCTTATTGGTCCGGAGGTCGCACAGGCCTTGGGCATTCCCTACATCCAGATCGAAGCCACCCGGGCACGTAAACGGCTGACCGGACCATGGGCCGCCTTCGCACAGGCTGCCGAAGATGCAACAGACGCCGCCGCCGCCGTGCTTTACCTGACCACACAGGATGAAGAAGCTCTGAGAGCATACGGGCGGCCCGACCAGAAGCTTGTGCACCTGCGCCCCTTTCTTGCGCGCTCTGACCTGCCTCTGGTAACAACGGGCGCATCTGGCATGCTTTCAGTGGGCATGTTTCGCAGCGGCGACAAACTGGCGTCCTACCAGATAATCGCAGATACCCTCGGCCTGCTGCAAAGCGCGGATTGGCGGCTCGGGATCGTGGGAGACGGGCCGGAACGGCCCAAGGTCGAGGCAATGATGGCCCCATTCGGGGACAAAGTGCAGTTTCATGGCGCAGTTGATCCAGCGAAAATGGGCGATGCATATGGTCAGGCGCGGTTACTGTTCTGGCCCGGCGTCAACGAAGCCTTTGGGATGACCTACCTCGAGGCGCAAGCCGCAGGGCTTCCTGTGGTCGCGCAAAATCGTCCCGGGGTGTGCGATGTGCTGGCTCCGGGTGCGGCCTACCCTTCGCCCCAGACAGGTCCGCAAGGTCTGGCGGCACGCCTTAATCTGCTTCTCGCCATGCCGAAGCTCACGCAGCATCTGGGCGCAAGCGCGCGCCGTTACGTTGAGCGAAATCATCTGCTGGACGCAGCACGTGATACACTACGCAACACAATTGATGAGGTACTGTCATGACCCGCCTTGCCTTGATCCGCCACGGGCATACAAGCTGGAACCGTGCTGGCCGCATTCAGGGGCGGACAGACATCCCGCTTGATGAAGATGCACGAATGCAGTTGGCGAAACTCAGGCTGCCTGCGCCTTGGGACCAAGCTGCACTCGTGTCGAGCCCCCTGTCCCGTGCAGTGGAAACGGCCGAGTTGATCAGTGGGCGCACCCCCATCACCCACCCTAACCTGATCGAGATGGATTGGGGCAAATGGGAAGGCAAAAAAGGATTAGAGCTTCTGGCCGACCCCGAAAACGACTATCGCCACATCGAAGACTGGGGATGGGGTTATCGCCCCCCCGGCGGGGAAAGCCCCGCAGACCTGCGCGCGCGTTTGGCAAACTGGGTGGCCACGCTGACGACGGACACCGTTGCGGTTTGTCATATCGGCATCATGCGGGTCTTGCTGGCGCAAGCTTCGGGTTGGGATTTTGCAGGCCCAGCACCCTTTCAGATCAAACGCAATCGCCTTTACGTCCTGTCCGTTTCACCCAGCGGGCTGTCGGTAGAAGGCGCGCCTGTCCGACTAGAGGAACGTGTGCTGTGAAAGTCCTGATTGTGGTCACACATCTGCTTGGGACAGGCCATCTTGCGCGCGCTCTTGTGTTGGCGCGGGCGCATCATGCGGCCGGGCACGATGTGCATGTCATTTCGGGGGGCATGCCAGCGCCACATCTGGACGCTGATGGCATCGCGGTGACCCAGTTGCCTGCCCTGAAGTCCGATGGCGTGAATTTCCGACGTCTGCTTGATGCGCAGGGGAGCGAGGCAACACCAGGCCTGCTTGACGAACGGCGCGCGATCATTTTGCGGGTGCTGGCAGATACGCAACCGGACGTCGTAATGACCGAGCTTTTCCCCTTTGGCCGGCGCGTATTGTCGGGCGAATTCACGGCCCTGCTAGAGGCCGCTGTCAACATGGTGCCGCGCCCTTTGATCTGCGCTTCAATCCGGGACATCCTGGCACCGCCGTCCAAACCCGCCAAAGCCGAGGCAACCGACGCGCTTATATCTGCTTACTACGATGCGGTTGTTGTCCACTCCGATCCACAGATCGCCCCGTTAGATGCCAGTTGGCCCGTCAGCGACAGCCTGCGCCAAAAGTTGCATTATAGTGGTTTTGTCTGCCCCCCGCCGGCCGCCGATCATCGCGCCACGACACCGGTTCAAACCATCATCGTCAGCGCAGGCGGCGGCACTGTAGGCGGCCCGATAAATGCGGCGGCAATAGAGGCCGCATCACTGGCGCCAGACCTGAACTGGCACCTACTTGTGGGCGGTGCCGATGGTTTCGACCGGGTGGCAGAGCTCCAAGACAAAGCGCCTGAAAACCTTACTATTGAACCTGTAAGATCTGATTTTCGTGCAATGCTGTACCGTGCTGCAGCGTCAGTTTCGATGTGCGGGTACAATACCGCGCTTGATATCCTGCAAGCCGGAACACCCGCTGTTTTTGTACCCTTTGACGCGGGCGGTGAGGTAGAACAATCCCTACGCGCACGGGCTTTAGAAAAGCTTGATGGCATTGAAGTATTAAAAGCCACCGATCTTATTGCCCAAGAACTGGTCAACGCGGTAAGGCGCGCTTTGAACGCCCCGCCGCGTTCTCCTAGTCGGCATTCAATGGACGGTGCCCAACAGACCGTCGAAATCCTTTTCAACCTCAGCCAGAGTATCTCTCATGGACGTTGACTGGGGTCCTTTGCGCAGAATGCTCGGGACGCTGCGCGGCGAAAACCACAGGCTCGCCATCTGGTGGCGCGACGACGATGCCGTTGCACCGTCCGCCCCCCTCGACCACCTTTGCGCTTTGTCCAACCAATTGAACATACCGGTACATATCGCAGTCATACCCGCCAGCGCCACGCCTGATCTGGCCGCGTTTACCCACGATCATGCAAACCTGATCCCTTTGGTGCATGGCTGGCGGCATCAAAACAATGCGCCCCTTGAGCTTAAAAAGTCAGAATTCGGCACCCTGCGGCCAGATGGCTGTGACGAACTGCGGCAAGGTCAAACCCGGATGCGCGCCTTGTTCGGCAGATCCTATCTGCCGGTGTTCGTACCACCTTGGAACAGGCTTGATCACTCGTTCTTACCTGCATTGACAGACGCCGGATACCTCGGAGTATCTACTTTCACCCCGCGCGACAGGCGCGATGCGGCCCCGGGCCTTCTGCAAATCAATACCCATGTCGACCCGATCAGTTGGCGTGGTGATCGCGGACTGAAAGATGCTGATGCCTTGATTGCCCAAACAGTTGACCTGCTGCGGGCGCGCCTCAATGGTACACAAGATCCAACTGAGCCGCTGGGTTATCTGACGCATCATCTTGTCCACACGCCGCAAGTGTGGGATTTCTCCGAGCGTTATTTGACCGAACTGCTTGAGGGTGGCGCAGAAGCGCAACCCATCGCCCCCTTACTGGAGACCCCAAGATGAGCCGCCTTGAATCCATGCGCCGTCGCCTAAGCGCCCAAATAGACGGGCTGAACTGGGCTGCCGAGTTTATCGATGGCATTGAGGGCGATGTGCTCGAACTGGGTTTGGGAAACGGGCGCACCTATGACCATCTGCGCGAAACACTGCCCAAGCGGCGTATCTGGGTGATCGACCGCGTGCTCCAACCGCATCCTTCCTGCATCCCACCCAGCGAAAATTTTCTTCAAGGCGAAGCTGATGAAATGCTTGCTTTGCTGGCTGACAAAGCCGCACGGATGGCGCTTGCACATTACGATTTCGGATTTGGCGTAAAGGAAAAGGACGTGGCCGAGGGCGCCCGCCTGTCGCCGCTGATCGCCAGACTGATCGTGCCGGGTGGTCTTGTCGTCAGCCAGCAACCCTTGGTAGGGTTTGAGCAAATAAAAGGTCCGGAGACGATCGATCCCGACCGCTACCTTTTCTTCAGAAAGCCTTAGAACAGCATTAAACCGAGCTATTCGCGTTAACGCTCATTTATTGGGTGAAAATGGTTTGAGTTCAGGTATAGAGATATCGGGAAATATAATGAAAGAGGACTACCCTATGTTGAGAGTTGCCATCCTTCTGACTGCCGTGCTTGCACTGGCTGCTTGCGAGACCACAAAAGGGGTCGGCCGCGACGTGCAAAACGCGGGCCAGGCACTGGACGACGCAATCTAGTTCGCCGCGCCTAACAATCTTGGACCTGATCGCAACCGGTCAGGCCCAACTCTCTGATTTTGCCAGAATTACAGCGCGCTGCCATCGCTTTTGTCAGTAAAACGCTATGCGCATTTGATGCACAGCGCCGCTTCTGGAAGTGCTGCGAGACGCGCTTTTGAAATCGGTTGTCCACATTTTGTGCAGTCGCCGTAGCTGTCTGCCGCAATCCGGTCCAGCGCCGCATCAATCCGCATAAGCTCGGCCATCTCAACGTTCCCGAGCGCTTCAAGCACTTCATCACCCTGACGTTCGGACGACCGGTCTTCCCAATCGGTGGGCATCGGTTCGTCAAGTTCATGTTCAATATGCTCCAGATCGCCGACCAATTCCTTCCGGCGTTGCAAAAGCACCTCTTTCTGAGCTGCGACATCCACTTCGGCGTTTTCCGCACTGGTGTTAGAGTTTGCCATCACCGCACCAAACGGCTGGCAATGAAGTAAGTCGCCGGAAGCGCCAGAATAGCACCGGTCGTTGCAGCCGCAAGAATGGGCATCAGCTCGGAAACACCGGATGCCAAAACAGCAATTACACCAGCACCGGCGAAGCTGAACGCAACGATCCCGTACAACATTGAAGCGACCCGTAACATATTAGAACTCCTTTCAAACGTTTCACTGAAACCTTAGCATCCGGATGGCTCATTCACTTTGACGTAAGTCAATTCCCGTCACTTGCCGCCCGATGACCCAACACTTAGGCTGCAAGTTCCATCCGGAGGACGGCATGAAAAAATCAGGTGTTTTGCACAACGAGCTTGCCCAGCTTATCGCGTCGCTCGGTCATGGGGACTTGCTGGTTATCGGGGACGCGGGCCTGCCTGTACCGCCCGGCGTGCGGTGTATAGACCTTGCCGTGACGCTTGGTGTGCCGCGCTTTCTTGAGGTGCTGGACGCCGTCACCCAGGAGATGGCGATCGAAAGCGCCTTTCGCGCCGCAGAAGCGGGCGACATCGGACAACAGATCGACGCGCGGGTCGCTGCGACGCAAGTCAGCCACGAGGAATTCAAAACCCGCAGCGCGACCGCCCGCGCCATCGTCCGCACGGGCGAGGCGACGCCCTACGCGAATGTGGGTTTGGTGGCTGGTGTGGTGTTCTGAGGGCCGGACAAGCGAAAGGCGTCAGGGGCGCAGACCGAGGTCCTTACCGTGCCCGAAAGCACAACCTGACGCCTTCTTGAACCTTATGATCCCCCCAGAGGGTTACAGCAGGCCCAGCTTGCACTGCAGACGTCACCGCCTGCCGCCGAAAGTGCCGCATTGCTGCCCCACTTTCCCGCATCATCCCTGTTACAACCTTTCTGCCGTCGCGGTTCTTGCGAACCTCTCGGGTCAGTCCCGTTCCAACCTATGCACCCCCTCGCCACGACCCTTTCGAGCCCACACGATCCGACCTGCATCCGACTGCCCGTTACACCAAGACCTGCATCAATGATCCGTGCCTTGGTGCCCAGTGGCCGCCGGGGCCTCTGCGACCGCCCCATCGTTCCGAGGATCTCTGAAGCGGTGAATACAGACTGCGCCTTATGCCTGAGTCGCGCAAACAAAATCGTGGGGCTTGGTGAAATTTCTTGTGGATAAGGTGTTGATATATATACGGTTTTATCTGTGGGTAAGTTGTGGACGGATGCGGATTTTCGTTTGTTTTGGCCGAGTTGTGGAAGGATAGGTTTTTTGGGAGTGCTTGGTTTTTGGGCGGTTTGGAAACTATGGGATTTGAGATGGAAAATACGGTGAAAGTGGTGTCGCTGACTACACTAGCCGCGAAAAGCTGTTAACTTGATGCGGTGAGGGATGATAAATGCACCGCGCCCGAACCGAGGGGCAGGAAGCGAAGCGCCCGCCCCGTGGGGGTGGGTGAGACCCGTCTTGGGAGCTGTCCAGTGGACAGTTTCAGGGTCGAACGGGCGGAGCCCTGGACACGGGCGCTCCACATTCTTGGAAAACATTCTTATATAAGGCAGGAAATTATCTTCAACGTTACGTCGAGACATACTTCGAACAAACATCTCTTCCGACTTGATCAAACGCCCTTTAGCACTCAATGGGCGAGATAACTCCTAAGACCGAACTCGAAACGCATCGCCCGAGTTTTATCGGGAACATGCCGTCTCGAAATTTCTGAAGCCATTCCTCGTCAACTATCTTTAGGCTCAGGCTGCTCTTACAATGACGGAAACCCCATTTAAGGGCAAGGTGTTTCCCGATGAAAATCGGATTCCCGATTTAGAAATTTCTTGTTCCTTAGACTAACTCTCGCATCCTCCTTTCGGACAAAAGAATCGGAAGCGGGACGTGTCGACTTAAATCGACGGTGTATTAGTCTTTCCAAGCTGATTGTTATGCCTCATTGGCCGAACTGCTCTTTACGCTGTCTTAGATACTCTGTCTAAAGAGCATGAGCAAGGCGCGTGGAATTTGGCGCGGGATAGTCCGGCAAGTGACGTCAGGATCTGATAGAGTTCTCTTACAAGACTTGCTATCTTGTCGAGTTAAGTCAGCAATTGGCGGACGCTTACCGTCTGGTTCTTCCAGCCATTCCAAAGCCGCGTACTTTGCTTTGTGGGATAGTGCCACAGAACAAATTTTTATTATAGTCCCCATCTTTAAGGAGCTTCATCGGGAAACTCGGCACGCAGAACGTTCTGTAAAAATCTTACCTTAGCAGGCTGGATTGTAATTGGAGGATCCTCGACAACAAGCCCGTTGTCCAGCCTCAAGATGAATGACTGCTTAACACCCGATCCTGTCTTCGCAGCGAATGATTAGGCCTGCCGCTGATCTTAAATGCTCTAGCCGCCGCTATCGCAGTATTTGTCAGGATGTCTTTGTATTTAATATCCAATACAACATCGGCCTGGAAGGTCGGTTCTTCATCCGACAGGGTATAAGAAACGTCATAGAGCTGACACTAAGGGCAATAAATTGAAAAAGGAATCCATCGATTTATAAAGTTTACCCGGATGGCATTCAAAACATTTTAGGCGCCGGGAACGCGCATTGCTGCGCAATACGCTGCCTCCCGCCGTCTTTTCTAGCACCACCCCAACTGAACCGGGTGCCGGTCGGCAGCTTTTGCTGAGCAAAAGCGCCTTTTCCGCACGCGCCGTAAAAATGATGGCTTTCAGCCATCCATTTTTAAGGCGGAAATAAACGCTTCCTGCGGGATATCCACTTTCCCGAACTGCCGCATCTTCTTCTTACCCGCCTTCTGCTTGTCCAGCAGCTTACGCTTCCGGGTGGCGTCGCCGCCGTAGCACTTCGCGGTCACATCTTTGCGCATGGCGCTCAGGGTCTCGCGGGCGATGACTTTGCCGCCAATCGCCGCCTGGATCGGGATTTTGAACATGTGGCGGGGGATCAGGTCTTTTAGCTTTTCGACCATCGCGCGGCCCCGCATCTCGGCGCGGTCGCGGTGGACCATCGTGCTGAGCGCGTCGACGGGTTCGTCGTTCACAAGGATCGACATTTTCACCAGCTGGTCGGTGCGGTAGCCGATCATCTGGTAGTCAAAGCTGGCGTAGCCCTTGGTCACCGATTTCAGCCGGTCGTAGAAGTCGAACACCACCTCGTTGAGCGGCAGGTCGTAAACCACCATCGCGCGCGACCCCGCGTAGGTCAGATCCAGTTGGATGCCGCGACGGTCCTGACAGAGCTTGAGCACATCACCCAGATAGTCGTCCGGCACCAGAATGGTCGCCTTGATGCGCGGTTCTTCCAGGTGGTCGACCAGCGTCAGGTCAGGCATGTCAGCGGGGTTGTGCAGCTCCATCATCGTGCCATCCTTCATGTGGATGTGATAGATGACCGAGGGGGCGGTGGTAATCAGCTCGATGTCATACTCGCGTTCGATCCGGTCGCGGATCACCTCAAGGTGCAAGAGCCCAAGGAACCCGCAGCGGAAGCCAAACCCAAGTGCGGCAGAGGTTTCCATCTCGTAAGAAAAGCTCGCGTCGTTCAGGGCCAGCTTTTCGATCGCGTCGCGCAGGTCTTCAAACTCGGCGCTGTCGACGGGGAAAAGGCCGCAGAACACCACCGGTTGCGATGGTTTAAAGCCGGGAAGCGCTTTTTCGCAACCCTTCTTCTCGTGCGTGATCGTGTCACCGACGCGCGTGTCGCGGACTTGCTTGATTGACGCCGTCAGGAACCCGATCTCGCCCGGGCCCAGTTCGTCGATCACGGTCATTTCGGGGCGGAAGACGCCGATGCGGTCCACGTGGTGGGTGGAGTTGTTGGAGAGCATGCGGATCCGCTCGCCCTTTTTGAGCTTGCCGTCCATGATGCGCACCAGAACGATCACACCGAGGTAACTGTCGTACCAGCTATCAACCAGCATCGCTTTGAGCGGCGCGTCGGGGTCGCCTTTCGGCGCGGGCAGCTTTTGCACAATCGCCTCAAGCGTCTCAACGATCCCCTGCCCCGTTTTGGCCGAGACGCGAATGGCTTCCGAGGCATCTATCCCGATCACATCCTCGATCTGTTCTGCCACGCGGTCACAGTCGGACGCCGGCAGGTCGATCTTGTTCAGCACCGGGACGATCTCGTGATCGGCTTCTATGGCGTGGTATACGTTCGCGAGGGTCTGCGCTTCAACGCCTTGCGTGGAATCCACAACCAGCAACGAACCTTCAACCGCACGCATGGAACGGGAGACCTCATAGGCAAAGTCCACATGCCCTGGGGTATCAATCAGGTTGAGGACATATTCCTCGCCGTTTTGCGCTGTATAATTGATACGAACGGTCTGCGCTTTGATGGTAATCCCGCGTTCGCGTTCGATATCCATACTGTCGAGCATCTGCTCTTTCATATCCCGATCCGCGACCGTGTTCGTGGATTGGATCAGCCGGTCGGCCAATGTGGATTTCCCGTGGTCAATGTGCGCCACGATTGAGAAATTTCGGATGTGTGAAAGAGGTACCATAGAAATGGGATATGGTGTGGTTTTAAGGGGCGGTCAAGGTCGCAGATGCATCGGCATGAACCACTTGCTCTCATGCTTCGGGATGAATTGCAGAATGAACCCTATTGTGGACAATTTTATATCTCACCAGACGCAGTCTTGCGGCACGGGCAAGCAAGTCCCAAAGCATGGACCTGCCTGATAAACTAGACAAATCCGCAACATTTGGCTCAGCTTGAAACCTGCCCCGTATACGGACAGATCAATAGACAGTAGACATGAAGTCAAATGCGACATCCCAGATCGCAATTCAAGAGGCAGAAAAATGATGCGAACCATTCATAAATTGCAGATCACGACGGCTGCTGCGCTGGCGTTGTCAGTCCCGACCCTTTCGCTTGCTGATCCCACGTTTGATTTTTACGGGCAGTTGAACTTTGGCCTGTTCAGCGTTGATGACGGCACCGAAAGTGAAACTTTCATCACCGATAACGACAACTCGAACACACGCGTCGGGGCGACCTATTCGAATGATCTGGGCAATGGCGGAACGGTCAAAGGGCATTTTGAGACGGCCCTGGGTATCGACGGTTCGTCGGTGGCCACGATGGACAACAACGATTCAGACATTGACCTGAACCGAACCGAATTACGCAAGCTGGAATTGATCTATGAAACAGCTGGCTACGGCACCTTCTACGGCGGTCAGGGTAGCATGTCCACAGATGGGGTGGCCGAGGTCGATTTTTCGGGGACGACCGTAGTTGCGTATTCCTCGGTGACTGATCTGGCGGGCAGCTTTGAGTTTCGTCCCGACGGGGGCGCTTTGTCAGGTACATCCATCAGCAATGCCTTCAACTCCTATGACGGTGCCCGTCGTGCGCGCGTGCGCTACGATACGCCAACATACAAAGGCTTCACCGGCAGTATCTCTTGGGGCAAAGAATTGCTGGTCGTACCGGACAAACGCGAGTTCACCGATATCGCTGTAAAATATGCAAATGACTACGGCCAGTACAAAGTTGACGGGCGCCTCGGCTACCAATGGATTAATGCTACCGAAGATGGTGAGACCGACGAAGAGGTCCTATCAGGGTCCGTCGCCGTCTTGCACACGCCTACAGGTTTGAACTTTGCATTTGCATCTGGCGCGGCAGACAAAGCTGATTCAAGCTATTATTTCGTAAAAGTCGGGTACATCCAGGACTGGCTCTCGTTGGGCACAACGGCTCTATCCTTCGACATCACCGAGGGCTCGGATTTTGACACCAAAGGCTCTGATAGCGAAAGCATCGCGATTTCGGCGGTTCAGCGTGTCGACGCCTATAACCTCGAAATCTACGCAAGCTACCGGACCTACGAATATGATGCCAAGGGAACCGATTATGAAGACATTGATCTAGTTGTCGTGGGCGCACGCTGGAAGTTTTAAAACAAGGGCTTCGGCCCATTCCATGAATTGAACAATGGGGCAGGATCAGTCATAGTTTCGCCATGACATCCTACCCTTTTTCGCTTCCTAGACGTTTTGCCGGGCGCACCATGCTGATGCTGGTCGTGCTTGGTCTTGCGGCCTGTGGCGGAGGAACACGCGACACTTCTGCGACAGGGGCGCTGCCCTCACAAATCGATTTGGCGTCTGCGCCGCGTTTCGCACAAGGGCCTATCGGAACCGCCTGTAAGATACACAACCGCCAAGTTGCTACAGCGCGAAAATGTGGGTGTATTCAGGCTGCCGCGGACTTGACACTCTCTCAATCACAGCAACAACGCGCCTCTCGGTTTTTTGCAGAGCCCGAACTCTTGCAGCGGGTCAAATTATCGGACACGCCGCCGGACGAACGCTTCTGGGAAACTTGGGCCCGCTTTGCGGAGACCGCAGAGCTGCTTTGCGAAAGCGTTTAGTCTTTGCGTGCCAAGAGATCCCGAGCCCAGAACTGAAGCGGTTTGCGGGTATCAACACAGTCACCGATGTCTTTCCATCCAAAATGCGCAACAACGTTCTTTAGGGGCTGGTAGCCGCGTGCGCGCCAAAAAGAATCAAGCGGTCGGTAGCCTGCTGGCCGTGCGGGATGGTCCGAAGGCCGAACAACGGCGCAAAATGCGCTTTGACTGTGACCCTGCAGTCGTGCTGTAGCCTCTCGCAGATCAAAAAACCTGTGCCCAATTCCCTGCCCCCGATAGCGCGGCAGCAAAACGCTTTCCGCACAATAAAAGACTTGGCTGACGTCAATATCAGTTTGCGCAAAGGCAGACGCGAAATCATCTGCGTGCTCAAGAAGCGGCATTCCAGTCGCAGCTCCAACAAGCTTTCCTTGATCGAATGCGCCAACTAGAACCGCGTTCGGAGATTTGGCAAAGGGCTCAAGGTAACTATGTTCGTACTGCAGATCACCTTCATAAAGGTAGGGCCATTCCCGAAAAACGGCGATGCGCAGCGCCGCTAAATCGGCAAGTGCGTCCGCCAAAGCAGGCCCCGATAAAACAAGTGTCTCCGGCGCACGCGTCACTGTATAGTATGCCTGTCCGAACAGGGCTGAGGCAAAATTCCGTCAGAGATTATCTTCGACATCGGTGACATCAATTCCAAGCTGCTCCATCCCGCTTTCGAGATGTTCGGCAAGGCCGGGAATGCCAGACAGATAGTTCTCAGTGGGCGCTGTCGCCTCGCGGCGTGCTTCTTGCTTGGCAAACTCCAGCTCTTCGGCGGAAAAACTGTCACGCCCCACCCACATCAATGCGACCAGACTAGCCTGCTCATCTTCGTTCAATCCCGAGATATAATCGGCAAGATGCGAGCTTTCTGGCCCATATTCACGGGTCAAAAGGATCACGCGCGCAATTTTTCTGGTGCTGATTTCTAGCATGTCGCTCCCTCTTTTTGTCTTGCTTCAGCTTGGGCGCTTGTACTGGCAGGCGCAAGACAAAATAATCACCTTTGTCGGCTCCTGAAAAATCTCATGTTCCGTTTTAGGGAACTTTTCACTTGAATAAAACTATATATCTAGTTATTTAGTTTTTATGGATGAGAACCAAATTGTTTCCCGCGCACTTGCCGCTCTAGGCCACGAGGCCAGGCTGGATATATTTCGGCTGCTGGTAAAGGCCGGGCACGAAGGCATGTCGGTCGGCCAAATATCCCACCACTTGGGGCTCGCGGCTTCGACACTGGCGCATCATTTGCGCACACTTGTAGACGCGGGGCTGATCGCGCAATCCAAACAGGGCCGTGCAGTTCTGAATTCAGTCAATTTTGAGGAAATGAACCACATCATCGGGTTTCTCACCAATGAATGTTGCACAGGCGTGAGCCTAACCAAAACCGACAGCGCCGCTTGAACCGGCGCAGCTAACAAGGACCAAAGCGATGGCAGATATTTCGTCCGCACCAAACCCCGGCATTTTTGAAACGCTTTGGACCAAGCATCGCGTCTGGCTCGCATCCGCTGTCATACTGGCGATCACAGCCGTTTTTTCGCCGACCCAAGCAGTGGACAGCGCCGTCTTTGCTGGCAGCGCGCTTGCGCATACGGCACCATTCTTGTTGCTGTCGGTCGGCATCGCGGCTTGGGCAGTAGCGACCGGAGCCGACAACCTGATCGCGCGCGCTTTTGTGGGATCGCCTTTGCTGATGATTGCACTTGCCGCGCTCGCGGGCGGGCTATCGCCATTTTGCTCTTGCGGCGTCATCCCCTTGATCGCAGCGCTCCTCGCGATGGGCGTGCCTTTATCGGCCGTCATGGCGTTCTGGCTGGCATCACCTGTCATGGATCCATCGATGTTCGTGCTGACGTCCGGCGTGCTGGATATTGAGTTCGCAATCGCCAAAACACTGGCAGCGGTCGGATTAGGTATCGCAGGGGGTTTGATTGTTCATTTGCTAACGGGCGCACATGCGTTGCAAAATCCGCTTCGCGAAGGCATCGGAGACGGCGGCTGCGGCGGGTCGAAAATCCGTGCGCCCAAACCAGTGGTCTGGCGGTTCTGGACCGACGCGGAACGCCGTCAGAAGTTTGGCCGCGAGGCACTGAAAACAACGCTGTTTTTGGGCAAGTGGCTGGTGCTCGCCTTTATTCTGGAAAGCCTGATGTTGGCCTTTGTCCCGGCTGAGACCATCACTCAGTTACTCGGCGGTACTGGCGTTGGCCCCATCGCGTTGGCGACCGTGGTTGGTGTGCCGGCCTATTTGAACGGCTATGCGGCGCTGCCATTGGTGGGCGGCCTGATCGAACAGGGCATGGCACCGGGTGCCGGGCTCGCGTTTCTGGTGGCAGGCGGTGTGACATCCCTGCCCGCAGCCATCGCGGTCTGGGCGTTGGTCAAGCCGCGCGTCTTCGGGCTCTACATCGCGATATCGCTTGGTGGTGCACTGGTCAGCGGCCTGTTGTTTCAGGCATGGCTGTCGATCTAGCGACCCACTTCAGATAATTTCTGTAGGCGGCCCAAAGCGGCCAATGATACGTTCCTTAATTTGATCGCGGGCCTGCCGGTAGCTGGCAAGCTTTGCGTCACGGGTTTCGCCCAAACCTGTAGGATCCAGAATAGGCCAGTATTCGACCTCCAGGCTATAAACGCGTGTAAGTTCCAGCGCACGCCGCTGGCTGGCAGGGCTTAGGGCGATGATAAGATCGAAAGACCCCAGGTCATCGCCCCAGTTCTCCATTTCATCAAAGCTGCGAGAGCGGTGTCGCGAGAGTTCAACGTTCAGTTCCTGACAAACTGCAATCGAAAAGCCATCAATCTCCATATCGTTCATCACGCCCACGGATTGGACATAGGTGCCTGTCCCGTACAGCTTTTTCATGATGCCTTCGGCCATGGGAGAACGCACAGCGTTGTGGTCGCAGCAAAACAGAACCGACTGTGGCATCCGTTCCAACATCTATCCGCCGAAGTGTAGGACGCAAATCAGGGTGAAAAGGCGCCGCGCCGTATCGATATCTATTTCGGCTTTTCCCTCAAGGCGCTCCTGTAGGACACGACTGCCTTCGTTGTGAATGCCACGCCGCGCCATATCAATCGTTTCAATCTGGCTGGGGGGGAGTTTCTTGACAGCGTCGAAATAGCTTTCGCAGATCTGGAAATAGTCTTTTACCACCTGCCGGAACGGACCAAGCGAAAGATGGAATTCAGCCGCCTTTTCCGCAGCTTCCGTTTCCACGTCAAAAACCAGCCGTTTTTCACGGATGGCCAGACGCAGGTGATATGGACCTTCGGGAACCGGTCGACCTTCACGGTCCGGCAGTACAAAAGTGTTGTCCTCCAAAAGATCGAAAACAGCGACTTTGCGCTCTTGTTCGATTTCGGGTGTTGGCGGTGGCAAGCCGCTGTCATCAAGCGCGATATGGGTAATTCGTGTCATGGCAGTGCTTCTTGGCAAATGGTTTAGCGTCTTTGCTTAGCGTGGAACGGTTGTATAGGGCAACCGTGCCAAGATGTTACTCGTTTAGCTTGCGCAGGCGCGCGGTGACGGACAATCCATGCGCTTGCAAACTTTCTGAGGTGGCAAGTGTTTCAGCCGCAGGTCCGATGGCCCGCAATGCGGCAGGTGTCATCCGCGCCAAGGTCGTGCGTTTCATAAAGTCGAGCACAGAGAGGCCCGATGAAAAGCGCGCTGACCGCGCCGTTGGCAAGACATGGTTCGGCCCGCCGACATAGTCACCAATGGCTTCCGGCGTCCACTGACCAAGGAAAATCGCCCCCGCGTGCGTGATGTTTGCGCTTAAAGCCTCGGGATCAGCCACGCAAAGCTCAAGGTGTTCGGGCGCAATTCGGTCCGTCAGGATTGCGGCCGTTGCCAGATCAGGCACGGTGATGATCGCACCGAAATCACGCCATGACGCGCCAGCGATTGCACGGCGTTCCAGCGTTTCCAATCGCGCTGTGACCGCGTCTGCTACAGCCTGCCCGAAAGCGGCATCCGTTGTGATGAGCACAGATTGCGCGCTTTCGTCATGTTCTGCCTGACTAAGCAAATCCAATGCTATCCAGTCGGGATCATTTTCCGCATCCGCGACGACAAGGATTTCGGAAGGCCCCGCGATCATATCGATGCCTACTTTGCCAAAAACACGCCGTTTAGCGGCGGCCACAAAGGCGTTGCCCGGGCCGGTGATCTTGTCTACCGGAGCGATCGTGTCAGTTCCATAGGCAAGTGCTGCGACGGCCTGCGCCCCGCCGATGCGGTAAATCTCATCGACACCCGCAAGATCAGCCGCTGCCAGAACAAGCGGGTTCAAAACGCCATCGGGTGCAGGTACCACCATGGCAAGCCGTGGTACGCCCGCCACCTTTGCAGGTATCGCATTCATCAGAACGGACGATGGATATGACGCAAGACCACCGGGCACATATAGGCCCGCAGCCGCCACCGCGGACCAGCGCCAACCCAATGTTGCGCCTGCCTCATCCGTCCATTCCGCATCCTCGGGACGTTGGCGAACGTGGTAGGCTCGGATACGATCTGCCGCCGTTTTAAGCGCGCTCATTTCGGCCTCAGACACCGTGTTAACAGCCGCTTTGATCTCGGCATCCGCAATGCGCAAACGTTCCGGTGTCAAGGTAAGCCGGTCAAACTTGGCCGTCAGTTCAATCAGCGCCGCGTCGCCCCGTGCGCGGACATCACCAATGATCTCGGCAACGGTCGCGTCTACATCGGGGCTGTCTTCGCGCTTTGCGGACAGTAACGTCTGAAAAGCCGTTTCAAAATCGGGATCAGTTGCGTTCAAAAAGACAGGCATGGAAACTCTTTGCGCTTGGGGGCCGAAGCATTGGTACGTGCGGCGGGGTGTTTTCAGATCGAAAGCAGGATCAGTCAGGATGTACGGGCGTTTTGCCCGACGGGGCAACATAGGGTTTTGTTACGTCTTTCAAGCTGGCCTCGATCGCTTCAACCGTCAGGCGGATGGCGCCATCCCCCGCGAGGGTCAAAAGGATATGGCCCGAGGGCGCATCCGTCTCGGTAAAGTCAACCGAGAGCAAGGACAGGATCGTATCCTTTTCAGACCGGTCCACGCCGTTTGTTGCTACCGCCTTGACCGCCTCAAACGCCAGTACCGACTGCACACGCTCTGGCGATACGGCCCGAGCAGGACCTTCTTCCCAGCGGAAGCGGTTCAGCAGCAATGCGAACCGGTCGCGGCCTCTGTCCCATATCATTTCCGTTGCCGGGAATACGGCATCTTGTGTCAGCGATGACAGAACATTTAAATCATCAACGTCGAGTGCACCAAGATTTAGCGGTGCCTCGCGGCCGTCTTCAAAACGGGCGTCGGTCATGTGTCAGATATCCTTTCGATGCGCGCACCAACCTGTGATAGCTTGCGCACCACATGCTCATATCCGCGATCCAAATGGTATACACGCGCAACCTTGGTTTCGCCTTCAGCGGCCAACCCGGCGAGGATCAATGAGACGGACGCACGCAAATCTGTCGCCATAACCGGAGCGCCTTTCAGCCTGTCGACGCCTTTAACCGTCGCCGTGCCGCCGTGGACTTCGATATCAGCCCCCATCCGGATCAGTTCGGGCGCATGCATGAAGCGGTTTTCAAAAATCTTTTCTTCCAGCACCGATGTCCCTTTGGCGGTACACAAAAGCGCCATCATCTGTGCCTGTAAGTCTGTGGGAAACCCAGGGAAAGGTGCCGTTGTTACATCAACTGCATGCACATCGCCACTACCCCGTGCAACAGACAGACCACCGGGGGTTTCGGTCACGCTGATCCCTGCTGCATCCAGTTTTTCACAAAAGGCCGCCAACAGGTCGATCTTGCCGCCTAAGAGCTCCACCTCTCCGCCGCAGATCGCGGGGGCCAGCATATACGTCCCAAGCTCGATACGGTCGGTGACCACGGTGTGCGTCGCGCCGCCCAACCGGTCGACCCCTTCTATGGTGATTTGTGATGTGCCCTCGCCGTCGATCTGAGCGCCCATAGCGCGCAAACACCGTACAAGATCGACAATTTCGGGTTCGCGCGCTGCGTTGTTCAGCACGGTTGTACCTTTTGCCAATGTCGCGGCCATCGCGATATTTTCAGTGGCCCCTACGGAGGCAAAAGGAAAATCAATGACCGCACCCTGAAGCCGCCCACCCTGCGCCTTGGCATGCAGATAACCGTCCTTCAGGTCGATCTCTGCCCCCATTTGGGCAAGGCCATCCGTGTGAATGTCCATAGGGCGCGCGCCGATCGCGCAACCACCGGGCAAAGACACGACCGCATGCCCTTCCCGCGCCAAAAGAGGACCAAGAACAAGGTTGGACGCGCGCATTTTGCGCACGATATCATACTCGGCACGTGTATTGATCTCACCATGGCTGGACAGAGCTAGCACCTTACCGTCTTGCAGTGCGGCCACTTCCGCACCCAGCGATTGAAGCAGTTGCGACATCGTCCGGATATCTGACAGACGAGGCGCGTTCATCAAGGTCAGCGGTTCTTCGGACAACAAAGTGGCCGGCATAAGTGTGAGACAAGCGTTTTTGGCGCCTGCAATCGGGATTTGCCCCGAGAGCGTGCCGCCCCCTGTTACAACAATCGAGTCCATGCGCCTACGCGTCCTTATCCTGCCCGGCTGTGCCCGGTGATGTTTCCTTAGGCTCGTTGGCCTGTGCGCGCTTGCGGCTTTGGGCTTTGCGCCGGGACAAATTGGCCTTCAGCGCGTCCTTAAGCCGGTCCTCGCGGTTTTGCACCACCGGCGTCACACTTTTTGGGTTCTTTTTGTCCGTCATACGCGCTGTCTACCTCAGGGGCGCAACAGGGTCCAGATTAGGCTTGCACCGATCTTGGTTTGCGTCTAACACCCACGCGCATTGATGCTGCTGTAGCTCAGGGGTAGAGCACTCCCTTGGTAAGGGAGAGGTCCGGAGTTCAAATCTCCGCAGCAGCACCATAGAAATAAGTGGTTTTAGGGACTGCCCACCTCCAGAGGCTTCTCCAATCCCCGCCCAATCCCCGCAAAGTCTGAGATTTACTGCTTATTCAACTCCTCGTCTCGCAGTAAGCGAACAAGTGCCGCCTCGACCACGGCGTCCTGCATTGCCTGAGCGTCGGCATGAAGGTGCGCGGTCAGGCGTTCCTCCTCCTCTGATTCCAGCCTCAGCAGTTCGTCCCGCATGGCCCGCAACCCCATATTCTCCAGCATGCGGTCGGTGGGAGAGAGCTGCTCCCATTCGGTCGCCGCCGCCGATGGCCAATAGGCCGGGTGACTGTGCCGCATTTGACTGAGCCGCCATTCTTGGTGGCAGAGCTGCGGTGTCATTGCAGCCGGGTCAGCTAGAAAACGGCTGGCGACTGTACAACATGCCTGCCATTGCCTTTCGGGTGCTACAGGATGCTCGATGCCGCTCAGCGTGTACTGAGCATTGCAGTAGGCCAAAGCAACGCGAACGATGCGGTTGGCCGCATTGATTTCAGATTGAGTATTCATGTGTGTTTCCTTTCACAGTTAATCGTGCGCATCCCGCCGATGATCGGCGGAGCCACCCTTCAGTGGGGTTGGCGGCTGGGTGATTACCCAGCACTCTGGATGCTTGGTTGGTTTCGCCGTGCTATCGGCTCGTCAGTCAGGCAGCTTCAACCTGAGACCATTTGGTAATCGCACCGGTCGCAAGCATGTCTCGGGCGGTCGATGCCATGGCGGTCCACCGCGACTTACTGGCAAAGCCCTGCACACGGGCGTGACCGCTTGCGCGGATATGATATCTTTGGGACTTGGTTCCCGATTTGCCGAGCTTACGCTTGACCTTGTGCCGGAATTCCGGGGGCACCTTGCTCGGGGCAGGTTGCCGTCGGCCTGGGCCGATCTCTTCACACGATACTCATCTATTAGGTCGTGCGTGTACTCTATCAATAGGTAAGCCAGTTTTACTCGCCCAATCACTTGGAAACTCTACCGAACGTCCATGCTGACAGCTATGCAGCTTGATGCTATTATGTCAGCAATATTGACGTAATAATGACGGAAATGACGTGGCCATGGCTCACGAAGAGAAAAAGTCCAAACGGGGTCCCGATGGCAAGTTTTTCCCTGGCCACAAGCCGCCAAAATCACCAGGCGGCCACTGGGGGCAAATGGTGTTCAGGCGCGCGCATCTAAACTGGCAGGCGAACAGTCTTGAAGAGATGCTTGGACGCGCCACTGAAATCATTTCTGACGAACTAGAAGATGGTAACGCGGCCATTGCGCAATGGCTCATAGACCGGGTGCGCCCGCCCGGGCGTTCCGATTATGTGCAACTGACTGAAGACATCAAGTTGGATACAGTCGAAGACATTGTCACCACATCAGAACGCATTGCCGTGGCCGTATCTCAAGGTGAAATCAGCTTGCAGGATGCCAAATGGTTGCAGGAAGTTCTGGGACGACACGTGCAGTTGAAAAGCATGGAGGAACTTTCTGTGCTTCGCGCTGAGGTGGAGAAACTGCAGCGAACCCGTAGCGGAACACAAACGCTCGAGAACTCCCTGTTGCCGAAATGGGGCCGCTTACGTGAGGCTGACCAGCAGAACGACCCTAAGTTGGATACGGTGTCAGATGGATGATCTGCCCCGCAAAATTGAATGCTGGCCGGGCAAATGGAACGGACAAATCCATGTCTGACTTTGCGGCAATCACGGCGTCGCTGAAAGCCGCTCTGGAGGCTGAAGCAAGATTGACAGTCGCTATTCGGCATTCAGAGCAGATTGGTGCGCTTCCCCCTAAATTGATGGCCGCACGGCGAGAGCTCTATGAAGCAAGGCGGCTGCTTGCCTCAGCCATCTCAAACCTCAAAGAACGCAGCCCATGACATGGGCGACTGGGCAGCCATTGAGATCCATAACTTCTAATTTCCAGTGTGAACGGCTGCTAAGCGCTGCTTAGCAGACACTCACCAAAATTTGGTGAATGACTGCATCGAGCCCGAAGGCGACATGGTCAATCGCTGACGCTCGCAAGTGAGAAATCAAGCTGACCCGGTTCATCAGCTGCACTGCAGAAAGGAAAGCGGACGCTCGTTTTGGGCGAGGCGAAATCTGCAGAGCCTATGGCCGAGTTGCGGACGAAGTTTGAATTCGCTGCGTTTGCGAACTAGCCCCCTTTTATGCGCGTTCCGGACCTTCACTGTAGACTGCAAACGAGTTGCACACCCCCCATGGTTCAGGTGTGGCTTTCAAACACCGCGGTTTCGCCATTGTGCAGGACCAGCAGCGTGTCGAAAGCCTCTCGCTGATTTCCCATCTCCATGCCGGGCGAGCCGATCGGCATACCTGGCACGGTCAGGCCAACGGCGTCAGGGCGCTCAGCCAACAGGCGTTGGATGTCAGCCGCTGGGACGTGACCCTCTATCACATATCCCTCGATGAACCCTGTGTGACAGGAACTTAGCTCAGGCGTTATACCTGCTTTGTTTTTGGCGGCCCACAGCGCGTCTTGCGTTAAGTCCTGTGCATGCACACTCAGCCCCGCGGACTGAACATGTGTGATCCACTCCGAGCAACAACCGCAAGTAGGTGATTTGAGCACCTTCATGCGAGGCGTTGCGGCAAAGGCAGGACCAGAAACAAGTACTGTACTGCCGGTCGATAGAAGGAAGTTTCTACGGTTCATTGCGTTTCTCCTATGTTGTTTCATCTTGTGGCTAGGTCGTTCAAACTATGCGCATTCATGTCATCATTCCGCCTCCAAAGGTCCGACGTGTTATAGATTTCATAGAAATCCCCTTTGTTCGTTTCTGTACTTTGACCGCTGGCCGTCGCGCTAGCGATTTGATTTGCAGCTTCGGGCGCGCTGATAGTGGTCAGGATTGCTGTCGTCATAAGGATCAATGCAACAAGCACCGATTCCATTCGAATGCTCCGACGCAGATGCGCGCTGGCACCCGGCTCTTGCCGAAGCAAGGCAGGCGTCAGCCGCAACTTGTTCCATGCGGCAAAGCCAATGATGCCGAGAAAAACGCAAAGCTTGATTGCAAAAAACTGCCCATAGGGTGTGGAAAGCGCATCCAGAACATTGCCCGTCAGCAGCCACAGGGTCACTCCCCCCGCCAAGGTCAACGCGCCAACGACCCAAACGGCAATCCGGCCAAAATCGTGGCTGATCTGGCCGGCGACACTGGCCGTGTTCGCCCCGGAAAGGCGGTAGAGCGGCGTGAAGCCCCCGATCCAGAACGCCAAGCCCAAGATATGGAGCGAGATGAGTGCGGCAAGCAAAAAGCGTGGTTCCTCCAGCGCATGGCCGCGAAACACGAAGGATGCGGCCACGAGGATGACCCCAAAGGCCGCGAGCGGTCGCCCAAGGCGTGCGGGCAGCAGGTTCGCACAAATCAAGGCCAGTCCGACAAGCCGCAAAGCGATGCTGGAGCCCAGGGGGCTTTCCGAAACCATCGTCAGCATCATCGGATCAGTTGCGCCCTGCCATGTGCCTCCCATCAGGAAACTCGCACGCAGCGGAAGTCGCATAAGGGACAAAAGAGCTGCCCCAATGGCGCAGAAGACCGACAACCGGCGCAGCGCTTGCACTTCGAGTGCGGGAAGACGGCGGAGCATCAAAATACTCAATATGCTGCCCATCGCGATCAAGGTCGTCGCGTAGACAAGCGCCTTTACGCAGATAGACAGCCAAGTGACCAAATCAGCTGAAGCGACCGCGCTCAGCATCGGGTCTCAATTCGAGATTTCAAAACTGAACGTCCCTTGCATTGGATGACCATCGGCTGCCAGTCCCCGCCACTCGACCTTGTACTGACCTGCAGGCAGCGCTGGCGGCGCGGCGCTGAATTCACTGACGGGCTGCATATTGTCGCTGCGCGTCACATCATGCGCAGCCCCATCCTGATCGGTGAGAGAGATCAGAGTGACGCGCATTGGCATGTCAAAGCGCATCGAAATTGTCGTCGGAGATGTCTCCAGAACGGCCCCATCCGCAGGCTCTGTTGCTTCTTTCTTGGAATGCGCATCCGCGCTTGGAGGTGCGAACGCCAGCGAAAGTGCTGCGATCGCGGCAAGGTAAACGGCAGGTTTCATATTTTTCTCCTGAGCCTGTGTTCGAAAAACGCTGACCGGAAACCTGGTCTCCGGCCAGCCTCGCCGCTTTATTCAGGCATCATCGCGCCAATTGCATACATGCCGTCGTCGCCCTTGATCAGCATCAGCGTGACGGAATCTCCAGCCGCGATATCGCCCATCATTTCCGCGTCGGGCATCATCGCCAAATCCATCGTCATGGCGGGCCAGCCGATTTCAGGAATGGGTTCGTGACTGACATTGGCAGTGCCTTCGCCGATGGAATTCACCACCGCCTTGGTATGCACGGCACCTTCCATCATTTCGTCACTGATCGGCCATGTTCGAATGGTCCATGTCCGAGTGGTTCATTTGCGCAAACGCCAGTGGCGCGCTTAGAACAAGAACAGAGAGGGCAAGAGAGAGAGTTTTCATGGGTCGTCCTTTCAGGTTGGGTTGATTGGCAGGTCCTATTCTGCCGGTACAGGTGCTGCGGGTTCTTGGGCTGGTTGCAGCAATTCTCTGTTGACCCGTTTCAGGGCCAGCCTTTTCCAGATCACGAAGATCGACGGAATGACAAAGAGCGTCAGAAGGGTCGCGGTCGCCATGCCACCGATCATCGGAGCCGCGATCCGCTGCATGATCTCGGAGCCAGTTCCGGTGCCGTACATGATCGGAATGAGTGCTGCGAAGATCGTTGCAACTGTCATGACTTTGGGACGCACGCGCAGGAGCGCGCCTTCAAAAACCACCTCTTCCACATCCAGCGAGGTCATTTCGCGCCGCTCAGTCGCGGCTTCTTTCTTGCGTTTTTCCCATGCCAGATTGAGATAGAGCAGCATCACGATGGCCGTTTCAACCGCCACGCCAGCCAGCGCGATAAAGCCCACCAGCACCGCGACCGAGATATCAAAGCTGAGATACCACAAGAACCAGACGCCCCCGGCCAGGGCGACCGGGAGGGCAGCAAGGATAATCCCCACCTCGATCACCCGATTGAAGGCCATGAACAGCATCAGCGTGATGATCAGAAGTGTCGCCGGGGCCACGAGCTTGAGCCGTTCCTGCATGCGTTCGATGTATTCGTACTGCCCGGACCATGTGATCGAATAACCCGTTGGCAGTGTGACCTGATCGGCGACGAGCGCACGGGCTTCGTTGACATAGCCACCCAAATCGCGCCCCGCGATGTCGATAAAGACAAATCCGGTGCGTCGGGCGTTCTCAGAGCGGATCATGGCAGGTCCATCGACGACTTTGATTTCCGCCAGACTGCCGAGCGGAATATGCGCACCCGAGGGCGTCACCACCGGCAGATCGCGCAGCCGTTCGGGGCTGTTGCGCCATTCCTGCGGGTAGCGCAGGTTGATCGGGAAACGCTCCAGACCCTCGACGGATTCAGACACCTGCATGCCGCCGATGGCAGTCTGCACTACATCCTGAATGTCGCGGACAGACATCATGTAGCGGGCAGCGGCATCGCGATCGACGTTGATCTCAACAAACCGCCCGCCGATGGGGCGTTCAGCATAGGCCGATGCCGTACCATCAATATCGGCCACCACGCGCTCTACCTCGATCCCAATCTGTTCGATCACACTGAGGTCTGCGCCGGATATCTTGACGCCCACGGGTGTCTTGATGCCGGTCGCCAGCATGTCGATCCGGTTCTTGATCGGTTGAATCCAGACATTGGTAACGCCGGGGATCTGCACCACGCGGTCCAACTCGTTGCGGATCATCTCCATCGTCATGCCGGGGCGCCAATCTTCCTCGGGCTTCAACTGAATGGTGGTCTCGATCATCGTCAGCGGTGCGGGATCGGTGGCGGTGTCCGCCCGGCCCAGCTTGCCATGCACGGTCAGAACCTCGGGCACAGTCGCGATCAGGCGGTCGGTCTGTTGCAAGACCTCGCGCGCCTTGCCGATGGACACACCGGGATAGAGCGATGGCATATAGAGGAAATCGCCTTCGTTGAGTTCGGGCATGAATTCGGTTCCGATGCGCTGAAGCGGCCACATCATCGAGGCGACAAGTGCGCCCGCCAGCAGCGTCGTGGCCCATGGCCATGCGACGGCGGCGTCCAAAAACGGGCGGTAAATCCAGATCACGATCCGGTTCAGCGGGTTCTTTCGTTCAGGCAGAATGCGCCCGCGCACGAAATAACCCATCAGCACCGGCACCAGCGTGATCGACAGGATCGCGGCGGCGGCCATCGCATAGGTCTTGGTGAAGGCGAGCGGTTTGAAAAGCCGCCCTTCCTGGCTTTCCAGCACGAACACCGGCAGGAAGCTGACCGTGATGATCGCAAGCGAATAGAACAGTGCGGGCCCGACCTCTGAGGCGCATTCGCTGACGATGCGCCAACGGTTTTCGTTCGTCAGTTTCTCCTTTTCGATCCGCCGGTGCATCGCCTCGATCATGACGATCGCGGCGTCCACCATGGCGCCGATGGCAATGGCGATGCCGCCCAGCGACATGATATTGGCGTTCACCCCTTGCAGCTTCATGATGATAAAGGCCGCAAAGATGCCAAGCGGGAGCGACAGCAGGATCACCAGCGACGACCGGATGTGCAAAAGGAAGGCCGCACAGACCAGAATGACGACGATGAATTCCTCGGTCAGTTTCTTTTGCAGGTTCTCGATCGCGCGCTCGATCACGCCCGCGCGGTTGTAGGTGGTGACGATCTCGACCCCTTCGGGCAGGCTGGATCGTAGCTCTTCGATGCGGGTTTCCACGGCCTTGATCGTGGCCAGCGCATTGCCGCCCCAGCGCAGGATCACCACGCCGCCGACGGCGTCACCCTCGCCGTTGAACTCGCCCACACCACGTCGCATCTCGGGGCCAAGGCGGATGTCGGCCACATCGGCCAAAGTGATCGCCGCACCGCGCGCATTCACCATCAGCGGTGCTTTGGCCAGATCGGCCAGTTCATCGACATAGCCCGTGGAGCGGACCATGAATTCGGCCTCGCCCATCTCGATCACGCTACCGCCTGTCTCGCGGTTCGCGCCCTGAATGGCGTTGCGGATCTGGGCAAGCGTTACGTCATAGGCGCGCAACTTGTTGGGATCGACGACGACTTGGTATTGCTTGACCATGCCACCGATGGTGGCCACCTCGGACACGCCATCGACGGTCTGCAGTTCGTACTTCAGGAACCAGTCCTGAAGCGTGCGCAACTCGGCCAGATCATGGCCGCCGGTGCGGTCGATCAGCGCGTATTGGTAGATCCAACCCACGCCCGTCGCGTCCGGCCCAAGCTGGGGCGAGACACCTTCGGGCAGATCGGCGGCGATCTGGCCAAGGTATTCCAGCACCCGCGTGCGCGCCCAGTAGAGATCGGTTCCGTCCTCGAAAACGACATAGACATAGCTGTCGCCGAAGAACGAAAACCCGCGCACGTCGCTGGCCCCCGGCACGGCCAGCATGGCGGTTGCAATCGGATAGGTGATCTGGTCCTCGACCACCTGCGGCGCTTGACCGGGATAGGGCGTTTTGACGATCACCTGCACATCCGACAGGTCCGGAATGGCGTCCACGGGGGTTTCCCGGATTGCCCAGATACCTGCAACGGCCATCATCACCGCGAGAGCCAGAATGATCACGCGGTTCGCGATCGAGGCGCGAATGATGGCCGGGATCATTGGATCACCTCGGGAGCCGCAGCCACGCCGACCAGCGTCATCGAAAAGTCCGCGTTGCGCTTGAGCAGAAGCGTGACCTCGTCTCCCTCCGGCAAGCGCGACACATCAACTGACGGATCAATGACGAAATCCATCGTCATCCCCGGCATCCCGATCTCCATCATCGGGCCGTGGGTGATATTGGCCATACCCGCCGCGGCATCGATGGCATTGATGGTGCCTGACACCTCCATGGCGGAGCAATAGGTTCGGCGGACGCAAGGATCATTGTCATGCCATCCGGGCGGGCGAAGGTCAGGGTCATCTCCTGCCCCGTGATCAACGCGGCAGGATCAAGCGCCGCGTCCAAGGCGAAGCCCATGGTCATGCCGGGCATCCCGATCTCGACAATTGGTCCGTGCGCGATCGTGGCCATGCGGGTCTCTTGATCAACGCTCTCGATGGTCCCGGACACCACAATCGGCGGGGCCGCAGCATCTTCTGTCGCCGCTTCCATCGGTTCGGGCATGCTCATCTCGTTGTCGCTCATCATCCCGTCGCCGCGCACGGCGACGATTGTGAAGAGCCCATCCTCCCCTTTGGACAAATCAAACTCGACGGGCTGATCGAGCGGCACCTCTGCCACGTCGAACCCTGCGACGGGCATGTCCATCTGCATTGAAGGCCACCCCAATTCCGGGATCGGATCATGAGATAGCGTCAGTTTGCCATCCGCCGTAACGGCCATGACAGTTCCTGTGCCTGTCGCGGCAATGCCATCGTCGCTGCCAAGCTCGATCAGGCTGAGCAACCCGTCCGCGCCGCGTGCCGCGCGGAACGCCACCTGCAGACCCGGTTCCAACCGGCCCAGCGGAATATCGGCGCGCAACGGAAAATGCGATGTCATCGCAGGCCAATCCAGCGCGTCCAGTGCCGCATGTCTGATCGTGGCGCTGCGGTTTTCGATGTCGAGCGCAATCAACTCGCCCGTCCCGCGCGCGGGAGCCTCATCCGTCGGCGCCATGCGCATCAGACCGGCGCTCAACGCGCTCTCGCTGTCGATCAGAAACTGAGCGGAGGCCACGACTTCCTCACCGGGTGCCAGGCCCTGAACGACTTCCGTCCGGCCGCCTCCGCCAAAATTGTCGCGCAGACCCGTTGTGATCAGGCGCGGCTTGAATGTGCCTTCCCCGGTTTTCAGAATGACGCGTTCGGCAGCGCCTGTACGAATGATCGCCTCGGTCGGGACCGTCAGCGCCATGCGTGTCTCGTTGGGGATCAGGCTGACATTTCCGAACATATTGGGCCTCAGCAGCCCTTCGGAATTGTCAAAGCGCAGGCGCACGGGCAGCGTGCGCGTCTCGGCATCAAGTTCGGGATAGATGTAATCGACCACGCCCTCGAAGGTGCGCCCGTGCAAGTGTTCAAACCGGGCGACCGCGCGCATATCATCCGTCATGCGCGCGATGTCACGCTCGAACACATCCACGATCAGCCAGACGGCACTGAGGTCGGTCAGAGAAACCGCGCGAACACCAGGTTGCAGGAACATCCCGTCTGCTGCCTCGAGCGAGATGACCACGCCGTCCTGCGGGGCCAAAACCTCAATGTTGCGCGCAAGCACACCTTCGGCCTCGATCCGGGCGATCTGGTCGTCCGACATGCCATGGCTGCGCAAACTGCTGCGGGCCGCCTCAAGGATACGGGGGTCGCCATCCTCAACCGCGCGCACAAGATCGCTGCTGGCAGAGCCGATCAGGGGCGAGAACATTTCGAAAAGGATGTCACCTTTGCGCACCGGATCACCGACGGCGCGGACGTTCAACGCCTCGATCCAGCCCTCGACGCGGGTATGCACATGGCTTGTCAGGTGTTCGTCATAGCCAACAAAACCCACCGTCTCGATCCGCTGCGAAATCTCGGACAGTCTGCGCAATCGCGGTGCGAACACCGATCGCATTGATCTCGGCCGCTGACAGCGTCACCTCGGACGGATCGCCCGAGGGTTCCTCACCTGCAAAGACCGGCACCAAATCCATTCCCATGGGGGATTTTCCGGGACCCGGTTGCCGGAAATTGGCATCCATCGGAGCAACCCAATAGAGGATTTCTGGCCCTGTCGATCCGGCCATGTCCGATGGATTGAAGTACAGTCTTTCCAGATAGATGCCACCAGCAACCCCGGCGGCAAGCGCCAGAATGCTCAGGGCTGAATATCGTCCACGCATTGTTGCCTCGACCCCAGTTCCGACAACGGAACTGTTTCTAATCAATTGCAGTCGCGCAGTCGCAGGATGCGGCCGCGGTTCGGAAATCAATCAGACGTGTCTTGGGGGTCGATCTTGGGAGGAGCTGGCGCTGGAAGTCATAAGCCTGCCGCGATCCAGCAATGTGGCATCGGGCAAAAGCATGCCCGCAGCGAGGATTTCCGATGACGGGAACGTCATGTGAAAGCAGCACGTTGAAAGCACGCAGTGCGCACACTTTTCCTGTGACACACCATTTTCTTGGGCGGTTTCGGCAGTGTTCGCCATCTTTGCCAAGTGCATCGGACAGTCACTCTCTGCACCCGACATGACTTGGTGGTGCGCCTGACTATCGAACATAGAGGCAGCGGCATGTGCAGAAGGCGATATGAGCTGAAAAACGAACACCAAGATCAGGAGCAAAAGCCCCATCGGTCGCAAAACCGACCCGATCCCGAATCTTTCATTCAGCCATGTCATGCAGATGTCATCCAGTGTTCAAGACCGAAATGCAAGTCAGATCAGCGTGAACGGGCTGATCAGCGAAGATCTGCGAACGCCAAGGCTTTGCAAATAAAAGCTGATTGATCGTTCACACGAAACGCTTTCAAGGTCTGCCGTATCCAACGTGCTATAGTTTTCTTCTTTGTTTGGAACCTTCCATCGCAGGAATGTTGTTTGTTTCCAAAGGCTGCAGTTTGGAGAATGAAAAATGAGCTATACGAGATTTATTTCAATGATTGTCACATCGACGGTCGTAATGTTCGGGTTAATGTATCTGAATACATATGCGTTGGGACACATCCAGTTCAGCGAAACACGGACGTATATGGCGCTTTATATGGGTGCGGTGATGGCAGTCATAATGCTGCTTTTCATGTGGGGCATGTATAAAAAGAAAGCGTTCAACTACGCCATCATCGGATCGAGCGTGGTTGTCTTTGCCGTATCGCTCTTCTTGCTGCGATCACAAACAACCGTTCAGGATGTCTCTTGGATGCGGGCGATGATTCCGCACCACTCCATTGCTATCTTGACCAGTGAGCGCGCGGAAATCTCTGACCCACGGGTGCAGCGACTTGCCCAAGACATCATTGAAGCGCAACGCCTCGAGATTGCGGAAATGAATGCCTTGATCGCTGACCTTCAGGGAGGACCACCCGCGACGCCGGAAATAGATGGGCGATGAGGCGGCCTTGACCTTCCAGTCACTGGAAGGACTATGTTGAGCCCATGGAGGATCTGAGTATGTCGGAGACAGCACTCGCCGAGAAAATCATCACGCGCGATCCCGTATGCGGAATGACAGTCGACGCGGACGCGGACAAACCGCGTCTGGAGCATGATGGGCATGTCTATCATTTCTGCCACGACGGATGCAGGGACAAGTTCGTCAAAGATCCCGAGGCGTATATCGAGGCGACCGATCCCGTTTGTGGGATGACCGTCACGCGGGCGACAGCGCAGTTTCTGTCAAAACATGCAGGTGATCGTTTCTATTTCTGCTCGGAACGCTGCCAGCACAAGTTCGATGAAGCTCCTAACGACTATCTGGGGGATCGTGCCGAGAGTGAACCGATGCCGGAAGGCACCATGTACACCTGCCCGATGGACCCTCAGATAGTTCAGGAAGGCCCGGGTGACTGTCCGATATGCGGCATGGCACTCGAGCCGATGATGCCCACAGCTGATGCAGGACCAAACCCCGAATTGGTCGACTTTCGACGCAGGCTCTGGATCGGAGGACCATTGGCGCTGGCCGTCCTGGCGCTTGAAATGGGCGGGATGATCGGCATTCCTTGGGCTGGGTGGTTCGGCGCTGAAACCGTCCGCTGGCTTCAGTTCCTGCTCGCTTCACCGGTTGTCCTTTGGATCGCGCTCCCATTCTTCAAGCGTGGCTGGTCGTCGATCGTGACCGGCAATCTCAACATGTGGACGCTGATCGCGATTGGCACGGGTGCCGCCTATGCCTTCAGCCTCGTTTCTCTCCTCTGCACCGGGTATTTTCCCTGCCAATCTATTGGGCGATCACGGTCCGCCACTCTACTTCGAGGCTGCGGCAGTGATCCTTATCCTTGTCTTGGTCGGGCAGGTGATGGAGCTGACGGCCAGAGAACGGACCGGTGACGCGATCCGCGCACTCATGGATTTGGCTCCCAAGACGGCGCGACGCGTAACGGATGCTGGCGACGAAGATGTAGCACTTGATGACGTGGTCACAGGCGACAAGCTACGGGTGCGGCCCGGTGAAGCTGTGCCCGTGGATGGTATTGTGCATGAAGGCCGATCATCAGTAGATGAAAGCATGCTCACCGGAGAACCTGTCCCGGTCGAGAAGGCTGCGGGAGACGCGGTCACGGGCGGCACCCTCAACAAGACCGGTTCGTTCGTGATGACAGCGGAGGCTGTGGGCAGCGATACGGTGCTTTCAAGGATCGTTGCAATGGTTGCGAGTGCTCAGCGTTCGCGCGCGCCAATCCAGGCGATGGCAGACCGAGTGGCAGGCTACTTCGTGCCGATCGTCATCGGTATTGCAGTGCTGGCCTTCGTTGTCTGGATGGTCTTCGGCCCAACACCAGCACTTGGCTATGCGGTTGTGGCTGCCGTCAGCGTTCTGATCATCGCTTGCCCCTGTGCCCTCGGCCTAGCCACACCGATGTCGATTATGGTGGCAACTGGACGGGGCGCTCAGGCAGGTGTCCTGATCCGAGACGCAGAGGCGCTTGAACGATTTGCAAAGGTCGATGTTCTCGTGCTCGACAAGACAGGCACGTTGACGGAAGGAAAGCCGACTTTGACGGATGTTGTGGCCTTGGGTGATAAGACAGAGGAAGAGGTGTTGGGGTATGCGGCAGCTCTTGAACGCGGGTCAGAGCACCCTCTTGCCGAGGCTATCCTGAAAGGTGCCGGGGACCGCGGGGCCGAGAAGCTGGACCTAGTGGATTTTAGTGCGGTCACTGGCAAAGGTGTCCGCGGCAGAATTGACGAAACCCAAGTCGCCCTTGGCAACACTGCGCTGATGGAAGACCTTGGGGTCGACATCTCTGCTGTCAAAGATCAACTGGCCGCGTTCCAGAACAGCGGAAAAACCGCCATGCTCCTGGCTGCAGACGCTAAACTTGCCGGGATTGTCGCAGTTGCCGACCGGATCAAAGACACGACACCTGCGGCCATTCGTGATCTGCATGCAGCCGGTCTCAAGATCATCATGGCGACAGGAGACAGTCAGGGCACCGCAGACGCCGTCGCCCGAGACCTCTCGATCGATGAAGTGCGTGCCGAGGTTTCGCCAGAAGACAAGGCGGATCTGATCGCGGAACTGAAAGCGAAGGGCTATTCGGTCGCTATGGCTGGCGATGGCGTGAACGACGCGCCCGCCCTTGCGGCGGCGGATGTCGGTATCGCAATGGGCACAGGCGCGGATGTTGCGGTCGAAAGCGCTGGCGTCACCCTGCTGAAGGGCGACCTCGGCGGTATCGTGCGTGCTCGGATTCTGGCGCAAGCCACGATGCGCAACATTCGCCAGAACCTGTTTTTCGCTTTCATCTATAATACGGCGGGCGTGCCAATTGCAGCGGGCATCCTGTTCCCGGTTTTTGGCGTCCTTCTGTCACCCATGATTGCTGCGGCGGCAATGAGCCTGTCGTCGGTATCCGTAATCGGTAACTCGCTGAGGCTGCGAGGTATCAAATTGTGAAGCTGGTCGTCTCAATCGGAATCGCGACTGCACTGGCGGGTATGGTTGCATTCTTTTTCTTTGACGCAGGTCCGAAGGCCTCTGTCACCGGTGGAGACTATCTGCCGAACCTTGCGCGCGGTGAAGCGGTCTATGCGGAGGCATGTGCTTCATGTCATGGCGCAAATCTAGAAGGGCAACCGAATTGGAAATCGCCGGGACCAGATGGACGTCTACCCGCACCGCCGCATGATGAAACCGGTCACACATGGCACCATCCAGATCGATTGCTGCTTCAAATCACCGCTTTGGGCACTGCAGCCGTGGTCGGAAATGGATATGAAAGCAACATGCCTGGTTTTGGCGAAATGTACTCAGAAGATGAGCTTCGAGACGTGCTGGCATGGATCAAAACCCAATGGCCCGATCGCGAGCGCGGCCACCAAGCGCAAGTCACCGCGCAGGACAGCCAAAGCAATTGACGTGCGTTGACCGCCAGGATCGTATTGCAAGAATAAGCCGCTATGAGACGAGGCGCACACGCCCGCGTGCCGGCCTGATCACCCGCCCTTGTTTCTCAAGTTTGGCGATTGCCCTGTAAAGTGCGGGTGCAGTCACATCCAAATCCTGCGCCAATGAAAGAAGCGGAACGTCTTCGGGCAAATCATCTTTCTCATCCACCACCTCAATGAGCCTCGCGATAATGCCCTCGGTCAAAGGCTTTGTTGCCCTCAGTTCGAGCAATCGTCGGGACTGCATCAGCGACTTTGACAAATAAGCAGCAAAGCGCTGTGCGAGGTCAGGTGACGTCGCCAAAGCATCCAGAACGGCCTTCCGGGGCAATAGATCGACTGCGGCTGGTGTGCGTGCGACAGCGTCGCAATGGCAGGTTTCAGCAAAAAGGGATGCTTCTGCGAAAGTTTCGCCCTGCCCTGCCGCGTGAATGCGTATCGAACGCCCCGTCTCGGACCACCTGACCAGATCAATCCGTCCTTCATGCACCTTCATGAAACCGGGGGGCGTTTCTCCTTGGCGAAACAGGACTTCACCAGCGTTCAGCATCACCCGCCTCACTTTGGCCGGTGCGCAATTATGGTTCAGCTCAGCAAAGAAATCGAGAGACGACATGACCATAATCATATTCGCATAGAGCGCTCGATGCTACCTATCATCCCAACCAAAAAGGAAACTCCTGTGAAAGTTCTGTACCTCCCTTGCCTTATCCTGACTTGGACGCTTGCGACGGCGAGTACGACGTCAGCCCAGCACAGTGATCATCAAAATCATGGAAGCATGCATTCGACCACGACCATGCCAACGGAACCGGGTGATGCCTCTTTTGCCGCAATTAGCGAGATTGTGAAAATATTGGCGCAAGACCCGGACACCGATTGGGAGCGAGTTGATATCGACGCCTTGCGCGTTCACTTGGTCGACATGACCCAGCTAATTCTGGGCGCGAGCGTTGAAACGGAAGAGATACCGAATGGCCTTCGAATGACAATATCGCAGTCGGGCCGTCCGGGGGAAGCCGCATCCCGCATGGTCCCCGCGCATGGTCCCGTCCTTGCGAGTGAAACCGGTTGGTCATCGATAGTCGTTTCCAACGAACGATCGATCACTTGGACCGTGACTGACCCTGAAGACGGCGATGTCTCTCAGATAAGGTCACTTGGTTTTTTTGGTCTGATGGCGACGGGGGATCACCACAGAGCACACCATATCGCTATCGCAAAGGGTGTTTCGACTCATTAGCGAGTGACCGCTTCGACCACATCACTAAAGTTGATCCATATCTCTATCGAAGGCTACAGCGTGCTTATCGTATGCTCGGCCAATGCTGATGATAATCATCAATAACAATTGGGTGGCTGTGTGATCGGCCATCGCGAATATGCGGGTGATCTTCTGGAAGGTCATCATGAACATGTTCGAAAGTTCCAGTATCGTCACGCGTCCAAAGTAAGACCCCACAAATCATCCCAATGGCCGCGAGCAATGCCAAGAATGCAAAGGCCGTTGTGGGTCCCGCGATGGTAATCAGCCAGCCTGCGAGCGGGTATGTCACCAGCCAGCAAGCGTGTGATAAAGCAAACTGAGCAGCGTAGACGGCGGGTCTGTCTTCAGCGTGTGCGGATCGTTTGAGTAGCCGCCCTGATGGGGTCAGCACGACAGAATAGCCGATCCCGATGATGAACCACCCGCAAGCAGTGGGAGCCACTGCGTGTCGTAGATCAGTGAGATCAGCGACAGACTGAGCAGCGAGACAACCAGCACTGCCGCACCGCCGATCATCACCGGGCGGTCGGGGCGGTTGTCCAGAAGTCGGGGAAGCAAAAGGGCGGCCAGCATTGACCCGCCACCGAATGCACCAAGGGCAATGGCAACTTGCGCATCCCCAAGCCCCAGATCGGCGCGGACCAGCACCACCGTGTTCACCAGCACCATCGCACCCGCTGCTGCCGCTGCGAGGTTAAGCGACAACAGCCCGCGCAGGCGCGGTGTGGCGAGGTATATCCGCATCCCGCGCGTGGTGCGATCATAGATGCCCCTTGGTGCGGTTGGTTGCGGGCTGGGCAGCAGGACCGACACGACCAGAAAAGCCGAGCCAACGAACCCGATCATGGTGCCGAAGAACAACGCATGATAGCTCACGAAGGTCAGCAGGATCGCGGCCAGCATCGGGCTGATGATGTTCTCAAGGTCGTAGGCCAGCCGTGAGAGCGACAGAGCCCGAGTATACCGGTCTTCCTCTGGTAGGATGTCGGGGATGGTCGCCTGAAACGTCGGCGTGAACGCGGCAGATGCGGATTGCAGCACGAAGATCAGGATGTAGGCCTGCCAGACCTCCGCTACGAATGGCAGGCACAGCGCCACAGCGGCGCGGACCAGATCGAGGCTGACCAGCATCGTGCGGCGCGGCCACCGATTGGCGAAGGCCCCAGCGATGGGCGCAATTCCGACATAGGCCACCATTTTGATGGTGAAGATCGTGCCCAACACCAGCCCTGCGCGTTCGCCTGACAGATCATAGGCCAAAAGCCCCAGAGCGATTGTTGCAAGCCCTGTCCCAAGCAGGGCCACGATCTGTGCAAGGAAGAGATGCCGGTAGGTGCGATCAGCCAGGACAGAGAGCATGGGCCTTCCTCATAGGTACTTGGTGATCGCCTTGAACTCTGCGGTTGCAGGCGCTCATCGCTGCCCGCACCGGCCATGGCAGCATCAAGGCAATGGTCGATATGATCTTGAATTAGGTGCGTTTGGCCTGCGTGATGGCCTTTTCGACAGCATGGAGTTGCTGCGCGATGTCGGTGCACGGCGCTCCGCCTCGATCATCTCGATTACGCTGAGAAGGTGGCCGTTGGCACGTTTCAGCCGCTTGATGATATCGGGGTGGGTTGCATGCGGCGTGTGTTTTGTCATAAACAAATGGTATCCCCCCTAGGGGGATAGAGCAAGCGGGCCAAGACCTGCAGAAACGGGCACATGAAACGACAGGTGAACTTATCCTGCGCTTGCAATGACCATCGCTTTGGCGGTCGGGATCATGCTTCGTCTAATGCGCAGAGCGAGTCTGCATGAATTTGCCGAGATCGCAGAACTCCTGGCCGAGCATCAGGCCGAGATCGAAGACCACGGCCATTCCCACGATGATATCGTGGATATTCTGCACATCTTCCAAGGCCATGCACACGAGATGGCCGACCACGACCACAACACCGCCTTTCTATCCCCCAGACGCGGCTTGGGTTTCGTTGCGCCTTCAAGCACCAATTCGTCTTTGATTGAAATTGCAGCGTCCGACCGCAGCGCTACGATCTGGATCGACCGCCACGAGTGTGATGTCGCGCCTCTCCGGCGCTGTCCTCCATCAAACTCAATAAACGGAAAATCCAAATGATACCCAACCGATCCTATCGGTCAGGGCACCTGTCGCATGCTTTGCGGCAGTCCCTGATCCTCTTTACCACTTTCGTCCTGATGCTGATCGCTTTCGCGACCTCGGCTTACGCCCATGCCGTTACCCCCGGCGACGCGGGCTATATCCAGGAGATCTTCGGGGTTCATATCATCTCGTTCATCTATCTGGGCGCAAAGCACATGATCACGGGATACGACCATATCCTGTTCCTGCTCGGCGTCGTCTTCTTCCTCTACCATATGAAGGACGTCGCGATTTATGTCAGCATCTTCGCCGTCGGCCACTCCGTCACCATGCTTTTCGGGTGTCTGGTTTGGCTGGGGCATCAACGCCTATATCATCGACGCCATCATCGGCCTGTCGGTCGTCTACAAGGCGCTCGACAACCTTGGGGCATTCCAGAAATGGTTCGGGTTCCAGCCCAACACCAAGGCCGCGACGCTGATCTTCGGCCTGTTCCACGGCACGGGTCTGGCGACCAAAATCCTCGATACCAGATCGCCGAAGACGGACTGCTGGCCAACCTTCTGGCCTTCAACGTGGGCGTCGAGATCGGCCAACTTCTGGCGCTCTGCCGTGATCCTGATTGTCATGGGATACTGGCGCAGAAGCCCGAACTTCATGCGTCAGGCCTACGCCGCGAACATCATCATGTCATCTCTTGGTGTCCTGCTGACCTACCAGCAGATCGCCGGATACATCGCCAGCACATAACGATTGGAGAGAAAAATGCACAACGCACCAAAACCCAACATCGAAGACCTGCCGACACCGGCACAACTCCTCCGCTCCACGATCATCGCCAGCATCGGGGCCGTCGCCATCGGCGTGATGGTCTACCTGCCCGCCGAATACGGCACCGACCCAACTGGCGTGGGCAGTATTCTTGGCCTGACGGAGATGGGCGAGATCAAGCAGCAGCTTGCCGCAGAAGCAGCGGCGGACGAAGCGCTCCATGGTGACGATGACTCTCATCGCTTATTAATGACATCTTCGGCCTGTTCGTGGCCAGCCCATGCGCAGGAAGCTGGCAGGACGAGATCACCTTCACTCTCGCGCCGGGCGCATCCACCGAGATCAAGGCGACGATGGAGGAAGGCGCCACCTTGACCTATGCGTGGGTCGCCACGGGCGGACGGATCAACTTCGATCTTCACGCTCATGCTGGTGGTGAGGATGTGACCTACGAAAGAGGTCGGGGCCAAACCTCTGGTGAAGGCAGTTTTGAGACCCCGTTCGCAGGGAATCACGGCTGGTTCTGGCGCAACCGCGATGATGCTGACATCACAGTGATTCTGCAATTGCGCGGCGACTACAGCGAGATCGTCCGCAGCGAGTGATGCAAGAAACTGGTCACCCGCGCAGGGATGTGTGGGTGGGCCGTTCGCTACACCGGACTTCAAATGGGAAAAGATGCGGACAAAGTTGCCGTTCCCGCGGATCAGGCTTTCGACTGCTTTTGGTACAATCCAGACCTCCATGAGATCATGAAACGTTGTAGTTTCAGCGATATATGACACACAATGAACCTGGTTGGCTCCCCGTCAGAAAGCGTTAGAGTGCGGGGTCGGAGATGGCTTACAGGTCCCGTTAGCCTTCCTTTAGCCCAACGGAGGTAAGCGCGTCATGTATCGATTGCCGCATTTTTGCGTCTTCGAAGGGAAACGCATCGAAGAAGGTTGCGATCGAGGCATCTGGCCTGCGCCTTGCAACCGTTCTTGCCCAATATGCAGCCTTTTTATCATCTCCTTTGATCTTGAGGGTCATTGCGGCTATTGCGCCGATCAGAAAATGTGCGCCGGGCGCCCGGGCGCCTTTTTCGCCCAGTAAGCCGCTTTCTCAAAGTCTTGCAGTTGCAAATACGCGAGGCCGCAAGCGGCTTGCATCGCATAGAGAAAAGGATCGAGCGGGCTGAGGGAAATCGCCCGTTCCAACTGCCTAAGCGCTTCGGCGCCCCGGCCTGCCATCACGTCGGCCCAGCCATGTGCATAGAAGCCTTGCGCAAAGTTCGGGAAAAGCTCGACCGAGCGGTCAATCCACGGCATGCCCGCTTCCGGATCACCACGAAGCCAATGCGCGCGTCCCAGAGTAAAGTTTCCAAAAGGGTCCACCGGGTCAAGCTCTATGCATTTTTCGGCGAAACGACGGGCATTGTCAGCTTCTGCCGAGGCGTTGCCACGATACTTCAGAAAAGATGTTTGAAAGCTGGTGAAAGACCGTGCGGCATAGGCCCTTGCAAAGCCGGGTTCCAGCGTTGTGGCCCGTTCAAAGTAGTCCGCAGCAATCTGATTGTCCGCTCTGTTGAAGCGATACATGTGCTGCAACCCAAGATGATAGACGCCCCAAGCATCCAGATTTTCAGGCGGTACCAGACGCGCGCGTTCAGCCTCGTTCAAAGGCACATGCAGTTCGAGCGCAGAAATAACATGGGTCACGATATCATTTCTGATCTGGTTGACATCGTCGACTGTGCCGGAAAACCGTTCACTCCAGATCACGGCCTGACTGCGCGTGTCCGACAATTCAACCGATACCGCAATTACGGCCCCGAAAACCTCAACCAAGCCCGTCAGGCAATAGTTCGTTCCCAGCGCGTCATGAATTACGGTCAGTTCAGGGTTCTCCTGACGAAAGCGAAATGTTGATCCACGCGACACCACGGTTAGCCACCGCAGGCGCGACATACATGAAATCAGCTCGGCAGGGATGGCGTCCGCGATAGCGCTGTAGTTCTGGGAATAGCCCACCAAGCGAAACGGCAAAATGGCGATAGACGGGCGCTTTGATTGTGGGGGGATATCAATCCGCGGTGCAATGTCACCGGGACCCAGAACGCGGGCTGGCGAACTGTTCGTTACGCGGCCGACAAAACGCACACCCCGGCCACGTATTGTTCGGATGAATTTTTGACTGGCTCCGTCATCGCCCAAAGCCCTGCGCGTTGACTTGATTACTGTGGCGATAGCCGCATCGGATACAATGCGACCGTGCCACACCGTCTCGACGATCTCGTCTTTTGTCACAATCCTGTCGTGGTTCATCACCAAGAGCGACAGCAACGCAAAGGCACGCGGCTCAATCGACATGTCGCGATCGACCTCAAGCAACAGACCGCGATCAACGTCCAGCGTAAAAGGATCAAATCGGTAACGCATACTTTAATTGTTAGGCGCATCTGAGAGAAACGCCATGAAAAACTCAAGTCTCCCTCAAGCACGCTAGTACGAGATGTGCCAAAAGTTGGTCAATCCATATTACCAAAGAGGAGAAACCGATATGTTGAGAAATTCATTTTGTTCTTTCACCGCCATGATTGCAATTTCTATCATCTGCGCAGCCACAGGTTCCAATGCAGAAACCGTTGAGGACAAAATTGCGCGTGCGATCACCGCAGCCCCCGCGGACGTCACCAACGCGGCCACGATCATGGACGTCGACGGAACCATTCTGCGAGCCGGAACAAACGGCTGGGTCTGTTTGCCGGGTATTGGCCTGATCCCCGGTGATGAACACCCAATGTGCAACGACGCGGTCTGGATGAAATGGATGGCAGCCGCCGCCTCCGGGACTGCTTTTTCAACCGACGTGATTGGTGTGTCTTACATGTTGGCCGGAGATGCGCTGGTAAACAATGACAACCCCATGGCAACCGATCCCAATGACGGTGGTGTTTGGGTGCAGGACGGGCCGCATGTCATGATGCTATTTCCGAACATGGAAATGGTTGCCGACCTTCCCCGCAATCCCTTTGTTGGTGGCCCCTACGTCATGTGGGGCGACACGCCGCTGGCCCATGTCATGCTACCGATGGAGGCAAAACAGGCACCCTGATCGTTATGAGAATTCACAAATCTGATATCCGTGTGCCTCTGGGGCAAAGGCACTTTTCGACCGAAATGCTTAGTGCCGGTCGACAACCCGCAGGCCAGTATAATGAACAGGGAAAAGACAAGCTCGTCTGCATGACGTAACATTGCTGGAAGAGCACTCCAAAAAAAGGATCGTCAAATGTCACCGAATACATCAGTCAGAACCACCAAAGGCCGTGGGCGGCTATATGACAACGTGCTGGATACCATCGGTGATACACCTGTGATCCGTGTGAACAACATTCCCACACATGGCTCAACGATTTACGTCAAAGCCGAAGCGTTCAACCCGGCAGGGTCTATCAAAGACCGTCTGGCCGTAAACATCATTGAAGCCGCAGAACGCTCCGGTGCGCTCAAACCCGGGCAAACGGTTGTCGAAGCCACAAGCGGCAATACCGGCATCGGTCTTGCGATGGTTTGCGCTCAGAAAGGCTATCCTTTGGTTGTCACTATGGCTGACAGCTTTTCGATTGAACGCCGCCGCCTGATGCGGATGTTGGGCGCCAAGGTGATCCTGACCCCGCGCGCCGAAAAAGGGATGGGGATGTACAAGAAGGCTGCGGCACTGGCGGAAAAACATGGTTGGTTTCTTGCAGCCCAGTTTGAAACCGCAGCCAATGCTGAAATCCACGAGGCCACCACAGCACGCGAAATCATCGACTGATTTTGCGGGTTCGCGACTGGACTACTTCGTCACAGGCTATGGCACTGGCGGGACTGTCACGGGCATCGCGCGTGTTCTGCGAAAGGAACGTCCCGAGACAAAGATCATCCTGACGGAGCCTGCCAATGCGCAGCTTTTGGGCAGCGGGCACCAGCAGGAACGCGACGCCAACAACTCGCCTGCCGCGAGCCATCCGGCGTTTGAGCCACACCCGATCCAAGGCTGGACCCCCGATTTCATTCCCGCGGTACTGCAGGAGGCGATTGATAACGCATTTTATGATGACCTGATCCCTGTTGCTGGCGCTGATGGCATCCAATGCGCAAAGGATCTGGCCCAAAAGGAAGGGATATTTACCGGTATCTCCGGAGGCTCGACCTTTGCCATTGCACTGGAAGTTGCCAAAACCGCACCAGAAGGCTCCGTCATCCTTTGCATGTTGCCCGACACCGGAGAGCGGTATCTGACAACACCTTTGTTCGAGAATATCGCCGAGGACATGGATGCCGAAGAGGTTGCGATCTCTCACTCGACCCCTGATGCGCAAATGGGCTGAGTGGCCAAGCCGATGGATGCTTTTGAAACAGCATACCGCCGCGCGGCGGCATACAGGGCCGGTGTGGCCGATCAAAAGGTGCCGCCACAACGCAGCTACCATCAGATGCGTGCGAGCTTTGCGGCACCTTTGCCGGAAACCGGCAGCCCAGACAGCGCGGTGATCCAGGAACTGGCAGACCTTGGCGAACCCGGCCTGATGCAAACAACCCACCCGAGGTTTTTTGGGTGGGTCCTGGGTGGGTCCGCGCCCGTCGCTGTTGCGGCTGACTGGCTGGCCTCGGCATGGGGTCAGAACGCCGCGATGCATGAATCCTCGCCAACGGCCGCAGCAGTGGAGGAAACCGCGGCGGGCTGGCTGCTCGATATTCTGGACCTGCCTCGTGATGCCGCTGTGGGGTTTGTCAGCGGCGCCACCGTCGGCAGCTTTACAGCGCTCGCTGCCGCGCGCGGTGCATTGCTGCGGCGACAAGGGTGGGATGTCGAGGCTCAAGGTCTTTTTGGCGCGCCCGAGATCCACGTTTTTGTCGGGGACGATGTTCACACATCGGTGTTGTCTGCTCTGCGGTATCTGGGCTTCGGGTCTCAGCGCCTCATCCGGGTGGATACCGACGGGCAGGGCCGGATTTTACCCGAAGATCTGGCACGACAATGCGCGCGTCGAAAAGGCGCCAAGCTGATCATTGCACAGGCAGGTCAGATCAACACCGGGGCCTTTGATCCGTTTCTGGCGATAGCAGACATTGCCCGTGACAACGACGCATGGCTCCACGTGGACGGAGCCTTTGGGTTATGGGCTCGCGCCGATCCCGACTTCTGCTGCCCTTACTGAAGGAATCGAAAAGGCCGACTCATGGGTCGTTGATGGGCACAAATGGCTGCAGGTGCCCTTCGATTCAGGCTATGCCATAGTGCGCAACCCGCAAGCCCTTCGGAGCGCAATGACCACCTCGGCCAGTTACCTGCCCGCGCACCAAGCCAACGACAGGGTTCCCTCTTTTCTGGTGCCTGAGCTTTCGCGCCGGGCGCGCGGATTGCCCACCTGGGCGGTGCTCAAATCCCTGGGGCGCAGCGGCATTGTTCGGATGGTCCGCAACCATTGCGCATTGGCGCGCCAGATTGCGCGGGACATGGAGGCAACACCCGGCATTCAGGTCATGAACGATGTGGTACTCAATCAGATTATTCTGCGCTTCGGCCAGGACGATGACGGACCGGAACGGCGCAAGGCGTTGGCCGAAGCCGTTATTGATCAGCTGGTGCGCGAGGGCATCATCTTTGTCGGCGGTGCCGCTATGGCGCGGTGAATGGGTCATGCGCATCTCCTTGATTTGTGATGCCACAACAGTGCAGGATGCAGTACATAGCAACAAAAGCAATTCGCGCGGCCTGGATAAACGTTTCCGCATCTGCGCCGCTTCACCAGACCATCAAACGATGAACGGGGACGACGTCCCATGGTAACCCATCGCACACAAAGACAACTCGCCGCGATCATGTCGCTGGATGTCGTGGGCTTTTCCCGGCAAATGGGCCTGGACGAGGATGGAACACTCGCCGCTCTCAAACGGTTGCAGAAAACCGTCGTTTCCCCACAGGTGACCCACCATCAGGGGCGTATCGTCAAGCTGATGGGCGACGGCGCAATCATCATTTTTTCCAGCGTGGTTGATGCGGTGGCGGCCGGAATTGCGATCCAACAGGCGATGCCTGCCTTCAACGACGGGATCTCCCCCGAAAAGGCAATTGCCATGCGTATCGGGATCAATCTTGGCGATGTGATCCTGGAAGGTACCGATATCTATGGCGACGGCGTGAACGTCGCGGCCCGTATCCAGGAAGTCTGCATACCCGGTGGCGTAGCGCTGAGTGCTACAGCACACGAACATGTCAGCGGCAAGTTGGACGCTGTTTTCGCGGATGTGGGCGAACGTGTCCTGAAAAACATTGCCCGCAAGATCCGTGTGTTTCGTTGGCCTGACACACAGACTACCGATACTCCGCAGCAGCTGTCGCTGCCCGACAAACCCTCGATTGCGGTACTGCCCTTTGACAACATGTCGAGCGACCCGGATCAGGACTATTTTGCCGATGGTGTTGTCGAAAGTCTGACCGCTGCCTTGTCCCGGATCCGGTCATTCTTTGTGATCGCACGCAATTCAGCCTTTGCCTACAAGGGCCGCCACATGAACGTCATCGACATCGGTCGCGAACTGGGTGTGGGTTATGTTCTGGAAGGGTCGGTGCAGCGCGCGGGCGGAAAACTGCGGATTACTGTTCAGCTGATCGAAACGACGACAGGCGCGCATCTTTGGGCCGAAAAGTATGACGGTGCTGACAGCGAACTGTTCGATCTTCAGGACCGGATCACCGAGCAGGTTGCCGGAGCGTTGCAACCCTCGATCCAGAAGGCCGAAATCGATCGTGCAACGCGCAAGCGGCCACATGACATGGGCGCTTACGACTATGCGATGCGCGCCATCCGCCATGTCTGGATGCAGGAACAGGACGAGTCCGCCCGTGCACTTGAACTGCTCGATAAATCGCTGGCGATTGATCCTGATTATCCCTTGGCACTGGCTTTGTCGGGTTGGTGCTGGGCGCAGCACTCGGTTTACAACTGGGCCGATAACATCGAAAGCGCCAAGACCCGTGCCCTTCAGATGGCGGAAAAAGCGGCCGGTCTGTCGGGTGATGATCCGCTGATCCTGTCTGTGTTAGGTGTCGTGCATACTTTTGCCCGCAATCACGGCACTGCACGGATCATGCTGGAACGTGCGATTCAACTTGACCCGAATGCAGCATGGGCCCTGAGCCGGTTGGGCTGGCTCGAAGTGTACGCCGACCGACCCGAAGCCGCCTTTCAGCATTTCGAGCACGCAATGCGCCTCAGTCCGCTTGATCCGATGAATTTCAACAATCTTGTCGGGATCGCCAGCGCGCATCAGATTTCCGGCGACTTTGATGCGGCGGCCAACCTCTTCCAGCGCGCTTTGATGGAAAGACCAAGCGCATTCTGGATTCACCGCAATCTGGCGACGGCCCTTTTGGCAGCAAACCGGGTACAGGAAGCTGAGGCATCACGAAAGGTTATGCTGAAAGCCTACCCCGGCATGACTGTTAAGCGGTACAAGGATGCCATGGTCTTCTCTCCGGCAGCGCTTGAAAATATGGCCGTTTACCTACGCAAATTGGGTATTCCCGAAGAGTGACTGACAGGTGGTGTAAAATTCGGTTCTGCACGCGGCGGACCACACGAATTCCGTTTGAAACCACTCTGCCACTGAGCGGTCTTTGAAATCAACTTCCGCCTAAAACCCGCTTTCCAAGCCCTGTGTTGGCAAATGCCTGCCAGTTCCTTTCACGAATAAAAACTATCCTGCCCGGTATGTGGTAAGCTTCGCAACAGAGGCGAGAGTTGGCATTATGCCAATTACGCCCACGATGGGAGGGTGCCAAATGACCAAGACACAAAAAGGAACGTGCTTTTGCGGTGCAGTTGAAGTCGAAGTGACCGGGGACCCGGAAGCTATGGGATACTGCCACTGCGAGTCGTGTCGTTCATGGTCTGCCGGACCCGTTAATGCTTTCACCTTGTTCAAGAACGATAATGTCAAGGTTACGCGTGGTGAGGACTGTGTCGGCCACTACAAGAAGACCGAGAAAAGCGATCGCCAATTCTGCACGAAGTGCGGAGGGCATCTCATGACATTTCACCCGCATTGGGGGTTGATGGATGTTTACGCCGCCACGATCCCAAGCCAGACGTTTACGCCGGGTGTGCACGTCAACTATGCGGAAACTGTCTTGCCAATGAAAGACGGTCTGCCGAAGATGAAGGACTTTCCTTCCGAAATGGGCGGGAGTGGCGAGAGCGTTTCAGAGTAACAAGGTAGGATTGAGGCTCAACTGGCCGGTTCGCCTGTACCTTAACGGCAGTTTGATTGTAGTTGAAAACAGCTTTGTTTACTTTGGGTCATCCTGCCTTTGAGATGCGGCAGAGCCGATCATTATTGCTACATGATTGAAGGTCGTGGCTTCACTCCGCCCGCCAAGGGTTCAAGGCAGTTTCAGTTTGTTTCAGCCGTTAGCGGTCCTTCGTGCAAAGTGCAGAATTCTGCACTTTGGGCTCGTGGACGAAGCCGCTCGCGCGGCAATGGCGCTTGTGGCTGGTGTTGGTCTTGATCTGGTAGGCCTGCGCATTTTGCGATCTGGCTGACCTGTTTGACGATTGAGGTTTCTCAATCGACAGACAGGAGGATTTCATGGTCAGTGAGAGAACAACGCCGCTACGCGAGCGGATGATCGAAGACATGCGCATTCGGGGGCTGGGTCACCAGTCCCAAAGGGCGCATATCCGGGCAGTCAAGGATTTTGCCGCGTTTCTAAAGCATTCACCGGATACGGCGACCCCCGAGGAGCTTCGCGCGTATCAGCTTCACATGACGGATACCGAGGTCACGCCCTCGGTCTACAATGCCCGCATCACTGCTCTGCGTTTCTTTTTCTCGATGACCTGCGGGCGTGATGAGATGAAGAAGTACATGCAATTCCGCACCGAGCCGCGCAAGCTACCATCAGTGCTGAGCGTTGAGGAAGTTTCCGAGCTTCTGGCCGTTGCGCCTGGTCCCGGGCTCAAGTACCGCGCGGCACTCAGTATTTCCTATGGTGCGGGCCTACGCGCATCTGAGGTTTGTAATCTGACGACCGGCGATATTGATAGCGATAGGATGCTGATCCATGTCGTGCAGGGCAAGGGGCGTAAAGATCGTAAGGTGATGCTGTCGCCAGGATTGCTCGACCTGTTACGGGACTATTGGCGCGAGGCCCGGCCCGAGGGGTGGATGTTCCCCGGCAAGCCGAAGATCAATCCGATCTCACCGCGCCAGCTCAACCGGGCATTCACATCGGCCAAACGCATGGCCGGGATCAACAAGCCCGCAACGCTGCACACGCTGCGGCACAGCTTTGCCACCCATCTGCTGGAAGCGGGGACGGATGTGCGGGTGATCCAGGTGCTGCTCGGCCATGCCAAGCTGACGACCACGGCCCAATACACCAAAGTTGCTACCAAGATGATCCGGGATACGACCAGCCCGTTCGAGGCCCTCAAACAATTGAACTTGCAGACACGCAAGAAGCGACCGGGGTGACGGGCGGGGATTGCCCCGCACACAGCTGGAGATTGCCGACATATTCCGCAGACATGGCCCCGCGTGGCGGCGGGCCAATGCCGGGCATGTCAGCCTGAGCAAGTTGAAGGTGATGTCAGCGATAGAGGCCTGCCGAACCGAGGCGCTCGGCGGGCATGTGGCGGCTTGCACCAAATGCAGCCATCAGCACATCGCGTATAACTCGTGCAAGAACCGGCACTGCCCCAAGTGTCAGGGTCCGGCTGCGCGCGACTGGATGGCGGCGCGGGCCGAAGACCTGCTGCCGGTCGAATATTTCCACGCCGTGTTCACCTTGCCTGCCGAGATTGCGCGGATCGCCCTCTGGAACAAGCGGGCCATTTATGGCCTGCTGTTCCGGGCTTCGGCAGAGGCTGTGATGACCATCGCTGCCGATCCCAAGCGGCTTGGTGCTCGCGTTGGCCTGACCAGTGTCTTGCATACCTGGGGCTCGGCGCTGACCCATCATCCTCACATCCACATGATCGTACCCGGTGGTGGCCTGTCGCCGGGCGGCTCCCGTTGGGTGGCCTGCAAGCCAGGCTTCTTTCTGCATGTCCGCGTGCTGGCGCGTCTATTCCGTCGGCTGTTCCTTGAAGGGCTGGACGCGCTGCACCGAACAGGAGAACTTGCCTTCTTCAGTGATCTGGCCCGGTTGGCGGACGCTGATGCCTTTGCCGAATGGCTGGCCCCGTTCCGCAAAAGCGAATGGGTGGTCTATGCCAAACCACCCTTCGGTGGGCCCGAACAGGTGCTGGCCTATCTCAGCCGATACACCCATCGTGTCGCGATCTCGAACCAGCGCCTCGTCCGCGCAGATGCCAACACCGTGGCGTTCCGATGGAAGGACTACCGGATCAAACGCGGAGACCGAATGAAGGTCATGCGGCTTGATACGCACGAGTTCATCCGTCGGTTCCTCATGCATGTTCTGCCGGACGGGTTCCACCGCATCCGCCACTATGGACTGCTGGCCTCCGCACAACGCAAGGCCAATATCGCAAAGGTCCGCGCCCTGATCGGGGCAAGCGCGCCAGAGCAAGAACCACCATCCGAGGATGATCCCAAACCACTCACATTGCGGGAACCGTGCCCCTGCTGCGGTGGCTCAATGCGCATCATTGAAACGTTCCGGCGTGGCCAGGTTCCCCGATCCCGCGCTCCACCGAGGAAACAGGCCGCATGATCGATTGCCCGTTTATCCCATCCTATGCAGACCGGTTGGCTCAGCCAAACCGGCCAAATCCCCTTGTGCACAGCAATCCAGGAAGTCACGTAGAACGTGCAAACCGGCAGCGCCCAAAGCCAATTCCAAGGCAACCGCGCTCGCGGAACGCCCAAACAGCCACCTTCAATCTGAAAAAAAACGTATCCGCAGCAGTCCCAAGCATAACCCACTGCGCTCTTTCCCCATAGACGCCGCCCAACCCCCGCGGCTTCCTCCCTGAGAGATTTTCCAACGCGGGCCAAAGTCGAGCCTAGCCGAAAGATTGCACCCTGGCCCGCATCAGAAAATCTTCATCGCTTCGGCCGATCGCCGCACCAGTCGCGAACGGCCGCTTCAGCGGATCTGCCCGAAGTGGCCGGGGTGTTCCGTCCACTCTATCGGGAACGGCTCCAGCAGCCGTGCCAGAGTCACCTCCGGTCCCTGCATTCCCGTCGAGGATCGCATCGACGACGTCGGGCGCGAGCAGCGTGAGCCGGAGGACGCGGGTCATGTAGGACGGTGCAATCCCCTCGCGCTCTGCCAGTTCGGCGATGGTGGCGAACTCGCCCGACTCCAGCATCCGCTTCCACCGGAACGCGCGGGCCAGAGCCTTTACCAGCGTGCTGTCCGTCTTCGCGGTAGCGCGGGCCCCGTCCGGCATCTGCATCTCCTTCCTCCCACCTCGTTTCACGAGGCGGAACGGGATATGCACTGTCACCGTTTCCGGCACTGGCTTCGCGCGGGTCATGCCGCCGTTCCGAGATCAGCCATCATTTCGCGCGCCAGCCCGGTCAGACCGTCCATGCGAAGGCGAACATTCAGCCCGTCTGTGCCGATGTCGATCCGCTCGACCAGCAGGGTCGCGATGCGCGCCTGCTCGGCGGGGAAGAGTTCGTCCCAGAGCGGGTCGAGTCGGGTCAGCGCGTCACGGGCGTCGGCCTCGGTGATTTCGCCATCCTGCGCGCGGGCCGCCTTCCATGTGCCCGCCACGATCTCAGGCTGGCGGAACACGGCGCGGAGTTGATCTATGACGGCGGCCTCGATCTCGCCCGCTGGAACCCGGCCGACCGGGCATGATCCGGCACCGTGCTTCAAAACCGTCTGGCTGACATAGTAGCGGTAGAGCTTGCCGCCCTTGCGCGTGTGGGTCGGCGAGAAGGCCGCCCCGTCGGGACCGTAGAGCAGCCCTTTCAGCAGCGCGGGCGTGTCGGCACGAGTGCGGGCGGCACGCTTACGGGGGCTTTCGGTCAGGATGGCGTGGACCTTGTCCCAGACACGCTTGTCGATGATGGCATCATGCTCGCCGGGATAGCTATCGCCCTTGTGCACGGCCTCACCGATGTAGGCGCGGTTGTTCAGCAGACGATACAGGTACTTCTTGTCGATCCGGTTGCCACGGCTGGTCTGGATGCCGCGCGCCGCCAGTTCCCGAGCCAGTTCTGTGCCCGAGCCGATCTCGATGAAGCGGGCGAAGATCCAGCGGATGTTGGCGGCATCGGCCTCCTTGATGATCAGCTTGCGGTCCTTCACCTCATAGCCCAGCGGCGGCACGCCGCCCATCCACATGCCCTTCATCCGGCTGGCGCGGACCTTGTCGCGGATGCGTTCCGCCGTCACCTCGCGCTCGAATTGGGCAAAGGACAGAAGAATGTTCAGCGTCAGCCGCCCCATGGACGTTGTGGTGTTGAACGACTGGGTGACGGAAACGAATGTCACCCCATTCCGGTCAAACACCTCGACCAGCTTGGAAAAGTCCATCAGCGAGCGCGACAGGCGGTCGATCTTGTACACGACGACCACGTCCACCAAGCCAGTCCTCGACGTCCGCGAGCAGCCTTTTCAGGCCGGGGCGTTCCAGCGTGCCGCCGGAAATGCCGCCATCATCATATTGATCGCGGACCAGCACCCAGCCCTCGGAACGCTGGCTGGCGATGTACGCCTCGCAGGCTTCGCGCTGGGCGTGGAGCTGTTGAACTCCTGCTCCAGCCCTTCCTCGGAGGATTTCCGGGTGTAGACGGCGCAACGCAGCTTCCTGACGATCGGTTTGGTCATGCGCCCTCCGGTGGTTTTTCTGCCGGAAGAACACCCAGCCGTTCCAGCGCGTGCCGGTGATGGCGCGGGCAATGGCCGACAGCGACTTGTAAGGGCGGCCCTGCCAGTCGAAGCCGTCGGCGGTGACGGTGACGACATGTTCGACGCCCTGCCATTCACGGATCAGGCGCGTGCCCACGATGGGCTTCAGGTCGGCGCGGATGCGGCTCTTCTTGCGGTCGCCGCCGTCCAGCTGTTCGCCGAGGGCTTCCAGCCGTTTCACGGTCTCCGGCTTCAGCCCGCCATAGGCCAGTTCCTGGATGCGGTACGCCAGTCGGCTCTCGAGGTAGCGACGATTGAACGGCGGCGGCTCGCTGTCGAACAGGTCGCGCCATTGTTGCTTCAGGTCTGGCGTCGATGTGGTCTTCAGCGCGGCCAGGCGGGCAGGGATGGGATCTTGTTTGGTCATGCGGTTCTCCTGTGAGTTGGAGTTGCATGACCGCTTCGTCGGTCGGATAGTGAAGCGGAAATTCTCCATTCGTCAGATACTTCCGCCTGTCCCGCATCCGCAAGCGGACCAGGCCCGAGTGCCAGCAGGCGACACAGTGCGGCTCGGCGTTCTGCGGGCGTCATATAGCCGGGTGGCAAGGGATTGGGTCGTTTCATGTCTCGGGTGGCCTTGCTTGCTGGTGTCGTTACCAACCAAAAGCCACCCGGCAGCCCCTAGTGGGACATGCGCTTTGGGCTGCGATCGAAATGCGAACAGGGAGCGAACATCAGAGCTTGCCGATCACGGATTTGTCCATGATTATCGCAGGTTGAATCAATCGAGAGCAGTAGTTCATTGAGGTGAGTTCATGGCGCGTAAGAAGAGCGAATTCGGACCGAACCTCGGGAGCATCCTTCAGGGCGCCCCGGCTGAGCTGGTCCGGCAGTTTCTCGCCAGCTTCAAACGGCCCGACGACACTCTTCTCGCTCCGCCGGAAATCACTGAGGGCACGACCGATGATCAAGGCAAGGCAGCGCTGAGTGCTTACCTGCGTTCGGAGGACAAGGAAATCATCGGGCTACTTGAAGGCATCGCTGGCGCTGTGCTCGACATGGGCCAGGACAAGGGAGCGACCTCACTCGAAACGGTTGCGGGCCAACGGCTGCAGAATGTCGACTACGACCAGTATAAGTCCCAGCCTGATCTGCTGTGCAAGAGCATCTGGATGCGCACGGTCTTCCCGATGCACTTTCACGACGCCCAGAGCTTCTATGCCGCGCGGCGCTACAGAGAACGGCGGACGTACTACACATGCTGCGAGGTGGACTTCGACCACGCTTCTGTTGCCGACACAGACGAAATCCCTGACGAGAAGCTCTGTGACGCTGTTCAGGAAGCTCTGGGACTGAAGGGCAAGGTCACCGCGTCCGTCCTCGAATTACCCGAGACCGCCAATTACCCGCCGTCCTTTATGGTCGCCCTGCGCCATCCCGGGCCCCTGTCGAGTATCGATAATCATCGCGAGGAAGGAGGCTGGACCGTCCACTACTACAGGCCATCACACGAGGCTGTTCTAGTCTACACGCCCAAGCTGAAGAAAATCGAGGTCGCATCTGCCAGCGGCGAGGTTCGCGAAAAAACCTCGAAAGTCTTCGCGGAGGTCGTTCTAGGGCGCCCGCCTTCGGCCAAGCCGCTGACCCGCCGAGAGTTTAACCTCGAACGCTTCAGGTCCTCCTTCGATCTGGATCGCCCAGATTTCGACGATGTCGAGATCACGCTAGCGGCGGTAGTCGAGGCCGAGGTGCGCCTCGGCTCGTGGGGCCGGCGGCTGAACATCAAGGTGACCATAGAAGACACGATGGAGGACGTTGTCCGGAAATACGTCGCCAATTCAGCCAACCTGATCCGGAGTTTCGGCTTCACAAAAATCGCCATCGCAATTGGTTACACCCGTCGATCAGACGGCAAGAAGGGAGCCTTCCGGGTCTCGATCTCAGATGGCAGCAGTTCGGACGTGCAGAGCATGCGCGATCCGTTCCTTCGGGACCTCGGGTTCCGACTGCTCGAACACTGGGGTCTTACGCAGAACCTGCGGACGCTCACCGATCAGGAACGGGCGCAGTGGTTCGGCTTTCTTCTGTCGCTGTACGACCTGCCCGGCGACACTGTTGCAGGTGCGTTCTTCAACTCCGCGGGCGTCGATCCAGCCCGTCTGGTGAGTGCGAGATTGATTGCCCGCAAAGGGCGGCAGGTGATTGGGCTCGCCGAGGATGACGATGAGGTTGTCGAAGTTGAGCAGGAAACGGGTCCGGAGCCGGGGACGGTTCGACAAACCGGTTCCTTTGGGGAGGCGGACGGATTGCGTCTCGACACCAATGCGATCGAGTACGGGATCGATCGAGCATGGCTCGCCGAAACCATCCTCAAGGCGATAGCTGGCTCTCTCGGCATCAGGAACATCGAAACCATCAACGAGTTCCTCGTCTCGCTTGGGCCGATGGCACTGGGTGAGGGACAGGCGCAGGTGCCGGAGAAGGCATGACCATCAGGTTCGTCACAGTCTACGAGGACAAGGACGGCGTTCAGCATGAGACACCCCTGCGGGATTGGAAAAAGGTCTGAGACCGCCAATCCCACGAAATCCGCTACGCATTTAAGGTGATCCGAGCGATGTACAGACCTGCGCAACCAACGTCAGGCAGGTGTGTACATGGTCAGGAGTGCTGTCCCATCTGCAAGCTTGTCGCCTACGAGCGGGTCTCGACGGCGCGGCAGGGGCGCTCCGGGCTGGGGCTCGAGGCGCAGCGCAAGGCGATCGACGACTTATGCCGCAGCCGCGGCGCACAGGTACTCGGCCGCTTCACCGAGGTCGAAAGCGGCCGCCGCAACGACCGCCCCGAACTCGAAGCCGCGCTCAATCTCGCGAAGCTCACCGGCGCCACTCTGGTCATCGCCAAGCTCGACCGCCTGAGCCGCAACGCCGCCTTCCTGCTGACCCTTCGCGACAGCGGCGTGCGCTTCCTCGCCTGCGACATGCCCAGGCCAATGACCTCACCGTCGGCATCATGGCGCTCGTCGCCCAGCAGGAGCGCGAGGCGATCTCCCGGCGCACGAAGGAGGCGCTGGCCGCCGCAAAGGCCCGTGGTGTGAAGCTGGGCAACCCCAACGGCGCCGCCGCACTGCGAAGGTGCGGCGACAATGGAACTGCTCTGCGCAAAACAGTCATAACCAATGCCGACAGCTTCGCTCGCGACCTCCAGCCGTTGATCAAAGCCTTCCGCGCCGAAGGCCACACGAGTTTACGGGCCATTGCTTCAAAACTGAACGCCCAAGGCATTCGTACCCGTCGTGGTGGTCGCTGGTATGTCTCGAACGTCCGAAACCTGCTTGCCCGAGTCGCAAGGGCTGATGCTCCAAGATAGCTCAAAACCTTCATACTCGGAATAACCGTTTTTGTTTTGGAACTGTGCGCAAATGGAATGCGGCAAAGCAGGAAACGGGCTGCTGGCTCAATAATTGGCGGAGAATTCACACCTTCCGTTTCGACAACGAGAGCGGGCCATGCAACGCTTCCGCAGCATGCGAAGTTTACAGAAATTCGTCTCCGTTCAATCTTCTGTTCACAACCACGTCAATCTGGAGCGCCACCTCTACTCCCGTGAAAACTTCAAGCTCAACCGCGACGCCGCTCTCGCAGAGTGGCGCGCTTCGGCGCGGCATAAGGGGCAGCTTCATTGTCCTTGCGGAGACGGGTTCAAATCCGTCTGACAACACCCAAACGATCACACCCTCAGTACTTTTCCATGTGACACCAGCTCCGACCATATTCTAGCCTTGAGCAGGGCACCAACCTGGTGCTGATCTCGACAGGTTAATGAGGACAGCGCGATGTCTCTTCCCACCAAGCATGACGTACCGCGCTTTGCGCATTTCACTGACGAAATGGACCTGGCCTTGTTGCGCCGCGCGAACGAGGCTGGCTGGCGCGCTCGGCGCAATCAGGATGAGCCCTATGGCTGCGTATTGGCCGATATTGAAGGCAACGTGGTGGCCGAAGGCGAATGCCATGTGCGCCGCACAGGAGATCCGACCAAACACGGCGAGATGGTTATGCTGCTAAATGCCATCAACACTTTGGGGGTCGACGCGCTCAATATTTGTTCCGCCTACATTTCTGGCGGACCCTGCGTGATGTGCACGGGCGCGATCTATTGGGCCGGGGTAGGGCGCATGGTCTATGCCGTCGACATCGGTGACGCTGACAATCGCGACACAACTGAGGCCGGAGACAAGCCGACCCTGCGCACCGGTTTTCGGCAAATACTTGAGACTGGATCGCGGCAAATGGTTCTGGATGGACCTTATCCTGAACTGCGCCCCGAGATAATGAAACGCTTCGCAGGATACGAATTTTCACGCTGATGCGTTTGTCTCGCAGGCCGCATCCAATAGTGCGCGCAATCGCTCCGGGCAAAGTCATCTTTCAGGCCAATACAGACCACGCCTGCCAGATGATCACCAAAGGCCGGTTCAACTGCATGACGGTGCCCGACCACATGGATCAAGGCCATACCGGATTCGGTATCGACAAAGCCCTTCGCGCGGGTGACGCAGGGGTCTGCTGCCAACGCGCACGCGAGGCTTGCGGCATCGACGGAGCGTTCGGGTTTCAGTACCATTGACGCAAAACGGCCGTGGCCCGTATCAGGAGGCTGCGCACTTCGTCGCGCAGGTAGGTGCAATGCGCCGAGCACCGCCGATACCGGCACCTCGCCCCGGCTAACGGTAAGGATGCGAGTGGCAGGTACCTTTTCGCGTAGCCACTTTGTCACGGCATCCAGTGTGTCCTGCGCTACCAGATCAACCTTGGTCAGCAGCAAAATATCGGCTTGTGCCAATTGCCGTTCGATCGTGTCGGACAGATAGCGGTGCGTGGCATTTCTACGGATTTGCTCAGCGTCGGCCAACACCAGCACAGCATCGGAGCGCAGCCCTTTCATCAGGCTCACAGTCGTTGCGATGGAGGCGGGAAGTGCCACGCCAGAGGCTTCGATCAGCACGTGATCAGGTCGTGGCTCAACGCCAGCATGTCTTCAAGCGCACCGATCAGATCGCTGCCAAACGCACAGCAGACGCAGCCGCCCGAAATCGACATCATCCCGCCGTCCTGCGCTTCGATCAAGTCGGCATCGATAGCCATATCGCCAAACTCATTGACCAGAATCGCCAGCCGCAACCCTTCATTGTGTCGCAACAAGTGGTTGACCAGCGTTGTCTTGCCCGCGCCAAGATAACCTCCGATCACGGTGACCGGCAGGTCCATCACAGCGCATCAGCTGGGAAAATGCGCCCGCCTTGTACCGTACCCCAGACCGGCACGTCCTTGATCGCTTCTGGTTCAGCGTCTCCGGATCGGCTTCGAGCACTGCGAAATCGGCGCGCTTGCCCACCTCAATCGACCCGATCTGGTGATCCATCTTCATCGTGATCGCGGCACCCATCGTGATCGCATACAGCGCTTGTGCGACGCTGATTTTCTCGCCCATCCCCTGCACGCGGCCTGAAGGAGTGAGGCGGATGACGGCAGAATAAGCGGTAAAGAGCGGCCCCAGAGGTGTTACCGGGGCGTCCGAATGGATCGCCATCGGTACACCTGAGTCCAGCGCGGTGCGGCAGGCGTTCATCCGCTCTGCCCGCTCTGGCCCGACGGTCAGGGTATAGTGCTCATCCCCCCAATAGAAATGATGATTGGCAAAAAGGTTCACGCACATACCCAGCCGCGACATCTTGCGAAATTGTGCTTCGGACGCCAGTTGGCAATGTTGCAAGGTAAAGCGGTGGTCGAAATCCGGCGCCTTGCGCAGTGCCTCCTCTAATGTGTCGATGGTCAGTTGCGTGGCCTCATCGCCATTGGTGTGCGTATGAACTTGGACACCCGCTTTCAGGGCGCGCTCATAAATTTGCGCCAGTTGGTCCGGCGCCACATACCAAAGGCCATTCTCAGAGCCGTTGTAATAGCCAGGCCAGAGCATTCTTGCGGAAAATCCTTGGATCGAGCCATCGGCGACGACCTTGATGCGCCCAGATCGAGCCGATCTGTTGTCCGAGACTTCAGCGATGCCGTGTAATCCACTAATTCTTCAGGCGAGACGCCGAAATTGATCCTGAACGCCACAAGGCAGACGGGAAAACCCGGTTCGTTTGTTACCTCAGTGAACATGTCTACCAGATCATCGTTCAGTTGCTGGCCAAGGTCCGAAGAGGTGGTCACGCCCGCCCGCACACACAGCTTGGCGTAGTTGCGTAAGCCCTGCGGATCGGCAGCTAGAAAGGCGCGGTCCATGCCGACATGCTGGCCTGCGGGGGTCATGATCTCGGGGCTTTTCAATTCGCCCGTTGGCAGGCCGTCATCTGCCAGCGGGATGCCTGGATGATTATTGCTCTGATGCAGAAGGCCTGCAGTTCCAGCCCCTTGGTATTGACGTTCAGGATGTGGCCCGAAGCGTGCAGGATCCCGACCGGTCTGGTGCTGCTGACCCGGTCCAGATCGGTGCGTGTCATGCGCACGTTGTCCATATAGATCGGGTCAAGCCCCCACCCGAGCAAAGGAGAGTCAGGGTCATCCATCGCTCGCTCGGCTTCGCTAAGCTGGTCGACCACCGCATCAATGGATTTCAAACCCGGCCAGACCTTGCCGTCCGGATCCATCCGGTCAAACCAACCCACATACGTGAACTGCCAAAGCGCGCCCTCCATCGTGTGCGCATGACCTTCGACAAAACCGGGCATCAGCACCTTGTCGGCGAAACGGTCATCTAGAACGTAGTCGCCCCAGCCCTCCAGATCGCTCAGCCTTCCTGCTCCAAGAATTTTGCCTTCGCGGACAGCGACATGCGTGGCCTCGGGCTGGTTGGGGTTCATCGTGATGATTTTGCGTGCAACGTAAATCGTGGTGGTCATCGGTTGGTTCCTTCTCCGGAATGTCACGGACAGGCTAGAGGGGTTTCATTCTTTGAGAAAATAGTTTTATCTGTGTTGGGGTCCTTGGATTTCTGGGGGAAGGTCATGCTTGGATATACCCTAAAACAGTTGCGTTATGTCGAGGCAGCCGGACGGCTTGGTTCAATTTCCAGCGCGGCGGTGGAACTGGCTATTTCGCAAAGCTCAATCACCGCAGCGATCGACACTGTGGAAAGTGGGCTTGGCTACGACCTGTTCATCCGTACGCCTGCACGTGGCATCTGGCCCACTCCGCAAGGGGCGGTAGCTTTAACGCTGATCCGTGTCTTTATCCAGCAATCGCGCCATTTCGAGGCTGAAATGCAATCGGTTGCCGGTGATCTGAGCGGCGCAGTGCGCATCGCCTGCTATTCTACCGCTGCTCCTGCCGTGCTGCCACCTGTGCTGAGTAGAATGACCAAGACCTATCCGGAGATGTCCTTTTCCGTTCTTGAGGGGTCTATCTTCAGGGTGATGGAATCCCTCCATAAGGGGGAAGCCGATCTGGCGTTCACCTATCGCAATGTGCCTGATCAAAAGCTCAATTTCGCGCCACTGTTTGATGCGCCACCGTTCGCAATTGTTCCACGTACTGATCCTTTGGCGCTGGAAGACGCCGTATCGTTGACAGATTTGGCTGAAAGGTCCGTTATCATGCTGGATCTGCCAGGCGCGCGTGAGTATTTCAAAGAGATTTTCGATGCAGTCGGCCTGTCGCCCAAAGTAGACCATTCCACAAGGTCGTCGGAAATTCTGCGAGCACTTGTCGGGATCGGCTTTGGTGTATCGATCCTGAACATACGGCCACTGGATTACCACGAGAACGATTTGCACTACGTGATCGTGCCTATAAAGGATGCAATCATCCCGCCTACTTTCGGCATCGCCACTATAAAGGGGGTGGAGCCTCCCCGGCTTGTGTCTGCTTTCATTGAGAGATGTATCGATATGAAAAACAACGGAATTTTTAACACGCTGACAGCTTGATATACCCTATTCCCGCAAAAAATGTAGGAATGGCGCACAATAAATCAGTTTTTTGATCCAAGGCCGCCGAGATAGCCTTTTTTCACGGTCGTTTGCGTGCCGATAAAAAATTAGATCAGGGAGATCAAACCGTGCCAAAAAAACTGAAACATTTACTTTCGGCGGTCGCCATCTCGGCGCTTTCGATCGGGGCTGCTCTGGCCCAGGAGACGCCCAAAATGGGCGGACAACTTGTTGTTGCAATGACGGGCACACCGCGGGTGCTGAATCCAGCCGTGCAATCGGGTATTGTAACCGGACTTGTAGGCGCACAGCTTTTCGCCGCGCCATTGCGCTATGACGAAGACTGGACCCCGCAGCCGTACCTGGCCAAAAGCTGGGAAGTGAGCGACGACGGGCTTAAAGTGACGCTGTATCTGCAAGAGAACGCAACATTCCATGACGGTACGCCAATCACTTCCGATGACGTTGCTTTCTCTGTGGATGTGATCAAGGAATTTCACCCCTTCAAGTCAATGTTCGCGCCTGTGACAAGCGTGGATACACCGGATGAGCACACTGCCGTGCTGAACCTGTCCAAGCCGCACCCTGCGCTCATGCTGGCGATGTCCGGACAGCCCATGTCGATCATCCCCAAACATATTTACGGTGATGGCCAAGACCCAAAAAACCACCCACGTAACAACGAAGATGTTGTTGGGTCGGGTCCTTCAAGCTGGTCGAGTTCAAGCCCGGCGAGCATGTCATCATGGAGCGCTATGACGGTTA